>NZ_JBYMUW010000007.1:0-60522 GCF_057814995.1 Caballeronia sp. SL1002 | reverse complement strand
ACGCGGCGACCTCATCAAGTGCCTGTACTGGCGCGACGGTGGCCTATGTCTGTTCGCCAAACGCCTGGAGCGTGGGCGCTTTGCGTGGCCTCGTGCTGACGGCGGTGTTGTTTCGCTGACCAGCGCTCAACTCGGCCTTCTGCTCGAAGGATTCGACTGGCGACAGCCAGTTGATGCAGCGCGCCCCTGCAGCGCTTTGTAAACGTATGTTACAACGCGGCCATAGCGCCATGCACGCGCGTAAACTGCCTGCATGGCATCCAGCGACGCTACGCTTCCGGACGATATCGAGGCCTTGAAGGCTCTCTTGATCGCGCGTGAGGCGGCGTTACGTGAGCACGAAGGCGAACTCACGGATCTGCGCGACACTGTAACGGCGCTCCGGAAGACACTCTCCGACCGGGCGATCGAGATCGAGCACCTGAAGCTGTGGATCGCGAAACTCCAGCGCATGCAGTTCGGGCGCAAGTCGGAGAAGATTGATCGCCAGATCGAACAACTGGAATTGCGTCTCGAAGATCTGCAGGCCGACGATGGTGCGGCGACGGTCGACGCACCGACAAGGCCTCGCCCAGAAACCGGCAAGCCGACGGGACGCAAGCCACTTCCGGAACATCTGCCGCGCGAAGACGTTGTTCATCAGCCCGACGACGCGTGCTGTCCGCAATGCGGCAGTGCGCTTGGCGAGCTCGGCGAGGACGTCTCCGAGCAACTCGACTACGTGCCGGGGCATTGGCGAGTGATTCGTCACCGCCGACTCAAGAAGGCCTGTACCTGTTGCGACTGCATCGTGCAGGGGGCTGCGCCCAGCCGGCCAATCGATCGCGGCATGCCGGGTCCGGGGTTGCTCGCGCATGTTCTGGTCGCCAAATTCTGTGACCATCTCCCCCTGTATCGACAGTCAGTGATTTACGCGCGCGACGGCGTGCAGCTCAGCCGTTCGACACTCGCGGACTGGGTCGGCCAGTGCAGTGCGTTGCTCCGGCCACTGGTAGAGGTCGTTCGCCGGTACGTAATGGCCGCCTCGAAGATCCACGCGGATGACACGCCCGTACCTGTGCTTGAGCCCGGGAACGGCAAGACCCGTACCGCACGTCTCTGGACATACGTTCGGGATGACCGGCCAGCCGGCTCGAAGGAGGCGCCGGCGGTCTGGTTCGCATACAGTCCCACAAGGGCTGGTGAATATCCACAGGGCCATCTGAAGGACTTCAGGGGAACGTTGCAGGCCGACGCGTTCGCGGGGTACAACGCGGTCTATGAAGGTGGTGATGTGCGCGAGGCTGCATGCATGGCGCACGCGCGCCGTAAATTCCACGATCTGTTCGTCGCGCGCAGGAACGAGGTCAACACTGAAGCGTTGCGCCGGATCGGCGAACTGTACGCAATCGAAGCCACGATTCGCGGCAAGCCACCAGACGAACGAAGACGTGTCAGGCAGGAGCAGGCGCGTCCGCTACTCGATGCGTTCGAGATCTGGCTGCGCTCGACATTGGGTTCGGTGTCGCAGAAAGGCGATACCGCCAAAGCCATCAACTACGCGCTGAATCAATGGGCGGCGCTCACGCTGTACGTCGAGGATGGCGCCGTGGAAATCGACAACAACGCAGCCGAACGCGCTTTACGTGCCGTCGCTCTCGGCAGGAAAAACTTTCTGCACTTCGGTTCCGACAGCGGCGGCGAACGCGGGGCCGCAATCTACACCCTGGTCGGTACCGCCAAACTGAATGGCCTTGATCCCGAGGCCTACCTGCGCCACGTCATCGCTCGCATCGCCGAGCATCCCGTCAATCGCGTCGACGAGCTGTTGCCATGGGTCGTTGCCGATCGGCTTCACCACGACGTCGCCTGAACTCAACGCGCTGCCGTCCAACAATTCGCTATCAACACGCTGTCAAGAACGGTCGTGGCCGGACGGTTACGGCGATCTTTAACTCTTCGAACAAGCGTCCAACGCGTACATAGAACACGGAGAAGCCTTGCCGGCACGCCTGCTGTCCGAATGCACACGCAATCCAGGTCTTGCCGGCTCCCGTAGGTCCGGTCAGGATGAGGTTCTGGGTGTGACGAACCCAGTCACAGCCGGCCAGCGTTGCGATCATTCGTTGATCGATCCACTCCCAAGGTAGCTGCAGCGTCACGCCCTTGCGCCGCAACTCACGGTGTATCAACGTGAAGTCAGGAATACGTTTGGAGCCGGTCGCAAGTTCACCTGCCGACGCCTTCGGCAGGAGGCGCTGCGCAATCTCATCATCGGAGAGGCTCAATGCTTGGCCAGTCCAGCCCAGCGGCAATCGCCAGCGCGGCGTGCTCGGATATTGCACCGACACCGATGCCAACCGCACGGCTGATCTGGCGGTGTGAGAGACCGCACGCCCACTTTAGTCGTAGGACTTCCTTCAATTTACGCATGCTCGTGCGGTGTGCTGGCATTGCCTTGGTTTCCAAAAAAAGGAAACAGGCTACTGCCCATCGTTGAGAACATGCGCAACACCATCGCCAAGCCAAAATAAGCTCGTCGTTTCGGTCCTGTGATCACCGGTTCCGGTCTCGTGATCACCCGTTCCGGGACGGTGATCACCCATTCCGGTAACGTGATCACGTTTCGGAAACGCCCGAAAGTGATCACCATCATCCGAAACGCGTGATCACCATCGTCCGGAAACAGCGATCACCTTCAATTGGAATCGCTGATCACCTTCACCGGAATACGCACGAAGCCCCTACAACTGCGCCATCCTCCATCGCAACGCACATGGAGCGTGACATAATGGTTCAGACGCGTTGCAGGTGCCACCGAGAGTTACGTCATCTCCATTCCGCCAGCTTGATGAGGCCGACATGAACAGTCCTCGCTCCTATCTCGGACTAGAAAACGAGATGATTCTTGCGGCGTTACCTGCACTGAATCTTATCTTCAATTCATTTGCCGGCGATCACGCCGCCCTTGGGCGGCACGACAAGATCGTTGCGATTTCCGGGCAGCAGAGTTTGGACTTTTTCACCGCGGCAGCTCAATGCGGCGAACGGGTTTCCGATCTGAGCTTTGCGATCGCGCTGGCAAAAACGTTTATAAACTGGCGTAACGGCGGTCGCGAAGGGTTCGACTGGGTCCGTCTGAACCTCCCCGAACTTGACCCGGAAAATGCCAACAGCTTGACACTGCATCTGGTGGTCGACGCCCTTGAGCCGATGATTGCTGGGCGGCGTCGCGATCGCGCCGGGGCGCAACTGGAAGAATTCGAGAGCGCAGGCAAAAGATGGCGCAGTCTCGCGGAATGGCTGGAACTGCACGACGAAATCGAGGCCGCTGCCGAATGCGCCGTGCTGTCGGCGCAACTGCTACGTCACTGCGGCCACCCGCTCGCGGTATCATCTGGACAGCTCTCGCTTCGCCTGCTTAACCGGGAGACCAAATGCGCCTGTTTACCTTTGACACCGCGAGCCAAATATCCACCACCCCTTCAACCGACGAGAAGCCCGGATCAGATTGAAGACATCGTTCTCAAGATGATCGACTACTTGCTGCTTTCAGGGCCTGCGGAGGGCAGGCTCAACGGCGATTCGATCGACGCGGCGATCATCAAGATGCTGAACGATGCGGACTGGGTAATCGAGTTGCCATTCCGGTTGAACCACATGGATGATGCATCGCCGAGCGAGCGATTCGAGGTACGGTTTGCGACGTCGTGGCTGCAAAGGGAAACGGCAAAGCGGACGAAAATGGAAACACCGATTCACTCTGCAGTCACGGAGCTGACGACTCAATTGTTGAGGAATCGGAGGTTCTTGCAGCATCGCCGCGATCCCTTCCTGCATGACTGGTTTGAGCTACTGGGTGCACGCCCGTGCCGCAAGGGGGGGACGTCCACGGATGTGGCGCTCTGCGTGCAATCGATCGGCCACGTCCTCGTTGCCGTTCTGGGTGAGCGAGAAGCGGACATCGACGCCTGGCAACTCTATGAACGTAACACGCTTACGGTGCGAGACTTTCTCAGGCGGGCGAAGTCGGCGGTGGCTTAGGCGTTGCGATCTGCCTCGGGATATAGCGCGCGATATAGCGCTGCGTCATCAGTACAGAAAGAGCGGAAATAGTCGCTAAATTCTTCGCTCAATAGCCAGGGCATCCAATCTCGTTTGATCGTGTACATCATCTTGTTTTGGTCGGCCACGCTGCCAAGGAGCGTGTGCCACAGCCCCGGCCGGAGCCGAAGTTCCCACGGGTCCAGCATGAAGCCCTCGGGCTTTCGCACGGTCTCACTGGACAGCTCGCAGCGGAAAGTGTCATTGCCGGTGATGTAATACCAAAACGCTGCATCGTGTGTGTGACCAGGATGGCAAAACGGCGGATAGATCACGAGTTTCACGCCGGTGCTGCGCTCATATCGGATTCGCGCCGCGAACAATTCGGGGCCCAACATCACCCGAATCTTAT
This sequence comes from Caballeronia sp. SL1002, assembly GCF_057814995.1. Lineage (NCBI taxonomy): Bacteria > Pseudomonadati > Pseudomonadota > Betaproteobacteria > Burkholderiales > Burkholderiaceae > Caballeronia > Caballeronia sp. SL1002. The sequence goes on along the minus strand of NZ_JBYMUW010000007.1, from coordinate 56,087 downwards.
TACCCGCGTAAAGCAGCTTACCCAGCGGAGCGTATTGCGAGGCTATGTACATCCATGCCTCGCGCTTGCGCAGTGCAAATGCGTCGCTATTTTCAGCTTCTGGCCAACGGAAATTCATTGCAGCCCACCACCATCGCGCTTCTGGCGTTTTGGCGAAGTCGCAGTCGGGCTCCGCGAATCCCGACAAGAGTTCATAACCGTCCGGCGGCTTCCCTATCTCTCCTGCCGAGGCGGCGACGACGATCCACGGCTGGCATCGATTCACGGTCTCGTCGCACCACACCGCCTGATCAAGGATTGCCTCCGGTTCTTCTTTCAGCACTTTGATCCAGCGGCCGCGCAATTCGTGAAGGTCCGTCACTGCGGCGGACAAGTGCGTGTCGGGAAACCCATTGGTGATCGCGCCGATATAGCGCTCTTCGTGCTCAAAGTCGCTTTGCGTCTCTTCAATTACACTTCGGCCAAATATTTGGGTGCAGACGTCGTTGACGATCCGCCATGCTTCGCTTACGGTCGCATCGCAATACTTTGGATGCCACTTGCGAATCGCGAAGGCAAGGCTCGCAAAGCGTTCGCCGGGCAAGTAGGAGGACACCTCTTTCCCGGATGTCTGTTGTTGTTTCCAAAAGCGACCTGCCAGCGCGGCGTAACATAGCGGTAGAAACGGCTCGCCGCGAATTTCCAAAAATCCGTCATTTTCCCCATCCACCCGAAGGAGACCGGCACGAATCATCACTTCGTATAGCCAGTTGTACTTGGCCTTGGTCACTTCCGCGCCGGCCTGGTCGGCTTGAACGCGGCCACACATCGCTTGGCCGAGCACGCGATGCGTCTTGCATGTCTGCACATGATAGGCGACTGCCTCCATCAAGGCTTCACCGCCAACCTCGAACAAACCGAGAGGCGAATGAACTGGACGCCGATCGTCCTGAATCATCTGTTTGCGACGGGCAACCGCCTTTGCGACTTCGAGCACTTCGTCGCTGGGCTTGTCGACTTTCAGCGCTTCGCGCGCGAGGTCGTCGAGATTCATATCCAGTGGCACGATCAGGCGTTGCTCCTTGCCGTGATGGGTCAGGACGCCCGTAAGGTTGGCATAGACCTCAAAGAGTGTGCGAGTGCGCAGTGCGCCATAGTTGGTCAGCACGAAATCGAGAAAATGCCGCTTCTCGTGCCACACTGCACTAGCGATGTTGGCAGCGCGCGTCTGCACCCAGGAATCGTCAATGCAATCGATGACATGGCGTAGCCGCCGATCGTCGCCCACAATCGCGTGCTCGAGCGCCAGATTGATCTCCCGATGCCCCCGCGAGAGACCAATGAGATGCGCGTCGTACCACAGTGTCATCGAAGCTGGATCGAACTGCAGCAAAGGAATCACGACCGATCATCCGTGAGGTTTGCGGCCTCCGTTTCGGCGTTGGTCTCGGCGTCGACCATGACCAGTGTCTGCCCAGAGCGCGCATCCTTAATCACGATGCACAAGGGCGGGTTGTTTGCGACGGGCCGCGTCGCCAGCAAGTTCTTGATTTTCTGCAGGAGAACGACTGCGGACGTCGCGGTCGAGATCGCGAGACTGATCATCTCGAGCGTCAGACGAATCTCTTCAGGGCCGAGCGGTGCATCGACGGCGTCGACGAGCCCATCGGCCGGCCGCGGGATGCCGACCCGAATGCCCTCTCCAAAGTTCGTTTCGGTAATCTGACGAATCAAATCTTCCGAGCCGATGGCAACCAAATGACGATCAGTCACAGTGCCTCCCGTAGATCCTTGATTTGCGCAACAGATAGAGGGTTTTTCCGAGAACCGCGTTCTGAATGATAGTCGAATTTAGATTAAGCGATGGAAATGCCGGCCACTCTACGACAAGACCTTCGCGCAATGGCTGAATCCCAAGCGAAACGGCCGCATGGACGGCACAGTTTTATCGACGATAGATGTCGCTTGCTGGCCGCTTTGCGCCATCCGGAAAATTACTTTTGCGCTTTACTCAGCAGGTGCGCCAAACCGACGTCCGTCGCCACTTTCCAGACGTGGTTGCAAGAATAAAGTTTGCCGCAACGTCGCTCGATTGCCACTCGAAGTCGCTCGTTCGTCCACTGGTCTGCTTCCAGTCCATATGACCGTGGAGACCTTGCAGCGTAAGCGCTCGGCAATCTCAGGGGTTCGGGAGCCGATGTCAGCCTACTGTTGAAGCTGAGGCTGCCAGAGGTGCGGTAACAGCTCATCGAGCCGACTGGCGGGCTGCGTAGGGAGCCGCGTCAGGATGTCTTTCAGATAGGCATAGGGATCGTGTCCATTAAGCTTCGCTGACTGGATAAGACTCATCACTGCAGCCTGGCGCCGACCGGCGCGAGCTGAGCCCGCGAAGAGCCAATTCCCTCTGCCCACTGCAATGGGCCTTATTTGGTTTTCGCACAAGTTGTTGTCAACAGGAAGCTGCGGATCATCGAGGTATCGGGTGAGCGCTGTCCACCGTCGCAGACTGTAGTCTATGCCCAAACCGGTTCGGTGGCTGAGCAATTCAGCATTTGCTGTTTGGTTAATGCGAAAGCTCGGCGTCACCATCGGCAGCAAGGAGTTTTCGGGAGCGGGCCTGGCTAAAGTGGCCATGGATCCAGGTTACGCAAACAGCTCCGGCGCGTATATCCAGTCGAACGATCGGCGGTTGCTTACGACGCGATCATCAAAGGCGTCCTACGATGAACAGGCTGCGCTCAAGCTCTGGATCGACTCGAAGGAGCTAGTGCGGCTCCAGCCAGACGAGGAAGCGGTCCTCCTGAGACATGGCACCGGGTCCAACCAGCCGCCTGCTTTCAACATGTAGCGGAGCTTGATTGTAAGCTCTCCATAGACAGTTCAGATGCCGTTTAGTAAGCAGACATCCACCTACAGCGTCATTTGACGTAACACCTGACCACGTCCGCCCGCCGCGAGTGGCAAAAATCGACCAATGCAGCCAGTCGCGCTGCTGATCTTTGAAGGCAGCTTCAGAGTAATTTAGTCATTGGCGCCGGGTACCGGGTGCAGCCCTTTGTGGACACAGTCACATTTGCGCCCCGGAAAGCATGGCGTCGCCTTCATCAAGCGTCTACACGGTCAGGGTCGGACGGTTACGTTTCGGGATCGTGACCGGCGATTTCGGCAACGTGACCGGTCACTTCGGAAACGTGACCGAGCGGACCGAAGGGCTGGATTGGCGTTGCGCATGACATCAACCACGTGGGCTATGCTCGCCGGCTTTGGCCGGAGACAGCATGCCGGCGCACCTGGCGCACCGGATGAACATGCGGATGATAAAGGACGTTTTACGACTTAAATTCGACGGCGGTTTCTCGCACGATCGGATCGCCGCGTCACTGGGCATATCTAAGGGCGTGGTCACGAAGTACATAGGACTGGCCGGTGCCCGACGTGCCGGGTGCCTGTGCCGCAGACGTAGATCCAGCCTATTGGGCCGCGCCAGTTTCACTGGCTTCATTCACGGTGACCGGCAGGAAGGTGCAGCCGCAGTTGTCTAGGCCGAGTCGACCTTCGAGATATTGATACGCCGGTCTAACAGTGATTCCAATGACTTCCTCACCGGGTGCATCTCCGCCATAGAACGCCCACAGGATGAACTCCTTTCGACAATCTGGCGCTTCGCGTCGCTATACGTCGCCGATAGTCGCGGAGCCCTTACTTTACTCAAGCCAAATGGAAAGAAGCTTCCAACTTTCATCCGCAAGGATCAATTCGATCGTTACTGCCCCCCCGTATCCCGTCTTGGATTTCTCTCGCAAAAGGGCATGTACAATTGGCGAACGATTTCCTACATCTTCCTGGTCAGATATAAGAAATGCCTCTTTTATTTCGTAGCTTTGCACAATTGCAGTACGCAAGCGAAGATACTGCCTGGCCACTTGTGTCGTTTGTGGGTACGCTAGCGGTGATACGACAGCAGCCAGGCCCGAGTCGTCCTGATCTAAATTTATTGATTTCATATTATCGACGAATTTCTTAACGATTCCGTAAGTCTCTTTTTTATTCAAATTTGATGGTTTGAAATGCAATCTTTCTAAGTACTGATCGCCTAATACCCGCCCCGTTGTGTTGCTTACTTGGAACATAAAATTAAAATTCGTCTTATCCATCGTTTTTCCGTCGCACTCAACCGATCCATCACAACTCTTAAATTTCAAATTATAACTATGCGGAGATCCATCAACGCGAAACATGTCCCAAACCCGAACGATGTCATATTTATTGTCAGTGACTGCTACTTTTAGTGAACACGTCGGCACATCGCGAACTATCCACCGATAATGTCCAATCACCGTGAAGGTTCCTACGCTCGTATGATCGCTGTCCCTATGGCTACCGAGTGTTATTGTCCTTTCCTTTATAAACCGAAAGACGCATCTCTTTCCAGTCGAACTTTGATCACCATTTTCCGGGCTGGCGTCCGCGAAGCTCACCCACTCGTTGTTCACCTGCGCCTTCACACCGACAAATGGAAAGAGCAAAAACAAGCACATCACCGTTCGCATTTAAGTTCTCCGAACATTTTTTTCAAAATTGGCCATTTCATTAGAAACGACATTTGAGGCAAACAGTGGCAACCAGCGGCTTTGCGAAATGCTGTGAAACTTCCCGTAACCTTTTAATGTAAAGTCCGAGGAGGAAACAAAGGCAGGCCGCAACGGCACCACGCCGCAAACGGATCGTCTGATTCGATCGAAATAACGTCTGCCACATCGTCGAGCCCGACCGTTCTCAAAATCTCAGCTAAATCTTCTAACTTCGAGTTTGAAAGTGAGCGCAACGTCGCTGCGCGCGATCGCTCACCGATATTTTCTCGCCAGACACCGATCAGTTCGACCGCATCGATCTTCCCGCCGGTGCTGCGAATAATGGAATAGCGCTTTTGAGAATCAATGTCAGTGACGCCCGAAAGGGCGTGATTCCTATCGTAATCGAATCTGTAACTTCCATGGTTACGCCATTTCGCCCGAAGCGGATCGCATTCGTTATTGTATTGGATAGTTAAATAATTTAAAGTCGTCGTGTGGGTCAATCGTCCGCATCGATTATCAATCGAATTCTCAACCACTCCGCCCCGAGATAATGCTATGTATTTCCCGAACACAGGGACAAGTATGCGGTTTTCATCGATGGGCCCGTCAGAAAAATGCTGTAACAATCTCGTTCCTGAATCATAGGAGATAATTCGGCTTCCGTATTGAGCGGTAGTCACGTTCGCACCGCCAGGCTGTGAGGGCTCCGCAAAATCGAAAACGTACGTGTATGTGCGAGCGGAGCTGCCCTTGCAAGTCTCAATCACCTTTGATGAGTAATGGTAATTGGACACGAAACCGTATTTATAAACGTAGTCGCAGTCACCGACAACGGTCCGGCGCATTGCCCAATCCTTTTCTTTGTCGTATTGCACAGTCTCCACTGGCGCCTCATTTCCACGCTGATCGATCATATTGAATAGGTTATCGTAACTGAACTGATAGAAGCGTTGTCCCATTCTCACCGTCGAGAGCATATTTTGGCTCGCTGGGGAGCTATCAGACGAATAAGAAAAATCAACCTTCGATCCAGCGTCGAATACAGCTGTAATTAGGCCGAAGTGATTTTGTCGTATCTTCAATAAGCCTGCACCACCTCCACTCCGAAAACCGATAATTTTAAATCCAAGAAATCACTGAAACATGTCATTGCGAGAATTAGTTCCACGTTGCCTGGTTAATCTTCCGAGACGATCGAATCTGTAGGTAGAGGAGTCAACCTGGGTCACGACGCCGCTTCTTAGCTTGTTCAACCGAGCACTTGCAGTTCCTTTGTACGAGTCAATATCGAACTCGTCATACCAACCAACGGATGACTGATTCAAGAAAAAATCCGCAATTTGCATATCTTTATTTTCGTTCACCGATCCATAATTCGGAATTTTCTCTTTGAACTGTGTCTCATGGCGTTGCAGGAATAGGGCATACTTTTCCTTATGTGTGGGAGAGACGAAAGTTATTTCTTTTCCTCCGCCGCACACATTTAGAACAAGCCCTTCCGGCCGTGGAGTAAGCGTTGTTCCAAGCCCACTGCACCATCCGAAGCCGAAGGCGGTACTGATCAATGATCGTGAATTGTAGGTTAAGGAAAGATTCAGGTCCGACGAGAGTCGGGACAGGTTCATGGAATATACGTAATTTGCGTTTTGAGGATCGACTTCCCCGCCGGCCCACGCCTGTAGCGAAGCAATTGAGGTAGCAACAAACATAAGTGCGGTCGAGATTCGCGCAACGACGGTTTGGCTAAGCATATTGGGACTCGCGCTGGTCGATGTGCTTCATTACTGCATCGACAATCGTATGGTCGCCGCTCAGAGCTCCGACCTCTGCGGCTATATGAATGATCCGCGTCCGACCCTCAGTCGACACAAATTCCGCCAAAAAGCTAAAAGCCTGCGCCATGACCGGGAAAGTCGCCGCATCACCCCAGATGTCTGGTTGCGCCCTCAAGTACTTGGCTATGAACCAATCCTGTAACCGCTCATGCCTGAACGCATAAACCTGGTCAGCAATGCCGCCCGTCAAGATCAATCGTTCATTACGAAAATACTCGATTTCGTCTGGAGGAAAGTCATTTGCTATGAAACGCGAACTATTGATCTTACGTTCGTTAAACGCGATCTTTCCAATTTTCGTGAGCGGAAACTCGCCGAAAAACAATTCTCTATAGCGGACTGATATTGTCTCTGTCCATTGCTTGATAATATGGCTTTTGCTGACGAATACCCCTTGCTTAAGTAACTGTCTTACAAGGTCGAGTTCGAACGGAGTTAGTCCGTCACCAGACTCCGAGTTTCCAAGCAATCTGACAACGGCTTCGGAAATGACATCTGGATTAGGGCCATCACCCTGCTCGTATTTAAACGCTTCGCTGAGGTAAGCTTGGGCCATCTCCTTATCTAGCGAAATGATTTGCAGGCGGCGGTACTCAGGTAAATCCGGCAGCAAGCTAGGCTGCGACGTTAGAATGATATTTGCGGTTGGGTACCTGAGGCAGAAATCCACGATGCGCGTTCGTGCTGTTAAGCTTGATTCGTTGTAGCCGTCGATGATAATTCCAAGTGCGCCAACCGCCAGTGCTCGTTCGATTATCTTAAAATCTGACGCCTCTTCGGGGAGCCTCGCATAGACTCCCTGCAGTACGCCTTCTTCGCATTTTTTTGCACCGATTAGGATTGCTGGCGATTGGGTTCTTTGGACTAGGTACCTGACGTAAGCGCTTTTCCCTGAGCCTGATGTTCCGGTTAGTAAGACCCGGCCGAAAGGATCAGAAAGAAGGTTCACCAATGTTTCAGGGCTTGACCAGGACTTATCGTTTCTAAATTCGACGGCCTTTACCCCGTCGAAGTAGAAGGGTTCAGTGGGTGCCTGCGATTTAAACCTTTTAGCAACGGGCGTCACCAGAAATTCCGCTACGCTCCGGAAATTCAACATAGCATCCAAAATTCCAAGCGTGAGAATCTTGCGTAGCGTGGGATTGCGCCAGACTACAGCCTGCGCGACGGCAGAAGATTTGTAGCGAGCAAATAGGTAGGCCAACAAAATGGCTTCGAAAATCGCCAGAGCGGCGCCCGACAGCTTCGCCACCTGGGCAACGTGCTCGGTGAAAGTGGTACTGGCTACTAACTGGATGGGCAATGAAGAACTTTCCTTCCACTGAACGGACTGACCAGATGATGCGAAAGCGTGTACGTCCAGTACTTGCGGGCGCCGCATGTCAGTTGGTATATCGAAACTGACAGCCGTGCCGGCAATAGATCCGCGGATCGTGTGTTGATTTCCACTTTCGGACAGAGTGACAAATGCTGCAATCAATGCTCCCGCCGAAGAGTTCGCCGCGTTTACGCTGACACCAAACTTCCCATCTGCGATCTTTCGGTCGCTGAGAGAAACAGTAGACGCAGGATGCGGATAAAACGATGCCCCTCCGTAGAACCGGCTCAACCATATCCCGTCTTTGACTTCGAAAATCCGTGTAACGGGATCCGACAGATTAGAGAACTCGGATATCTCGAAGACTTCGTTGCCAAAGACCTTGTACAACTGGTCGCGGCAGATCACCCAGGTCTCGCCGCCTTGATTGCTGACGATGTCCGCGATCGGTGATTGAGCATTACCGACCTTCTGGATCTTTCGATCAACGATTTTGTAAATGTCACCACGCGAGGTCGCCAAGATCGCATATGGCGAATCTGAGCGAAGAGGGTCCATTCGAAATGTCGTGCCGTCGCGATCGGAATGCAACGCTTCCGAAGCCTTTATCGCCACATGCAATACTGCCTGATCAAGAAACCCGATAGCTCCTGTGCTGAAGCCGATCAGGAACTGCTTCCCGAGGGCGAAAATGGCGGACACGTTCCCCATTTCTGCGGGTATCGGGACCCTTTCGAACTTGATTTCGTTTCCGACCTCGCTTCCTGCGAATAGCATACCGCTCTGACTGGCAACGAGCACCTCTTGTTCGTTCGTTGAGGCGATCATGAGCACCAAATCCTCGGGATCGGCATTCAGAGTTCCTCTAAATGTGACGCGCGTAACTGCGTCCCATGAAGTGATGCTTCCATCATTGAACGCGAGCCACATTTTCGTGCCAATTTGAGTGGCCGCCGTTACAACTCGATCGCAAGTCTCTCGCTTTTCAGTCGTATTCTTTTTCACTTGTCCGGTTTGGTCGATTCGGGTTATTTCCCCGCACAGTTGTATTGCGAATACGCTTTCGCCCGATGGCACGACCATTACAATTGGGTTTTCGATCGGGACGGACTGTAGAGGAGTCGAAGTGACTCGCCCGTCCAGATTGAGGTGGTGCAGACTTAATCCGCCATAGGTGAACCACGCGCCTCCTGCGCTATCTGATCGCACCAGTTCGATCGGCAAATCGAATTGGTTCTCAATGGAAATCGATCCTTGGCCGGTAGCGCGGACCACTCCCTCGGTCGCGAGAAAAAAAGAAGCGCCTTGGGCCCTTTTTGCTACGAAAAGAATTTCCGTGTCGTCGAGAGAACCGGAGACTGTCGTAGCGTTCGATTCAAATGCGGTTAGAAGGATGCCGAACGTTAACGTGAGAATTGCACATCGATACGTGATCGCTTTCATGCAATCCTCGCTTCGAAGTCTTCTCTAAACAATCTCTTTTTCGTGCCAAATTCGCTAGGCTTTTCCGTTGGGCAGGCGTCGCGCGATAGATACTCGATCAACATTCGGACCTCCTTTGTTCAACCACGTCATTTATTCGAGGTGATCGCAATAACCTGCGTTCAAACGTCCGACGAAGGTAGCGGAGGCCACGACAAGCACCAATGTTTCGTTCCTCCAGAGCTTTGCTCTGAGAGGACGGGCAAACACATACTTTTTTAAAAGCCGATCTAGAATATCGTTACTGGCCGTGGAACTCGCTCTGGTGCTGAGCATCGGGACCGCCTGCCGCTGTCGTACGTTCAGGTCGGCCGACAAGGTTGCTTACCTGCTGCTCGACCATTAGTTGCGTTCTGCAAAAGTGCATTTTGGTTAAGTCGCTTTGCGTTGCGCATTTTTGGGCTACTGGCTTCCCGACTTGTGCGAGTCCATCCACGCTAACCAACCTTGGCGATATGCGCGAGCGTCCACGAGGGCGTGATGCAGACGCGCGTCATTGGTGTCGTAGTAAGTCGCTACGGCACGGTCATAGACCGTCGTATCGATCAGCGGGCGGAGATCAAAATACTTCCCATCCAGGTTCCCGGGACAAGGCTCGCCAAGCAGTTGCTGCAGGAAACGAAAATCGGTCGCCGAATCGCATGCCACCTGCACGTAGCGCGGTGCCGCGGCCAACCAGAGCCGTAGCTCGAGGCGCGCCTGCGCGATCGTCAGCGGTGAACCGTCCAGTCTCGGCAATACCTCGCGCAGGACAAACCCATTGCAGTCTGCAAGCCGCCATGTGTCGGCCAGCTCGACGTAGAACTCACGTTGCCCATCTTCAGCGACCAAGCCCAGGCTGATCAACCCCGGATCGGCTTGCCCTTCCCCCGTGTATTCTGTATCTAGAAAAAGCAGCATGCGGCGGTGCTCCTAGCGATTGTTTCGACCGGTGTCGCGTCCCTTCCGTGCCAAGATGAGCGCCTTGCCGCTTTGATATTGAATGGTGACGTGCTCGCCTTTTCTCGGTTGACGATCTAATCGACTGCGCTCGTGCAGCACGTACTCGTGCTTGCCGACCGACTGCGCTACGAAGTGAGCGTCCTCCCAAAGGATAGGTCCGGGGTAACGCTTATTCTGCGTGTTCGCGCGCGAAATGGTCGCGTTCGGATCCGATTGGCGGATCGCCTGCTTGATGTCCGAATCACTCACCCCTGCGTCGGGTGACGGCACCGGGGCGGGCCGCTGGCTCAGATGCGCCTCACTCTTCGTCGACCCGATCGCCTCTTTCTCAGCCTGAAACTGACGCTGCAGCTCTCGCAATTCGATATTGCGAATGGCAATGCTGTGTTCGACCGCCATACGCACGACCCGCGCCTTGAATTCGAAGTCGCCGCCGTTCACCCGAATGCCGTCGGGCCATTTCTGATCGCTGTACCGCAGGCTCAAGGCTAACGCTTCATCAGACACGACTGGCCTTCTGTAAGTGATGCGCTCGCCCTCGTCCTGGAAGGCGTCCTCGCCGTTCGGGAACTGATAAGTGACCCGGCCATTCTTCGCGACACGCCAGACAAGGTCCTCGAAGCGTCGCGCCTGAGGATCGGTGTATTGGGGTTGAGCCGGCATAATCGCGTTCACCTCGGCATCGACCTCATCGAGGCCTTCCTTCTTTGTACGATTCCGACCCTCCTGGTAGACCATCCCCCGTAGCGCGCTGATCGCCGCCTCGTCACCGAGCTGTGCCTGCTGCTCGACCCATTCCCGCCAGGTCGGAATGGGCGGCAACAGTTCGCGCCGCGTATCGCGTTCCTGTCGGATCTGCTCGACAAGCTGTGCGCGCAGGCGCGCCATCGAGACTTTCGCGACCATATACGCTTGCTGTTTTTGGACAGGGCTCAGCAATGGATCGTGACGGATCGCGGCTCGCACTTCTTTATGGTGCTCGAGGAGCACCTGATGTCGCTCACGATCCTCGGCGACAAAGGGCGCCAGTTGCCGGCGTGCTTCTGCCTGCCACGCACGGGCGCCTTTCTCCTCGATTTTAAAACGAGCATGGAGCTCATCGCGCAACGCACGACGTTCCACCCGGGACTCAAGGCGCTTATTCGGATCGCGGCGATAGGTTTGCTTGGGCTCGACGCTCGTCTCAGCCGATGGCGCCTCAAAGGGTCCGAAACGCGCCTCCAGCTCCTTTCGCCGGAGAAAACGAAACGCCGCGGAGGCGCTGACAGCCAGCAGCTTGCCGTGCTTGGCTAGCGCGTCCTCACCCACAACTGTGACGCGCAACCCTCCTCCACCGGCGTCGCGCAACGCCAATCCATGCAGCGCAAGCGCGCGATGCACGTCTTGCCAGCTTCCTGTCGCTGCGTCTTTTAGCACGCGTTTCAGGTCCGCAGCCGGCTCGCCCTTGCACCAGGTTTCCAGCGACTGCTCACCCGACCAAACCTCTGCGCGTTGTGCGCCGGCACGGCTGGGCGCCAGGTCCGGATCACGGTAGTCGAGATTACGCACAATACGCTTTTGCCCGTCGATGACCGTGACATGGAAAGCACCGTTGTCGTGGTGCCAGCCATGTTGAATCTCGGCTTCACGCGCCGCACGATGGAGCGTCAGGTAATCGTAATAAGGATCGAAGGCCCGGAAGGTCTTCGGATGAATGCGATTGACCTCGATGTGCGCGTGCAAGTTATCAGTGTTGGCATGAATCGCGATGATGTACTGATGATCCCGCATGCCGAGCGCCGCCAGCGTGTGGCGCGCTGCGGCGAAAATGTCCTGCGTTGCCGGCCGCTCGTGTTCCGGCCAGGACAGGATGTAGTGACAGACCGGCTCCTTCACGCGCGGTGCCTGCTGCGCGACGGCATACATTTCCGCTGGCGCGTTCGCGAGCGACGACACCTGACTGATCTCCACACCGATCGTCTTTTCGACCTGATCCCCCAGCGCGTCCAGCACACTTTCTTTCGTGATGTACTGCGTGAGAGTCGACCAGCTGTATTTCTCTGGCGGATCGCCGGATTGCGTTATGCCGTGCGTGACGTAGGCGGCCAATTGCTGGAACGACGATTTTCCGTCCCGGCGATTCGCCACGACTTTGGGAATCATCGCTCGTCTCCGCTCTGCCAGACGCGCTGGATGGCGACACATACAGCCTCCATCGTGTGCTCCATGCTGGCCGGCGACAGTGCGCGCCCAGCCTCCGGAACGCCCTGCAGGATGTTGTGCATGCTTTTGAGCTCGTCCACGCACTCGCGCAGCAGATTGATCGCATCGACGTCGGAACGCTGACGCATCGGCCGGCCCAGCCCGGCGCGCGTGAGGTACTCCGTCACCGTCAACTTCCGGTCCTGCGCCTTGCCTTCAATGGCGGCTTTGTCTTCCGCTGTGAGACGCAGCCGAATCGACTCACTCTTCCCCGCTTCACTGTCTTTTTTCATGGCTGCTTTTTGTTCTTTGCATCTCACTTGCGGAAAGGGTCTCGGGGCGGCGCCCTGAGTTCAACGGAAAGGATCGAAGCGCGACGGGGGCCGCTGGCCACCAAGCGTTTCGCTCCGACGTATCCGCGCGACTTGTCGCGTGGATACATTCCATATCCTGTCCTCAAGCTGTTCGCAGTGGAGTCAACTATGGAGTCAACTATGGAGTCAACTATCGAGTCACCTAGGCGGTCACCGATCGGGTCACCCCTCGGGTCATCTCATGGGTCACCTCTCGGGTCACCTCTCGGGTCACCTCTCGGGTCACCTCATGGGTCACCTCTCGGGTCACCTCATGGGTGACCTCTCGGGTCGCCTCATGGGTCACCTCTGGAGGGCGCGCAACTGCAACTCCATTCGTAATGTCTTTGGTACTATGAATGGATAACGACACGAACATTCGATAGATGAGGATTGGGCATGGCATCGACCCAGGGGAAAATCAAAAAGGATGACATCGAAGTAGCTCGTCAGAGAGTGCTCGAAGCCATCTTTAGTGAACGGCCGGACGATCGCTTTGTGGGGCGAGAAGCGATCGGGCAATTGCTGAGCAGACTGATTGCGGCCCGGGAACGAGGCTTTTCCTTCGAAAGAATCGCGCAACTCCTTCAGCTGAACATCGCACCGTCGACCCTGCGCAGCTATTACTTTCAGCTGAAATCCGACGCCGAAGTGGCGGCTCAGACCGTGCAGCACCGAAAGAAGGTCGCGCAAACCCGCGCGGCGATCAGCAAGAAAGTCCTCAAAAAGCATATCGAGCACGCGAACGAACTAGACTCAGGCGGCACCGCTGCTCGTTGATGCCTTCAAAACGAACGAGGGGGAAACGGTCACAATCGCCCCCGTACAGGAGCACGTCGAACCCAGCGGAAACGTGGATAACCTGGGAACAGAGGCGACGCGACCGGCCTCGCCGGCTGCACTGCCCTCTTCGCGGTCGGCGCCGGGGGCACTGGAGTTCTACAGTGAGCGGACGGAAGCGCCGGCAGTCGTCAGTAAAAAATATACGTCCCTGGACCTCGTAGGCCCGGACAGCCATGCAATCGCACCGCCTGCGAATGAAGCAGACAACATGGCGATGACGCTGACAGCGATTGCGGACGCCAGTATGGCGACGGATGAACGGACCGAACTGCTGGAAGACGTGGAGCTACGGGCGGGGGACCTGGTCTACTACGTGTCGGGCAAGCCGTTTGAAGGGTTTCTAGCGCAGCGGCAAGTCTACCTTCTGCGGACGGTGGGGCGACTGATCGCGCCCACCAAGACCAGAACGAGCAAAGATTTTGTGAAAATGCCGGTGAACCTGTGAAGCATCAGGCGGCGTAATGCATTAGTGCGCAAAGGTCGACGTCGCTACTAGCATGCTCCGCGTCGCGAACGTTCTCGTGGGCGGTCGAAAAGAAATCATCTTGCCTCGATGCCGCGTCAAGCTTCGAAAGGGTCTTGGCGTAGCGCGCTGACGCTCGTATCGTCGATGCTGTTCGCGCCTGCGGCGGCGCAGATCTCGCTCCGGCGAACTGTATTCACCCGTCCAACGTAAAGATGACAATTGCGGCGGCGGGCCAATGATCCCATGCGCCCGCAGTGGCCTCGTCCATTCAGTCGAACCGCCGATACAAATCCCTGCGGCTGGACAAAGCTCCCGCGCCACGTCATCTAGCTGAACGCCGTCCGGTGCGGCGCAGAGCTTCGTCGGAATCTAGCGCAGGCGCTCTTTCCACGCGAGCGAGAATTCCAGCGACGCCATTCCGCCCTGCACGACGTCTGGGAGAACGATCCATTCAGCCCGCTCACCGACGAGGTCCACGGCCGCAAGAACGCCGTCTCATCGAACGATTGTGCTTGCTGGTACGCCGTCCATGCGCCATTGTCGAGCGCCTAGGGCATTCCTTTCGACCGCAGACTGTTGCCTTTGGGCGAGAGCGGGATGTCCGATCGGGCTTCCGTTGTAGCTGCCAGGTGGGTGTTGTTCCCGTGCGGCTGGCATTCGCAACTATCGGTTGCCGGTGCATCGTCAAACGTCCTCGATGCTCCGGTCGTCGTCCGCTTACCCGTCGACGCAGTAGTAGTAGTCGGTATACGCCGTTACTGCTTGTCCCGGCTTAGTCAAGTGTTCAACGCTTCGGTCCATCCTCGTGGTCCGCTTCACCGTCTAAATCGCCGTCGTTGTCGGCCTCGTCGTCTAATCCCGTCCGCCGATCTGCCAGCAGCTGGGCGATCGAATCGATATAAATGATCCATGCTGAGTTGCCCGACGATCGCTTCGCAAAGCAGGAAACCGTGAACCGAGATGCCGACCCTCGTCTTCGGCAGAGCCGTGGCCTGACCTTGGAAAAGATCGCCGCACTTATGCAGTTGGAGGTAGCGCCGTCGACACTGCGGAGCGATTATCTCCAGCAAACATCCGACGCCGGAATAGCGGCCAGAACGCGCAGCATCGCGAGAAGGTCGCGCACACCCGCGAGGCGATCAACAGGAAGGTCCTCGAAAAGCATACCGAGCACGCGAACGCGCTGGCCTTGAGGCGCGCCCATCTGATCAGGCAGTGCCGTTGCTCGTCACGAGCCCAGCGTGTAGCCCCGGCGAGCCAGCCCATCATGCACGCCTATCACAAGCGAAGTTCGATCTCGTGCTGCTGGAAAACTTCTGCGGGTGACGAGCCTTCTCGCAACGCCTCGGACGCGTCGAGCAGCGCCTCGTGCTCAAGCTGCTGCTGTTCCAACAGCCGAATCAGCACAAAGATTTCGCCCTGTCTCCCGAGCGCGCGCAAATCCTCGGGCTGCTCAAGCGCCCATCGATCGGCGATCCGCCACGCCGCAAGGTGATAGGGAGAGCGACGAAGTGCGGCAAGCGTTTCGGGTGAAAGAACCCGCGACGCGATCGCCAGCGGCGGTGGATTGTTTCAAGCATGACGTTGTTCTCCATGGCCCTTCGTGATTGCAACTGGACTACTGGTCGATGGCGCGGCCCTGCCCTTCTTCCTCGCTCGGGATTCGCCGTCCGCGCTTCAAACCGTATTCATGTTCCGGCGGCTAGCCTTTACTTGATCGAAAAAATTCTCCACGCTGTATTCCGCGCCATGCACACCAACCTGCCGATCAACAAGCTCCGAGATGAGAGTGAGCTGATAGCTTCGAAGGTAAGACGACAAGGGTTCTGACTCGAACAGGTGGTTGCCGTCCCTCGTCTCTTCCCACTTCAAATCCGGCTTTTGCACGGCGGCGAGAGTCATGGCCAGGATTTTCACGGCCATCTGATCGTGAAGCCCGTCATTGGCGACGATATCGCGAACTAGCGCGCGCAATCGCACGTCGCTCAGGTTCTGCGGCAGCGCAGCCTCCGGTCCGCGTGCGCTCAGCTCGCGCAATAAGGCCACTACATCGGTCCGTGGCAGGTCAAACGTGGCAGATCGCGCCGTCCCGCGTGCAACTTCGAAACGTTTCGTTCGCATAAATGGGTCGTAAATACCGTGGTCATAAAAGCATAGCATCTTGACCATGGAGGTATGCAAAGAATCTCAGCTGCTAGTGACGGCACCGGCTATCTTATCGGTCTAGGACGGGCTATTCGCGCGCTGCGCAAGGAACGCGGCCTTTCGCAAGAAGTGCTCGCGCATGAGGCCCGCATCGACCGCAGTCACATGGGAAAGATTGAACGCGGCGAGCGGAACGTCACGATCCTTAATATTCTTCGGATTTGTGAAGTCTTGAAATGGTCGCCTTCTCAGCTATTGGCGCGTGCTGAGGCTGGCAATGGGAATGGCTCCGGATCGTGAGATGAAGTGCGGTTTTCCGAGGTAGTCGGCCCAACGGCCCGCCTTTCGGCTGAAGCCGTTCAGGACTTATCTGAGTGAGACGTTGAAAGGTCGCTGACCATAGAGGGCGACGCCTTGGCATTGCTCCGGTCGTCACCGTGAGCGATTTGCGACAATGTGCGCACGAGCGGCGCTACTGCCTCGCTCATTCGAGCAAAACTCTGCTGACCGCGTGTCTGCCGAGTGCGATCGCCTTGTCCGCGCTCCGTGGAGGGTCGTTGAGGGCAAACAATGGTGAAGGTTCTTAGAGCCCATTCCTGTTGTCTTTGATAAGCGGCTCCTCAACCCAAAGCGGAGCGCCCGCATTGCAGACGGTCCTTTGCGCTTGACCGGCTGCCGTGCGGTAGCCTTACCTAGACGCTAGCACCCCAAGGCAGCGATCGAGGCAATCAGCGTGGCGACGCGGGCTTTGGAAGTGGTTCTCGCTCTGCACACACGAATACGGCGCCTATCGCAACGAGCATTTTTTAGAAAAAGCGTCTTCCCGCCCTCTTTGCATCTAATTGCTCAATCCTCATATCTTAGATTGTCTAAGAAAGAGCTAAGAACCTTCTTAGAACCTTCTAGCACCTGTCCGAGCGACCACGTTTTCCTAATACATTCAGTTGTTTACGCCGGTCGAGCGGTGGCTATTTGACTACAGTGGGTGTGTATCCGACTAGTTGGGGTGAGCATTTGACTTGTATCGGTGCGCATCTGACTTAGAGCGGTGAGCATTTGACTGTTGCTCTGTGGATAATGCGCTTCTCATCCCTTGTGCATATAAAACTGGCACTTTTTTGTATTTCTTACGTCACAGACCGCTGCAGCTTGGGGCGAAAAGTTGGTTTGTCGCTCTGTTGGTGACTATTTGACTTGATTCCGGGCTGCTGGCTATCTTGTTCTCGAGTCAAATGGTCACCGCTGATTGAAGCGCTGGTGATCATTTGACTGAAGTCGAGTGGCGGTTGCGTTGGCCTTGGGTCAACGGACTCCGTCGCTCGCTACTCTATCGGTGTTGGCAGTAAGCATTTGACTGCGGACCACCCTTACCTTGTCCGTTTCGTCCAATTGCCAAGACGAAAGGAACCCTACTTCCGTCAAGCGGTCCAGTGCGGCTTTGATCGCGCGGCGGAAAAATTTGACCTCAGCCATACGAGATCCACATAGCTTGTGTATTGTCTCGACCTTCATCGGATACGGATGTTGATTGGTCGAATAGAAGGCATGCAGCCACTTCTCCAAAGGAGAAAGCTTGGTCCTAATCTGCCAGTCGATACGTGTGTAATCCCCAGGTTTGAGCTGTGCTGCGACCTCGCTGTTTATCTGCACCTTCCAAAAGGTCACTTCGTCAAAACCGCCTTCTTGCGCACCGGCGTATTTCAGCAGGAGTGGTCCGCCGTAGACAACGGGAGCGCTGCTTTTCGTGCGGGAGCGAGTTACTTCCAGCGCGCACGCCGTTAATCGACGTATGGTTTCCCGCAGTTCTACGAGGCTGCGAGAGTTTTGAGTCCAGCCCAGCATCTTTATAAGAGAACGGGCCTCGAACTCGACCCACTCCTGTCGATTGTCAACAGTGGCACCGCGAGACAAATGGAGGATCTGCAAGTACACGTCATAGTCGCGCTGACGCAGTTCCTCTCCCGTGTACGTGATCTTGATGTGTTCTAGCGCACAGATCGGCTTCGCCTTGAGATCCATACGTGCATCCCTTTGCCCGCAGGTGAAGAGCGCGGACCGAACCAGATCGTGCAGCACGGGCCGATGATCTTCCGACCATAGCGGAATCTGGACACGAGTCGGTGGTCGTGGCGACTGTTGATTTGAGCTCTTCCTCCCGGCGAGGGATTTCTCTAGCCGGGCGACGATCTCGAGAGCTGTCTCCTTGACTGCTACCTTCTCGGTCGTATCTGGGGATTCAAGAAATTCGGAGGAAATCAAACTCGGCGTTTTCTTTGTCATTTGCTTTGTTCCTCGGCGTCGATCAGGTATTCTATTGCCGATTACTTTTTTCGAGTATAACAACAATTTCTAATCGGACGGACAATGATTGATCCTTTGCGCCCTGAATACACGATCGACGACATTGAGGATCAGGCCAATCGCGTAGCGGACGTTGTAGAGCGTGTTCGGAACAGCATTTTTTCGCCGGATTACATCAAAAAGTCCCCTACTTTCTCCGTCGCCCAACTTGCTGCTCTTTGCCGCATCGATCGCAGCGCCCTCATGAGACGGGTCGCAAAGGGAGATCTTCCCGCCGGCAAGGAAATAAACAAATCTCGTCGCGATTTCACGTTGGCCGAGGCGCGGCGCTGGGCACGTGCTTACGGGCGGTCCTATACGCGAGGACCAGATGACCGGGCGGTAGTCGTAACGACCGGAAACAGCAAAGGCGGTGTAAGTAAAACGACTACGACAATGTGTATGGCACAAGGGCTGTCGCTTCTTGGGTACCGGGTGTTATGCATAGATTTGGACCCGCAGGGGTCGCTTACGAGCCTATGCGGTTACCTGCCAGATACTCAAGTCCAAGAGGAAGACACTATTTTGCCGCTATGCGCTGGGGATGAGCTGTCGCTCCAGTATGCAGTCAAGCCGACCTACTGGGATGGATTGGACGTCGTCGGTTGTAGCCCAGTCGCCTTCGCAGCGGAGTTTCACATCCCAAGTCGACAGTCGAAGCGCGAGCCCGATTTTCGGTTCTATGACGTGCTGAACAAAGGATTGCAGGACCTTCGAGCGGAGTATGACGTCATTCTAATTGACACCTCGCCAACGCTTTCCTACTTGTCTTTGAACGCCTTCTTCGCTGCTGACGGGCTGATCATGCCGATACCACCTCGCGGCATGGACTTCGCCAGTTCGAGCCAGTTCTGGACTCTTTTTTCGGGTTTAGCTTCTTCGATTGCCGAGCAAGCGGGTGCTGAGAAGACGTGGAAATTTATCGACGTGCTGCTTTGCATGACCGAGGGGCAGGGAAATGTGAACGAAAGCGTGGTAAGGGAATGGGTAAAAGTGGCGTACGGGGACAAGCTAATGACAGGCGAAATTCCGAAGACAGTTGTATCGAGCTCGTCCGGGACGAAGTTTTCTACGGTCTATGACATAACCAAGTACACGGGTAGTGCCAAGACATATCAGACGGCGCGAGTTGCCTATGACGCAGCCGTCGACCAAGTAGAGGCTCAAATCAGGCGCGTCTGGGTTAATTGAGGAGTTAGCTGATGACAAGTAAGAAAGAGGAGGCGGCCCGACTCGCCGCTGCGGCATTGGATCCGGCGCCGATGCCACGTTTGGAGCGTAGAACGCCGCGAATCGCGATGAATAGAGTCACGGATTTCACAGGAGAACTCGAAAAGGTCGAAAGGGACCTGAGCGAGGCGCAAAGGAGACTTGCGCTTCACGATGGTGCGCTCCCGACACGGAAACTCACAGCAGATTCGATCAAAGCGTCGAAGTTTGCAAATCGAATCGAGGGTTCGTTTGAAGGACCTTCATTCGAAACATTCAAGCAAGAGATCTTGAGCGCGGGCGGAAACGTACAGCCAATCAAGGTGAGGCGAATTGGCCCGAACTACGAAGTTGTGTTTGGACACAGACGACATCGAGCGTGCTTAGAACTTGGACTACCGGTCCTGGCAATGATTCAGGAGGACATGTCCGACAAGGACCTGTTCGAAGAGATGAGCAGGGAAAACGAACAGCGAAAAGACCTGTCGGCGTATGAACTCGCCATGCATTACAGACGAGGGATTGATCTCAAGCTCTACCGAAACTGGTCGGAGATCGCAGCCGTACTGGGAAAAACCAAAAGTTTGATGAGCCGGTACAGTGCACTCGCTGAACTGCCTGTTGCCGTGGTGAATGCGTTTCGGTCGCCAAGCGATATCCAGCCGAAGTGGGCTGAAAAGTTACGGCAGGTCATTGATGTTGATTCCGCCGCGGTTATTAGTGCAGCGAAAGCAATCGCAGGCAAGTCTCTTCCGCCGAAGGCGATTTACGAAGCCCTTATCAATCGTAGCGCCCAGAGGTTCACCCGGGTGAACTTTGCGTTCGGCACTTGGAATGAGACAGACAAGAAGGCAACTATCGACATTGATAAGGCAACCCTAGGTCCAGAAAAGTTGGAATCGCTTCGCGCTTTCTTGGCATCACTACAGTCTGAGAGTTCACCCGGGTGAACTAGTCGCCGCGAGACTTGCAGCAAAAACGCGCTTTCGTGCGCATGTATCCAGCGGGCACCGAAAAATATTTTATCGCGCTGGTCGATGGACGGACTGCTCCACTCTTTGATCTTGCTCCTCGGCGGGCAATTGGTCGGAGACAATTGCCGGCGGGGACGATCGCTCGATGCCGGCAGCAACGTCCCCGTTGCTACTTCATCGTCTACGACGAACACCATCCCGCTAATTGACGATATGTCGGCTGCTTCCGAGAGCATGCCGAAATGCAACTACCAATCTGGTTTATCGATCGCCCAACACGCGAAGCATGCTAGTCTGACTGCCTACGACGACAGCTCAACTGTCATTCCAGGAGGGATTGCCGCAATGAAGCAGGTCGCATCTCGGCTAGACTCCCCGATGGCGAGAGCTTAGCTAGCAAGAGCGTTGGTTACGGGCGTCCGCCCCGCTTCGCAGGCATTTCTGTGAGCCTCAACAATCCATGTCGCCGCGCCCTGTAGTCTCCGTCGCGGACAACGTCGTCCGGCGGTCCTCCTGCCCATGGGGGGAGCGCCTCGCCGCACCGATGTCCCGATCCGCCAAGCCAGCGCGTTGTTCAGAGGCTCAGCGGCTAGGCGTCGCTTTTCCGCCTGGGCGGCTCAGCAGAGCTTCGCGGCGCGACGTCAAATCGCGTCGGAAGCACGCCCAAACCGTCGATCGCAGCGGCGTTGACCGCCCCGGCGACGCCCATCGCGTACTTTGTCGAAGGCGCCGTTGGCGTCGATGTAGTGGTCCGCCAAGCGTCCGTCGGGACGGAGAACCGTAGGTGCCGCGGCATTGGGTTTCATGACTGCGCTGCGTTGCCACGGGTCCGTTCGATCTTCGGGCAGTGTCTGGAACAGCATGGGGCCGACCGCACCCGCCGGCCAACTACGCGGCGAAACTTGGCTAGCGACGTCCGGCTCGTCTAGCCCTTATAAGCAATGAAGCGGGAATCTAGAAGGCATGGGTCCGCTGCATTGAGACGGATGCAGCGGGGTTGATCGTCGATGATCGACCCGCTCGGATCTTTGTCGCCTTAGTCTCGAGCGCTCAATTTGTTCGGCAATCAACTGGCGGTGTCCGGCCATCGTCTGAAGGTCTCGCGTAGTTACCCAACAAAAATCTGGCCCCGCAGCGCATCGTCCTTCGCACGCGAGCGTCCCGAGGCGGTCCTCCTGCGCGCGGACCAGCGCACCAGCTGAGCCAACGTGTCCATCCGCCACGGTCAGCATGCGGTGCAGATGGGCCAGCGTCAGCGGCTGGGCGCCACTTCGAGTGAGCGACTGCCCCGTGTCCAGCGGCTCGACGTCGATGCGCATCGGACGCATGCCCAGGCCGTCCAGCACAACCCTCTGATTCCCCGGCGCCGCACCGTCACGGCGATGTTGAGGCCACTGTAGGCGTCGACATAGTGGCCGATCCACGTCCGTGGCTGGACATCAATCCGCAGCGTTGAAGTTATCACGTGTCATGGGCGTCTAATCGCCACAGTCGCCTTTGTCTTTCCTTCTGGCTGTACTGAGACCGGCATAGGGCAGGGCTGAGGGCTCCGCCCGCCGCCTTGCGTCGGAAAGCATGCTGATCAAGACGAGCTGGTCAAGCCTGATAATGTCTATTATCGGGATAGCGTTTGCGGGGTAAAATTAGGCTAAATCCAATTACCTGAGAGGGCGCACGCCCATGGCGCGAGCCGCAGACGACGATCCCGACTCCGACTCCGACTCCGCATCCGATGCCGAAGTCGCCTACCTGGTGCTTGTGCTCGACGCCACGATTACCCGGCGACGTCAGGCGTTGGCCGCCTCGCCGGATTCCCAGGGCGGGCAGATCTCGTCCGGCACGCTCAAGCCGCCGCTCGCCCCGCGGCCAACCCCCGTCGAACTCGCCGTGCTTACCGCGCTGGCCCAGGCCTACGGTCCCGCGATCGTCAAGGAAGGGCCGTTCACGCCGGTGCTCAACTTCATCGTGGAAAGGGGCGCCGTGGTGCTGGTCCAGCGCGTCCTGTGGGGCGAACGTGCTGAAGACGTGCGGCTTGCGGCGCGCCTCCTTACTGCTCGCATTCCTTTCAACGCGCTGTGCGGCATCTGGCCGGACGTGTTTATGGCGCAGGCGCAGGCTGCATTGCAGGGCTTCCGGTCTCGACGGCCGGAGCCGCCGATGGAGTCGGACGACGGCGAGCGCGACGATGGCTGAGCGCGAGCTTGAACGCCCACCCGTCCCGGAAACGCTCACCGTTGAGCGCGGTTATACGGCGAAAGATTTCACGGCGCTGCGGGCCTACGTGCAACGCATCCCGCCCGCAGTGATTGCCCGCACCTATTACGATCCGGACGAGGATCCGCACGCGGCAACTGCCGGCGCGATGGAGCGTTATCTCACGACGCTGCTGGATACGATGGTGCAGCTGGCAATCGCGCATGGCTCGAGCGTGCTGGCCGACCATCTGCGCGCCTCGATCCGTCAGCACGGGCAGGCCAAGCTCACGGCGGTGACGTATCGAATGGTCACCGATGCGGCACAGTTAGCGGCAATGCCGCCGCATCCGGACCACGCGATCGGCGCCTGGTTGCGTCCTAGGGTCGCCCGGCGGCTGACAGGCGAGGGGATCAAGACGCTCGGCGAGCTGGTCGCGTTCTGCAACCGGCGCGGCGGTAGCTGGTGGCGTTCGATTCCCCGCATCGGCCCGGGCCGGGCGCGCGCCATCGTGAGTTGGCTGCGACGACAAGCGGCGATCTTGCAACTAACGGTCGACGCCGACGTCGACTCGCTCGAGCAGGACGGGGTGCTGCTGGTCGCGGCTGAATGCGTGGAGGTGGCGCCGGCGCACAACGCCGTCAGATACGGCCAGCCAGGGCAGGGCGGCAATGTTCCTGCTGCGGCATCGGACGCAAAGGTGACGGAATCCGGCCCGGACGGCCCGATGTCCTCGGCGCTCGCGAGTCGACTGACGCTCGCGCCGCTTGAGCGGCTGGCCCTGCCGCAGGCGCTGTCCGGCGCCGAGGGGGAAAACCGTTCGCGCGCCTTCTGTTATATCCAGGCTCATCACGATCTCGAGGCGGTGCGGGCGTATCTGAATCGCTATCGGGATCAGCCCAAAACCTTGCGGGCTTACACCAAGGAACTCGAGCGGTTTTTATTGTGGGCGGTGGTGCTGCGCGGCAAGCCGATGAGCTCGCTCCTGGTCGATGACTGCGAGGCGTATAAGGATTTCCTGAAAAACCCGGATCCGCGCTTCGTGGGCGAGCGGTTTGCCCGCAACTCGCCGCGCTGGCGGCCGTTCGCGAATGATGTGCTGTCGGCAGAATCGCAGCGGTATGCGATCCGGGTGCTGCGGGGCGCGTTCGCGTGGCTCGTGGACGTGCGCTATCTGGCGGGTAACCCGTGGAGCGCGGTCAACGATCCGCCGGTGGTTCAGCGCGCCACGGCGATGAAAATCGAGCGCGCGTTGCCTATTGATTTGTGGCGACGTTTGCGGGATGAACTCGATGATCGATGCGCGCAACGAGAAGCAAAGCAGTGGCGCGCGGTGCGTGCAGCGATCCTGCTGATGGGCGACTCGGGACTCCGTCGAGAGGAAGCCGCCTGCGCACGCCGGGAGCAACTCAAGGCGTCGGCGTATGGCACGCCCGAGCGGCCGGTGTGGGAACTGACGATGGTGGGCAAGGGACAGCGCGAGCGCACCGTGCCCGTTAGCGGCGCCACGCTCGCGGCGCTGCGTGCGCACTGGGCCGATCGGGGCGTGGCGTTCGATGCGGGAGGAGAGGGCGTACCTGGCGTTGTACTTGGCGTGGCACCTGATTTGGCACCCGCCGGGCCACTGCTGGCACCCGTCATTATTCCGTGGACCGACGCCTCGCGCCGGCGACATCGACAGGGTCAGGCGGCTGGCACGCTCAAGGCCGAGCCGGGCGTTTCACCGGGTGTGCACGAAGCGGGGTACACCGCCGATGGCCTGAACCGGTTGATCGGCCGGATGCTCAAGGTCCTTGTCGAGACGATGGCCGTCTTAAGTCCCGATGAGCGCGTTCTGTTGGGCCAAGCGAATGCGCACGCGTTCCGGCATACCTTCGGCACCCAGTCGGTCGCCGATGAGGTGCCGGTCGACGTGGTGCAAAAGGTACTGGGTCACGCGTCACTTCAGACGACCACGATCTACGTGCAGGCCGAGAAAAAGCGCGTGCTCAAGGCGCTCGCCGAATACTATGCGCGGCGCGAGACCGAGCCCACCCTGCGCTGACCCCACTGCCACACACGCTAGCGCTCGTGAATCATCGGTACCCTGACGCCCCTTCGCCGCTCACCGCGGAGCGTTGCGTGGACCACCAGGCCGCCGAAATGCAATCCACGGCATCCGGTTTTTATTGCAATCGCCGTGCTGACCACGCGCAACTAATCCGGTACGCTAAGTCCTTCGACAAGTGGATCGAATGAGGCTGGATGCATGCTTGCGCGTCGGTCTTCTCGCCTATATTTACTTGTGTACGAGCAGAAGCGAGATCGCTCCGGAAAGCATCTGAACCACGGTATCAATATCGTCATCCGAGAATTTCTCTTGGCAAGCAAGCTGAGTAATTGTCGCGCGAACAGCTGCAAAATTTTGCGCTAGCAAAATTAGATGTAGGCCGCTCGGTCCTCTCACCGCCGATAGCCAGTTTTGCGCAGTCCGCTCGCTTGCGCCAGTGACTCGCGCCAGCTTCTTTGCGGTGTTCTTGGCATTTCCCATCTCCTGCTTCAATGCAACTGCAATAGCGAATGCATATTCGCTGTCGGTGACGTTTTTCAACTCGCCCCGCAATTTCGTGCGTGTCTCGCGCAACATCTTTCCGCCCTCCAAAAGTATATTGGTTCCGACGTCAATGTGATCGGTGAAGCGATGTGCAAGGCCCGAAAAGCGCCGTTTCGAAAAATTGGAGAATGTCGTGATCCGACGTGGGAGAAAAAATCACGCAACAGATACCGGCGGCCTTGAACGTGCCGCTGCTTATGTGCGGATGTCCACCGAGCACCAGCAATACTCGACGGAAAACCAGCGCGACGTGATCATTGCGTTCGCTGGGGCGCGTGATCTGGAGATCGTCAAGGTCTATGCGGACGAGGGGAAAAGTGGCCTGCGGCTTGAAGGTCGCAACCAATTGCAAGCCCTACTGCGCGATGTCGAATCAGGCGAGGCGGACTTTAGCGTCATCCTGGTCTATGACGTGAGCCGGTGGGGGCGATTCCAGGATCCTGACGAGAGCGCCAGCTACGAAATCCGTTGCAAACATGCTGGCGTGCGCGTCTTGTATTGCGCCGAGCAGTTCGAGAATGACGGTAGTGCGGTGTCGAGCATTATTAAGAACGTGAAGCGGACAATGGCCGGCGAGTACAGCCGCGAGTTGAGCGTCAAGGTACATGCCGGCCAGATGCGCCTCATCCAACTCGGCGTGCGCCAGGGTGGTCCGGCCGGGTATGGTCTGCGCCGCATGCTGATTGACCACACCGGCGCGTGCAAGTCGGAGCTGAAACCCGGCGAGCACAAGTCAATCCAGACCGATCGCGTAATCCTCGTACCCGGTCCGAGCGAGGAAATAGATACGGTGCGCTGGATGTACAAGGCGTTCGTGGAAGACGGGCTAACGGAATCTGAAATCGCCGCGCTGCTCAATCGCGAGGGCAGGCATACAGACCGGGGAACCGCCTGGACGCGTGGGACAGTGCATCAGGTCCTGATCAACGACAAGTATGTGGGCGACAACGTCTGGAATCGTACTTCCTTCAAACTCAAAGAAGAGCGCGTCAGAAATCCCCCGGCCGCGTGGGCACGGGCGGAAGGTGCATTCGACGCGATCGTTGAGCGGTTAATGTTTAACGCCGCGCGCCAGATTATCCTTGCGCGCTCGTACCGGCTTACCGACGACGACATGTTGACTGCGCTGCGCCGGGTATTACTACGAAACGGCTACCTCTCCGGCATCGTGATCGACGAAACGACGGATTGCCCGTCAAGCAGCGCGTTTGCCGGCCGCTTTGGTAGTCTGATCCGTACATACACCCTGATTGGCTATACGCCAGATCGTGACTATCGCTTTCTCGAAATAAATCGACGCCTACGAGAACTCCATCCCGGAATTATTTCGAATGCGATGAACGCCGTGTCCGCCGCGGGGGCACGAGTAGAGCGCAACCCCTCGACCGACCTGTTATGGATCAACAGCGAGTTCACCGTTTCGCTCGCCCTGTGTCGTTGTCGCACGACTAACGTGGGAAGCAATCGCTGGATTGTCCGGTTCGATACAGCACTCAAACCTGACATCACGATCGCTGTTCGCATGGAGCCGGATGCACAGTCGATTCGCGACTACTACTTGCTTCCGTCCATTGATGTCTGGCCCGAACAGTTACGTCTCGAAGACTATAACGAGCGGGGCTTCGACGCATACCGCTATGACGACTTGTCGATGCTGGTCTATCTCGGGCGTCGAGTACCACTACGTGGGGGAAATCATGGATGGCAGCCAAGAGCGTGAACCCGTGTCGCTGACGCGATCTGACAAAATCACATTGATCTCAGCCGACCGGTTGCGAGTGCTTAATCCACGCACACGCAGTGCTTTTTTCTTTGCGCAGCTGGTCGAAAGTATTTCAATGGTGGGGCTAAAGCGCCCGATCAGCGTCGCGCATGGCGGGCAGGACCAAGACGGAGAATGGTACGAGGTGTTGTGTGGACAGGGGCGACTCGAAGCACTCAAGCATCTCGGAGAGACAATGATTCCATGCTGCGTCTTCGATGCGCCGCAGGTCGATCGGTTCCTGATTTCGTTGACCGAGAACATCGCTCGACGTCGGCACACCACCGAGGAATTGCTGAGCGGCATTCAAGTGTTGCGTGCTAAAGGCTATAACAACGATCAAATTGCCCAGAAAACGAATCTTGACTACAGTTACATCAACGGCATTCTCAACCTACTCGATAACGGCGAACAACGCTTAATACGCGCCGTCGAGAAGCGTCTTATGCCGATCTGGCTGGCTGTAGAGATCTCCCGTGCGTCAAGCGATGATGTGCAGAAGGCCATGGTGGATTGCTACGAACAGGGCACGCTCAAGGGTGATCAACTACTCAAGGTGCGCAAACTGATCAGCAAGCGAGAAGCACTCGGGAAGGCTTATTACCCCAAGACATCTTCTTCTCGTGTGGACCAGCCCACACCACAAAAACTATTGCGCATTTATAAGACCGAGGTTCGGCGGCAAAAGCTCAATGTCCAGAAAGCAAACATCCAGGAGCAGCGACTGCTGCTGCTTACCTCAGCCATGCGCCGTTTCCTATCTGACGAGCATTTCCGCACGCTACTTCGTGCCGAGCAAATCACCGACATTCCTGAAGCGATTGCACAACGCCTGCCCCCGGAGATGCTGCCATGAGCACGGTTAAGCATGGGTTTGATCCGCTGATCGTCGAAATTGCACTTGTCAGCATTCACCCGCTTGTGCCGATTCAGCC
This sequence comes from Caballeronia sp. SL1002, assembly GCF_057814995.1. NCBI lineage: Bacteria > Pseudomonadati > Pseudomonadota > Betaproteobacteria > Burkholderiales > Burkholderiaceae > Caballeronia > Caballeronia sp. SL1002. The sequence continues at coordinate 27,960 of NZ_JBYMUW010000007.1, read as the reverse complement.
CTGCATCTTGCATACGCCGAAATTCAGAACGATCCTTAGCTCGGTTCGTGAACTAGGGTTGATCGAACCATTGGCGGTATATCCGACCAGAGATCGGCCAGGCCATTACGATTTGCTCGACGGTCGCTTGCGGCTAGAGGCTTTGAAGCAACAAGGACAAGAGAAGGCCCGCTGCATGGTTTCGCTCGATGACGAGGGGTACACATTCAATCGACAAATTACTCGCATCGCGGTTGTACAAGAGCACCGTATGATTCGCGCGGCCTTGGCTAAGGGGGCGTCGGAAGAGCGGATTGCCCAAGTACTCAATCTGGACGTGAAGCGTGTGCGTGAAAAAGCTCATCTACTCGACGGCATCGCACCGGAAGTCGCGCGATTGTTAAAAGACCGCCAAGTTACGCCGTCCGTTTTTGGCGCTTTGCGAAAGATGAAGCCGCTACGACAAATCGAAGCAGCCGAGATGATGATCGCGGCCAACAAGTACACAAAGACTTATGTCGACATGATCCTTGTCACGACCCGGCCCGATGCACTAATGGACAAGGCCCGACCAAAAAAACAGGAACAAATATCTTCCGAGGACATTGCCCGTATGGAAGCGGAAATGGAGCGACTACAACAGGACAGCATGGCCGTCGAAGATACAATGGGCGACTCGATGCTTTCGCTGGTCGTGGCGAAGGGCTTCGTTGCCCGGTTACTCCGTAACGAGAATATTCACGGACACCTGAAGCGCTATCACGAAGACCTGCTTTCCAGCGTCGTTTCAACGCTTGAAGCGATTGCGGCTGACAACCGGGCATCGGAACGGGAATAAGCCTTGAGAACGGCTCGAATCACGACTTGCACAACTTGGCTAGGGGTGTCGCGAAGCGGGCGCCACGGCGCCTTTCGCTGCATAGCGAATCGCTTTTAGCTCTAGTTCCTCATTTGCTTTGCTGGCGCGCATGTCGTACGCGCAGGACTTCGACTTTATCAGTCACGCGATATACGATGATGTAGTTGGGTCTCACCACCAGCTCGCGTGTGCCGGAGATGCGCCCGGCGCGGTAGCGGTTCGGATAGAGGGCAAGCGTGTCAGCCTTCGTGCGGATCGTGCGCGCTAGCGCAATCGCCGCGGCCGGGCTGTCTTCGCTCACGAAGTCGATGATCGATAGCAGTTGTTCAACAGCACGCGGCAGCCAGACGACCCGCAGCCCCACGCTCATGCGGGGGCCTTGCGCTTGGTCTTCTTTTCAAGCTGGGCGATTTTCGCTTCGAGTTGGGCCATCGCCTCGTCATGTGGCACGAACTGCGTGGCGGGGTCATCGGCTTCAGCGAGCGCTTGCAAGACATCGGCTTCGAATGCAGCTGCTTGTTCGGCGCGCGCATGTCGCGCCTTCATGTCGGCCGACTGATCAGGGCGTTTCCACGCGGCGGCCTTGGGCGCGCTTGCATCCCATTCTTCGAGCGCAAAGCGGCCCGCCACCACGCCAAGCTGGCGCACGACCTTAAGTGCCTGGCCGGGGTCGCGAAACGCGCGACGCTCGCGCCCGTTCGAGGTCACGAGTTCGGCCAAGCCCGATTCACGGGTTTCCAGTTCGATATAGAACGAGCTCTTGTCGGCCCGGAGGATGGCCGAGAGCACGCCCCCGGCTTTCACTGCGGCGCTTGCCTGCGCAAGATCGAAACGGGTTCGACGCATCATGCTTCCTTGGGTGTGGCTTCGGTGGGTTCGAGCGGCTCGGGGCGCCAAGCGCGTACAACGGCTTCGAACTGCGGCCCGTAGCCCTGCGCGTCTGGATAGCTGTTCGCCCGCGTGGCCAGCGCAAACACTAAACATACGTCGCCGGCCAGGTCTTCATCCAAACCCCAACCAGTGGTGAGGTCGTAGCGACCGCACTCGCTTGGATTCCACCACGCGAGCAGGAAATCGGCGACGCGCCGACTTTGGTCGGTCGCGCCTTGCGCGAGCGGGTTTTCTAGAGCATCGCGCTCGGCCAAGGTGAGTTGATCAGCGCGCATAGCGGCTCCCACAGAAGACGCAACAACCATAGAGCGTGCACTGATTATAGCAATAAGTGCCACTCAATATAGTATTAGGTGAAATTTTAGTTGTCTGAGATACCACGGCAGAGGGGGCGTTGCCGTGCAAGGCTTGGCGCCCGGCTTTTACATAAAGGTTCAAGTCAGTAGTTTCTCTTTCATGAAAATTTAAACTTTCGGTTGACAAAATAAATCAAAATTGTAAAATCGGTTTCGTGTAAATTATCCTACTTCACCATGGAAACGGACGTTAGAAGCCTTTTTGACGAATGCCTGCCGGCGGAGATTCAGGCGGCGATCAGTGCCTCTTTAACGAAGGCGTACACCGTTACCGAGAGCATTATCCTGGCCTACCCGCAGTTCGGCGGCGAGCTCAGTCGAGAAATTCGTCCGCATATTCGGCGAGTCGTAGTCGATGCTTGCCTGCGGGAGATTTCAGATAAGTGGCCGTCTGTTGATGCTCAATTGAAGTGGAACGTCGCCAACAATTGTCAACACGTTGAACTGCACGCGCAGCGAATCGTTCTCACTGCGAATTTTGTCGAAGATAAGGGTAATCTGCCTCGATCCGCTCTGTTTCGACAGGCTTTTGCGAACTCGCTAAACATGTCGTTATTTGCGGATGAGCCTGTTACCGATCTTCCGCTGAAGGTCTACGGGCATTTGTTGCATGGTGGAATAGGACACAAACCGGCGTTTGTTCTCATCTCTATCCCTGATGCGTCGGGAAACTCAGTCGTTCTATCTCGATCACTGGGCATTGTCGAGCTGGTCACCGATGAGCCAATTGAAGAAATCCGCGACGAGGTAATGTCGCAACTCTGGATCAGCGAACGCAATGAAGGCACGGGAACAGTTTAGTTTTACAAGCCTGCGCGAGGCTAAGGAAGCTCGAGGTCTTTCTTCGGTAGAGCTTGCTGCGAAGGTCGAGATCACGCGGCAAGCAATCTCCATGTTCGAAAACGGAAAGAAGGTGCCCGGCAGCGAGACTCTTGCGGCGCTTGCTCGAGCCTTAGCCGTTCCGACCACTTTCTTCCTGTCAACGCCGGAGCGGCCGCCGCTGAAGGGAGTGCTCAACTTTCGCAAACTTGAGTCGGCAACGAAGCGAGATCGAGCGAAGGCAGCCGTCAGGGAAAGATGGATCGCCGACGTGATGCATTTGCTCGGCCAGCATCTGAATTTGCCGAAGGTGAACGTTCCAGACTTTGGTGTCGTCGATTTCGACACATTGTCGGAGGACGATATCGAACACTTGGCCGTCGAAACTCGCCGGTATTGGGGTTTAGGAAATGGGCCGATTTCCAACTTGACGTTATTGCTCGAAAACAATGGCATTGTTGTATCACGCATGCCGCTCTCCGCTGGTCTTGACGCGTTCTCTTGCTGGCAAGGTGATCTACCGATCATCGTTCTCGGTAACAAAATGCCTTTCGCGAGGGGACGCTTTGACTGTGGACATGAACTGGGGCATCTCATCCTTCATAGGGCTGTAGGAGAAGATCACCACGCAGATCGCGATCTTTTCAAACTGATCGAAAAGCAAGCTCATCGATTTGGTGGAGCGTTGCTTGTTCCTCGTGACTCGTTGGCGAAGGAACTGTATTCGTTGTCGCTTGACTCTCTCCTCGCGCTCAAGAGACGCTGGGGAGTTTCGATGCAGGCGCTGGTGTACAGAGCGGCTTCGTTGGATCTGATATCGCAAAACCAGTCGCAGTATCTGTTTCGACAGATCAGCGCTGCAGGTTACCGGCGGAATGAGCCGCTTGATAAAGAAACGCAGGTCGAAATGCCGTCGATGATTCCGCGGGCGATTCGGCTACTTGTTGAGAGCGGCCATATACGCGCTGACGATTTCGTCGAGCGGTTGTCGTTGTTTCCCAGCGATCTCTGCGAGATTACCGGTATAGAGGCAAGTTTTTTCGACCGCCAAGACAAGGTGGTGCCTCTTACGCTCCGAACTGCCTAGCTTCACAAGCGGCTGTCCGCCGTCCAGCCAGCTGTATGCGCAGCCGATCGTGTAGCCACTGCGGGCCAATTACTCTAGTGCGCTAGTGCCGAGAGAAAGAGCGTAACCGTCCGACCCTGACCGTGTAGACGCTTCATGAAGGCGACGCCATGCTTCCGGGGGGCACAAATGTGACTGTGTCCACAAAGGAATCATGGATGTATTCAGACTGATGGTCGGGTTTTTGTGCGTCTTTCAAAATTCTTTCCTTCTTATCGAATCAGCGGAGGCTTTTCCGCGCCGCTACGAGCAGCCAGCTTATAGTATTCAACTCGGTACGAGCTGGGCAGATTTTGGATCGTAAGCCGTTTCGGTGATCGTGCCGTCGATAATGCGCTTTACCGCTTCGTCGACGACATGCAGCGGGACGAGGAACCACTCTCTTGGTTTCACCGGAGTGCCGAAACGGTCGTTGATGGTCAGGTCGAGCTGCGCCGCTCCGAACAGGCGATGGAAGAGGTTCTCCATTCGTGCCCGATTAATGTTGTGCAGCTTGTACTCTGCAACGATCTCAACGTCGGCCAGAAGGTAGGTCGCGTCTTTCGATGCACCGGCGATACGGGCAGACACTTTCCCGCCTGTCACCCCAATTTTGTGAATGACCTCGCGGTGCTCTGCAACGTACGGGTGTTTCGACAGGCTGCGGAGGACATAGATCGTGCCGCTCTCAATGTCCTCCTGCTCGGGGATATCTCCGAAAAGAGGGCCGACAGCAGGCTCTGTAACGAGCCTAGCCACCTTATCAAGGTGAAGGGCGCGCTGAAATGATCGCTGCAGAACCTCGCTCTCGGTGCCGTTATCGTAGACAACTCGCAAACGCATGTCGCGTCGGTCATAGTCGGTTGTGAACTCGCCCTTTTCTTCCGCGATGTAGGCGGTTTGACCGCCAACAATAAAGAAAGTGCCTTTCTGGATCTCATTGAGGGATCGCGTTTCAAGCTTGATGATCTTGCGCTCGCCGGCTTTAATCTCCTGCCGAACCCGCTCAAACAGCGGTTCGAATTCCTCGAAGTCCTCGCATCGCGTGCGATTGGCGATTTCTTCGGCGGCACGGCGCGCTTCGTAGGACCGCACGTTCCGCAGGCTCGTAATATCGTTTTCCACCGGTTCGTCGGTCACGCCCAGCTCGGCGAGCAGCGCGTCCTCGTCAAGTTCGTCGACATTCACCACGGCGGCGGCAGCCCCCGATAACAGGTTGGCGCTATCCATTTCCGCCAGAAGTGCTTTCGCTTCCGGCAGCTTCTGCAGCTGGTCCAGCCGCACGGCGTACAGGCGTTCGAAGATATCGCGATCTTCGCCGTGCTGGGGCGCCCTGCCATGCTCTTCATGAAAGCGCAGGATGTCCTCGAAGCCGGCGATGATCCCCTCTTCGCGCGGGGTATGGCTCGACGCTTTCAGAGGCGCGGCCTCGACTCCCAAGGCCTCCAGCAACGCGTCATCATCAAAATCAGCCATTGGCGACCTCTCCGTTTGCCTTCGCCTTGGCCTGCGCACGGTAACGCGCCAGCGCGGCCACTCCCTCGGCCATACGCTTCTCCCACGCGTCCGCCGAGTTGATATCAGGCAGACGGCCCCGCTCATTCTTGAACATCAGCGCCCGCTTGGCCAATTCGCGGGCATCGTCCTCGGAGATCGAAACCTTTTTCGCGGCGATGCTGGCCTGCATCTGGCGCAGAGATTTTTCGTCCATCGCTTTGGCGAGGACCGCATAAGCCGCCTCGAACGGATTGATGCGATCGATCAGGTCGATATCGAGGTCGCGGACATTGACGAACCGGCGAACGCCATCCAGAAGAGCGGTGCTTCCCTGTTCGATCTCACCAGCCGCCTCGGCGCCAGCGGCATCGGCTTGCGCGAGGGCAAGCTTGGCCTGTTGCGTGACGTTCATCGCGGCGATCGCATGCTGCCGGATCGCCTCCTGGTCGACGTCGCTGAGCTCAGGGTAACGCTCGCGCACGATCTTGCCCATGCGCAGCTGGGTCAGCTCTTCCGGCAACGTATTTTCCTGGTCGAACAGGCCGTGCTCGATCACGGTTTTGTCCTGCAAGAAGCTCGTGACGACCTCATTCAGATCCTCGCGGCAGATACGGGTCGCTTCAGGGCTTTGCGGCGTTGCCAGGCCATTGATTTCGACGTGAATTTGCCCCGTGTCCTTGTTGACGCCGACATTGTGGCCGTCTTCCTGGTAGCCCTGTTCGCCGTAGTCGAACCCGTCCTTCGGCCCCGTGTTCTTGGGCGTAAATTCATAGCGGGGAGCCAGCACCTGCTCCATCAGCAGGCTGGCCGCGATCGCCTTCAGCATGTCGTTGACCGCTTCGGCCACGGCCATCTGATCGGCGGCTGGCTCGGCAATCAAATTGGTGAAACGCGCACGCTCTTTCCCCTTCGCATCCCGGGTCGCACGGCCGATGATCTGGACGATCTCGGTCAAGCTGCTGCGGTAACCGATTGTCAGAGCATGTTCGCACCAGATCCAGTCAAACCCTTCCTTCGCCATGCCTAGGGCAATGATGATGTCGACATTGTCACGATTGTTTTTCTGGTCAGGGTCTTTCAGGGCGTTCAGAACGCGCGAACGCCGGGCCGGATCGCTGTCGTCGACCAGGTCGGCAACTTTCAGCACGCGCCCATCGGGTGTCTCGATCAGGTGGAATCCGGAAGCCGCGTCGACGCCCTTCCACTCGCCAAGCGAGTGCATGATTTCATTAACTTCGCGCTCCTTGTCCTTCAGGCTTTCGCGCGCATTGACGCTCGGAATATGTACGATGGTCTTGAGCGCGGGGTCCAGCACCTTCGGCACCGCGCCGACGTACCGGCCGGTGTAGAAGAAATAGCCGATGTCGAGCGATTTCAGCCAGTTATAGCCGTTCAGCTGCTCATAGTAGGTGTAGGTAACCGTCTCGAACCGGGCTTCGTCGGCAGGAGATAGCACGGCTTCGCTGTCGCCGCGGAAGTAGGAGCCCGTCATCGCGACCAGGTGGACCTTGTCGCGCTCGATGAGAGAGCCGAGCTGACTGCCCAATTTGTTGTCAGGATTGCTCGAAACGTGATGGAATTCGTCGATAGCGATCAGGCGATCATCGAAAGCCTCGATGCCGAGCTCTTCGACCGCAAACCGGAACGTGGCATGGGTGCAAACCAGCACCGGATCGGCGCTGGCCAGAAACTTCCTGACCGCGTCGACCTTTGACTTCGCGACACGGGGCTCGTCGATCCCAGGCGCGTTGCACAGGTTCCATTGCGGCGCGACTTTCCAATCCCAGTAAAAACCATGCTGGCTCAGCGGCTCATTGGCGAAGCTGCTGCCGATTGACCGTTCCGGCACCACGATGACGGCCTGCTTCAGACCCTGATTGTGCAGCTTGTCGAGCGCGATAAACATCAATGCACGGGACTTCCCGGACGCCGGCGGAGATTTGATGAGGAGATACTGCTCCCCGCGGTGCGCGTAGGCGCGCTCCTGCATGGTCCGCATACCGAGCGCGTTAGACTTAGATGACTCGCCTGTGCGTGCAGTGGCGATGGATACCGAAGGCACGGTAAAAGCGTTTGTTGGATTCTCGGCAACCCCGCTCATGATCTTCTGTTCCCTGTAGTTTTGATTACAGACTTCCGCGCCGCTACCGGATTTTTTGAGTAAAGGCTGAACAGCTTTTCAACGCGCTCTGTATCGTTTTTGAAACGTCGACCTATGTAGATGCGCTCCAACAGTTCGTCATTATGCTCGTGCGCTCGACGTAAATTTTCGGGCATCTCATCTGGCTCATATAGATCCGCGATTGTTAAAGGGTAATGCGCCTCACGGGCTAGCAATATTTCTTCCGCACTCTTCGTAAGATCTACTTTATTTTGTTCGGTTAATGTCGGCACGGGAAAGCTATTCCAACCTAGCGTATTCGAGTACCGAAAACGTGTTTCCAGCTTGCCACAAACTGTTGCAATCCAAGCCATATGCATCCGCGAAGCGATGAGCGCGAGATTCCATAGCGGAGCGTCATACAATGCGAAAGCAAGGTTGCTAACAATTGATCCGGGCGGAAGGAGGCCGATAGGCAGATAAGGCCTTCGCTCGGAACTGACCTGTGGAACGATCAGCGTGTGCGAACTTGCCACCGCTTGAATTTGTCGAAAACGATGCGGATATTCGGCAGCTGGCCGCGTCTCCGCAGCTTTACTTGCAGCACGAAAGGCGCGAACATCTTCAAACCGCCGGGCAAGCGCAGGTATGTTGTTAGCCTCTTCTGAATCGCTATCAGTTACCCAAATGCAAAACCGCGTAAGGCCACGAATATATTCCGCAGCGCCGAAGTACGGTCTAATGTACTTTTCAGCTTCCGGGCTTTGCGACAATAAATCGTTGCGCTGATCAACCGTTAGCGAAAGATGACCACCATCTGTAGGCTTATTGCCCCAAACCATTACCGCTCTATCGGAACCCTCGGGCAATCGCGAGGATCCTTCTACGATAATGTTGGTTCCGGGAGAAAGGTAAGCATTGATACTTTCAACTTCTCGAACGGAGGTAGCGCCTTCCTCGTCTAGATCGAAAAGCTTGCGCTTCGCCGGAGCTGCCCGCGAAATGCCAACTATCACTACTGTGACGCCCGCATTTTGACTTGCTAAATTAGCCCATTTGAACGAAACGTGAGCAAAAAGGATGGTGTGACCGGAACTAAAGATCAAAGGCCACAACAATGGCACCTGCTCCCCTTGGCAGATGGAATTGGTAGCTACGAAGGCAGCGCTAGCCTTCGTCTGGGTACCATAATCTGCAGCTTTAATAAACCAGGCCGCAACATAGTCGAGTGATTTCCACCCTTTTATGCGGTGGTCAAAGATTGCCTCCATCTCCTTCTTTTGACTAGCAGACTGCCAGGTGAACCCCAAATATGGCGGATTACCACAAATGTAAGTTTCCCCTCCTTCGTTTTCGAAGTCGATTTCAGTTTGGTTAAGAGGAGTCTCGAAAAGGTCGTCAGCGGTAACGCGAACGCCCGTACCCGTCGGAGGGCAGATCCCGAGCCAGTCCAAACGAAGGGCGTTGCCGCAAACAATCCAGTTCTGAGCATCCAGAGGCAAGAACTCGGCAATGGCGTCTTTTTGTCCCCTATAGAGGACATCCGCCTGGAACTCAGCAATGATCAGGGCCAGCCGTGCGATTTCAGCAGGAAAATGGCGCAGCTCGATACCACGGAAGTTCGTGAGCGGTATTTGGCTGCTCAAATGCGACTCGCCACGGCGGCGATTGATCTCAGCCTCGATCTCTCGCATTTGTTTATAAGCAATGACGAGAAAATTCCCTGAGCCGCAGGCAGGATCGAAGACCCGGATGCGGGCCATCCGTTTTCGAAGATTCAGTAGCTTGCGTTCGTTGTCCCCTGCTTCAGCTAGCTGCGCGCGCAAATCGTCGAGGAACAGCGGGTTAAGCACCTTCAGGATGTTCGGCACGCTCGTATAGTGCATGCCGAGGGCGCCCCGCTCCTCTTCGTCCGCTACCGCCTGGATCATGCTGCCGAAAATGTCGGGGTTGATCTCCCGCCAGTTCAGGTTTCCTGCGTGAATAAGGTAGCTTCGGGCCATACGCGTGAAGCGCGGCACGTCATTCCTGTCCGCGAACAGGCCGCCGTTAACGTACGGAAATTTAGTGGCCCACGGGCGAAAGTTGGCTGCAGGACGATCTGCGGGCTGCGTATCCATGGCGCGGAAAATTTCCGCCATCACCTCATGAGTGTTCGAGCCGTCGCGCTCGGTCATCTCTTCGATGGTGCGCGTGAAGAGCCCCTGCCCCTGGAAAATCTCAGTGTCTTCGGCGAAGAAACAGAACACCAGCCGGGCCATGAAGTGATTCATGTCCGGCCGCCGCTCTCCGGTCGCCCACTCGGGATTTTCGCGCAGCAGCTCGACGTAAAGCTTGTTCAGGCGCCCGGTCGCGCGGACGTCGATCGGGTTGTCCTTGATCTCCTTGATCGTCGAGATCCCGGCCAAGGGCAGGAAAAAGCCAAAATGGTTCGGAAAATCCTGAAACGCACAGACGACGGTTTCTCCGCTGCCAAGCTCTTCCGCCTCCAACGTCTCGCCGTCCGTCGCCAGAATGTACTTAGCCTTCCCCTTCGCCGTGCCCGCGCTGCTGCGCAGGGACTGGAGAGTGTCGCCAACGGCGTCGCCAGGCTGGCAGACGGACAGGTGGATATTGCCACGCTGCAGCACTCCGCCAGCCACATCTGAGGCGTTATTGTTCCCGGCGCGAAGGCGCTTGATGGCCGTGTCTTTGTTACCGAAAGCGGCCAAAAAGGCGAACGGGAATTCTGCAGCGTCGAACGGCTGCAGGGCAAGGTCAGAAATGGCCTGTTCTATTTCTACGGCGTTCATTGAAGAGCGTACTTATGGCAACCGATTCCGGCTTTTTTGGAAGAGCAAGTCTGCACGTTCCGGCGGAGCCTTCATCTAACAAATTAATAGGTGACGCATGATAGCCAGCCGCGCTGGACCCAGCAACACAGAACGAAGCCCATAAATGGGGCCGCCTTGCAGATTTCGGCGTCAGTGGCAGGCGCGGACCCGTCGACCGGAGGCTTCATAAACCTCTCCTCTGCAAACGGCTATCCGATGAACACGGGGCAGGCGATGCAAGCGGATCCAGATGGTTCGCGACCTTGTATGCCCAGTCGGCCCAGGCGTCGCGATGGCCGTCAAACGCGCGCCCTTCCACTGCGTCTGCTGACGACAGCACTTCTGAAACATACGCACGGATCTGCTGCGCCTGCTGCCATCCACTGACCCGATCGAGCAGCCGAGCAATCCGATCCCGCTCAACCTGCAGGCGCGCTTCGCGTTCGAGTCGTTCGGCTTCTTCGCGGGCCTGCCGCGCTTTCTCCATCCGCTCATTAAAGCTGCGCCGGTTCATCCAGTACGAGAACGCTCTTGCCTTCCGGTACTGCCGCTCGCCGGTCAGCACGATCGCAACGCCGATCTCCCGCAGCCGGTTTTCCAGCTTCCCGTCCTCGCCGTCGCTCCAGAGCAGCCGCTCTTCGCGCTCGCCATGCTGCCAGCGGGCGACCTCGACCTCGATCGCCATTGGTCCACTTTGCTTGCCGGCCGGACGTGTGCGCGGCCGCAGGGCAGCCAGCATTTCCACCCTGAATTTCACATACTGGTTCCCGACATGGGTGCTGACCTCGCGGCCTTCACGTCCTCGCGCCGAACACTGCGCGTTGAGCTGGCCCAGCAGCACGAACAGGTTGCTCAGGAAAATGAGCCGGCGCTGTTCAAAGCGGCTTTCAAAGCGAGGCTTGTCCCAGGCGTAGCGGTTTTTCGTCATCGCCTCGCGGCGCTCGTCGTCTTCCCGCAGCAGCCGTGCAATCTGCGGATGCGCATTTTCCAATGTCCGCACGAACCGGAACTTTGCCGGCAGCGTACGGCGGATTCGCGCTTCAACCTCGTCCAGTGTTTCGTCGTAGATCGGGGGAGAGGGCGGCAGATCCGCCTTCACGCTGTCGTCAGCGTCTTCATTGCCGTGGTGATGCTCCTCACGCGCCGGCTGGAATGCCTGCGGTCGCCCAGCGCCCACCGTCACGCGGTCCGACATACCGGGCGCGCGTCGCGGTAACGGCGTGCGCGCGACCCGCTGACCGGCGGCCAGCCTGGCCCAGTAGCCGCGGGGCGGGACCGGAATGTCGCCGCGCCGGCACGCCTTGGCGAGACCGACACCCGAAATGCCCAGCGACTTCGCCTGTGTCGTCGTCGGCCCGGCCCAGACCAGGTCGTAGAGCTGCTGCCGCGTGAACAGATATCCCATAAGAGGCTCCCTGATGGACCGTGGCGAGACGCGGGAGCAACTATTTTCTCCTCGTCAATCTGCGCAGTGTTCGCCTACCATGCATCGACAAAATGGAGACCATCATGGGCATCTACTGGGACCTGCAGCTGCTGGTCAAAGGAACCCACGACCGTGTGATGCAGTCGTGCTGGATCGCGGACGTGAAGGCAAAGAAGGGGCTGCCCATGCGCAGCTCCCGACGCAGCGGGCCGCGGGTAAAACCCTGCCCGGAAGAATGGCGCCCGGTGGTCGAGGACGCGATGCGCAAGCTGGGATGGATGTAGCCGTCCGTCCGAAGCGGACGACGGATATCAGAGATGGATCCGCTCGACCTCGTCAAGGCTGATGTCGTCGCGGCGCCGGTCGTACAGCTGGGTGGTGCGCGTGGACGCGTGATTTGCCATCCTGGCGGCGTTCTCAAGCGTGCCGCCGTTTTTCAGATAGGCGGTGATGCCCGTTGCGCGGAACGTGTGGTTGCCGATCGCCGTGCCGATGCCCGCGGCGAGCGCGCGCCGGCGCACCATCGCATACGCGTTCGCCTGCGGCAGCGGCCGCGGGCTCAGCTGGCCCGTGCCGCGCGTTATCGTGCGGAACAGCGGACCCTTCGGCTCGTCGCGCAGGCCGGTCTGTTCCAGATATGCCTGCAGATATTCTTCCAGTGTGTGGTGACAGGGCATCGCGTGCTGTTTGCCGCCTTTCTCACGCAGACGCACCCACAGGCGCCGCTGCTGCACATAGACGTCGTCGACCCGCATCGCGAGCGCGGCGCCGACGCGTGCGAACGAAAACACCATGAGCGCGATCAGCGCGCGATCACGCAGACCGATCGGCGTGGTGACATCGATGCTGTCGAGCAGCTGGCGCGCCTCGGTCGCATCGAGCACCGGGGTTTTGCCCTTTTTCGTGGTGTGACTGGGCCCGCGCACCGAGGCGGCCGGGTTGTGCGGCACGATCTGGCCGGTCACCAGCCAGTCGAACAGGTGACGAATCGCCGCCAGGCGCTGCTTAACAGTCGGCGCCGATGACGTCTGGGTCTGCAGTTCGATCCAGGCCGCCACGTGCAGCGGCTGCACCGCAGTAATGGAGGTCACGCCGGCGCCCGCACACCACGCGAGAAAATCTCCCGCGGCGCGCGCATACGCGCGGCGCGTGTGTGGATTGCGGATCGCTGACGCGAAGAATTCGAGGAACCGGATGCCGGCGCGATCGCCCGCTGCCTCGACCAGCGCAGGCAGCGGCGCCGCCCCTGCACAAGGAACGAGGTGGTTCATTCGCTGTCACCACCCGCTGGTGGCGGACACGGGTGCGACCGGTCTGTCTCATGGGCTTCTGGTCCTGATGGCAGTCGCTGCGGATCGAGCGGAACATGCTCGGCCTCGTATTGCTCGATCAGCGTGGCGAGCAGCTGGAGACGGTCGCCATCGGGTGTACCAGGTGCAGGATCGGCGTCAACCAGGGCAGAAACGCTTCTGAGCGCTTCCTGGTAGTCGCGTTCGTTGTCAATCGGATGAATGTCCATGATGGCCCGGCGAAAGAGTCAACGCACTACGACAGAAACGTCTTCTGATCCAGCCGCTGCATCTGCAGCGCAGGCAGCGAAGCTCAGTGCGCCAGCCGCGCGACGCGGTCACGGCGACTTGTTGCTAGCAGCGGACAGCCATTGGACCGAGTCGGACCACCACGTGCCAGCGGTTAGACCCCGAGGATCCTGCCGACTGTCTCGTTGAACTCGCCGGTCGCGTTTTCAACCGCGTCGTCTGCCTCGTCATCGAGGTTATCGACGTTCTCATCCATCACCGCCTGCAGCGTCAGGTACGCGACAATGATGCTGTCCAGCTGCTCGTCGGCGACGCGCGCATAGACGGCTTCCCCGAGCGCTTCCATGAAGTCGCCGCGGCTGCCCCCGATCAGGCCGTCCGCGTTGTTTTCGAGATCGTCCTTGAACTGCTCCACATCTGCCATGCTGGTGCTCCAGAAATTGATAGGCGTTGGATCGTACAACCCGCTGCGGCGCTGCTGCCGGGTCGTGAAAGTGTGCCGGTTCCAGCGCAGACCGTACATCCGGCAGAACGCAGCCTTTATATGTGATAAAGGACATTATCATATATATAAACGCCACCAAGAGCCGCAACAGGTCAGTGGACAAAAAAACCACCGGCCCGTCACGGACAGCAGGGTGACGGTAAGAGAGCGCGTGTTCTTGTTGAGATGTTCCCGCCTGACTCTGGCCGAAGTAAGCAGGGTCTCCGAGTACGAAGGCGTACACCGTCAGACAGGGAATCGACGATATCGAAAAGCGAAGTCGCCTACTATGGCTCAATTCGCATGTTCGCTTACGAATGGTCGAATATGTTCGCTATATCTGTGTTGCACTGCCGATGAAAAGAAGCCGCCACATTCATGTTTGCGTTCGCACGGGTCACAAGCGTCTACGTACTCGTTCTTCCAATCCGATATCGATCGCCGGTATGCTCGCAGCACGTCATCGTTCACAAGACACAGTTGATGATTATAAACCGACAGAGGAATGCCATAAGCTTCCAGCACACGAACTGCCCGGCTAAGAATATCTTTATAGGAAAATTGATCGATCCACAACGAATCCATATTTGCCCTCGTGAATCCCGTTATTTCAAGACCCATAAGCGCTACGTGATCGACGAACGTGAGATTCCTGGCGATGAAGTTAGCAAGCGATTCGAGTGTCCCAATGCTTAAAGCATGCAATACCACACGGATCTCGACCTTTTGCCCAAGTTCTTTAAGATTTAGGATGCCTCGAACAGTTTCATCGAATGCACCTTTTGCTTGCACAATATAATCGTGGGTGGACGCGTCATCCGAATACAGCGGAATGCCGACAGTCAGATCCGGATGGTTAATCGCCGCGTAATCCTCTGCGAAAGGACGATGAGCGAAGGTCCGTCCATTCGAAAGAATCTGGACTTTGGTATGAGGAAGCAAGTTCTTCGTCAGTCTGACTGTTTCAAGGAATCGATTGCCAAACAGAGTAGGCTCACCACCAGAAAGAGTCAGAGCTTTGACCGTTCGAGGCATCAGCCTGATCAATTGCTGATTCTCATCGGTCAGCCAGCTGTCGTCGATATTCTTCGGCGGTTGCGAACACATGAGACAGTAGTGCTGGCACTGCTCAGTCATAAGAATGCTGTTGTGAGGACTGCCGTGCCGGTACAACACGCGAATACTCTTCTGGTCGGCGTTCAATCGAACGATGTCACCGTCGCCGATATACGCAAACTCGTCGGAAAGCACTACGAGCGATGAGTCGACCATATGCGCCGGGAAGCGCTCTGCATCTCGTTCAAGGACGAAATAGTGGCTGTAACCACCGGGAATGTCTCCGTCACGCAAGAAAAAGGCGCTCAAGCGTCGGATTGCCGCTGTGACAGGTCGTGATCCAGATACGACAGGCAGCAGCGTTGTGGATGACGTTGCGCGGGGAATCACCTCGCTCTTAGGCGTCAGCTGTTCGATCGGAACAATAGATACGACTTTTCCGCGTAAAGTCAGCATGCCGCCACCCATCCCTGAAAAATTGCTTTGGCTTCCGGATCAGTTTCCATAATCGTGATCAGGCGGCGGAATATCGCCATGTTCCGACGGCAGAAATCGGAGGAAGGCTTGCGTCCGACGACATCACCGTGAATGGCATGCGCGTACACTGGGTCGGCGCCGCAGAATGGTTCGAATGCGCATTCCGAACACATCGGGACTGAAAGGGTGAAGGAGTCTTCAAGCGCATTCAACAAAACATCAGAAAGGAAAATCTCTTCGTAGCTGTTCTTCAGAACGTGACCCAGTTTGAAGGTCATGTCTCCCATCTCGGCGAGCATTCGCGCCTCGTCTGAAGCGAACACGCCGCCGTCGTAGTTGCAGACTACAGCAGCGATACCCGCACCCGCCGGATTCATGAGATCGACATACCCGGGATCGTTCGAAGTCAGCATCTTCTGCAGAACGAGCGACGCGTAATGCTCCCGGAAAGGAACCCCCTTCCGATTCAGGTCGATGATGTAATCCAGCCCCGCAAAGTAAAATGGCAGCCAGTCTGCTAGTGCGTACGACTTGATAGCTTTCGTTTTGACGGCAAATCCATACGGCGAAAGCGGACGCAGAAATATTCCACCGAAACCCAGCGACAAGTATTCGTCGATGATCTCTTCGACACGGGACAGGCTGTGTTGCGTCGTTGTCATCATCGCCGAGACCCGATCGAATCCAACAATTTCACGTGCGCGTTGCAGCCCGTCGACGTAGCGTTCGTGGCTGTCCCGTCCAGGTCTAGGACGATTGCGGTTATGCAGGTCTGCGGGACCGTCGAGAGACGTCGAAAGCAGAATCCGATGGTCGCGGCAGTATTCCAAAATCTCTTGCGTAGCGAGGGACAGCGTCGTCGCAATGACAATCTCCAGCTCGCGAGATTCTGCTTTGGCGCGCTGCTCCACCTTCTCGACGATGTAACGTACAAGCTCGAAGTTCAGAAGGGGTTCGCCACCTTGAAACTCAAGCTTCAATGCAGGCGACGGAGAGCGGAACATCAAGTCGATCGATGCGTCGGCGACGTCGCGAGACATGTCGAACGCCTCGCGATTTTCCGATTGCCGCGATACCTGGCAATAAGGACAGCTATGGTCGCAACGGAGCGTAACGACGAAAATGTGGAGGTTCGTGAAGTTCGGGAGGCGCTGATATCGGGTTCGCGCTTTGAGCGCAAGAAGTTCGCGAGGCGATTGGTCGCCACGGACTTCGATCAGATGCTTCGTTCTCGCACTACGAAAGACTGGCTCGTCAGGGCGCAACTCGTGGCTGACGAGACGCTTTAGGTCTTGTCTTCCGAGCGTGACATACTCGCCTGCCATATTGGTGACGACATAGCGTTCGCCGTCCAATTGAGTGAAGTTGAACGGCAACAACTGATAGTCGCCGTCCGCGTCGAACGCGGACGGCGGGAGAAACTTGGCCACATCCGGCTCCTACGTCAGCCCTGTACGCGAAAATGCGTGTGCAAGAATGAGATGTCTGATCGACTCGGTTTCTGAAGCGACCTGCTTCCGAAGGGCCTGATCGAGGACTTCCTTGTGGAAGTCCTGAATCAGAGCGTCGTGGTCGACTTCTTGTGAGTCCAAGCCCAACGTGCAATGCACGTGTTTTTCATCAAGCTGGAATTCGACGCTCATCCGATCGATAAATCGATACGCTGCCTTCTGAATGACATCGACTTCGAACGCACCTCGATCGAAGTCGATCTTATAGCTGCTCATGCTAGCCATGCCTAGTAAGACGAAGAGCTATGGGAAGAATGTGAGCTATGCGACGAGTGCGAGCTGTGATAAGCCATCAGTTGTCCGGCTTCCGAGCGGTTTAAGACAAATTTGAAAGCCTCGCCGCCCGCCTTGACGTTCAGATCCTGAGACGCCTTGCCCGAATCGAGACCGTCGGTTTTCGCGTGGGTGGCATGATGTTCCGTGTCGATCGTCGGGGTGATCACCGCCGCGTTGGAATGCTGGGCAGCCATCGCCGCAGCAAGCGTACTCACTGGGACCAGAAACTTTGCTTTCATAGCAACAGCCTCATGCGTTGGAAAAGTGGAAAATATTACCGCTTTACTGTAACGATTTGTGACACCGTAAGATTAGATGAAATCTTACGTTTGTGGAACGTCTAATTGCTTCCCCCGTTGCTGTCCTCACATTTGTTACCGACAGTTCCTTGAGACGGGACGCGATTACTGAACGTTGGCCGTGTCATGCCAAGGTTGTTATCAGCTAGTCATCTGCTGACCGTTCGAGCCGGCAAGCCGTCTTGATGGTCGAATGCCCGACCGACGGAAAGGGCGCTCGAGCCACGCCGAAAAAAATCGCCCCAAAACCCGACACTCATGGTTTTCGCAGAGCAGTCGTTCGATGTCACTTTCCGGCCGCTGAAAATGGCGATGGGCTCAGTGACGCGACCGTGTGCGCTGCAACAACATGCGCTTGTTGCAGCGTGTACGACGCCTAAAATTAGGGTTTTATCACTTGCCCACGGAGATCAAACCAATGAAAAAAAACCTATCCTGTTTCGCGCTGGCTCTGCTTCCCTTTGCCGCTTACGCTGGCAACCTGCAATGGAACCCGGTACCGATCCCCGGCGGCAACAACTACGGCAACTATAGCCAGAACCAAAGTTCGCAGGCAACGACGCAGATGATCGGCAATACGGCCTACACCCAGGAGAATTACACCGACAATCAGGGATATCAGGCGCAACATCGCTGTTATTCGCAGCAAGTTGGCAACCAGATTCTGACGCGCTGCGACTGACCTTCATCAAGCGTCTACACGGTCAGGGTCGGACGGTTACGCAACAGTCCTTGAGCCTCGTTTTCCTCATGCGACGTGCGCATACAGTTGTCTAGTTCTTGATAGTAGTGTTGCAGAAGGGATGAGTGAGCTGCCCATTTGCTGTATTGCCTTTGCCGCCATCAGCACGCCGGACGAGATGGTCGATGGAGATCGAGTTACGATGAATAAGACCATCGCATATGCCGCAACGCAGCGGCTCTTTGAGAGCGTCCCGTAGAAACACAGAGGATTTCGCCTCTGTACCAAATTCGGACCGTTTTGATAGTTCGTCTTGTTCCGCGGGTTGCAAGAAACTGAAATTGGCGTGCTTGCTCATTTCTAAAAGAATCGCGGCCTCGCTCTCCTTCTCGGTCAACTTAGTTATCAACCATAGGAAAAGGTCTCTCAGCCGCGCGTACCCCTTCGGACCGCTTCCGTATTTAACAGTAACTTGGTTGACCAATTTTCGGTGTTTTAAAATGAAATCCTCAAATGGCCGACGCACGCGTATAAACTCACTAAACGAATTGTCCTTCTCGAACTGAACTAATACAGCAAGTACCGCCATAAAAGCGGTAGGTTGATATCTTCCGGTTGAGCTGTAAAAATACACGGCCGGATGAAGTCCGAGTGACGAAGCATGGTTTCCGGAAATCCTATTGACCGCTACGCGACATTTTTTCAAAAACCCTATCGTTTTTTCTCCAGTTTCGTCATTTAGTAGCGAGCTGTCACCCCTGACCTCATTCGCGAGATTTACGAACTCAAAGACGAGAGGAAGGGTTTGTGACGAGTACCCGCGTCCTGCAACAGGTAGATCAAGCGTCTTGATAGGGGTCTGCAGAGTGGGGGAAAAAAGAAGCTCGTTGATATATTTTGCTACCTCTTCGATCTCAGCCTTAATGGGTTCAGAAAAATTGGACCAATATTTGTGGCCTGTGCCCGAGCGAACGATCGCCCTCGCGGCAAGCGCGTTGGGCAACTTTCTCGCCTTCAATAACCGTAGCTCGGTCTTATCAATCGGCGAAGCTTGCTGGTTTATTTTGAAGAACGAAGCTTCAGCTTTCGTTGCATCACCCTTTACCCACTGTAACTGGACTGATTGGCTAGCTAGGCGTTTTGCTTGAATAACAATTTCGGGTCTTGTTCTATCAGGATGCTGTATTGCAAATTGGTGTTCGGCATAGGATCCAATTTTTCTCTTCACCAATCGCCGTGTAAACTCGGCCGCTGCATTTTGGTCATCGGGAATAATTCCATCAAAAAAACTACGCGAAGTTGTTTGATCACCGTAGTCGTCGTGAACCCAGGCTACTAGCGCGCTAAGTCTATGAGCGCCGTCAATAACGAATATTTGACTCCCCGACTGCCACAAAATGAGCGCAGGAATCAAATCGCCGTCTATAAAGCTTTGGATAAATTCGCAAATTTTGTCGGGAGACCAATCACTGGTTTCACGTTGAAAATCAGGCTTGCGCATAACGCTATAAAAAAAATCGGCGCGCTCCAGATTTCGGATTTGAATAGTCGTTGGCTGTACGGAAGGCACTGTAGTATCGCTTACGTCAAAGTCCTCGCGTGGGATTAAGGCGTCGAGATTAACTTTGTGTACCATTTTTTTAATTCCCGTTGGATTCTGATCACGGACTATAAGCTCGGGACAATTTACGCGCAAGTCGTCTCCGATTCGCTTTAGATCGCGACGACAAGCAGTATAGCGTTAGCGAAGGCATTCCGTTTTCTCGAAAGCCGCCACTGCGGATGCTCAACCGCGCTACGGGGCGGAAGACCGCTCCGGCCGAGAGGCAGCCTACGCCTCCCGCGATGGCAACGGCCGCCTTCAGGGCGTACGGACGCCTGAGTGTTGCAATCCCGTCGCCCGCGGAAGGTCGCTTCTTGGCCGGTCGAAGACCAATGCAATATAAAAACTTTGCGGGCCGCGTAACTTGCAAACGGTTGTCGACGTGTTTGCGATGTTTTGTATGCAACAAGCGGTCGCGCGTCCGAACATTCAGCGCAGTGCGTAAAGCACCTCAAACGTCTCGCATACTAGCGGCATCGATTTCTGAACGCGTCGACCGATCCGCCCGCACTCATCCGTGAAGTAACGCAAGTGTTCCTTTTCGCCAATGCCTTAACGAGCAATCGCCCTCTCCCTCACTTGCCGCGAAATCATCTGTTATGCAGTCGAACGGAACGATTTCCACCCCGGTTACGTGTCGAACTAAAATTGGTCGTCCATGCCAATCAAGCACGATTTCGGTGTCTTCTACCTTGGGAACTGCATCGCCGTTAAATTGTAGGACCACAAAAGGCTGCAGGTCGCGCGCTTCGAACCAGCCAGGAGACCGATTAAAGATTCTGACAGGGCCTCCGAATCTCCGAACCCGCCAATGCGAACTGCACCTTTCGGAAGTTGTATGCCGTGTTTCTCCAGATCGGCGCCAGCCACCGATTCCTCGTATCCAAACATTGTGAAGAGCTTGTCGACGATTGAGCACAAGTTGTCGAGCGTCTCGAAGTGGCCCAGATGGAATGGACACCACCCTCCCTTCGGGGAAGGTGGGCATGATGGGCCTCCAGAACCGAACGGCATCAATGTGCCAAAGTGGAGCTGCGACACAACCACTTGAGGAACGGAGGCCCTAAATGAATGCTACGACATATGGACTGGATATTGCAAAGCGGGTGTTCCAGATGTACTGGGTCGACGCACAGAGCGGTGAGATAGCCAATCGCCGGTTTGGACGCGACGATTTAATCACGTTTCTAGCCCAACGTCCTGCTGGTCGAGTGGCCTTAGAAGCTTGCGGAAGCGCGCACTGGTGGGCACGCAAGATTCGGGCGCTTGGGCACGAAGTAGTGCTGTTGCATGCGCAGTTTATTCGTAAGCGCGCGATTTCCCACACCTAGCTTGCGTTGTTGAGAAGGCTCACGATTGCGTCCGCAACCTCACTTTGCGGACGCAATCCATGACAGAAGATGACCTCAGCTTTTTGCCCCTACGCGTGACGCGTGTTGGTGTCGGCGGCAAGCGAAGCTTCGATCCGACGGACAAACGACGACTCGTCGAAGCCTGTCTGCGGCCAGGCGCTTCGCTATCGGGCCTCGCCCTGAAGGCAGGCGTTAATGCCAACCAGTTGCATAAATGGGTTCAGGCGAGTAATCGCGCCCGGCCCCCGATCGGGCACAACGAGCCGGTCGCACCGTCAGCGTTTGTTCCGGTCGTAGCGATCGACGAGCCGACAGCGGTCATGGCGTCCGCGCCCGCGTCGCACCACGCCACCAGAGCAGAATCATCCCGCGTTTCGCCACGCTCAACACGACTGGCACGGCTGTCTGCCCATCTGCCCAATGGCGTGAAGCTTGAGCTCGAATGTTCAGCAGAGGACGTGGCAATCGTTAATGCGATGGTCGTCGCATTGGGAGCGCGCTGATGTTTCGGTTCGAAGCCGACCTGGCGGTCTTCCTGCATCGCGAACCGATCGACTTCAGGGCCGGCATCAATAGCCTCGTGACGCTCGTCGAGCAGTCCATGCAGCTCGATCCGTTTGCACGCGCCGTGTTCGCCTTCCACAACCGCAAACGCGACCGGGTCAAACTGCTGTTCTACGATCGCAACGGTTTCTGGATGATGTTGAGGCGCCTCGAAGAAGACCACTTCGTCTGGCCAAGCCGGCAGCAAACCGTAGTCAAGCTGACGAGCGAGCAGTTGCACTGGCTCCTGGAGGGCATCGACATTGATGCTGTGCGCCGCCACCCGGTACGGTCGTATCATCACGCCAGTTGAGCATTGCGCGTCACCTGTCAGCGTCAGCCGGCCTGTTACAAATTCCCGTAAACCCATCGCGCGCGACACTTCGTTATCGTGGAAGCATGAACGAGGACGACTTCTCCCGATTGCCGCCAGCCGCCCAGGCCTATATCCGTGAACTCGAGACACGCAATCGGCAGCTGGGCGAACGGATCACGCAGCTCGAAGAGCAGTTCCGCCTCGCGCAAAGCAAGCGATTCGCCCCAAGCAGCGAGAAGCTCAAGGATCGCGTCTTCGACGAGGCCGAACAGGTCGTCGGCTCCGAACCCGACGACATGGACGCCGGCGCCACTGACGACGCGTTTGTGCTCCCCGACACGGGCCTGCCGGATCCGCCGGCACCCACGAGAAGCAAACCGGGACGTAAGCCTTTACCGGCGCACCTGCCACGCCAACGCATCGAATACGATCTGCCCGAGAGCGCGAAGGTATGCCCGTGCTGCGCGCACGCGCTGCACCGCATGGGCGAAGAGCTCAGCGAACAGTTGCACATCGAAGTCAAGGCGTCGGTGCTTCAGCACGTGCGCTTCAAGTATGCATGCCGCCACTGCGAGCGCCACGCCGAGCGCACGCCGGTCATCACCGCACCGATGCCGGCCCAGCCGTTGCCGGGCAGCAATGCCAGTGCGGCGATGATCGCCACGGTCACCGCGGGCAAATACGTTGACGGAACACCGTTGTACCGGATGGCCCATGCGCTGGCGCGCGCGGACATCGAAGTCGGACGCGCTACGCTGGCGAACTGGATCATCCGGCCTGCTGAGTTGCATTACAGCCGTCTGTACGAGGCGCTGCGCAAGACACTGCTGTCGCAACAGCTGATTCACGGCGACGAGACCACGGTACAGGTGCTCAAGGAGCCGGGCAAAGCCGCTCAGAGCACCTCGTATATGTGGGTGTACCGTAGCGCTGAAGACTGCTCTGAACCCGTCGTGCTGTTCGACTACCAGCCAGGGCGCGCTCAGCAATATCCCCAGGCGTTCCTCGCGGGCTACAAGGGCCTGCTGATGACCGATGGATACGCCGCCTGGCGCACGCTCGAAGGTCCGATGCACTTTGGTTGCCTGGCCCACGCCCGGCGTGCCTTCGTGGATGCCCTCAAGGGCATGAAGAAACCAGGCGGGCGGGCCGCACATGCACTGGAATACTTCAAGGCGCTCTACCAGGTCGAAACACTCGCAAAGGGGGATCTGCCCGAAAGCGAGACGCGCGTCGATTACACCTTCCGGCTGCGCCAGCTACACAGCGTGCCGCTGCTCGAATCCTTCAAGAAATGGCTTGACGAACTGGCACCGCAGATCCTTCCTGAGAGCCTGCTGGGCAAGGCGATCTCCTATACACGCAATCAGTGGACGTACCTGAGCCGCTACGTGAACGATGGGCGCGCCCCAATCGATAACAACGTGATCGAGCGTGACATCAGGCCATTCTGCACCGGCAGATCCTCATGGATGTTCAGTGACACGGTTGCTGGCGCGAAGGCCAGCGCCATGATCTACAGCTTGATTCTCACGTGCCGAGCGTGCAACGTCGAACCTTATGCGTATCTCGTACGGGTACTCAGCGAATTGCCGCAACGAGCATTAGACGCCGATGTTACCGACCTGCTGCCGTTTAACTTCTCGAAGCATACGCCTTGACCGCTTAACAACGCTTGATCCAACCACCGTATTGACGCGACTGTTGCCACGCGGTCACGTTGGTCCCGTGTGCCAGATCGAGCGCTTACGTTTATTCGACCATTCGTGCAAACGAACAAGACCGGCGCAGCGGACGCCAAAGCAATCTGGACTGCTGTGCAGCAGCCTGGAATGCGTACGGTCGCAGCCAAGACGGAGGATCAACAAGCGATGCTCAGCTTGCACCGCATGCGTTCGCAACTCGTCAAGTTTCGAACAATGCAGGTAAATCAGCTCCGTGGCTTTCTCTACGAATTCGGAGTTACGTTTCGAGCGCGACGATTGGCGGGGCTTGCCGAGGTCCGGGAACGTATGGCTGAATTAGAAGACGTGCTCCCAGGATCGATCATCCTTAATCTTCAGGACCAACTACGACGCATCGACGCGTTTGAACAAGACATCGAGCAGCTTGAGAAGCGGATTGGCGCCTGGCAGAAGCAGGAAGCCGCGTGTCGTGCGATATCCGAGGTGCCGGGCATCGGCAGACTCACGGCCACCGCCCTGGTTGCAACAATGGGAGACGCGAAGACATTCAAATCTGGACGTGAGTTTGCTGCGTTCCTCGGGCTTGTCCCTCGGCAAAGCGGCACGGGAGGCAAGATCCGGTTGGGCTCGATATCAAAGCGTGGGGACCCGTATCTACGCACGCTGCTGATCCACGGAGCTCGCTCCGTTCTGTGTCACGCGAAGGTGCCAACTGCCTGGCAGAAGGGAATGCAGGAGCGGCGACCTGGCAACGTAGTGGCGGTGGCGCTGGCGAACAAGATGGCGCGAACTGCGTGGGCAATATTGGCACACGGGAGCACTTACGAAATGAGTCACGTCAGTATAAGACCGAGTTAGCAGTATCACGCATTGAAACGTTTGGGGGACAGGTAGGTTGCTAAGGTTGAATCCATGTGATGGCGAAACAGGTCGGACCGCAAGAACGCAAACCTGAACACGCTCTTGTGCCTGAAGCACGCGGCCCAGATGAGGACGTTCTTGGCGAATTCCATCAGGGCCCGCGGCTTCGGCCTGCAAAAGGCCGAATATAAGACCGTAGCCGATACCTCGTTAAGGCATCACATCAAGATCGACCTGGCAAACCGGGCGGTGTCCATATAAGAGCGTGTCAAAACGCACGCCGTTTCGGCTCAGCGCAAAATCCGGCTTGTCAGAATGCTCTGCATCGGCCTCGCGGCTACTCGGGAGGGGTAAAGGCGCCCCCTAAAACCTAGCGATTTTGAGTTGTGACACGGCCTCGGCCGAACGCAGCCGGATGTTGCAATCCGAAGGAGCACCGGTCCGTGCCGATGCGGTCCTGCTATATATAAGGTCCCACAGCGATCACTTTTGACATAACGCCGTATCCCCGTTCGGCCCTCTCAAACGGCGAAAATCGACTCGTTACTGCCTTTCAGTTGACTTTCCTCGAACGTCATAACTTCACTCCAAAGCGGCCCTCAATGGCGCCGACCTCTGGATTCCCTTTCGTGTTCGGGATACACAGGCGTTATGTCAATGGGGCACCTGTTCTTTGAGCGGGAAGCCATTGGCGCGATGCGCGCATCGTTTGGGCAATCGACCATGCATGTCCCGCTCAGGAAAGGTATTTTTGCTTTGGGGGTGAAACAAGCGCGACGCTCGTGGTGTGGGTTTCCGCACATAGCTGGGTGATGTGACTGGGACCAGAGCTCGATCTACACATAATGTTCGCATCAATCCTTACGTAAGGCTACGATGATGATCAAATTTTTTGAAGGCTGGTTTAGCTGTCATCAAGCCCGTTTCGTACGATGGCTCGTTCTTGCCGGCACCTCATTGATTTCAGCTACCTTAAATGCGCGCATCCCTGACTGCGAAGGGTCTTACAACGGAAAAAAGACTTCCGCGGCAGAGTTCGTCAAAGCCGTAAAGCAATTCAGGACAGACAAAATACATAAGGAAGATTTTTGCAACATCGACCTGAGCGGTGAACGGCTGGTTCTCCAGGATTTGTCCAAGCTGCCGCTACGAGGGGCAGATTTTCAGAACGCTCATCTGACGAAGGCGAATCTGACAGGTTCGTCGCTGCGAAATGCGAACTTTACGGGAAGCAGGATCAATGAGGCTGTATTTGATGGTGCGGACCTTTCTACCGCAACGCTCGCGAATATTGATGAGGGGAGGAAGGCGAGCTTTGCGCGCGCAAATCTTCGCAGAGCAACGCTCTTTCGCTCAAACTTTGCTTCGGCCATCTTTGATGGCGCAGACTTGCAATCTGCGGAACTATCACAGGCACGGCTAGGTCGTGCCACCTTTATTAAGGCTAATCTGCGGGTTACTGCCTTTAGTGCGGATCTAACAGGTGCAAACCTAACTGGCGCCGATCTCACGTCGGCATCATTATCTGGCGCGGTTATGATCGGAACCGTGTTGGAAGATGCAAGAATGCAGGGCGCCTATCTGTCTTCCACACGATTTGAGCCGGAAGCCGTTCTTCCCGCGACCGCGATACTCGGAAGCGTCTTTGTCAATGAAGATATGACGTTCGATGAGTCCCCACGAGGGCTAATTGCAGTACGTCAGGGCATGAAAGAGGCAGGTCGTCGCGTTGCAGAGCGTCAGTTGACATACGCGATCGAACGTCGGCGAACGGAACGCCTGCTACACCGTGACCCTGACTCATCGGAAGGCCCGTCCATCGGCTCAAATATTGAGGGCATTCTGAGATGGTTTCTTTTCGATCTCACGGCGAAGTATGGCCTTGCACCCGAGCGAGCGTTACTAATCATTCTCATATTTATTCCTGCGTTCGCGATTCTCTATTACCCCGCCATGTCAGGAAAAGGTGCCGCTTCTATATTCAAGGTATGGGCGAATGCCAGCCCAGCTAATCCCGATCGCACTGCGGAGCGCCTCGCTTTGACGGGCACGCGGCGAATGTGGAAATCTTTACAATTCAGCCTCGCTTCGGCGTTCCAAATTGGTTGGCACGACTTCAACGTCGGAGGATGGGTCTCAAAAATGCAGACTGATGACTACGTACTTGTCGCTGTCGGTTGGGCGCGCTCCGTAGCCGGATTTCAGTCCTTGGTAAGCGTCTATTTGCTTGCGATCTGGGCCTTGACGCAGTTTGGCAGCCCGTTCGAGTAGTTCTGGTTGTCTGGCCAGGCGACCGCCTGTCAGTGTCGCCCCTGATCGGGAATCCGACGCTGGCCTCCTATATCTGATAATTTCATCTATCCCATACAGGCTGGCCATAAAAACCACAATCGCACTGCTGACTGGGATCAAAAGCGCTGCTCTTGGCGAGACTCACGCGAATGGATCGCTCGAACGAAAATCACTGGCGGTTGTATGATCATTCTGCCGAATCATCTCATCGGTCGTCGTCGCTTTGCAAAATGGCGGCTCGTCGCTCGTCAACAGACGCTTGATGAACAAGACGATCGAGAATCGCGTCAGCGAGCGTCGGGGCTTGTAGCCACGCATGCCAGTGTTCCAGGGGCAATTGGCTGGTGATGACTGTCGAGCGTGTGCCGATGCGGTCGTCGAGTACTTCGAGCAAATCGTTGCGTGCACCTTGGTCCAGGTCCTGCAATCCTCAATCGTCAAGTAGCAACACGTCGACCTTTGCGAGCTGGGCGAGGCGGCGGCTGAAACTGCCGTCGCCATGGGCGATCTGTAACCGTCCGACCCTGACCGTGTAGACGCTTGATGAAGGCGACGCCATGCTTTCCGGGGGCACAAATGTGACTGTGTCCACAAAGGAATCATGGACACAGTGACTAAATTCACCGAAGTCAAAGTCGCCCGGAAGTATCGCCGGCGTACCGTGGACGAGAAACGGCAGATCGTCGAAGAGACGTTATCCAGTGGACGTTCGGTGGCTGAGATTGCACGCAGTCACGAAGTGAACGCGAATCAGCTGTTCGACTGGCGCAAGCAGTATCTGGATGGACGCCTTGGCGTGAACGGTCGCGAATGCGCCTTGCTGCCGGTCACCGTGAATGCGGCCAGCGACAGCGGCGCGGCCAAACCGGATGCAGCGACGCGTTCGGCCCAGGCGCCTGGCACGCTCCGAATCCAGTTGCCACGAGGCGAGGTACATGTTGAAGGGAGCGTCGATCCCAACACGCTTCGCGTGGTGATCCAGTGCCTGATCCGATGATTGGTCCGCTCGCAAACACGCGAATCTGGGTTGCCGCCGGATTTACGGATATGCGCTGCGGCTTTGACGGCTTGGCCGCGAAGGTGCAGACCGTGCTGGCGAAGGATCCATTCTCTGGCCACATCTTCGTGTTCAGGGGCAA
>NZ_JBYMUW010000006.1:0-135004 GCF_057814995.1 Caballeronia sp. SL1002 | reverse complement strand
GAATTCACCTTTATCGATTAACGTCGCGTTTCGAGATTAGAATCGGTGCGAATCCGCCTAACCAGAAGAGGATCCCTAATGCGACGAGACCCACTACTGGCGAGCCGGTGGCGCCATAGGCCCAGCCGAAAATAGAGGGTGCGGCGAATCCGGCGACCTGCCCAAGTGCGTTGATGAAAGCGATTCCGACGACCGCAGCGTTTCCGGTAAGGAAAGTGGTTGGCAGATTCCAGAACAATGCGTTCAGCGTTGTGAATCCGCACACCATGACAACCGAAGAGCCCAACAACTTATAGGGGTCGTGCAAGGAAAGCGACATGAGCATCAGTCCGACACCGGCCATAAACGCAGGGATCGCTGTGTGCCAGCGCCGCTCTCCCGTTTTGTCGGAGTGCCATGCCACTAGGAGGATCGTAATGATTGAGATGCCATAGGGTATCGCGCTGAACCATCCCACCGTCATGGGATCGACAAGTCCCGCACTTTTGTATAAAGACGGTAGCCATAGCATGACGACAATGCCTGCAAGCAGTGTGAAATTCGTTAGCGTCATCAGCCAGACCTGACGCATGCGAGCTGCCGCGAAAAAGTTGTGCGCCCCGGCCAGCACGTTTTCGCCGTCAAGATTGTCCTTGAGCAGTTTCTTTTGCTCGGCAGTTAGCCACTTCGCGGAGTCGATCGAGTCGTCGAGATAAAACCAGCAAATTACCCCGAGAATCACAGAGGGAATGCCCTCGATCAAGAACAGCCATTGCCACGCCCTGAGCTGCTGCGAATCGCCAAAGGCATGCAGAATCCATCCCGAAAAGGGGGCACCGATGAGACTTGAAAACGGGATTGCGATTATAAAGAGGCTAATTGCTCGTCCGCGCTCTTTGGCGGGAAACCAATAAGTCAGATAAAGCATGACACCTGGGAAAAACCCAGCCTCGGCTATGCCAAGAAGCAATCGGATGGCATAGAATTCCGTCGGCGTAGTGACGAATGCCGTCAAAGCGGAGAGGAGACCCCACGTCACCATAATCCGAGCGATCCAGCGTCGCGCACCAAATCGCTTAAGAGCAATATTGCTCGGGATTTCAGTTAGAAAATAGGTGACAAAAAACAAACCCGCACCAAGACCGTAAATAGCCTCGGTGAAGTTCAGGTCGGTTTGCATTTGGAGCTTCGCGAAGCCGATGTTCACTCGGTCAAGAAACGCGAATGTGTAGCAGATGAAGAGAAATGTAAGTACCCGCCGTTTTACTCCTGAATACGTTCGTCGGGAGAAATCCTCTTCAAGTTGCAATCCTGATAGCGCCGCTTTGATATTGGTTTCCATCGTGTCTCCTTGGTCTTTATAGCGGAAGATTTTATCTATCGCCTTAGGCGAACAGGTACTGATAGTTTTTCATCGTGAAAACCAATGGTTTTCATGCGAACCCCAACGGTTTTCACTAGAATTTGCTTCTGTTCCTCGATGCGACGCCCATGAAGCAGCATCAATTGAAAGCACTCGTTGCTGTCGCTGAAAGCGGGAGCGTTCGCGCGGGCGCACGGCATATGGCACTCTCGCAAACCGCCCTGACGAAGGCGATACAAGAGCTCGAGTCGGATCTGAAAGTCACGCTTTTATACCGGGTTGCGCAAGGCGCGAAGCTGACACCGATCGGCCTGGACCTGGTGGAGAGAGCCAAGTCGATACTGGCAGAGATCGAAAGCGCACGAGAGCATGTCGCTCGTTCGCGTGGTGCGTTGCAGGCCCATGTCTCCGCTGCGGCTGGACCTGCGATCATGATGCGGCACCTGCCGCAGTTTTATTCGAGATTTAGAAATAGGTTCCCCGACGCTCTTGTGAAGGTGCAAGACGTATATCTCTCACAGATCTTTCCCAAATTGCGCGATGGATCACTTGACGTAGCGCTTACGACCATCCTGCCGGAGTGCGTGGCCAGCGACCTTCTGTTCGAGCAGGTCGCGGATCTCGATGTTGGCGTCTTGGGGTGCGCCGATAAGTATCAGGGACGAACTGTTGAACTAGCGGACCTTCAAGATGCATGTTGGGTCCTAGACCCGACCCGATTCGGAGTGAGTGAGATAGTGCGCCGGACTTCGATAGCGACCTCTGGTATCCCTCCATCAACGTACGTCGAGTGTTCGTCAACCGTCGCCACACTGGGTCTCGTCGAAGAATGCGGGTGCGTGGCGCCGAGTCCGCGGGTGATTTTCGAATCAAAAGGTCTTTCTAAAGGGATTTGCGAGATTAAACTTCGGACGCCGCTTCCGCGAATTCCCGTGGGAATCTTGAGGAGAAAAGACACCAAGCCAAGTCCAGCCGTAGAATGGATGTGCGAGTGCCTTCGATCCACTATGGCCGTTTATCGATCGAGATAACATTCGGCTGCGCAACGAATACGCCGCGCTTGCCGACACAAAGCGAATCGTCTGATTTCATTCTCAATAATCATGTCGGACACGAAAATGATTCAAGCACGTTCGAGGCTCGTCGAGAAAATAATTCAACATTTGGCGGATTATTTAGTCGCAGCAACACTCGCAACGTCTTCGCTCAGCAAGCGTTGGCGAATCGGACACCGCATCGAATCAATGCGAGTCTAGCCGGTGAGGAACGGCGCTGCCACGACATGGACGGCACGCGGTGCGCAAGGTCAACATGGCGTTGAAGCCTGCTCAACTCAACGCCGTAGATTCGAATGTAGAGGTTCGGCAATTGAACGTTGCCGAACTATTCACTGAGAATTTGGCGCAGAATTGGGATAAAACTTGGCAGGTCTGGTGCGAAACCGTCGCGATGTTACCTTTGTTACGCACGCAATCGAATGCCGCTTGCTCACGGATCCAGAGGCACAAGCTTCCCTTTTCGAACGTCATACCGTCGCTGGAAGCCTGACTGAAACGTTGATGCTCCGTACCAGTCGACCGTCGCAGTCTCTTCGATCAGTCCTGGCGCTGGCTCGTAACTTGAAGACACGTTCGAGTCGCCATGACCGACGAAGTGCGCGATCAACGGAAACGGATAGATCGGCCGACTCGCGAGCGCTGGCTGGCTCGGCGCTGCCGTCGGTAGGCTTTCCTCAAATCGGCCTATGCTGGTGCTCCGACCGCTGCTTCCCCCCTGTGGGCCCACGCTCTCGGCAATATGATCCGCACTCAAACTGACCGGTTGCGCGCCACTTTCGACCCACGCGATCAGAGGACTCAAGGTATCAAGCTGTTGGAAGCCTTCGCCGCCGCCGCAATGCCCCATGCCTGGAATCATGAAAAGCCGCAAGAAGTTGTCTGTCGCAGCTCTTCCCATCCGTGCTTGGACGGCGCGGTAGTACGCAACCGAGATCATAGGCGCGATGGAAAAGTCAGCCCAGCCGTGCCACATAATGAGCTTGCCTCCGTGTCCGGCGAACGCGCTGAGATTGGGGTCTGTGGCATCGTTCAGAGAGTGCAGTTCAAGCATCTTTGCGAATTGAGCCGTGGTAAAGGGAAACGATGCCGGATCCGCGGCGCCGGACACCGCAGCGCGGTTCACGACCGACACCATGCTTTTGAACAACATCGGCGACATGGTCCGATCACCCTGTTTCTCAGGAACAAACGCCGTCCACATCAGCTCTGAGCCCGGCTCCAATCCGTTGGGAAGGAAACGATGGCCGAGTGTATCGACCGGTCCGGAGTAGATTTTTTCGACCACTGACCATTCCGCTGGGGTCAGGCATTCGGACGTATCGCTCGTGTTCGCTTTGCAAGCGCTCCAGCTTGCCTGCACATGACAGGCCCGAGGATCGCTGAGCAGGTTGTCTTTAATGCCGTCGAGTTGATCGCAATGCGCGATTACTGCGTCGTGAATAACATGCAGCTTCGGCGCGAGGAGGATCGCGTGACCATCTGCATCCAGGTTTGCCGCGACAGTCCACGCGTGAAAGAACGAATTTTGGATCTGGAACAGCATCGCAGGTGCGCCTGCCGAAATTCCGTCGAAGTCATCAGGGTAACGTTGCGCCTCCATCAGTGCTTCGCGACCGCCGTCGGAGCATCCGGAAAAATACGCATAGCGAGGCATGACGCCGTAAAACGCATGAATCAACGCTTTGGACACAAGTGCGGTGAGATGGTTGGCTCGATACGCGAAATCGATCCGCTTCTGAGAGTCCACAGCGAACGCCCCCTCGTCCGGACTTCCCATCCGGCCGGTGTGACCCATATCGGTCGCAGCCACGGCGAATTGACCGTCCACCGCGATGGCGCAGCCGCCGGCATTGCCGATGCTGGCGTCGACGCTTCCGCACAAGCCTCCGCATCCCGCCTGAAGATACCGTTGTGTCCACTTCGTGATCGGCAACTCGAGTTTGAAGCCGATATCGGGTGCGATCGTACCGCTCACTTCACAAAAGTCGCCCTTCTCGGTCGATCGTGTGCGAGTTGTCAACTTCACCCGCGCATGGGCGGCAGTTACAAGTTTTGTCTCGGCAAGCGTTGCGCAGGTTTGCACGGGGACGACGATGGGAACCATCTTGAGCGGCTCTGCCTGTACGACTTTGGTGAAAAGACCAGCTATCACCATCCCCACGAAAAGCGCAAGAATTAGAATAAGACGTGCAGGAGGACGATGGTTATGGACGATGATCATCTGTTTAGTTTGAACTCGGTGAGAGGCTGAGTTGACGCGACGTGGCGAACGCGTGCCAAAGTTCCTTGCGACCGGTGAACGCGAGAAATGTCGGGCGAAGAAAGAGACCGTTATACCGCACGACTCAATAATTATCGTTCAGGTTTCAAGCAGCGGAGTCAAATGTTCGTTCGTGTCGGCCAAGATAGGCTGAGCTTAATTTTGCCCGCTAACGGATACAGCAAGTGCATTATGGAATACTTCGAAAGGCTCCAACCGTCCCGCCGCGGAATTTGCGAAGTACGAGTTTCGCGCAATCGTGTGTCATAAAGAGGCGACGCCATTTGCGCGCTGTCGCGATCTACGGTAGCGATGGGGCTGAGTCGCCGAAATTGCGTTGTCTTTCCCGGGGCGGACTGCGTCGTCGAGGCCCAACGTCCCGACTAGATTCTTCTTATTGCACTAGGTATTCAGGCCCATCGCTGACCGCTCCGACGGTTGACCGGCGAAACGCTCCTTTCGCGCGTGGTTAGGTTCAGCTATTAGATCTACTTCACATCGCTGCTTGAAACCTGCTCTGATAGCGACCGCGCCGTGCAAATATTGACCTACGTTCAATTTACATGGTTGCAGAATCCGACGCAGGCGCCCAGCGTGCTGCGGCCACGCGAGTCCTTCGCTGTCCGGCTCCGGGCAGTTCGGTTCGCAGATCGACTGACTGCTGTGAGTGCCATAACCCCTGCATTGTTTCGACTGGCGGCTTTGGGTCCGGCAGCGGACCGTCGTCGGGCAGAGTTCGGCCTTCTTCACCAGTGAGCCCACGCTGTCACGCGGGCAGGCAGCGTCGGCTTTGCTTCCGGCAACCGACGTGCGGCCCTCCACAAGCGCCTATACCGCTTTGACGCAATCAATTTCAATGTCGAAATGTCCAGGCCACGCCGGCACGTTCACGAAAATCCGTGCCGGCGGCTGCGGCCCGAAACATCTCGCATAGATCTCGTTGACGACCGGGAACATCGCTACCGAGGTGCAATAGAAGTTGCATTTCAGAACCTGGTCGAGCGACGATCCCGCCGTCTCCACGCATAGCTTCAGTTGTTCACTGCTCGATCGGCGCGTCCAGTACTTCGCCAATCTGCGGATCGAACGGCGGGAAACCTGAGACGTAAATCGTGTCACCGATCGGGCGTTCGGCTGCGCGTCGGAAGCGGCTTCGGCGAACCCGCCGAAGCGTCGGTTGGGGAGCGACCGCGCTGCTGCGTCTGCATCGGATATGGCAGCGTTTGCTGATGGAAAGTTTAAGAGCACACGTGGTGCAGAAAGTCCGGCAAAACGCGTCGAAAGTCCGCCTGTGTCGGTTGTAGTGGTCCAATGCCACTGGACACCTCTAAAGGGGATAATTCTCCAACTGAGGTGAGAAATGAGCAGACGGAATATCACGAACGAATTCAAGGCAGAAGCGGTGCAACTGGTGGTGGCGCAGGGCTATTCGTTCGCGAAGGCCTGCGAGGCGCTGGGCGTGGGCGACACAGCGTTGCGGCGGTGGGTGGCGCAGTGGCGAGCCGAACAGTCCGAGCCGCCGCGCACCGAGTTGCAGGTCAAGGCCGATCAGCTTCGTATCCAGGAGCTTCAGACGCGGGTGGCCGAGCTTGAGCGGGAGCGCGACATATTAAAAAAGTCCACGGCCTTCTTCGTCAAGGAAATGGATCGCTCCTCAAAGTGATCGGTTCGCTGAAGAAGGCCTGGCCGGTCAGTCTGATGTGCAAATTGCTGAAGGTGCCACGCAGCAGCTACTACGCGTTCGCTGGCCGGATTGGCAAGCCGGCTGCATCGTCCGCGCTGCTTCGGGCCGTGCGCCAGATCCACAGCGAGAGCCGCAGCAGTTACGGCAGTCGCCGGATGGCGCGGGCGCTGCAGCAGCAAGGCCACGCGATCGGACGCTATCGGGCCCGCTCTCTGATGCGCGAGGCGCAAGTGTCGGTGGCGCGACGGCGCACGCATCGCTATCGCCCGGCCACGGGTGTAGCGCTGGTGGCGCCCAACTTGCTGGATCGCAAGTTCAACCCGGGTGCGCTCAACCGGGTCTGGGCTGGTGACATTACCTATGTGAGGACACGGGCGGGTTGGTCGTATCTGGCGGTCGTGATGGATCTGCATTCGCGCCGCATCGTGGGCTGGGCGTTCGCCGCGCAGGCCGACACGGAGCTGGTGATTCAGGCGCTGCAGCAGGCACGCAGCAGCCGGCGCCCAGGCCCCGGGCTGATGTTCCACTCAGACCAGGGCTGCCAGTACACCAGCGAACGCTTCGTGAGTGATCTGAAGGCAAACGGGATCACGCAGAGCATGAGCCGAAAGGGAAACTGCTGGGACAATGCGGTGGTTGAGCGGTTCTTTAGAAGCCTGAAGAGCGAATGGATCGGTGAACAGGACTATGGCGGTCACGAGCAAGCGCGACGTGATATTGCGAGTTATGTGGCTGACTTTTACAACTATCGACGCATCCATTCGGCGGCAAACGACTCGCCGCCGGTGCGTTATGAGGCTTCGATTTATTGAAAAATCCCCTTTGTGGGTGTCCAAAAGGGGTTGACCACTACAGGTTCGCAAAGATGGTGAGGAGGTTCGGGAGAGAAACCCTGCACCGGGTCGGCGCTTTGCACGCCGGCACGTGGTGCCGATAGCAAGAGGCTTTGCTTGCCGGGCTCGAAGTTCTCGCGTGGACGATTCTAAGTTTGAAAACCGAGCCGCGGCGAACATAACGCACCGAAGCGCCCTCTTGATTAGAAAATCGCCTTGATTAGGGCCAGCTAGAAGAAACGACGTCACTGCCGATTGCCTTCTCTCGGGAGGCGACGGGCCGGCCCGCGCACAATTGACTAGTTCTATCCGACACGATGACTGACGTATACCTATTAGTGTGCATCTCGACGCCGTCGGTGCAGACGGCAGGCATTGCATCCCGTTGATTGAGGCGGAGCGACCAATCCCCTTCGCCCTGCGGTGGCCACCCAGTCCGCACAGACGGCGAGAAAACGTCAGCCGCCTCGCGGCCTCCTTTCACCCTTCGCCGCAGGACTGCGGGCGCTGAGTTTAGATCACCCGCCCGACTACGCGGTGTGCGCACGGACACCATCGTGCCCTCTCCTATTGCAGAGCTTTGAGCGCGACCAGCCAAGGAAATCACCTAAATTAGGGCCAGTGTCCGCAAATGAAGGGTATGATAGCTCTAACTATCATACCCTTCACTTTTAATGTCCGAACGGGTACTCTCGAATCTACATCTCGCCCAAAGCCCGCGGAATATGGGGTTGCGGTTTGTATTCGACGACTTAGATGGTTCTGTCTTTGCTGCGCGTCGGGCCGTGCTGAGATCTTGGTGGGCCCGAAACGTAACGAACGATACGATTTTCATCATAAAAAATTGCATGAATATCTACGGCGACTTCGAGGATGTTGAGTTTCGCGAAACCCCGGCGGCGTCAGACGCGGCGGTATTCACAGCAGCCACCGAAAAGACGGCGGTCGCCCGGGCCCGGGCATCGGCCGCACGCGCGAAAGCGCGGCAACGGCAGCGCGACCAGGCCAACGAGCGCCGCATCGGCCTGCAACATCTGGCGTTTTTCCGCGGTTATTTCGAAGGTCTGGAGCTAGCGGATTTGGGCGAGCAATACCTGGAATTTGGCCGTGACGCTCGAAAAGCCACCGCGACGCTCAGCTGGCTGACGACCGCGTTCGTGGCGGCGGCCCGAAAACGGCAGGATTTCGCCATCGCACGGCTCCTTGCGATCCGCCCGGCCGCGCTTGCCACGCCCGCGGGCGCCAATTCCCCGTCGTTGGACGACTTTGCGGCCGAACACGACCCCGACGGCTTCTATACAGAGAAGGATCTGCTCGAACTGTTTTCCGCGCACCACGCGGGGTCCGGCGCAGGGTCCGACGTCGCCAGCCGCGCGACCTTACGCCGGCAACAACGCAACGCGCGGTTGCGAATTCGCCAAATGGCGGCGCTCGATGTGCTCGCGCGACTGGTCGTGGAAGATCCGAAACCCGACCACCACGTCCTCGGCTGGTTCGACACCTCGGTGGCGCTGCGCCTCGCGGATGTGGGAATTGCCACGATCGGCAAATTGGTCGAGACCATCAACGCGATCGGCTATCGCTGGTATCGAGACGTGCCCCGCCTCGGGGAGATCGGCGCGCGGCGGATCGCGACCTGGCTGGAGCATTACCGGGACGTTGATGGGCTGAGAATATCTGCGTCCTCGCTGATCCCGCCCTCCGACCGAAACCTCCCTGTACCGCAGGTGAACCGCGAGCCCGCGACCGGCATCGTGCCGTTGGAGTATTTTCTGATTCCGTCAGCATTTGATGGCTCTCAAGGGCTCAACCGCAACCAGCTCAAGAACAATAGCGGCGCAAACAACGACCGCGAGGCGATAGAGTTTTGGCTGGCCGATTATGAAAACCCAAACACGCGCGAAAAATACCGAACAGAGGCTGAGCGGCTGCTGCTGTGGGCGATTTTTGCAAAGGGCAAGCCCCTGTCGAGCCTCGACACCAACGATGCGCGCGAGTACGTGAACCGCTTTCTCGTCGACCCGCAACCGGCCGCGCAGTGGGTGAAGGAAAAGCCAGTGCCGCGAAGCGACCCATCGTGGCGGCCGTTTCGCGGCCCCTTGTCGATCAAGAGCCGGCAGGATTCGCTCGCGGCATTAAAGAAATTTTTCGGCGATCTGGTCAATTCGCAGTACCTCGACCACAACGCGTTCGCGAAAATTAAGGTGTTTCTCGGCCATCAGCATGACGATGCGGGCAACGAGCGGCGCGTTGCAGCAAAATCGCGCATTCAGATGGAGCGGAGTCTCTCGAAGGAAGCATGGATGTTTGCCATGCGCGTGTTGAGCACGCTGCCTGATACGGCGGCCGCCGCCCGCATCCGATTTGTGCTCGCTTTGGCGTATAGCACAGGTCTGCGCCGTTCAGAACTGTGCGGCGCCTTCACCGACGACATCAGCTTGCGCTACGCCGGGGCCGAGCTGGGTTCGATTCACCTGTTACGCGTGGTGGGCAAGGGTTCGAAGGAGCGGTTCGTGCCGCTCGTGCCCGCCGTTATAACGGCGCTTGGCGACTATCTCGAAGCGCGCGGCCTCCCTCGCGATCCCCTCGCATGCCCGGTCGGCACCGCGTTGATTCCCGCCTTACCGAACAATCAGGACATTAGCCGGATTCGTCGCGAAGCCGAAGAAAGCCGCACCGACGTGCAAAAGGCGCATGCCGTCCTCGCGCGCACGGCGAAGCCAATCCATCACGAACTGCTGTATCGGGCCGTGAAACGATTTTTTGCGACGGCGAGCGCCGCGGCACTGCGAGAGGACTCACCTCACGCACGGGCTTTTACGGAGGTCAGCCCTCACTGGCTGCGGCACACCTTCGTTTCCCATGCTCTGGCACATGGGATGAGCTTAGAAAGCGCACGAAACTTTGCGGGACATGACTCGCTCGATACCACGTCGATCTATGCCACCGTGGAATTGGGTCGACAGTATCGGGAAGCGGAGACCTTTCTACGAGGAGCAACTTCATAACGATGCCCAATCGTGATTGCCCTGAAAAAGACGCGGACACCCATAGAGAACGGAACAAGCTAAACCATTCCCTACTGTAAAGTCCGTAAAAGCGATCGAAAAAAAACGTACGCAACTACCGACCACACGGACATCTAGCCGGTTTAACGGGTTTTGCCGTTGTCGGGCATTTCGACTCAACGGTCCCAGAAATGCAACATGGGGGCGCGCTTGGAATTTCACGAAGACCAAGCTGTTTGACAAGGTCTAGAGTCAGCGATTCTAAATTTTTGATCCGGCCATCATAGGAAGCACGTAGTTCCTTCGCAATTGCATCCAATGACGATTCTCGTGCATGGATGCGCTCGCGCTCGCTCAGTACCAATGTAACGGCCACGTAAACGACTGCAAACGCCAGGAGGATCGGAAGAAGCCACGGTATCCCATTAATCATATGGAAGACGAGTGCCCAGGACGCTTTTGAAACGCTCTGTGTAGGCGTAGCGGCCTTATCTTGGTGTCTTCCGACTTCTTGAATATCCCTGGCGTCGCCGGAATAGAGGACCTTTCCTGCCGTCGCGAGTATCCGCTTATCAGGCGTCACAACGATTTTGCTGCCACCGTAGCGCAAGGGGAAGGCTTGCTTAACCGCTACCGGCACACAAAGTTCTAAAAATGAGAGGACAAGCTCGGGTTTATCGTAGAAATACCTGATCAGTCGGCCAATGCTAGAAATTCCTAACTCGAATTCCAAGCTTCCGTACGTAAAATCACCAACGATAAAAAATGTCGAAAACGGCAACGTATCGGGGCCAAAAGTTTGTTGGAGTGGGATTGAAGGCCGAAATTTCTCCGCCAAGTTGACGAGGCGCTGCGGCAATTCTGACCGGAGGTATTCTTCGTATTGTTGGAGTGCGTCTTCGTCGATCCGACCATCGAAGCTTGCCCAAAACGCTTGCCTGACGTCAAAACGCAATTGGTCCACTTTCAGCGGATTGACAATCTTGATGGCTACAGATCCAGGGTCACCTTCTTTGTTGCCCAATTCCGAGTCTGAGTTTTCATTTGCCATGCCCCACTCCTTCAACGATTGTGCGCGCCAAGGCGCCACCGATCCGGGATGTCCAAATCTCCGTCGCTATCATTGCAGCCGACAACTATGCATCGATTAAACGAAGGTTAGGCGGGAATTCTCACTAATCTAAGAAAATCAATCGGTAGACAATTTACGCCAAATGGAACGCTAATAATCGACTCGGACCAGGAGCTATCGATATTTGATTATGGCAATTTCAATGTTGTGGCTGATTAAATGTCTGATCAAAGGTGTGTCGAACCTGACTACGGCCGGAATGATATTGCTAGCGGGCACGTCGACGCACTCGTTTCGCCATACGTTCGGCACGCACGCTCCGTCTGAGGACGTGCCGCTCTGTGTCCTGCAAGGAATCCTTTGGTCATGCGTTGTTACAGACGACGTCTATCTATGTTCAGGCGGAGAAACAGCGGATGTCGCGCGAGGCGGCGTTGTTCCATAACCGCAGAAGCCCGACACTGCTCAATAAATCGCTCCCACGCGCGAGACGGACAAATACGCTTGTCTGGTTGACGGCTTAACGATAGATTCGTATGACTGAATCGTCGAGGGCTCGTCATGCGCCAACTTTCGAAATGGCTTCGGCCTCTCCCTAAGAAAAAACTGAACGACCTGGACAACTGGACACTGGCGACGTTGGGGGTCGTGTCTTACGCCGAAGCGAGTTTTTTCGGTTGGGTTGTCAAAGAATCTTTTCCCGCGTGCTGGGTCATTGCTCGCACCCTGCCCATCTCGCAATGGGGACTGCAGGGGCTAGTGTGCAGTCTTCTCTTGGCGGCGACTCTGACGCAAGTGTGGATTTATTCAGTGATGGCCAGGCGATGCAGCAGTCTGCTCGAACAACGGCTCTTTGCTTGAGCACCTCGGCTCAACGAATATCAGGCGATGGCAATCGGCAAGGCATGACTGTTTGCATATCCCCTCAACTGTCCGGTCGGGACTGCGTGGATTCCTGCGTTACCGAGTAATCAGGACATTGACCGAGTTCGCCGCAAGCCGGACGTAAGCGGCACCGACGAGCAACAGGCGCTTGCCGCCCCTCGCCCACTCGGCCAACCTATCTATCACGTGTCGCTGTATCGGGCCGTGAAACTATTTTCTGCGACGGCGACCGCCGTGGCCCTGCGCGGGACTCGCCTCACGCGCGGGCTTTCACTGAAATCACCCCACATTGATGCACCACACGTTCGTGTCTCATGCGCTCGCGAATGGTATGAGCCTCGAAAGTGCGCGGAATTTTGCAGGGCACGACTCGTTGGATACTACGTCGATCTACGCCACTGCGGAACTGGGTCGTCAGTATCGGGAAGCAGAGGCGTTTCTGCGGAGAGCAATTTTATAACGCTGCCCGAATTTGCCAATACCTGATATTTTCTCTGCGGTGGGGAAGCACGGCGCTGCTTCATGCCCCTTAAACATTTTATTTAAGTCCATAACGATACGCAGTCTAGGCTGAGGCGTCACCGAGCCTATTCAAGCGGCAATGTGGACGGAATTTTTGGGGCTGAGATTATGCACACATTTACCGCTCCCAAACGAGTCCCTGGATTCGGGTGGGCCACTGTATGGCGTCGGGCCGCTGTGCTCTCGATTGTATTCGTCGTTCTCCTCTTATCAAACACGCAACTGGCATTCCCCGCGCAAACGACAACTTGCAAAAACGGTGAAAAAAACTTTTGGTCTCATGATGAGCGCCAGGTATGGACCGAGATTTGCGCTAATTCCGAACCGATTCTTAACGAGGAATCACCACGCCGACGGCTTTCCCGTCGTTTTTTAACAGATTTATTTAATGCGACTTCGTCAACATTAAAAGATAAACCTATCGTATTACGTTACGTAAGCATAGACACCTACGTTAACTTAATCCGCACATCAATACCTGGACTTCGTATTATCGATTCATTAATTGAAGGTATAAATCTGGAATGGGTCGACTCCAACGGTTATTTGGAAATAGAAAATTCGAAAATCAGAACAATAGTTATAAATAATTCAAAAATCGGTGGGATTTCAGTAAAGCGGCTTTCGGGATCTCCTCCGAGCTCGCAAATCGGGGGCCTTGCGGCGTTTTGGACAAGTTCCTGGAATACCCGCTGGCCAATTGAATACGAATCCGCGTTAGTTATTAAGAACAGTAGTTTAACCAATGATCTTTCCGTCAACGGCGCCGAGGTTAATATGCGCGTCGAAAATGTAAGAATCGGCGGGCAGATGGCTTTAGTTTTCATCAACGGGGATAAAGGAGACGGCTTCGCAGATTTTAAAGCCCTGAGCGTTACCGGCGACGTCCTATTTAGCGACATCAAAAACTATAATATCTCTATAGCCTTTTCTAGCTTTTCTGACTTTAATTTAACGTCCGCCAAACTTACGTATTTTGAAATGTCCAACTCAACTATCGACCGAGAACTTGCTTTTCACGATGTTAGTATTGCGGGCACCCTTGCTCCGCAAGTTTCGTCCGTACCGGTGGTATCTCGAATTTACTCGGTGGCGACGAAGCGACTGCTATTTGATCGGCTGACAACGGACTCGCCCTTCTATGTGCAATCAAATTCAATCTCTGGTGATTGGATGATCAAGGAAAGTAACCTCCACTCGATGGACGCCCTGTTGACAACTGTTGGTGGTACTTTTGGAATTTCGGCTACAACTCGCTGGAAAGGTGGGTCGTCCCTGAAAATGCGCCAGACGACTTTAAAAAATATCCAATCCCCGCATAGTTTCCAAGCTTGGCCTCGTAGTGTTGACATGACAAACGCAAAATACGAATCTTTCGCTTTTGAAGGCGACGATAGTCTATTCGCAATGCCGCGGGATGTCGCGTCTTGGTTTATAACGTGGCTGGACCTCGGTTCAACGAATTCGTTTTCGATCCAACCGTATCAAGCGGTCATTGACTTTATGGCTAAGAACGGCGACGGCGAATCGGCAAGTCTGATAGGTTACGCCCTAAAGGACCGCGAACTAGCCAATGCATGTACGGCGAACGATATGACCGAATGCTCCATACTTTGGCTCTCCAAATACCTGATTGGATATGGCTATCGCTTATGGCTCGCATTAATATGGACATTAATTTTGATCTTGGTTGGGGCCATGGTTTTTCGTCGAACGCCTGAGTCAAAGAAGTTCAAAATGCCTCTGGGGTTAACCTACAGTTTTGATCTGCTAATCCCGTTGATCAAGCTTCGGGATTTGAATTACAAAATCGATATCCGCGGTCCAGCGCGATACTACTTCTATTTTCACAAGCTGGCTGGTTGGATTTTGAGTTCTTTTATCGTTGCCGGCCTTGGTGGGTGGACGAAATAATTCTTTTACGCCGTAGAAAGCCCGGCGAAACCGACGACGTAGCAATCGTGTCAGCAATTTGATAGGTTTTAGTACTCTTCGAGGCAAGATATGCCGCCGCTCGCCGGATCCGTTGTGGTCGTAACGTCCAGCCTTCCCTCGTGGGCGCCTTCGTGGGCTGCCGGCTGGTGGGACGCATTCGATAAGGCGGGCGCTGCCGCCAACTTTTTCTCGATCGTGCCAATTTGGTCGATCTTTTTTTTGGTCGCGGGAAGCATGCCTGCTTTATGGTGGTGGTTTCGTCGGAAAAGCGACGCCGCCCATATTGCTTTGCTGGAGCGGCAGAAAAAGCGTCTAGAGAACGATCTGCGCAATCAAGTTCAGAAGACGGCAAGGGTGCAGCGAGAAAACGGCGAGCTAAAAGAACGATTGCCTGATGTTGTGTTGGAAAAAGCGAAGCACGAGACCAAGAACGGTAACAACTACTTTGCTCATAGGATTATTGATGAGTGGATTGAGTCGGAAGGCGCGCTCGTATCTCAGATACTCCTTGCGCAGGCCCATTGGGCTATCGGTCGTGCCGTAGGAGAGCACCGCGCAGCGGGCTTGTCTGTTGCACAGATCTACGCCAATAGCGCGGTCTGCCTCAACCCATACGATAGGGAGCGCAGCGAACTCGCCCACGACTTGGCTTCGCTTGCCATCGCCGAGAGGCAGACGAAACCGCCGTTCCACGAGGCCCTAGAAGAGGTTCGGAGCGCATCGTGGTCTGCCCCAGCAAATGCCGACGAGATTATCTTGGCCTTGGCAGCTGTTAAAGAAGGGCACCGGCTAATGGATTTCGGACACTTCCGTGTTGCACTGGTGATGTTCGAGGAGGCCGAGCCTCACTTAATACGGAACTTAGGCATTTCAACGCAGCAGTCAGCAGAGTGCCGTGATCTACACGCCCTTGTTCTGCTATGTTTAGGCCGCTATGCGGAGGCGCTGGTTATCCTTGAAGACGTGGTGGCGAAACAAATTGCGAAAAAGGACTTCGGACCGCATTGGTCCCCAACATTCACGAGCCGCGATCTGCAGGCCTTTGTTCTGGAAAGTCTCGGCCGCTTTGATGAAGCTTTGGACATCCTCGAAGACTTGGTGGCAGAACGAACGGCAGATATCAACTTCGGACCGGAGCACCCAATCACACTTACGAGCTGCCATGGGCAGGCCTTGATGTTAGGGAGACTGAACCGTTTCGAGGAGGCGCTGGCGATCGTTGACAACGTGGTGGAGACACTATCAGCCAAGACCGACTACGGCCCCCGTCACGCAACAACCCTCGCGAGCCGCGAATTACAGGCCCACCTGCTGCAATGTCTGGGGCGCTACAACAAGGCTTTGGGCGTCATCGACGACGTGGTGCCCGCACAAATCGGTGATACCGAGCGCGGGCCCAATCACCTGGGGACGCTGGCGAGTCGTCATCTACAGGCCAGCGTGCTGCTTAATCTGCGCCGCTATAAAGAGGCGTTAGAAATCGTGAACGACGTGGTGACGAAGGAAGAAACTAATGCTGACCTCGAGCCCGACAACCCGTCATCACTCAAAAGCCGCTATCTGCAGGCCGAGGTGCTGAAGCATTTGGGTCGGCGTGAGGAGGCGTTATCCATTATCAAAGACGTGGCGGCGAAGCAAATAACTAACACCGACCTTGGCCCCGATCACCCCGATACACTCGATAGCCGGCACTTTCATGCTGCTCTTCTGCAAGACATGGGCCACTTTGAGAAGGCGCTGACCATTATTGAGTCCGTGGTGGCAACCCAAACAGATAGTGTCGCGTTCGGCCCCCATCATCCATCGACGCTGACAAGCCGCCGTCTACAGTCCGACGTGCTGTGGCGTCTGGGCCGATTCGAGGAGGCGTTGGACATCGTCGCAGACGTTGCGGAAAAAGAAGAATCCCATACCCACTTTGGCCCGGATAGCCCGTCAACGCTTTCCAGCCGCTATCTGCAGGCAGATTTGCTGCGACATTTGGGCCGCTATAAGGAAGCGTTGGCGATCATCGACGACGTGGTGACAAAGTTGAATTCCCTGATCGACTTCGGCCCGGATCACCGGTCTACAATTACGAGCCGCTTTCTGGAGGCCGAGGTGCTGCGGCAGCTGGGCCGCTATGAACAGTCACTGGCCGTCATCTCCGATGTGATAAAGAAAGCAAGTGTTCACCCCGATTTTGGCCTTGATCATCTGTCGACACGTAAAGGCCGACAATTGCAGGCTGATCTGCTGACGCATTTGGG
The DNA here is from genome assembly GCF_057814995.1 of Caballeronia sp. SL1002. Taxonomy (NCBI): domain Bacteria; kingdom Pseudomonadati; phylum Pseudomonadota; class Betaproteobacteria; order Burkholderiales; family Burkholderiaceae; genus Caballeronia; species Caballeronia sp. SL1002. Next base: position 118,156 of record NZ_JBYMUW010000006.1, on the reverse strand, counting down.
TCGCGCTGGAGAAGTGTCGCCCATCATCAAAGGCTTAACCACGAAGGTCAATTCTGGCCCGGCTCACGCGGCAACAGATACAAGTCGCAAACATCCGTTCTATGGTCCGCGCTGACGCGCAGCGCTACGGATCAACAGGTCGCTGAGCGCGTTAGCGGTGCTCGCCTGCTCCTTGCCCGCTCGGCGAAACCGATCCATCGCGGGCTGTTTTGGGAGGCTCGATATGCCGCCGATCGCCGGATCCGTTGTGGTCGTAACGTCCAGCCTTCCCTCGTGGGTGCCCCCGTGGGCTGCCGGATGGTGGGACGCATTCGATAAGGTGGGCCCTGCAGCCAATTTCATCTCGATCGCGACGCCACTTTGGTCGGCGCTTTTTTTCGTCGCTGGCAGCATATTGCCTGCTCTATGGTGGCGCTTACGCCGCAAAAGTGACACCGCTCACATCGCTCTGCTCGAACGCCAGAAACGGCGGCTTGAGGAAGATTTGCGCGATCAAGTTCAAGAAACTGCTAACGCGAAGCGAGCGATCGCCGAACTAGAAGAAAGGCTGCCCGATTTCGCAGTGCAAAAAGCGAAGCGGGAATCGAAAGACGGGAACGACCAATTGGCGCAACGGGTTATGAGCGGCTGGATCGAGTCGGAAGGCCTCCTCATATCGGACATCCTCCTCGCGCAGTCCCACTGGGCGATCGGGCGGGCCGTTGGAGAAGAACGAGCCGCAGGCCTTTCCGTCGCGAGAAGCTATGCCATCGCGGCGGAATGCCTCAACCCCTACGAAAAAGAGCGGCGAGAGTTGGCTCGCGACCTCATTGCCCTGATGAAAGCCGAGGGACAGACCGGTCTGCCGTTCCGCCATGCGCTAGAGCAGATCCAGAGCACATCGTGGTTGGCACCGGCAAAAGCGGATGACATTCGCATCGCATTGGCGACTTTAAGCGAGGCGCGCGGGCTGATGAGCCGGTGGCACTACCGCGTCGCACTAGTGATGCTAGAAGATGCAGAGCATCTCCTAATACGAAATCTTGGAAACTCTGCATTGCAATCGTTGGAGTGTCGTCATCAACACGCCCAGGCGCTGGAACGTTTGGGTCGCTTCGAGGAAGCTCTGGCTATCATCGACGACGTGGTCGCGAGACAAATAGCCAACACCGAAATCGGCCCCGATCACCTGTCGACACTTGCAAGCCGCCATTTGCAGGCGTCCGCGCTGGACCAGCATGGCCAAACTGAAAAGGCATTGACGATCATCGAAGACGTCGTAGCTAGAAAGAGCGCGAGGCTGGAGATCGGACCGGATCATAGCTCAACACTCAATAGCCGCTATGTGCAGGCCGCGTTGCTTCGAAATATGGGCCACTATGAAAAGGCGTTTGACATTATCGAAGACGTGGTGGCGATAGAAAAAGGTAAATACAGTGTCGCCCCAAATCACCCGGCAACACTTTCAAGTCGCCATTTGTTGGCCGATCTGCTGCAGTGCATGGGACGTTATCAGGAAGCATTAGCCATAATCGAAGAAGTCGTAGCGAAAGAAGTACTTAACGATGCCGACCTCGGCCCGGATCGCCCGTCGACACTTGCAAGCCGCCATTTGCAGACTGAAGTGCTTCAGGCTCTGGGACGCTATGAGGAGGCATTGACCATCATTGAAGACGTGGTGGCAAAACAAAAAGCCAACTCGAACATCGGTCCGGATCATCCAACAACGCTTGCCAGCCGCCATCTTCAGGCCGACGTGCTCCAAAATCTAGGCCGCTATGAAGAGGCGTTGGCGATCATTGAAGACGTGGCTACGGAACAAAAAGCCAACATGGACCACGGCTCCGATCACGCAGCAATACTTGCAAGCCGCCATCTGCAAGCCGATCTGCTGGCCTTCCTCGGCCGCTATGAAGCGGCCTTGGCAATGATCGAAGACGTGACGGCGAAACGAATCGCCAATATTGACGTCGGGCCGGATCATCCGGAAACACTAATGGGCCTCAAATTGCAGGCCGAGATACTGATAGATCTTGCCCGTTACGAGGAGGCGCTAATCATTATTAAAGACGTGCTGGCGAAAGAAAAAGCCAGTACCGATCTGGGCCCGCATCATCCCAGAACAGTTACGAGCCGCCATGTGGAGGCCGATGTGCTGCAAAAGCTGCGCCGCTACGAGGAGGCGTTGATCATTATCACTGACGTGGTCGCGCAACGAATACGCCATCCAGACTTCGGCCCGGATCACCCTTGGACACTCTCGGGTCTCCGTGTACAGGCTGAAGTATTACAACACCTGGGTCGCAATGAGGAGGCGTTGGCCATCATCGAAGACGTGGTCGCGAATCGAATCGCCGATACCGCTTTCGGACCTAATCACCCGTCCACACTTCTAAGCCGCCATGTGCATGCTGATGTCCTGCAGGACTTGGGCCGGCATGAGGAGGCGTTGACCATCATCGAAGATGTAATCGAGAAACGACTCGCCAATTCCGCCTTCGGCCCGGATCATCCTTTGACACTCAATCACCGCCATCTGGAAGCCCAAATACTGGAAAGTCTCGGCCGCAGTAAGGAGGCGCTGGTAATTATTGAAGACGTGGTCGCGGGTGCCAACAAGCGGCTTGGGCCACAGCATCCATATACTGAAAAGTATCGCTCTCTGCAAAAAGCAATTGCTGATGCGATCACTCGAGCCACTTCGCCCAATCGCCCATAGAACTTGAACACGCGTGCTTGTCTATCCGCGACCCGCTCATGTTTGACGACGCCAGCTACTTTCCGTTTCTTTCTCGTTCTGCCTCCGCCGCGGAACATGCGATTCTTAGTTCTTTCCTATTGAAGCCGGCGACCTCCGAAATGGTTTCGTAGCTGGAACGGCATGTTTCGTTGGCTCGGCGGTAACAAACACTCCACCCGCTTGCAGCACCGCACTCAATCAAATACTCAGCTTTTCCATCTGAGTTTTTCAACGGCTCGACCGTTGAGCAACCGAAGAGAGTGGCCGTCAAAACTGCCAAGATGTGTGACGCGTTGATTTGCATTAGTCGATGCCGTCGTAGCTGATACCGCAGGGTGACGAAACTCTAGGCAAAGAAAAACGACGGCCCTCCCCTCTTCTGCCGAAGACGACGCATTATTGCTCACCCGGCCTCCGCCTCCCCCGTTCTCCCTGTCCGGGGTGTTGATTGCGAGGCTGAACGTTGATCACGAACGCTTGCTTCTTTCACGTTGTCGAGATATCCCAACGCTGCCCTGTGACAGAAAACTGTCAGATAAGTGGCACTTTGAAAGAACCCGCCTTGCCCCACCGTCCGTCTAATAGATATCTGTCAGTTATCGGACAGAAAACTGTCATTTCCTGTCACCGCAAACACTGGGAACTCAATCACCTTCGCGCATTCGGCGCGCGCCGCGGGGGAAAAGGTTAATTCAGTATATCGAGTTTCCGAAAACTTCAAGCAATCGACGCTAGCTGTTGCCCAGGCGAAGACGCTGATAGGGTGATAAAAATACTGATTACTGAATCGAGAAGTTGAGCAACCAATTCACTCGTCTAACTCCTTAGTCCATGTTTCGATAAGTTCCTTCATCCGCTCGGCTAACCGCTGCTGGGCTTCACCTTGCACTCCAACGAGATTAAGCTCCGTGCGACCATCTCCAAAGAGCTTTAACTCACCCAGCGCGATGCCATCGGCTCGTTTGAATTGAACGCGGGATTGATAATGGGTGCGCCGAGGCCCACCTCGCTTGGTCGGCGCGTCCGCAGCCGCGACCTGCTCGAGTCGCCTAACACTCGCTCTCCCCTCAAGGATTTCTTGCAGCCAATGCTCCGCTACCGGCTGTCCCGCCCGCTCTAAGATGAGCTTAAGGTTGTAGGCATGCGCCAATCCGACAGACTTTGGAAATTGCGCCATCTGCATCAAAAACGGAGCGGGCAGACTATTAAGCAGGATCACTTTATTTACATGTGACGGCGGCTCTCCCACTGCAGCTGCCAACTCCGCATATTCGCGATATATCCCTTCGTCCAGCAATCTTTTCCAAGCAATCGCATCGTCAAACACTGTTTGCTCATCGCGCTCCTTATTGGCCCGATAAGCTCGAAGGTAGAGCGCCTGCTTCTCCAGTGTCTCTTCACAAAGCTCAGCGTCGATAAATTCATCGTTGCGAGACTTTGCCGCTCTGAGTCGCCTTTCTCCATCGATGATCACAAATTTCCCAGGAAACTCCGGTAGCCGGGTGACCTTAATCGCTTCCAATTGCCCTTCTTGCCCGAAGCTATGCGCCAAGCCTTCAATAGATTCAGCGTTGTAGAAGGAACGCGGGTTATAAGGGTTCGACACCGCATCGGCGACTTTGATTTTGAATCGCCCCTGAGGCTTCGCAAGAAGGTCTGCCGCTCTTCCAATAACGTTGACGGCCTCGCGCCGCGCGGTTTCGGCGACATCGTTCTTTGCCAACCGCGCTTCTGCTGATTCTCGTTCAACCGCCATCCCTGCACGAACACGACTTGTCAAGTTAAGTTGTTTAGCCATTAGCAATCATCCCCGCATCATCTTCCGCATTCAACATTTCAACGATTTCCTCGTAGAGCGAGTTAATTTCAACTCGCGCAGGTTTTACCCCGCGCACACCGCGGACATCAAATACAGTGCGGCCGAGAGCCGCAGCCTGAGGGTAGACTTCCCGGTGGCGGACATTAGTTTTCAATAGAGAAACATTGCTTTCCTGCAGAACATCACTCATTTGCCGATGCAATAAAGTCTTAGAATTAGACTTACTTACCAGGATCGCAAATTTGCCCTGGCTGTTATGTACCCGTGTCCGCTCGATGAGCGCCATCATCCCTTCGCTGCTCCACAAATCCAGTGGAGACGCGTTAGTCGGCACAATTGTCGCGTCGGCCACAGCAAGCACACGCCCCGTTGTCAGGTCATCGATATTCGGCGGGCAATCAACGATGACAATCTCATAGTCGTCGGCCAACCGCCCAATCTCGTTACCGATATTTTTTTCAAGCTTGCGAACAGCGCCGACTCTAAACGGAAGTGGTGTAGCCGGGTCAGCGGTTGCTGCCCAACTCATGCATGACTGCTGCCCATCCGCATCGGCAACAAAAACCTTGTAACCCGCAGCACTAAAGGCGCCGGCCAGATTCATGGTCGTTGTGGTTTTCCCCACGCCGCCCTTCTGATTTGCAATTGCAATCACTAAACCCATATTGCACTCCTATGCTGAATGCATTTGTAAAGTTCCAAACTTTCCTGCTCATGGCCATTCTAGTAGGCGTTCGCGCGGAAATCTAGAAACCACTTTAACTTTTCTCGGCAATGTCCAAACGTCATCAGGCTAAATCAACCAGACTTCACCAAAACGTCTCGGGGACTCCACCGTTGCCGCTGCTACCACGTGGTAGTGGCAACGTTTGGCCCTTCAAATTACCAGCCTGAACAATATGACCTACCACGTGGTAGAGATGGCAACGACATACGAGCCCGACCGTGTCAGATATGAATACGGATTTGGGGAGGGCCTAAACGCCTTGGCAATATTGTGAGTAGCGCGGATAGAGTCTCAGAGGACGCTGCGGACTGGCGAACGATAATTGACAGTCCAGACGCCCTCTACCACGTGGTAGCCGCCCTTAGTTGGCGCTGAGTCGAGAAAAAAAGTCGTCCAAGATCTCGCAACTTAGCCTGCTTCTTTTACCGACACTTGCACGATCCGAGCATGGATTGATAGCGAAAAGAAATGGTGGCTTTAGGCATCGACACGTCGGGCGGGTACACACCTCAAACGCCTTCGAGCATCCGACTTTTTTATATATTATTTTTATCAAAGTCGGCCAGTACGCTTTAAAAAATCAACAAAACTTGCTCGTGCTAGCGGATGTGTAACATCGGGCGCGCTTCCGAGCGTGATCTTCCTAGCCTGTCGAAAGTGCTTACCCTCGGGCGAGCCCAGGAACATATCCCAGAGAGTTTGTTTTTCTTCCTGATGAAGTGAGCTCCAATACTCATCCATCTGATTGGTCTGACTCTTTCGTGCTTCGTTTCTCTTCCGCTCAATTGCCTCCTCTCGACGCTGAGCATCCTCCAATTGAGCTGCCTGTTGGCGACGTTCCCTAAAGACCGCCAGCTCCGCCTTCTCGCTGTTCGTCAATAAGTAGCGATCTTCCGTGTCACGAAGAGCGCTCTTGAACAACGACAACCAATTTTTGACCGGAGCCTTTTGCTTATTCAAGACGTAGCGGAAGAGGAGAACGTCTGCAATTGCCTCAATGCGTTCGATCGGAAAAGACTCTGCAATCTCTTTAACCTGCTTTTGATTAAGAGCAAATTCTTCTCGGAGTTCCTTGTACCTCGCAGGATCAAGATACGCGCCCTCGAGCGCCAACTGAGTCTTTGGATTTTGAACGATAACGAAGTTCAACGATGTTACGAAACGCTTTTCCCGGCCATATCTCACGGTTGCAAAGATGTCGCCCAAGGACTCAAGCTCTGTAAGGGCGGGCTGGATGACGCGCATACTCAGTCGCTTAAATTCAAGGTACTCATCGCTGGCAACACCCATACGTTCGCGAAACTCGTTGAGAGTCATGTATCCAGTCTCACCACGCCACAGATTTTCCCGCAGAAGCTCATACAAACTTAACGAGTACTTGCTTTTGAACTTCGCGTTCATGCGCATGGAAACATGGTGGTAACGATCCGGAGCCGCGTACAGTTTCAGAAGAAACGCTGGAATTTTGTAGTGAAGTGAAGTTCCTTCAATCAAAACGTCTTGGACCATCTGGGTCGAGAACCACCGATCGCCGTCCGGAATTTGCATCAGAGATTGCTGCATCTCCGTCAACGACTCTTTCAGATAGGAATAGTCGTTCACATTGTGATCGACGAGCCACGACAAATAATCTAACGACACCGAAAACACCTGCTGCGTCGTCATCGTCGGGCGAGCGACGAAAATGAGGGCGTTGTGAAGCTTACTTTGCAGTAACTTCAACGGATTAACGAAGCGGACCCTCTGGCTGACCTTTTTTAGAAGAAGTTCCTCTTTAATCTGGACAATTGGCGTTCCTTCTCGGAAGAGGTCGAGACTCTGTTGGAAGTTACGACGACCTTCTGATTCGTTACTGAGATAAAACCGCGTCATGTCGCCTGAAGAGAGTCGTTCCAGCAGCTTGGCCTCGTCCTCAGCGGTGAGCACATCGGCGACATCACCTCCAATCTGCGCAAGGGAAGACTGGTCAGAATTGTCCCAATCAACTACTTGGACAATCTCCTGCGATGTGGCCGCTACCTGAGACTCGTCCGCGCCTTCGCCCATAGAAGCCCGATTGATTTTTTTGTTTTTTGCGTTCATAGACACTCCGCCACACTATGAGCGGTAATATGCTTCGCTTTAAGCCCCATGTCAAAGAATTATCCGTAGTCTTCAACGACTCCGGCGTGAAAGGACCCCATATGGTCCCCCATAACCGTAGTCCTCTAGAGAGCGAAGATTGGATTTGGCAGCTGACAGGCTGGCTGGGTCGCCTAGATTAGCTTCGTCGAGGCGCACCCACTCCCTACAAACGTAGTCTTTGGAACCGATCGTTGTTGTTGGAAGGTGGCAACAACTGCGAGATCGACGAAATTCACGAGTCCCACCGGCGAAATGAGACTCTTCCCCGCAAAGACTACAGCTATGGGTCGATTCGGCTTTGTGGCTCTCCTGGTCTCGATCACAGAGAAGCCGCGATCTCATTCGAAAAAGGCGCGGTGTCCGCCTTGCGGCCGGTTGCCTATCCTGAAGCCCACGTCTATACGGAGAGGTAGTACGAATGTCCGTCTCAGGTCTACATTTATAGGGCGCTCCCAGAGAAAGAGCCCTATAAACGTAGTCCTTTTGCCATAAAAAGACCGGCGAGGTATGCATCTCCCCTATGAATGTGGTCTTTAGGCCGTAGAAATGTGCCCACGAGGTGTGACCAAGGGTCCGCTTGAAGGTCCACTGTCCTTGCAAGAGAGCGTAGAAGACTCAGCGGATGCTTGTCGGCAAAAATTCTGGACGATTCTAATCTAAGAGTATAAAAATCTAATCTAATCGTTAACGTCGCGTAACTGGCTGATTTTTATACGAAAATACAGTGGCAAGACTACGTTTATGGTTCACCTACGACCCATAGATGTAGTTCAGGTGCCAAAGTCTACTTTTCTAGGACAAATCAGGACCACGTCCATCCGGCCTTGAGACTACGTTCGTAAGTTGAGACCACGCCTATAGGTGTGGTCCTCAGGCCGGGTTAGCACAGGCGCTTTATCCAGAAGAGAGCTTATGTGGACCGTCGGATCCGCGAGCACGGGAATTTCGACCATCTGGCGTTTGCGGAGCAATCACCGCGGACCATCGTCGCGATAAAAAGCACGCGTGCAACTTTCAAGTCTGGCGAATCTGCCCTAATACTTTCTCTGCCCAAACGACAAGCATGTGCATCTTCACGTCAAGTTTTCCTGCGTCCGCGTCGCAGTGCAATTCAATAACGAAGCGGTCCCCAGCTTTTCGAACTTTCAGATCAACGCCATTTTTCTTCACTCCGGCGAGCCGTGCTAGAAGTTGCTTAGGTGGCAATCGGGGGATCAAATTCGTTGCTTCCTGTGCCGCCTTTTTTAGTGCTTCCTCCCCTCTGAGGGCGATTATGTGCAGCAGTTCTTGCCCAACCTTTCTTGTAAGTTGGTGATCAGCAAATAGCGCGGTCACTTCTTTGGGGAGTGCAGCGACAGCCTCTGCCTCGACAATTCTTTGTCGGGAAATGTCTAGGACGATTGCAGCCTGTCGCATTGAGGTCCACGCACCTTTAGCAAGCCCCTCTGCATAGGTCGCGTGGAGGACAAGTGGAGTAGTGCTTCTTGTTACCCTTCGCCGCGCCGCTTGATATTTTTCGGCCCTTAAGTTGGCGACTACGCACGCTGCAATTCGACGTGAACGATGGATCGCAAGCGGGTGTCAGCGCCGACGTCATCTTCAACAGGATCCAGAACGGTCTGCAGAAATATGCGATCAGCTTCGCATCGCCGACCTCGCTCGCGACGGCGGCAGGCTCAGTTGGCCTGTCGGTGCTGCGACCCGGTTCGCCGTTCGAAGGCACGAACGCGGTGATCAGCGGCATCAACACCTATGGCAAGACGGTTCAGGACAACACCCAAACCAAGATGACGCTCAATGGTCTGCCGGTTTCGGTCGGGTCGTTCGAGACGAAGGGCTATCTCGCGTCCACCACGCCCGGCACTGGATCGTTGACCGGTACATCGGGCGGTTCAGTTGGTTTGCAGCCCGGATCGGTCACGGTCGGCGACTTTGTGAACATTCTTCCGTCCGTCAACGACCACAACCAGATCATCCTTTCGTACTGGAGCGACAACTCGAAGCTCAATGGTCCGTTCCAGACGATCAGCGCGGGGTCGGGCACGAGCCTCCAGACGATTCAGTTGCCGGACATCGTGGGTAGCAAGGACGATCAGACGATCGCGCTCTCGGACGGCCAAACCATTGTGCTGTACGGCGCGGTCACGAATCACTATGACGGCGCGAGCAACAACGGCATCGCTGGCCTGTCGGGCGCATGGAACAAGGCGAAAACCTTCCAGGTGATCATGCTCACGGCCACCGTCGTGCCGTCGATGTGAGCGCTGCGATGCATTTCGAACCGATTCCGGGAGAGAAGGGCGCGCGGCTTGTATTTGGGCTCGAGTGGCGTGCCTATGCGAACAAGGGCGCTGCCGGCGAACGTCGGCGATATGCGAGCGGCTTTGCGGCTACGCACTTCGTCGAGTTGAAGTTTAAGGAAGAGACGGTCGGTGGCTTTTGTAGAGTACTGCGGCATGGGACGGTGCCCCGTGCAGCGCAATGGGCTTCGGCGATCGCATCGCGAAGCCCCTCGCCTTGAAGCAAGATGAGTTCGCCGCGATTGAGCAGCGTGAGACAGAATGACTCGTAGGTTCTTCCGGGTCGCTTGCCGTCCGGAAACGCCTTCTCGCCCCACTCTTTCACAACGCCAAACTGCGGCCGTTCGTGCCGCCTCGGCAGTGCCGCCTTTGCCACTCGCTCTAGGGAGCGAACGTCACTCTCAATCACTACCGTATGGTCGACCTGCGAACGCTGCACCTGTGACCACGTTTGTTTGCCGCGCGGAGCGTCTGCGGGTTCGCCTTCGATCGCTACCTCAGATCGCGCCGAACGAATTGCTGTCGCAATCGCATCCGTCAGCGATCCGCGGTGCTCGTGGGTGACGGCCCAGTGCGGCGAGAGAGCCGGAATCAACTTCATACCGACCGCTGTTTCACGCAGCTCAAAGTCAAACGCTGGATGAAACTGCACGACGATGTCCCCCTCGTCGCGAAACAGCGTCGCCTCGCCAGCGATGATCGTCCTGGTCGGCGCCGCGTTGCTGACGGTGCAGGGTATCAAGGAGGATATGGGGTAAGTCACCAAGCGAAAGGAGATCCGAGGAGAGCCGCGGGTCGAGTTGTGCCTCGGGCGAGGGGAACATGCCGGCCCCGGAGACGGGCCACATTGCAGGTAGACGAGACCGCAAAAATGCGAGTTGGAGTTTTCTCAATGGCATCAGTAAACAAAGTGATCCTCGTCGGCAACCTCGGCGCAGATCCTGAGACCCGTTATCTTCCGAGCGGCGACGCAGTATCCAACATCCGGCTCGCAACCACCGACCGGTACAAGGTCAAGTCGTCGGGGGAGATGAAGGAATTGACAGAATGGCACGGCGTTTCGTTCTTCGGGCGTCTCGCCGAAGTCGTAAGCAAATATCTCAATAAGGGCGCGTCGGTCTACATCGAAGGCAGAATCCGCACACGCAAGTGGACGGACCAAGCCGGGGCCGAAAAGTACTCGACCGAGATCGTTGCCGATCAGATGCAAATGTTGGGCGGCAAGCCTAGTGGTGATCGCGGCGAGCGGGGCGCCCAACGCGATGAATTCGAGTCGCATCAGCCTTCGCGGCCGTTGAATCGACCGGCCCCACAAGGGAACAAGGCGCCGACGCCTTCGGAATCGTTCGGCGGTGGCTTTTCGGAATCCGATGACATCCCGTTCTGAGATTGCGTAACCAAAAAGTGTAAAGATCAACCCCGCCTTTGTGCGGGGTTTTTCTTTGTCTATATGGATTCGAGCGACCTAAACAACCAGCAACATTGACCGTAGGTGTACCGCGGCGACCCATACTGTTTTGTTGGTATCAGTTACCGTAAATCGAAATTCTCGAAACCTCCGCCGGGGGTGGGTTTGCGGTTCTCAGGGAAGAAAAAAATGTAAACATCTTCTAGTGTTGAAGTCGAGCATTGGGGGAGGCAATCGTGCATCCGCAGTTCCATGTCGTTTTAGTTTGTCACTCAGACGGAGAACGGTTGCCGATATTGCTGGATGGATATCGACAGCCCATAGCATGGATCAACAACTATGTAATCCGTCGGTTGCGCCCACGGCTAGCTGTCAGCAGCCTTGTCAAAACGCTTTATGTACTGGGCCAGTTTTGGCAATGGGCGTGCATCGAAGCATTTCCCCTCGAGATGCGGCTTGTCTCAGGGGACGGACTCACCCCAGATGAAATTGTCAGCAGGATTTACCCGTTCCTGCGTCGCAACTTCGGCGCAGCAGATAAGGTTCGCAAACTGGTTGTCGCACCCGACACCGTAGTGTTCCGGCTCAATGTCGTACTGCGCTTCGTCGTCTGGCATCTTGAGCGCGCGATTGCATTGACGGCGCCAGGCAGCCAGGAACTCGCCGATGCTCGGGAGCGACTGGCAGTCATAAGACGGACCTTCGCAACTGCCGCGCGAACACGACTACCGACTGCCGTGCACACCGAGCCGCTCACGGATGTTCAATTGCAACGGCTGCTGCAGGTTTGTCGTCCCGACTGCAATGAAAACCCCTGGAAGAAGCCCTATTGGAATCGCAACTTCCTGATAGTGCTGATGCTCGTCACGCTCGGAATCAGGCGCGGCGAATTGCTCAAGCTTCGGCTATCTGACTGCCTTCTTTCCAGAGCAAGTCCCGAGATTCGGGTCGAGCGATCGCCCGACGATCCAGTTGATCCGCGCAGGCATGAACCACAGGTCAAAACCGAGTCGCGGCATTTGCCGTGCGACACGTCGCTTGCCCGATATCTGAACGAATACATCTGCCGCGTGCGGCGGATGATTCCTGGCGCGAACAAAAGTCCCTATCTGTTTCTGAGCCGCGACGGGCAGCCGATGAGTCTAGCGCGTGTGAATGGTCTACTGGCGCAGGTGGGGCACGTTCACTCAGAGTTCGTCGACCTGCATCCCCACTGTCTGCGAAGCACGTGTGCTACAAACTTCCGTGCAACGGCGCAGCGAAACGGCGTGGATGAAGACCGCATTGACAAGGACATGATGTATTTCTTTGGCTGGCGTTCATCTGGCTCGGTGGCGCCCTACATCGAAGCAGCGATCCGACAGGAATCGCGTGAGATCAGCCTACGCTATCAGACGTCACTCTTTGGCCAAAACGCATTGAGGAGACATAGGTGACGAACGGTGATGTCAACCACGCGCTGGCCGCGACGCTTGCCCGGTTCAACCTTCCAACGTTGCCAAATTCTGTCATTGACCGGGACGGCCGACGTATCAGCATGACTGAATCGCGCTGGAGACTCAATACCGTTACAGATCATGTGTCCATCGACTGGGCCGACTTCTCCGACGCCAATCCAATCGTGAACTACGCACTGAGGAGATGGGCCGTACATCTGCTCACCCAACAAGCAAGCGCGAGTGTTGCCAACGCGGTATCAGAGACGGCGGCAACTATAAGCGGACGTAGACGCAATACAAATGCATCGTCCGGAGAACTGCGCGCGCATTGGCAAGAGATGAAAACCATCATCGAGCCCGACAGGTTGTGTCCAGCTTTGTGCACCCTCGTAGTCAAAGCTATTCAGGTATTGCGGGCCCGCAAGGCGATGTCGAGCTTCTATCGATTGCGTCTGTGGTACTTGTGGTCGGCTGAAATGCTGCATTGCCTGGGGTTCGATCACCAATTTGCGCAAGAGCTCAACGAAATATGGGTTCCAGGCCAACCTTCGCGCCTGGCTGTAGAACTGGAAGACGAGGACTGTGGACCGCTCTGTGATACGGAGGTAACGCTATTACGCAAGGCGCTGGCCGATGACCAGTCGATGACCCGATCCAGCCTCCTACAGCGCGCGGCCATTGCACTCTGTCTGGCGCTTGGCAGAAATCCAGCAAACTTCTGCCTGCTTCGGGAGACTGACCTTCATAACATCGTCGAGGGCTATGACGTGCCGCCTCAATGGGTGCTGTCCATTCCGCGCATCAAGAAGTCTGGCATGGGACCCCGTCAGGTCTTCGTAGAGGAGCGTATCAGCGACGATCTGGCGAAGCTGCTCCGGGATCTGATTGCGAGTAACGCGTCCATTGACTGCGGAGGCTGCCCAAGGCCGATCTTCATGCGAAGGCGGCCAGACAGTTGGCTCGCCGGCACAGATATCGGCGAATACGCTTACCACATCTCAAGTCAACAGTTTGCACAACTGGTCCGATCCTTCTCGTTGAGAGCCGGACTGGTCTCACCGCGTACTTTGCGGTCGCTGCAACTGACACCACGGCGCCTGCGCTACACCTTCGCCACGACGATGGTCGAACTGGGTGTGTCCCGAAAAGTGCTCGCTGTCATGCTCGATCACTCGGATACTCAGCACGTGAGGGTCTACTACGCGCTGAAAGGAAGGCAACTGACCAGAATTCTCGATCAGGCCGCAGCGTTGAAGCTTGGGCCGCTGATGAGGTTGTTCCGGGGCACGCTGGTACCGTCTCCTAGTTGGGCTGTGAATGGCTCCGACCCGCAGAAAATTATCCGGTTCACAGGGGATGTGTCCGCGGTGCGGCCGATTGAAATCGGTGCATGCGGACAGGAGCATCTGTGCACGCTCGATCCGCCATTCTCCTGCTACTTGTGCCCAAAATTCCAGCCCTACGTAGAGGCCGATCATCAGGCGGTGTTCGACGAACTTATTGCTAGCCGCGAGCATCGTCGGATCAGGTACGGGTCGCGCGTTTCGATACAACTCGATGACGTTATCTACGCGGTAGCGCAGGTGGTCCTGGAGGTCGACGAACATGTTCGCAAGCCTCGAAAAAAAGCGTAAGTCGATGGCTGCACCCGCTTGCGCGGTTGGCGCACCGTCGGCGAACTGGTTGATCAATCAGGCTTCGCTCATTGCCGCGGCCAGGTCCGCGGTGCCCTTTGCCGGTGTAGCCTGGAGCAGTCCGGTCTGGGATGTGTCGGAGACCTATCGGCATCGTACCCGGGCGTACCAGATAGACAGGCCAATACGGAGGATAGTCTTTACCCGGCACGGTCTCGGGCCTCACTTACTAGGACCGCCCCTGCACGGCGTCTTTGCCGATGTAGTGAAGTCGCTCGTGTGTCTAAGACATCGCCAGCGGGGACAGTCAGCGAATAGCCACATGTTGTTCGTACGAGCAACGCGGTATGTGTTCGATGCGCTAGGCGACTGCGAGTACGACATCAGTGAACTGAGCGGCGATCATCTCGACGCTGCAGCCGCAAAGGTGCAAGGACGTGAAAAAGAGTCGACGGCGTATAAGGTCGTTGGACACATAGAGGAGTTTGCCGACGCGCTCGACCGAAACGGACTCTGTCGGTTGCGACTTGACTGGCGATGCAGGAATAAAGTCCGTCCGAGATGGCTGACGCCCGATCGTATCGAGCAGGATCGTCGCGACACCGGGCCAAAAAATCGCCTCCCTGACGAAGATGCCATACGCGCGCTCGGATACCTCTATCAGAACCTCCCGCGAGGTGCGCCGCCATCCGAATCGATCAGCGGCGATCGCATCATGACCTTGATTGCCACGATTATCCCTCCGTCCACATGACGTCTTGCACGATGGTGCCACGCAGAATCGTCATCATTCCGTTTGCGCCGCCGTATATGGTGGCGAATAGCACGAGCCCGACGGACCGGTCACCAGCGCACATCATGACTACCACGGACACTGGGAAAGCCGTTGTGACAAGCAATCCGACGACAGATGGTCGAAGGTTGCGTCCGACGGTGGCCCATATGATTCGTGCGAGGACCTGAGCCGGACCGATGACACCCATCGTGAGGAGAATGACGGCAGGGTGGATCTTGCGCTCGGCCATCAAGGGAACGAGATGAAAGGTCAACGCGGCGAAGGTAGCGTAATAAGCAGTAAAGCAAACTGCCAGACACCAAAAGGTGGGTGTGCGCAGCGCACGGCGGGTCGCCTCCGCGTTAATTGCCTGAACCGCCGCGACATGTGCGACGCCTGCTGCGTGTGATGCTCTGCGCTGAATGGCGAGAAATTGCAACGGTACGCAGATAACTAAGTTGAGGGCAGCGAGTACGGCTAACGCATCTCGCCATCCGAACCAGGTCACGAGGCCTTGGGTCAGCGGTATGAAGACGGTACTTGCAAATCCTGCGACCAGCGTGACGAGCGTGATCTTGCTTCGAAACGTAGCCGGAAAATCTTGGGTGATGACTGCAAAGACCGGATCGTAAAGTGTCGCGGCCATCGCGATGCCAAGCCCAATCCAAACAATGTAAAGGACATTGAGGCTGTGGGCCTGCGACCACAGAAGGAGCATCGCGCTACTGAGAAACGAGCCTGCAACCATCACGCGACGACCATATCCGTGATCGATCCATTTGCCCACTGGATAGGCCGCAAGCCCTGACACCAGAAGGCCCGTGGATAGCGCGGCATTCGTGGCCATGCGGCCCCATCCCATCGTCTGCTCCATGGGCACGACGAAAAGGGAAAACGCGTAGTAGGTCGATCCCCAGGAAACGAGTTGCGCGATTGCGAGCGCTAAGGTCGCGGCAGTGTCGCGAGCGTTACTTGTTTGATCACTGAGCTTCGCGGTCATCGATGTCTGCGTTGGCGTCCGCTTCGTGATCCATTGCAGCGGCTGAAAGCGCACTTGCTTGCTCGGGGCGCGCCTCTTTGCGCTCACTGTACCGATCCGTGAGGTAGTTGGATCGGTCGCGAACCAACAGTGTGAACTTGATGAGTTCCTCCATCACGTCGACGACGCGATCATAGTACGAGGAGGGCTTCATCCGACCGGTCTCGTCAAACTCTTGCCACGCTTTGGCTACGGACGATTGATTGGGGATAGTGACCATGCGCATCCATCGACCAAGTAGGCGAAGGGCATTGACCGCGTTGAACGATTGGGAGCCTCCGCAAACTTGCATTACAGCGAGCGTTCTGCCCTGGGTTGGCCGGACGCCAGCTGCCTCGAGCGGTAGCCAATCAATCTGATTCTTGAACACCGCAGTGAGCGTGCCGTGACGCTCGGGGCTGCACCAGACCTGTCCCTCTGACCATTGCGAGAGCTGGCGCAACTCGACCACCTTGGGATGATCGGGCTGCATCTGCTGCAGACCGGTTTTCCACTCCTACCGCGACAAGTGGCGACCTTGGTAACCGTGCCGAGCAAATTCAAAATTTACCGCATTGACGTGTTTGGTGAGGAGGCCCCACGGCTCCAACCCTCGGCTGAATAAGACGCAGTCTGGGTCGGCGATTTCGAAGTACAGCAGCACACGCCAAGCATCCAAAAAAAAAGCCCGCTCAGGGCGGGCTTGAATCCATATCGGTTGAGACATGGAGGAGACGGGATAAGTATAAACCCTATCTCATCTGAATGTCTGCATCTCGTTCGCGAACCGCTGCAAGAACGCCTCGTTCAACTCAAAGCGGTCGCGGTGAGGCACGTTCTCCGGCATCGCCTGCCGATTTATGAACCGACCGTCAGAACTCATGCAGAAGCAGCGCCCGTCAAATGCCGCTTCTTGAGCGGCCTGTTCCCAGACCGGCGTGCGCGTGTCAAAGCTCGAATCAGTCATATTCAAACGCGCCAGTCGCTCGATTAAATCGTGGCCGGCGATCGTTGCGTACGCGAGCGCGGCGATCCCGGGTCGCCGCGGCCGAACAGCGACACGATTGACGCGATTCCACACAACGCGGCAAGCGCCTCGCATATCTGGACCAGGCGCGCGCTTGCCTTCCAAGCGGAGGCACTTTCCGTCAGACTTTTCGTGTTGGCTTCGATCTTAATCTGCAGTTCGTCGGCGGACGTGAAGCCGTGGCGAAGCAAAAGAGCTTGGCCTTGGGCCACGGGCAGGCTCTGGGCGTCGCCACGAAGTTCGATCAGTCGGGCAAGATTTGACTCCTGGACCAGTGTGGCCGCCTGTTCGGTCGCGGACAGGGTGAATGCAGTGGCGAGCGCGATGACCGCCACAGGCACGAGAAACGCGGCAGTCAAAACCGCCCGGGCAAGGATTTTTCGAACTGTCATTTTGGTTACGTTTCTTGGTGGGCTACAGGCTGCGTTTGCTGTTTTCGATACCAGTCACCACGCCCTTTTTGTTGAAACGGACGTGCAGTGCCGACTCATTCATCGAGTGACCGAGCAGGTTCAATCCTGGAACGAAGCCGAGCGGGGTGGTCTGAACTCGTTGATATGACCACGTCGATCCGCCGTCGATATCTGCGCTGCGTTCTTGCGGCTCGCCAAAGCGCGTGAGCACGTCTTGCTTCGTCGAGCGGCCGACAACGATCTGAGAAATGAGCGACTGGTCGGAAACGGCCTCAGATGCGCCCGAAGCGCAGCCAGCGAGCGTTGCGATGGAGAGGGTGAAAGCGATAACTGCTGCGGAGCGTTTGAACATCATCATTTTTCCGGGTTCTGTGTTCGGGTAGTCGGTCAGGCAATGGCGCGTGAAATGTCGGTTACGTTCGATTCCGACTTTTCCGACTGCTGCGGGAGTTCTGTTGCCGAGGCGGGCGCGTCGGCGCGTTCGGCTTCGATCGTCAGCATCCGGGCGACACGTTTCAATGTGCCGTTCAGTGCGGCGCGCGGGCCGAGGCGGATCGTGCCGCAGTAAAAGATGTCACCACTTACGTGGCCATTGATTTCCAGCGTGCCGCGCGCGTGTACGTTGCCGTCGACGCGCCCGTCAATTCGGACGTGCTCTCCCTGAGCAATGCCTTGAACCAGGCCGCCTTCGCCGACGTGCAAAAGGCCCTGAGTCGAGACCATGCCGCCGTCGCAGAGACCGAAGCAGCTGATGCCGTGATCGACGATGATGTCGCCGGTGATCGTGCAGCCCGCAGAAATAAGCGTGATGTTGGGTTTCGTTTTCATGGTGGTGCGATTCCTAGAACATTTTCACTTCGGCCGAACCTGCACGGTTCGACGGCGCGGGCGTGGCCGCAGAGTCGCTGTCCGTCGCGGTCTCGGTACGCGGCCGCGAGATATGGCGGCGGACCGGATGGGCGGGCTTGCCGGATTCTTCGGCGGCGCTCGCGGACGGGCCTGATTGCATCTGCGCGGCTGGCGCGGGTTGGGCCGGTGCAGCGCTCGGTTGCGCCGGGGCGACTGTGGCGGGTGCTGCCTTCGCCACCGCCTGTGGGGCCATCGGTGTGGCCGTCTGCGCCGCTGAGATCTGCGCGGGCGCGGCTTTCGGCGCTTCACTGCGGTTGGTCGGGGTGCGTCGAATCGGCGATGCAGCTGCAAGTTGCGATTCAGACGACAGGGGTTGGGACGTCTTCGGTGCGTCGGACGCAGTCGGTGTGCGCATCGATGCCCGGAACTGTTCCGCCGTCAGCCCCAACGAAGAAGCCGATGCGAAGTCCGCGGCGCTGAGTGTCGACGCATCTGCAACCGGTTGGGCGGGCGTTGCGTCGACTTCGCGCGTGCTCGTGGGCTGCTCGATGCGGTTTGCGGGCTTCTGCGAGTTCGTCAATACAGCCGGAGCGGCGACTGCAGTAGCGCCGCTTGCATGGTCGGCCACGCGCGCGCCGACGTGCGCCTTATAGATTGAAGCGGCGCCCATTCCGGCCATGGCGACGAGCGCGGCAATGGCGACCGCAATCACACCGCGACGCGCGATCGGCCCCGCTTGTACCCAGCGTTCGCGTGCAGTCGGGGTTGCGTCGGCGGGAAAGTCGCCGGGGGCCGGCAGCGCCGCGAGTTGGCGCGGAAGGTCAATGACCATCGAATCGGGTGCAAACTGCGCATGCAGTCGCTGAATTTCATGGATATCCATTGGGAATGCCTCTTCTCGTAGTCGTGTTTCGAGCTTATCCAGCGCGCGAGCTTGTCAAGCGCTCGCCGGACGCCGTCGATCAGTGCGTGGCGTTCGGATTCGGGAGCAACACGCCTTCGGGCGCATAGCGATCGTTGTCCGGGATGCAGAGAAAGGGAAACTGCTTGAGTCGAGCTTCCGCGCTTTCGAGTGCCGCCTTGCGCTGGTGCTCCATCACGGACCGCGTAAAAAGCGCGTCCAAGGTTTTCAGGAAGAGTTGGTCGTACATCGTGAGCAGGCGCACCAAGCGACCAGAGAGGGGATGCTTGATTTCGAGTGTCACCGACTCGGACGTGATGGCGGAGCTGCGGCCGTGAAGCTGGTTGGCCCACGTCAGCGCTTTCTTGAAGAACGCCTCGGCGACGCGAAACTCGGCATCCAGTGCGACGAGTTTGCCGCCGCGCGCAATGGTCATCTTCGCCGCGCAGAAGTTGTAGTCGGAGCGGCAGAACTCCCGCGCGAAAGTGGAGTAGTAGTGGAGTTCGGTCTTGGCGAGCGTCTCCCCGTGGATGCGATCGAGTCGCGAATCGCTTGTGAGACGCTTAAGCGGGCGAAGGCCGCTGTGGTTCTCGCCGGTGGGCTGTACGATCTTGTTCCCTGGATCTGCCGCCTCGGGCGTTTCTGTGTCAAAGCCGGACATGATTGTTCTCGGATGTATGTGTTCTCTCAGACACACATTCTCATTGAACAGACATAAGTCAAGCCGGTGAAAGCTATACGAATTTCGCGAGCTTTCCAGTACACCGCAGGGCGTTTTGCCCTAATACTTCAATCCATACCCCGCGTCTCTGACGCATCGACCTCGACTCCAAGGCCGGAGTCCATCTTCTCTCTCTAAGTCGTGCCCCCTGAGCATGCTCCGACCGGTTTGCTACCGGTGTGGATATCTTCTTGTGCTGAGTTTGCTCGCTACTTACTCCCCAATTTCAGCCGTGATACTCGTACCTGGCTCGCATTCATTTGCGCCGGTACATCGTTCGAACCCAGTTCTCGGGTGTTCTCTCTCCAGAGCCTGATCTGGGTAGAACGATCGAAGTTGGCTGATCCGTGATTCCTGCGGCGGAATGTATTTTCCGAAAAGGGCTGTTGCGCGGCGTGACCATGCCGCGCGAGGACGACTTTACGTCCTCTGACTGAGCGAAACCGGTTTCCGGTCGCTCCCTGCACGCCACGTCCTCAGAAGGGACGTGGCGCGTAGGTCTCCACCTATCGATTTCACGAAGCTCGCTCCCTCACGGGGGCGGGCTTTTTTTTCGTCCGTGCGGTTCGCGGACTTTTCAAACGGGAGTGCCTATGTTGTTGGGAGACCGTCTAAACGCGCGTATCGCCGAGACGATCAAGACTCAGATCGATCAAGAGCGCATGCATTCGAATACCGAAACCGCTGAATGGCGGGCACGGTGCGAGGTCGCTCAGATCGCGATGTACAGCGATGCCGAGCGCACCACCTTTATCCATCACATCACCGAAAGACGGGGAGCCGACGCGGCCCGAGAGATTCAATCTCAGGCAACGACGCTTCCTACTTCGGCAATCTTCTTTCTCGCGGGGAAACTCCGATGAATGCACCAGTCCAGTTTCACGATTTGACACCGCGTAGCCTCGTTGAAGAACGCGCTCCTCGTCCTCCGACGATTGGCAAAATTCGCCCGGGTATCAAAGTGCTCACGCGCGCGGCGCAATCCAACGAAAAAGCGGTGAAGCTGTACGGCCAAATGGTCGCCGCCGGCGACTCCTTCGAAACTATCGGGCAGGTGATCGAAAGCCGTTGTTCGCTCCGAAACCCGCTCGTTCCGAAAAACACCTCCTATTTCACCTGTCGTCGATCGGACTTCTCGAATCCCGACACTGCCGACGAAATCCTCAAGCTGTATGGCGAGGACCACGAAGGCGGCAGAAAGCTTTTTCGCTTTCCGGTGATGTTCGCGTTCGACGACTGGCTCCGCAACGTCCCGAACCAGATGGCCGTCTATGGCACCTCCGGCCGGCAGTACTTCTCGGAGTACGGGGCGGACGGCAGACGCTATTGCAAGATGTACGCACCCGTCGAGCGTGATCCACGCGCGCAACGCGCACGGCGTTCATTCGGCGGCAGAATGGTTATTCACCGCCAGGACGACGACATACCGGATGGCATCTGCGATCCGCATGCGTGTCCGCAGTATCAAGATCGAAAGTGCAATCTGTCGGCAAACTTTGTCTTCGTCATTCCGGAGATCAAAGGGCTGGGGCTGATCGAGCTACCGACTAACTCCATCTACGTCCTGCAAAAAGCCTACTCGGCCATGCAGACGGTGTCGCTCGCGCGTGGCCGACTCACCGGCACGCGATTCTGGCTCTCGAAACGAGAGTTCGACATCACGCGAATTGACGAGACGGGGCAGCCGAAACGGCAAAAGCAGATGCTGACGGTGCTCGATGCGGATATCGACCTGAGCGCATTGCTTGACGGTGCGGACGACTCGGTTCCGGCGCTCGAAGCCGCGAACAAGGTCGTCGCGATGCTGGAACCGACTGGCGCGGCACATGCCATGGACGTCGAGGACGGCGCTGGCAGCGAAGACGATCCGGCGGCCGAAGCGGGCTCTAACAGTGACGAATCGTTCACTCCTGACCCGAACGAGCCACTCGAAGACAAACGCCATCGCATGTCGGATCTGTTGCAGCGGCTGGGCCTGAACGTAGAGGACCGGCAGTTGGCTGTCAAAGCGTACGGCTACGTTCAGTTCGGCAACGGCTGGCCGACCCGTCCCGACGATGTTGACCGCATGAATCAGCGCCTGACCGCCGGGCTGAACGATCCCGCTGCGCTCGATCGAGAACTCGACCAGGCACTTCGAGAGGTGAGTCCCGCATAACTAAAATCTGTCTGAACGCCACACTTCGCCAGCCCCTCGGGGCTGGTTCTTTTTCGATCGGAATGAGAGTTTTTGAGCAAGCATGACTTCCTCAAACGCTTTCGACCGCACACTACGTGCATCGAATCACGTCCGCTTCGGCGGCCCATCTTTTAGTTTCCCGCATAGGGTTTCCTCATGCGAAAAGTAGGCAACTTTACTTTCTTCTTCGGGGCAGACGACGCCCTGAGCAACTGGCATCCGTGCCGGTTCTCCTATCACGGTGTGGATTTCACGACGGTCGAGCAGTTCATGATGTTCTCGAAGGCGAAGCTGTTTGCTGACGAGGACGCCGCGGCTGCGATACTCGACACCCGCTTTCCGAAGGAGCAGAAGGCGCTCGGCCGGAAACGGGATGCAATTCTCTCCGCTGCCACGCAACGTGACGCTATCCAGATCCAACTCGCTCGCGAGGAGGAGAAGGTCGACCCGCTGCAGAAGCTGATCGCTAATTTGGAAGCAAAGCAACTTTCGCTGACAGATCTGCGCGCATCGTTGAAGGGCTTGGAAACCGAAGGGGCGGCGAAAGCGGCGCACTTGAAAGGGCTATCGGAGCAAGCGGCTGTTGTTGGGTCTGTTCCGTGCGCTGGGCATTCGATGCACGCGACCTGTCCGCTGTTGGCACAGGCGCACGCAGCAAAGGCCGAAGCGGAAGTTCAGCGCGTCTCGGTCGTCGATCTTCGAGCTAAATATCGCGAGAAGAAAGAGCAAGCAGAGGCGCTCAACACAGCCGTCGTTCAATTGTCCGAGCGGCGTGCTGAGTTCAAGGCGCTGGCCGACGCAATCGCTCGGAATCGTCGTGCGCTGCAGTCAGCAATCGAGTTGGGAGCACGAAAACCCCTCCTCGACGCCGCGAGCGCTGCGGTGGCCGCCGCGTGCACTGATCTCAAGATCCTGACCGAAGAAGAGGACGCGCGAGTGGCCCTCTTCAAGGCGGATACCGATCGGTTGGGTGCGATGTTGACCGAAGTTCAGGCGGAGGTTCAGCGTCTGGCTGCGGTGGATGTCACAGCGGAGATTGCGGCGGTAGATCGCCAGCTTTCTGCCAATCGAGAGGCGGTCGTAGCGTTGGAGGCCCGCATCGAATCATTGATTCGGTCTCAAACAACGGCGCAGGCGCAAGCCGAAGCGTTCGCGAAAGAGTTGGAAGGGTTGTCTGCCACGGAACATCGTGCGCAGCGGCTGTCCGACGAAATCGCGCCTTGGAAGCTCCTCGCGAAATGCTTGGGCAACGATGGGGTTGTCGCGCTGACGATTGACGATGCTGGGCCGGCCCTGACCAATACGGTGAACGAGCTGCTTCTGGCTTGTTACGGAATGAGGTTCACGGTCGAGATTCGAACCCAGCGTGCGCTCGCCACAGGTGAGATGCGCGAGGGGTTCGAGATCATCGTTCATGACGCTGACAACGACAGCAGTAAGTCCGTCACGGTGATGTCGGGTGGCCAAAAGGTCTGGATCAACGAGTGTTTGACGCGGGGCATCGCGTTGTACCTCGCGCAGAACACCGGTCAGCCGTATCAGACCCTGTTCAGCGACGAATCGGATGGTCCGCTCGACGAGCAACGAAAGGTCCAGTTCATGCGCATGAAGCGTGAAGTGCTGCGCCAGGGTGGGTATCAGCGAGAGTTCTTCATCTCGCAGACGCCGGACCTTGTCGCGCTGGCCGATGCTGTTATTGACGTTCAGGCGCTTGCTGCCTGATTCCAAAACTCTCTTGTACCGGGCCCCGCTTTCCGAAAGGAAGCGGGGCTTTGGGAGTAAACCTTTCCCTGGAGTGTGTCTATGAAGTTTCGTATTTCCGTGATTTCCGCCGCGCTGGTCGGCGCGCTTTTCTTTTCTGCTGCAGCTCCGGCGGTCGCGGCAGATGACGTGCAGGTTGCTTTCTCGCCGAATGGCGGTGCCGAAGCGTTGGTCTTGAAAACGATCAATAGCGCACGGTCGTCGATTCGAGTCCTTGCGTATTCGTTCACCGCGGCGCCGGTCGTTAAGGCGTTGTTGGCCGCAAAGCATCGCGGAGTCGACGTTGCGGTGACGGTGGACTACAAGAACAACATCGAACAGGACCGCGGCGGCAAGGCGGCTGCGGCACTGAACGCGTTGTCCTATGCAGGCGTGCCGGTGCGTGTTGTACGGGTCTTTCCCATTCAACATTCCAAGCTGATTGTGATCGACCAGGCGACCGTTGAGACCGGGTCCTATAACTTTTCTCAAGCGGCCGCTCGGGTGAATTCTGAAAATGTCCTGGTGATCTCGAATCGCCCGGACATCGCACGCGCTTACCTGGCCAACTGGTCGGAAGTGATGGCGCTCGGTGAGCCCTACCGCGCACCGTGACCTTCGGAACGTAACTTCGTCGATGTTCACGCGGCGCATTCCGGCCGTGCATTGATGTTCTCTCTCAACCCATGCGGGCAAGCAGCCCGTATGGGGCTGCTCCGCATTTCAAATGTGGAGTTTTTATGTTCGAAGCAGCAATTGTTGGTGCCCCCGCGAAGCAGATCGAAACGCTGGAGGAAGCGCTGCAATACATCGCAGATACGCCGGTGTGTGAAAACAATGTTCGGCCGTGGGTGCGCAAGATCGACCGCGCGCCCGGCGAACTGGAATTCTTGATCATCGCGGGCAGAGCGAAAAAGCCGCGGGGGGTGCAGTCATGACCTCCAGCGTGTCCATGCCGAGTTGGC
This sequence comes from Caballeronia sp. SL1002, assembly GCF_057814995.1. NCBI lineage: Bacteria > Pseudomonadati > Pseudomonadota > Betaproteobacteria > Burkholderiales > Burkholderiaceae > Caballeronia > Caballeronia sp. SL1002. Next base: position 93,398 of record NZ_JBYMUW010000006.1, on the reverse strand, counting down.
TCGGAGACTATGCGAGCGGTAAGAAGCTTGGATGGTCGCAGGCTGTGATCGCGTACGCCGACTACTATGGGGTCGACGGGTCCGCCGATGACAACCCAGAGATCGAGGAGCGACTGATCATGCATCGTCCGCCAATGGTGGGCTATGCGAGCCGGACTGGCACGCAACGCAACCTGAAAGCACTACAGGATGCGCAGTGGCGGCTCCTTGTGTCGGCGAAAGGCGAGTTGCGGACAGAAGGCATGCGATACGCACTCGACAACGGTGCGTGGTCTGCCTTCCAGCAAGGCGATCCGCTCGATGAAACCGCGTTCCTCGTAGCCGTCGAAAAGCTAGGGGAGCGCGCCGACTGGATCGTTCTTCCCGACATCGTTCAGGGCGGACTCGCCTCGCTCAATTACTCGTTGCTGTGGAAGGAGCGTTTGCGCGGCATTCCCACGCAGTTGCTCATCGCGGTTCAGGATGGGATGCAGCTTGAGGACGTGGCGGGCTTTCTGTCGCCAGTCGTCGGCATCTTCGTTGGCGGTTCGACCGAGTGGAAGGAAGCAACCGCTGAAGCGTGGGGATTACTCGCCCGTCGGCGCAACTGCCATTTGCATGTTGGTCGCGTCAATTCTGCCCGACGGATCCGCATCTGCGCGGCCGCCGGCGCGGATAGCTTCGACGGCAGCGGTCCGAGCCGCTACGCGAAAGCGTTGCCGCGCCTCGACCGCGCATCACGTCAGCCGGATATGTTTGCCGCTGCTGATCAATCACTCGAAGGTGCCCGACGCGCGAGCGCCGGTCTCTGTCTTTAGTAACCCAGAAGCGGCGTAAGTCGCGACTTACATGTTTAAAAGCCCCCGGTCGTCACAGACCCGGGGCATTTTTTTTGCCCGCGGTTACATTGCTAACCGGTTCGGCGGTATGACGGCGCTTGATGGGGAGTGCGACTGAGCGTGGCACCTATTCAGGTTTTCTCCTCTATCGGTTCATTGAACGTTGGTTCGTTGTTGCCGACTTTGTTCACAGCGGTGCTAACGCGAAACCACTGGAAGTTTTCCGGGCGCGTAACGGCATTGTTCGCGAGGTGCGTTGCTGTCTCGTACGGCGTCGCTGGGTCGAGCCACTGCCGGGCTTCGTCCGGTGAGAGCGCCAACGGACGCCGGTCATGCACGTCAAGCATGCCCCCTGCCGAAGCGTCGGTGACGATCACGAACCCGTAGGTTTCGCCCTCTCGTGGCTCCATACCAAACGTCGTACTGGTCAGGCCCGCGAAGAAAAGGGGTTGTCCGTCGATTGGCTGAATGTAGTAGGGCTGTTTTTTCCCTTCCTCAACAACCCACTCGTACCATCCGTCGGCAGGCACGAGCACGCGGCCCTTCTTCCACATTGATTTCCACGCAGAAGATCCGGCCTTGTCCAGCCGGGCGTTCACCATCAAAGGCGTTTTCCGGGCGACGGCCCAACCTGGCCTATATCCCCATGCCTCTATCCGGGCGCCGTCGGGCCCCAGGATTGGCTGTTTCGTGCTGGGAGCGACGTTCCAGCTCGGTCGGAAAAGCTCCTCATCCAGCTTGATCCGCGGGTCGGCGGCATCTGTCATCAACGGCTCAACGTAGTCCAAGCCTCTTTGTCGTCCTCGACTGTATCGACCGCACATCGGAACCTCTCCTGTTAGAACTCGTACATGGAGGGTACCCGATGCCGACTTCATTGGGCGGGCGCGACCGGGGCTGCAAGCGAACAGCCCGCCCGAATGGAGGCATGTCTATTGCACAATAGGATGATCGGACCTCAACGAGACCCTCATGAGACGGAAGCGATTGACGCCTGACCCGCCCGCGCGCGTCGCTGACGCGTGTCCCGATGCGATCGCGCCGCAATTAGCAACACTCGCCAAAGCACCCCCCGCCACCGGCGATTGGCGCTACGAGATCAAATTCGACGGCTATCGCTTGATGTGTCGGATCCAAAACGCGGCCGTTAAGCTCATCACGAAGGGCGGGCATAACTGGGCTGATCGAATGCCCGTGCTTGCGCGGGAGATGGCGACGTTGCCGGTCGACTCGGCATGGTTTGATGGGGAGGTCGTGGTGTTGACCGAAGGCGGTGTTCCCGATTTCAACGCGCTGCAAAATGCGTTTGATCGGCGAAGCACCGCGCAACTGACCTATTTCGCCTTCGACTTGTTGTATCTGAACGGTTTAGACATGCGCGAAGCGCCGCTGCGGGAACGTCAAAATGCTCTCGCTGCGATCATCAGCGACGTGCCCAACGAGCACGTCCGGCTTAGTGAATCCTTCTCGGAAGACCCCGCTTCGCTCTTGGCGTCTGCCTGCCGGATGCGTCTCGAAGGGATCATGGGCAAGCGCGCGGACGCGCCTTACCGTTCAGGCCGGTCTAACGATTGGATCAAGCTCAAGTGCCTGTCTAGGCAGGAGTTTGTCGTAGGGGGCTTCACCCGAACGGCCGGTGCCAAATCCGGCATTCGCTCGTTGATGATCGGGGTACATGAGCGGGACGGATCGCTGCGCTTTGCCGGAACAGTCAAAGCGGAATTGCGTCCCCGCCAGATCGCCGAACTGCAAAAACAGACTGAGGCGCTGATCCAATCGCAATCGCCGTTCTACAACCCACCGGCAGCCGAGCGGGCGCGCGATTTCCTCTGGCTAAAACCGGAATTGGTTGTCGAAACCTCTTTCCTGGAATGGACGCCAAATGGTGAGGTGCGTCATCCGATCTTTCACGGTATGCGCGCGGACAAACCGGCCGACGAGATAGTCGAGGAAAAGGAGGTTGATGTTGACGCGTCGGCGCCAGCATCGAGGAAATCCGCCACCGCGCGCCCGGCGTCGAAGCGGGCGGAAACGAATGTGATTGCCGGCCAGAAAGTCTCGAACGCAGAGCGCGTGATCGACGAGACTACGGGACTGCGAAAAATCGATCTGGTGCGGTACTACGACGAAATAGCCGAATTCGCGCTGCCATATCTTTCGGACCGGCCCGTATCCCTCGTGCGCGCGCCTTCTGGAATTCAAGGCGAGCTTTTTTTCCAGAAGCATGAGGAGCGAATGGGCATTCCTGGCATAACGCGTCTCCCGGCAGACCTTCACCCCAATCATCCGCCGCTGCTTGCCATCGACACTCACGAGGCGATGATCGGGCTGGCTCAACGGAATGTTGTCGAGCTGCATAGTTGGAATGCAGTCCAACCCGACCTGGACCATCCCGATCGCTTTGTGCTGGATCTCGATCCCGATCCAAGTCTGCCGTGGCAGATGATGACCGACGCGGCGTCGCTCGCCAAAGTCCTGCTCGATGAAATCGGCCTAAAGAGCTTCATCAAGACAAGCGGAGGGAAGGGTTATCACATTGTTGTTCCCGTTACGCGTCGCCAGAGCTGGGCGGATGTGAAGGGTTTCTCGCAGGCTGTCGCGCGGCATATGGCTCGCATCATGCCGGAGCGATTTTCAGCGGTCCTCGGACCAAAGAATCGTATTAACAAGATCTTCATCGACTATCTTCGGAACGGAAAAAGCGCGAGCACTGCTTCGGTTTTCTCAGCTCGAGCGAGACCGGGCATGGGAGTGTCGATGCCGATAGCGTGGGACGAGCTGAAGGACGTCCGTGCAGCGGATCAGTGGTCAATTACGAACGCTGTGCAGAGACAGCGATCGCTTGGTGCTGATCCGTGGGCCGGATACTTTCAATGCCGACAAGGCATCACGGTGGCAATGCGGCGGGCAGTTGGTTTGAAATAAGTCTAACCATCAGAAAACGGGAGATTTCAATGAGCGAACAAGATGGGATCGAGCGGCGGGCGCTACTTCTTCATTTCGGAGACGTAGTTGAATCAATCGGGTGCGTACTGAAATGCGCGGCAAGGTACAACACTATTGGCGAAGCGGCCGCTCAAGAGGAGTCGTTGGCGGGATTCGCTATCCTGGCGCGGGTTGATGCTGAGTGGACGCCATACGAATACGCCGCGCGGGCCGCGACTGCGTTTTTTCTTTGGTCCAAGGAATTGCTCGAGCCGCAGCTGAACCGAAAGCTCCTTGCGTACACCATCCAGCATGATCTTTTCGCTGGCCATCAGCCTGGTTGGGACGCTTATGTTGCAATGCTTCGCACTGAGGTGCCGTGGTTTGGAGCGGAATTGGGTCCGGTTCCAGACCCTGATGCAGACACGGTCACGAGCGAAGGTTGGCCTGTCAGAGGGGGAGAGTCCTCGACGATTCAGTAAGGTAAGTTGCCAACGAGGAATGCGATGCTGCTTTCAATCAGCGGGTCAAAAAATCCTCGACACCGTCGCCGGTGCTCACTGAGGGATGTCGCGCAGTCCCCGTTGCTGAAGCAGGCCAGTCCCGTGAGACAGGACCCGGCCAGTTCCGGTCGTTTGCCGGTTCAGGGGAGCGGTCATTCGATGGGCCGGTCGTCTCCGGAACCAGCCGGACAGGCGGATGATGACTGCCCCTCATCGGCAGCGATCAGGCCGGTAGCCGCGCGCGGGCGCGAGCTTATCGCTGGTTGCTTTAAACCGTGAGTCGGGTAAGACTATCTCGCATCGGCGATCAAGCGTTCTGGCTGACGTAGGACCGCTTGAGCGTACGAGGAATTTGCAGAAACTCACGGACGGTTACCATGGAAAGTTCCTCCACTGGTTTTGAACTTGGCCAAAGTTTGATCGACAATGACATCATCGAAGCTTTAGCGACTTTGTGTGGATATTCCGACTCGGAACTTTGCCCTGACGATCTTCCGTTGATTGAACGAGGTCTTCGCGCTTTTATTACCGGCCGGCGATTAATTGCCACGCGGTTCAACGTTACCCCACACGAAAAAAACGTAGACCTTGAACTCGCCGCGAAGGGCGACGTCCTTAAGTTCAATATGCCGTTTCGTGATCATCTACTTGATTATGAATTTATCCCGCCGGAAGCACCACAAACGATTGAACAATTAAGCCTAGCGGAAAGCGAATTTCTGGAAAATTTTGTTGAGAAAACCTTGCGCGACGTTGCTGCCTCTTGTCTGCCGAAGTGGATCACGTTGACTGTAGAGGAGAATGCGTTTTACGAGGCCTGGTATCAAGGATGGGACTTGGCGAGTTGTGAAAAATTCGCACGAGAGGCGGAATATTGGAAAAAGGCGGCAGAATATGACGACGGTGATTATGACGTCGACGAGGAAGAAGAAAAAGAGAGGCGAGAATTCTTAACGAAATGGGCAGCGTTTCACGGAGATGAAGACAAATTCATAATAAACCGAGAAATCCCTCCGATCACGAGCGTTGCGATCGACCATGCACGATATCTGGTAAGTTGTCAGAGATCCGGTGCTGTAATCTATTCGCAGTCCAGAATCGCAACTATTTGCGAGAAACACATCTTTACTGCATGGCCCGAGCATCTATTTACTGCCCTTGACGAGGAATATCGCGCGAGCGCAAACCTGCTAAGGGCTCCAGGGATATTTTTTGTTATTCCGCCCCTGACGAAATTGGTAATGTCAAGGGCATCGATGCGCCATTACATACCGCAAGCAATATTGGAATTGCGAGAAGAATATACGCGTGCACGCGAAGATTTATGGGGGATTATCAACGAGGTGTACTTCGCCAATAGTGAGGCAGAACAGAGAAGACATTTGGCCAAGCTGGAGCAGGCGGGTAAGAATATGTTTGGAGCGATATATCCTGAAAAATTTGATGCTCTTTCCTTGGCCCTAACTGTCGCACCATTGACGCCATCGGCCATCGTATCTGCCGGCAAATTAATGATGGAGCACGATAAACCGCACGCACGCGTGGCGTCCGTATCTTTCGCGAAAAAATTGACAAGGGATTTGCGCTCGGATCTCTTGAACTCGCGAACGCTAATTAAGCGGCATTTTTCAAAAAGCGAGCAACAGAGATTTGGATTTATTTAAAAATTAAATAAAAATGATATACCTCGACGGCTACTGCCAATTGTCGATGCTCATTTAGTCTGTCAACTGGAACTACAGTGAGATCGGGTGCAGGGACAAGGCTTGACAACGCGGCGCCAACGAATCGAGCGCTGCTATCGTATACAGCCCGTCCGTGGCCGCGCAAGCAACATCTTGGTCAGATCGGCGGCGGTGCCCTGCGGCGAGCAGTGGTAGCAATCACAAATATGCAGACCGTTCCGGGCTGCAAACTCAGAAGGAGTCGCCCCAACGGCTCTCTTGCTAAAGCTTTCTGGTACCGATGGGCGCGCCTGGTCCATGCAGGGTCAGTAAATGCATCGTTGAAGAGCCGCACACTGGACTCGTCGTTGCCGAGGTGCGAACGGCGGGAAAGCAACGGGGAGCCGCCTCGCTAGCGTTCCAAAGAATGACAGTTGTACTTCAAAACCCGACGCAGCACTGCGATGTGTCGACCGGCCGGACAGGGTCGGCTTCAGCCGTTCACGCCATTCGTGCGCTTACTCCGGGAATTCGCAGTGTTGGTCGAGCCGATGAGCCGAAGCAGTTCTTCGCGCATCTCCGAAATATCGAGGACATGCTGCGCACGTGTGACCGCGACGTAGAGCAGCCTCATTTCGTCGTCGTCGAGAGTGAGGCGTCCTTCGTCGAACTTGAAGCGGAAGTCATTCGTTACCTTCACACGTTTCCACTGCAACCCTTTTGCGCGGTGCACCGTTGAGATGACATAGTCCGCATGTTGAGGCGGCGTCACACGACGCGCTAAGTTGCGGAGGTAGTCCGTACCGCATTCCTCGACGATGCGCACGACGGGGAGCAAGTCGGCACCCACTGCACTCCGGGCAAACGCCTGCGCATCCTCCCAATTCTCGAATAACGAGAATGCCGTCGGGCGGAAGGCGCGCTTTCCCGCGAGTAGTAGGTCCGCGCCGTCCGCGAACGCTTCAATTTCGGACGGGCTCATGCGAATCGCTGGCTTGTAGCCGCTCTCGAGGCCCGCAGCAAGATGCCAAATAGCTGTCACGTTCTTGCGGCAAAGGACCGCGTCAACCGGTGGCTGAATGCTGGGATCCTCAACCATGATTGAACCGATCGAGCTTTGGCCACGGATCGGGGTGCGCTCGTGAAGTAGACCGAGAAGACGACTGGCAAGGGCCGCGAAGGTGTCTCCGAAACGGAATGATTCAGTCAGACCCAGTTCGGGAGCCTGAATCGTGGACATGGCGTTCACCGCGCCACGCCACTCGTAGATTTGCTGATAAGGGTCGCCCACGTAGATGGTCTGCGCATGCCGTTGCTGCGCGAGCACCGACAGCATTACGCCATCACTATCCTGCGCTTCATCGAAGAGAATGAAATCCGCACTGATTCTGGGATTCGATTGCGCCCAGACTTTGAGGTATACGTCGGGTGCGATCGCGCTTTGGCCGCGTGGATGAATGCTTTCTCGCCACAGACGCTGGATTGACGGAAGTAGGGTAGAACGCAGCCATGCAGCTGCATCGGCTTGAACCTTTTCATCAACCGGAATATGAGACGCCTCTGGGGTGGGGTCAGCGGATCGGCAGTACATCCCCAGTCCGTCGATGACCATCCGCCCGAGTTCGAACGACGTGATTTCGACCGTCTTTCCGGTGATCGTCGGCACCTCGACCGGCCAGAGGCCGTAGCGGCTGGCCAGTTCGTGCGGTGGCTCCTGCGGTAGATTCACACGCGAGGATAGCGCGGCAGGGACCGATGCATACGCCAACGAATGTACGGTGCGCGCAGTGACATTCGAGGGAAATCCGCGGCGCGCGTGGTCAGCAATCTCCTTATTGAACGCCAAAAAGGCCCCGCGTTTGTCGGAGAGCTGCTCCGCGATGAGACGAAGGGTGGAAGTTTTCCCTGCACCGGCGTATGCCTTGATCTTCAAATCGGCCCCGCCCAAGACAGCTTCGAGGACCGCGAGCTGTTCTGAGGTCGGCATGAAAGCGTGAGGCATGGCACCGAGGGTAGGTGATTGCGAATGCGACAGTGTGCCGGAAAAATAGGTTGCACCGCGCCTTTCTCGGCGAATGCTTACTTGTTGTGTCCGATGCCTGATTTGCTCGTGGCACGGCGGGGTCCGCGTCGCACCGGTGCGCTTCGTCCTTTCAGATCTGGGTGTGCGCTCCAGTGAACAACATGACCCGAAACGGAATTTTCCTCCTCAGCGAAAGTGGTTGCGGCAGCGACCGCTTCGGACGAGCCGACTTGCCGCGCGATATCTTCGGGCAACTCGCCCACCGCCACCAATACGGCCTTGCCCGCAAATTCCCATGACTTCGGATGGCCATGGCACTCGAATCGAAAGCTGAACCGGTCTGCGGCCTCCTCGTCCAGCGCGTCGCCTTCGGCAACCACCATATCGACTGACGAATCGGGATCAAACGTACCGCTCCACAGGGTTTTCATTTCGATCGGCTCGGTCCCGATGAGTTCTGCGGCTCGATCGAATCCGTCGTGAACGGCCTCGACTGCATGGGTGACTGGATCGATCAGATAAAAGCGGAACATTCTCGGCTCCTTCAGTCTCGCTGCAGTTTCCGGTAATGATTGAGATGACGAATCGCTTTGGTGGCTTCGCCAAGTTCTTCGTGAATCCGCGCTGCATTGAAATGGGCGTCGGCGAAATCGTCGGACAGCGCGATGCAAGCCTGATACGCGTCGAGGGCTTCTCGAAGGTGCCCCGCGTCCTCCAGCGCTACGCCAAGATTGAAGTGCAGGACTGGGTCCTCGTTGCAATGCTCGAGCGCGGCCCCATAGACGTCGATCGCTTCATCGTACCGCTCTGCGTCCATGAGGATGCACCCAAGGTTCAACGAGGCGTCTGTGTAGTCTGGCGCCTGATCAAGCGCCGCGCGGTAGGCTCGTTCCGCGGCCGCCGGATCGTCGTCTTCCAGTTGCTGGCCCTCTTCAAAGAGCTCAACGGCCGCGTTCTGAGCGCGTCGCGTTCTAGCTGGGGAAGGGTCGTCCAACGAAGCGACCGATCCGCATTCGGGCTTGGGTTCAAAGTCGATCAGCAACTGACCGGACTCGGCGTCCCACTGGCGACTTTGCGGGTCACGGACCGCGATGTTGTTTCCGATCGCGGAGATACTCAGGCTCGTCAGCCCACCGCTTTTCGCCCAGTTCCGACGCAAATGGGTGAGTGCCCGGACAATTTTGTGGGGCGACACGCCCGCCGCGCGTAGTGAGTTGGCCGTGCGCAGCATCACGACATCCTGGAAATTGAAACGGCGCTCACGCCTGTCGCCTTGTTGGGGCGAGACGAACCCTGCTGTGATCAGCCTTTCGACGACGCTTCGGGACACCCCAAGCATCCGCTGAACGTCGCGCAGGCTGTATCCATCGCCCTTACGCATCGTCACTTCTTCGTTGCAGTACGACGGGTGGGGGTCGGCGCGGCCACGGGTGCGACTGTGGCTTTGCGCACCCCTTTACGAGTCTTGGCGGCCGGCGCGGGAGTTTCTTGCTCTTTCGCTTTCGCAAACGGCGCGCGCGCGGGCTTCTCTTTGATGGCTGCCAGCGGCCGTTTCTGCAGGCTCGCACGAAGCGCCTCAACCAGATCAATGACCGCTCCCCCGGTCTGCTGCACTTCTGGCGCAGCGACGATTTTCTTCCCGGCAATCTTCTGGTCGATTGCGGCGAGGATGCGCTCCTTCTCTTCGTCGGAATAGGCAGACGGGTCGTATCCATCGACGCGGTATTGCTCGATCAACTGCTGCGCAAGTTTCAGTTCAGTTGCTTGGACCTCTGGATGCTCGATATCGAGCGCGGCCTGCGAGCGCACCTCATCGCCGTAGAGCAACTGCTGCATGACAATCCCGTCCTGGCCAGCGCGGACCTGGACGATATGAGTTTTCCCTCTGGATACCCATTTGGCCAGCGCGCAGGTACCACTTTCACGCATCGCCTTATACAGAAGCTCGTAGGGCTTTCCGCCGCGCTTATCCGGCGCGAGATAGTAGGCTTTGTCGAGATAGATCGGGTCGATCGCCTCCGTGGGCATAAACGAGACGATGTCGACAGTGTGGCTTGCGCTGGCTTCCAGTGCCTCAAGTTCGGAAGGCTCAAAAATCACATACTTGTCTTTCTCGAACTCGTAGCCTTTCACCATATCGGCGCGCTCGACTACTTTTCCGTCGGCGGGGCAAACGTATTGCTGTTTTAGCCTTGTCCCGCAGCCCTTATGCATCAGATTGAAGCCGACGCCCGACTTACTTTCGGTCGCTGTGAACAATTTAATAGGGACAGACACGAGGCCGAAACTCAGTGTGAGCGATGCCAAGGAACGGGGAGCCATGTGGTCTCCTTCAGTGGTGGGCCGCTGATCGTTCACTGGAGCGGCGGGGGATCCGTAACGACAGCAAAAAACTGACCACGTCTCGATTTATCATAGACCGAACTTCCGGAGTTTTTTCTACGAGCCGAATTATGAAACCGGTAAGCCGGTTCGCTGGCGCATCGGACTTGAGTCCGGCGAGCCGTGTTCGTGCCGGGCGCCGAGCACGAGGCATGGCTTGCGAGCCGAACGACCGATGAGGCTTTGTCGTTTTTGCGTCTGTTCCCGGCCGACCAGATGCACGCGGAGCCGTATCCTTTGCCCCCGCGCACGGCAAAAGCAGGCGGGACTGCGAAGAGAGAGCCGGACGCGAGCGTAGCTGATGCTCAGGGCTCATAGCTCGCAGACGACTCAAAGCCGGCGGCGCTTGCCGATTTTTGGAATTGGCCCGCGATGGTGGCATCATGCAAAGCGCACTCAAGACCCGTTGCCTCGTGCACGAATACCATCCACAACTAATCTCGTAGGGAAGCTGATGGCGTTATATGAGATGACCGCAGATAGTTTGAAAGCGATCGACCCGGAGACTTTTACCAAGCTGGGCCTGCTGGAAAGGCAGAATATTCAGCGAGCGATTCGGACGCATATTGCGGCTATTACCCCGAATGTTAAAACGATGGTGCTCGCTGAGGAATTTGGAGACTGGGTTGGGGCCAACAGACGAATAGACTTGCTCTGCCTAGATGACCAGGCAAATCTCGTCGTCGTTGAGCTAAAGCGCGACGATGCTGCACACATGGAGCTGCAAGCGATCCGATATGCCGCCATGGTCTCCACAATGCGTTTTGAGCAAGCCGTCGAAGCGCATCGTAAATACTTGCTCACTATAGGGCGGTCGGACGAAGATGCGGAGCAGGCGATAAGGGACTTTCTGGACAAAGAGGAAAGTGAAGTGGTGGCCTTGTCCGATAACGTGCGAATTGTTCTCGCGTCAGCAGAATTTTCACCTGAACTTACGACTGCGGTTTTGTGGCTCAACAAACGAGGACTCGATGTGCGCTGCGTGCAGATGCGTCCTCATCAGATTGCGAACCGGGTGTTGCTCGACATTCAACAAGTGATTCCTCTACCGCAGGTTGAGCAATACACGGTCGCTGTGCGTGAAAAAGCGGTGGAGCAAGATGCAGCGCGCGTTCAAGACCGTGATCTGACAAGATATGATCTTTCCATCAGGGAGGACATTTATCCGAATCTCCCAAAGCGGCGACTCATCCTCGGCGTGGTTACCGAGGCGCTGCAACAGGGGCTGTCCATAGATGACATAGAGTCCGCAGCGAAGTGGCGGGGAAACATGTTTCTCTCGGCGCCAGGCAATCTCACTGAAACGCAATTTAAACTTGCGTTTGGCGGCAAGCCACTTCGTTATTTTACGAAAGCCGACGAGCTTTTTCATATCGATCAGCAAACCTACGCGTTGTCCAAAATGTGGGGCGACCGAACGCTTGAGGCCGTAGAAAATCTACTATCTCAGATGCCAAATCGAGAGCAAGTCTCTTACTCGCCGACTTCTGCCATAGTCGATGAAGCAACCATCGGGAATTTGACTCTGCGGAGGCGCGAAAGCGGGGCTATCGATCTAGACAGAGACGGGGTGCAACTTGTACCAGTCCTCCCCGTCTTGCGGGAGCTCGCGACGCAACTTAGCGTCGCAGTCGTAAATAGCAACGGAAACGCTTTAAATACAAGGCAGCTTGGCGCCACCCTCATCGACGCTATCCGCGCGCAGTAGGACGCGTATGCCTCTAAGTTTTTCGTCAACTGACAGTCATGTGAGTTCGGTCTTCGCTGTCTACGCTAATTTGCCGGCGGCTGACCAGACGACAGGATCGTGCTCAATTTCGTGCCTCCGATCGATTCGCAAGTCGTTGGCTTCGGGTCGGTCCATTGCACGGCGGTCCCACGCACAACCGGTCTGACGACGCGCCACGGCCAAAAGCCAAAGCGCTGTGAACCGGTGTACTCGATAATGGCGTCGGCTCCGCGCATCTGCGCGTATTCGGCCAGCTTGGGAAGGATGGTCGTGACACTGCCGTACGAATTTTTCCCGATACTCACATCCTTGATGATCTTGTATTTCTGACTGGCGGGAGGGAGGTTCGCGAAAAAACAGAAATCACTTAGTGATCGAAGCTGATCCGCAGGTGGGTGCACTTGGTTGTTTGCTTTGATTTCCGGCTCTGGCTGAGACGGCGCGTCGGTCTGAGACTCAGTCGCGAGTACTGCGTGCGATGCTAGGCTCGCGACAATCAATGTCGCAATTAAGGAAATTTCGATGTTTCTTTTCTTGTTCATCGTTTCATCGACTACGCGCGCCAGATGACGCGAGCATCTGTTCGTAATTGGATAGTAAGCGGTTGGAGGCCAGCTCGAACCGAGTGCAGTTTTTAGACCGGCCCGTTGCTCTTCGCGTGGCAGCTCCGGTCAGCCGCGCGCAGCAAGAGCGCGTTCAATTTTTTGATCGGTCTTGTATTGGCTCAGTGCGTAGACAGACCATATTGCGGCCGGAATCCAGCCAACGATCGTGATCTGCAAAAGAAAGCAGACAATACCGGCAATAGGGCGGCCGATCGTAAAAAACTGGAGCCATGGGACGATGATGGCAAGAAGGAGGCGCATGTTGGTTTCCTTGATAGTACGGTGAGATCGTTATAACGGCTTACTTAAACGAATTCTTTAAACGTTGCGTTGACTTTCCGTCAGGGCCGCGGCGTTTGCAAGAAGGTTCTTCGAGTTCGGTACTACACCGGCTCGCTCCAGCGAGCCGGATCCTGCGTGCGTTTAGGGAGGTGTCGGCCGCCGTCTGGAGCCGGGGGGAGAGGCGCCGGGGTGGTACGTGCCGAGAGATTTGGCGTCGCGATGACGTACGCACCAACTCGCACGGCGATATCAACGTTACCAGCCGAGAAACGACGATAGGGCTGGAAAGAGACGTCTTTTTGATGCCCTTTCCATCTTTTTTGACCCTTCGCGAAGATGTGCATCACGAAGACTTACTGATTGGAGCGGTGGCCACCTCGGGAGCGCAATCAAAGCTGGTCTGCTCGCCGCGGACCACTTCCACGTCAGCGCGGTTCGCCCGCACGAGAACGTTTCGAGATGCCGCCGTCTCGTCGAAAAGCCGGACATAGGAGCTTCCGCCGACACCATGCCAGACCGCGCGGGCGTCGCGGGTCCCCCACTTGTCTGTGCCCGGGAGCTTGCAGAATTGCACCTTCACGCCGCTGGCCGTTGCGACGGCCGCCAACTGCGTGTGCTCGGAGTCGGAGAAGAGCACGACCTGGCCGGGCGCGGAGCGAACACCAAGATTGACCATCGCCAAATTCAGCAAGGCCGGACGAGTTGCGACCAGAGCGCGCGCGCCGAAGACGGCCATCGCGAGAAAACCTACCGTGAAGCGAATATCGGATTGCTGCGCCTTGGCGGGAACGATCAGCAGGAGGATCGCCGTGATCGCGCCGACAGCCGCAAAGAACATCAGCGTCGCGTGCATGCGCGCGTCGGGCGCTTGATCCCTCACAAAAATCAAAAGATAGGCGAGGGGAAGCGCAACGAGGAACGACATGAAGACCATCGACCCGCTATCGACTGCCCGATGCAACGTGGCCGCCGGTGGCTCGCCGCGCCGCTTGAGCCGGAAGTTATTTGCGACGACGAGAAGCTTGAGCACCCACAACATCGAAAAGGCACCGAAGCCGAGTCCGACGACAGCGATGCACGTGAAAGAGAACGCGGCGGACGCAAGGAAGAACGCATCGCCAAGCGAAAGGCTCTCGGGCACGATGCTTTCAAAGTAGCAATAAGCGACCAAGATCAGGCCGCCAAGTAGGAGGACCGCTTTCCATGCGGCCGTGAATGCAGCCTGGATGACGTCGATGAGCGACTTGATCGTGTCGACAGGTTCTTTCTTTATCGGTTCCATGTGTATCTCGCTTGGATGAAGATTGCGACGCGGATTCATCCGCGTCATCAAACAGGCTATCGATCACGCTGCGAAGTCAAGGAAGGTCGCCGTGGTTGCACCTGAGAAAAGAGATGTGCCCGTAGTAAAGCGGTCCGGCGTCGCTTTGATTTCGCTTGGAAGCGGATTGTCCGGACGCCCGCGCTCGCGCGGGATGCATCACGTACCGGGTTGCGGTCGTCGAGGATCGGTCGAAGGTCGCGCTCGTTTCGGTCGGATGGTCCTTACTGAACTAACGGCGGGCGAACTCCTCGGGTAGCCGCTTTCGCCGTCGCGTCGCTCGGGCTAGCCGTAGTGAACGACCATGTCAGGTCGATCGGATGCGCCGGCGTGCCCGTTTCAAACGGATCCGTCAGTACGCCCACTGCATGCACCGTGTAGGTAGAACTGGCAGCGAACGGCGCGAACGGAATGCACATCGCACCAGACGTTAGGTGGGAGTCGTTCTCGGGCGTCTGCAGTTGGCACAAGACACTGTTGCCGCCGCTGTCAGTTATGGTGATGTTCACCGAACTCAACTTCGAAAACAGCTTCCCTTGGATCGTGACCGGATAACCGGTGTAGGTTTGCCTGTACTGCGGCGCGGAAGCAAACGGGTCAGGGTCTTCATACGCGTACCAACTCGTAGGTACACCTGTTTGACCAGCGTAGGGATACGCAACGGCTTGCGACGAGCTCAAGTTGGTCGTCCGATCTCCGAAGTCGATGTTGAAGGCGCTCCATGTCGCGCCTGTCATGCTGCCTACACCCATGCGTGCGTAGTCCGCCAGCATCCCCATTCGGTGATACGGAGCGTCGAATATCAATTGGACCGCCGTCAGCGAGCTATAGAACGCGTGCACATCGCCCGCGACTGTCACTTCCGAAGCGATGTTAGGAAATCCCACGGCCGCAATGCGATCGAACGGTGATGCACCCGTATAGCCCGGCAGGCCGGCGGTTTCGTAATGACCGGTCGTCGAGTTCGCGACCAGGTAGGCTGCGTGATTTTGGGATGACGTGGTTAGACCGTTGTCGACGGCGATGGCCGTCGGATAGCCGACGTTGTGGCGAACCGCATTCATGAATGCAATGCCGTCCGCCTTCGGGTCGCCGGTGGGAGAAACTGCCTGCGGAGCGGATGCGGGTGGCAGGAACGTCACTTTTTGCGAGATCGCTCTTTGGCTAGCGGCGCTCGTATTCTCTGAGGAACCGGAGCCCCCGCCGCACGCAGTTAGCGCGGCGATCGCCAACGTTGCCAAAGCGGTTAGGCGAAAGGAGGGAGAAGCAACCGACGATAAATTCAATTCAAACCTCGTTGTGTTGATGGACACCTGCGCGGGCGATTTGATCGCGTGCCGTAACCGCGAACTCGCTTACGGCACGAGGCGGTAAAGTCCAGTCTTGCGTAATAACCGCTGTGTCAAGGCGCGACGGTCCTGCTGTAGCCCGAAAAACCGACAAAGGGTCCGTCGTGCATGACGTACGCGTAGCACTAAGATGGTGAATAGAAAATGGAGCTGCGCGGAGCGGAATGACGCGCGTTTTTGAGCATCTTTCGTTTTTGCTGCAACGAAGGTGCGGGGGGAATAGGGCGATTTTCCGGGTGATTCAGCGCATGTCGTGGCCCGCCGCCGAGTTTCCTAACGTTCCCGCGCTTGGCGCAAGTTAATGGAAATTCCGGCTTGCCGTTGTGAGGCTACCCAAAAGGTGCGTCAGATCGACGAGCCGGTTCGCGACAAGATGTTTCACCTCGCCTTCCCGCTGCCATACACCGAAGATGCCAAGCAGCGATGCCCCGAGCGCCTCTCTTCTGAATTTCTCAACGAGTGATGGCCAGACGATGACATTGACCTGGCCGGTCTCGTCCTCCAACGTTAGGAACAGCACTCCATTTGCGGTTCCCGGTCGTTGCCTCACGGTCACGATGCCGCACGCGCGGGCAAGACGTCCGTTGGGATAGGTCCCCAGCTTCGCGGCGCTGTAAATTTTTTTTGCATCGAGCCGATCACGCAGTAACGAGAGGGGATGCCGGTTGAGTGTCAGGCCAGTCGAACGATAGTCGCCGATAATTTCTTCCCCTTCACTTGGCGCTGCCAGCATTGGAGTCTCTTCCTCGCGCGAGGTCGCTCGGAGCAGATCACGGTCCGGAACAGCCGCCACCGCTTGCCAGAGAGCCTGACGGCGGTTGCCGGCCAGCGAGTGCAGCGCGTTTGCATCGGCGAGCACTTGCAGGTCGTGCCGGTCGAGCTGCGCACGGTTCGCAAGGTCGTTGACGTCCGCGAACGGCCGCACCGCGCGTGCTGACTCGATACGCGCGGCGGATTCGTCACGCATACCGCGAACAAGCGAGAGCCCGAGCCGCACCGGTGCCATCGAGCCGTCGCCTTCGAGCGCCGAATCCCAGTTGCTGATGGTCACGTCAACCGGCAAAACGCGCACCTTGTGGCGCTTCGCGTCCTGAACAAGCTGCGAGGGCGAGTAAAAGCCCATCGGCTGGCTGTTGAGCATCGCGCATAGGAAGGCGGCCGGTTCGTGGCACTTGAGCCAACTGCTGGCGTAGACGAGGAGGGCAAAGCTTGCCGAATGACTCTCTGGAAAACCGTACTCCGCAAACCCTTTTATCTGCTCAAAAATCCCTTCGGCGAAGTCCGTCTCATAGCCACGTTCCGTCATGCCATTGACGATGCGATCGTAGTACTGTTGCAGACCACCCTTGCGCTTCCAGGCGGCCATGGCTCTTCGAAGTTGATCTGCTTCACCCGGTGTGAATCCAGCCGCGAGAATCGCGACTTGCATCACCTGCTCCTGGAAGATGGGTACGCCGAGCGTGCGCCCGAGCGCAACTTTTAGGGCATCGCTGGGATACGTGACTGTCTCGAAACCCTGACGGCGGCGCAAATATGGATGCACGGCCCCGCCTTGAATCGGGCCGGGCCTTACAAGGGCGACCTCGATCACGAGGTCATAGAACGTCCGCGGCTGAAGGCGCGGCAGCATGCTCATTTGCGCGCGCGATTCGATCTGGAAGACGCCGACGGTGTCTGCGCGACAAATCATCTCGTAGGTGGCCGGATCCTCCGGCGGTATGTCCTGTATCTCGAACGGCTCGCCGCGCTGCTGCGACACGAGATCGAGCGTACGGCGGATCGCCGACAGCATGCCGAGCGCGAGTACGTCGATCTTCAATAGACCGAGTGCTTCCAAGTCGTCCTTATCCCACTGGATCACGGTGCGATCGACCATTGACGCGTTCTCAATGGGCACGAGCCGGGAAAGCTTGCCGCGCGCGATCACGAAGCCGCCCGTGTGTTGAGAAAGGTGTCGCGGAAAACCGAGCAGCTGAGAGGCGAGTGTGGCCCACTGCTGGATCATCGGCGCTTCCGGATCAAGGCCGGATTCGACGAAGCGATTGAGAAGGTCTGCGCTGGAATCGAACCATTGGTGTGCTTTTGCGACCTTGTCGACGATCGCCGGGTCGATCCCCAGCGCCTTGCCCGAATCACGCAGCGCGCTCTTAGGCCGGTAGGTCGTGACGGCGGCCGCGAGCGCGGCGCGCGTGCGCGTGTACTTGCGATAGATGTACTGGATCACCTCTTCCCGGCGCTGGTGCTCGAAGTCCACGTCGATGTCAGGCGGCTCGGCACGCTCTTTCGAGATGAACCGCTCAAATAGCATGCTACTGCGCGCGGGATCGACCTCGGTCACGCCAAGGCAATAGCAGACAGCGGAGTTGGCCGCGGACCCTCTTCCCTGACACAAGATGCCTTCGTTGCGAGCGAAGCGCACAAGGTCATAGACGGTCAGGAAGTAAGGCTCATATTTCAGGTCAGCGATCAACGCCAGTTCGTGCTCGATCTGCTTTTGTACCGCGTGCGGAATGCCTGCAGGGAAGCGTCGGTGCGCACCGATGTACGTTTCCTGGCGGAGATAGTTCGTCGGTGTCACGCCGGCTGGCACCAGTTCGTCGGGGTATTCGTATCGGAGTTCGTCCAAACGAAACGAGCATCGGTTGGCTACGTTCAGCGTCTCCGTAAGCGCGCGTTCCGGATAGAGGTTCGCAAGTCGCAACTTCGATCTCAGATGCTGTTCCGCGTTCTGTGCGAGTTCGAATCCACATTCGGCGATCGAGCGATTCAGGCGGATTGCCGTGAGAGAGTCCTGCAAAGGCTTGCGAGAACGCACGTGCATCGTCACGCCGCCGGTGGCCACGACCGGCACGTCATGCTTATCCGCAACGTATTCGACAATCCCTCGATGGATATCGTCCATTGCACGCGCGTGCAACGTGAGCGCTACCCAACAACGGTCTTCGAAAGTTGCGGCAAGCCACTCTACCTGCGCATCAAGACGTGTTTCGGTCGCCGGAAACTCAGGCGACAGAATAACGAGGCAGTCAGGCAGACCACGAAGATGCGAGTAGGGCGCGTCGGGCCGCGCGAGGTCGTTCGGCGTGAGGAGGTACGTGCCTTTTGATGTTCGGGTGCGTGCGAGCGTGATCAGTTCGCTCAGGTTGCCGTATCCGTCGCGATTCTGCGCCAGTGCCGTGAAGGCGAGGGCGGGCGTACCGTCCGGGTTCGTCACCTGAAAATGCGCACCAACGATCAACCGGACATTTGCCTCCTTCGCAGCGACGTGTGCGCGTACGACGCCGGCGAGCGAGCACTCATCTGTGATGGCGATGGCAAGATATCCGAGCCGCTCGGCGCGCTCGATCAGATCCTCGGCGTGCGACGCGCCGCGTAGAAACGTGAAATTGGAAAAGCACTGCAACTCGGCATAGCCGGGCAGGCCGATGGGAACGGACGACATGGTCTTATCCGAAAAGCCCGTGCAGGAACCATCGCGGATCCTCTTCGTCGCGGCTGCCGACGCGTTCGCGGTAGATCCAGTAGCAGGTCCGGTCGTCGGCCTCGGCGACGAAGTAGTCACGCGTCACGAGTTCGCCATCCCACCAGCCACCTTCGACGCGCTCGCCCGGCGACACCGTGCGCAGCGGACTGCCGTAGAACGGGCGATGCTGGCGCGTCATCAGCTGGACGGGCGTCTCCAGCAACCATGACGGCCGCGGCCGATCGGCCGGCAAAGCGCATCCTTTTGCATCACTGGTCACTGAGACCCAATTTGCGATCACTTCTGGCCGGTGGTCGGCAATCGGGGCAGCCCGCAAGACGTTTTCGGGGCCGAGGCGCGCGACCAATAATTCCATCAGCCGGTTGTGGTCTTCGGCGTTGCCGCCTGGTTCCGGAAAGAGCGTGTCGGACGGCGGAGCAGCCGCTTCCACCTCATTGACTTCGAGCCGTATCGCAATGACGGCGGCGACGAGCTCGATCCGGCCAAGGCGCTCTTTAAGCAGGCGCGTCAGATGTTCTTCGTGCCATGTCGGTTCGGCGAGCGCGATCTCGATGGCCGTCGGCGGCAATGCAGCGCGCCCACGTTCGTGTTCGAGTCGTACTGTGAAGCGACTCAGCGCGAGTTGTTTGCTCGCGAGCCATCCGGTGAGTTGCACGATCAGACGGCGGGCGGCGAAGAGGACGGCCTCGGCGTGCTCGACCCGATCCGGCAATTCGAGCCGCGCGCTGAATGACGGCGGTGTCTGAACCCATTCGAACAATTCCGGAGCCTCCCCTACAGCACGGTCAAGGGTGTCGAGCAGCGCCGTGCCGCACCGTTTTTTGAGCCCCGCGCGCGGCAAGCGCCGCAGATCCGCAATCGAAGTACAGCCCAACCCGGTGAACCAGTCGGCGAAACGCCGCGCCTCCGGCACCAAAAGGGCCGGCAAGCGATGAAGTTGTCGTTCGAACGACGCAATGGTCAGCCGCTGGCCGCCACGATATCGCGCCATCAACCATGCTGCTTGCCCCGTTGGAGCAGTGCTGGTTTGGACGGTAAAACCGAAGGCGGCAAGCGCGCTCCTGATGAGGCGAAGGATCGACCGGATGCCCCCGAACAAACGGAGGCTCGCCGATACGTCGACAAGGACCGTTTGCTCCTCGGCGATCGCGACTTGCGGGCTGAACTGCATGAGGGCGGTGGCCGCGTCGGACACGGCATGTTGTTCGCGAAGTTCGTCGCGCTCGTGAAGTTTCGCATCGGGGGCCAGCGTCAGTACGCCGCCTCGCCGCATCCCTGCGCGAATGCCCGCGTCGTGCGCGGGCTCGTCAAAGGAAATGACCCGTTCGTGGTCGAGCACGACGAGTCCCGCTCCAGTATTAGGAGACCAGTTCGGCCGGAAGACTTCGCGGCTGAGGTGCGGCAGGTACACGCCGATCCAGACTTGCATGACGACTCAACAGGATGGGCGAATGAGAGAGTTGGACTATCAGCGGTTCGTCGCGAGCGGGGCCACGTCGCTTCACGAACTCAACGGCGACGCTGTCGCGCCCGGGCCGCACGGCGAGGCGCAGCGGGGCCGGCGACGTGTCGCTGGCATTCGCCAACGGACGCACCATGAAAAACAGCGTTTCCGAAGTCTGCGCGGCGAGGTGTAGTCTCCGTAGCGATTCAGGCCGGACATGGGTTTGCCAAAAGATCAGCGCGCCGAAACTACCTGCGCGCAAAATCTGCTCCGCGGACCAGAGCGCATCGGCCGTCTTGCTGGCTCGAATGACGTTAAGTGCCGTCTCCGGCAATCCCCAATATGCCGCCGCTTCCGGATGAAATCGGTGCGGCGCCTGGAGCAATCCAATGGGGCGTCGCGCGACCGCGCGCAATGCCGGAAGCAGCAGGCGCATTTCTCCGATCCCCGGCTGACTCACCATCAGGTCGGTCAGAGCGCTCTTCGGCCAACCTCCACCGGGTAGTTCCGCCGCGAGATTTTCAAATCCGCACGGGACGACGTTGGTCCGCGCGGCCGCCAGCTGCGTACCTCGCCAAAGCGATGCGTGAATTGTTTCTGGCGCGGGCGAGGCCACGAGCGCTATCCCTATTACTGTATATATGTACAGTATTCTAGTCTATTTTCGTAGCGGCACGAATGCTAACTAGGGGAAAGGAGAAAAAGGAGCCAGTCAAAAACCGCGTAGAGGCAGAACCGCACCCGTTGCCCCGGGGCAACGACCAAACCCATCATGTATTTGCGAACGATCGTGCTTTTATGGCGTTGATAAAATCGGACCACTACTTTTTACGCATCGATTTATGCCTACCGCCAAAAAACAACGACCGCCTCGAAAGATACTCAGTCGCGATAGCAAAGTGCTGTTGCTACCGATGCCGCGCGCGGACGCGGAGGCGCTGGCGTTGCAATGCCGACTCGCGTTCGAAGCGATCCGAAACAAACGCGGCACGCGCGCACATGCAACTTGCATGGCCCAGACGGTCCTTCTCACGAGTTTCCTGACGGAGATGGGTCATGGTCTGCTCGACCTTGAGTACATTCGTCTGGCCGAGGAAGAGGTGCTCGCGGCGCTAGATCGGCCGAAAGACGATTTTCCGAGCGAGCTTCTTCAACGGCTGGTGGACATCGTCAACGAACACGACCGACAACTGCGAGAGGTGCGGTTTGGAGCAGTACTTGAGGCCAGCAAGCGTCTCGACCGACTGATTGAGAAGATGAAGACAGCAGAATAATTGCGCCGACATTTTGTCGGATCTAGCCGTCGTTTGGCGGTTCCCGGCGATAAAAGCCGTTCGTTTATTCCCGTCGAGATGTTCAGGTGTCCCTTTTCGCTTTAAAACGGTTGTATCGGATTACGTAGATCGCTGTCGAGAAAGCTACCTTTTCCGCCAATAAGTCTAAAATGAGCACCTCAGTGCTACTTGGCAGAATCATGGATATTGTCGGCTTGCAAACCAACCTAGCGCGCGTTCGTGAAGATCTGGACAACGGACAAGGCCCAGTGCCTATCTCAGTGCGAGAACTGCTCCGTTGGGGGGGAGCCGAACGGCGAGGAGCCAACGTCGTCTATGAGATTGACCAAGCGCTGCAGCGAAATGGGATTGATACCGACCCATACTTCAATCACTCAAGCCTCGATGCTGCGCTGGTGTTTCGTTTGCACCAAGAGCCTGCTGTGGAAGCGGAACCTCACGGCGCGGAAGAGATTGTCGGCGAAGCGAATGTAATCGCGGGAAATGCTGTCGTTGCGGCGGAAGGTGTCGTTGCGCCACCCTTATATCTCGGTGGCGCCATGACGGAACCCGCTTTTCGGGTGAGTCGCTTGGAGGCAGCGATCCGGCCGCCAGTTACCGTCGCTCCTGATTGCACACTGGAGGAAGCAATGACGGTCATGATGATGCGAGATTTTTCGCAGCTTCCCGTCGTTAGCGGACGAGAGTTGAAAGGCGTCGTTACGTGGTCTTCGATTGCCTGGCATCTCATGTTCGACAACCCCAAGCCGACGGCAGTGCGACAGTGCCAGAAGCAGGCCGTGGAGGTGAAGCATTCGGACTCACTGTTCGATGTAATCCGAGTGATTGCCGCAGAGTCGTATGTTTTGGTTCGCGGCATTGACAACAGCATCTCAGGCATCGTGACATCGACGGACCTGAACCTCCAATTCCAGCAATTGTCTGAGCCTTTCCTTCTGTTAGGTGAGATCGAGAATTTCATTCGCTTTCTGATCGGCGGTAAATTCACGGAAGAACAGCTTCGGGAAATCCGAAACCCAGAAGATCAAGGTCGTGAAGTTGCGTCAGTTGCCGACTTGACGCTCGGCGAGACGATCCGACTTTTACAGGAGCCTGAGCGCTGGAAAAGGGTGGGTCTACAGATTGACCGTGTCTCGTTTATCAACGAACTGGATCGAGTTCGATTGATTCGCAATGACGTAATGCACTTCGATCCTGATCCTATTTCCAAGGAGGATCATGACGCATTGCGCGCTTTCGTTCGCTTCCTGCATCAAGTGCATCGTTTGAAACACTAGGTCGGAGACTTGAGTCGTGGTGGTGGCTCCCCACATCGTCAGCGGGGTGGAGTTCACGCCAGTGGATTTATCCCGTGAATGACCGACCTACTCTCCGATGCGTCACAAGCATCGCACAACGCGAAGGTCAACAGCGGATCGACAAGCGTCGTTTCGCTGCATAGGTTTGCGGAGTGGGTGAGGCGCCTGCTATCACGATTGCCGCGAATCTTGCCGGCCGGTCGCTCGAACCTTTTGGTCAACACCTTCGTCAGGGAATTCGTCGCTTGGCCAAGCCCAAGCCTGAAAAGCCCATGCCGGTATTTCGTCACAAATCGTAAATTTGAAATCCGCAGGGTTGTCGAATATTTCAGAGAACGTTTCATCGAGAATCTGCTGCATGTAGGCGACGTGCTCGAGTCGCATCGGAGTCCAACTTCGACTCCGACTGTCTTGACCTGCCAGAACAGTTTTTGTAACGAGATCCAAGACGATCCGATGGCTCGTGTGAGGTTCGCTCGCCCACAAGGATTTCCACCGCCCAACCGCGTAACGCGCGATCATATTAAATTCTCGTAGTGGCAACTGGCTCGGCGGCTGCCGCTGAGCGAAGCGCGTTTAACGCAGCATTTGCGCGAGCGACTCGTCAACCTCGCTTGCACCTTGTCGGTCAACGAAGAATGCGACCGAACCGCCGACAACGTCATGGGAGCGAATGTGAATCGCCTTCTTTTTCCCCGTACCTATCTCCGAGACGGGGTTGCCGCGCTTTTGGAATTCGACGGCGTTAAAGTTGATCGGGTACTGCATCAGTTTCGGCCCAGTCTGAACGACGAGCGTGATGCGGTCGAGGCGAATGCCCTGCAATTCGCGCGCTATAACCCGATCAAGCAGCAGATCGAGCGTCGGCTCAAGCGGCGAATGATAGGCGAGAGCAAGGTCGTCGTCTTGCGTGAACTGAATGATTGCGGAGATAACGTGCGTCGGCGCTGTGGTGAGCACGACACGATACCGAGTAACCCGCGGCTCCCGACTCGATTCGGGATAAATGATGTCTTTGAAACTGCTTTTATAGACCATGCCATACCTCGCTGTTACGCGCCAAAGTCATTTCCGACGCACGACAAAGCTTATTGAGGGCGAGAAGAAGTCAAGTCATCGACAAGGGTGAAGACGGCGAAAGCGCCCGTGATTGAGCGCAACACCCGTGGATGGGAAAAAGTCGCTTTTAA
Organism: Caballeronia sp. SL1002; assembly: GCF_057814995.1. Lineage (NCBI taxonomy): Bacteria > Pseudomonadati > Pseudomonadota > Betaproteobacteria > Burkholderiales > Burkholderiaceae > Caballeronia > Caballeronia sp. SL1002. The sequence goes on along the minus strand of NZ_JBYMUW010000006.1, from coordinate 69,086 downwards.
CTCAGTCGGTAAGGCCAGCAGGTATTGGCGGGTCAAAAGCAAAGCGGACAGCGCTAGCCGTCAAAAATATACGTATCGTCCGTTTTAGTATCCGCCCGCTCGGCTCATTGGGATGAAAGGGCATGGAACCGTGTGAGCCCTTGTCATACGCTGCCTTATATCGTGCGGGGGGTGCTGACGGTCTCGACAGTAGTGCCGTTACGCCGAACGGGTATGGCCTACCAGCGCTTTTTAGGCTTCCGACAGAGGCGCATCAAACCCGAATAGCCGGTCATCCGTAATGTGGATATGATTTTGCTCTACACTGAGCCGAAATTTGTTCTTGTGAGGAATTTCAATGGATTCTGTTACCCAAGCTCTCTTTAGGGATTTTGTTGAGAGCAATGCACTCACTGACCTACCCAAAGACAAACAGTTTGAGCACTTTGCTGCCTACAGTGTCGTTTCGTCACACTATACCGAGGAGTTCGATACGACCGATTTAGTTGCCGGCGACGGTCAAGACCTTAATGTTGACGCTTTCGCCGTCAAGGTCAATGGACGAGTCGCAAGCGACGCCGAATACGTCGACGATGTTCTGGCGCTAAACGGCTATCTGGATGTGGAATTCATTATTATTCAGGCGAAATCGTCGTCTAGTTTCGATGGGGCGGCCATTATCGCGCTAGGGGACAACCTCGTGAATGAGGTTTTCTCTACAAGTCAGAAACTACCTGTGAATATTGATGTTAAGCGTCTTATTCAAATAAAAGAGCGCATCCTTCAGAATGCCTCTCGGCTAAAAGATAATCCCGTGTGTCGCGTATATTACGTTTGCACGGGAAACTGGTCAGACGACGCTTACCTTGTAGAAGCTATCAAGCGAAAGCGACAGGATCTATTAGATACGAACCTGTTTTCCGAGGTTACATTTGAGCCGATTGGCGCGCGCCAGCTTCAGGCCCGTTATCGGGCAACGAAGAAAAGCATTTCGCGCGAGGTGATATTTGAAAAGCTCATTACGCTACCAACCATCGATGGGGTGAGCGCATCATATCTGGGTGTTCTCCCAGTCAATGAATTCCTAAAATTATTGACCGATGATAGCGGAGATATAATCAAGTCCGTTTTCATTGATAACGTTCGAGATTTTCAAGGCGAAAATCCTGTCAATGCAGATATCGCAAAGACCATCACTGATAAACTGTTCGATCAATTTGTCTTGCGCAACAACGGTATTACAATCGTTGCACGGAACATAAAAGTTACCTCAAATCAGTATGTTCTCGAAGACTATCAAATTGTAAATGGCTGCCAAACAAGCCACGTAATATTTTCTAACCGGCACCAAATCACCGGGGACCTCTTCGTTCCAGTCAAATTAATCCACACCGTCAGTGAAGATGTTGCCCAAAGCATAATAAAGTCGACAAACAAACAGACGAACGTAGAGGAAAACGACCTCCTCGCTCTTACACAGTTCCAAAGGGACTTGGAGGATTATTACTCGGGTATAGAAGGAGAATCGAAGCTCTATTACGAAAGAAGGGCAAAGCAATACGCGAGTGATAGCGGCATTGAAAAAGGACGGATCGTGACAATTGGCAGTCAGCTGAAGTGCTTTGCCTCTATGTTTTTGGATTCCCCCAACCAAGCCAGTCGATATCAAGGCACGTTGCTAAAAACTGTAAAAGAGCGGGTTTTCCAGTCAACGCACAAACCCGAGCCATATTTCGTATCTGCCTTGGCAGCTTATCGATTTGAGTTCGCCCTCCGCAAGCTGACGAACGAAGAGCGCAATATTCGGCCATTCAAATATTTTTTGCTCTTCGCATTCCGAGTGCGCTACGAGACTGATGAGTTCCCTGGGGCAGGCAACAAGAATAATGCTACTTATTGCAACAAACTCCGAACTTGTTTAGTCGACGCCACCATGGCTAAGGCCGCGTTCGACGAAAGCGTCCTTATTGTTCGTGAAGCACTTGAGAAGCTAGAGTTACCCGTTGCTCGTGATAGCGCTAAGTCCCGGCCTTTGATAGACGAGGTCCGGAGAATAGCAATCGCTCGGCGCCTGCTGTTTGCACCCCATGCATACGGTGGGTAGCTGCTACGTTGACTAGCGCTCCGCCGTCAGGACGCACTCACGCTGGACCGACGTTCATCGTCTCCCGCAGCCGAGTGACTGTACGATGACTCGACAATCCGAGTAGGTTGCTTACCTGTTCGTTGGTCTTGCCTGCGTTGAGATGTCGGCGGGCGTACGTGTTGCGCAGCAACCGCGGGCTCTCGTCGACGGCCAAGGTACCGGCGCTGTGAATCGCGGCGCGCACACATGCCCCGAGCGTGTCGGGCTTCATCGGTTTCCCTCCGGCGGTCGCGACAAAGAGCCAACTGGTCGCGCACTGCATCTCTTCTCTAACGCCGTGATAGGCGCGCAATACAGCCGCCGCAAAGTCGTCGATCGGAACCCTGCGAGCGATCCGCGGCCCGTGTTTCGGCACATAAATCGTGGGGCGAACCTCGTCAACGTCAAGGTCATCGAGCTGCGCGGTCCGGAGTTCGGCCGCCGTTATTCCTGACGCCAGAAAGAGCGCGACGATCGCGGCGTTTCGCAAGGCTTTGAACGACTCATACTCCGTTGATCGCAAAGAGTCCTGCAGACGCAAGTCGTCGGCCTCGGACAGATACGCGGGTATCGGCTCGTCCTCCGGCCAGCTTTCTCGCACCAGCATCTGCTCGGCGGGATTGTCCTTACGCATATCGAGCGCGATCAAATGGCGCGTGAATCGATCGATAAGCTTGAGGTAGCGCAAGCGGGTTGTGGTTCCGGTTGCCCAGTCTCGTTCCGACGTTGCGAAGAAGCCCTCCACGTGATCTGCACCGAAGGTGGCCACGGTCAACCGGTGGGCGATCAGGTAGTCGTTGAAGCGGGAAAACATCGCGCAGTGCTGGATTACGGACTGATCTGAGAACGCGCGCCGATCCGCACCTGTCGCTTCGGCGCGCTGCCATTGAAGGTACGCTTCCTCGGGAGAAGCGAGCCAAACTTCCGAACCGGTAAAACTCGATATACTGAAATCGCGCATCCCCAATCCCCACGAAGCTAACGCTTCGCCAAACCCGTCATCAAAGGGAGGGCGCTTTCCGACGCCCACGCAGCCCTTATCGCATCAAGACACTCAGCCGGCCCGCCGACGATGATCTGGGTCGAAGTCGAAATCATAACGTTGACGCTCCCGCTGAAGTCTTCGATGAGATAGCCGCCGGCGCAAAGCGAGACGTTGCCCGCCGACGGCAGCCGCGGAAACCGCTCAATCAGAGGTTCAGCGCTCGTCCGATACCCGAATACGGGCTTTCCGAGCGCGGCGGCAAAACCTATTTCGAAAGCGGTCCCGCTATCCGGTTCACCTGGGCCACGAAAATCGTTGATATTGGCCATGATGATATCCGCGGACCGAATCGCGTCGATGTTGGCGCGGTAGGTCCAACGAGCGGCTTCTTCGGGTCCGAGAGAAACGGGCACGTCTCTATCCAGCGGATACAGACCCACGAACCCGCGTTCCCGACAGAGGTGCTTTAGATGTTCGCCGTGGGTTTTGGCGTCCGTGCGAAACACGTCGAAGCCAGCCAGATAGATTCGAGGCTCGCGAGCAGCGAGTTCGATGGGCAGCGGCGAGGGCGCGAGCTTCCCTTCGCGCACGCGCTTTTTGATCCGCGCGACCTGGCGCCGTGCCGCAAGGACGCTCTTTCCAAGCCGTGCCGCCACTTCCTCAATCGAATACCCACGGTCGAGTTGCTCCAATAGTTTCGCCTGTGATTGAGTCGGCCGCCGCATGTACTTTTGAGTCCTTTTCGGTTGAGTGCCCAATCGACAGGCGAGGAACAAACTCCATTGTGCCGGGGTAATGCGTGTGTCAAGGCTAGCGGCCGCCCAACCTTCCAACGCCCGGGCGCGAGATGTTAGAGCGGCAGCTCCCCTTGCGCGAGCGCGAGGTTAATCGCTTCGTTTTGCTCCGGCGACAAGACCCGCGCGTCGACGCTTTCCGCGCCTTCGAAAATGAGCGTCCCGTACACATCTGCGAGAACACGGGCGCGAGGACAGAGCGCTGCGTCCTCGCCTGCCTGTTGCCGTGCTCGCCAATAGTTGATTGCTTCCTCGACTTGGTGGATTTCGTAGCGACTCATGTTCTTTCCTTTGGGGATCTCGCGCCTTTCTCGCCCGGCGCCTCGCGAATCAGCTTGTGCAGCTTCGCGCGGCTAAACTCAGGATCGCGCCATTTGGCATCAATTGCCATTTGCACCACTTCGTCCGAGCAGACGACGAGCATGGATATTTCTCCGATTCCGAAAAGTTGGCTGAGTTCGTTACGGAATGGGGAATCTCGGAAGCGCCTGTACATTCGCACCTTCAGTCGGATGGCCGGCACTGCCAGATGCCTTTCGGCGCTTGCCTCAGCAAGACAGCCAAAGAACTCTCGTGGCGTCTGGAAGTTGGCGCATCAGGGCGAAGTGCCGCCAGGCGCTGCGGGGGCCGGCGCGATGAACAGCCGCGGGTCGAACTTGAACGGGTGGCGCTCGATGTGGAGGGTGACGGTGGCGTACGCCGGGTGCGCGGGGTTGAGTAGCACGTTCCGCTCGCCGGGCTCAATGTAGGACGGCACCCATAGCCCCAGGCTCGCGCCCGAGGCAACCCAGGTGTTGCCGATGGTCTGGGTGGGCGTCTCGTCGTCGCGCCAGTCCGCGGGCAGGCCCAGCGTCTCGACGTCGATCAGGGAAGCGTCCGGGGGAATCTCCAACCGCATGAGCGCCTGGTTCTTGGGGTTGGCGCCGTTGGCGTGCACGCGCTTTTCGAGCTGGCACAGTGCCCGGCTCGAGCCGCAGTAGACGACCTGGTTGGGCCCCTTGGTGTGCCAGCGGCCGTTGCCCTGCGTCGAGCCATAGCCCAGACTCATGAGCAGGACGTTGAGCGCCGGTGCCGGCGTGTCGCAGTAGCCGATGCGGTAGACCGTGATCAAACGACGCCACCGTACTTGACGGCGTTGAGGATGTCCTTGACGCGTTCGGCGCCAAAGCCGGACTTGGCGCAGTCCAGCGGCGTCTCCCCGTCGAGCATCGGGTGTGGCTGGCGCAGCCACGCAGCCGCTTCTTCATCAGTCTCAAAGGTGTCGCGAGCCATCGCGTCGAGCTCGAGCAGGCGAAGCATGCTCTCGGCCGCGTAGGTCGGAAGCACGTCGTCCTTGGCCACCTTGCGGTTGGCCGTGGCGCGGTCCATTCCCAGGACACCCGCGGCCGCGCCCTTGCCGATGCCCAAGTGGTCGCTCAGCGGCTCCAGGCTGCGGCTAGGGATGCCCAACTTGACGATGACGTAGGCTTGCTTGGCCGACAGGTGGTCAGGGATCGTGAAGAGCCCGACAGCAGACTTGCGGTGCACGTGCGCGTGCCGACCAAGCTTGGAGTCGATCTTGAGCGCCCTAACGACGCCCTTGACGTAATTCGGGTCGCCCTTGGCGGCAGCCTTGCCACCCGCCCGCGGCGCCGGGCCAACCTCGTTGTTCGTGATGACGAAGTTGTCGCCGAGCTCGATGTGGGCACCGCCGACCTTGGACAGGACAATCGACCAGAGGTTGTGCAGCGGGGAAGCGGCGGTCGAGGACATGAGGAGCTCCGATGTTGCGTTCATTTGCAACATCAGTTTAGCGCAATTGCATCAACTTGTCCATGAGCCGTCCGGGCGCCAGTAGGGGCTAAGGCCGCCCAATGCCCTGCTCGCGTCGACGCGCGGAGGCCGAGAGAATGCCATTCGTCGCGTTCCCGGCGACGTGCATCAAACTTACGTCCCCGCATGCAGCGCCGGCGGAGTGTTTAAATGCCCTCTACTTCTCTTTTCGTTAATTAGGGTCAGCGGTCGGAAACGAGGGTCTGACAGGCCCTACTAACCAACGCTCTTCGCTCCGCCGAGTCTTCCGATAAATTGGGGTCCGATTGATAACTTTAGTTATGTAAAGCCATGGCAGCCTAAAGCGTATGCTCGGTGACTTGTTGAGTCGCGCGCAAGTGTGCTCTTTATCGACATTGCGCAACGTCAACCGCGTTCATTTGCTGGTTGAATTGAGTGGGATCGGATTTTTATCTTGTGTCGATGCTAGCTCGTTCTCGCTAGCCAAATGCTGATGCTGCTCACGCTTATCATCTGATGCGACCGGATCCGGCGATTCGACACCAAGGATGCGCTTCGCTTGCTCCCAAAAGTCTTCCGCTCTTCCGTCTGGGCTACCTTCTTTTTCCCAAAGTTCGTATGCAAGCCGACGAATTCGCTCTTCTGTCTTTTCATCTGACATTTCGGATCACCAGAAGTTTGTGTCGAATATGCAGTGGCGGCACCTGTCGAGGTGCCGGTCCGTTTGTTGTAATGTAGTTCAAAGTCTGCGTTCTGCGTCTTACACTCGCCTCGGAACAATATTAGTGCAAGAAAGCGAAAATCGAGTAATCCATCGGACCCACCGCGGCCACTTCAGACCGGGCAGGCGTTCCCTGGAAATTGGCGCTGCAAATCGGCGGTCTCCCGGGGCGCACTCACCGGTCAACAGTGCGTTGTAAAACAACAAACTCGCGATTGCGGACTCTGTCAAATATGCCGCGTGCTTAACCGGGCGCGCTACGGCTGATTTCGCGCAGGAGCGCGTCTGTGCTCATGGGCACATGTCGGCGAAGGCTCGAAGGCCGTCGATGCGAGCATCATCTTCAGAAGCGAATGTCTCATCACTATAGGCAATTACTTTGAAACCGCCTCCTGCAGCCCGCGGAACCGTGAGCGCCCAAAGCCACCCTCCTACGTCCGCGAAGACATGCAAAGTTAAGCCCTCAGTCACATAGCGTTCTCTCAACATGGTCAATCCCCTGACACCAACACATCCTCGGGTAAATCAGGCGTGCTGCAATGCAGCATGAGAACTCTAGTGATTTCGTGATGATTTGTCGAATGCTTGCATTCGAGTTCATGCTCTTCATCGGTCGCGACGGCTTTCGTCATACTTGGCATCAATCCCGCCCAATTCGGTCGGCGCCGCGTATCGTTGGCTAGTTCAGAGCAAGGAAATTCGATCTATCACAGGGACCAGCGATGATCACCAGGCCGATTTGAACAACGAAAAGGCAGGTTCTAGGCACCATCATTGCTCGCATCAACCGCGTCAATTCGATTACCTCGTGGAGGCCAAAAATGAATCCCGAACCATCTGATCCAGTTGAGCGGGCTGATAAGCGGAAAGAAATGCTCGGCACGGGAGACGTGACTGAAAAGCCAGACGGCACGATTGAGCAAAAAGAACACGGAAGTATGGATGCGTCTCTCGTGCCAAAGGGAAAGGACCATCCGGAGCTTGGACCCTACGTGCCCGAGCACGACCACAAAGATCCCGACGTCGAGCCGGAGCATTAGCCTCTCGATCACACATAAGCGGGACCATAATCTGTCTTTCTAGGCCTTGAAATTCCGAAACAAGTTCATAGAATGTGCTCGACAGACGCACGTGGAACCTCCTCGTGCATTTCACGTTAATCATTTTTTGAGAGGTGTGAAATGAGCTTGGACTTGAGCAAATGGAACCCATTTCGTTTTCTGCGCAAAAACAAAAGCAACGGTGATGATCCTGGAAAGCAGCACGCTACGGCTGCTCACTCGGGTGAAGATTGGCCCGATGAGGGTTTTAGCCCGCCAATCTTCCACAGCCGCATCCGCACCGCAGGAGGCTTGAGAAGTGATCCCCTTATGGCCTTATCGGGCCTGCGGCAGTGGTTCGGCGATTTCAGCGCGCCATGGTTTCGGCCAAATATGGATGTCGTAGATGATGGAGAGGTGCTGCGTGTCACCGCAGAATTGCCCGGGGTAGACCGTAAAGACGTCACCGTCGCAATTGAGAATGGCGCGTTAGTCGTGCGCGGCGTGAAGAAGCAGGATGTCCGTAGAGAGGAAAACGGCTGCTACCGACTTGAACGTTCGTACGGCTCATTCGTCCGCACGATTCTCTTACCGGATGAAGTTGACTTTGACAAAATTCAAGCGAAGTTTGAAAACGGCGTGCTGACGGTCCAGATAAAGAAAAAAGCTTCTGCGCATCAGTCAGTCCGGCGGGTTGCGATTACCTAAAAACGCGGACTACGCGGGCAGGATCGGCGCTATCATTCTGCCCGCTGAACACTGACCTTGCTCACAAACCTCGGGCCGACCGCCGCCTAATAAGGGGGGCGTGAAAGCCCGGTCCAACTTGCAGGAAAGATCACATGATCGGTATTGGATTTAAACGAGCGGTAAGCGGACTGTGAAAGTCGAGCCGCGTCCCAGTCCTTCACTGTGCGCCTCTACCGAACCTCCGTGAAGCACGACGATGTGCTTAACCAGCCATAAGCCGAGACCCAGGCCACCTTTTCGTCCACTCGCTTCTGGCGCAATTTGTCGGAACCGCTCAAACACAGCTGGCAACGCGTCGCGTGTGATCCCTCGACCAGTGTCTTGGATCTTAAGGATGGCATGGGGGCCAGTTGTTGTGACCGAAAGTTCAATGAAGCCCGCCTCCGTGAACTTAACAGCGTTCGAAAGCAAGTTCCAAATAACCTGCCCGATTCGATTCTCGTCTGCCGAAATGATGCACGGCAAGATATGCGACGCCCGTAGCTCAATCTGCTTGTGTTCCGCTTGTCTGCGAATGTCTTCGCTAACGCCCAATGCTAACGCGCCGAGATCGATCGGCCTTAGGCTGACCGTTAGCTTACCGGTCGTAATTGCACCGCTATCAAGGAGGTCATCCACCATTCGTGACAATTGTCGACCGTTCCGGCGAATGGCTTCCCCTGCCCGGGTAATATGAGCGGGCTCTGCTGCAAGCTGTAATATGTCGGCCCAGGCAACAAGCGCATTTAGAGGCGATCGCAATTCATGACTGACGCTCGCGATGAACTCATCCATCGTGCGCGCGAGCATGTCACTGCGTCTCCGTGCATCTCGTTCCGCATCCGCCTCGGCGCTAAGTTGTAACTCATGCTTTTTGCGCAACGTGATGTCGAACGTGAACCCGACGATTGCCTCCATCGCTCCTTCGGCGTTGAAGCGCCCCGTCCCGCGGACTAGTATCCAGTGCTCTCCCGAGCTGGATTCATTTCTCCGCTCAAATTCAAATGATTCGTGTCTTCGGAGCGCCGCATCACGATTCGCACTAGCACTTCCGTCGCCACCGAGCAACATATCGCGTGTGACCATCTGCGGCGAAACCTGGCAAAGGTGCTTGACACATTGCTCATTGCAGGAGATTTCTCCGGTGCTCACATTGACCTCCCAAGAGCCCAAGCCGGCGATTGCTAACGCATGCTCGAAGCGCGTGAGCTGGTCGTCGAGATGTTTGCGAGCTTCTTTTACGAGGACGCGTTGCAATCTTTCGTGCGAAGTGAGCCTCGCTCTTTCGTTCCGTTCGCGCGCCTCCCAAGCCGTGCGCCCTGTGACATCTTCAAAGCGAATCGCAAAACATGATCCTTCCTTTGCTGTCGCTGGCAAGAAGGAAACATGCATTTGCCAATAGCGAAACGTCGCCTCGGAACAATCGTTGTCGCCAAGAACGTGGATCCTGATTGGCCTCGATACCTTAACCTCGCCTAGCCGCATATCCCTGACGAGTTGTTTAACGAGCGGATTTTCGCAGAGACAACGGTGCGTCGTGTCGCATGTTACGCATAGTTGCGCCACATGGTCGTTATCGAAACGAGAACGAAACGAGGCATTTCGACCAACTACGAACAGGTCAGGATCTAGTACTAGATATGGATCCGGCAAGCGCTCAAAGAGAGATGCGCAGAGTGCAGAAGTGATAAGGGGATCGTTTGGGGGTGTTGCGGCGGGAAAATCCATCACTTTGCCCCAACGCGATAGAAGGAGCATGCCGGTGGATGCGAGACCAACTTTTTGAATGTCATTGACGGATCAATCTCTCGACTGTCGCGAGGAAGTCCTGCATTCTCGCGGGTTTGCGAAGAAAGGCGTCCCACAGGGGCGAGTCGGCTTTGACGCCGTCAGGATGAGCGGAAGAGTGAACAATTATAGGTAGCGAAGTCCACTCCTGCCGCGCTCTCAGCGCTCTGCACAGCGCGACCCCGTCCATACCCGGCATCATTAGGTCGGTCACGATCAGTTGGACCGGAGCGTTCTCCAAGAAAGCCATCGCTACTCGTCCATCGCGGGCGGTCGAAACTTCGTAGCCGACATATGTCAACGCAAAACTCCATGCGTCGAGTAGTTCTGGTTCGTCATCAACAAGGAGAACTCGCGTCATTACGGAATCAGAATTGGCATCGAACACCTAGCGACCTAGGCCCGTTGGTCTATGCGCATCGGAAATGAAAGCGCGCGGTACGTTACTTTGGATCGTCACCTCGCGCAGAGTCCAAACTGAGGCGTATGGTTTCGAGCAACTGCGCTGGCGCGTAGGGCTTATGCAATACCGCTGCAAAAAGCCCTCGTTCTCCTTCGGCGAGCGCCCCGGGCGCTGCTGTGCAAAGGATTATCGACACATTAGCCAGCGCAGTGTCTCGCCGTACCGCTGTCACAAATTCCAATCCTGACATCACCGGCATCATGAGATCCGTGATGATGAGATTCGGCCGCCTCCGCTCGATGAGACTAAGCGCCGCAGCGCCGTCGCGAGCAGCGAGAACCTCGTAACCCTCTCGCTCTAACAAGAAGGTCAGGAAGTCGGTCACAAGAGACTCGTCGTCCACGACAAGTATCAAAGCCATATTACGGCCCACACCTATCGACCATCGTCAGCGTCGTCACCGCCCGCGGTTCCGAATGGCATCGTGCCCGTAACCTCGAGCCCGACTCCGACGCCCGCAATCTCAAACTCAGCTATCGAAGACTCAAAAGCGCTGTCGCGAACTTTCAACACTGTCATCGCACGACGCAGTTCCCCGTCTCGCAGGGAGTGCTTCAGGCTGATCAAATTGTCGATCTGACTGAGAACTTCCGGAGAGGGGTTGTTGAGCCAAGATCCCGAAAGCTCCTTCGTCTCCCAGGTACAAACAGTCGTCACACCGATGGCTCTGAGTTCATTGGTGAGCGCGGCGAAAAACTCGATCATGCGATGCGGGTTCACCGTCGCTCGTTCGAACCCTGCCAGACCATCGATAAAAAGGCGCTCTGCGCGAGTCTCACGTACTGCGCTGAGCAGCTCTTGCGCAAGCTTATCAAGTAAGTTTTCGGTAAGAGGGCGCCACAATATCGATAGAGCCCCGGATGTAATCATTGCGGGAATATCGATCCCGAGCGCAGCCGCCTTGGTAGCTAATCGCGTGGGTGTTTCATAAAACCCAAAATGAATCGCAGGCTTTTCAGGCGTCGCCATCCGTAGAAAGCCAAGTCCAAAAGTGGTTTTCCCACTTCCCGACGGTCCAACGACTGCCGTAACCGAACTTGTCGGCAAGCCGCCGCCCAGACGCTCGTCAAAGCCAGGAACGCCCGTTCGCAGACGCGACAGCGTTAAGTGTTCACCTTCGGATGGCGCGGCAAGCTTTGCTTCGAGCCGCGGATAAACGTCGATTCCGCGCGAGGTTATCTCGTATAGATGCACTCCGCCCAAAGCGCGCGTGCCTCGTGACTTCGCGACACAGATTTGTCTGACAGTCCTAGACCCAAAAGCGCGCTCTTCTAGCTGGATAACCCCGTCGACCATCGTGTGTTCCGGGCTTGATTCGTCAGAGTGCGCGCTCGTCAGAAAAAGCACCGTGCATCCCGTGAACGCTGCGTGACCCTGCAACTCGGCGACAAACGTCTTTACATCAAGATTACTCTGCCCGCTCTCGCGTGCATTAAGAAGTCCATCCATAACAAGGACAGTCGCGCCTTGGCGGGCTAGCTCACCGCGCAGTGCCGCAACCAGCGCCGAAAGACCCTCTTCTCGCAGGGTTCGGAAAAGGCTGATGTAGGTGATATCGACGCCCACTCGGGTCGCATCGAAAAACGCAAGCGTCGAGAGCGACTGAAACAAGCGATCGTGCGATTCGGCGAGAAGAGTGACGTAAAGGATCTTGCGCCCTTGTTGAGCTTGCGCGAACGCGATCTGATTCGCCAGAATCGTTTTCCCAGCACCGGGTCGTCCTTGCACAATGTAAGACGAACCCGCGATCAATCCTCCGCCGCAAATATCGTCGAATCCCGGCACATCGCTGCGCAGCCTTGTAGGCACATTTTCCATGTATAGGCCTGTGGATGTTTGGGACAAATACGCCTCTTGGCCCGAAATTTAGTCGCCAATTGCGATCTGGTCAGCCTTGTGCGGCCGCGTCGCGCCTCCAACGACGAACTCTTTCGAAGGTATTTCGACCTTCGAGCATAGCGTAGCACGGTGGATCGAACTAGCGATCCGGCATCTTATCGTACGATTTATATGCCTAATGTCGATTTTATCGCACAATTGAACTGCCCGGCCGGCGCTTGCTGGCATAAATCTGCTCCTATCGACGCCTACGGTCCACTACAAAAAGCAAGGTCCGCGGGGCCATCATTCCGGAGTGTGGGGGCTTATCAGGGCGCACCAAACCCCCAGATCTCTGATCGCCAATATCAAATCTTGGAAATGCAAGGGCTTGATCAGATACGCGTTTGCTCCAAGGTCATAGCTCGTCGCCAGATCGTGCTCCTCTCGCGAGCCACTCAGCATAATGATCGGGATAGACCACAAGGTCTCGTGTCCCCGGATCTCACGAAGGACCTCATGCCCGTCCATTCGAAGAAGCTTCTTATCCAACAAAATGAGCGCCGGATGACCTTTTTCTAGCGACTTCCCCATGCCTTGCCCCAGTAAATAATCCATAGCATCAGCGCCATCTCGAAAAGAAATTACGGGATTCGCTAATCGACAGCGTTTCAGAGCACATAACGCAAGATCAAGGTCTTTTGGATCGTCTTCGATTAAAAGGATGGGCCTCAACATAAGATCAAAGATCAATTATTATTAGTTCAAGTGAATGGTTCGTCACAAAAACGACCGTAGTCGAGGGAAGGCCTGCAGTAATCGCAACTCGAGTGCCGACGGACGAGTATCGTCGACTGCGGCGCGTGGCGCCCTCGTTTTTAAGTGTAAAGTTTTTCCCCGGGCGGCCGATAGTTCATGTGCGTGCCTTGCCCCTCGCCAAACGCCGATTTTAATGGACTATCATCATGTCGCCGACCAATCCCTTGCTTGTCCGATCTGCATCATCGTCGGGCTGCCTCGGCTGTGTTTCGCAACCTGACGAGGCGATCGACCTTTCTTTTGCGTTTCAGCCTATTGTGGATACGGCGGCTCATTCCATCTTTGCGTGCGAAGCGTTGGTCCGTGGCCCGAATGGCGAATCAGCCGCATCAGTGCTGTCCCAGGTAAGCGAAACAAACCGCTATCACTTCGACCAACTCTGTCGCACAACAGCCATCGCTCAGGCTGCGGCGATCGGCTTACAGTCATTTCTTTCAATTAACTTTATGCCTAATGCCGTCTACCGACCAGCGGCGTGCATTAAAAGCACTTTCGCAGCGGCGAAATTGCACGGCTTTCCGATTGATCGGGTGATTTTTGAAACGGTCGAAGGCGAAAACATTATTAGTCGCCCGCATCTGGTGGAGATATTCAAGGCTTATAAAGAATTTGGCTTTAAAACTGCTATCGACGATTTTGGCGCCGGATACTCCGGGCTCACTTTGCTTGTCGATTTTCAACCGGATTTTATCAAACTCGACATGGAGCTCGTTCGAGGTATCGACAGCGACCAGGTCAGGCAAAAAATTGTCGGCGGTGTGCTCAGAATCTGCGCTGATTTAGGGATCACCGTCATTGCTGAAGGCATCGAGACGCGGGGAGAGCGAGACTTCTTCGCCAGCCACGGCGTGACCCTGATGCAAGGATATTTCTTTGCGAAGCCCGGATTCAAGAACGTACCGGCCTTGAACAACGGAGCATTTCAATAACCGGATTGTGCCCCGTTGAACAATTGTGACTTATCCGCCAGATCCCGCATCCAGATCCTTACTGGAGCTGTTTGACCCTTCACTGTCCGATTCCTGCCGCGTATCGTTACCCGCAGAATCTTTTGTGACGCCAAGCTTATCGAGCGTCTCGTCAATCTTGGCTCCATCTCCTTTCGCTAGCCGGGAGTCGACCTCGCCAGGAGACAGTTCTCTAGTCTTTGTCATAGCATCTCTCCGATTTTACCCCGCGAAGATCCGGCGACCTTCACTTTAAGGTTTCAACACGACCTTGATGCACCCGTCCTCTTTGTCCCGGAAGGTTTTATACATCCCCGGCCCGTCTTCGAGCGGCACCGTATGGGTGATTACGAAAGAAGGGTCGATCTGCCCTTCTTGAATGCGCTGAAGTAGATCATCGGTCCAGCGATTCACGTGGGTTTGACCCATCTTCCATGTCAGCCCCTTGTTCATCGACGCTCCGAACGGGACCTTATCGATCAGCCCGCCATAAACACCCGGCACCGAGAGAATGCCCGCGGGACGGCAAACATAGATCATTTCACGCAGCACATGGGGCCGGTCTGTTTCAAGCATCACAGCTTGTTTGACCCGGTCATACATTGCGTCCATCGAGCGGGTAGCGTGCGATTCCATACCTACTGCATCAATACACTTCTCAGGCCCCTTCCCGTGCGTGAGCTCTTGCAGGCGATCGAGCACGCTCTCTTCGTCGAAATTGATAGTGATCGCCCCGCCGGCCCGCGCCATCGCCAACCGCTCTGGCACCCGGTCAATTACGACGACCTGTTTGGCCCCTAGCAAAATCGCACTGCGGATCGCCATCTGTCCAACAGGTCCGGCGCCCCAGATTGCAACCGTGTCCGTCGGCTCGATCTCGCAATTGACCGCAGCTTGCCAGCCCGTCGGAAAAATATCGCCGAGAAACAGCACTTGCTCGTCCGTTAGTCCTGCGGGAATTTTTACGTGGGTTGTGTCAGCGAAAGGCACGCGAACGAACTCTGCCTGCCCGCCTGCATAACCTCCGGTTAGATGCGAATAGCCGAAGAGCCCAGCAGTCGCATGGCCAAATACCTTGTCCGCCTCCTCCTTGTTGCGATTGCTGCGCTCACAAACCGAAAAGTTGCCACGTTTGCACTGGTCACACTCGCCACAAAAGATAGTGAAAGGCACGACGACTCGATCGCCAACCTTCAATGCCTTATTGTCCCGACCAACCTCGACCACCTCTCCCATGAATTCGTGACCCATGATGTCTCCGCTCTTCATGGTCGGCATAAATCCATCGAAGAGGTGCAGGTCCGAACCGCATATAGCACAACTCGACACTTTCACGATGGCGTCTCGTCCCTCTTCGATGACAGGGTCCGGGACCGTGTCACAGCGAATGTCGTGTTTCCCGTGCCAGCGAAGTGCGCGCATAGATCCTCCTGGGATCGATTCGATGATGAGCCGTCGGCTCGCAATGGTCGAACGCTCAGTGAGCAATCGCCGCACCCAAAAGCATCACACTCTGCTCACGATGGCAGCGCATGCCACGCGTTACTTGCCCTACGACTTGCAATTTGGGGAAGCGCTATTTGGTCCGACGTTTCCGATGGCAATTTGGCCGCCCGGCCATCGTCTGCTGGCACATCGCGTGCTGAAATGGCCGGACTTTGGCTAGCTAGAGCCATAAAGTCCGTGCCCGAACGCTCCCATATCAATGGGGCGCCAATCAACTTGCCTCGAATTAACGAATGCTAAACGACATCCGCATTGCCGAAGGCTCGCCGTTTCCACTCGGCGCCACCTGGGACGGTGAAGGCGTCAATTTCGCGCTGTTTTCCGCGCACGCCACGAAGGTCGAACTGTGCCTTTTCGATGAAAAGGGCGAAAAGGAACTCGAACGTATCGAGCTGCCCGAGTACACCGACGAAGTGTTCCACGTGTATCTGTTCGGTCTGAAGCCCGGCGCGGTGTACGGATACCGTGTCCATGGACCGTATGAGCCCGAAGCCGGACACCGGTTCAACCCGAACAAGCTGCTGCTTGATCCGTATGCAAAGGCGCATGTCGGCGAGCTGAAATGGGACCCGGCCGTGTTCGGCTACACGCTCAACGCCGACGGCGACGACCTCACGTTCGACGAGCGCGACAGCGCGCCGTTCATGCAGAAATGCCAGGTGGTCGACCAGACTTTCACGTGGACGCACGGCACCCGCGTGCGGGTACCGTGGGAACAGACCATTTTCTACGAAACGCACGTGCGCGGCTTCACGAAGCGCCATCCGGCGGTGCCGGAGCACCTGCGCGGCACGTTCGAGGGGCTCGGGCAGAAGGAAGTGATCGACCACATCAAGAGCCTCGGCGTGACCTCGGTCGAACTGCTGCCGATCCACGCGTTCGTGAACGACAGCCATCTGACCGACAAAGGTCTGACCAATTACTGGGGCTACAACACCGTCGGCTTTTTCGCCGCCGATCCGCGCTTTTTCGCGCAAGGGCCGGGTGCGATCGCCGAATTCAAGGCGATGATCGACCGGCTGCACGAGGCGGGGCTGGAAGTCATTCTCGACGTGGTCTACAACCACACGGCCGAGGGCAACGAACGCGGACCGACGCTGTCGTTTCGCGGTATCGACAACGCCTCGTATTACCGCCTGATGCCCGACGAAAACCGCTACTACATCAACGATACGGGCACGGGCAACACGCTCAACCTGTCGCATCCGCGCGTGCTTCAGATGGTGACCGACAGCCTGCGTTACTGGGTCACGGAAATGAACGTGGACGGTTTTCGTTTCGACCTCGCCACGATTCTCGGCCGCGAGCCCTACGGTTTCGACGAAGGTGGTGGTTTTCTGAAAGCCTGCAGGCAGGACCCGATCCTGTCCAGCGTGAAACTGATCGCCGAGCCGTGGGATTGCGGCCCGGGCGGCTATCAGGTTGGCGGCTTTCCGCCGGGCTGGGCCGAATGGAACGACAAATACCGCGATACGGTGCGCGAATTCTGGAAGGGCGACGACGGCGTCGCCGCCGAACTCGCCACGCGCATCACAGGCTCCGGCGACAAGTTCAATCATCGCGGACGCCGCCCGTGGGCCAGCGTGAATTTCATCACGGCGCACGACGGCTTCACGCTCAACGACCTCGTCTCGTACAACGACAAGCACAACGACGCGAACGGCGAAGACGGCAAGGACGGCCACTCGGACAACAAATCGTGGAATTGCGGGGCGGAAGGCCCGACGGACGACGCCGAGATCCGCGCGCTGCGCGAGCGCCAGAAACGCAACATGCTCGCGACGCTGCTGTTCTCGCAAGGTACGCCGATGATCCTCGCGGGCGACGAGTTCGGCCGTACGCAGAACGGCAACAACAACGCATATTGCCAGGACAACGAGATCAGCTGGGTGGACTGGGACGGTATCGACGAGGACGGCCGCGCGCTGATCGAATTCGTCCGCAAGCTCACGACTCTGCGCCACACACTGCCGGTGTTGCGGCGCGGGCGCTTTTTGACCGGCGAGTTCCGCGAGGACCTGCAGGTGGCGGACGTGAAGTGGCTGAGTCCTTCCGGCGACCCGCTCACGCCCGAGCAATGGGACGACCCGTCCATGCGCTGCTTCGGCCTCGTGGTCGACGGCCGCGCGCAGGCGACTGGAATTAGACGACCCGCATCGGACGCGACCATTCTCCTTGTCGTTAATGCCCACCATGATATCGTCGATTTCAGCTTGCCCGCCATTCCCGGCAGTGATCGTTGGCGATGTCTTATCGACACCAATGCCCCAGTTCGTGAAGAAGTGAGTGAATTTCTTTCTGGCGACGTGTACCAAATCACTGGGCGATCGCTGTTGCTTTTTGCGCTGCGCGCGCACGGGGATACCGAAGAAGTATTTCAAAGGCTCGAAAACGAGCTGACCGACTGACCACCGACAACGGTCCGTCAAAATAGTCAGGAGCTTTCCTCCATGACTGAATTGGCACCACACGGCCGCAACTATATGCGGCCCAGGCCGGCGGTCCGATTGTCGCTGGTGGATGCATGTCTGGGAACCGACTTTCAGCTCGTACCTATCAATGCGATAGAAAAAAACAAATTCGAAGCATATCAATCAGGAATGCGTACTGCTGAATCCGTAGTGCCGAATGCCGGCCGTCTCATCCCCCACAATGGAGAGCAACTATGTTCGTTCACAACAAGCGTCTGCAATACACAGTCCGTGTCGCTGAACCGAATCCCGGTCTGGCCAACCTCCTGTTGGAACAGTTTGGAGGTCCGCAAGGCGAGTTGGCGGCCGCGTGCCGCTACTTCACGCAGGCAGTCTCCGAAGACGATCCGGGTCGCAAGGATCTGCTGTTCGATATCGCCACTGAAGAACTGAGTCACCTTGAAATCATTGGCTCAATCGTCGCCATGCTCAATAAGGGCGCGAAGGGCCAACTGGCTGAAGGCGTTGAGAAGGAAGCAGCCCTGTATCGTTCGCTGACCGGTGCTGGGAACGACTCCCATCTGACACAGTTGCTATACGGCGGCGGTGCGCCACTTACAAACTCCGCGGGCGTGCCGTGGACCGCAGCCTATATCGACACGATTGGTGAGCCGACAGCCGATCTTCGATCGAACATCGCTGCGGAAGCTCGAGCGAAAATCGTGTACGAGCGTCTGATCAATGTCACCGACGACCCGGGAATTAAGGATGCTCTTGGCTTTTTGATGACCCGGGAAATCGCGCATCAAAAGTCGTTTGAAAAGGCGCTGCACTCGATCCAGCCGAACTTCCCACAGGGCAAGCTCCCCGGTGTGCCGGAATTCACAAGCGTCTACTTCAACATGTCGAAGGGTGAGGAAGTCCGGGGGCCGTGGAATGAAGGCGGCGATTGGAAATACGTCGAGGATCCGCAGCCCGCTGTCGACGGCGGCGACGGCCTTGCAACGGTAAATGTCACAGCCGACGATGTAGACGTTCTTCAAGCCATGGCGGCGAGAACCGCGTCCGACACCTCGGCCGATCCGACCACCGGCGCAGACCTAGGTGCCGGCGAAGCAACTAAAGTCTAACGCATCGATTGGGGCAAAGGCACTGTTGCCCCTTTTGCGGTTTTGACCGCCAAACTCAGTAAAGACTGCGTCCAACAAAAAGCCCGCCCTCAAGTGGCGGGCTTTTTGCAAATAGGTGCATTACGTCCCTGCGATTTCTTCCGAGACTTCTTGCTCGGCGAGAAGGGTCAGTTTCTCGTCGGTTGCCTTTTCCTCTGCCAGCGTTTCCGCGAGCAGCTTGGCGGCGTCGGTATAACCCAGTTTATTAGCCAACGCGCAGAGCGTGCCATAGGTGGCGATCTCATAGTGCTCCACCTTTTGTGCAGCGCCAATCAGAGCGGCGTCCAGCACCGGACCCTTCTCGATCTCTTCGATCTGCTCCTGCCCCTCTTCCACCAGACCTTCCATCGCAGCGCATTTGATGCGCTTCAGTTTGATTCCGGCCGATTCTACGGCCTTGTCGATCCGCTCGACCTGGCCATGTGTTTCCTCGAGATGCGTTTCAAACGCAGCTTTGAGGTCCGGATTCGTAGCGGCACGAGCCATCTTCGGAAGCGCGCGCGTCAATTGCTTTTCCGCGCTATAGACATCCGACAGTGCGTGGATAAACAGATCGTTCAAAGTCTTCACAGCCATGGTAAGTCTCCGTTAGAAAATGAGCATCAGCGAGTGCCGAAGCGCCTGTTTGAAACCCCTACTGACTCTACTGCACGCCCTTTTTTGCCGCTAATGCCTGTGCCATCTTCAGGTGTTCTTGGATGGTCGGCAGCGCCTTCGTTGCCGCCTTTTTCAGATCGCCGTTCTGGCCACCGTCAGCTTCTTTCTGAAATGCTTCGACTGCCTTTTGATGACCTTCGACCCCAACCTTTTGGATATACGCCTTGTCGAACTCGGCACCATGGAGCCCTTTCAGCGAGTCGAGGACCGCCGTATCCGAGTTGTCCTTCGGGACCGCGATACCATGAGGGGCCGCCATTTTGAGCTGGACCGTCAGTTTCGTGTGGTCGAGCATCATTTGATGTGCAAATGCCTTTACGTCCTTATCTTGCGCTTGTTTTGAAGCGAGCTTGCTCGCGTCGATCTCTGTGGAACTCGACATACTTGCAGCCTGGACGAATTCTTTATCCGGGCTCGGAAGATTATTCGCCATCGTTGTACTCGCCGCCTGCGTTTGCGCAAACGCCATGGCAGGGACCGACGTCACGAGAATCGTCGCTGCAATAAATTTTTTCGCTCTCATTCTTGTCTCCGGTAAATGACCTAAAGATGCGCAACGCAAACCGCGTTCCACGTTGAGGTCGCTAGCGGCCCTACTGGATCGGAACCACGGAACCCAGCTTTTGTGCGAGCAGCCGTTCGTAGACGCCGAAGCGAAGCTCGACTTCGGAATCATTGAAGGTCGCGACCGTTACCGTGACGTGATCGGCCGGCAACCCCAGTATCGTCGAGAGCGCAAGCTCAAGCGGAGCAGCACAGGCCTTGTCCTGCGCGACGGTGGTCGCGACAGTTACGTCATAGGCGCTGTCCTCGTCTCGGAAGACGACCTCAACAAGTCGCGCTCGGGCGCTCATCGTATTTTCGATACCAATCCGAGAAAGATCGGCAACTGTCCGCAGTGTTGCGGTCGGAAACCCGCGCGTGGCGCGCAAGCGCGTCCGATGTTTCCCGAGCGTCACCCATTCAGCATTGAAACTCATCATCACCTCCAGCTTCGATAGGGGAAATTTTGGCTTGAGTGTATGGTCGGGTCCGCCAGTTTCAAGGGCAGAATTGGGCCGAAAAACAGCAAGAGAAAAGCCTAAAAATTTTTGAGTTCGGGCCTTGAAAACTTGGTCCTGATCGCCTATTTTCGTTTTCGTCGCATGAGCAGTCGCGTACATTGCACTGCGTGTTTCGTTTTATTTGTCGTCGGTGAGACAGATGGACTGGAGCGCGTTGCCCGGTCGTCTCCTCGCCGCAATAACAGGAGAACCTGACCATGAGTGACCTTTTCTTTGGAACGAGCCTCTTCGAAGATCTCGATCGCCTGCACAAGCAGATGGCCAGTTTTTTCAATGGCGCGCCATCGAGCATCCGCGCCGGGCGTAGCGGAACGTTCCCCCAAATCAATATGGGCGCCACCGACGACTCTGTTGAGATCGTCGCGTTTGCGCCGGGCGTTGACCCGTCCAAGCTCGAAGTAACCATCGACAAGGGCCTGTTGATGATTAGCGGTGAGCGCCTGCCATCGCGAGGCGAGGCCTCGGAGCAAAGCCGTACCTATGCGCAAGAGCGCTTTAGTGGCTCATTCCGGCGCGCGATCGACCTCCCCCGAGATGCGGATCCCGATAAGGTCCAGGCGCGGTACGAGAATGGATGCTTGACGATCAGCGTCGGAAAGCGCGAATCCTCCAAGCCGCGAGCGATCGCCATCGAGTAACTTTATCGACCTGCTAACACCATCAGATGGAGTAAGCCATGAACGACAAGACTCAATTGACGGAACATAAAAACGCTCTTTCGCAATCCGGCTCGACCCCGTCGCAGCGCGCGGTGGCGGCAATTCCGCCCGTGGACGTGGTAGAGGACAGCCACGGCATTACGCTATGGGCCGATCTACCGGGCGTGCCGAAGGAAAACCTCGATGTTCGGGTTGAAGGGGCGAACCTTTTCATCGAAGCAGAGGCTGTGGTTCCCACGCCCGCCGAACTACGTCTGCAGCACGCGGAGATGGTGCAACCGCGCTTCGCCCGCGCGTTTGCGCTGAGCAGCGACTTCGATACGGGTCGGATTGACGCAAACCTGAAGGACGGCGTTCTCCGACTTACAGTGCCGCGACGCGAGGAAGCGCGTCCACGCCGCATTAATGTTGCAGTAGGCTGAGCTATACAGCAGCCGGGCGGCGCCAACGCGCGGCGCCGCCATCTCACCGAAGTCGAATCAAAAGCGTTCAATGGTCTTCCTCGGCGTCCTCTCGTCGTTGGGGACTCGACCGTGACAACGCGCGCTGTGGATCTGTCCTCAATCGGTCTTGTTGGTTGCAAGCGTGAGCCCGACCCGAGGCAGGAAGCGTCGATGATGCCCAATATCATTTGTTTATTGGCTTGACGGCCACCTAGGTACACCGATTGCGTTAAACGTTTGTCCCGTCCAACGGGGAATGTGCAATTGGGGAAGTCTTCGGCCTGCGTTCGCGCAGGTCTTTTTTTGGGTGAGCACGCCGGGCTTCCTTCCGATAACCAAACGAAAATGAGCCGTCCTATCTGCCACGATCTCGGAAAGAGGACCAACCGCATCGATGGGGCCCGGGCTCAAGAGGTACATCTCGGGCACAGAAGCGGCTTGCGCGGCCTATTGACGTGTGCCGGGCCTGCGGTCGTTGTGTCCGTGGCCTACATGGACCCCGGAAACTTCGCGACGAACATCGAAGCTGGCGCGAGATACGGATACGCCCTCCTATGGGTGGTGCTTGCTGCCAACATGATTGCAATGTTGTTTCAGTCGCTCTCTGCGAGGGTAGGGATCGTGACGGGCCAGAGTCTGGCTGCGCTCTGCCGTCAAAATCTCCCGAACCCTATCGTTTGGTTGATGTGGATCATCAGCGAGATTGCCGCCATGGCCACTGATCTAGCTGAATGTCTGGGCGGCGCAATCGGTTTTTCCCTACTCGCGCATATCCCGCTCGTCCTTGGAATGGTTATAACGGTGGCGGCAACCTATGCCCTATTGATGCTCCAAAGTGCCGGCTTTCGACCCATGGAACGGGTGATCAGCGCGTTCGTAGGCGTAATTGCGGTTGCATACGTCGTTCAGCTGACAATGGTGCATATTAGGTGGGACGCTGCCTTCAAAGGTGCCTTCATTCCCTCCGTACCAGATATGGGCGCGTTGTGGCTCGCAGTGGCGATGATCGGTGCGACGGTAATGCCACACGCCTTGTTCCTGCATTCCGGGCTTGCTGGCGAGCGCCTAGAAATGCGCAACGACGCTGAGCGCACGGAACTCCTCCGATTTTCGAACGCAGAAGTCATTGCTGCGCTATGTATGGCTGGTTCGATCAATATCGCAATGGTGATCACGGCTGTTTGCGCTTTTCACGCGGACCATCCGGAAGTGGCGTCGATCGACTTGGCCTATAAAACTCTTACGCCGATGTTGGGAAATATGGCGGCGTCGGCGTTTTTGGTGGCGTTGCTCGCGTCGGGTGTATCGAGCTCCGTGGTTGGTACGATGGCCGGTCAGATGATCATGCAAGGGTTCGTTTCATATCGCTTGCCGCTATGGCTTCGACGAGCGGTAAACATCATGCCCGGCTTCTTCGTTGTGCTAGCGGGTGTCGATGCCACACGTGCGCTGATTTGGAGTCAGGTTGTTCTCAGTCTTGCCGTTCCTGTGCCGATGGCCGCACTCATCTGGTTTGCCTCACGACGGGACCTGATGCGGCATTTCATGCCAAACGGAGTGACCATTGCTGCCGCAACCTGTGCCGCGGCAGCGGTTACGTCCCTAGGGATCGCACTGATATTTCAAACGTTCGCTGGATAGCGTCGGGTAAATAGTCGACCGCTCTGTGCAGCGGTTGGACCTTTGATATCTTGGCCGTTGGCCTCTAGAGCGCGCCAGGAATAGGCCCGCACGCCATCTTTTCACTCATTCGAACTATTATCTGGCTTATCAGCGCCCTTTTCGACGTTGTCTTTTTGATCGCCATAATCTTTCTGATTTGCTCCGTTGGTAATCTGCACGTCCCCTGCTTTGATCGGATCATTTGATTTGCGCGTGCGTCGCACACGAACCTGCGGTTTAGGTTCGCGCGCCAGCGGCCACGAAACGCGCGCCAAGGTCTTGCGGCGCCTACTCATTCGATAGATTTACTGGCTGAAGCGTTTCCAGGCTATTGATTGCGGGCGTGCGGCCCAGCGCGTGTCCTATGCGGATCAATGTTGCTCCGAAGCCGCCGCGAGCGCGATACGTACTACGCGCGCTGGTAACGACCTGCGGTTTGCATGTCCAGGCAATGCGCGCACCCACGCGTTCGAGCCCGGCGACGAGCGCTACGTCTTCGTCCAGCGCGAGCGGCTCGAATCCACCGCACATGAGGTACGCGTGCGTCGAGACTCCAAGATTGGCACCGTGCACATGGCGATGCCCCTCTTGCGGGAAGTAGTTGCGGTAGAACTCCCGCCGGACGAGTTCGTCGTGAAAGTTCCAATCGTCCACCGCCACGGTGCCGCAAACTGCGTCGACGGAGTGGCTGAGCTGACTCACGAGCCAATCAGGGGGTACCAAGGTGTCGGCATCAGTGAAAGCTAACCATCGTGCGCCTCGACAAATCGCATGGTCAGCGCCGACCCGACGCGCCACGCCGACATTGCGCGCATTGATGGCTATTCTGACCACGCCGCCATAGGCAACGGAAAGTTTCTCGGTGTCATCGGTGCAGTCGTCCATGACTAGAACAATCTCAACTGCTTCGCCACCGAGCTCAGAGTGACATGCGGCTGCTGTGACGGCACGCAGACACGAGTCGATGTATTCCGCTTCGTTATGCGCAGGGATGATAACTGCAAGCATCGCCGGGTCTCCGGATGATAGTCCGGTTTGCCAAGAGCAAAACTCAGGCCGCCTGTCTCGTGAGACCCCGCGTATCCCCGGCGTAACCTCGATCTATCTTCCTCCTTATGCAGCGGCTCTCCCGATCTTGGCGCGCAGGGTTTCGCGATATGACGCTGGGCTAAACGGTTGGACAATCGGATGCTGCCCGCCACGTGTGATGGGAACCCGGCGTCATGGCTGCGGTTACGAGTTAAACAAGTCATCGACAATTCGTCGCCCCGCGCCATAGCCGGCGATGAATGCATCCACCTCACTTAGAAATGGCTTTCTTGGGGATTCGCCAAACCGCAGCGGAGAGAATACGGCGACGGAGGCACCGGCCTTAGAAATTCTCACGACCGCAACAAATCCGAGGTTGTTTTTTGCGCTGGGTCTTGCCATCCACCTGAAATCAGTCTCAACAGCAACTTCAATGTCGAATCCGTGATAATGGTAAATGCGGCTCATTGAGTCACCCGAAATATTAGCTGCGACGCTGGCGAATGCTGGACGTCGTCTCTGGCAACGCTCGGCATCGCCGACCTGTCATCGCAACCGCGACCAGAAGAAAGGTAATTGTCTACGTTATAGGGTTGGGCCACCTCTTCGCCGCACGCACCGTCGAAATGATGAGGACCAGCACTACGATGCCGGCATTGGCACCGAACATCAAGCGCGTCTTCGTGAGGTAATAGCGGGTCTCTGACTGCCAATTGGATTCGTGATCCTCTCCTAGATAGCCGATGAGGCGCGCGGGCGCTCTAACGTTGTGGGTCTCGAAGTCCTCTTTTTTTTGGCTGGTTCTAGGCGGCCTCGTGCGCCAACGGGCTCGGGGCACAAGTTTCAAACCGAGGTCGGATGCGTGGTTGAAATGACGCTGGTAATCCAGACCACCTCCGTGTCGGCTGTCGCTCTGCCAAACCTTCCACTCGCTGAGTGGCGGCTATCCGCAGCGAAGGACCCTGGCCATGTGCGCGGGCGTTGCGCGCAGGTGACGGTCGTTGCCTCGGGCACACCGGCGAGTTTGCGAGCTCTTGGTCTCGGCTTTCTTTGCTTCTCGGCAACCCTCTTCCCCGGAGATCGCGAGGCTAAAAGCAAAGGGTGCTTATTAGCAAATTACGTCGACTCGTAAAACGCGCGATCGACTACGAGCAAGTTTTCGCCTGCCTATTGCGACCGCCACTGCATTCTTTCGAGGACATCTTTCGCCCACTCATGATCGCTCACACTGTCCTTTCTTGTTAGGAGGCTCACTTCGGTCGGGTCGTCTCGCAACATCGTCGACCGCATTGCTGAACTGTTGGAGATAGGAGCGAACAAAGGTAAGTAGAATCTCAAGGACTTCCGTCAGCGGCAACTGCACGGCGGCCAATTCGTGGATCCTCAACGAAACCGAAAAATCGTTGTGAATCTTTAGATTTTCAATTGGCGGGCTGTACCTAATCCAATGCAATTCCATCCCATTTTCGACTTCTCTGGTAAATACTTCCGGCCCGACTTCCGGAAGATAAATAGTTACATCCTCGTCCGAATCGATCCGCAGCTCTGCCGCCGGGCGCATCGCAATTACAGTGAGGAGAAGCAGCCGATGTTTATCGATGTTGTTCAATTTGTGGATTGATCCAAGAGTGGAACGCTCTACTGGATCCGACTTGTACGGTTGAACGCTCTCGATTATTTCTTTATAAATCTCCGGAATACCCTGTGTAGACTCGCCCTTCCAAATTTCTGTAAACCGTTCCGGCGTAAGCGTGACCGGGAATTGAAGACGCGCATTTTTTTCGCCCGACACGTCGCTAACTGACCAAACAATGTGATCAAGGCAGCTACGGAGATGATGCAGGATTTCTCCCGTTAGTATCGACAGACGCGGTGGAACTGTCGGCCCTTCCACCCGGAAGACATAGCGGCCTTCTGGCATCCGATTTTCGGCGACTACCTTGCATTTACTCAGGACCGCCCGCTCCTCCCACCGGAGCTCGGTCAATAGCTGCTGGGCCCGATCTAACTTCAGGAGACATCCGTCAAATAAGCCCGCCAATTTCAAATCTCCCTGATGTGACCCGCGCTTGCCAACCTTGGTAGGTGCCGGGCGCTCGCCGTGGTCCACAATGACTGTGCTTGGACCACATATACTCCGCCCCACCTCCGCCGCGCACGGTCATAGCGAATTTTTTTGGATCGCTGCGAAATTTGCTACACGGGCGGACGACAACCGACGCGGCTATTTCCAGCCATTCGCCTGAACACTCAAAGAACGAATGGGTGCTCCTCCTGCCATCGAATGTATGAGCTTTGCCTGGCGCTGGCTCGGATATCTTGAGCCAAGGCTTTTCAAGGAAATCCGTTGGGTTGACGCTCCCAAGTCGAAAACCGAGGAGCATGAACGAACGCACTGAAGCGTTCTCCTCCCCTTCCGTAAATTTCCATTAATTAGGGCCAGAGTAGAAGTGACCTCGTCATGCCGAATGCCTTCACTTTAGGAGGCGACGGCCCGGGCCGCGCACAATCGACAAGTCGATCCGACTCGATGACTGACGTGTACATATTAGTGGGTATCTCGGCGCTCTCGGCGCAGACGGCAAGCATTGCGTCCCGTTGATTGAGGCGGAGCGATAAATCCCTGCGCCCTGCAGTGGCTACGCAGTCCGCGCAACGCCCAGACGTCCGGAAAAAAATACCAATCGGCCGCAGCCTGCTCTTTACCCTTCGTCGCAAAACTGCGGTCGCTGCATTCGAAGCGCCGCTCTACCTACGCGCGTGCGCCGTGAGCACCATGTGCCGACCTTCGAATGGTTATCCAGCGCCTTTAGCCAAAGACCCGTAAATCAGGGCCAGTGTCCGGAAACGAAGGGTCGGATAGTCCTTACTATCCGACTCTTCACATCGGGTTGCGAAAAATAAATTAGGGCCCGAGTGATAACTTTACTTATGTCAATTGAATCAAGTTAGGTGGTATGCGCGTTCATGTCTCCAGAGGCTCTCTACGCGATGTAGCCACGCTCGCGGACCCGTCGACGGATGTCGCATGCAACCGACCAAAATGACGCTTGGCGTTCTTGCGTTCGTTGTCGATGCCGGACGTCAGTTCGTTCGTAGAGTGGCTGAGCCGGGCGATTGATAGCGGAGTGCCAGACCCATGCACATATATCGGTCGCCGAGCTAGAAGAGTCGGCATACTCTGCCCATAGCCGGCTGCGGAGAATCGAAGCGCGGCCATTCGCAAAGCCATATCGTTCGAAAGTGCTCACCTGCTAAAAACCTGCTTTTTGGAAATCGCTGGCGAGCGTTGACGACGTCGATCTTATATTCGGCGACGAGTTGGCGGATGCCCGAACCCGTAACGCGCTCGACCGATCCAGCGCCACATTCGACACTCTGAGCCGGATCAAGGAGAAGTTCACCTTGCACGCCAGCCAGCTCTAACTCATGCCGCTGGAACTGTCATCCTGCGGCGCAAACCTTCTGCCCAACTTCAAATCGGCAAACTGTCTCTAAAAGCGAGAATGCGGTCTAGCAGCTTATCCACCTCACCTCTATCATTAGATTTTAGCGTGTCTAGGTATAGTTGCTTCGCGCGTGCCTCAGTATGAGCCGTAGAGTCCAGCTTGAACACGTTGATACTCTCTTTCCCTTTTTCAGTTTTGAACTTGACAATTACCTTCCTTGTCTCATCAACCCAATCGTAATGAACCTCAGGATCATCAAGCATCGGATGAACAATCTTGAAGATCAGGCCGACGTACGTGTAGGCCCATTCCCGAACCGGGTTATAAATTCCTTTCTTTATGGGGCTATTGCAAAGATGACACGACAGCGTTAAATTTAGTGTGCAAAACATCAACGCCACATAACTGGGGCGTTTAGGCCCTCCTTTGGGCACAAAGTGTTCTATCTCGTTTGAACTCGTCTCATTGAACGGTAGCCCACAAAATCCGCATCGATGACCCTGGATTTCAAGAAGTTGCCGCCGGACTAAAGCCTTAAATTCTGCAATAGCTGGATCCCTGCTATCCCAGTCGCCGCCTTTGTAAGGCTTCAGTTTTCTGATTTTCTTATGAATAGCTCGAGGCACGCCGGGACGAATGCTAATTTTCTTGATCATTGTTTTTCGAGATATAAGTTTCCGCCTGCGCGAGAACCTCTCGAAGAGGATCTCCCTCCTTGAACATATATTTCTGCAGTTTTTTCAACAAACTCTCTACCGACCCGATATTGTCTCTATCGCGTTTTTTTGAAATCAGAGACAGCAATTCTCTCAAGTCATGCTCGAAATAATAATTACGTGTTGTGCGAAGGCCAAAAACTTCATATAAAATATTCTCTGCCGACCAGGCGTACGTGTCGTAGTCCACGAGGCGACACGTACGCCCGCCGTTCGGCATGCTATTCAAGATTATCACGAGACTAGAATTTTCCGGGCGGAGATCCGAGACCATGAAATGCGAATGAGAGGCTAATATTGCGTGCGAACTTCGGAAGCCTGATAAAATCTTCTTCAATAAATCCACATATAACATTTGCCATTTTGGATGAAGGCTGAGCTCAGGCTCATCAATGAGGATCAGAGAATCTTGGTCCACGCACGCTCCAAGATTAATCATTGTGTGGAGAATATGCTTCTCACCGGAACTCGAATTGTCGAACCCAAACGTATCAGTACCGTGGAAACTTAGCTCCGGCGGAGCGGTTAATTCCAAGAGTGAGAGCACGCTCAAGTCATCAATCGTTTGAGCAAGTAACACTGCCGGAACGTACTCAAAATTAAGATCAAAGATGATTTTTCCATCCTCGACGGATACACTTGATCTAAGTCGATCTATCGCACTTATCAATCTCTCATGTGTAACCTTAAAATCGCTCGGTAGCCTAGCTATCGCCGAGCGTGAGCGTTCAAGAGCCTTTAATCTGTCGTCAAATGCAGTGACAGAAAGTCCACGGCTAAACAACGTTTTTCGATTTAGTGGAATGCTGAAAGTGATGCGCTGCTGGAGCTTAAGAAAATCCAATACTTGCTTTAACTGACCAAGTTCACTATCTCTAATCACACCTGCAACAATAGACGAGAAAATTTGACGCTTTATTGACCCCGTATACGATGCATTAGACGCGGCCCGTATTCCGCAATACTCATATAGTTCTCCGTGGTCATTGCTGAAAGAAAACTTATCGTTCAGCATATACGAAACAGCAATCACTTTTTTTGGCTTCGGGAGATCCACCACTGGAATTTCCGTTCCGTCCAGTTTTGCAACTAAAGATCGCTTATTACGTTCAACGTCGCAAAGTTGTCCATCGACCATGTACGCTACAGTGATATCCTCGTATCTCGCGACCGGATACGACATCCGCTTTCCCATTGCTGAATCTGAAAGCAATCTAAAAAAATCTGCAATAAGTGAAAGAAGATGGCTCTTGCCGGTACCGTTTTCACCAATAATCAGTGTCGAAAGAAGTTCATCACGCGTCCCTAACGGGTCCGCTGTAAAACGACAGTCGTAGAGGATCTTCCCTTTGTGCTTTATCTTAAAAGTGAGAAGGGTAAACATTTGATTTCGCGGGTTAGATAGTTTTATTGTGAAATTCCACCGGCGGATCCATGTCAATCCAATTACAATCCATCAGGCCTCTCGGTTGGACTTTGAGTCAACCTGAATGGTACCCGATGACTGCAATGATTCGGTCCAAGGTCCGAATCGATCAAATCGTCTACTTACCTCCGCACAGCGGGATTCGTACTACACACCGGTTGCAGTCGACGTCCTGTTACTGATTGGCGACGATAGGACGCTGCCTCGATCAACCGATTTTGTCCGAAAGCGGACATGATCGCAGCGCGACGGACTTATGTTGATAGTCCAATGTAACGCGACAATGCGAGACTAGCGAATCCAAGACGGTTGTGGATTCCGACCGCCCGGTATTTCCGGAGCAACCCGATGTCCAGCCGCAAGCATTACGGTCATTGGGAGAGTCGCTGAAGGAATGTTAGTGAAGTTTGACCCGAGGCACAGCTGTGCGCCGTAAGCCATGTACGATAAGGTCCACTATCGTGCGTCGAAAGCCCGATACCGTCGCGCGATGTTTTCGATAAAGGGCTGCATACATGACCTTCGCTACCGGCCCTTCGACGTGGAGACTTCCACGGACCAGCCCGCCTATCAGGTTTCCCACAGCCGAGAGTGAGCCGACTGAAATCAGCGAGCCATGATCCGTGTAACTGAATTGACCGAGCGCTTTATCTTCGAGGCGTGCTCGGAGCGCTTTTGTTAGAAACTCGGCCTGTTGATGTGCCGCCTGCGCGCGGGGGGGAACCATCCGGTCATCTTTCCACGAACAGCTTGCGCAATCTCCGAGTGCAAATACATTTGGGTCGGTTTCGCTTTGCAGGCTCCGGCTAACCTTAACCTGATTGATACGGTTGACCGAAATTCCGTCCAACGAAGCCAATACGTCAGGTGCCTTGATACCGGCGGCCCAGATCGTGATGTCTGCCGGAATGATTCGTCCGCTCTTTGTCTTCACTTCGTGTCGTCCGACTTCGATGACTGGGTCACCGACGGACACGTCAATCGCAATTCTTTTAAGCAAATCGGTCGTGGTTTCCGCGACCTTCACCGGAAGAGCTGGGAGAATTCGTGGACCGGCTTCAAGCAGAGTCACGTCGATGCCATTGTCCCCGCCAGCAGCATGCAGCCCAAATTCCCTGAAGGCCGTCTCCATCTTGCGAAGTTCGGCTGAGAGTTCGACTCCCGTAGCACCGCCGCCGATAATTGCGAGACGCACAGCACCGTCACGCCCCCTTAGGGTGCCCGCCGATTTCTTCACGCAGGTCTGTAGAAGCTTTCGACGCAGCTTCTCCGCTTGAGCCAGCGTATCTAGAGGAACCGCATTCGCCTGCGCTCCCGGAACACCAAAGAAATGGGTCTGGCTGCCGAGCGCAAGAACGAGCGTGTCGTATTCGATTTCTCGAGCTGGAAGAATTTCCTCGTTTCCGTTATCTGTATCGAGCACTGCCGCAAGAGCAAGCCTTCGGGCCGAGCGCTGCAACCCGACCATCTCGCCGCGAACATATTCGAAATGGTGCCAGTGGGCTTGCGCTATGTATTCAATCTGATGATCGTGCGTGTCAAGACTTCCCGCTGCGACTTCGTGAAAAAGAGGCTTCCAGACATGCGTCGGGCAACGATCAACGAGCGTGATACGCGCTCGCTTCGATTTGCCGAGCCTGTCGCCGAGGCGTGTCGCCAGTTCAAGGCCACCAGCCCCGCCACCCACGATAACGATGCGATGCATCACGGACTCCTGAATTAGTTGTAACCAAGAATCGCAACAGCATAGACATCGGCGCGGTCCGACACATTGCTCGCTAGCGAATTCATCGGTGCTTGCAACATGGCCGCATAAAGCGAACCTTTCTGACGTCCGCCCGCTCGCCCGACGGGTACATTCGAGCGGGTTGCGGTAAGCGGCGCGGCAGCGACTGCAGGTGTAGTAGGCGTGATCATAAAGGCACCATTAGTTGGCAATTTGAAAAGCAACCACCTGATTTCGAGTCTTTCAGCGAAATCGCCGTCAGCTGGAAGCCAGTACTAAAACTATAGGAAGACAAATTAACAAAAAAAAGACGACACTTTTTGACTCCATAGGAAGCTTTACCCTTCCTATCGACGATCACTCGGCAAAATTGATGTAGGCGTCTTGCTAAAACGGCGGCCCAGTTATTAACCACTGCCAGCGACAATTCTCGGAACGTAGTCGCCGTCTTGAATTCACTCGCTCCTTTTCACCGTCAAAGGACGCGTTCCACGGCACCAGGCTTGTCTGCCACGGCAGGGTAAAAAGCAAAAATCCCACGCATTGCTAGCGTGGGATTTTCGAGAACACTTTGGCATCAGACGCGCGCGACTCCGATCGCGGCGCGTTGAGCCCTTTATACGAAGGCGGGACTGATGATTGTAGAGATGAGGTGAACGACCGCGAGGTGCGTCGCCTCAGGAATCCCATCGACGTTCGCGTCGACAATGTTTGCGACCGAATTGATAAGCCCGATATCAACGCCGCGTTGAAGAAGCGATGCTTCCAGCGCCGCGCTATGAGCTAGCGCCGGTCTGCCTTGCCGGGCGGCGAATGCGCCTGCGATTGCGTAGCAACCCCAGTTCGAACAGGCCGCCGTTACTAGAACGGCCGTGCCGGTGACTGCGCCTATTCCCGCACTACCATCTGGCCTTTGGTCTCCAAACTTGACGTGCTTGCGCACTGCATCCATCACGACACCCATGCCAATCTCGTTGCCACCGTCGCCGACTGCGACTGTCGGAATTTTTCGTTCAATGGCCTCATCGAAGAGCATGTCGATACGAGCGCGCCCCATACCGTAGTCGATGCCGCGCATGCTGCAGTAAATTCCCTCGATATTTCGACCGACCCGCTCAGTCGAGAAGAACAAGGCTGGCTGGTACTTGTTGAGATACTGCTTTGAGGCGTCGCGCGCCAGTGCGTCTTCCACCGGGAATGGCTCGACACACACTACAGCGAGACTTCCGTCGTCGCGGGCAATTGCGGCCTGTTCGTACGGGAGAACCGTAAGGCCCGCCGCAGTCAGGATTGCCGAAGTCGTATCGATAAGGGTCGCTTCCACAAACGTAATACAGAGCGCCTTCTTTGCCAAAGAAAGTGCACGTACCACCGCAGCAAGTCCTGCAGGCCCATCATTCTCGCCGATTGATGGTGAAATCCAGGCGCGGGAAACCGAACCTGTAGTGACGAAGACATTGGACTTTTCAGGAATAGCGGCCAGCGCGTCCGCCGCGGCGCCCACGAGCGAGCCGCCCTGCCGTTCCCGTGCTGCACGATAAAGATGTTCGACCCCTCGACCACCGAGGTCCAGGGAAATCAACGCGTCGAGCCTGTCGTCGATGGCATCAAAGTTTTTTGCAGCCATTTCATTCTTCCCCTACGATGAGACGTTTGATTTCTTCGGGGTTATCAATGATTTTTGCGACCTTGTTCAGCGATTCCATCACAGCGGTCACAACCGAATCGAACCCACCTACGCGACCTAGTGCATCGAGCGTCGGCTTCAGGCGGAGAGACACACGAGCCCCAGGTTGACCGTGGGTGTTCACTGTCAATACGCCGTAGTCCTGCAGCAGAACCATTCCCAGTGCCGACGTCGCCTCGCACGGGACGACAGTGGGCTTCGAGCATTCTTTTCCAGCCAGCTTCATAAGGATGCGGAGCACGGCATCTTCGTCCACCATTGGCCCCAGGTCGCTACGCTGTACCAATTCCTTGCCGAGCTTCTGCTCAAGCACCGCTGCGAGTTGCTGACCCGCAACGGACTCTTTCCTGAGGTCTTCTGGCTCATATTTCTGCAGCGACCTGAATACAGCGGCTGCAATTGGAGCGCGCGCCTCCATACCGAACTCGGCGCCCTTAGCCGCAGCGGCCGTCACCAGGTCGGTGCGGCCAACAAGTACTCCAGCACGGGGCCCAGACAAACCCGCCTTATCACAGTTGGTTATCGAAACGTCTGCGCCCATCTGAAGGCTCAGCTGACCACCATGCAATACGGTCCGCAAGCGTGCCCCATATGCTTCATCCAAGAAAACCTTTGCTCCGAGGGCGTGGGCATATTCGGTCACTTGCCTCGTAATATGGTCGTCGAGCCGTTCGAGACTGCTGGTCACGGTTGTGATAACGACAAGCGCTGGCTCGTTCCTTCGAATCGTTTCCAGCCATTCTTTATCGCCTTGCACTTCAACTACGTCGACACCTGCGATCTTTGAGCCGCGCACCACTGAAGCGTGGGACCGCCCACCAGGCGGCACCACGGAGACCACCGGCTTTCCATTTGCAAGTGCCGCAATCGTTGCAATGATTCCCGCGCTGGTCCGGTTGAACGTAGCAACCGCGTCACTCGTCTTGCCACCCATGTGGCCAATTGCGACCTGTCGCAACGATTCTGCCTCAAGCCCTGGTCCCACCCATTCCTCGCAGAGCGTACCGATGTCTTCGGGATGTATTGGAAAGTCGCGCTGATTTCCTGTGAAAACCCCTATCGACTCTGCTCCGAGCGTCTTTACACGTTTCGCGGAAACGGCTTGCCCGTGGCGAAGACGAAGTGCTTCATCAATACTTGAGCGAATAATTTCGCCTCGCGCAAAGCCAACCGTTGGGTCGATGGGGTTGCCGAAACTGTCGGTCTTAACGACAGACAAGCTCGGGCTGGCTGCGGTTTTCGCCGCTTCTTTAACGTCATTCATGACTTACACCTGTGTATTCAAATGGTGCAGCTGCGACGATACTCAAAGGACAAACTGAATCGTCATAGCGACACAAAGACAATGCTTCGCAACAGTTCTACAAACGCGGTATGACCCTGCCAGTTGATGCCGTCAACAGCGACTTCAGCTCGGGAGGTGGCTCCATCTCTCGCGCCCGCCTTTACTGTGGCTTCAATCAGCGTGTGCTCGAGAGTTTGGGTATGCAGGACCTCGAGGTTCCGTTTCTTCGCTGCCAAAGCCGCCGCAATACCATACGCGCCCCAGTTTGAAACCGAAGCGCTGACAACCACATCGGTCGCTGTCACGGTAACAACACCAGAGGGGTGGCCTGCAAGCGATTTGCCACCAAACGGATGCACCGCAGTAATGGCGTCCCGTACCGCGCCAAATCCAACCTCATTGCCGCCGTCGCCGATTCCGATACTTAGCACGCCACGCTTTCTGGCGTAGTCTGCAAGAAGGTAAGCGTGCCCGACGTCTTGCGGATTCCTGCAGTCGCCGCGCACACCGTGGAAGAAACCTTCCTTGTTTGGCCCATCCCGCTCGACGAAGATGATGGCGGCTGGCCTGTATTCGTTCATCAGTGCTTCGGCGACCTCGTGACCCGCTTTGAGTCCCAGAGGGAAGCAGACCGTAGATATCGGCGTTGACATGTGGAGTTCGGCGTTGACTGCATCGGCAACCGCAACTACCGGAGCCGCGTGTGCTTCTTCTGTGACAAACACAACGCGCACACCAAAGGCTATAACAAGGGCTCGGGCCAGGACTGCGGCGCCCACCGGGCCATCCGTTTCACCTTGCGGTAGATTCGGTGGCGTACCCGCGCCAGTAGCGATGAAAACGGTGTCACCTTCGGACAAGGTGTCGGCCAGCTTGCGCGCGGCAAGAGAGCTCAACGGTTCACCGTGATATGCGCGACAGGCGTTGTACATTGGCACAACGTAGCCCGCCGGGAGCCCTCCGTTCAGTGGTCTGATTTCAACCGTCATGAGGCGGTCGATACGTTCGCCCGTTATCTGTTCGTTAGTGAAGGTCATCTCGGTGATCTGCTCAACGGTCGATAGGTTCACGGTACGTTTCCTTCACGAGGAGAACGCATACGAGCGAGATGACGGCCGCAACAACGACGTACCACGATACCGACATCGAGTTACCGCTGCGTGCCACGAGCCACGCTGCTATTAGCGGCGTGGGTGCGCTCGAAATAATTCCCGACAGTTGATAGGCAGTCGAAGAGCCGCTAAAGCGATAGCGCGTCGGATACTGCTCGGCATAAATGACACCGTGCAGCGAACCAGTCGATGCATGCCCAATACCAAGACCGAGAGCCAGCGCGACCGTGATGAGCATCGGGTTAGCTGTATCTAACAACCAGAACAGCGGGAACGCATACACGGCAAAGAAAATCGCACCAAATCCGTAGACCACCCGACGTCCCACTTTGTCCGAAAGCCACCCGAACACTGGCTGCATGAACAGATCCACCGCGGCGGCGATGAGAAGGCCGGTCGATGCCACGCTGCGTGGCAGATGCAATGTTCCAGTGATGTAGGTCAGCGCATAAACGGTAATAAGGAAATAGCCGACGTTCGCGACGGTTTGGAAGAAGACCATGATGACGGTCTTTTTCTTTTCGTTTCTCCATACTTCGAGCAAGGGAGCGCGCGACACGTTGCCCGACTCTTTCACCTTTTCAAATGCCGGCGGCTCGGAAACTTGCAAGCGGATGTACATGCCAACAGCCAAAAGTGCGAGGCTGAAGATAAATGGCAGGCGCCAGCCCCATGCGAAGAACTGGTCGTCGGGAAGCGCCGAGACTAGCGCAAATGCACCCGTTGACACCAGCAAACCTGCTGGAACGCCCATCTGCATCGTACTGCCGAATAGACCCCGACGACCCTCTGGGGCGTGCTCCACCGACATGAGCGCTGCACCGCCCCATTCACCGCCCAACGCGAACCCTTGGACAACGCGAAGAAGAATAAGGAGCGCAGGACTCCAGTGGCCCGCTGAATTGTACGAAGGCAGAAACCCGATGCCGGCAGTGCACAATCCCATAACCAGTAGCGTGAAGACCAGCATCTTCTTGCGACCCATTTGGTCACCAAAATGGCCAATGACCATGCCACCCAATGGTCGAAGGATAAAGGCGACGGCAAACGATGCCATGGAAGCCAATGTCGCAAGCTCTGGAGTTAGGTCATTAAAGAAGACCTTCGGAAACACCAAGGCGGCTGCCGTTCCGTAGAGGAAGTAGTCGTACCATTCAACAGTCGTTCCGATAAACGAACTAAAAGCCGCGCGTGTCGAGACACTGCGTGCTTCTTTTGCTTCTTTTGCTTCTTTTGCTTCTTTTGCTTCGTCCGATGCCGTTGCTGCGAGATTTGCGCTCATGATTGGCTCCCAACCTGATGCCCAGTAGAGGTGTGGTCGTGACCCGGTCGGTCGCCAGGTCACCTTATCCGTGGCGCTTACACGTTGATGGTTACGCTTTTGCGCGACGTATACGCTTCCAGTGCGCCTTCAATAGAGTACTCGGCGCCAATACCGCTCTGCTTGGCACCGCCGTAGGACATACCCGGAATCTGTCCCCCGGCTCGGTTGACCTGCAGCCAGCCCGCATCAATCTTTTCCGTAACACGCAGTGCAGTCGTCAGGTCGTTTGTGAAGACATAGGCGGCCAGTCCGTACACCGAGTCGTTCGCCCACTTCAGGACCTCTGCTTCGTCCTTCCACGGCAGTGCGACCAGAACAGGCCCGAAGACTTCTTCACGACATACGCGCCAGTTGTTGTCGACGCCTGTAAAGATCACCGGCTCGGGGAAGAAGCCCTTGGCCTCATCAACTGTCGGGGGCAGTGCTCCCGTAAGAACCTTCGCCCCTTTGTTGATGGCTTCTTCGATAAACGCGCGCACCTCGGAGTAACGCTCCGCGCTAATAATTGCGCCAATGTCGCTTGTTTCGTCCAGCGAATCTCCGATTTTCAGTTCCTTGACCTTCGCTACGACCTTGCTCATGACTTCGTCCCAAACGCTCTCGTGCACATAGAGACGCGAGCCTGCCGTGCAGGACTGTCCTTGGCGTGCAAACCGCATCGCATTGATGATGCCGGTGACCGTCGCATCGATATGCTCCGGCGTTGCTGCATCCGGGTAGACGATGCACGGACTTTTGCCGCCGAGCTCCAGCGTTGCGTGACCGATACGGTCAGCGACCGCATGGCCAACAAGTTTGCCGACCTCGAGCGAGCCCGTGAACGACACCTTGGCCACATTCGGGTGCGCGGCAAGTGGGGCCCCGGCATCGATACCCGTACCTGTCACTACGTTGAACACGCCATTCGGGAATAGCCCGGTCGCGAGTTCTGCAATTTTGATAACAGCAAGGGGCGCGTCCTCGGCCGGCTTAAGGACCAAGGTGTTGCCCGTACCAAGCGCCATGCCGATTTTGACGGCGGCCAGTACGACCGGCGAGTTCCAGGGGATGATGGCGCCGACCACACCGAGCGGCTCCCGCGTCGTGTAGCTGAACAGGCCCGGCCCCAGCGGCAGCGTCTCGCCCTTTTGCTCGGCAATAACACCACCGTAGTAACGCAGAACTTCCGCCGCACCGAGAACTTCCGGGCGGCTCTGCGTGCGCAGCGCGTTGCCGCTTTCTGCGGCGAGGACGCGTGCGATTTCTTCCGCATTTGCGGTAACACGGTTACCCAGTTCAATCAGAAGCGCACCGCGTGCTCTCGATGCCAGGCGACGCCAGGTCGGGAACGCCGCGCTAGCAGCTGCGACGGCAAGTTTGACGTCGTCTTCATCGCTCGCGCCGATAGATACAATCTTCGTACGACGCGAGGGGTTCTCGACGTCGAAGGTGTTGCCCTTGGCCGGCGTGAGCCATTCGTTGTTAATCAGCAAGCCGGTAACGCCCGCCTTAGGCACGACGATTTCGGGGGAAAG
The DNA here is from genome assembly GCF_057814995.1 of Caballeronia sp. SL1002. NCBI lineage: Bacteria > Pseudomonadati > Pseudomonadota > Betaproteobacteria > Burkholderiales > Burkholderiaceae > Caballeronia > Caballeronia sp. SL1002. The sequence goes on along the minus strand of NZ_JBYMUW010000006.1, from coordinate 30,266 downwards.
ATTGTCAGTCATGGAATTCACGGTATGTCCTTTGAAGTTCGGGCGGCTTACTGCGCTGCAGGCAGACTAAGACGCACGTTGAGCAGTTCTTCGTAGATTTCGTTCACGCTAGTTGAGTCTTTGCCGCCGAGTCCCTTTGCGCGAGCCGCGTTATAGGTCTGTAGGACGAGTTGGCCAAGGGGCATCGGCAGATTCGAAAATTCATCCAGACACAACTTGATGTCTTTGTGCATCAGGTCGATGGCAAAGTTAGCCGGCCGCTCCGGTGTGAAGAGCGTCTTCGGTAGATAGTCGAGCATCTTGCTGCCGGCAAGGCCTGCGCTTAGGACATCGCAAAGCACGTCCAGCTTCGCGCCTGCCTTGACGCTCGCGCTCAGGACCTCGCCAAGTGCCACCGTGTTAATCGCGGTGAGAAGGTTATGGCTGAGCTTGGTGAGTTGTCCAGCGCCCGTATCGCCACAATGAACGACGCGACCTGCCAGTACTTCAAAAATCGGATTCAGCTTTTCAAGCACTTCGCCAGAACCGCCGACCATCAAGACCAGCTTTCCGTTTTCCGCGCCAGCGACACCGCCGCTTACCGGCGAATCAACGAAGCTAACTTTCCGCGCAGCGGCTGCAGCCGCGATTTCCTTGGTCGTTGCAGGGTCCACCGTGCTGAAGTCGACAATGATTGCGCCCTCGGCTGCCGTTTGCAGGACGCCAGTCTCACCGGTCACAGCATCGCGCAGCGTCTTCGGACTAGGGAGGCTCAGCAGGATACGCTCGGCGTCCTCTGCCGCCTCGGCCGGGCTCGTTGTGGCGATTGCACCCTTCGATGCGAGCGCGTCGACTGCTGCTTGGCTAGGGTCGAATACTCGTACCTGATGACCCGCAGCGACCAGGCGGGCTGCCATGCGGCCACCCATACGTCCCACACCGATAAATGCAACCTTCATTTGAGCTTCCTCCAACTGAATTCTGATTGGTTAAGCCGGGCAATCGCGCAACACCTAACTCCTTGTGTGACAAGGGTTTTCCCTCGTGTCGTGCCGTGTTGCGTGCCGGTGGTATGACTATAGGAAGTCAAATTAAGAAAAAAAAGACGACACTTTTTGACGCTATGCGTAAGTTTCCCTTACCATAAGATTTCTTATTTTGTTGCAGGGGCGTGCAATGCTGAATCTGGGGCGTCTTCACCTTTTGCACGAACTGTCAGTGCTTGGGACGATTTCCGCTGTGGCCGAAGCAGTTCATCTCACACGGCCAGCGGTATCACAGCAGCTCGCTCAACTCGAGGACGAGCTTGAGACGGTATTGATCGAGCGGTCGGGTCGTGGCGTACAGCTAACGCCGGCGGGTCGTCGTCTCGTGGCGAGAGCGACAAGCCTGTTTGAGATGGTTTCGGATATCGAATCGGAGGTTGCGGCTGCAAATGTCGAAGTCAGCGGCGAGGTTCGCCTGTCCGCATTCGGCTCCCTCGCAAGCAGCGTGGTGCCTGTGGCTATCAGCCGGCTTCTTGAACACCACCCTCAACTCAACGTTGTCTTCAACGAGCTCGAGCCATCCGAGGGCTTACGTGCAGCGGCGGCAAAGCAGACTGACGTTGCCATCGTTGATGACCTTGTGAGCGCAGAGGCGTTGGCCAACGCGCTGGAGTTTCATCCGTTGTGCGTCGACCACTTTGACGCGGTGGTTTCAGCTGGGCACAAGCTCGCTGGCCGTAAAACTGTCGCGCTATCTGACCTTGCCCATGAGCGCTGGGCACTAAACCAGTCGGCGGCGACATATCACACGTTTCTTCTCAACGCCTGCTTTGCGGGCGGGTTCACGCCTAAAGTCACGACGAGCAGCCGGAACATGGCCGTCACCCTTGAGATGGTGCGAACGGGCTGTGCCGTTGCAGTGCTGCCACGACTCGGACTGCTACAGGCAGAGAGAGACCCGGACTTCTCTGTGATCCCGATAGCCCCGGTATTGAACCGACGAGTGTTCATCGCACTGCCTCGCGGAACTGCTAAAAGGCCTGCCATTGCGGCAGTTCTTGATGCTCTTACGCTTGCGGCCGAAGACGCCGAATGACGTTTGCTGCGACAGCATGCAAGCGCCGCAGTCTCCTTGGGGCTGAGTCGCGGCAAAGAGCAAGTTTGTCGACATTGGTAGCACGGCGCCCAGGCCGTTCGCCGACGATTCACCGCCTAAAATCGTCCGCTTCGAGATGAACCTCCGCCACCCCTCTCCTCAACGCCAAGCGTTCGGCTACGGCCACTATACGCTGGCGACCATCGGCGAACGCTCTACGCATCCGGCTCGCGTCGGCGTCGTGACGCAGCCAGAAGCACTGTTCAAGTGCGGCTCTGGGGATCGCGGCCCGCACTGAACGTCCTGCGGTTTCGATCGTGAAAACGACCGCGCTACCGTCTTCCGCGATGATCGGTTCAAACAAAGAGGTTGTGCTCATTTCAATTGAGAGAAATCGTTCGTCTCCGCAAACCGGCGTTTAGATCAACTTTAGCGCCCTCCGAAAAAGAGCGGACCATTATTTTCATAGCGTTCCATTGTCGCAATGATAAACTCTGTTCGCCCCCCGGACGCGCAGCCCGCTCCACATGAAAGCGAATGTTCATAAGCTCCGAAGACGCTCAAGGCGGCGCTTTCTTCGTAATCTTGAGTGATTCAAATATCTCGAGCTAGCTCGATCGTCCGAAGCATCTGTTCAAGTCGAAAGAGCGCGGAATCTTGCTCTCGGGCGCTCATAAGCGAACGAATCATGCCTAAGTTAGCCTCTAATTCACCGTTTCGCGAAAAATGCCGCTCGATGAGGTCAACGAACCCGTTGATTTCGTGATTTGCATAAAAAGGCGTCCAGCGACCCGTATCTCGGAGCCGGTCACGCAGCGATTCGAACTGATGCAGAGCGGTAGAAGCATTCATTTTCATCTGACGTCCTCGTCGGTCCACCGCAATACGCTGTCACGCTACCGTATTCCTGAACTCAGGCTCGAAGCTCTGTGGCTCATGAAAATGCGGCCATTGTCCTGCGCATCATCACTCCATCGATTCACCTACAGCATGCATAGGCAGAAAAAAGCCCCGGAACTATCGGGGCAAAAAGAACGCGCCGGAGGAGTCCAACGCGTCCGAGACTGCGCGATAAAAATAGCTCGATCAAAAACGCTTGTTTAGAACCTTCGCATGATGGGCAATGTGGTCGGCAATAAACGAAGAGATGAAGAAGTAACCGTGGTCATACCCTTCATGCCGTCTCAACGTCAGCAGTTGCCCTGCCTTCTCGCATGCCTCCTCGAAGTACTCAGGGTTCAGCTGTTTGTCGGAGAGAAACTTGTCGTCCAAACCTTGGTCAACGAGGATGCCTTCTGAAAATCTCGAACTCATCGTGCTCATGAGTTCGCTCGCGTCGTATCGCTTCCACATGTTCCGATCATTTCCCAGATAGCCCGAGAATGCGCCGGAACCCCAGTCACAACGCATTGGTGCTGCGATAGGTGCGAACGCCGATACAGACTTGTAGACATCCGGATTGCGAATAGCAAGGACAAGGGCTCCATGGCCACCCATCGAGTGTCCGAATATTCCTAGCCGGCTTCCGTCGATCGGAAACTGATCCAAGATTAATTCACGAAGTTCATCCCTGACATACGAATACATCATGAAATGCTTTGACCAAGGTGCTTCGGTTGCGTCGACGTAGAAGCCCGCGCCGGATCCAAACTCCCAGGAGTTTTTCTCCCAAGGAATACCCGTATCCCGTGGACTCGTGTCCGGGGAGATTAGCGCGATTCCGTGTTCCGAAGCATAGCGCTGCGCGCCCGCCTTAATTGGAAAAGTCTCTTCTGTGCAGGTCAGTCCCGCGAGATAGAAGAGGGCCGGGACTTTACGACTTGCGGCTTGAGGCGGCAGGTATATCGAAAACCTCATCGGCAGGTTGACCAAGCTCGACGAGTGCCGGTAGATCGCCTGCGTCCCGCCGAAGCTCCCATGTTCCTCGACTTTATCGAGCACCATCGAATCTCCTTCAGTAAATAACAACAGACCGGATTGATTCACCTTTCTTCATGAGGTCGAAGCCCTCGTTGACTTGCTCGAGCTTCAGATGATGCGTAATCAGATCATCGATGTTGAGCTTGCCTTCCATGTACCAGTCAACGATCTTTGGCACATCGGTACGGCCGCGAGCGCCACCGAACGCCGAGCCCTTCCACTCACGACCCGTAACCAGTTGGAAGGGACGCGTACTAATTTCCTGGCCAGCTGCGGCCACACCGATGATGAACGACTGTCCCCAACCCTTGTGGGTGCATTCGAGTGCTTGACGCATGAGGGTCGTGTTTCCGACGCATTCGAACGAGTAGTCTGCGCCACCGTCGGTCAACTGCACGATGTGGTCGACTACGTTATCTACATCCTTCGGGTTGACGAAATGGGTCATACCAAACTTGGTTGCCAACTCTTTACGGCCCGGGTTGATGTCGACACCGATGATTTTGTCTGCGCCAACCATCTTCGCGGCCTGAATTACGTTTAGACCGATCCCGCCCAAGCCGAACACAACCACGTTAGCACCCGCCTCGACCTTCGCCGAAAACACTACGGCGCCGACACCAGTCGTCACGCCACAGCCGATGTAGCAAATCTTGTCGAAAGGCGCGTCCTCGCGAACCTTCGCGACCGCGATCTCCGGCACCACAATATAGTTAGAAAAGGTTGAGGTTCCCATGTAGTGGAACAGCGGTTTGCCGTCGAGCGAGAAACGTGATGATGCATCGGGCATCAATCCCTTGCCCTGCGTCGAGCGAATGGCTTGGCAAAGGTTCGTTTTACGCGACAAGCAGAATTTGCATTGACGGCATTCCGGCGTATACAGCGGGATAACGTGGTCGCCTTTTCGCAGCGTGCCGACCCCTGGACCGACATCGACTACAACACCCGCACCTTCGTGACCTAGGATCGCGGGAAAGAGGCCTTCCGGGTCCGCGCCCGAGAGCGTGTAGTAATCGGTGTGGCAAATGCCCGTGGCCTTCACCTCGATCAGCACTTCTCCTGCCCGCGGCCCCTCGAGGTCGACCTCCTCAACCGTCAAGGGTTGGCCTGCCTTCCATGCGACTGCTGCTTTCGTCTTCATTTCTCTAAACTTCCTTGTGGGTGAAAAGAACCTGATACGTGGGCTTGCGCACAGGCCGGCTCGCATTCGATTACGCAGCCTGCGCTCGATGTTCAGGCAGTTTGGTCGCAGGGAATACACCTGACATCACGATGAAGCCCGGCACGCGTTTCACACGATCAGTCCAACGCCGCACGGCCGGATAGTCAGCGAGTGACACCCCACCTTCATCCGACAGCATGATGTAGGGAAAACATGCGAGGTCGGCGACGGTGGGTTGCTCGGTCTCGCAGAGGAACTTCCCACCGATCTTCTCGCGCAGCCAGAGATGATCGTCAAGAACTCTCAAGAGCTCGTGGGCACGACGCCTGCACGCTTCGTCGTCAAAGCTAAAGAAAAACAGATCATGTAGGCGTGCAGCGGAAATAGAACTCGTCAAACCGTCGGCAAACGAGAGCCACATTTGAATTTCACCCGCCAGCCGGGGGTTGTTTGACGGATACCACTGACCGGTCTTGTCGTACTGGGAGGCGAGATAAACAAGGATGGCCTGCGCATCGCGCAGCGTAAGGTCGTCGTCACTCAGTGCCGGCAACTGTCCGAGAGGATTGACCCGAAGGAAAGCGTCGGATTTGTGTGCTCTGCTTGGATAAAACTCAACCGGTTGTAGCTTGTACTCCAAGCCGAGGATACTCAGAAGCAGACGGACCTTGTAGCAGTTTCCTGAAAGTTCGTAATCGTAGAGCGTAATCATGGATGGCTCACATTAGAGGTCAAGTACAAGCTTCTGGCTCTTGCATCGAGATACGCATGGCATGACCCACTTGCCGCTTTCGTGTTCCCGCTTGGACAGATAAGTGTCGTGGTGGTCAAGGTCTCCGCTCAGAACAGCGGTCATACACGTCCCACAGACCCCTTGTTCGCAAGATGCTTCAATCTCGACGCCTTCGTCCCAGCAGGCTTTGAGAAGCGTTTTGTCTGAAGGCACCATGAAGGTCTTGCCCGACTTGGCCAACGTAACCTCAAATGCCTCTCCCCCTTTCGGTACATCGTTGTTCTTGAAGTACTCGAACCGCACGGACTCTTCCGGGATACCACGAGTACATGCGACGTCCTTGACCGTGTCGATCATCGGACCGGGGCCGCAGGTATAGACCTCTGTTGCTTGTGGGTCGAGTTCCGCGACCAGTTCCTCGAGTCGCCGACGCGTTCCATCTACATCAAGTCCTGCATGGATGAAGATATTCTTTCCGAGCGTGCGTAGCCGCTCCTCGAACGGCGTATGTTCGGGGCCGCGGACAAAGTAATGCATTGCATAATCATCGCCGCTTGCATTTAGCGCCTGCGCCATCGCCAGAATCGGTGTGATACCAATTCCACCAGCAATCAGGACAGGCCGCCGACCATTACGTCGGAGAGGAAAACCGTTACGGGGGACCGTAATTTTTAACTCTGTTCCTTCCTGCACGTCATCATGCATAGACTTGGAGCCACCGAGAGAATTGACTTCTCGCTTGACACCAATCAGGAAGGCTTCGCGCTCATGCGGCGCATTGACAATCGAATACTGACGTACGACACCCGATGGCGTCGTGACGCTCACATGCATGCCTGGCGTGAGTTGGGGCAACGAGCGATCGACGGGCGTGAGGCCGAACGAAACGATGTCGCTCGTTTCCTTGATCCGAGACGTTACCTTGCAGCGATATTCCGCCGACGAGGTCTGCGAAACGGCGGAAACGACGGGAATAGGCACCGGCGTTTGCTTCAATTCTCGCGCCAAGCGCACCTGTGAGACAGGTTGCTCGACACGAACACGCTCAAGGGCCCGACGAAATTCACCAAGCACACTCGAGAATCGCTCGAGGAATTTTTGGTCGATCGCTTCATGATGCAGCGCGCTGATATGTACGACCGCCTTGTCGACAGAATGCGGCTGGACATAGAAATGCAAGCTGGACCGCCCGTTTGCGCCAACTGAGAATCCAACCGCATCGTTTCCAAACTGACGCAAACCTACGCTGCTCGGATCCTCGCCAAAACATTCAGCGAAGCAGACCCCGTCGTCGAGAAGCCCCTTGGCCACTTCCGAAGCAGGCAGACTGAACGGTAAGCTGCGCAGAAACGTGACGGTGCCCCCGACGGCTTGGGTCTTGATGAGTGGTGGGTCGCCAATGGGCGCACCGAAGGAAGTCCAAATAAGTCCACCTGACTCGCGCACTGGAAAGGTATTGGCGCACGCCTTGCTCGGCTCCGTAGCATCACGGTGCGCCGGGACGAACGTACACCCGCCGGAACCACTTTCGTATGTCCAGCCGTGATACTGACATCGCAGTTCGTGTCCAACATTAACGCCGAGACTCAGTCGCAACCCGCGATGCGGACAACGATTCTCCCAAGCGTTGGCGATACCGTTGTCGTCGCGCCAGACGGCCAACTCTTGTCCCGCGAGCGACGTCTGAAAGACGTGACGCTCTGTGAGGACCTCAATGCTGGCAATCGGGTACCAGCGATTCGCATCAAATGTACTCATGAATCTCAATTCCTATGTCAGTCGCGAATTGCGCCGTATGTGAGGCCACCGTCGCGCATCCACTTGCGATAGGCAGTCGCGAGAACATCCGCACGAACTGGATTTTCTGTCTTTGCCGTAAGCGGAAGCCTTCTGGGGACCTGATTGACGAGAATCATCAGATCCTGACCAAAGATGGTCTGTTGGAAGTGGCGAAGCTGTTCGTCCGTGTTGACGTTATCGACGTAGCACATCAGCGTGTGAGCGATGCACCATTCCTCGTCCACTGGCTGAACGAAAAGACAGAGGACGTCCCAGCGCGCCGGTTCAGGCGGGCAAGTTTTGTACAGAATTGCGATGTACGGCCGCGTCACGCGATAGATGTAGTCCATATCGAGCGCGTCCTTTGCCGTCGCCGAACCGCGCGGCTGCGGAAATTTGCACTCTGTCGCGAAAATTTCATCGACGGATTCGTCGTATCTCACGTTGTATGGCGCAACCTCGGTGTAAGGCTCAGCGCCAAGAATGTCCGTGTGCACAAACGGAAAGTGCGCCATGTCGAGGAAATTTTCGACCGCGCGCAGTCCGGACGTGTTCACCCGAGTGGACCCAGCGCTCACGATGCGGCGATCGGTTTCGGCGAACTCCGGCACGGAGAAAAGAGCCCTCGGATTCTCGGAGAACGACAGCCAAAGCGCGCCGTACTGCTCCGTGGCCGACATCGGCCGTTCGGTCCCTTCATCGTCCCATTGAGCGGTGACACCGTTATCTTTTCGCGTGTACGAGACCACGCGGCCAAGCAGTCGGGTGTGAAATCTGCGGTCCGGAAGAACGTCCTCAAGCGCCGCTACAGGGTGCCAGTCATCGAACAGTTTCTGGTCAAAATTCAAGTCGACCTCCTCATTTGGCTTGTCAGATTGCAACTCTGGTATACCAAACTCTATTACGAAAAAAATCGCTGATACAAGCGATTTTTCGTTGGGAATAACACTGAGGGGCGAGTTGCCGGCGCCGTGGAGCGACTGGGAATAACAGGCCGGCCTGCGAGCACAGGCCGGGTTCGACTTTGACGCTAGACCGCCAGCGCCAGTTTCAGGTCCACTTCCGGAGTGGCCATTGCGTCAAAGCGATAGCCGCGGATGACGAGGTTGTAGTGCGAACCAAGCAGCGCCTTGGCCGCTGCTGCATCCTTATTTTCGAGACAATCAACCAGCTGTGAATGTTCGTCGCGCAACTGGCAGTAATCGAAACCGACACGAAACATCGCGTTGATCAGTGCTTCGCGGCGCCTTAAATGGTGATGGATTTGATTCAGCGTAGCGTTGTTCAGGAAGGAGATGAGTAACTCGTGGAACTCACGCCCCAACCTGTCACCGAGATCATGTTTTCCTTTCTCAAACGCTGACTTTTCCTTTGCCGTGTGCGCTCGGAGCGCTTTCAGTTGGTCCGGCGTGATGTTCTTGATCAGCTGGTCGATGACGCCGCTCTCGAGCACGAGCAGCATCTGATAGAGCTCAAAAGCGTCATCAAAAGTAGGTCGCCACACGGCGGACGATCGTTTCGGAGAAATTTCTACAAGACCTTCTTGGGACAGGCGAATCAATGCTTGTCGCACCACGGTGCGACTCACTCCGTAAAGGTCGGCGATATCCCGTTCGTTCAGTTTCGCTCCAGGCGGCAGCTTACGGTGATAAATCGCATCCGCGATTGCTCCTACTATCTTCTGGGTCAGCATGTGATTGGCAGAGCGCTGGCTAGCGCGTGGGAGTTGGGGCAGCAGTCGACGGTCAATGGTTCCTTAGATGGGCAATTTGGCACCAAAGAAGGGACGGTTGCACTGATTTCGCCCGCTCATTGACCGCTGACTGTCGGAATTTGCATTCTAGCTTCCTTTGCCGCGAACGCGCCCGAAACGCATATCGGGAAAAACGCTATGTTGGCACGATTTATGTGTGCAAGAACGCTCTTCAAAACCAGGTGCAGGAAATCCCTGATTGATTCCATTTTTTTTGACACCTATTTTGGTATACCAGATAGGTGTTTTGGCCCATTAGATTTACAGAAATGCACCACCTTACCCCACAGGAGCAACTAATGAGTGCGCGTGAGCAGTTCAAGCCTCTTTTGGAAGACAAGTCTTATCTTCGTCACTTCTGGCATCCAGTCTGCACGCTAGCCGAGTTCGAGCGTTCGAATGCGTCCGGACACGGTCCAATGGGCGTAACGCTCCTCGGCGAGAAGCTTGTGCTGGCCCGACTCAATGGAAAAATGGTTGCTTCCCCCGACCGGTGCGCTCACCGGTCAGCTCAGTTGTCGATTGGGCGTATCGCGAAGTGCGCGGGCAAAGACACACTGCAGTGCCCCTATCACGGATGGCAATACGACGAACAAGGCGCATGCAAGGTGATTCCGGCCTGCCCCGACAAGCCTGTTCCGCCAAAGGCCAAGCTCACCATCTTTGACTGCGAAGTTAAGTACGAAATCGTCTGGGTCCGTTTGGACAACTCGTATGGATGCACCGAGATTCCATTCTTAGGTGACTGGGACAACCCGAAAATGCAAGTTATCGTCGCCGACTCCTACATCTGGAACACAGTTGCCGAACGTCGCTGGGAAAACTTCACTGATTTCTCACACTTCGCATTCGTTCACCCGGGAACCCTCTACGACCCGTTCTTTGCGAGCCATCCGCTCGTTCTCGTCAACCGCGTCGACGGGGAACTGCAGTTCGAACTGTCTCCTCCGAAAGAGATGGAGGGCATTCCCGAAGAAGCGCCGATGGGTGACTTCATCTATCGCTGCACGATGCCCTACTCCATCAACCTCGAAATCAAGCTCTGGCGGGATGGCTCGCGCTTTATTTTATGGACGACCGCCTGTCCGATCGACGACAGAACCTGTCGCAACTTCATGGTCATCATTCGCGAGCGCGATGGCCAGCCCGATCACGTACATCTTGCGTTCCAGAAGCGAGTACTGGCTGAAGACCAACCCATTATCGAATCGCAATGGCCCGCCGAGGTCTCAGCGAACGAAATCTCCGTGGCAACGGACAAGGTCTCCATTCAGTATCGGAAATGGCATCGTGAGCTCTCGTTAGCAGCCCCGAACGGCAGAGAGGCATTCCACGAAGCGCTTCGAACTAACGTCATCGATGAGACGGCTAGCTGAGATCCTGCCGCAGAACCATTAAGCGCGCCGGCTGCGTTCGCACTATGGAGTCTATGCATAGCGCAGGCTTTATATCGTCGCAGCAACACCTAAACGTAGTCCTACCGACAAGCGATTCCTAGCGTTGCCGGCCAATCGCGGGCTATACCCTCTATTTTTCTGAAACTATCCGACTCGCTTGACACGGATATATTGACTTCGTACTTTTTGGTGTACCAGATTGCAAATGTAAGAAGCCAACGCGGGTCACAACATAGCCGGCGCACATTGGGAAGGCTCTTTCCACGAGCGTTGGCAACTAGTTCCCCAAAGCAACATAGGAGACAGAAATGGAACATGTACCGCTCATCAAAGATAACCATTACCTCCGCCACTTTTGGCATCCCGTGTGCACGGTCACTGAATTAGAAAGGGCGAAACCGTCGAGCTTCGGCCCACTCGCGGTCACATTACTTCGGGAGCAATTGGTCGTCGCGAAACTGGACAACAAATATGTAGCGATGCGCGATCGTTGCGCGCACCGGTCGGCGAAGCTCTCTTGTGGTCAAGTGGTCGGAAACGAACTGCAGTGTCCGTACCATGGCTGGAAGTACGACACAGCCGGTGCCTGCACCAAGATTCCGGCATGTCCGGCCAGCCCGATCCCGAACAAGGCTCGGGTGGAGAGCTTCGATTGTGAAGAAAAGTACGGGTTGATTTGGGTTCGCCTCGATTCGTCCTTTAACTGCACGGAGATTCCCTACTTCAGTGCTGCAAACGACCCAAAGATGCGAATCGTCGTCCAAGAGCCCTACTGGTGGCAAGCGTCTGCCGAACGTCGCTGGGAGAACTTTACGGACTTCTCTCACTTCGCTTTCATTCATCCGGGAACGCTGTTCGACCCGAACAACGCGGAGCCGCCTCTCGTACCAATGGACCGCGTCAATGGGCAGTTCCGGTTTGTGTACGACACGCCCCCCGACATGGATGTACCCGATCAGGCGCCTATCGGAACGTTCACCTATCACTGCAGCATGCCTTTCGCCATCAATTTGGCCGTCGAGAAGTACTCAACAAAATCACTGCATGTTCTCTTCAACGTGTCGTGCCCTCTCGACGAATCGCGCACGAAGAATTTTCTCATTTTCGCCCGTGAGCAAGGCAACGATTCCGACTATCTGCACATTGCCTTCAACGATGTTGTGTTCGCGGAGGACAAACCCGTCATTGAATCGCAATGGCCAGCGCAAATGACGACCGACGAAGTTCCCGTGATCACAGACAAGGTCTCCGTCCAGTACCGGAAATGGATGCGTGAACTGAGCGAAGCAGCACGAGATGGTGCCGAAGCGTTTAAGGCCGCTCTTCACGAGCCTGTTATTGAGAGCGAGCGGCAGTACGCGGATTTGCGCGGACTTTAAAGCGCCAAGACAGACCCTATAATTCCAGGAGAAGCAATGACTAAAAAGATGTTCAAGCTAGCGTGCGCCGGGCGAGGCGTTCAACCGTCATCGATGGAAAAGCCCGTCACCGATTGGCTGGCGGAGGAGCTGCCGGTCGATGAACAGTTCCGCCTTCTATATGAGACCGGCTTATGGGACGCTATGGACCGGATCCCGGTAGACGACGAACAACTGAAGCAGTATTTGAAGGCTAGCGAAAAGTACAACCTCCCTGTGCTGTCTGGCAGTTGGACTTACGTCTTGGGCAAAGACGAGGAGACGCTCAAGTCGAACCTCGTTCGTGCTCGTGAGGTTGGTTCGAAGTTCCATAATCTGATGGTTTGGGCCAAACATGCGGACGGACATTATGTGACAGACCAGGAGGTAGCTGACTCCTATCTGCACACCTATGACCTCGCGGAACCTCACGGTCTGACTATCTCCTACGAAGGTCATGTCGACATGTGGTCGGAGGACTTTCGCCGAGTTACGAAAGTAGCAGAGATGGTGAGAAGCCGTGGTATCCCATTCAATTTTTGCATGGACTACAGCCACTGCATCTTCAAGATCGAGAATGAAGTCGAGCACGCCGTCTCGCAGATACGTGGTGATAAAGAGTCGATCCGCAAACTCGACCCGTTCAACGACGACAGCTTTGCTGACGAATGGCTGAAGCAAAATATGGTGGTCTGGACGCAGGTCCGACCGGCCGCCCCGAACGGCCCGCGAAACTGGTGGGCATTCGAGACAGGCCCGTGGGATGGTCTTGGCTTCGATCGGCCAGGTCGTTCAATTCAATACCCATTTTCAAATCCGAAGCCCGGTGAATGGCATACGGACGAATGGCACGCGCACAAGCTCTCCACCACGAAAGAGCTGGTCCGTAAGGTAATCGATCAGTACCTGGATATTGATGATTCGAAGATGGAAATCATGACCATCGACAACATCAACCTCGCGGCGTACGGAACCGGCTGGAAGTACAACATGTTCGCCGACAGCTGTCTGGTCGCGAAGTTCGTTCGTGAACTCTACGCCGAACGGGTGGCGGTACATGAAGCCAAGAAGAAGGCCGAGTCTCTCGAGGCATTCGTGAACGCACACCGATCGTAAACCTACATCGCGATTGCTGTCGCTTCGCGCAAGGCGAACTTAGCTTCCCGAAGCGGCGATTCGGTCTCAAGCGAATCGCCGCTTCGAGTAATCCATATCCCTTTTTAATACAGGTTTAGTACCAGCGTCGATAACAAGACGGCGCCCGCGCGGGGATGCTGGTTGACCTCTGAATCTGCCTTAGAGCGAGAGTGAGTCATGTTAGATACACAAAGCAACGAGCAGCTGCCCCTCGGTGAGCTGATTCTCTTGGCCATCCAGCACGTTTTGATTATGTACGCGGGTGCCATTGCCACGCCGCTTATCATTGGAGCAGTTCTGAAGCTTCCGAAGGACCAAGTCGCCTTCCTGATCAACGCAGATTTGCTTGCCGGGGGCGTGGCGACGCTTGTGCAGACCATTGGCTTCAAAGGCGTAGGTATTCGACTCCCCATTATGATGGGTGTCACCTTCACAGCTTTGGGGACGATGATTGCTATCGGCTCAAATCCGGAGTTGGGCTTGCTGGGGATCTACGGGGCCACGATTTCCGCCGGGATCTTTGGCATATTGATAGCACCGCTGATCGGAAAGCTCCTCCGCTTCTTTCCACCAATCGTTACAGGAAGCGAGATTTTGATGGTAGGACTGTCCCTCATGGGTGTTGCGGCAGCCTGGTCGGGTGGCGGGTTTGGCAACCCTGACTTTGGCAACCCAGTTTATCTGAGCATCGCTGGCGCAGTGCTGATCTTCGTCCTGGTACTAGTGAAGTATGCCCGCGGTTTTATCGCGAACCTCTCGATTCTCCTGGGGCTCGCGTTTGGCTTCCTCATTTCCATCCCACTCGGTCAGGTTTCGCTTTCCGGATTGCACGAAGCTGGTTGGATTGGCTGGGTCATGCCTTTACACTTCGGTCTTCCAAAATTCGACCTTTGGGCGACCGCGTCGATGTGCGTGGTCATGCTAGTGACGTTTGTCGAGTCCGCGGGAATGTTCCTCGCCATCGGCGAGATTACAGGCAAGCAAATCACCGAAAAGGAACTTACGCGTGGCTTCCGCGCAGACGGCCTTGGAAATATCATCGGCGGAGTCTTCAATACCTTTCCCTATACGTCGTTCGCACAAAATGTGGGGCTTGTTGCGGTGACCGGCGTAAAAAGCCGTTGGGTGTGCGCTGTCGGCGGCGTCATTCTGATTCTGCTCGGGTTGGTACCAAAGCTATCCGTTGTAGTTGCTTCCATCCCACCGTGCGTTTTGGGCGGGGCCGGCGTGGTGATGTTTGGGATGGTAGCTGCAAACGGTATCAAGACACTCACGAAGGTCGATTTCACCAAAACTCACAATCTCTACATCGTAGCGATCAGCGTGGGTGTGGGCATGATTCCAGTAGTGTCCGAGAAGTTATTTGCAAAACTTCCGAGCGCATTGGGCCCGATCCTCAACAGCAGCATCCTCTTGACCGCAGTTGTAGCCATTGTGCTAAACGTCATTCTGAATGGAGTCAGCTCCGATGAAGAAGCCGCGCGCCTGACTTTAGAGACCGCGAGGGACGTAGAAGTCTGAGAACGCGCATAGGATGTGAGGTAGGCCCGGCGGCGCTGGGGATGTCTTTTGACATCGTAGCGCCGCTTCGCTTTTCGCCATCACACGGCCAACGGATGCTGACGAGGCTCTTACGGTTCCTCGCGGCCACGGAAGGGTTCTGGTACCCTGATTAATGTTTGCGACGGACAGAAAAAAGATGCGCCTAGTTCCTAAGTCGCAAGTACCCACAGTGCGGACGCGGGTCCGCGGTTCTTTTTGGTTGGTGTAACGGTAGATGGCACTCGATATCAAGCTTATTGAAGCGTTTGCCGTGATCGTGAGAACCGGCAGTCTCACAAAGGCGGAGACGCTAACGGGTACGTCAAAATCTACCCTCAGCCGGCACTTGCAACGGCTGGAGGAGGATTTGGGCGTCGAACTTATCGAGCGTTCTTCAAGACGGGTCGTACCCACCGAGGCGGGCAAGGCATTCTACATTCGCTGCGAGTCTCTGCTGATTGAAATGGGAGGCCGTCTTGAACTCGCTCGTGCAGAGGTGCAGGAGCTCAGCAGCGGCGTAAAGGGCAGGCTCTGCATTCTGGCGGAAAACCACTTCACGACGACTTTCGTCTGCCACGTCACTCGCCAGTTTTTGACCAGGTACAGCAACGTCGTCTGTGAGCTATATGCTGCGGGCCTCCCGGGGTCACCGCGCGTGGAGGACGCAGACTGCTATATATGCTCTGAGGCTCCCGACCTACCGAACGTCATTGCTAAACCGGTGGGCCGCTTGAGCTATGGACTGTACGCCAGCCCTATCTACGCTCGCCGTCAGGGCCTGCCCGCAGAGCCGAAGGAGCTGGTGCGTCATGAGCGAATCGCCTTGCGCGAGCCTGACCACGCCGGACAAATTACCTTGCATTCCCAACAGACCTCTCACGCGTACATCAGCCGGTCGATCATTGAAACCAATGACTATTGGGTCATGAAGACGTTTTGCGTTGACGGGTTGGGCATTGCACTGCTGCCCGATTACTTCGTCCAGCCTGAAATAAGGCATGGAAGCCTGATACCTGTTCTGCCGAATTGGAAGCCGGAGACGCGGCGAATATTTTGTGCCTACCATCGACAGCGATTCGGCAGTCAGAAACTTAAAAGCTTCATTGAGCTGGTGGCGCAGAGCATTGGGGACATACAGACCTTCAACAACTACGTCGCCTCGTCGGCGACCATCTTTCCCAAGGCTCCTGTGTAGTGACCGTGGAGGCGGCTAGCAGACGTGCTGTCCGCTCCCACTAGGCGCCCCCGGTAGGTGAGCAGCAAAACCGGCTATTACGGGAGCCGCCTTAGGTAGTCGCAACCCCGCCATAGGTCTTTGCGTACATCTCTGCGATGTGTTCGCCAACCGTATATTCCCGGCCTGAGCCGTCCTGAACTTCGCCACAAGACGTAAGCGGTTTGATGCGGTAAAAATAGTTCGGGTCGAAGAACGTCGGAACCGAGTAACGGTGCCTATCAGGCGCCGTGTTTAGCACACGGTGCATGTTTGAGTGATATAGGCCGCGCGTGAGAATCGGAACCATATCGCCGAGGTTTACGACAAACGTACCCGGAATGTGCGGCGCGCGGACCCATTCGCCATCGGCGTTGCGGACCTCGAGTCCACCGACATCATCCTGAAGAAGCATGGTCAGCATGCCCCAGTCGGTGTGTGCTCCAGCACCAAGTTGGTTTCCTTTCCCCACCTTGTCTTGCGGAGGATAGTGAAGCAGACGAGTGGTAATCATCGGCATGTCCAATCCTTCCGAGAAGTAATCTTCAGGCAAGTCAAGTGACAGTGCGAGCACTCCCAACAGGTGACGGCCGAGGGCGAGCATGCTGTGAATGTAGGCGTCAGTGGTCGGTCCCATCTTAGGAAGGCACTCCGGCCATTGATTGTGGCTGTTGTACTCACCTTTTGTCACGTAAGCCTGGAGGCCGTCAATTCCAGCCATAAAGCCCTCCTTCAAATCCGGCATCGAGCCATCATCCAGGGCTTGGCTTGACATGGGCTCGTAGCCACGCATCGACGGGTTGTCGTTGAAATTGATTTTGAGCTTCTCGTCTCGGGGGAGCGAGAAAAACTCGCGAGCAAGGGCCAGTTGCCCTTCCGTAACAGACTCCGACACGCGATGATTCGAAATGTAAAAGAAGCCGGTGTCACGGCAAGCCTTGTGGACTTCCCAAGCCACTTTCTTTCGCGCCTCGATGTCTTCAGAGAAGCTGCCCTCGAGGTCAATGACAGGGATGAACTTGGCGGCTGAGGGTGGCGTGTACGTGAGCATGATTCTTCTTCCAAAGATGCAGGGCCCAATGTGGGCGGGCATGTCCCGAACGCTTTCGCGACGTGGCACCCAAAACTTACCGCTCCAGATTTCTGCGCGGAAGCCCACCCATGAAACGCAACGTTTCAGTTTTGGGACGTCGACATCGCATTATGGTCGATCGCAGCAAGACGCCCGCCAATAGGACGTCTCCGGGCGACGGTCACCGCTCGACAGGCATGGCTTCACCATCTTCAGGCCTCTAGGGAGACACCTAGGGACTTTCACTAATTTTGAAACGCTTGGTCCTTTGGCTTTTTTAGAATACCTTTTGGTGTACCAGTTTTGCGCACTAGAAGGCCAATGTGTCAAGCGGTTTTCGAGAACTGTCGCGTCAAGTCCGTTTCTTGGCACACGACGAGCGTACGCCGCACAGAGGCCGGGGTCGCTAGCTAATCGAATTTCTGTCTTTGAAGTGAAGTTTGAAGGAACGGCACGCGAAGAGCCACCAAGTAAATCGCGTCAACCGATACTAGACATTAGGAGAACTATATGAATAAACGGATGATGGTTGTAGCGGCGGGGCTTATGTTTGCATCACAAGCACATGCCTTTGAGTGGGCGGATGACTCCATATCTTACTGGTACGGACCGTATTTCAGAATGCCGGGGTCGACTAGCCCTTCGCATCCGAACGGCAATAACGTGGGCATGAACAACATCGAATTCACTCACACCGACGGATTCAAGTACGGTACGAACTTCTTCGATGCTCTCCTGCTGATGTCAAACCGGCAGGATCCGGCAAATGCCACCGGCCACCAGCCCCAGGGCGCCTATGAAGGCTGGTTTGTCTATCGCAACGATTTGAGCTTTAACAAGATATTCAACACAGACAAGTTCACGTTTGGCCCGTTCTCCGACATCGGTTTCAATTCCGGCTTCAACTGGGACGCCAAGAACAACTACTATGCGTCCGGCGAGTTTGCGTTTCGGTTTGGACCGAGTTTCCACATCAAAGTCCCCGTAGGTTATTGGCAGATCTCCGCCGGCGCCTACAAAGAGATGAACAACGACGGCTACTACGGTCCGACCAACTTTCACTGGACGTACAACGTCGAGAGCTCGTGGAATATCCCGTTCACGATCGGACCTGTTCCATTGAGCCTGCAGGGCTATTTGAACGTGATTGGCCCCAAAGGGAACGACTACACGCAGCCAACGAAGACCGAAGTTTTGCTCCATCCGAAAATCATGGTCGATGTAGGTCAACTCGCGTTCGGCAAGAAGAACTGGATCGAGGCGGGCGTTGGTTGGGAATATTGGTATCACAAATTCGGCGCGAACAACTCGCTCGGTGGTGCGATTCAAAGCACACCATTCGTTGAAGCCAAGCTTCATTTCTAAGAAAAAGTCTGAACTGATCAGCCTTGACATCCACAATGCAGTAAGACTTCTGGACATCACCATGTTGAAGACACGCCGAGGTGCGCTTGGGCGCGCCGCTCTAGCGCTGCTCGTTCTGCCTCTTGCGCTTCTCGCGACTGCTCAGGCAGCGACCACACCGCTGAATATCTCCGTTGTTTATTTTGGTAACCCGGGCGACGGTGGTTGGACCCATTCCCATGAAATCGGCATCCAAGCAGCAGAGAAAAAATATGGTAACCAGATTAAGGTAACCAGAGTCGAAAATGTGCCGGAGAGCGCTGACGCCGCGCGAGTATTCAGGAACAGAGCTTCTCAAGGCGACAAACTCATATTTGGAACCGCTTTCGGATATATGAATCCGATGCTACAAGTAGCCAAAGATTATCCAGATGCGGTATTTCTCAACAGCTCCGGATACAAGAGCGCACCAAATCTCGGGACCTACAATGGGCGCGTTTTTGAGGCGGAGTATCTAGCGGGGGTGTTAGCTGGTCAAATGTCGAAATCTCACGTGCTGGGTTTCATCGGCTCGATGCCAATCCCCGAGGTTGTACGCAACATCAATGCATTTGCACTTGGCGCGCGCTCGGTCGCGCCAAACACGGTAGTCAAGGTTGTCTGGATTAGCAGTTGGTGGGATCCAGGCAAAGAGAAGCAAGCCGCCGAAACGTTGATCGGGCTCGGCGCAGACGTGCTCACGCAGAACACAGATTCCACGGCAATGATGTCGGTCGCAGAGGCGCACAACGTCTACGCGTTTGGTTTCGACGCTGACATGAGCAATTGGGGACCGAAGTCCCAATTGGGTGCCATCGAATACAACTGGGGTCTGTACTACGTCAAAGTAATCGACGAAATTCAACACGGTTCGTGGACGAACAAGCCCGTGTATTGGGGAGTGAAGGAAGGCATGGTCGACCTCACACATGTCAATAAATCCATTGTTCCTGAGAAAGTGCAGAAAGCAACGAATGAGGCAAGGGACGCCCTCAAAGGCGGAAAACTCGACCCATTCGCCGGCCCCATTAAAGACGACTCAGGAAAAGTTCGTGTGGAGACGGGGAAAACTCTTCCGGCTGACCAGATTGGCAGCATGAACTGGTTTGTTGATGGGGTGCAGGGAAAGTTGGCGCCGTAATCAGCTCCATGCGCGCTCTACTGATATAAAGCACTCGCGCCGCGAAGCGGTTACTGTTAGTGAGTCACGTTAAAAAACCGCCTCGGTGCATGCGATGCAGCGTGCTGCAATGAGGGTAGCGGTGCACGCGAGGCGTTTCCAATACTAGGTTATGAGACTCAACAGAGGAAAGAAGATGAAACTGAACACCATCGTCCTTGTCGCGTTAAGCGCTGTATCGCTCGCTGGGTCTCTCAGCGCCCTTGCGCAACCGACGGAACCAGGAAATACGACTCAAGCAGCGAGTATCGCATCGTCGGCCCATGTTAGCGATGGCACGCTTCGGCGACGGGTTAAAGCCGCATTGAAGAAAACGCCGGGTTTAACTGCCTACGACATCGCAGTGCGAGCAAAGGCCGGTCAAGTGACGCTGCAGGGCACCGTCAAAAATCAAGGGCAAATTGATCTGGCTGAAAGCGTTGCGAGCGGAGTGCCGGGCGTTACATCGGTTAAAAACACGCTTACAGTGAATCGACCGAACAATTCTTGGCGTTGATGCCTCAAGCAGCGCGGAGAGACCACCGATTCGACGTTAAGAATCGCGCGAGAACGAATTAGACGTCGAACATGGTCTCCGCCCAATGACTTTATAAAGCAAATGCTGTATCTGGAGGGGAGACACATGTCCGAAATCAGTCGATTCGAGGATCCGGCACGCCAGGCACGAATCAACCTCAGTTTATTCGCGATCCTCAACGCGATATTGAGAGAGCAGAGCGTGTCGCGGGCGGCGGTCAAACTCAACATGTCGCAATCTAGCGTTAGCCTAGCGCTGTCTCGACTGAGAGAGCTATTTGGCGATCCCCTTCTCGTCCGTGGAAAGTCCCGCTTGGTGCCGACCGAGCGCGCTTTAGAAATGACTTATTCCCTCTCGGTAATTGCCGAGTGTGTCGACCTCATGACCGGCCGCACCCAGGGGAAGTCGGATGCCGTTGTGCCGCGCAAATGCGTTATTTCGTGTGTGGACGAAATTTCAGCGTTTTTGGTTCCCGTTATCACTTCACAAATCCTCGCCAGTTCCGACCACACGATGGTGGAATTCCGGTCGATGGATAGACTTGACGTGATGGAAGAACTCCAAGCCGGACGGCTCGACACAGCAGTCATCAGTGGCTTTGATGCCGCGCCGTTCGGGCATGAAATGGTTGGGTCTGACCAAATCGTCTGTCTGATGAACGCGAAGCACCCTCTCGCACGATATCCTCATTTGAAGCGTAGAGATTACGAGAAGGCGGAACACGTCGTCCTGAGCTCGAACTTGCGAAGGCCTCAACCGGCGTTGGACCGTGTTCTGCGAGATTGTGGAATCAAGCGTCGCGGTGCTGTTGCACTACCGTACGCAGACGTCATTCCACATTTGCTGGAACGTAGCGACTTGCTATTTACCACATCTCGAAAATTCGCCTCCTACTATGCATCCATATTACCGCTACGCAGCGTTGCGCTCGAAGGTGACTTGCCTCCGATCAAATACTTCCTGGCGACAACGTCAGCATCCAAAGACCCGATTCGAGTTGCATGGGTAGCATCGAAGGTGCGGGAAGCGTGTGGAGATGGCCTGCGTCGATCCGACGCGATCGCACACTAGAAGCAAAGCGGTCTTGGCATTGGCCTACCAACATCTTTTCTACTTTTCAGTGGAGAACGGAAATGAATTGTCAGCCAATGTTCAACATCTTCTGCTCAGATGTGAACAAGCAATTCGACTTTTATGCGACTATCACGGGATGGCGGGAAATCAAGGAGGCGTCGTCGAAAATATACCGAGTGCTTGTTCACGATCATACTCAGCTTGGTTTCAACGGTCTCCCAGCCTACGACTTGCTAGGGCTAGCAGAACGCATGCGCACGCGGGAGACGGACAAGGTCACCAGCATGGTCACGTTTGTAGTCGAGAGCCCGCAGTTAGTCGACGAAGCTGCAGAACTTGTTCCGCAAATTGGAGGCAAGATCGTGAAGGCGCCCTTTGCGACGTATTATGCGCACTGGCAATTCGTGTTCGAGGATCCGGAAGGCAACATCGCCCGAGTAACTTCTACGAGGTTACCCACTGGAACGGTGCCACCCTCATCGCGCTTTCTTTGAATTCATCCTGACCGCCCTGCTGCTTGCGGATCTTGGCCCACGCAGTACGTGCCGTTCTTCCAGTGACACTAGCCGACCGTAACAGGCTTCAAACCTGTCTTTCCCCCAGTACAATTTTGTTGATATTTGCTGGATAAACCCACTGGCGAGCCTCCTGGTCGATCAGCGTCATGAACGCCGGTGGCCCGCTGAAGATAATCTGTGAGTTCGCGTGAGTCGGACTTATCGCGTGCGTTGCTTTCTGAATGATTGCGTCTTCGGTGAGGCCGAAGTGGTGCCTGACTCGCCCAAAGGGACTAAGCGCATCAAGCTCCTCTGTGAACAGCGCCCGTTCGCGTGTGCGGGCAAAGTTGTGAACTTCGAAGCGCTTGCCAGCAGCGGACAGACTCTTGGCGATTCCTGCAATCGCCGTCACACCGAGACCCGCCGAGAACAGAATGTAACGTGCTCTACAATCCATCGTCACCTTCGTGCCACGGGGTGGACCAATATAGAGCTCTTCACCTTGATTCCACGAAAACTGATTCGTCGGTTGCTCGCTGAGGGCATCATCTTCCTGTCGAAAGCCCACCACGAAGCCATCGCTACGACATGACGAGCGCCAAAGCGGGTGCGAACGCACCGCGCGGCTGTCGTTCGTGAACGCAACGTCGATCACTCCTCCATCATCAAATACTGGTAGCGCAACTGGACTCTTGGGCTTGATCTCAACTGCGTGATGCCCCTGCGCAAGTGCCCATCTACGCGTGACAATCGCGGCAATCATATTTTCGAGCATGATATCTCCGGTTCAACCTGTAAGGGCTATAGATTGCTCGGTTGAGTGCGCAGATGTCGGCTGACCCGAGCGTCAGATATTCTAAAATCGACTTCAGAGTAGGATGCAAAGTCACAGCCTGCAAGATGCAGAACGCGCATGCGCTGTATATGTCCGGCCCGATAGTGAGTGTCGCTTGGACTTTCAGGCTCCAAGAATGCAACCGGTCGTCCCTCAAATGAAACGATGCCATTCGAAGAGTTTTTTAAACCGGCGGGCTGGCTTTGATGGACTTGTTTTCCGTTGACCCCCGCTATATCCGCCCGTATATTTTGATAGTGCTCCGACGTTGACGAATCTAGATAACGATGAGCAAGCATGCGAAGGCCCAACCGCTCTCAGGTGACATGACCGAAGATGTCCAAAAACACCATCGACTCTCATATGATTTTCGTGCTTCACACGCTTCTCACAGAGTCGAGTGTTTCCCGAGCCGCCAAAGTTCTCGGTCAGTCCCAGCCCGCAGTGAGCGCAGCACTTCGGAGGTTACGCGAGATAACAGGTGACCCGTTGCTAGTACGCAGCGGAAGTCGTATGGTTTTAACAAGCCATGCTTTGTCTTTGATTGAAACGACAGCACAAGCGCTCCGTAGTATCGATGGTATTTTGAATCCTCGTGACACCTTCGACCCTGCTTCGAGCACGCGTACGTTCAGAATCGCGTCTCCGGACTATCTCGACGTCTTCTTCGTGCCGGAGATTGTTGATGCTTTCCGCCGTGCGGCCCCCCTTGCGAAACTTGAAGTAAAGCATTTATTAATGATTGAAGGCGGATACGAGAGCGGCCTTGAGAACGGCTTGCTTGACTTGGTAATTGGCAACTGGAGGATGCCGCCCGAACATCTTCATCTACAACCCCTATGTGAAGACGAACTGGTGTGCCTTCTTAACGCCCGTCATCCTATCCCACAGGGGCACCTTACTCACGATGCATACGAAAATGCAGAACATCTTTCGGTGACAACGTACAACGCTGGTCCTTGGGGCACAATCGATACAGAACTGGCGAGAAACGGTCTAAGACGTACCGTTACAACAACTCTTCCATACTTCGGCATGGCCCCATACGTCGTCGCCCGTTCAGAGTTGCTCTTCACTACGACGCGGGCGCTCGCCTCCCACTACGCTCAGGTTCTTCCTCTACGTATTGAGCGACTGCCGTGTCCTTCTGCCGCGCTGACGTACTATCAATTGTGGCACGAGCGAAGCCATCGCAGCGCGGCACTGAGATGGCTCCAACGACTGGTGAAGCAAGTAGCAGAATCAACACTGAAAAAGTCGGTGTTTAAAAAACTAGTCTGAGTTTGAGACCGATAACGGCTTTGAGTTTGAGACCGTTATTACCTCAATGATGGTAGTCCGAGAATATGAGCACTCGACTGCATGAAGCCCGGATAGACTACCCTCTCGGGAATATCAGAATTTGCCTTCCGCCATAGCTTCGATGAGCTGTGCCTTGCCTTGTATCTCGCCACCAAGTAGAACAAAACCCAACGGCCTGCCGTCGTCCGCATGTTCGCATAATGCCCTCAATCCTCCCGGTGCCGTCGTCGCGGGATATCGCCAAGTTCCTAGCAGCTCGGGAGCCACAACGACCGTTGGCATCGCTGGCACTTTGACGGTAACGGGCATCACCGGGAAGCTGACGCTAGTCGCCTCTCCATTCAAGGTTCGAGCCAACGCGCGAGCGGCGTACATAATAGGAAGCACGTAGGGTTGTACCTTTCCCTCGATTGCCGCGCAATCACCAATCGCGAATATGTCCATTGCGCTAGTCCGGCACCAGCGGTCGGTCAAAATACCACGATCAGTCTTGAGACCCGCAGCCGATGCCAGCGCAGTCCTTGGGGCCAAGCCTATTGCGGATAAGACGACGTCGGCCTCTAAGGTATCCCCGTCGTGAAAGCTGACTTTCAATCCGGTATCGGATTTGTTGATTGAAACCACTGACTGTCCGAGTCTCAGATCGATGCCGTGGTTTGACAAGGCCAACGCGAGGGCTTCACCAGCAGCGTCTGGAAGTAATCGGCAAAGCGGTGTCGGCGCAGGATCAACAAGCGTCACCTTATAGCCGGCAATAGCGAGGTCGTTGGCGAATTCACAACCTATTAATCCAGCTCCGAGCACCACTAATGACTTTGCCCCTTCAAGTTTATTTCTAAATTTTGCGTAGTCACGTAGATCATTCACCGACAGCACGGCTTCCGCAGCGTCGCCAGCAAGGGTTAAACGCTTCGCGTCTGCGCCCAAGGCGAGAATGAGGCTTGAATATCGAAGTGGTGCACCGTCAACAAGAATTTCGCGCCTGTCAGGATCAATACGTTCGACCGTCCGACGGGAAATTACCGTCGCATCGAGTTGGCCACTCATCGCAGCAGCATCGTACGCCACGAGATCTTTAGCCGCTTTCTTCGCGGCAAGCGCATTCGACAGCGCTGGCTTGGAATAGAAACAGGCGTCGTCGGCGCTGACCATCACGATAGGTACCGATGCGTTGAGCTTGCGCAGCTCGCGCGCGACGGTGTATCCAGCGATGCCTGTACCCGCGATGATGACGGGAAGTTTTGTAGAGTCGCTCACGAGACTACCACCTGCATGTCGAAATCTTGCTTGCCAGTGCCGCAATCGGGGCACAACCAATCTTCTGGAACATCCTCCCACGTCGTACCGGGGGCAATATTCGCGTCCGGAAGCCCTTGTGCCTCATCGTAGCGAAAGCCACAAATCACGCATTCCCACACCTTCATAAAGCCCCCCTCGAGCGTTAGCTTGTGTACGACTGGCCAAGTCCAATTTCGGCAAGAGCCCGGCGATAGGCGCCCGATGATCGGTCGGCCAAAATGGGAACTTCGGCGGTCCGGTCAATTGGCAAGTCCTCGGGGCACTGCCGTTCAACAATGGCGCGGTCCTCTTCAAACACCTGCTTGTTGAACGCGTAAACGTCTTCTACCGGCAGATGCGTGTCGAAGTTGCGCGCGATCGGACAGAAGAGGCGGGTGCGCCGCGCCGAAACCGGGCTCGCTGCGTTCAGGATTTGAATGCGTCCGCCTTCGGGGAAATGAACGGTTAATCGAGCGAAAAACGGAACGTCCACCTCGAACACGCGGCGCCACATATAGCCCTCTGGGGCGCGGTGCTGCAACGCTTTCGGAAAATTGCTGACGGTGCTGATGTACTCAGCGCGCAGGCCGGTGCCTTGTCGGTCGACAGTGTATTTCGGCACGAATGCGTTGTCTCGGCTGCCGAAGGTTTCATGGTGAATCCAAGCAAAATGTGCGACATCTATGAAGCCTTCCGTTTGCCGTCCAGCCGATGCATTGATATCAATCGTCGGGCAAAGAATCTGCTGGAATCCCTCCGCGTTCCATGCTGGGTATTCAGGAAGCGGTTTATGACCGCCGCCCAAAGAAACCCAAACGAGGCCGTAATCCTCGCGGACAGCGTATGTAGTCAACTGGAGCCGCTCTGGAATCGGACCTTCCTGGGAAGGGATGCGCGTGCATCGACCGCTCGAGTTGTATGCGAGCCCGTGATACGGGCACACGAGCTGCCCGTTTTCGATCCATCCTTGACTTAGGGGAGCGCCTCGATGGGGGCAGACGTCGCGCGCAGCGACGAGTGATCCATTTGAACGATAAATAACCAGCGGCTCATCGAGGAGCGTTGCTTGCACCGGCTTATCGTTTACCTCAGCAGCGAACGCAACCGGATGCCAGTACTGGCTAAGAATCGTCCAGTCACGAGCGTCAAAGGTGCAATTTCGAGGTAGATTCGCCGTACGTTGGAACTGGAGCGGCGATGTGGTGGGGGTGGACATGAATATTCTCCGAAGTGTTTTTTTAGTTCGGTCGCGCTCGCGTGATCCGACCGTTCGGGACGAATATATCCAGATAAAACTAAGGGACCAATCCACCTCACGGCATTGAGTCCATGCCGTGAGAGTAATGTGCCACGATGGCTGCGAGCACAGCACTGACGGCCCAACAGCGCATTATCCGCGGATGGGAACGCGACTAACCGGACTGATCCCCTTTGAATACAGACCTCCAGCGAGCGTTCGGAGTCTGCAAAGCCGGACAACCTCTCGGGTCGGCCGTTAGATCCGGCACACGACCTGAGAGCTCTAGTACAAAACCGTTGCGATATATCAGTTGACACCCACGCCGTAGACTGTGGCTAGATTAAGGATCTAGACGCACAAGCCTCTCATTCCGAACGTTATACCGATACGGGAAGCTGGCTCAAACGTCGATACTCCGTGATCGAGTTCTTGTGCGGAAAACGACACCCCGAGGATACGTGTTACGCAGCCAGCGTGAACTTCGGGTCGGCGGCCGGGGCACCAGCGCCGTCGAGCGCGACCCGCGCATTTGCTCCGAGCGTGTCCGACCTCACTCGTTTCTTGCCAACGCGCAAGAAAAGCGAGCTGATCGGACATTGCGTCTCTCTTCTGACGCCGTGGAGTCTAGCTGTCCTTTTTCGGAGGCGTGCGTAGCATTGGCCGTCCATATCGAAACTGATAGTGGGGGTGAGCCTGCACTCGCGTCCGAAGACCGTGCATCCGACCCATCGGAAGCAGGTCCCCTCATTCCGGACCGATTGGACCAAAATGTTTTATAATGGGAGTTCAATTGGAATGAAGCGAGCGAAATGACCCGGCCCCGAGAGTTTGACCCACGTGAAGCTCTACGCAAAGCAATGCATGCGTTTTGGAGCAAAGGGTATGAGGCTACGTCGATGGTTGATCTGTTGAACGCTACGGGTCTAAGTAAAAGTAGCCTATATGACACGTTTGGTAATAAACGGGAACTTTTTTTATCGGCGTTCGAATTCTACCGACTTGAACAGACTCATTTGTTGGCGACTGCACTCGTCAGCGAGTCGAACGCATACATGTCGATAAGATTCTATTTTAAAGAATTACTGGAAAACGCTCGCTTACAGGGGCATGGTGAAGGCTGCATGGGCGGTAACGAAGCAATGTTATTTGGTCCTCGAGATGCGGAAGTGCAGCACCTGATCATTCGTTATTTCGATTCCATCGAAGATGCTCTCGCTGGCGCTATCGAGCGTGGAATCCGCGATGGTTCGATCCCTTCGCATAAAGACTCGCGTAAATTGGCGCGTGCACTGACCGTAACGCAGCAAGGTCTGCAGTTGATGGTGCGAGCACAGATGGCGACCGAGCAGTTGGACGATGCGCTTACTGTGATGTTAGAAGCCCTGCAATAGGAAAAAGGGCTTTCGCGAAGAGCGAACAAGCGCCTTTTTTGGACCGATCGGTCCTATAAAACTAAGCGCTTCGAGAGTGAGCTTTGACATGCAGTCAGGATTTGGGGAAAGGGAAAATGGCGGCCGCAGATGCAATCTGGCAACATGTTATTCATCAATTATGCGAAGGGCCAGTGTGGGTCGAGTCGATTCGGCGCGACATGGGAGCGATGTTCCAATGTTCGTGCAAACGAACGTCGTCGTTATCCAACTTCCGCGCAAGCGTTATGGTTATAGATGTGCCGTCTACCAAAACCGCTGTAGTGACCTGGAGCGACTCATGCACCGGTCATTACGAGCAACAGGTATGGCAGAGCCACAGGGCAAGGCATGAGGGCGTGTGTGCCATCAGCGGCAGAAACATCAAATGCGGCGAAAAAGTATATTCGCCTAGGCGTACGAAATCATTCCAACCATGCAATGTCAACGCCATGATTGCGGAGGCCGAAGTAGCTCGAGCATCCGCGCATTCGCAGTGTGAGGTATCTAATCAGTCGGCTTGAGGAGTCCACACGCAAATGGGCCGGAAGCTCCAATCTGCTGACTTCCTGACTCCTGAAACTGAAACCACGACACATCTGCGCAACCAATTCGCGTCACGACACTGAGCCTTTCCCTTCGAAGTAATGGGCGAAAATGAATGTCGTGGACTGGGGCTACGGCGACGCAATCCGGTCGTGAAGGCAAGTCCCGTCTCCAACAAAAAGCGTGTGTCGTCAGCGCGGTGTGATTTGATGGTCGACGGCCGCGCTGTCACGGCGGACTTCGCTGATGCAGTAGTCAATCACGCCCGCGGCGAGAATTCGACACCTCGTCTTTATCGCTCTGATTGGCCGAGTCGCTTCCTGGACGTGCCTTTGTCCGACCGGCTCGTTCGCTGCGTCGGCCTTGGCGACTAGCAAAAGGGTGAAACTGCTGGAGAATCTACAAACGAGCCAGTGTCGGCAATCGATCATGCCAGGCACGAGCAATCTCCAGTTCTGCAGCTAGTTGGAACAATATGTCCTCTCTGCCGAAATTGCCGACGAAGTGGACCCCGATCGGAAGATCCAACGAATTCCAGAACAACGGCACTGACATTGCCGGCTGCCCGCTTGCATTGAAGTACGGAAGAAACGCGGTGAATAGTAATGTGTCTGCTCGATGGACCGCATATTCGCGATTGGCAGCATAGCGTCCGATTTGCGCCGGCGGTGCCGTCAATGTTGGGGTAAGAATCACGTCAAAGGATTCCGAGAACAAACGCATCTCTTGACCAATTGCTTCAATAAACTCGTTTGCACGAGCAACCTCCTGATCCGTGGCTTTTTGCGCGAGATCATATGCTGTGTACATCGACTCCTCAAGATCATCTCGCGTAATTGCGTGGCCTCTTCGACAAGAAAACGAATCCATAGCGGCGGCGGAGCCCTTCGCCACTACCAAACGCATTGCTTCACCGAATCTCTCAAAATCAGTTCTCGGAAGTTCTGCCTCCTCCACGTAATGCCCCAAACTCTCGCAAAGCGAAGAAGCAACGTTGACGGCAGCGAGACAATCGGGATGGATCGGGATGCCCGAAGGTGGCATCGTTACGAGGCCTATACGAAGTTTCCTGGGCCGACTACTAAGCAATTCCAGATAGCTCCCCTGAAAAATCGGAGGTGCGTACCGAGACGAACTCTTAGTTTTTGTTGCATCCAGTACCGCCGCGCTGTCGCGTACTGTACGGCTAATAACATGTTCGACGGCCATGCCGCCCCACGCTTCTCCGCCGTCGTCGACCGGATTTCGCAGGCGCGACGGTTTAAGGCCGAAGAGGCCGCAGCAGGAGGCGGGGATTCTGATGGAGCCTCCTCCGTCAGAGGAATGTGCGAGAGGCGAAATTCCCGCTGCAATCGACGCGGCAGCGCCACCCGAGGATCCCCCGGTAATGCGATCTAGATTCCACGGATTTCTAGTAGGGCCACCGTACACGACAGCCTCTGTTGTACAGTTTGCTGCCATCTCGGGGCTCGTCGTACGCGCAAAAAAATTGAAGCCGGCGTGACGCAAGCGCTTCGTGAGTTCGCTATCGCGGGAGCTAACGTTATCTCGCATCAAGCGAGAGCCATTAGAAAGCGTGAAGCCATTTGCTTCGAGAAAAGCGTCCTTTAGCAAAAAAGGCACACCAAAAAAAGGTGCATTGCTTACGTCCTTTTCCATGTTTAATGCTTGTCGGCGCGCGTCCTCGTATTTCGGCCAACAAATGGCATTGATGAGGGTCTGCGTCCGCTCGATCTGAGCGATGGCGAGGTCCAACGCTTCGACAGGTCTTAATTCGCCCGTTCGGATAAGTGCCGCCAAGGCTAGGCCATCCAGTTTGACGTATTCTGCTTGATTCAA
>NZ_JBYMUW010000005.1:0-1302054 GCF_057814995.1 Caballeronia sp. SL1002 | reverse complement strand
CAGGATCGCGCCGAGCTTCTCCTTCAGCGCGAAAATCCCGGACGCAAAGAAATTCGCGACCGGCCCTTCCACGTTTTTCGCGTGCTTCACATGCGTGATAAAGCGCGGCGCCTTGATGCTGAACACGAAACCGTCGGGCGTCGCGTCGTGCCATGTCGCGAACGAGGAGGGCGGCTGCAACGCATAAAACAATCCGTTCAGCTCGATGGAACTCACCGTGCGCGATGCAAAGTCGAGTTCCTTTGCCTGAGCGAGCGCTTCGGGGTAGAAATCGCCCCGCCACGGGGGATACCGCCAGCCCGACATACCAATGCGGATGCTCGCCATGATAATTTCTCGTTCAAAAGGGACATTTATGCGGTTGGACATCAATGCGCCGCGATTGCGTGCGCAGCCTGTACGACTGGATCCAATAAGGTATGAGCATGCTACGTGCCGCACCGCATCAGTGCAAACGTTTGCGCGTTCGACCCGGCCCTCAATGTGTCCGTTGTGCCAAAAATACAGATGTAGAAAAACTACGCGATTTTCTTACGCGAAATGCTGCGTTGCACTGGATCTTGGTTAGTGAAAACCCTATAATCATTTCTAAGGGATAACCCTTCCACCTACCGGAGTCAGTCATGAGCTACCTCTTCGCCCTGCTTCAGAAAGTTGCCACCCATTTCGAATCGCCGCACCTGCCGCTGGATTCGGACTATTCGTATCAAGCCCGTGCTGCAGAAGCTGAACGCGTTCGCAAGTCGCGCGGCACCGTGTTCGGAATTCGTCTGTGAGCTTGGTCGAAAGCGGCGCGGGAACGACGCGCTGAATGGGTCGACGGTGCTGTTTTTTACCGTTAAACCCGCCCGCTTTCAAGTTGTAATTGAAATACCCGCTGTGTAGTTTTTCTAACCTTCATGTTGTGCTCCATCGTGCCACACAAGGCGATCGGAGACAGCCGGTTTGACCGGTTTCAATGCGCGTTCTGCGCTGTCTGTTTCGTCTATTTCGTTTGATCCCACCGGTATTGCCTTGTTTTCCGCTCATCAAAGCCGCGGGCGTTCGTCCGGGCGCACTAGCCAGCGCCGCGCTATCCTTGTCTTCCGGGCCGCTCGGCCATTTTTCGACCAGAACAGGAAGCAGGACACTTGAACATCATCACTTTTGGCGTTGTCGGTAGCGGCTTGATGGGCGTCGGCATTGCGACGCAGGCCGCGTTGCACGGATTTCCGACCATCGTCCACGATATCGACGCCGCCCGGCTCGACGGCGTCCGCGCGAAAGCGGCAGCGGTTATCGACGAACTGATCGACGCCGGTGCCTTCGATGCGGCGCAAAAAGATGCCGTGCTCGCGCGGATCGAGACGACCGAGCGACTCGCGCGCGTCGCGCAGGCGGATTTCGTCGTCGAAGCGATTCCGGAGATTCTCGATCTCAAAAATCGCACGTACGCGGCGATCGAGCCGCTGCTCGGCGCGAAGACGATTTTCGCCAGCAATACGAGCGGCTTTCCGCCGGATCTGCTCGCCACACCGCTCGTCGATAAAACGCGCTTCCTGATCGCGCATTTCTGGAATCCGCCGCACACCATTCCGCTCGTCGAAGTCGTGCCCGGCACGCATACCGATCCGGCCGTGACGGCGCGGACCGTCGAACTGATGACGGCCATCGGCATGGAAGCCGTCGTATTGAATAAGGCGATTCCCGGTTTTGTCGGCAATCGGCTGCAATTTGCGGTGCTGCGCGAGGCGCTGAACATCGTGCGCTCGGGCGCGGCGACGCCGGAAGGGGTCGATACGGTGATGAAGGCGTCGCTCGGCCGCCGTTACGGTATGGTCGGGCCGCTCGAAAGCGCGGATCTCGGCGGTCTCGATACGTTGCTCGATATCGGCTCGCATCTGATGCCGGAACTCGCGAAGGACGAAAACGTGCTCGAACTGATGCGCGCGCAAGTGGACGCCGGGCGCGTGGGCGTGCGCAGCGGGCAGGGCTTTTACGAATGGGACGACGCGCGCCGCGCGCGCGTGGCCGACGGCCGCAAGCGGCTTCTGCGCCGGTCGCTGAACCAAGACTGAGAAAATCCATGACCGACGACGTGCATTTCTATCATCCCGACCAAGGCCACGGCCTGCGCCACGATCCGTTCAAGGCGATTGTCGCGCCGCGCGTGATCGGCTGGATTTCGAGCCAGGATGCCGACGGCCGCGTGAATCTCGCGCCGTACAGCTTTTTCGGCGCGTTCGCGACGTTCCCGTACATCATCGGATTTTCGAGCGAAGGCTATAAGGACAGCATCCGCAATATCGAGGCGACCGGCGAATTCGTCTGGAATCTGTCGAGCCGCGCGCTCGCCGAGCAGATGAACAAGAGTTCCGCGCCCGTGCCGCACGAGGTGGACGAGTTCGAGCTGGCGGACCTCACGAAAGCGCCGGGGCGCAATGTGAGCGTGCCGCACGTCGCTGAATCGCCGGCGGCGCTCGAATGCCGCTTGTTGCAGATCGTGCGGCTGAACACGCTCGACGGCACGCCGATGGACAACTGGCTTGCGCTCGGCCAGGTGGTCGGCGTGCATATCCGGCGCGAGTTCCTGAAGGACGGCATGTTCGATACCGCCGCCGCCCGGCCGATCATGCGCGCTGGTTATCGCGGCGACTACGCGGAAATCGGCGAAATGTTCGAGATAATCCGGCCGCAGTCGTAACGCTCAAAAGCAAACGGGCGGCCCCAAAAAAAGGGGCCGCCCGCGTTTTTGAACTGAAGACGCTGAAATTCAGATCCTGAAAACGCTCACCGCTTGCGCGAGACGTTCGGCCTGATCGCGCAGATCGGCGGTCGAACTTTCCGCTTCGCCGACGAGCGCCGCGTTCTGCTGCGTCGCTTCGCCGATCTGCATCACTGCGATGTTCACCTGCTCGATTCCGCTCGATTGCTCGCGCGACGCCGTGCTGATTTCGCCGATGATCGTGTTCACGCGCGCCACGCCTTCCACGATGCCGGCCATCGTACCGCTCGCTTCCTCGGCGATCCGGTAGCCTTCCGTCACGCGCCCGACCGATTCCGCGATCAATCCCTCGATTTCCTTCACCGCCGCCGCGCTGCGTTGCGCAAGCCCGCGCACTTCCGACGCGACCACCGCGAAACCCTTGCCGTGCTCGCCCGCGCGCGCCGCTTCGACCGCCGCGTTCAACGCGAGAATATTGGTCTGGAACGCAATGCCTTCGATCACCGACGTGATATCGGCGATTTTGCGCGCCGACGCGTCGATTTCGCCCATCGTCGCGACCACGCGCGTGACCGCCGTGCCGCCCGCGCGCGCAGCTTGCGTCGCGGATTCGACCAGCCGGTCGGCCTGCGACGTGTTGGCGGCGTTCTGCTGCACCGTCGACGTGATCTGTTCCATGCTGGCGGCCGTTTCCTCCAGGCTGCTTGCCTGCGTGGCGATCCGCAGCGAAATGTCGCTGCTGCCCGACGCAATGCGCGCCGTGCCTTCCGTCATGTCCGCCGACGCGTGGCGCACTTGCGCGACGATGCCCGCGAGCCCGGTCGCGATGCCGTCGATGGCGACCATCAACCGGCCAATGTCGTCCTCACGCGAAGTCGCGAGGCGCACGGTCAGATCCCCCGCGGCGATTTGCTCGGACGCCTTCGTGACGGTTTCGAGCGGCTGGCTCACCAGCTTTTTCACTGCAATCAAGAGCGCCACCACGAACGCGCCAACCACGAACAGTCCGAGCAGCAGGAAGCGGTTGCGGCTCGCGTTGACGTCGGCGAGCAGTTCATCGCGATACGCCACGCCGCCGATCAGCCAGTTCCATTCCGGCACCGTCAGGAAGGTGATTTCCTTCGTGCCGCCGTGCACTTTCGGGTCCGCGCCCGGCACGTTCGCGCCGTCGAACACGAGTTCGCCCGCGCGCGTTTCCAGCATTTTCGCGAACGGCGCGACGGCTTCGTCGGCGGGCTGGCCGACATTGCCCGGATGCACGAGCAGCTTGCCGCGATTCGCGCCATTCGACGCATCGACGACAAAGTAATAGCCGGTGTCGCCGATCTTCAGATCGCGAATGTTCTGTTGCAGCACGCCGATTTCCGCCGTCACGTCCACGCCGACGAACATCGCGCCGATTACGCGCCCGGACGCGTCCAGCACCGGTTTGTACTCCGTGATGTATTGCTTGCCGAACAGCCCCGCCACGCCGATATAGCTTTTCCCCGCGAGCACGAGCGCGTACGCCGGGCCTTTGCGGTCGAGCAGCGTGCCGATCGCGCGCGTGCCGTCCTGCTTCTTGAGCGAGGTCGTGACGCGCACGAAATCGTCGCCGGTGCGGGCGAACATGGTCGCGATCGCACCGCTGCGTTCCAGAAACTGGTCGGGTACCGAGAAATCGAGGTTGAGCGGCTTGTCGCCGGCGAGCATCGTGGGCGTCGCGACGCCGTTGATATCGACTTTCGTGGCTTCGTCGAGCGAAAAGGTGGACGGCAGGAAACTCGCGAACAGCGTCATCGCGCGCGCGACTTCGGCGCTGACGGCCTTGTTGTACAGGCCGATCATCGTGGAAATCGCGCGGTTGTCGTTTTCGACCCGCACGAGCGCTTGCCGGTTGACCTGATCGCCCGCTGAGCGCGTCACGGCAATCGTGAAACTAGCGATGATGACGGCGGCGAGCGCACACGCAAGGACGGCGAATTTTGTGCCGACGCTCGCGCGGCGAAGACGGGAATTGAACATATGCAGACATCTTGGACGAGAGGTTAGACACTCGTTTACGACCTCTGGACGCCTTTCTTTAGGTGAATATCCCGCCGCGCGTCAGGTGCGGTAGTCCGTCGCGCCGCCCTCGATCAGACGCAACGCCGCCTGCCACTGCAGCGCGACGATATCCTCGCCCTCGTCGCGCGCGAACTGCTCGGCGGTGCGCGTTCGCACCGGTTCGGACGGCATGACGAGCGGCGTGCCGCCCGCGAGCGCGCGAATCTGGATTTCGCATGCGCGTTCCAGAAAATAGATTTCCTGAAACGCCGCCGCGATCGACGTGCCGCACGCGAGCAGGCCGTGATTGCGCAGAATCATCGCGTTGTGTGCGCCGAGATCCGCGATCAGCCGTTCGCGTTCGTTCAGATCGAGCGCGATGCCTTCGTAGTCGTGATACGCGAGATGGCCGTAGAACTTCAGCGCGTGCTGGCTGATCGGCAATAAGCCGTGCTGCTGCGCCGACACCGCCGAGCCTGCCGACGTATGCGTGTGGATAACGCACGCCACGTCGGGCCGCGCGCCATGAATGGCCGAGTGAATCGTGAATCCAGCCGCATTCACGCGATACCGCGCCGGATCGCGTTCCGCGCCTTTTTCCACGACGCGCCCCAGAGGATCGATCCGCACCAGGTCCGACGCGCGCATTTCGTGAAACATGACGCCGTA
Source organism: Caballeronia sp. SL1002 (assembly GCF_057814995.1). NCBI lineage: Bacteria > Pseudomonadati > Pseudomonadota > Betaproteobacteria > Burkholderiales > Burkholderiaceae > Caballeronia > Caballeronia sp. SL1002. The sequence continues at coordinate 1,296,656 of NZ_JBYMUW010000005.1, read as the reverse complement.
TCGGTTGATGAGAAACTGGTGCTCAGGACCGGGCACGCGCGCGGTAATGTGCGTGTCGATCATGTCGGTCATGCGAAAGTGCGCGGCGAGCCGGTAGAGCGCGGCGAGATCGCAGCGCACCGACCATTCTTCGGGCGAGTAACCGTGTTCGGCAGCAGACATGGGCGATGACCTCGGTGCGAGTGGCGGGCGGCCGCTCAGGATAGCATCGGCGGCCGGCGGGCTAGCGGCGGGCTAGCGGCCGGCTATTGCAGCCACGCGGGCGCGTCGCGCAACGCCAGATGCAGATGCCCGTTGTAGTGATGCAGCCGATAGCCGAAGGCGGCGAACAAGGTATCGAGCGAGGCGGGCGTATAGATCGTGATGTGACCGTTGCGCGGCGCGATATACCAATGATCGAGCGTGCGCGGCGGCGCGTCTTCCGAGGTCAGCGTGGAAAACAGCATGACGCCCTGCGCGTTCAGCGCGCCGAGCGCCTCGGCGACGGTTGCGTGGGGATCGGGCGTGTGCTCCATGACTTCGAACGCGGTCACGAGATCGAACGCGGCGCGCGGCGGTTCGGCGGCCGCATGTTCGTCCATCGGGTCCCACGTGTGCGCATCCAGCCCGCGCGCTCGCAGCGCTTCGGACAGCTTGCCGTTGCCGCCGCCGTAATCGAGGAGTTTCAGCGCCGGATTGTCGTGGATGAAATCCGCGACCATCGCCGCGAACGAGGCCGGACGCGCTTCGACGTAATCCGGATCGACGTCGACATAGCCTTCGTTGTAAATATGCGAGGCGTATTGCGCCTTCGACCAGTGATCGAAACTGCGCGTAAAGACGAGGCCGCACGCGCCGCAGCGGTGGTAGTAGACCGGCACGCCGGAAAGCGGCAGGAACCGGCCACGCTGTTCCTCGCAGGACTTGTTGAAATCGACGACGCCGTGCAGCGCCGCCTCGGTGCCGCAAACCTTGCAGGGAACCGGATGGTTCAGCGTGACGACGTCGGCGAAAAGGGTCATGGCGGTGCTCGGGAAAAATGAGCGGATGAGTCTACGCGTCGTCGCGCCGGGGCCGCCTTTTAGCAGACAAATTGTTGCAGTCGTGCTTTAGCGGGCGGCCTCAGCAGGTTTCGTAGCAGGCATTTGTGAGACTTCCCCTTCCGCCGCCGATCCCGCCCGCGCGCGCCACGTGCGCAACAGCAGCGCATTGGTCACGACGCTCACGCTCGAAAACGCCATCGCCGCGCCCGCCAGCATCGGATTGAGCAGACCGAAAGCGGCGAGCGGAATGCCGATCAGGTTGTAGACGAACGCCCAGAACAGGTTTTGCTGGATCTTGCGGTACGTGCGCCGAGAAATATCGATGGCATCGGCCACGAGCGCCGGATCGCCGCGCATCAGCGTGATGCCCGCCGCTTCGATCGCCACGTCCGTGCCGGTCGCCATCGCGATGCCGATATCGGCGGCGGCGAGCGCGGGCGCGTCGTTGATGCCGTCGCCCGCCATCGCGACCGCGCCGCGCGCCGACGCCTTGAGTTGCGCGATCACGCGGGCTTTGTCGTCGGGGAGAATTTGCGCGTGCACGTTGCTCGGGCCGATCCCGAGCGCGCGCGCGACGCTCGCGGCGCTGCCCGCGTTGTCGCCGGTGAGCATGACGCTCGTCACGTTCATCGCGGCGAGGCGCGCGATGGCCGCGCGGGCGCCGGGCTTGACGGCATCGCCGAAAGCGATCAGCGCGAGCACGCGCCCGGCGTCCGGTTCGAACAGCCACGAAATCGAGTTTCCCTGCGATTCGAGTTCGCTGGCGCGCGATGCCAGCGGCTCCGGCGTCGCGAGTTGCAGTTCGGCAAGCCAGCGGCTGCTGCCGATAGCGACGTGGCGGCCGTTCACCTCGGCCTCAACGCCACGTCCGGCGACGGCACGCGCGCCGCTTGCGTCGAAAAGCGCCGCGTTCCGGTTCGCCGCTTCGGAAACGATCGCCCGCGCCAGCGGATGCTCGCTCGAACGCTGAACGGCGGCGGCCAGCCCGAGCGCTTCTTGCCGGTCGACGCTATCTGAAGCCTCGAACGCCGTCACGCTCGGGCGTCCGACAGTCAGCGTGCCGGTTTTGTCGAAGGCGACCACGCTGATGCGGTGCGCGCGCTCCAGCGCTTCGGCGTCCTTGATGAGCACGCCGTGACGCGCCGCGACGCCGGTTCCGGCCATGATCGCGGCGGGCGTGGCGAGGCCGAGCGCGCACGGGCAGGCGATCACGAGCACCGCGACCGCATTCAGCAGCGCCGTCTCGACGCGCGCGCCGAACGCGAGCCAGCCGCCGAACGTCACGATCGCGATCACCAGAATCACCGGCACGAACACTTCGGCGACGCGATCGACGAGCCGTTGAATAGGCGCTTTCTCCGCCTGCGCCGATTCGACCAGCCGGATGATGCGCGCAAGCGTTGTTTCCGCGCCGGTCGCGGTGGTTTCCACGGCAATCGCGCCTTCGCCGTTAATCGATCCCGCCGTCACGCGCGCGCCCGCTTCCTTCGCGACGGGCAGGCTTTCGCCGGTAATCAGCGATTCGTCGATGTGCGTGCGGCCTTCGCGCAACACGCCGTCCACGGGAACGCGCTCGCCCGGGTGCACCAGCGCGATATCGCCGACCCGCACCGCGTTCAGCGCCACGTCGCGTTCGCCGCCCGGCGCTTGGGCGTCGCGCACGCGCGCCCGCTCGGGACGCAGCGCGTTGAGCGCGCGGATGGCGTCGGTGGTCTGGCGTTTCGCGCGCGCCTCCAGCCATTTGCCAAAGCGCACGAGCGTAATCACCACCGCCGACGCCTCGAAATACAGGTGCATCGTGCTGCCCGGATGCGCGAGCATTTCGTAGACGCTCAAACCCCACGCCGCCGACGTGCCGAGCGCGACGAGCAGATCCATGTTGCCGGTTTTCGCGCGCAGCGCATGGTACGCGCCGACATAAAAGCGCGCGCCGAGCACGAATTGCACGACGCTCGCGAGCGCGAGCTGGAGCCAGGGACTCAGTTCGATGGGCGCGCCGAGCATCGGCAGGATGAGCGGCAGCGTCAGCAACGCCGAGACGGCGACAGCCGCCAGTTCGCCGCGATGTACAGACGTGGTGACGGGCGCGTCGGGCAGGATCGGCGTGGCTTCGTAGCCGGCCTTGACGATCGCGGCGGCGAGTTGAGCGTCGGTGACGGACGCGTCGGCGTGGACGGTGGCTTTTTCGGTCGCGAGGTTGACCGAAACGGTTTCGACGCCCGGCACGCGCCGGAGCACTTTCTCGACCCGCGCGACGCACGACGCGCAAGTCATGCCGCCGACAGCGAATTCGGCGGTCTTGATGGACGATGAATCACTGGACATGCAACCACTCCTGTCTGGCTGGGACCACGAACCGCATCCCGATATAGCCAGTATCGACCTTCCAATGCTTGGAAGGTCAAGGGCAGCGTCAAATACAGAAGTCGATCAGAGCGGCGGCTGCGCGCTCAACATGGCATCGGCGAGCGCGTCGGTCTGGTCGGTCGCCTGACGGCGCAGGCCCGCGACCGCGCCGAGGCGGTCCGCGTCGGCTTTGTTCTGACCGAGCTTCATTTTGCCGACCAGTCGCGTCACCTCGATCTCGATCCCAACTATTGCGCCGAGCATCTGGTCGATGAAATCCTTCGGCGCGTCGCCCATTTTCCACGGCGCGGGTTCGGCGGCTTCCATCTTGCGCGTCAGACGGGCGACGAGGCCGCGCACGAAGGCTTCGTCGTCGCGGATCGCGATCCGGCCGTGCGCGTGGACCACCCTATAGTTGTAGGTCGGCACCTGACGATGCGTTTCCTGCTTGCTCGGATACCAGTTCGGCGAAATGTAGCCCGTCGCGCCCTGGAAAATCACGAGCACCTGCTGCTGCGCGGCGACCGACTGCCAGACCGGATTGGCCCGCGCCACATGGGCGCGCAGCGTGCCGTGCGGGCCCGCGGCGGCATCGAATTCAAACGGAATGTGGTTCGCGTCGAGCCCGTCCGGACCCAGCGTCACGAGCGCGCCGAGCGGATACGCGTCCATCAGCCGATGCAGTTCGTCCGCGCGGTTTTCTTCAAAGTGTGAGGGCAGATACATCGGTTTTTTAATATTGAGATGGCACAGTGGAATGGTACGCGATGCGGAAATCGGCGCAATCCGGTGTTCGACGCGCGAAACCTAGCATGGACGCGTGTCGAATCCTTGTCCAGCGGCGCTGAGCGGCGCGTTATATGCTTCTTGCCTAACTTATCGGGATAAGATAAAACCCCGATTCGACACATAAAAACTAGCGTAACGCCGTGCTGCCAGCCTTTTCAGGCGCGGATGGCACGGAGCGTTGCGACCGATAGTGATCTCGCTAAAATCGGATTTCGGACTCGAATGAAAAATAATCGACACAAGGCCTTTTCGTGGCACGCAACCCTGTGGATGGCCGCAGGCGTGAGCAGTATGGCCTTGCTGGGCGGTTGCGCGACCCGCGCGCCGGAGACGAAAAGCAGCGCCGGTTGGGTGAAGGATCAGGTAGCGGATTCGTACGTGTTCGGTTATCCGCTCGTCGCGTCCGATCTCGCGCGCGAACGCGCGGCGGGCGGCGACGGCGACCGGCCCGGCCAGGCGCCGCTCAACACGCTGCGCCACGCGACCGCGCTGCCGCCGGTCGGCGCGCCGGGACGGCCGAGTGTCGATACGCTCGAATCCACCGCGTGGCTCGATATCGCCAAGGAGCCGGTGCTCGTTTCGTTGCCGAACGCGCCGCGCGGCCGTTACTACGACGCCCGCGCCTTCGATGCGTGGACCAACGTCCTCTATTCCAGCGCCGACCGCAATCCGTTTCCCAAGGCGGTCACGCTCGCGTTCGTCGCAACTGGCTGGCATGGCGCGTTGCCCGCGGGCGTTCTGCGGGTCGAATCGCCGACGCGTTACGTGTGGTTGTCGGTACGTACGCGGGTGAACGGCGTGCGCGATGTGCGCGAAGCCCGCAAATTGCAGACGGCGATGCACGTCGAAACGCTGTCGAGCGCAAAAGGAACAGCCACGGACGCCGTCGCACCGATCGCGCCGTGGCAAGCGAACGCGGCGCCCGCTGCCGCGCCGGTGGCGGTTTCGCCTGCCGCGCAAGCCGAGTCGCTCGACGCCAGCGCGTTTTTCACGCGTCTTGCCAAGGCGCTTGACGACAACCCTGCGTCGCCCGACGACGCTCACGCGCTCGCCCAACTTGCGGAACTCGGCGTCAAGCCGGGCGAGCCGGTCGAGTTTCACAAGGGCGACGGCGACCTGCTCGCCGCCGGTCTCGCCGATGGCCGCGAGCGCCTGTCCACGGTGCCTTCGAACGCGCTGACCAAGAACGGCTGGACCTGGTTCGGCGACGGCACGGGCAATTACGGTCCCGACTACACGCTGCGCGCTTATCTCGCGCGTCGGCAGCCGGGCACGGGCACGAAGGACGGCGAGGTCAAGCCGGTGGCGCTTGTCGATAGCGACGGGCATCCGCTGAACGGCGCAAACGCCTACGTGCTGCACTTCGCGCCGAACCAGTTGCCGCCGGTGCGCGGTTTCTGGACGCTCACGGCTTACACGAAAGACGGCACGCTCGCCGATGGCCGTCTGCCGCGCTTGTCGCTGTCCGACCGCGACAAGCTCAAGAAGAATCGCGATGGGTCGATCGACGTGTACGTGTCCGCCGATGCACCGGCCAAGGCCCGCACGACGAACTGGCTGCCCGCGCCCGACGGCGATTTCCAGTTGATGCTGCGCCTTTACGCGCCGAAGCCGCAGGCGAGTGACGAGAGCTGGGCACCGCCGCCGGTGCAGCGGCAATAGGGCTGCTGACGAAAAACCGATTTTAATTCGTCGGACGAAACAAAACTGAGGGGCGGACGCGTTTCATTACGCTTCCGCCCTTTTTTATCGCGCCGTCCGGCGAAGGTGCGTCGTATACTCGGAACTCCTTGTTTCCAGGGGCATGCTGAGCCGCGCCACGCTCCGCCGCCCGCGATCCCGAATGGCAAGCGTGACTAAGAATTCATGGGCTTCGGCCGGACGAACCCTCCGGGACGCGGCAAGCGGGCAGCGCGCCCGGCGCATTGTGATCGGCGTGTTGATCGCGCTTGTCGTGATCGGGTTGCTGGGATTTTTCGCCGCGCCGCCGTTGATCCGGCACGTCGCGCAGCAGCAACTCGGCAGCTTGCTCGACCGGCCCGTCACCATCGCGCGGATCGCGCTCAATCCCTACACGCTCGATCTCGAAGCCGACCGCGTGCATATCGGCGAAGCGCAAGCGAATCTCGCGGCAAACGCCGGAACGAGCGCGAATTTCGTGGATATCGAACGGTTGATCGTGCGGCCGTCGTGGTCGTCGCTGTTCCGCCTCGCGCCTGTTATCAACGAAATCAAGGTGGATTCGCCGCGCCTGTCCATTGCGCGCTACGACAACGGGCACTTCAATTTCTCCGATCTGATCGAGAAATTCTCCAGGCCGTCGAGCCCGCCATCCGATAAACCCGCGCGCTTTTCCGTCTCGAATATTCGCGTGGAGAACGGCCGGATCGACTTCGACGACCGGCTGCTCAAGACGCGCCACGTGATCGACCGCTGGGCGATCGGCATTCCGTTTATCGCGACGTTGCCGTCGGCCACCGATATTTTCGTCACGCCGTCGCTGCAGGCGCGCATCGACGGGTCGCCGCTTTCCATCACCGGGCGCACGAAGCCGTTCGCGCAGTCGCGTGAGTCCGAGATCGCGCTGACGCTCGACGGCCTCGACGTGCCGAAAATCGCGTCGTATGCGCCTGCGTCGCTGCCTATCGCGGTGAAAAGCGGGCGACTTTCGACCGACCTGAACGTGCGTTTCCTGATCGCCGGCGACACGCCGACCATCCGTCTGAACGGCACCGCCCAACTCGTGGATCTCAATGTCACCGACCGCCAGAACGCGCCGCTTTTGGCGGCCAGCGCGGTATCGGTGAAAGTGGCGAACGCCGAGCCGTTGCGCAACATCTATCACCTCGACGATATCCGCGTGAGCCAGCCCGACGTGAAGTTCGCGCGCGAACGCGACGGCGCGTTCAGCTTCGAACGGCTGCTCGCACCTGCGACACCTGCGACATCTGCGACGCCTGCGACGCCTGCCGCCGATGCAAAGGACGCGCCGCCGCTCGATCTCGCCATCGTGCACCTGGCGGTCGATAACGGCAAAGTCGCGTTCACCGACCGCCTGATGTCGCCGTCCGTCGCGCTCGGCATCTCGAATCTCGCCGTCACGCTGGATAGTTTCTCCACGCTCGCCGCCGCGCCCGCGCGCTACAGCGTCAAGACCTCGTTCGACCACGGCGGCGCGCTGGATGCGTCGGGCGGCTTTTCGCTGCCCGCGAAGCACGCCGATCTCAAGCTCGCTCTCGACGCAATGCAGTTACCGCCGTTGCAGCCGTACATCGCGGGCGCGGTGGCCGCGCGCGTCACCGATGGCACGCTCGGCGTGGCTTTGCCGGCGACGGTGGACTGGTCGAAGCCCACGGCCGCTGTGATGATCGGCGCGGGTGACGTGACTTTGAAATCGCTGAAACTCGCGCCCAACGGTGGCGCAGCGCCGGTCGTATTGGCGTCGGCGCAAGCGAAGGTTCAGAAGATCGACGTCGCCGCGCGCAATGCCACGATCGAAAGCGTTCAGGCGAACGGTTTAGCGCTCGATGTGAAGCGTCTGAAGGACGGCACTATCGATCTGGCCGCGCTCGCCGGGCCGCACGAGGCCGCGCCGGAGCCGAGCGGCGTGCGCAAACTGCAAAAAGCGCACGAAACCGGCCCGGCGTGGCGCTATGAGATCGCGCAATTCACGCTCGCTGACAGCAGCGCCGATTTCACCGACGAAACCACCCCGAATCCGGTGAAATTGCACGTCGCGCCGCTGAATTTCAGCGCCAAGCAGATCACCGACGACCAAAGCAAGCCGCTCGCGATCGCGGGCAAGCTCACGCTGAACGGCAAGGGCGCGCTCGGCATTGGCGGCACCGTGACGCCCGCGCCGCTGAAAGTGGCGCTGCACGTGGACGGCACGCAGGTCGATGCCGCCGCGTTCGAGCCGTATTTCGGCGACAAGCTGAACGTCGCCGTCGCGAGCGCGCTGCTGAACGCGAACGGCGACGTCGCGTTCAGCAACAGCAACGGCAACGGCAGCGGCAACGCGATGCAGGCGACCTACAAGGGCGACGTATCGCTCGCCGACGTGCGCATGATCGACAAGGCGAGTTCCGACCGTTTTGCGGGCTGGAAGCTGCTCGCGCTGTCGAATCTCGCCGTGAAATACGACGATCGCGGCACCGATGTGGACGCGGCGCGCGTCGTGTTCGCGAACTTCTACGGGCGCGTGCTGCTCGACGCGAACGGCAAGCTGAACTTGCGCGATGTCGTCGCGAGCCGCAACGGCCCGGCGCAGTCCGTCACGCGCGACCGCAACGAGCCGGCTTCCGCGCCCGCGCCCGCGAGCGCCCCGCAGACCGTCACCGCCGCGAGCGGACCCGAGCGGCCGGTGAACCTGCGCTTCGGCCAGCTCGTGCTGCAGAACGGCCGCGTCACCTACACCGACAACTTCATCAAGCCGAATTACACGGCCAATCTCGTCGCGATTACCGGGACCATCGGCGCGTTCGGCACGCATTCCACGACGCCCGCGCCGGTCGATGTGGCCGCGAAACTGGCCTCGAACGGGCCGGTTTCCATCAAGGGGCAAGTCAATCCGCTGATTGCCAAGCCGTCGCTGGATTTGACGGCGAGCGCGCACGACGTCGAATTGACGAACCTCACGCCGTATTCGTCGAAGTACGCGGGCTATCCGATCACCAAGGGCAAGCTCAACGTCGATCTGCATTACATGCTCGCCGACAACCAGCTCACGGCCAACAATCACCTGTTCATCGACCAGCTCACGTTCGGCGATCACATCGACAACCCGAGCGCGACGCGTCTGCCGGTGCGGCTCGCGGTGTCGCTGCTGAAGAATTCGCGCGGCGAGATCGACGTGAATATTCCGATTTCCGGTTCCTTGTCGAACCCCGAGTTTTCGATCGGCGGTCTGGTGTGGCAGGCCATCGTCAATCTCGTGCAGAAGGCCGTGACGGCGCCGTTCACGCTGCTCGCGCACGCGTTCGGCGGGAGTGGCGAGGAGTTGGGTTACGTCGAGTTCGACCCGGGTTCGGCCGACCTGACGGACGCGGCCACGAAGAAGCTCGACACGATCGCGAAGGCGCTGGCCGACAAGCCGTCGATCCGGCTCGACGTCTCGGCGCGCGTCGATCCGCCGGTCGACGAGCCCGCGTTGCGCGCGGCTTACGTGGACCGGCAAGTGCGGCTCGCGAAGCTTCGCGACTCGGTCGGCAACGGCGCGAGCGTCGATCCTTCGACGGTCGCCGTCGCGCCGGGCGCGGAATACACGAAGTATCTGGAGAAGGCGTACAAAACGGCGGATTTCAAGAAGCCGCGCAACATGATTGGCTTGACGAAAACCTTGCCGGACGAGGAGATGAAAAAGGCGCTGGCCGAGAACGCGCCCATCGACGAAGCCAGCCTGCGCGCGCTCGCACAACAGCGCGCGGCGGCGGTGCAAGGTTATTTCGACGGGAAAATCGAGAGCAAGCGGATATTTATCGTGGCGTCGAAAATGGATTCGACGGGTATTTCCGATAAAGGCGCGGGGACGCGAGTCGATTTCGGGTTGAAGTGAGGCGCGTCGTAAAGGATTGTGGCGCGCCTCTCCAGGAAATTAATGCGCGCCCGCCGCCGCGCCACCGCCGCCACCCGCCGCGCGCTTCGTAATCCAGATGAGCGGAATAATCATCAGGAAAATCACGGCCGAAACGAAGAAAATATCGTTGAGGCCCATCATCGCGGCTTGGGTATTCAGATTGAATTCGAATATCCCGCGCGCCTGCGCTTCGCTGACATTCAGCGTGCTCCGCGTCAATTCAATCGACTGAACGAATAGCGGGTTATCGACGGTCGCGCGTTCGGTTAATCGTTCGTGATGCAATGCAATCCGGTTCGTCCAAGCATTGCCCGCCAGCGAAGTGCCGACCGCGCCGCAAAATACCCGCGCGAAATTCGATAACCCGGCCGCCGCCGGGATTTTCGACGGCGGCAGGTTCGAAAGAATAATCGACGTCAGCGGCACGAAGAACAGCGCCATCGGAATGCCTTGCAGCAAGGTCGGCAGAACCAGATGCCATGTATCGATTTCAATGACGTATTTCGAGCGCAGATAAAAAACAAACGCGAATCCGACAAACGCCATGGTCGCGATCACGCGCGCGTCGCTCCGCGGTAATACCTTGCCCATGACCGGCGCGAGAATGACGGCGAATATGCCGAGCGGCGCGGTGACCAATCCGGCATCGACGGAACGGTAATTCAGATACTGCTGCATCCATTGCGGCAATAACACGAGATTGCCGAAAAACACGCCATAAGCGACAGAAATCGCCACCGTCCCGCCAAAGAAATTTCGCCCGGCGAAGAGGCGTAAATCCACCACGGGATTCTCAGCCGTCAATTCCCAGACGACAAAAAACGCGAATGAAATCACCGCGATAATCCCGAGCCACACAATCACCGGCGACGCGAACCAGTCGAGGTCGCGCCCCTTGTCCAGCATGATTTGCAACGAAGCGACCCACGCAACCAGGAGCCCGAGACCGACCACGTCGATAGGCGCCTTGCGGGTCGGCGATTCGCGTTTGGCGTAGATGAACCATGTCACGCCGGCGGCGAAAATTCCGACCGGAATATTGATATAGAAGATCCACGACCACGAATAGCTGTCCGTGATCCAGCCGCCGAGCGCCGGCCCGGCAATTGGCCCGACGGTCGCGGTCATCGCCCAGAGCGAAAGCGCCATCGACGACTTCTCCTTCGGATACGAGCCGAGCAGGATAGCCTGCGACAACGGAATCAGCGGACCGGCGACGGCGCCTTGCAAAATGCGCGCGGCGAGGAGGACCGGCAAGTTGGGCGCGAGGCCGCACAGCCACGACGACACCACGAACAACAGGATCGCGCCGACAAACAATTTGATCTGGCCGAGGCGCTGGGTCAGCCAGCCGGTCAGCGGAATGGAGACGGCGTTCGCGGCGGCGAACACGGTAATGACCCACGTGCCTTCATCGACGGAGACGCCGAGATTGCCCGAAATGGTCGGTATCGCGACGTTCGCAATCGACGAATCCAGCACGTTCATGAACGTGGCGAGCGCGACCGCGATGGTCGCGAGCACGAGTTGGCCGCCTTGTAACGGCGGCGGCGCGCTCTGGGCGGCTTTCGGGGGCGGCGTGCTCATGGAGAATCCAGATGAAGTCGAGCCGCCAGTGTGCCAGCGTCGGAAAGACGCTGCACGAAAGGGCGGCTCGATTCAGCGGGATTTCAGCGGCTATTTGGCGGAAATGTCGATATCGCCGAGGTATTTCTTCGCGTATTTGTCGATCGTGCCGTCCGCCTTGATCTTCGCGATCGCGGCGTTCAGCTTCGATTTGAGCGCGTCGTCGCCCTTGCGCACGCCGAATGCGATGCCGCTGCCGAGAATCTTGTCGTCGCGAACCGGCTCGCCGACGAACGCGAAGCCCTTGCCGTCGGGCTTCGAGAGAAAGCCCGTCTGTCCGGCGGGCGCGAGCACAAGCGTCGCGTCGAGCCGTCCGGAAATGAGGTCCGTGTACACCTGGTTCTGGTCCTGATACGCCACGACGTTCACGCCCGCGTTCGCCCAGTGCGCCTTGGCGAAGGTTTCCTGAATCGATCCCTGCAGCACGCCCACGCTCTTGCCCTTCAGCGATCCGGTCGTCGGCAGTAACGCGCTGCCCGTTTTCGCGATCAACCGAGTCGGCACGCGATACACGACGGTGGTGAAGTCGATGGCCTGGCGGCGCTGATCGGTCGCGTTCATCGCGGAATTGATCGCGTCGAACTTGCGGCCCTGCAGCGCCGGAATCAGGCCGTCGAACGACGTTTCGACCCATTTGCACGACAGGTTCGCGGCCACGCACACGGCGTTGCCGACGTCGATATCGAGACCTTGCAAATCGCCGGTCGACGATTTCGACTCGAACGGCGGATATTGCGCTTCGAGACCGAAACGCAGCGTGTCGGCGGCGAACGCGGCGGCGCTGAACGCGCTGGCCGCGAGGAGAAGGACGCTGGCGATCGGGTGCTTCATCTGGATCATTCTGGTCTCCGGGTTAGATGGAACAAAGGCGGCGCGCGCCTTCGATCAGCGTTGCGTCGTCTTTCGCGAAACTCAGGCGGATCAGGCGATTGTCCGTGCCGTCCGTATAGAACGCCGAGAGCGGAATGGTCGCGACCTGCGCCTCGCGGATCAGGCGCAGCACGAAGTCGCTGTCGGATTCGTCGGAGATCGCGCTGAAACGGGCCAGCATGAAGAAACTTCCGGCGCTCGGCAACAGTTCAAAACGCGACTGCGCAAGCGCGTTCGCGAGCAGATCGCGTTTCTGCTGATAAAAGCCGCCGAGATGCAGGTAACTCGACGAATCGGCGAGCGCTTCCGCAAACGCGATCTGCATCGGCGTATCGGCGGAAAAGGTCATGAATTGATGGACCTTGCGAATTTCGGCGGTCAGTTCGGCGGGCGCGAGGATGAAGCCGACGCGCCAGCCGGTGACGTGATACGACTTCCCGAACGACGACACGATCACGCTGCGCTCGGCGAGTTCCGGATAGCGCGCCATGCTGTGATGGATCGCGCCGTCAAACACGACGTGTTCGTACACTTCATCCGACAGCACGATGATTTTCGTACCGCGCGTGAGCGCCGTGAGACGCTCGATATCCGCCGACGTGAACGCCGCGCCGCTCGGATTGTGCGGCGTGTTGATGAGGATCATGCGTGTGCGCGGCGTGATCGCGGCGGACACTTCGTCCCAGTCGATATGGAAATCGACCGGCGAAAGCTTGATGGCGACCGGCGTCGCGCCCTGCAGTTGCACGATCGGCGCGTAGCTGTCGAATGACGGCTCGAAGTAGATCACTTCGTCGCCGGGATGGACGAGCGCGCTGATCGACGCGTACAGGCCTTCGCTCGCGCTGGCAACCACCGTGATTTCGCCCGCTGGATCGTATTGCGCGCCGTAGAGCGACTGCGTTTTGACGGCGAGCGCCTCGCGCAACGCGGGCACGCCGGACATCGGCGAATATTGGTTATGTCCTTCGCGCATGGCTCGCGCGACGCTGTCGATCAGTTTCGGGTCGCAGGCGAAGTTCGGCGCGCCTTGCGAGAGATTCAGCGCGCCGTGTTGATCCGCGAGCTGGCCGATCACCGTAAAAATGGTCGTGCCGACATTCGGCAACTTCGATTGGGGTGTGTAGGCACTTTTCACGACGCGACTCTCCAGTAATGCGGTTCGAACCCGATTCAACCGCAGCAATAAAGCCCTAACAATCGAAACTTTGTCATACTAGCCATGCAGGTAAATCATGGCTCAAGGATCTCCGATGAAATCGCTTCCGTCGCTCGACGTGCTCAAAACCTTCCTTGTGGTGGCGCAAAAGCTCAACTTCACGCGCGCGGCGGACGTGCTCAATATCACGCAGGGCGCGGTCAGCCGCCAGATTTCCGGGCTGGAGCAGCATCTCGGCTATGCGCTTTTCGTGCGCCAGCCGCGCGGCCTCGCGCTCACCGGCAACGGCGCAATGCTGCTCGCGCCGTTGCAGCAGGCGTTCGCGCAGATCGACGAGGCGCTCGCGAAAAGCGGCGCGCAGTCGGGCACGTTGCGGGTGAAATGCCCGACGTGCGCGATGCGCTGGGTCTTGCCGCGCGTGATCCGGCTGCAAAACGAGCGTCCGGATCTGGCGATCGAGGTGACGGCGGCGGTGTCGCACGGCGTCGAATTCAATGCCGAGCATTTCGACGCGGCGATCGTGTTCGGCACGCCGACGGCGAAGGGCGTGACCGTGCATCGTCTATTCGATGAAGTGCTCACGCCCGTGTGCGCGCCGAGCTTGTGGAGAAACAAGAAAGGCCACACGCCGACGCCCGACGATCTCGCCGATAAAACGCTGCTTCATCCCACGCGCGACCGGCGCGACTGGCTGCGCTGGCTTCAGGCTTACGGTTATCGCGGCTTGCCGTCGACGAAAGCGCAGCATTTCGATACGCTCGATCTGGCGATTTCGTCGGCGATGCAGGGACTTGGCGTCACGATAGGCGATCTTTCGCTGATCGAAGAGGATTTGCGCGCGAAACGCATTGTCACGCCGTATTCGCTTTGCGTGCCGAGTGGCGCGTCGTATTACCTGATTTATCCGGAGCGGCCCGCGCCGTCGCCGGCGCTCGCGCAGTTCGCGCAATGGCTCGATGGCGAGGCGGCCGCCACGCGCGCGAGTCTCGCAGCCTACTTGGACGCCGCTTAGCGGCTTGATTCTGGCGAACGTTTCTACATTCGACGGGTTTTTGGTTAGCTGGCGCCCTGGTTTTTGTTTGCCTGTGCTTTCTGGGAACTTGTATTCGTGTGCGTTCATTAGCGATGCCCCTGTCCGGGGCGGGACTCACTTTCTTTGCTGCTGCAAAGAAAGTAAGCAAAGAAAGCAGCGTGACCTCCTAAGTGTCCACCTCTGGCCGTAACTCGGAGTGGTGCGCAAGCTGATTCGGCCATCGCACCACACAACGGAGTGGAGCCGCTCATTCATCCCAGCAGGCACGAAGTGCCTGCCGGGACGGCATAACCGAACAACCAAACCAAACCAAACCGCCGGTTTTTTGTTTTGCCCGTCGTCCGAGCGTAGCGAGGATGGACCTGACAGGCGCTGTGCCAATGCCAATGAATGCGGGTTGCCATAGTCAGCCTGCGCGCCTATCCGCTCGGTTATTCGTGGTGGACACTTAGCCGGATAAGCTGCTTTCTTTGGTTACTTTCTTTGCAGCAGCAAAGAAAGTGACTGCTGCCGCGCATAGCGGCGAGCTAATAGACCGACACGAAAGCAAGTTCCCAAAAAAGCACAGGCAAACAACAGCAAAGGCGCCAGCAAACAAAACCAGTCCGCTTAGACCACATTCCTCTCAGCAATCGGCCGATCCTCAATCACGCGAAGAAACCCGAGATCGGACAGATCGAGCGTCCTATAGCGGCCGTGCAGGATCAATTCGCTTACGCCGCGCCCGGTCGCCGGCCCTTGCTGCAGGCCATGTCCGCTGAAACCGTTCGCGAAGATGCAGTTTTCGACTGCCGGATGCGCGCCGATGATCGCGTTCTGGTCGAACACGTTGTACTCGTAATAGCCGGACCACGCGTTCTGCACGCGCAGCGCCTCGAACGCGGGCACGCGCGCCGCGAGTGTCGGCCAGATGATGTCGTCGAAGAGCGTGTAATCCACTTCGGAGAGCGGCAGGTCGTCGGCGTCGCGGCTCGCATCCGGCGATACCCCGCAAATGAACGTTTCGCCCTCGGGACGGAAATAGACGCCGTTTGGATCGATGACGAGCGGACAGCGCGCAAGCCGCGCGGGCGACCGGAAATTGAAAATGCTGCGGCGGCGCGCGAACACCGGCAAGTCGATTCCCGCGAGACTCGCGATCCGCCGCGACCACGCGCCCGCCGCGTTCACCAGGAAATCGCACGGAAAGCGCTGGCCGTCGAGCGTTTGCGCGGCGAGCACGCGCGCGCCTTTCACGTCGAGCGCGGCGACTTCCGCCGACACATAGCGCGCGCCGAGCGAGCGCGCCTTTTTGCGCAACGCCTGCACGAGCCCGTAGCCGTCGAACCAGCCTTCGCCGCTCGCGCCGTAGCCGCCCGCCGCGAGATCGCCGGTTGCGAGCCACGGGAAGGTTTCGTCGAGCGCCGAGCGCGATAAATAACGGATATCCGCGCCGAGACGCG
The DNA here is from genome assembly GCF_057814995.1 of Caballeronia sp. SL1002. Taxonomy (NCBI): domain Bacteria; kingdom Pseudomonadati; phylum Pseudomonadota; class Betaproteobacteria; order Burkholderiales; family Burkholderiaceae; genus Caballeronia; species Caballeronia sp. SL1002. Next base: position 1,280,794 of record NZ_JBYMUW010000005.1, on the reverse strand, counting down.
TCTGGAGCGCGTGGTTATCGCGCAAGGTCGGCTCGCCCGCGTCGGTCGCGAGGAACAGATAGCCGTTCTCGTGCAGGTCGATCGACGGGGCTTCGCCGTCGATGGCAAGCCGCTCGCCGATCGAGCGCAGGAATTCGATGCCGTAAAGCGACATGCGCACGGAAAGCGGCGTGGAGAATTGCTGCCGGATCGACGCGGCCGAGAGCGCCGACGACGCGCACGCGTACGTCGGATCGCGCTCGATCACGGTAACGTCCACCGTCGCGTCGGACGCGCGAAGGAAATACGCGATCGCGCTGCCGATCACGCCGCCGCCCACGATCACCACGTTCCCGGCCGTTTTCAAAGCCTACATCCCGCTTTTGGTCACGACGGAAACCCACGCGCCGCCCCTGACCTCGTACATCGTCGACGATGCGTTTTTCAGCGCGCCATTGGCGTCGAAGGCGATCGGGCCAGTGATACCGTCGAACGCAATGTTCTTCAGCACCGGCCGATACACTTTCGGATCGATGGAATTTGCCTGCTGCATCGCGTTGATCGCGGCCCACGCGGCGTCGTAGCCGAACGGCGCGTAGGACAGGATCGGCACGCCGAAGCGCTTCTGGAATTTGTCGGCGAACGCCTTGCCTTGCGGCAATTTGTCGAGCGGACTGCCGTATTCCCAGGCCTGCGCGCCCTCGGCGGCATCGCCCGCGAGTTTCAGGAAATCGGCGTCCATTACGCCGCCGCCGCCGACGAATTTCGCATTCATGCCGAGTTGCTTCATGCGCTTGACGACCGCTGCCGCTTGCCGGTCGAGGCCGCCGAAGAAGATCAGGTCCGCGTTGGCCGCTTTCAGTTTCGTGAGTTGCGCGCTGAAATCGACAGTCTGGTTATCGCTGTATTCGCGCGCGATGATCGCGCCGCCTTTCGCTTTCACCGCTTTCTCGAATTCGTCCGCTTCGCCCTGACCGAAGGCCGTGCGGTCGTCGATCATCGCGATGCGTTTTGCTTTCGTTGTCGTGACGGCGTAGATGCCGGCGTTCCCCGCGTTCTGCGCGTCGCTCGAAATCACGGTGAAGACGTTGGCGAAACCTTGCGTCGTAATGGTCGGATTGGTCGCGGCGGGGTCGATCACCGGAATGCCCGCGGTTTCGTACACGCGCGACGCCGGCAGCGTGGTGCCCGAATTGAAGTGGCCGACGACCACCGCGACGTTGCCGTCCACGAGTTTCTGCGCGGCTTGCACGCCGACGCGCGGGTCGGCTTGATCGTCTTCCGCCGCGATGGTGAAGGCCGCCGTCTTGCCGCCGATCTGGATTTTCTTCGCGTTGGCTTCGTCGAGCGCGAGTAGCACGCCGTTCTGCAGGTCCTTGCCGTAGCCCGCGTTCGCGCCGGTGAGCGGCGCGGCAAAGCCGACTTTCACGGCCAAATCTTCCGCCGATGCCGCGAGCGGCATCGCGCAGAACAGGCTGGCGGCGGCCAGGCTCACAAAAAGCGGTTTGAGGCTCGTACTCGGACGCATGGTTCCTCTCCTTTTCGTTGGCAATCGACTGGAACACACCCGGCGGCGTCCGGACAAGACGGAGTTGTCCTGACGCCGCGCGGATCATGTTCTTCGGACATGCGCAATTTAGGGAGCCAAATTGGTGGCGTCTTGGCTGATCGTCGCACGGCGAGTGCGGATTTCGGCACAGGCTGCGCGTTGCAACGGCGCGAGTCGCTTGACAAAGTGCATATGCACAACTATTCTACGCAGCATGAACCCTTCGCTTTCCTACCTCGATTGCAATTGTTTCGCGATTCGCCAAGCGGCGCGTCATGTGTCGCAGTTTTATGAACGGCACATGAGCGAGGTCGGGCTGACGTCGGCGCAATACACGCTGGTCGCCGCGATCGGACGGCGTCCGGGCATTCAGATGGCCGAACTCGCGGAAGCCATGGTGATGGACCGCACGACGCTCGTGCGCGCGCTGAAGCCGTTGCAGCGTGATGGCGTGGTCGAGGCATCGCAGGAATCGCCGAGTTCGCGGGCGATCGGCTTGCGGCTGAGCGCGAAGGGTAAGGAAACGCTCGCGCTGGCGGCGGTGCAGTGGCGAGCGGCGCAAAAGGCGTTCGAGGAAAAAGTCGGCGTGGAGCGCGCGCGCGAGTTGCGCGAGGCGTTGTTGAAACTGACATCGATCGATTGAAGGTCGTCCGGCTTCGCGCCGGATATTTTTTGTCCTGAATTGTGCATATGCACTTTTAAGTTAAACGGGAAAATCATGCAGATCAAAGGAAAAGTCGTTTTGGTGACCGGCGCGAATCGCGGTTTGGGCAAGCAGTTCGTCCAGTCGTTGCTGGAAGCGGGCGCGGCGAAGGTCTACGCGGCGGCGCGCGATCCGAAGAGCGTGACGACGCCCGGCGCGGTGGCGGTCGCGCTCGACGTCACCGATCCGTTGAGTTCGGCGGCGGCGGCGGAGCGTTACACGGATGTGCAGATCGTCATCAACAATGCGGGCGCGGTGGCGCACGGTCCGCTGCTCGACGCCGATGCAACCGTCACCATTCGATCGCTTTTCGAGGTGAACACGCTCGGGCCGTTGTTCGTCACGCAGGCGTTCGCGCCTGCGCTGAAGCGCAATGGCGGCGGCGCGGTGGTCAATATTTTGTCGGTGCTGAGCTGGCTCGCGTTGCCGAACGGCGCGGCTTACAGCGTTTCCAAATCGGCGGCTTGGGCGTTGACGAACGGCTTGCGCGACGAATTGCGCGGGCAGGGGACGCGGGTGATCGGCGTGCATCCGGGGTACATCGATACGGATATGACCGCTGGCATCGATGCACCAAAGACCACGCCGCTTAGCGTCGTTGAGCAGGTTTTGCGGGCGATCGAGGAGGATCGGGAGGAGGTTTTGGTCGATGACACTGGACGGGCGGTGAAAGGATCGCTTTCTAGTGCCGACGCGGTTTATCTTACGGGTCTGCCGGGGTAGGGGTAAGTGGTTTTGCTGGCGCCGGGTGGTTTTGTTTGCCTGTGGTGTCTGGCCAGTTGCGCTGAGGTTGGTTCGCTCGCGCCCTTTGCTTTTGTTTGCCTTTGCTTTCTGTGAACTTGCTTTCGTGTCGGTTTATTAGCACGCCGCTATGCGCGGCAGCAGTCACTTTCTTTGCTGCTGCAAAGAAAGTAACCAAAGAAAGCAGCTTATCCGCCTAAGTGTCCACCCCGAATAACCGACCGGATAGGCCCGCAGGCTGATTAGGCTAACTCGCGTTCGTTCGGATTGGCACAGCACCTGTCAGTTCCATCCTCGCTGCGCTCGGACGATGGGCATACTCAGCAAAGCAGCGGCTTGAGGTTCGGTCTTCGCCTCGAACTTTGCTTGGTTTTCGCTATGGCTTCGCCGTCGGCGCGGGCTTTTAGTTATGCCGTTCCGGCAGGCACTTCGTGGCTTGCGGGGATGAATGAGGCGCTCCACTCTGTTGAGCGGTACGATGCCATGGCTGTTCTATCGCACCACTCCCCGGTAGGCACGAAGTGCCTACCGGGACGGCATAACCAACAAAGCGAACCGATGGTTTTCGGATATGCCCGTCGTCCGCGCGCAGCGAGGATGGAGCTGACAGGCGCTGTGCCAATGAGGATGAATGCGCGCTAACCTAATCAGCTTGCGCGCCTATCCGCGAGGTTATTCGTGGTGGACACTTAGGCGGATAAGCTGCTTTCTTTGGTTACTTTCTTTGCAGCAGCAAAGAAAGTGACTGCTGCCGCGCATAGCGGCGTGCTAATAAACCTACGCGAAAGCAGGTTCCCAAGAAGCACGGGCAAACAAAAGCACGGCGCGAGCGAACCAACCCCGGCGAGCGAACCAACCCCAAGCGCGAGTGGCCAGACACCACAGGCAAACAAAACCACCGCGCGCCCGTGCGCTTCAACTCACCCCGCCCCTCTGCAAATCCTTAAACCCCTCAACAACCGCCCGCACGTCCGGCGGAAAATCCCCAATCTCCTGCACTTGCCGCACCTCGACAATCTCATTGTCCGAAGCCGGAATCCGCTTCGCCCACTCGATCGCTTCTTCCTTCGACTTCACCTGGATCATCCAGTACCCGCCCACGACTTCCTTCACCTCGGCGAACGGTCCGTCCGTCACGTGCGGCTTGCCGCCCTCGAAGCTCACCCGCACGCCAGCCGACGGCGGATGCAACCCGTCCAGCGCGAGCAAAACACCCGCTTTCCGGAGTTCGTCGCTGTAACGCATCATCGCGGCGACGGCGCACGGGGCCGGCGCGGCGTCGGGCGTCGCGCTTTCATAGCCGCGCGGGATCATCAGCATCATGAATCGCATGTCAGTGCTCCTTAAAAAGTCTGAACTCCACCCCTCGCCACTACGACGACCTACGTCGCCCGAAATCGACCGCGCTCATGTCAGCGTTTGTCCCTATCTCATCCGCCTTGCCAACGCAGCGCACCAAACCGAATAATGTAATCCATTACATTCCGCTACGGAGTGCTCGAAACGTGTCAGACGCCCGCTCGCACTCCGAAACTTCAATCGCCGATGTCGCGAAGCGCGCCGGTGTGTCGGTGGCGACGGTCTCGCGCGTGCTGAACGGCCACGCGAACGTGCGCGAGCCGACCCGCGCGAAGGTGCGCGAGGCCGTGGAGGCGAGCGGTTACCGCGTGAACGAACTCGCGCGCAACCTGCGCACCGCCGAAAGCCGCCTGCTTCTCACGATGGTGCCGGACTTCGGCAACCCGTTCTACGCGCCGATCGTGCAGGGCATCGACAGCGTCGCGCGCCAGAACGGCTACTTCATGCTGCTGTGCGATACCGGTGCGGACCCGGGCCGCGAACGCAGCTACTTCGACCTGTTGCGCGGACGCCGTGCGGACGGCGCGATCTGTCTCGATCCCGCCGCCGTCCAGAAAGCGCAGGCCGAAGAAGCCGCGACGCTGCCGTGGGTCGCGTGCTGCGAATTCGATCCGACGTCGGCGGTCCCGTATGTCGGTATCGACAACCATCGCGCGGCGGGCGACGCGGTGCGCCATCTGCTCGAACGCGGGCATCGCAGGATCGCGTTCGTGCACACCGGCGACGGCTATCTCTACGGCAGACAACGCTACGAAGGCTACCGCGACGCGCTGATCGAGGCGGGCATCGCGCCCGATCCGACGTGGCGGATCGACGTGGACAGCCTCGACTACGCGGCGGGCGAGGCGGCGGCGCGGCAACTCGCGGCGATGGGCGCGGCGCGGCCGGACGCAGTGTTCGCGGTGTCGGATACGCTCGCAATCGGCGTGATCAACGGATTGCGCGCTGCGGATTTGCGCGTGCCGGACGACATGGCAGTGGTCGGTTTCGACGATATCGCGGTCGCCGCGCAAATCGATCCGCCGCTCACCACCATTGCGCAGCCGATGCGCGAGTTGGGCGAAACCGCCGCGCGCCTCTTGCTGCGGCGGCTTGCCGATCCACGCGCCGACGTTCCCGGCGTGCTGTTGCCGCATCGGCTCGTCTTGCGAAGGAGCGCGTGAACATGAGTCTCGCCGTCCGTTTCGACGCGATAGAAAAGCAGTTCGGCCCCGTGCGCGTGCTGCACGGCGTGAGTTTCGATCTCGCGCCGGGACGCATCTACGGACTGCTCGGCGAGAACGGCGCGGGCAAATCCACGCTGATGAAAATTCTTGCAGGCTACGAGCGCGCGAGCGCGGGCACGGTGTCGATCGACGGCGTGCCGGTCGATTTCACCAGTTCGCGCGAAGCCGAAGCGGCGGGCATCGTGCTGATCCACCAGGAACTGAATCTCGCCGATCACCTGAGCATCGTGCAGAACATGTTTCTCGGCCACGAGAAGCGGCGGCGCATGCTGCTCGACGAACCCGCGATGCGCGAGGCGGCGCGCGCGCGTCTCGCCGATGTCGGGCTGCACAAGAATCCGGACGCGCGCGTGCGCGATCTGATCGTGGCCGAGAAGCAACTCGTCGAGATCGCGAAGGCCATGCTGCGCGACGCACGTCTGCTCATCATGGACGAACCCACCGCGACGCTCACGCCCGCCGAGACTCAACGGCTTTTCACGCTGATGGCGCGCCTCAAGGAAGCGGGCGTGACGATCGTCTATATCTCGCACAAGCTCGACGAAGTGGAGCACGTGACCGATGAAGTGATCGTGATGCGCGATGGTCGTTTCGTCGCTCGCGAACCGACGGCGAACCTCACGCGCCAGCAGATGGCGAACCTGATGGTGGGCCGCGAAATGTCGGACATGTTTCCCGACAAGCCGCCGCTCGCCGACGACGCACCCGTCGCGCTGCAGGTCGAAAATGCGTTCGTGCCGGGCTGGGCCGAGAACGTGAGCTTCTCCGTGCGCGCGGGCGAGGTGTTCGGCTTTGCCGGGCTGGTCGGCGCGGGACGCACGGAACTGTTCGAAGGGTTGATCGGCGTGCGGCCGCGCACAGCGGGGCGGATCGTGCTCGATGGCCGGCCCGTCAAGCCGCGCAACACGCTCGACGCGATGCGAAGCGGCATGACGTACCTGAGCGAAGACCGCAAGGGCCGCGGCCTGCACGTCGATATGGCGCTCAAGGACAACCTCACGATGATGACGCTCGAACGCTACGCGCATCCGCTGATCGACGGCGCGGCGGAGCGTGAGGCGCTCAGAGAGGCCGTGGCCGATTTCGGCATCCGCACCGGCAATCTCGCGAGCCGCGCGCGGATGCTCTCGGGCGGCAATCAGCAAAAGCTCGCGCTCGCCAAGTTTCTGCATCCCGACCCGCGCGTCGTCGTGCTCGACGAACCGACGCGCGGTGTCGATGTCGGCGCGAAACGCGATATCTATTTCCTGATCCATCGACTCGCCGCCGAAGGCCGCGCGGTGATCGTGATCTCGTCCGAACTGATCGAACTGATCGGCCTGTGCCATCGCGTTGCCGTGATGCGCGCGGGACAGATCGTCGCGACGGTCGGCCACGAACAGCTCAACGAAGAGAGGTTGATCGCGCATGCGACCGGGACACACTGAAAACGCGGAAACGGGTGGCGGATTTCGCCGCGCGGCGCACCGACTGCATGGCGTCGGGCCGCTGCTTGGACTGATCGCGCTGTGCGTGGGCGGCACGCTGCTGAACGGCGACTTCGCGACACTCGACAACGCGATGAACGTGCTGACGCGCACGTCGTTCATCGGCATCATCGCGGTGGGAATGACCTTCGTCATCATCTCGGGCGGCATCGATTTATCGGTCGGCTCGATGGCCGCGCTGATCGCGGGCAGCATGATCCTGCTGATGAATACGCTCGCGCACGGCGTGGCCGGACACAGCTTTGCGCCGCTCACGATCATCGTGCTCGGAATCGTTTTAGCCCTTGTTTTAGGGGGTTTTTTCGGTCTCGCGCACGGTCTGCTCGTCACGAAAGGACGCATCGAACCGTTCATCGTGACGCTCGGCACGCTCGGCGTTTTCCGCGCGGTGCTGACGTGGATCGCGGACGGCGGCGCGCTCACGCTCGACAACACGCTGTCCGATCTCTACGGCCCCGTGTACTACGCGAGCGTGTTCGGCATACCGGTGCCGATCTGGATTTTCGTGATCGTCGCGGCGGGCGGCACGTTGCTGCTCAATCGCACTGTGTTCGGCCGCCACGTGCAGGCGATCGGCTCGAACGAACAAGTGGCGCGCTATGCGGCGATCCGTGTGGATCGCGTGAAGATCGCGACCTATGTGCTGCTCGGACTCTGCGTGGGCGTCGCGACCGTGCTCTACGTGCCGCGTCTCGGGTCGGCTACGCCTACGACCGGCCTGCTCTGGGAACTCGAAGCGATCGCTTCGGTGGTGGTCGGCGGGACGGCGCTGCGTGGCGGCGAGGGCCGCGTGATCGGCACGGTGATCGGCGCGATTCTGCTGTCCGTTATCAGCAATATCCTGAATCTGACGAGCATCATCAGCGTGTATCTGAATGCGGCGGTGCAGGGCGCCGTAATCATTTTCGTGGCTTTCCTGCAGCGTGGACGTCGTTGAATTTTTATCGTTGCGATTCATAACCGGGCGCGCGGTGCGCTCTAGAACAGGAGACATCACCATGAAAAAAGTCCTTCGCGCAGTCGGCCGCTCGCTAGGCGCACTGACGATCGTATCGAGCGCGCTCGCGGCGGCATCGAACGCACACGCCGATGAAAAAGTCGTGCTCGGCGTGGCGATTCCGACCGCCACGCACGGCTTCACGGGCGGTATCGTGTGGTGGGCCAACGAGGCGAAGAAGGAACTGGAGAAGGCGCATCCGGACCTGAAGATCATCGTGAAGACAGCGGGCGGCGCGCCCGAGCAGGCGAACCAGTTGCAGGATCTCGTGACCGTCAACAAGATCAACGCGCTCGTGATCTTCCCGTTCGAATCCGCGTCGCTCACGCAACCGGTCGCGCAGGTGAAGAAGAAGGGCGTGTACGTGACGGTGGTGGATCGCGGCTTGACCGACACGAGCGCGCAGGACGCCTACGTCGCCGGCGACAACACCGCGTTCGGCAAACTGCCCGCCGAATATCTCGCGAAGGCGATGGACGGCAAGGGCAATATCGTCGCGCTGCGCGGCATTCCCACGACGCTCGACAACGAACGCTGGGCCGCGTTCGAATCGGTGATGAAGCAGCATCCGGACATCAAGATTCTCGATGCGAAGTACGCGAACTGGAACCGCGACGACGCGTTCAAGGTCATGCAGGATTACCTCACGCGCTTCAAGCAGATCGACGCCGTGTGGGCCGCCGACGACGACATGATGATCGGCGTGCTGAAGGCCATCGATCAGGCGAAGCGCACGGATATCAAGGAAGTGTTCGGCGGCGCGGGATCGAAGGAAGCGGTGAAGCGCATCATGGACGGCGACAAGCGGGTGCAGGCCGACGTGTCGTATTCGCCGAAATTCATCTACGACGCCATCAAGCTCACCGCCGAAGCGCGCCTGAAAGGCGAGAAGCTGCCGCCGACGACGATCATCCCGTCGGTGCTCATCACGAAGGACAACGCGAAGCAGTTCTACTATCCGAACTCGCCGTTCTAAGTGTTCACGCGACGGACGCGCCGCGTGCGGCGCGTCCATTTTCATGGGAAGGCGCAACATGAAAACCATCAAGGGTCCGGCGATTTTTCTCGCCCAGTTTCTCGGCGACGCAGCACCGTTCGACACGCTCGCGCATCTCGCGCACTGGGCCGCCGACCTCGGCTATCAGGGCATTCAGGTACCCGCCGATCCGCGTTTGATCGACCTTGAAAAAGCGGCGTCGAGCGACGCGTATTGCGACGATCTGCGCCGCGTGACCGAAGACGCGGGCGTCTGCATCACCGAACTTTCGACGCACCTGCAAGGGCAACTGGTCGCCGTGCATCCCGCTTACGACACGCTCTTCGACGGCTTCGCGGCGGAACACGTGCGCGGCAATCCGGCGGCGCGCGCGGCGTGGGCGGTCGAACAGATGAAGCTCGCGGCGGCGGCCTCGAAGCGGCTCGGACTCGCCGCGCACGTCACGTTTTCCGGCGCGCTCGCGTGGCCGTATGTGTATCCGTGGCCGCAACGTCCGGCGGGGTTGATCGAAGCGGCGTTCGAGGAACTCGCTGCGCGCTGGCGGCCCATTCTCGACGCGTTCGATGCAGCGGGCGTAGACGTCTGCTACGAGTTGCATCCGGGCGAAGACTTGCACGACGGCGTGACGTTCGAGCGCTTTCTCGCCGCCGTGGACGACCATCCGCGCGCGAACATCCTGTTCGATCCGAGCCATTTCCTCCTGCAGCAACTCGATTACCTCGCGTTCATCGACATTTATCACGCGCGGATCAAGGCGTTTCATGTGAAGGACGCGGAGTTCCGGCCGAACGGTCGACAAGGCGTGTACGGCGGATATTCGGGCTGGGTCGAGCGCGCGGGACGCTTCCGCTCGCTCGGCGACGGGCAGATCGACTTCAGCGCCATCTTCTCGAAGATGGCGCAATACGATTTTCCCGGCTGGGCCGTGCTCGAATGGGAATGCGCGCTGAAGCATCCGGAAGACGGCGCGCGCGAGGGCGCGGAATTTATCCGCGCGCACATCATTCGCGTGGCGGATCGCGCATTCGACGACTTCGCGGGCAGCGGCGCGAGCCAGGACCAGTTGCGCCGCTTGCTCGGCGTGGGAGCGCGGCCATGAGTACGCTTAGCGAACGGCCGCGACGTCTGCGGCTCGGCATGGTCGGCGGTGGCGAGGGTGCGTTTATCGGCGCGGTGCATCGGATCGCGGCGCGTCTCGATGATCGATACGAACTCGTCGCGGGCGCGTTGTCGTCGGATGCCGAACGCGCCGTGCAGAGCGCGCGAACGCTTGGCATCGCGCGGTCCTACGCGAGTTTCGAAGAAATGGCCGCGACCGAGGCGGCGCGCGAGGACGGTATCGACGCGGTCGCGATCGTCACACCGAACCATCTGCACGCGCGTGTCGCGACGGCGTTTCTCGACGCGGGCATTCACGTGATCTGCGATAAACCGCTCGCCGTTTCACTCGACGAAGGCGAAGCGCTCGCGCGTCTCGCCCACGAAAAAGGCCTGATTTTCGCGGTCACTTATACGTATTCGGGCTATCCGCTCCTGCGGCACGCGCGCGCGCTCGTGCGCGACGGCGTGCTCGGGGACGTGCGCGTGGTGAATGTCGAATACGCGCAGGACTGGCTTTCTACGCCTGTCGAAACCAGCGCGAACCGGCAAGCCGTGTGGCGCGTCGATCCGGCGCTCGCGGGCCCGGCGGGATGTCTCGGCGATATCGGCACGCACGCGTATCAGATGGCCGAGTTCGTGACGGGCATGCGGCCTTCGGAAGTCGCGGCGGAAGTATCGACGTTCGTCGCGAACCGCGCGCTCGACGATCACGTTCAGGCGATGCTTCGCTACGAGAACGGCGCGCGCGGAATGTTGTGGGCGAGTCAGGTCGCGGCGGGCGAGGAAAACGCGTTGCGTCTGCGGGTCTATGGAACGAAAGCCGGTCTGAGCTTCGACCAGCAAAAGCCAAACGAATTGTGGCTCACGCCGCTCGGCGGCACGGCCGAGCGCATCACGCGCGGGCGCGTGTCGAGCGCCGAAGCGCTGCACGCGACACGCGTGCCGGCCGGGCATCCGGAAGGTTATCTGGAAGCGTTTGCGCAGCTCTACACGGACGCCGCCGCGCAGATCGAAGCCGCGTTGAACGCCGACGCCGCGCCGCTCGAATCCGCGTTGCTCACGACGGTGGACGACGGCGTGGCGGGCTTGCGATTCGTCGATGCGGTGCTGCGCAGCAGCCGCGCGAACGGAGCGTGGACAAGGCTGGATTAGCCGCGCCCAAAAAAACGGGGCGGGTTCCGTTGCCGGAACCCGCCCCGCTTGAATCAGCGAAAATTACGACCAGTCGGCGTGGAAGCTACCCGGCTTGTCAGTGCGCTCGAACGTGTGCGCGCCGAAGAAATCGCGCTGCGCCTGAACCAGATTTGCCGGCAGATTCGCCGAGCGATAGCTGTCGAAGTAAGCGATCGCCGACGAGAACGCCGGCACCGGCACGCCCGCCTTCACCGCCGCGACGATCACGTCGCGCAGCGCGTCCTGATACTTCGTGGCGATATCGCTGAAATACGGGTCGAGCAGCAGGTTGGCGAGCGCCGGATTGGTCTTGTACGCGTCCGTGATCTTTTGCAGGAAGCCCGCACGGATGATGCAGCCCGCGCGGAAGATCTTCGCGATCGTGCCGTATTGCAGGTCCCAGTTGTATTCCTCCGACGCCGCGCGCAACTGCGCGAAACCTTGCGCATACGACACGATCTTGCTCAGAAACAGCGCGCGGCGCACGGCTTCGACGAACGCATCGCGGTCGCCGTCGAACTTCGGCGACGGGCCGGTCAGCTGCTTGCTCGCCGCGACGCGCTGGTCCTTCAGCGACGACAGCACGCGCGCGAACACGGCCTCGGTAATCAGCGGCAGCGGCGCGCCGAGATCGAGCGCGTTCTGGCTCGTCCACTTGCCCGTGCCTTTTTGCGCGGCACGGTCGAGGATCACGTCCACGAGATCCTTGCCGGTTTCGTCGTCTTTCTTCGAGAAGATTTTCGAGGTGATTTCGATCAGATAGCTATCGAGTTCGCCCTTGTTCCACTCCACGTAAACCTGGCCGAGTTCTTCGTTCGACAGGCCCGCGACGCGCTTGAGCACATCGTAGCTTTCGGCGATCAGTTGCATGTCGCCGTATTCGATGCCGTTGTGCACCATCTTCACGTAGTGGCCCGCGCCGTCCGGTCCCATGTACGCGACGCACGGCTCGCCGTCCGGCGCCTTCGCGGCGATTTCCGTGAGGATCGGGGCAACCAGGTCGTAGGCTTCGCGCTGGCCGCCGGGCATGATCGACGGGCCTTTGAGCGCGCCTTCTTCACCGCCGGAGACGCCCGTGCCGATGAAGTGCAGGCCGGATTTCGCGAGATCCTGATTGCGGCGGATCGTGTCGGTGAAGTGCGTGTTGCCGCCGTCGATCAGGATGTCGCCCTTCTGAAGCAACGGACGCAGCGCGTCGATGGTGGCGTCCGTGCCCGCGCCTGCCTTAACCATCAGCAGAATGCGGCGCGGCGTTTCGAGCGACGCGACGAACTCTTCCAGCGTGTAAGACGGAACGAGCTTCTTGTCCGGATATTCGGCGATCAGTTCGTCGGTTTTCTCGCGGCTGCGGTTGTACACCGACACGGCGTGTCCGCGGCTCTCGATGTTGAGGGCCAGATTCCGGCCCATGACGGCCAGGCCGACGACGCCGATTGCTTGTTTGCTCATGCTCTATCTCCGGATGACCGTCGCGCCGCCGGTTCGTGGCCGGCGGCGCGACAGGTGGGACTTGGATCGATTGGGGCAGCGCCCGCGGCGGCATCCGACCGGTTTTCGGTCGCGGCGGACGGGGCGGCAGGCGCAGACGGACCCGAGATTACCACTTTGACCGCGTTCTGGCAGTGTCCCCGCGCCCACTGGAAGGGATTTTCCAGCAGGACGCGGGTCGAGCGCGCCCGGTCGCCGCGGTCTAGAATGAGCGTCCACAATCCGCTTTTCACGGTCGCATGGCGCGTCGTCCGAGGTCTCATCATTACTACGTCTACGTGATCGAACTGGCCGATGCCGTCTGGAACGAGGCGCGCTTTCGGCGCGCGAATCCGGATTACGCGGCGGGCCAGCCGTTCGTTTATGTCGGCATGACGGGCATCGATCCGGACGTGCGGTTCGACAAGCACAAGGCCGGCATCCAGTCGAACCGCTACGTGCGCGACTTCGGATTGCGGCTCCTGCCGCGCCTGTACGAGGTCTATAACCCGATGCCGTACGACGGCGCGCGAGACATGGAAGTGGAGCTGGCGATCGGATTGCGGGAAGCGGGATATGGCGTCTGGCAGGCGTGACGATTTTTTAAAACCAAAGGAGCGGGGCGATGCGGATTCTGGTGGTGGGCGCGGGCGCGATTGGCGGATATTTTGGCGGACGGTTGCTGGATGCGGGTCGCGACGTGACGTTCCTCGTGCGCGAGCGGCGCGCCGAACGGCTCGCGCAATCCGGCCTGAAAGTGCGCAGTCCGCACGGCGATCTTGCGTTGAAAAACCCGCCGACGGTACTCTCGAAGGATATCGCCGCGCCTTACGATCTCGTGCTGCTGAGTTGCAAGGCTTACGACCTCGACGGCGCGATCGAGTCGGTGCAATCGGCGGTCGGACCGGACACGGTCGTGCTGCCGCTTCTGAACGGCATGCGTCATCTGGATGTGCTCGACGCGCGCTTCGGCCCCGAACGCGTGCTCGGCGGCCAGTGCGTGATCGCCGCGACGCTCGACGCGGACGGCGAAATCGTTCATCTGAACAAACTGCATTCGATGACCTTCGGCGAACGCGCCGGTGGCCGCTCGCCGCGCGTCGATGCGATCGCCGCGCAGTTCGAAGGCGCTTCGTTCGACTACGCGGTGAGCGACGACATTCTTCAGTCGATGTGGGAAAAGTGGGTTTTCCTCGCCACGCTCGCGGCGGGAACGTGCCTGATGCGCGCGCCGATCGGCGACATCATCGCCGCGCCGGGCGGCCAGGAATTGCTGCTCGGCCTCTTCGACGAAGCGTGCGCGATCGCGGCGGAACACGGCCATGCGCCGGGCGAAGCGAGCACCGGTCGGGCGCGCGCGATGTTCACGGAGGCTGGGTCGCTGATGACCGCGTCGATGCTGCGCGACCTCGAAAGCGGCGCGGCGATCGAGGCGGATCATATCGTCGGCGATTTGCTGGCGCGGCGTGGAGCGGCTCCGGCGGGCGCGTCGGTTCTCGCGACGGCCTACACGCATCTGAAAGCCTACGAAGCGCGCCGGGCGAGGACCAGCGCGGCCTGACGCCGAAACGCCCGAACGCTGAAGCCGTCCGGCACTTGGAACGAAGCGGCTTCGGCGTTACGCTTGGCGACTTTCCTTCGCCGATACGGCCATGCAACATACCGACCCGCACTCGTCCCCGCCGACTGTCCCGGCTATTTTCATCGGTTTTCTCACACTTGGCCTGACGGCCTTCGGCGGCGCGCTGCCTTTGGCGCGGCGCGAGATCGTCGAGCGCCGCAAGTGGCTCGACGCCGATGAATTCACCGATCTGCTCGGCCTCTGCCAGTTTCTGCCAGGCGGCAACGTCATCAATCTGTCGGTCGCGATCGGCATGCGTTTTCGCGGCTTGCCCGGCGCGCTCGCGGGGCTGCTCGGGCTGATCGTCGGGCCGACGCTTGTCGTGATCGCGCTCGGCGTGCTCTATCAGCGGACCCACGACGACCCGCGCGTCATGCATCTTTTCGCCGGACTCGCGGCGGCGGCGGCCGGATTACTCGTTTCGATGGCCGTGAAAATCGGCTGGCCGCTGCGCAAGAAGCCAGAGATGGCGCTGATCGCGGTGCTCGGTTTCGTCGCGATTGCGCTGCTACGTTTTCCGTTATTGCCCACCATGCTCGTGCTCACGCCCGTCTCGATCCTGCTCGCCGCCAAGGTGCGCCGATGAACCACGATCTCGTCTCGCTCGCGGCGATTTTCAGCCAGCTTTCGCTGCTCGCGTTCGGCGGTGGCAACACCATTCTTCCGGAGATGCAGCGGCAGGTTGTCGATGTTCATCAATGGATGTCGAAGGCCGATTTTTCCGCGCTGTTCGCGCTCGCGCAGGCCGCGCCGGGGCCGAACATGATGGTGGTGACGCTGGTTGGCTGGCATGTCGCCGGATGGCCGGGCGTGATCGTCACGTCGCTGGCGAAGTTCGGGCCGTCGTCGGTCGTGACGATCGCCGCGATGCACGCGTGGGAGCGCTTCAAGGACCGTCCGTGGCGGCGCTATGTCCAGGCCGGACTTCTGCCGATGACCGCGGGTTTGGTCGCCGCGAGCGCCGCGCTGATCGCCGAGGCGTCCGACCGGACGTGGCTGCTCGCGGGCATCACGGCTGCCGTGGCGGTGGCGTCGTATCGGACGCGGCTGCATCCGCTGTGGTTGCTGGCGGCGGGAAGTCTCGTCGGATTGACGGGGTTTGGTCAGTGAGCGGTTTCCGACTGCGATAAATCCGAGTTTGGGGCGGCGCGCGGGCGACCGTTGTTGTGTGGTATCGCCTTGTCGACGGGCCGCCCATCCTCGACGGCCCACGCGGGCGATGAGCCGCATCGGTTCGCGAGCGCCATTTCAACACTTTGTTAAGCTGTCCCAAAAAAAAGCTGTGCGAGTATGGCGCCCCAGTTTCCGGAGGCCCGCATGAGAATCGTCCATGCCGCACTAATGAGCGCCGCAATTTTGCCCGCTCTCGCACACGCCGCACTCGGACAGGCGCCGAGCCTGTCCGCCTCACAGCGCATCGCGACCCGCTCGCTCGATGCGTCCAGCACGCCCGCCAGTGCTTACACCGTCCGCGAATCCACGACGCCGTATGGGCTGACCGTCCGCGAGTACGTATTGCCGTCGAACGTCGTTTTTGCCGTCACATGGAGCGGCCCCGTGCGGCCCGACATGCGCGAGTTGCTCGGCAGTTATTTCCAGAATTTCGCGACCAGACCGAAGGCAGAGCATTCGCTCGGCACCACCGCGCGCTTCGAGCGCAGCGGCGCGCTCGTGCTGCAAACGTCGGGACATGCGGGCGATGTTTCCGGAAGGGCTTACGTGCCACGGCTCGTGCCTGCCAACGTCGACGCGGGAGCACTGCAATGAACAGCAAATCGACGACTGAAGCGCGGATTTTTGGTGCTCTGCGATCGCGCGGCGCGTGCCTGGCTGCGGCGATGATGTGCGGGAGCCTGATTTTGTCGGCGTGCGGCGGCGGTGGCGGGAGCGATTCCGATACGGCGGCGAAGCCGGCCACGTCCCCGCCGGCCCTGAATGTGAACGGCAATGCGAACGGCAGTGGCAGCGCAGGGATCGGCGTTGCCCCGACGGGCCCGACGAGCAACACGAACACGTCGGGTACGAACACGACAAGCACAACCCCGACAGGCATCACAACTCCCACGGGCACCACAACGCCAACGGGCATCACAACTCCCACGGGCACCACAACGCCAACGGGCACCACAACGCCAACAGGCATCACAACTCCCACGGGCACCACAACCCCCACGGGCACCACAACTCCCACGGGCACCACAACTCCCACGGGCACCACGACCCCAACGCCTACCGATTCGAACACGGTACCTATCGTCGTGAAGAACAGCGCCGGCGAGTACCCGAACTTTCCGCAGGTCAGTGTGACGCTGTGCGTGCCGGGCGCGACGGGCTCGACCCAATGCGTGACGCTTGACAAAATGCTGCTCGATACCGGTTCATACGGCGTGCGAGTCGTGGCCTCCGCGCTCGGTTCGGCGCTCACGCAGGCACTGCCCGCGCAAACGGGCGCTGTCGGCGATTCGACCGGAACCTCACCCATCGCGGAATGCACGCTTTTCTCATCGGGCTACACATGGGGCGCCATCAAGCGCGCTGACGTGACGATCGGCGACAAGAAGGCTGCGAATCTGCCGATCCAGGTCATCGGCGACGGCGGCTTTGCTGCGCCTTCCGACTGCTCGTCGCGGGGTGGTCAGAACCTGAGTTCGGTGACGGCGCTCGGCGCGAACGGCATCGTCGGCGTGGGACCGTTGCCGCAGGACTACCCGTCCGCCGCCAAGCAGGTGTTGCCGGCAACCTATTACATGTGCCCGACATCGTCGGGATGCGTGAATGCGAGCGTGTCGCTTACCAAGCAGGTGACGAATCCCGTCTCCGCTTTCGCCACCGACAACAACGGCATTGTCATCCAGTTGCCGGCGATCGATGCGGGCGGATCGTCGAACGTCACGGGTCAGCTCATCTTTGGCGTCGGCACGCGAGCGAACAACGCGCTTGCGTCCGGGGCGAACATCGCGCCGCTTTCGTCCGTCGCGCGGCTGACGACGACCTACGGCACGACGCGCTACCCGAACAGCTTCATCGACACCGGCTCGAACGGCATCTTCTTCCCGGACTCGACGATCACGCAGTACAGCTCGTGGTACGCGCCTACGACACCGTTGACATTGACCGCATCGATCGCTTCGACGGGCAGCAATACGATTCCCGTGTCGTTTTCGATCGGCAACGCGCTTACGTTGCTCCAGAACGGCAACGCTGCGTTCAGCAATATCGGTGCGTATTCGTCCGGCGTTTTCGACTGGGGCTTGCCGTTCTTCTTTGGTCGTAGCGTTTTCATGGTCATGAGCGGCTCGACCGCAAACGCGCAGCCGGGGCCGTTCTTCGCCTTCTGATGCGTCTTCCGCTCACCGGCTTGCCCGGTGAGCGGGCAGGATTTCTGCTGTAATGGCCGGCGAGACCCGTTCGAAGGACACTCGCCATGGCTATGACCACCCACTACACGCCCTCCGAGCCGTCGCGCGCCGACCTCGACAGCCTTGCCGGTCCGACCGTTGTCGAATTCGGCACCAACTGGTGCGGTTTCTGCCGCGCGGCGCAGCCGCTGATCGCGCAGGCATTCCAGAATCATCCCGACGTGCGCCATCTGAAAATCGAGGATGGCAGCGACCGGCCGCTCGGCCGCTCCTTTCGCGTCAAGCTCTGGCCGACGCTCGTCTTCATGCTCGACGGCCGCGAAGTGGCGCGCCTCGTTCGTCCGGGCGACGCGTCCGAAGTCCGCGACGCGCTCGCGCTCATCGACGAACCGCTTCCACGCTGATATCCGCGTTAAGGGTAATCGCCGATACATCCGCTTCTGCTCAAACTTGTATGATGACCTTATCACTTCAGGAACGGCGGCGCGGCACATGTTCGAGAAAATCCCGGCACGGGCGTTAAGCGACACGGTCGCTCAGCAACTGCAAAAGCAGATCGAAAAGGGCAGCTTCGCCAAGAGCGGCAAGCTGCCGACCGAAGCCGTGCTCGCGCAGGAGTTCGGCGTCAGCCGCACCGTGATCCGCGAGGCGATCTCGCGTCTGAAAAACGAAGGCATGGTCGAGCCGCGTCAGGGCAGCGGCGTGTTCGTCGTCGAGCGCGCGGGCATTCGCCCGCTACGCATCGACTATGCGCAGGCCGTCGAGCCGCAGTCCGTGTTGCACATCCTTGCGCTGCGCCGGGCGATCGAGGCCGAAGTGGCGTCCGAAGCCGCCATGCGCCGCACCGACACGCACATGGCCGCCATCGACGCCGCGCTCGCCAAGATCGACACGGCGGTCGCGGATGGCGAGGACGGCGTGGCCGAAGATGTCGCGTTTCATCGGGCCATCGCAAACGCGACGGGCAATCCGTACTTCCTGAAAACGCTCACCTTTCTGAACCAGTATCTCGAAGCCGGCACGATCGTCACGCGCAAAAACGAAGCGCTGCGCGAGGACTTTTCGCGTCAGGTCAGGGAAGAGCACGCGGCGATCGCCGCCGCGATCCGCGCGGGCGATCCGACGGCCGCGCGGAACGCCGCCCAGACGCATCTCTACAACGCCGCGCGCCGCCTGGCGGAAGCCGGCATCTGCTAACGCTCGCTCAACAAGAGAAACGATATGTCCAGAAACGTGGGAGTCATCGGCCTGGGCGCAATGGGCCTCGGCGTCGCGCGCTCGCTGCTCCGCGCGGGTTTCAACGTGCATGCGTGCGATGTCCGCGCGCCCGTGCTCGATGCGTTCGCGTCCGAAGGCGGCGTGGCGTGCGCGTCGCCGGCCGAGTTGGGCCTCGCGTGCGACGTGGTCGTGACGCTGGTCGTGAATGCGGCGCAAACCGAAACCGTGTTGTTCGGCACGGAGGAGAAACCCGGCGCGGTATCGGCGATGCCAGCGGGCGGCGTGGTGCTCGCATGCGCGACGGTATCGCCCGCGTTCGCGGTCGAATTGGGTCGCCGCGTCGAGGCGGCGGGTCTGCAGATGATCGACGCGCCGGTATCGGGCGGCGCGGCGAAGGCGGCGTCGGGCGACATGACGATGATGACCTCCGGCCCCGCCGCCGCTTACGCCGCGTGCGAGGACGTGCTGGCCGCGATGGCGGGCAAGGTGTACCGGCTCGGCGACGCGCACGGCGTGGGATCGAAGGTGAAGATCATCAATCAGTTGCTCGCGGGCGTGCATATCGCCGCCGCCGCCGAAGCCGTGGCGCTGGGTCTGCGCGAGGGTGTCGATCCCGATGCGCTCTACGACGTCATTACGCACAGCGCAGGCAATTCGTGGATGTTCGAGAACCGTGTGCCGCACATTCTCGCTGCCGATTACACGCCGCTGTCCGCCGTCGATATTTTCGTGAAGGATCTCGGCCTCGTGCTCGATACGGCGCGCGCGTCGAAATTTCCGCTGCCGTTGTCGGCGGCGGCGCACCAGATGTTCATGATGGCGTCGAGTGCGGGCCACGGCGGCGAGGACGATTCCGCCGTGATCAAGATTTTCCCGGGCATCGAGTTGCCGGAGGGCGCGCAATGACGGGCCGCGCGCTGCTCGGCTGTATCGCCGACGACTTCACGGGCGCGACCGATCTCGCGAACATGCTCGTGCGCGGCGGGATGCGCACGGTACAGACCATCGGCGTGCCGTCGTCGGACGCGCCCGTCGAGGCGGACGCGCTCGTGGTCGCGCTGAAATCGCGCACGATCCCTGCCGCCGACGCGGTCGCGCAATCGCTCGCCGCGCTCGAATGGCTGCGCGCGCAAGGCTGCGAGCAGTTCTTCTTCAAATACTGCTCGACTTTCGATTCAACCGATCAGGGCAATATCGGCCCGGTCGCGGATGCGCTGCTCGCCGCGCTGAACGACGATTTCAGCATCGCCTGTCCCGCGTTTCCCGAAAACGGCCGGACGATTTTTCGCGGCAATCTGTTTGTCGGCGATATGTTGCTGAATGAATCCGGCATGGAGAATCATCCGCTCACGCCGATGCGCGACGCCAATCTCGTGCGCGTTTTACAGTGTCAGACGCAGTCGAAAGTGGGGTTGATCCGCTACGACGTCATCGCGAAAGGCGCGGATGCGGTGCGTGAAAAAATCGCGGCGTTGCGTGCAGAAGGCGTTCGGCTCGCGATCGCGGATGCCATCTCCGACGCCGATCTGCACACGCTCGGCGCGGCGTGTTCGACACTCAAGCTCATCACAGGCGGCTCGGGTGTCGCGCTCGGACTTCCGGATAATTTCCGCGCTGCTGAGAAGCTCGACGCGACCGGCGACGCAGGCGATCTGCCGCGTATCGAAGGTCGTTCGGCGGTGCTCGCGGGCAGTGCGTCGAAGGCGACCAACGCGCAGGTCGCGCACTGGCGCGCGAGCCGGCCCGCTTTTCGCGTCGAGCCGATGGCGTTGTCGCGCGGCGAGCCGGTCGTCGATCAGGCGATTGCGTTCGCGCGCGAGCACGGCGACGAACCCGTGTTGATCTACGCGACGTCCACGCCCGATGAAGTGAAGGCCGTGCAGCAGCAACTCGGCGTCGAGGCGGCGGGGCATCTGGTCGAACAGGCGCTGGCGTCGATCGCGCGCGGTCTCGCCGCGCTTGGCGTGCGCAAGTTCGTGGTCGCGGGCGGCGAGACGTCGGGCGCGGTCGTGCAGGCGCTCGGCGTGCGCGCGCTGCGTATCGGACCGCAGATCGATCCGGGCGTGCCGGCGACGCAATCGACCGACGAAAACCCGCTCGGCCTCGCGCTGAAATCGGGCAATTTCGGCACGACCGATTTCTTCGATAAAGCGCTGAAGTCTCTCGACGGAGCGGCGTAGCCATGAACCACGATGAATCGCGGATTCGCGAAGAAATCTGCGTGACGGGCGCGGCGCTGTATCAGCGCGGATACACCGTCGGCAGCGCGGGCAACATCAGCGCGCGGCTGGCCGATGGCTGGCTCATCACGCCGACCGACGCGTGCCTTGGCCGCCTCGATCCCGCCGATATCGCCAAGGTCGATACAGAGGGCAATCATGTATCGGGCGGCAAGCCGTCGAAGACGCTCGCGCTGCACCGGAAGATCTACGAGAACAACAGCGACGCGCGCGGCGTGGTCCACACGCACTCGACGCACCTCGTCGCGCTCACGCTCGCGGGCGTCTGGCGCGATGAAGATGTGCTACCGCCGATCACGCCGTACTACGTGATGAAAGTCGGCCACGTTCCGCTCGTGCGCTACCGGCCTCCGGGCGATCCGGCCGTCGCCGAGGAAGTGGCGGCGCTCGCGTCGTCCGTGCGCGGCGTGCTGCTCGAACGGCTGGGTCCGGTCGTCTGGGAGCGTTCGGTCAGCCATGCCTCCTATGCGCTCGAAGAACTGGAAGAAACCGCGCGTCTGTGGCTCATGTCCACGCCGCGTCCCGAGCCGCTCGGAGAAGCGGCGATCGACGAATTGCGCCAGCGATTCAACGCGCGCTGGTAGCACCGAACGCAGAAAAAACGCAGTCAAAAAAACCTTCAGGAGACAAAGCATGAGCCTCGATCAAGCGGTGCCGGGCGGCACGCGCATACCCGCTTCGCCCGGATACGACGCGGCGGAAACTACGCGTACGTATGCCAAGGTGTTCTGGCGGATCGTCCCGTTTCTGATGCTCTGCTACGTGGTCGCGTATCTCGACCGCGTGAACGTCGGCTTTGCCAAGCTGCAGATGTCGCAGGATCTCGAATTTAGCGAGACCGTGTTCGGCCTTGGTGCGGGTATCTTCTTTCTCGGCTATTTCCTGTTCGAATTGCCGAGCAACTTGCTGATGCACAAGCTCGGCGCGCGCATCTGGATTGCGCGGATCATGATTACGTGGGGCCTTTTATCGGCCGCGTTCGTATTCGTCACCACGCCGACGCAGTTCTACGCGCTGCGCTTTCTGCTCGGCCTCGCGGAAGCCGGTTTTTATCCGGGCGTGATTTTGTATCTGACGTACTGGTTTCCGTCGCACCGGCGCGCGAAGATTATCGCCGTGTTCATGTCGGCGATTCCGGTGTCGGCCATTTTCGGCAACCCGCTTTCCGGCTGGATCATGCAGACCTTTCAGGGTCACAAGGGCTTCGCGGGCTGGCAGTGGATGTTCCTGATCGAAGCGGTGCCGGCGGTGCTGATCGGCATCGCGACGATCCTTTATCTCGACAACAATATCCGCAGCGCCAAGTGGCTCAGCGAGCGCGAAAAGCGCTTGCTGGAAGATGAAATCGCCGCGCAGTCGCATCTTGCCGGCGACGGGAAGCGCCATTCGCTCGGCGCCGTGTTCCGCGATCCGCGCATGTGGTGGATGTCGCTGATCTACTTCGCGTTCGTGACCGGGCAATACGGCCTCACGTTCTGGATGCCGACCTTCATCAAATCGACCGGCGTGAGCGGGGCATTCAACATCGGACTGTTGAGCGCGATTCCGTTTCTCGTCGCGATTGTGGTGATGAACGTGCTCGGTCATAGCGCCGATAAACGGCGTGAACGTCGATGGCATTTGATCGTGCCGGCGCTGGCTGCAGCGATTGGTTTTTCGATTGCGGCTTCGTTCGCTGGGAACACGGTGGTGTCGATTGTTGCGCTTTCGCTCGCGGCTGCGGGTGTGCTGACATGTGCGCCGCTGTTCTGGTCGTTGCCGACTGCTTTCATGTCGGGTGCGGCGGCGGCCGCTGGGATCGCGATTATTAATTCCGTCGGGAATCTTGCGGGGTTCGCTAGTCCTTACATGATTGGGTATCTCAAGGATTTGACGCATAGCACCGCGACGGGGATGTATGTGCTTGCCGCCATGCTCGTGATTGGGGCGATTGCGGTTTGGCTCACGCCCAAGGGGCTTGTTAACCGCTGACGCTTGCAGGGGTTGGTTTGCTGACGCTCTTTGCTTTGGTTTCTTGGATGCCTTCTGGGAACTTGCATTCATGTAGGTTTATTAGCACGCCGCTCTGCGCGGCAGCAGTCACTTTCTTTGGCTAGCTGCAAAGAAAGTAACCAAAGAAAGCAGCATGGGATTTGGCGCCGTTGGGCGGCTTCAGGGTTGGCGGGGTAAACCGTCTGATGTTCAGGCGCTTTCTGGGAACTTGCATTCGCGTAGGTTTATTAGCACGCCGCTATGCGCGGCAGCAGTCACTTTCTTTGCTGCTGCAAAGAAAGTAACCAAAGAAAGCAGCGTGACCGTCTAAGTGTCCACCACGAACCGTAACCGGGAGTGGTGCGCAAGCTGATTCGGCCATCGCACCACACTACAAAGTGGAGCCGCTCATCCACCCCCGCAGGCACAAAGTGCCTGCCGGAACGGCATAACTGAAAAGTCAGCGCCAATGACAACGGCAATGCCGAAGCCGAAGCCGAAGCTAAAGCTAAAGCTGAAGCCGAGTTCGAGGCGAGCAAGGCAAACCAAAGACCGACGGTTTTTGATGTGCCCGTCGTCCTCGCGTAGCGAGGATGGAGCTGACCGGAGCTGTGCCAAAGCGAACGAACGCGAGTTAGCCGAGTCAGCCTGCGCGCCTATCTGCTAGGTTATTCGTGGTGGACACTTAGGCGGACAAGCTGCTTTCTTTGGTTACTTTCTTTGCAGCAGCAAAGAAAGTGACTGCTGCCGCGCATAGCGGCGTGCTAATAGACCTACATGAAAGCAAGTTCACAGAAAGCCTAAGCACACACAAAAGCAAGCGGCGCCAGCAAAACCAACCTCGCCGCCCTGGACAGGGGCGTCACTAATGGACCAAAGAGAGAACAAGTTCCCAGAAGACGCCCAAGATTCCAGAACACTTCCACCGGGCGCCAGCAACCCGAAATCCTCCAACCCCTGCTAAGGGAGCCAACCCCATGCCGCGCTTCGCCGCCAACCTATCAATGATGTACACCGAGCACGCGTTCCTCGACCGCTTCGCCGCCGCGGCGAAGGACGGTTTCAAGGCCGTGGAGTATCTTTTCCCCTACGATTTTCCGGCAGCCGACATTCGCCAGCGCCTCGACGATAACGGCCTCGTACAAGCGCTCTTCAACGCGCCCCCCGGCAACTGGGCAGCGGGCGAACGCGGCATCGCATCGCTGCCAAACCGTGAGGACGAATTCCGCCGCACGCTCGATCAAGCGCTCGAATACACGGCCGCGATCGGCAACAAGAAGCTGCATGTGATGGCAGGCCTGATCGCGCCTGAGCAGTCGCGCGAAAAGCATCGTGCGGTGTATCTGAAGAATCTCGCCGCGGCCTCAAGCAAGGCGCAATCGGCGGGCGTGACCGTCGTGATCGAGCCGATCAACACGCGCGATATCCCCGGCTTTTTCCTCAATCGCCAGGACGATGCGCAAGCCATCTGCGATGAAATCGGCGCGCCGAACCTGCAAGTGCAGTTCGACTGCTATCACTGTCAGATCGTCGAAGGCGATCTCGCCGTGAAGCTGAAGCGCGACATGCGGCGTCCAAACGCGGGGATCGGCCATATTCAGATCGCGGGCGTGCCCGACCGCCACGAGCCGGACCTCGGCGAACTGAACTATCCGTACCTGTTCGAACTGATCGATACGCTCGGCTACGACGGCTGGATCGGCTGCGAATACCGGCCGCGCGGCGCGACGTCCGACGGCCTCGGCTGGCTCAAACCCTATCTGCAAACCGTTTAAGGCGCATTCACCATGAAAATTCTCATCACCGGCGGCGCCGGATTCATCGGCCAGCGCGTTGCGCGCCGGCTCCTCGAACGCGGCACGCTGAACGGCGCGCCGATCACCGAACTCGTGCTGCTCGATGTCGTGCCCGCCGCCGATTTCGGCGATAAGCGTGTGCGCGTGGAAACCGGCGATATCGCGGACCGGGCGCTGCTCGAACGCGTGATCGACACGGAGACGTCGGCGATATTCCACCTCGCGGCCATCGTGAGCGGTCAGGCGGAGGCGGATTTCGATCTCGGCATGAAGATCAATCTCGACGCCTCGCGTCTCTTGCTCGACGTCTGCCGCGCGCGCGGCCACGCGCCGCGCGTGCTGTTCACGAGTTCGGTTGCGGTGTACGGCGGCACGATGCCGGACGTCGTCCGCGACGACACCGCGCTCGATCCCCAATCGTCCTACGGCACGCAAAAAGCCATCGCGGAACTGCTTTTGTGCGACTACACGCGGCGCGGTTTCGTCGATGGCCGCGTGCTGCGCCTTCCGACCATCAGCGTGCGGCCTGGGCGGCCGAACGCGGCGGCGTCGTCGTTCGCGAGCGGCATGATTCGCGAGCCGCTGAACGGCGAACGCGCGGTGTGTCCGGTCGATCCCGCCACGCGCGTCTGGCTTTCGTCGCCGGGACGCGCGGTGGAATCGCTGATCGCGGGCTGCGAACTGGACCGCGCGGCGCTGAACGGCCGGCCGGTCATCAATTTGCCGGGCTTGTCGGTGAGCGTGCGCGAAATGGCCGACGCGTTGCGCGACGTGGCGGGCGAGGACGTCGCGGCGCTGATCGACTGGCAGCCGGACGCGCGCATCGAGCGCATTGTCGGAAGCTGGCCGGGCGCGTGGGACACCGCGCGCGCGACGCAACTCGGCCTGACCGGCGACGCGGATTTCGCCGCCGTGATCCGCGCGTTTATCGCGGAGTCGCGCCCGGCCGAATAACGCCGCAAGCGCGCTTTTTATTCTCCCCCGACGCCCGCGAGCCTTGCTGCGCGGGCGTTCTCGCGTGTGCCGCGATGATCTGGCGAATCCGCGCTACACTCAACTTTCGACGCGTCGCGCCGCGCACATTTGACGCTCCCGCGTCACCCGTCGCCGCTGGCGAATTAAGCGTTTCGCGTATTCCCCTTGTCCAACCTCCAGAAACGCCGCTGCGCGTGCGGGAGATTTCGATGCTGCTGCATGACCTCGTCGATCGGTACGGCCCGGCGATCGTCTTCGTGAATACTATGGGCGCGGCTCTCGGGCTACCCGTGCCCGCCATGCCGACACTGATCGTGGTCGGCGCGTCGATCCAGATGATGGCGGTGGGCGCGCATGGACACTGGCCACAGTTGCTAGGCGTTCTGTGCATGGCGGTCGCGGGCGGCGTGCTCGGCGACCTCGTGTGGTTTCAGGGCGGCCGCCGCTACGGCGACCGCACGCTGAAGACGCTCTGCAAACTGTCGCTGTCGCGCGATACCTGCGTGAAAAAGACCGAGCGCTTTTTCGGCCGCTGGGGCGTGCGCGTGCTGCTAGTCGCTAAATTCATCCCCGGTTTGTCGCTGGTTTCCGTGCCGCTCGCGGGCGCGATGGGCGTGAAAGTGCGCGCGTTCATGCTCCACGACGGCGCGGGCATCGCGCTGTGGGCCTCGGTCGGGCTCACGCTCGGCGTCGTGTTCGCGGCGCAACTGGAAATGCTCTTCGCGATGATTTCGCAACTCGGGCGCGAAGCCGTGCTCGTGGTCGCCATTGCGCTCGCGGGTTATGTCGCTTACCGCTGGTGGCGTCGGCGCGCATTGATGGCGACGCTCGAAAAGGCGCGGATCAGCGTGGACGAACTGTATGCGCTCATGAACGACCAGCCGATGCCGGTCGTGTTCGACATCCGTTCCGCCGAAAAGCGCCTGCTCGATCCGTTCGTCATCCCGGGCGCCGCTTTCGCCGACGAACGCGAATTGCAGAAGATCATCCAGAACTACGCGCCGTCACAAAAAATAGTTATTTATTGCTCGTGCCCGAACGAGGTGTCGGCGGCGTGGATGGCCAAGACGCTGCGCAACGCCGGTTTCAAGGACGTCGTGCCGCTCACCGGCGGCCTCGACGCGTGGCGTCTGGCGGGTCTCAAGCTCGAACCCCTGACGGATCTGGGCGACGAGCTGCCCCCCGATTTCGACGAAATGGCGGCCATGTGCCCGTGGCCCGTGAAGGCGGCCGGACACGGCGCGTCGATGCAGCAAGCTGGTTTCTCACACGGAGATCGCGCATGAGTACGGGTTTCAACATGGGCCTCGAGAGCGACGCGGCCAGGGCGGCCGCGCAGGTGTGGACCGCGGAGACGTCCGAGCCGGTGCCGCACGACGATCCAAACGTGGTGTCCGGCGGCGCGGGCGTTGCGCCGACCGAGGAAGCGCCGTTCTCGCCGCTCGAAATGCGCGGGCATCAAATGTTTCCGCGTTTGACCGCGCCGGAAATCGAGCGGATGCGCGCGTTCGGCACGGTCGAGCGCTGGAAAGCGGGCGCGTCGATGTTCAAGGTCGGCGACGTGGGACGCGGCATGGTCGTCCTCTTGAGCGGGCGCGTGCGCGTGACGCGGCGCGACGGCATCGGCCACGTGCATTTGATTATCGACCAGACGCCGGGCCACTTTCTGGCCGAGGTCGCGCAGCTATCGGGCAAGCCGTGTCTTGTCGATGGCGACGCGCTGGAAGACGTCGAAGCCATCGTGATCCCGCCGGACCGGCTGCGCGCACTGCTCGTGGCCGAAGCGGAACTCGGCGAACGCATCATGCGCGCGCTGATTTTGCGGCGTGTCGGGTTGATCGAAAAGGGCAGCGGTCCGGTGCTGCTCGGCCAGTCGAGCGACGGCAAGCTCGTCGCGCTGCAAAATTTTCTGCGGCGCAACGGCTATCCGCATACCGTGGTCGATGCGTGTACGGACCCGGACGCGATCGCGCTGCTCGAACGCATTTCGGCGTCGAAGGCGGATTTTCCGCTGGTGATCTGTCCGGACGGCACCGTCTTGCGCGCGCCGGACGAAAACAAGGTGGCGTCGCAACTGGGCTGGCTGCCCGACTTCGATCCCGCGCATGTCTACGATGTCGCGGTGGTCGGCGCGGGTCCGGCCGGGCTCGCGACGGCGGTTTACGCGGCGTCGGAAGGCTTGTCGGTCGCGGTGTTCGATTGCCGCGCGCCGGGCGGGCAGGCGGGCGCGAGTTCGCGGATCGAAAATTATCTCGGCTTTCCGACCGGCATTTCGGGCCAAGCGCTCGCCGGGCGCGCGTTCGTGCAGGCGCAGAAATTCGGCGCGCATATCGCCATTCCGACCAAAATCACGGCGCTCCATTGCGATCGCACGCCGATCGAGATCGAGCTCAATAACGGCAAGCGCGTGGCGTCGCACACGATCGTGATCGCGACGGGCGCGGCATATCGGCGGCCCGCGATCGACGGGCTGGAGCGGTTCGACGGGCGCGGCACGTTTTATTGGGCGTCGCCGGTCGAGGCGAAGCTTTGCAAGGATGCGGAGGTCGTGCTCGTCGGTGGCGGCAATTCGGCGGGGCAGGCGGTCGTTTATCTCGCCTCGCACGCGGCGCACGTCCATCTGCTCGTGCGCGGCGCGGGGCTGGCGGCGAGCATGTCGCGGTATCTGGTGGACCGGATCGCGTCGCTGCCGAACGTGACGCTGCACACGCACACCGAAATCACGTCGCTGTCCGGCGACGACCGCAGCCTGACAGGCGTGCATTGCAAGACCAGCGACGGCGCGGCGTTAAACCTCGCGACGCGGCATCTGTTCCTGTTCACCGGCGCCGATCCGAACACCACATGGCTGCAAGGCTGCAACGTGAACACCGATTCCAAAGGCTTCGTGCTGACGGGGCCGGAAGCCCACGAAGGTTATACGGACCGCGCGCCCGCGCTGGAAACGAGCGTGCCGGGCGTGTTCGCGATCGGCGACGTGCGCTCGGCATCGACGAAACGCGTTGCGGCGGCGGTCGGCGAAGGTGCGGCGGTCGTCGCGCAGATTCACGGCGTGCTCGCCGCGCGGCAGGAACTCGCGGTGGACGTGGTGCGCTAAACGCCGCGTGGATTACGCGTGATTCAGGCGCGGCCCGCCACGGCGCGCGCGTCGCTGGTCGAACGGCGGCGCGCGTGCGCTTTCTTCAGCCAGATCATCAGGCCAGTCACGCTCAGCATCGCGACGATCACGCCCATCGCGCTCATCAAGATGCGCCCCGGCAAACCGACGATCCGCCCGGAATGCAGCGGAAATTGCGCCTGCATGAAGATGTCGCCCGCGCTGCCTTTGCCCGGAATCTGCGCACCTTCCTGCTTGCCGGTCACGCCGTTCCAGTAGGTCCACGCGTTGCCGAGGCCGGTATCGCCGTGATCGTGGCCCGCTTCGAAAAATCCCACGCCGTAGCGCTTGAGCATCGACGAATAAAACAGCGCGCCGGCCGGCGCTTCGATACCGTCACGGCGCGCGGCGTCGGTTGCGAGCGTAACGATGCGCTCGCGGCCGAGGTCCGTATCGCCGGGCTTCGGCATGGCGAGCAGTTCGGGATGGGTGAACGGCGTCGGCGTCAGCGTCGAGAACGCGTTGACGATCGGATTCATTACCGGGTCGCGCAGGTTCATCGACACCGACGTCACCGCGATCATCAGCAGCAGCGCCCAGACCCAGACGCCGCCCGAGCGGTGCAGGTCGAAGGTCAGCGGATAGCCGCCGCGCTGCACGCGAAAACTGAACGACTTGCGCCACGCGCGCCGGCTCGGAAACGACAGCACGAGCGCGATGAAACAGTCGAAAAACCACACGATCCCCACGATTCCCATCAGCCACGTGCCGATATCTATCGCGCCCGTCATCGGCAGATGCAGCGTGTAGTGGAGCTTGTAAAGGAACGGAATCAGATTGAGCGGCGCGAGCGACACCGCGCCCCACTGGCGGCGCGACTGGATTTCACCGGTCGCCGGATCGAGCGCGATCTGGTTATAGCCAAGGTCGTAGGGAAGTTGCGTCGCCGGATTGGTGCGGCCTTGCACGAACACTTGCAGCGTGTGGCCGGGTTCAGTCCCGAGCGGCAGATAAGTGACTTCGAGACGCGGTTCGCTCGCTTCGAGGCGGCGAGCGATTTCGAGCGGCGGCAGCGCGGGACCGTTCGTGCGCGCCTGGAAGAAAGCCGGGTTCAGCGCGCCGTCGAGTTCGTGATCCCACGCGATCACCGCGCCCGTCGATCCGGCGACAAACAAAAACAGCGCGATCGCCAGTCCGAACCAGCGATGCAGCCGCACAAGCAGTGGTCTCATAAAACGTCAGGTCGAGCACTCAGGCCACGGCGGCGCTTTTCATCTGCGCCGGACGTGAAACGAGCTTTGTCAATAGGAATGATTCGCATTCTAAGGACGCAACGCCGACGAGGCAAGGTATTTGTAAATTGCCGCTGGGTTTTATGGCATTTGCAAATTCACATGCGACAAAATGCCGCATCTACGCTCAACGCGGATTGCCGAAGCGCAGTGTGAACGCGATCCACCCGTCCGGCGAACACACGACCGATACCGTGCCGCCGTGCAGCCGCATGATCGCCTGCACGATCGAAAGTCCGAGACCGCTCGATTCCGTAAATTCGCTGCGCGCGGTGTCGCCGCGATAGAAGCGGTCGAACAGGCGCTGCAGTTCGTCTGCCGCGACCGGCTTCCCCTGATTGCCGATCACGACCGTCGCGCCCTCGGCATCCGCATGACCGGACAGACGCACGATCGTGCCGGGCGTCGCGTATCGGACGGCGTTCACGACTACATTGCTGATCGCACGCCGGCACATGATTGCATGTGCAACTATCTCGCCTCGGGCATCGACTTCGAAACCGATCTGCCGCTCATCCGCTATGCCTTCGAAATACGTGGCAATCGTTTCCAGTTCCGTGCGAAGGTCGAGCGGCGCGCGTTCGATCGGATGCCGGTCGTGATCGGCTTGCGCCAGGAACAGGATGTTTTGCGCAATCCGCCCGAGCCGCTCCAGTTCCTCCAGGTTCGACTCCATCACGTTCCGATACTCGGGCGCGCTGCGCGCCTGCGCCAGCGTCACCTGCGTCTGGCCGATCAACACGCCGATCGGCGTGCGGACTTCGTGCGCGAGATCGGCGGAGAACTGGACGAGCCGCTGATAGCCCGTTGCGAGCCGATCGAGCATCGCGTTGAACGACTCCGCGAGACTGCGCAATTCCGCGGGTACGTGAGCGGCGTCGAGACGCGTGGAAATTCTGTCCGGCGTGATCTCGGCGGCCCGCTCGGCCATGTCGCGCAGCGGCTTGAGCGCGCGGCTCGATACCGAGTAGGCGAGCAGCGCCGTGAGCAGCACGGCCGCGATCACCGTGATCCACACGCGCTCCAGATACGCCGACAACACGTTAGCCTCCTGCGTCATCACGTGCGCGGCGATAATCTCCACCACGTCGCCGGTCTCGCCCACGCGGGCCTGAGCGACGATCCAGCGCATCCGTACGCCATCTTTTCGCTTGCCTTCGTACAGCGCATCGAGCGTGACCCGACGCGACACGGGCACCGGTTGCGCGGATGGCACCGGCATCTGCTCGGGATTCACGTTGATGAAGGGCGCCGAGCCTGCCTTGCGGAAAATGATGACGTCCTCGCGGTCGCCGAGCATCGTTTCAAAGAGACGCGGACGCGTTTCGATTTCGTTGACCGTGTAGAGATCGTGCAGCAGCGAGCGGAAATGTTCGACGCGCGCAATCAACTGATAGTCGGCGCGCGTCGCGAGCGCGGCGCTGGTTGCGTGATACAGCGACGCGCCGACCATGCTCACCACCGCGCACACCATCAGCGCGAAAAGCACGGTGACGCGCGTCACCAGCGACGTCGAACGCCATGCCTCGCTCAAGGATTTTCCCCGAACGAATAGCCGATACTTCGCACCGTGTGGATCAGCTTGATGTCGAATGGTTGATCGAGTTTCGCGCGCAGTCGCTTGATCGCGACGTCCACGACGTTCGTGTCGCTATCGAAATTCATGTCCCACACTTCGGATGCAATCAGCGTGCGCGACAGCGCTTCGCCCTGCCGTTTGCAGAACAGATGCAGCAGCGCGAACTCCTTGTTGGTCAGCGCGATATCCGCGCCCTGACGCGTCACCTTGCGGCGCAGGACATCGACATGCAGATCGGCGATTTGAAACGTATCCGATTCGCGCACGACGCCGCGCCGCAGCAGCATGCGGATGCGCAACACGAGTTCGGTGAACGAGAACGGCTTTACGAGGTAATCGTCCGCGCCGAGTTCGAGTCCGTGAATGCGGTCGCTCACGTGATCGCGCGCGGTCAGAAAAATGACAGGAAGGTCACGCTTCGCGCGCAGCGCCGACATGATTTGCCAGCCGTCGAGCCCGGGCAGCATCACGTCGAGCACGATGAGTTCGTAAGGATGCGCGAGCGCCTGATGCAGGCCATCCGTGCCATTGCGGGCGAGATCGACCTGATAGCCCGATTCGGTCAGGCCTTTCTTCAGATAGTCGCCGGTCTTGCGGTCGTCTTCGATCACCAGGATGGTCATGCTCGTATCACTCAGCTCAACTCGCTTCAATGAGCGCATTCTATCGAGCGGCGTGACGTCCACCGCGAAAATGACAAAAAAGTCATCGTCGGGTCATGTGCCTAACACTGCCGCGACTCTAAGATCCACGTCATGGTTCGAGACGGCATGGCGGAATCGCGTGCCGCTCGTATTCGTTCTCTTTCATGAGGATTCGATGAATCAACGCACAGTTCAGCCCGCATGGGTCCGCGTCACGCACTGGGTCAACGCGCTCGCCGTGCTGGTGATGGTGACGAGCGGCTGGGCGGTGTACAACGCGTCGCCCATCTTCAGCGGGTTCAGATTTCCGCCCGCGATCACGCTGGGCGGCTGGCTCGGCGGCGCGCTGCTCTGGCATTTCGCGGCGATGTGGGTGCTGGTCGCGAACTTTATCGTGTACGTGTCGCTCAATCTGACGTCGGGACGCTTTCGCCGCAAGCTGTGGCCGGAGAGCGCGGCGAGCGTCGTGCGCGATCTCGTCGCGGCGTTGCGCGGCAAACTCGCCCACGACGATCTCTCGCATTACAACGGCGTGCAGAAACTCGCGTATCTCGCGGTGATCGTGGATATCGTGATCGTGATCTTGTCGGGCCTTGCCGTCTGGAAGTCGGTGCAGCTTCCGCTGCTGCGCGATGTGATGGGCGGCTACGACAACGCCCGCGTCGTGCATTTCTTCGCGATGAGCTTTCTCGTCGCCTTTTTCGTGCTGCACGTCGTGATGGTCGCGCTCGTGCCGCGCTCGCTGCTTCTGATGATCCGGGGACGCTGAACGATGTCGATTCGAAAGATTTTCTCGGGCGTAACTGGAATGGATGCGGAAAATATCATCAAGGATGCACGGCGCGAACTGCAAGCGCCCGCCCGCCGCCTGTTCGGCAAACGCATTCTCACGCTCGGCGGCCTCGCCATGCTGTCAGGCTGCGATCTGACCAACGACAAATCCGTCAACGCGATGCTGCGCAAGATGTCGTCGTTCAACGACGACGTCCAGGCGTTTCTCTTCGATCCGAACAAACTCGCGCCCACGTATCCCGACTCGATGATTACGCGGCCGTTTCCGTTCAACGCGTTCTACGACATCGACGATGTGCCCGAAGTGGACCCCGGCACTTACCGTCTGCAAGTCGGCGGACTGGCGCGCGGCAAGCGTGTGTGGACGCTCGAGGAACTGCGCGCGCTGCCGCAGGAAAGCCAGGTGACGCGGCATATCTGCATCGAAGGCTGGAGCGCGATCGGCAAGTGGGGCGGTGTGCGTTTCGCGGATTTTCTCAAGCGCTCCGGCGCCGATACGATCGCGAAATATGTGGCGTTTCACTGCGCCGACAACTATTCGACGAGTATCGACATGCCGACCGCGCTGCACGCGCAAACGCTCCTGACGCTGACTTACGACGGACAAGTCCTGCCGCCGAAGTACGGCTTCCCCATGAAACTGCGCATGCCGACCAAGCTCGGTTACAAGAACCCGAAGCACATCGTCGCGATGACCGTGACGAACGATTATCCCGGCGGTTACTGGGAAAACCAGGGCTACAACTGGTTCGGCGGAGCTTGAAATCGCCCGCGAGTTGGCCCGTTTTATCCATCATTTTCTTCTGGAGACGCTATGTCATTTCAACTGAAACTCGGTGCATCCGTCATTGCGCTGGCGCTCGCATCGTCGGCTTTTGCACAGACGCCCGCAGCTAAACCGTCGCGCATTCGCGGCGAAATCGTCTCGCTGTCGGGCGATACGATGACCGTGCATCGGCGCAGCGGCGACACCGTGACGATCAACGTCAAGCAGGACGTGCCGGTCTCGGCCGTCAAGAACATCAAGCTCTCGGAGATCAAGCCCGGCTCGTTCGTCGGCACGGCGGCGACCACCGGCACGGACGGCAAACTGACCGCGACCGAAGTCGTCGTGTTCCCCGAAACCGCGCGCGGCACGGGCGAAGGCCACTACGCGTGGGACCTCGGCCCGAACAGCACGATGACCAATGCCAACGTCGATACCGTCGTTGACGGCACGAGTGGCCGCGACCTCAAGCTCTCGTACAAGGGCGGCAGCAATTCCGTGACGGTCCCGGAGAACGTGCCGGTCGTCACCTTCGCGCCGGCTTCGCGCGCGGACCTCGCGGCGGGCAAGAAGGTGTTCGTCGTGGCGAACGCGGCGAACGGCGGCGCGTATTCGGCGCTGCGTGTCGTGGTCGAGAAGGACGGTGTCGCGCCGCCGATGTAAGGACGGCTCGCCGCAAACGAAAACGCCCGCCGGTCGTTCGACCGGCGGGCGTTTTTCGTTGCTGTCAGGCGCTATCAGGTGGGTTCGTGCGCGCTTGGCGTCGCGTCAACGCCGCGTACATGCAGCGTCTGCGTGGGTGCGTCGTCGTCGGCGGGTTCCTTCGTGGCGTCGGCCTGTTGCAACAGGTGTACGGCCGACGCTTCGATCGCGTCCGTGAGCGGCTTCGGATAGACACCAACGACCAGCACGAGCGCCGCAAGCGCACCAAGCATGGCGAATTCGCGGCGGCCTAGATCGGCGAGCATGCTGACGCGCTCGTTGCCAACCGGACCGTAAATGGCGCGCTTGTACATCCAGAGCGTGTACGACGCGCTGAGAATCAGCGTGAGGCCGGCCAGTCCGCCGATCCAGAAGTTAAAGCGCACCGCGCCCATGATCACCATGAACTCGCCGACAAAGCCCGACGTGCCCGGCAGGCCGACGTTCGCCATCGAAAAGAGCATGGTGAAGACGGCGAACTTCGGCATCGTGTTGGCGACGCCGCCGTAGGCGTCGATCGCGCGCGTGTGCATGCGTTCGTACAGCATGCCGATGCAGAGGAACATCGCGCCCGAGACGAAGCCGTAAGAGATCATCTGGACGATCGCGCCTTCCAGTCCGATCTGGTTGAAGAGGAACAGGCCGAGCGTGACGAGCCCCATATGCGCGATCGACGAGTACGCGAGCACGCGGCTCATGTCGGTCTGCGCGAGCGCCACGAGGCTCGCGTAGATCACGGCGATCAACGACAACACGATGATGACCGGCGCGAAGAAGTGGCTGGCGTCGGGCGTGATGGGCAGCGAGAAGCGCACGAAACCGTACGCGCCGAGTTTCAGCATGCCGAGCACGACGGATGCGCCCGTTGGCGCTTCGAGGTGGACTTCAGGCAGCCACGTATGAATCGGCCACATCGGCACCTTCACCGCAAACGCCGCGAAAAACGCGAGAAAGATCATGACTTGCGGCACGAACCCGAGCGGCAGCGCCTGCCATGCGGCCATGTCGAACGTGTGCGACTGCTGATAGAGATACAGCAGCGCGAGCAGCATCAACAGCGAGCCGAACAGCGAGATGAAGAAGAAGCGCAACGCGGCGTGCACGCGGTTCGTGCCGCCCCATGCGCCGATCAGCAGGTACATCGGGATCAGCGTGGCTTCGAAGAACACGAAGAACAGCATGCCGTCGAGCGAGGCAAACGCGCCGATCATCAGTCCGGACAGGAACATGAACGAAGCGAGATATTGCGCGACGCGCTCGGTGATCGCGTTCCACGAGGCCACGACCACGATCAGCGTTGTGAACGCGGTGAGGACCGTGAGCCACATCGAAATCCCGTCGATACCGAGGTGGTACGAGATATCGAACGACGGCAGCCACTCGACGCGTTCGACGAACTGCATCGCGGCGGTGTGCTGGTCGAACCCGCTGACGAGCGGAAGCGTCAACAGCAAACCGACGACCGCGCCGGCCAGCGCGAGCCATCGCGCGGGTTCGGGATTGCGGTCGCTGCCGACCCGCAGGATCGCGACGCCGAAAAGAATGGGAATCCAGATTGCCAGACTGAGAAGCGGAACGGAATGCATTGCGTAAAGAGACCTTGGAGACCTTGAAAAGACCCGGTATGCGGCACGGCGCGAAGCTTGGAAATGAAAGCGAAGTGTCAGACTAAGGCGGTTGTATCGGGCTGTCTTGCCTGGATTTGGCGTCGCTGTAAGCAAACCAGACCGCCCCATATTGCCTCTACCCCTGTCTCGGGGTTAACGAGGATAAACCGAGTGAAAATGTTTTGCAGCGCAACATTTTTGAAAGCTGCGCTGATTCGCCGCAGAGGCTTATCCACAAAGTGTTTGCGCGGGATCAGAAAACGATGCGGATGTGCGGTCGCAGAAGATTTTGACGCGAAATCGGCCCGATTCAGGCCGATTTGCGATGTGCTCGGACGAGGCGAATAGCAGCTGGAAAACATTACGCAAATGCTTTCTAAAAGCTTTCCATGTCAATGGTGGTAGCGGAATTCCTGCGTGAGGCCGCCGTATCCATACGACGCGGCGCGCACGTCCTGAACATAGATGTAGCTCTCCTCGTGCAAGTTGCCGAGGATGTGCTCGAAGCCCTCGAAGGCTTCTTTTATGTAGCGCGCCTTCTCGTCTTTGGTATTGGTTTCGTCGGTGATCTTGATGTCGAAGTAGAAGCTGTTTTTGTTCTGCTCGCTCAGCAAGTGTCCACCGACTACCCAGGCATCGTGATCCACGAATTCGATAGCGATGGCCGTTACTTCGCGCTTCTTGCCGAGCACGCGCGTGGTCAGGTCGAGCAACATTTCGGCAATCTCATGCGTCAGTTCCGGCGACTTCCTGGCGCTGACCTTGACATTGAGAATAGGCATGATCGGTTCTCCAATTTAGTTAGCTATGCAACTATAAGAACAAAAAAAATTCAGCTAAGACCCGCCCGAATATTTTTAACTTTCGACACGGTGTCCTCGAAGTGCGCCGCGCCGAGTTTCTTCTTCAGACGCCGCGTGACCTCGCCGCTCGCCGCGTTCAGTGCGTCCTTTATCGCGATGGCGGCATCCGACGGATGAATGGCGGACTCGCGACCGTCACGTTCCGTGGACCACCGTTCGATCAACCCGAGCTTCTCCAGTCCATCCAGCGTGCGAGTCGCGGTAGGCCGCGAAATAGCCAACCCTTCCGCCAGTTCGCTTTGCAGCATGCCCGCGCTACCGAGAATTGCGCGCAACATGAAGCCTTGCGATGGTGTCAGTCCAAACGGTTTAAACGCCTTCGTCCACTCACGTTCCAGAACGCGAGCGAGGGCTGTAGTGTTGAAGTAGAGGCATTGATCGAACATGAAACGATATTAGTCAAAAGTAATTCGCTATGCAACTAGTTTTTCGGCGGCGGCGCGTTCGGGCTGCAGCGTGACGAGCATTTCATCGAGATCCTGCACGATCAGTTTGAGCACGAATGGCAACACGGCGCTCTGGTCGGCGGATCCTGGGAGCGCGGCGATCTGCGCGCCGAAATCGTGCAATGCGCGCGCGGCACCTTCCATTGCGATTTCATCGAGCGTGTTCGCTGTCATTGCTGCGGCGATGGTTTCGTAGGTCGTCAACACGTCGTCCCAGCGAAGCCGCTCGCGCAGATGTTCCGCGAGCGAAGGCGAATGCGTCAGCGCCTGCCCGAGAAACAGCGTGTCGCGATGGAGGCGACGCAGCAGCGGAATCATGCGGTCGATTACATCGCCCTTCGTGCGGCGCACCGGCACGATGATGTGTTCCCGGCCGGCTTCGATCATCGCATCGGCGAGCGTTTGTTCAAGGTCCGTTGCGCGGCGGTTCAGCGGTTCGCCGCGCGCGGTATCGGCGGGATGCGTCAAGTAAAGTTCGAGCAGTTCGCGCAGCAGGCCGAGCAATTCGGCCGCGCGTGTGTGCGCGATCCGCACAGCGCGGTTAGGCAGCAGGAACGACACGACAAAGGCCGCGCCCGCGCCGATCAGAATTTCGAGCACGCGGTCGATCGGGCGTTCGAATGCGGGGCCGCCAGTCGATGGAATCAGCACGACGATCACGAGCGTCACGCAAGCAAGCCGCAAGCTCGGCCGATACGCGGTCAGCGCGGCAAGTGGAACGAGTGCGATCGCGAAGACCGCGAGCGGTGGCGCGCCATGCAGCATCGCGACGATTCCCGCCACGCCGACCACCGCGCCAATCCCCGCGCCGATGATCTGGTCGCGGGCCGCGCTCAGCGCCTGGTTGAGGCTCGGCTGCGTCACGACGACGAGCGTCGTGATGACGGCCCAGTACAACTCGGGCAGCGACGCGAGTCTCGCCGCGCCGTAGCTCAGCAGGCAGCCGAGGAGCGTGCGGGCGCATCGGCGGAGTTCGGCTGGGCCGAGATAAGGTACGTGTAGACGCATCGTGGAAGTAAGCAGCGAAAAGGATGATGGTGCGCTCGATTATCCGCGAGAGCGGCTTCGGCAAGCCATGTGTGATCGCGTTACCATCATAGGTTCACGGTCTTGGCCGCATTTGCAAGGAGCTATTCGCATGAGCAACAACAGCACACGCACGTTTCCCGCTTATCCCGACACGAAGCTCTATATCGACGGCGCATGGCGCGCGGGCTCGCGCGACGCGGCCGTCATCAATCCCGCCAACGAAGCCGAGATCGGCCGTCTCGCGATGGCCGGCGAGGCGGATCTGTCGCAAGCCGCCGAGGCCGCCGCGCGCGGATTCGACACATGGCGCAAGGTGTCCGCGTTCGATCGCAGCAAGCTGATGCGGCGCGCGGCGCAGAACTTGCGCGACCGTGCCGAGGACATCGCCGCAATCATGACGATGGAGCAGGGCAAGCCGCTCGCCGAAGCGCGGGTCGAAACGCTAAGCGCCGCCGATATCATCGACTGGTTCGCGGAAGAGGCGCGCCGCACGTATGGACGCGTGATTCCGTCGCGCGCCGACGCTGTTCGCCAGATCGTCACGCGCGAGCCGGTCGGTCCGGTCGCCGCGTTCACGCCGTGGAATTTCCCGATCAATCAGGCCGTGCGCAAGGTATCGGCTGCGCTCGCGGCAGGCTGTTCGGTCGTGCTCAAGGGACCGGAAGAGACGCCCGCGAGTTGCGCCGCGCTCGTGCAGGCCTACGTCGATGCGGGATTGCCGGCCGGCGTGCTTAACCTCGTGTTCGGCGTGCCAGCCGATGTGTCGAAATATCTGATCGCGCATCCCGCGATCCGCAAGATTTCGTTCACGGGTTCCACTCCGGTCGGCAAGTTGCTGGCATCGCTCGCGGGCGAGCACATGAAGCGCGCGACGATGGAACTCGGGGGCCACGCGCCCGCGCTCGTCTTCGCCGACAGCGACGTGCCGCGCGCCGCGAAGATGCTCGCGACGGCCAAGTTCCGCAACGCGGGACAAGTGTGCATTTCGCCGACGCGCTTTTTGGTCGAGGCATCTGCTTACGATGAATTCATCGAGCATTTCGTCGCGACGGCGAGTGCGGTGAAGGTCGGCAACGGTCTCGACGACGGCGTGCAGATGGGTGCGCTCGCGAACGGGCGTCGTCTGGAGGCGATGGAGCGTCTTGTCGCCGATGCGGTCGAGCATGGCGCGAAGGTTCTGACCGGCGGTCAGCGCGTGGGACGTGAGGGCTTTTTCTTCGCGCCGACCGTGCTCGCGAATGTGCCGCTCACGGCGCGCATCATGACCGAGGAACCGTTCGGTCCGATCGCGCCGGTGTCCGCGTTCAACTCATACGACGAAGCGATCGCCGAGGCGAATCGTCTGCCTTATGGGCTTGCCGCTTACGCGTATACGCGTTCGGGGGCAACGTCGGCGGCGGTTGCTAACGATCTGGAAAGCGGCATGGTGTCGATCAATCACCACGGGCTTGCGTTGCCGGAGACGCCGTTCGGCGGGGTGAAGGATTCCGGTTATGGGTCGGAAGGTGGG
The DNA here is from genome assembly GCF_057814995.1 of Caballeronia sp. SL1002. Lineage (NCBI taxonomy): Bacteria > Pseudomonadati > Pseudomonadota > Betaproteobacteria > Burkholderiales > Burkholderiaceae > Caballeronia > Caballeronia sp. SL1002. The sequence goes on along the minus strand of NZ_JBYMUW010000005.1, from coordinate 1,240,508 downwards.
ACCGAGGCGATGGACGCGTATCTTGTGACGAAGTTCGTCAGCGAGCATCGGTGAGGGGGGCGCTTGGGCTTTTGTTTGCCTGCGCTTTTTTGGCAACCTGCTTTCGCGTAGGTTTATAAGCGATGCCCCTATCGGGGCGGACAGTTGGGTTTGCTAGCGCTTTTGCTTTTGTCGGTTAGCGCTTCTTGTGAACCTGTTTTCGTGTGCGTTTATTAGCGATGCCCCTGTCCGGGGCGGGACTTACTTTCTTTGCTGCTGCAAAGAAAGTAAGCAAAGAAAGCAGCGTGACCGTCTAAGTGTCCACCACGAACCGTAACCCGGAGTGGTACGCAAGCTGATTCGGCCATCGCACCACAAATCAGAGTGGAGCCGCTCATCCATCCCGACAGGCACGAAGTGCCTGTCGGAAAGGCATAACCGAACGAGCAAAATCAAACCGACCGAAGGTTTTAGAAGTTCCCAACGTCCGAGCGCAGCGAGGTCGGAACTAACAGATGCTGTGCCAATACCGGCAATGCGTACGCTAACCTGATCAGCCTGCGCGCCTATCCGGCTAGTTATGTGTGGTGGACACTTAGACGGATAAGCTGCTTTCTTTGGTTACTTTCTTTGCAGCAGCAAAGAAAGTGACTGCTGCCGCGCATAGCGGCGAGCTAATAGACCTACACGAAATCAAGTTCCCAAGAAGCGCTCGAGCATCAGACGGTGTAACCCGCCCACCCTGTAAGCCGCCCACGGCGCCAATCCCCGTGCTGCTTTCTTTCTTTGGTTACTTTCTTTGCAGCTAGCCAAAGAAAGTAACTGCTGCCGCGCATAGCGGCGAGCTAATAGACCGACACGAAAGCGCGCTTCCAGAAACCGCAAGCGCAAAAGAGCGAACAACGAGCGCAAGCGCGAGAACCCCGTCCTCAACGCGCAGCCCGTGCCCCCATATGCTCAAAAAACCGCACTGCCCGCGGGTCATCGGTATGAGCCGAATTAATCCGCACGTACGCGCTCGTCTCCCCGCCCGGCCGATAATAATTCCCCGGCGCGAGCGTCACGCCGAACTTGAGCGCCTCGTCGACCAGCAGCGCTGAATCGTCGATACCCGGCACGCGTGCCCACACGAAATACCCGCCGCTCGGCTCTTCAAAAACCTCCCAGCCCGACGTCTCCAATCGCTGCACGGCATCCGACAACGCATCGCGCACGCGACGGCGCAGCCGCTCCAGATATTTCCGGTAAGTGCCGCGTTCGAGCAGCGTCGCGGCGACGCTCTCCGCGAATCGCGTGCCGCCTAGGCTCGTCAGTACTTTAACGTCGGCTAACTGTTTCACCAGATCCCGGTTAGCCGCCAGATAGCCGATCCTGAGCGACGACGACAGCGTCTTCGACAATCCGCCTACATAAATCACGCGATCCAGTTGATCGAGCGACGCAAGCCGCTGCGTCGGCACGCTCTGGAAATCGGCATAGATATCGTCTTCGACAAGCGTGAAGCCGTACTGCTGCGCGAGTTGCAACAGACGAAACGCGACTTGCGGCGCGACGTTGGTCGCGGTCGGATTCTGGAACACAGTGTTGACGAAGAACAGCTTCGGTTGCACGTGCTTCAGCAGTTCGGCGGCTACGTCCACGTCCGGACCGGTTGCGAGCCGGGGAATACCCACCAGCTTCACGCCTTGCAGCTTGAGCAATCCGAACAGGTTGTAATAGCCGGGATCCTCGACAAACACCGTGTCGCCGGGTTTCAGCATGAAGCGCACGACGAGATCGAGCGCCTGGCTCGCGCCGGTCGTGACCAGCACGTTCTGCAGATCCGCGCCGATCCCGAGCATGTTGAGCCGCAACTGAATCTGATGGCGCAGCGCCGGATCGCCGTGCGGCACCGCGTAGTCGATCACGCTCTTCGTGTCCACGCGCGACGCCTGCCGGATGGCCTGCGTGATGCCGTCCACATCGCGCCACGTCTCGGGGATAAACCCGCCCGACAGTTTGAGCGTCTCGCCCGGATAGTTGAATTGCTGCAGGATCTGGCTCGATTCTTCCTCGGCCAGACGCGGATCGGATGCGCCTGGCGCGCGTCCCGCTTCATCGACGTGGCCGGCGACGTAGAAGCCCGAGCCGTGTTTCGGCTGGATCAGGCCGAGCGAAGCCAGCCGGTCATACGCTTCGATCACGGGGAAGCGGCTGATGTGCTGGTCGGCGGCAAGCTGGCGGATCGACGGTAGTTTCGCGCCCGCGAGCACACGGCGCGCGCGAATCTGCGTCTCGATCTGGCTCACGAGTTGTTCGGTCAGCGGCACGCCGGTACTGGCGTCGATGTTGAGATGCATGCGGTGTCGGTCAAGTGTCAGCGATAAATCACTGAACAGTCTGGATCAACTGTTCGGGACTGTGCATCCCGCCTATTCGAACCTATCCCAATATTGGCGTCAATGCGAATTCGTCCGGACGCGGTCATTCGGCGCACTTGCGCCGGGGCGGGCACAGCACATGCGCAAAGAGGGGTAAGTCCAACGTTTGCCCGCCAAAGTTAATTCCCGCTTTGAGAACCGAGCGCCTCCCCTTGGAGGAGCGTTTCGCCCATGTCAGGCGAAATGCCGCCCGGTGCAGTTTCGACGGATGCGCGCATTTGCGCCCGATCCGCCGCTCATCTGTTCAAGGAGAACTCGATGTTCATTCACAACAAGCGCCTCCAATACACCGTCCGCGTTGCCGCCCCGAATCCGGGCCTCGCTAATCTGCTGCTCGAGCAGTTCGGCGGTCCGCAAGGCGAACTCGGCGCGGCGTGCCGGTATTTCACCCAGGCGGTGGGTGAAGACGACGCGGGCCGCAAGGATTTGCTGTTCGATATCGCGACCGAAGAACTGAGCCATCTGGAAATTATCGGATCGATCGTCGCCATGCTTAACAAGGGCGCGAAGGGCCAACTGGCTGAGGCCGTCGAAAGCGAGGCAGAGCTTTATCGAGCGATGACCGGCGGCGGCAACGACTCGCACACCACCTCGCTGTTATACGGCGGCGGACCGGCGCTCACGAATTCGGCGGGCATTCCGTTCACGGCGGCCTGCGTCGATACGATCGGCGAACCGACCGCGGATCTTCGTTCGAACATCGCAGCCGAAGCGCGCGCCAAGATCGTGTACGAACGGCTGATCAATGTCACCGACGACGCCGGTATTCGCGACACACTCGGCTTCCTGATGACACGTGAAATCGCTCACCAGAAGTCATTCGAGAAGGCACTGCACGCGATCCAGCCGAACTTCCCGCAGGGCAAGCTGCCCGGCGTGCCCGCCTTTACCAGCGTGTACTACAACATGTCGAAGGGCGAAGGCGAGACGCGCGGGCCCTGGAACGAAGGCGGTGACTGGGAATTCATCAATGATCCGGAACCCGCCGTGGACGGCGGCGACGGCCTGGCGACCGTGGGCGTGAGCGGTGCGGATATCGAAGTCTTGCAGGCCATGGCGGCCCGCACGGCATCGGACGTTACGTCCGACCCCAAGACCGGCGCCGACCTGGGTGCAGGTCAAGCTGTGTAACCGCGGAAAATTGCCATTAACGCGGGGCGGTGTGCGACACACACCGCCCCGCTTTTTTTACGCCTTCTTGCCGCGCCGGCGCGGCTTCGGCTCTACGCCGATACGCGGATCCCGCGCCATCACGAGCGCGCTCATCCGTTCCGCGATGGCCTCGAAAGCGGGATCGTCCTGCTCCACGTACAGCCATTTCCCCAGCACCGGATGCGGCATCAGTTCAGGCATTTCTTCGACCAGCGCAGCGTGCCGGTCTCGCGACGTACACACCAGCAGGCCATTCCACGGCGCGTCGCGATCGGCGGCGACGAGACACAGCAAGCCGTCGATATACGCCGCGTCGCAGCCGAACATGCGCTTTTGGATAAAACTCGGATCGCGCTCGAACGCCTCGAAGATCCAGACGAGCGAATTGCGGACGGTCGATGGCATCGGCGTTGAATCCTTGGGCATTGGGAGTGGAAACGTTGATGTTTTTACTATACCGAACGCCCAGCGTTCGCGTCCCGACCCTATCGATCTTTCAAAATGCCGCCCACATCTGCGTCCTTTTCGTGTCGGCGGACGATTCGCCTAATCCAATCGAGGGAGTCGCGGATGCACCACTATGCGCAGCGTTGGGTGCGGCAAATCTGGCGCATCGGCCTGTTGTTGCCGGGCGCGTGGCTCGCGGGTTGCCAGAGCACGGGTCTCGTCGTCGAGAGCGTCAACGCCTACAGCAGCCGATACGGCCCCGGCTCCGACCTGGGTAATCCAATCGCGAACGGCGACGGCTTCATCCGCGCGATGACCCCGCCGGGCAGCGCATGGCACGTCATCTATCGCTTCACGGACGGCGCCGTGTGGGACACCGACTTTCTCGACGGACCCACGTGGGATTCGCACAACTTCGACAAACCCGGCGCCGCGATCTCCTACTACACCGGCCACGGATTTTCGACGCCCTACGACGAAGTCCCGGTCCATCGCTGCACGAGTTCGAGCCAGTGCACGAATCCGCCTTCGGGTGCGTCGCTGCCCGGCGTCTGCAAGGCGGCGGGCGGGGCGAATTTCGCTCCGGGTGACTTGCCGCGCTGCGTGTATTACTCGGATCGCATTCTGGCGGTGAACGGCGACAACGATCAGGCGAACGGCGCGGTGAACTACAGCGCGGGCGCCGTGGCGTGGGGCGAGAGCTCGTCGTCGGGCGGCTGGCGCAATGCGGGAACGGACGGCGGCACCAATCTGGTGATCCTCGACGCGAGCCTCGGCGTCCTGCCGACCTTCTGGGTCCGGCAAACCGTGCAGGCGATGGCCGGCGCGCACATGCTCGCGACCATTATGCCGGTGACCGGCGATACCGCGATGGTCGCGGATCGCGGCGGCCTGTTCGGCGGCGGCTGGGCGCAGAACCCGGACGGCGCCGTCTCGACCGCGTGGCTCACCACGATGAATTCGATACCCGGCAGCGGGATCAACGGCGGCGGCTGCAACTTCGTGATCGCCTACGACAACACGCCGGACGGCGCCGCGCGACATCTGACCGAGAACTGGACCGACTTGCAGAACGACAGCCTCGATGCCAAGGGCAGTCAGTTTTACGCCGCGCGATGGCTTTGCAACTGGCCATCGACCATCACCGATAGCTCTATTTTCGAATTGAAGTGAGGGTGTCGATATGAAACCCCGTCGAACGCTTCTGCCGCTCGTTGCCGTACTCGCTATCGCTGTCACGATTGCACTCGGTGCGTGCCGGGCCATCGATGTGCCGCCCGCGCCGCAAGCCGGGCCGATTGCCGCGGACGCCGGAGGCGCTGTCGGATATCAGCATGGCGGCGTGGGGGTATCGAAGTTCATGGTCGGCGATCAGGCGACGCGGACGCTTTCGAACGGCTACATCAAGCAGACGGGCGGACAGGGCACGCTCGCGATCCGGCAAACCAACGGAAGCGTCTTCGCCGTGCCGAACGCGCACGCGGACAGTTTGAAATTGCCGCCGTACGGCGCGTCGCCGCAGGACCACGATCGCTTCGTGCAGGCTTATTTCGTTGGGCTGGGATTGCCCGCCGCGCAGATCAAACGCGTTCACGCGATGACCTTGCTCGAAGCCGCGGGCCGCTCGGACGAATCCAGCCGAACGATTCCGCGCGTCACCGCGTATTACTCCGTGCTGGATCGGGCGGCGGGCGATGCGTCCGTCCCCGATTCCTTTGCGTGGGCGCGAGTCGATTCGGAGGGCGTCGTCGTGCAGGAAGGCGTTTATTGGCCGGCGCTTTCCAGCAAGGTTTTAGCGGACGCGAAGCGATTAAACGCCGTCCTGGCCGATCCTGAAAAACGCCGCGCGTTCGAGTCGCGCGTGCCAGCCGGCGCGACAACCGCGACCGTCGCGATTCGGCACGCTTCGGCGAACGAGGATCAGTTCGAAGCCTTCGCCTGCGTGGACGTCACCGTCGAGTCCAGCGCGGCCCGGCGAACCACGGCTGCATCGAATCGAGTTTCGGCGAACGCGAGTGTCGTCCGGCACTTCGATTTTGACGGCACCGAGCTTTTTCTGCCGCAGGAAAAGGTCAGCCTCGCGCGTCAGTACCCGAATGCGAAGAACGCTTCGCAATAGACGGCGCGGCCAAGTGTTCGTCCAATACCACGAGACAGTTTGGTTCAACTGTTCGCAAGTGTGTATTCAAGTCGACGGTCGCTTCTCGCACAATGAATTCACTGCTTATCGAGCGTCGCACGGATCTCGCAGGCCGTGTCACCGCCGATCAGCGGTTTCAATCAGGACTTCATTGTGACGAACTGGCCGAGCGCTGGTTTCGACGCGTTACCCGGGAGCAGGACCATGCGTGAAATCCGTACTTTCGAACTTGACCAGCGTGATGTTCCGACCGGCTGGTATATCGACCGTCCGCAGACCCTGAAAGTGATTCGCGGCGAACTCTGGCTGACCGTCGAGGGCGACAACGCCGACTTCTGGCTGCGCCCCGGCGACGTCATGCAACTGCAACGCGGCGCGACGATCTGGGTCGGTGCGTCGGAGGCGGAAGGGGAGTTTAAGCTGATCGGGGGGTCGCACATGAGCGCAGTGCGCTTCGCTTTTGGCGGGCTTGTGGGGTGTGTGCGGCGGGTGATGGGTGAGCGGGGCGCGACGACGGCCTAAGCGGAGGTGGGGTTTTGCTGGCGCCCTGGGTTGTGGGCGCGCGCTTCTTGGGAACCTGCACAGGTTTTGGTTTGCTGGCGCTTCTGCTTTTGGTTGCCCGTGCTTTCCGGGAACTTGCTCTCGTGTGCGTTTATTAGCAAAGCTAATAAACGCACACGAAAACAAGTTCCCAGACCCACGCACGCAAACAAAAGCAGAGCGCCAGCAAACCAAACCCCTCCGCGCAGACGAAAAAAAACCCGGCCGAAGCCGGGTCCAATGTTCCCGCACCCAAGGGCGCGGTCACCTGCAAAGCAATCCCGCTTACGCTGCGAGCAGCGAGCGCAACACGAACGGCAGAATCCCGCCGTGCTTGTAGTAATCCACTTCGATCGGCGTATCGATACGCAGCAGCACCGCCACGCGCTTCTCCTGGCCATCCTTGCCGCGGATCACCAGCGTCACTTCCTGCTGCGGCTTGATGTCGTCCGTCAGGCCTTCAATATCGAAAGTGTCGTCGCTCGTGATACCCAGCGACTGCACGCTGTCCGTACCCTTGAACTGCAGCGGCAACACGCCCATACCGACCAGGTTCGAACGGTGAATCCGCTCGAAGCTGCGCGCGATCACAGCCTTCACGCCCAGCAATTGCGTACCCTTCGCCGCCCAGTCGCGCGACGAACCCGTGCCGTATTCCTCGCCCGCGAACACCATGGTCGGCGTACCCGCGTCGATGTACTTCATCGCCGCGTCGTAAATCGACATTTGTTCGCCGCTCGGCTGGTGAATCGTCAGGCCGCCTTCGACTCGCGTGCCGTCTTCCTTCGCCGGGATCATCAAGTTCTTGATCCGGACGTTGGCGAACGTGCCGCGCATCATGACGTCGTGGTTGCCGCGGCGCGAGCCGTAGCTGTTGAAGTCGGCTTTCTGCACGCCGTTTGCCTTCAGCCACACGCCTGCCGGCGAGCTTTCCTTGATCGAGCCAGCCGGGCTGATGTGGTCGGTCGTGACCGAGTCACCGAAAATACCCAGCGGACGCGCGTTCTTCACAGCCGGAATGCTGTCGGCCGGCGTCATCGAGAAGTCCTTGCCGAAGAACGGCGGCTCTGCGATGTAGGTCGATTTCGGCCAGTCGTACACTTGACCGCTTTCGCCCGCGATCTTGCTCCACAGGTCGCCCTTCTTCGTGAGTTCCGCGTAGTTCTTGCGGAACGCATCGGCGTCGAGCGCGAACTTGAGGAGCGCGTGCACTTCTTCGCTCGTCGGCCAGATATCGCCGAGGTAGATATCCTTGCCGTCCTTGCCCTGGCCGACCGGTTCGGTCATCAGGTCGCGCGTGATGTTGCCCGCGATCGCGTAAGCCACGACCAGCGGCGGCGAAGCCAGGAAGTTCGCGCGGATGTTCGGGTGAATACGCGCTTCGAAGTTGCGGTTGCCCGACAGCACGGCGGCCGCGACGATATCGTTCTTCACGATCGCGTCGTTCAGTTCCGGCGTCAGGTCGCCCGCATTGCCGATACACGTCGTGCAGCCGTAAGCGGCGAGCGTGAAGCCGAGTTTGTCGAGGTAGGGCAGGAGGCCCGTCTTCGTCAAATACTCGGTCACCATGCGCGATCCCGGCGCGAGCGACGTCTTGATGTGCGGCGCGACGTTCAGACCCGCTTCGACCGCCTTCTTCGCGAGCAGGCCAGCCGCGAGCAGCACGCTCGGGTTCGACGTGTTCGTGCACGACGTGATCGCGGCGATCAGGATGTCGCCGTTCTTCACGTTCACGCCATTGGTGGTCGTGTATTGCGCGTTCAGGTCGGCCGGCTTCTTCGCAAAGCCGTTTTCGCCGACCGGCTTCGAGAACAGGTCGGTGAAGTTCGACTTCACGTTGCCGATTTCGATACGGTCTTGCGGGCGCTTCGGACCGGCCAGCGACGGTGCAACCGTGGCGAGGTCGAGCGTCAGCGTCTTCGTGAAGTCGATGTCGCCTGCCTTCGGAATGCCGAACAGGTTCTGCGCCTTGAAGTAGTTCTCGAACGCCGAGATTTCAGCGTCCGTGCGGCCCGTGCCCTTGAAGTAGTCGATGGTTTTTTCATCGACCGGGAAGAAGCCCATGGTCGCGCCGTATTCCGGCGCCATGTTGCCGATGGTCGCGCGGTCCGGCAGCGACAGCGACGCCGTGCCTTCGCCGAAGAACTCGACGAACTTGCCGACGACCTTCTCCTTGCGCAGCAGTTCGGTGACCGTCAGCACGAGGTCCGTTGCCGTCACGCCTTCGCGCAGCTTGCCCTTCAGTTCGACGCCCACGACGTCCGGCGTGAGGAAGTACACCGGTTGGCCGAGCATGCCCGCTTCCGCCTCGATACCGCCGACACCCCAGCCCACCACGCCGATACCGTTGATCATCGTCGTGTGGCTGTCCGTGCCGACGAGCGTGTCCGGGTAGTACACGGTGTCGCTGCCGTCGGCTTTCTTGTGGACGCCGCGCGCCAGATATTCCAGGTTCACCTGGTGGACGATGCCGACGCCAGGCGGCACGACCTTGAACGTGTCGAATGCCTGCATGCCCCACTTCATGAACTGGTAGCGCTCGTTATTGCGCTGGAATTCCAGTTTCATGTTCAGGTCGAGCGCGTTCGGCTCGCGGAAATGGTCGATCTGCACCGAGTGATCGACCACGAGATCGACCGGCACGAGCGGCTCGATCGCTTTCGGGTCCTTGCCCGCGCGCTCGGCGACGCCACGCATCGCGGCGATATCGGCGAGCAGCGGCACGCCGGTAAAGTCCTGCAGCACGACGCGCGACACGACGAACGGGATTTCGTCGGTACGGGACGCCACCGGCTTCCAGTTCGCGAGCTGTTCGATGTGTTCTTCGGCGATCTTCTTGCCGTCGTAGTTGCGCAGCACGGATTCCAGCACGATTCGGATCGACACCGGCAGGCGCTCGATCTTGACGTTGAGTGCTTTGCCGAGCGCGGGCAGCGAGTAGAACTTGCCTTTGCCGGAACCGCTTTCGAATTCCTTGAGCGTTTTGTGGAGATTGTGGGCCATGTTTTTTTCCGTGGGTATTAAACGGGGAAACAGCTTAGATGCAACGTTTCCTGATGCGACTAAATCACGTACAGATCGACGTATTCATTGACCGGCACGGCTTCGAGCCGCGCCTGATCGAGCGATACCGCGAGGATCGCCTGTTGCTGCTTTTGCGGGTAACGGCGCGCGAGATTGGTCTTGAATTTCTCGACCAGAAGCGGAATGCCGTCCTCGCGACGACGTTTGTGTCCGATCGGATATTCGACCACCACTTCATCGAATGTCGAGCCGTCGTTGAATTCGACCGTGAGCGCGTTCGCAATCGAGCGCTTCTCCGGATCGAAATAATCCTTCGTGAATTGCGGGTCTTCCACGCATTCCATCTTTGCGCGCAACGGGTCGATGCGCGCGTCTTTCGCCACGTTGTCTTCGTAATCGGGCGCGGTCAGGCGGCCGAAAACGAGCGGCACGGCGACCATGTACTGAATGCAGTGATCGCGGTCGGCCGGGTTATCGAGCGGACCTTTTTTATCGATGATGCGAATCGCCGCTTCGTGCGTGCGGATCGTGATCTTGCGGATGTCCTCGACGTTTTTGCCCGCCTTCGCGAGTTGCGCGTGCAGCGTCATGGCCGCTTCCACCGCCGTTTGCGCGTGGAATTCAGCCGGGAACGAGATCTTGAAGAGCACGTTTTCCATCACATACGAGCCATACGGACGCTGAAACCGGAACGGTTCGCCCTTGAAGAGCACGTCGTAAAAGCCCCACGTTTTAGCGCTCAAAACGGACGGATAACCCATTTCGCCGGTCTTCGCGATCAACGCGAGACGCACGGCGCGCGAGGTCGCATCGCCCGCGGCCCACGACTTGCGCGAGCCGGTATTCGGCGCGTGCCGATAGGTGCGGAGCGCCTGTCCATCGACGAGCGCGAGCGACACCGCATTGATGAGTTCGTCGCGCGTGAGGCCGATCATCTGGCCGACTACCGCGGTCGAGGCCAGTTTCACGAGCAGAACGTGATCGAGCCCCACCTTGTTGAACGAGTTTTCGAGCGCGATGCAGCCCTGAATTTCGTGCGCCTTGATCATGCCGATCAGGACGTCTTTCATCGTCAGCGGCCTTTTGCCTGCCGCGACGGCGTTGCGCGAGAGCCAGTCGGCGGTCGCGAGAATGCCGCCGAGATTGTCCGACGGATGGCCCCATTCGGCGGCGAGCCAGGTGTCGTTGAAGTCGAGCCAGCGGATCATTGCGCCGATGTTGAACGCCGCCTGAACCGGGTCGAGTTGGAATGGGGTGCCCGGCACCTTCGCGCCGTTGGGGACGATCGTGCCGGGCACGATCGGTCCCATCAGCTTGGTGCAGGCAGGGTACGACAGCGCTTCGAGTCCGCAGCCGAGCGTGTCGATCAGGCAATTTCGTGCCGTATCGAGCGCAAGCGCGCCGTCGATCGAATAGTCGAGAACGTAATCGACTATATCGACGAGGACGCCGTCCGGATCGGGCCGGACGTTAGAAATCGCTGCGGACATCGAGAGGTTCCTGGTTAAAAACGAGCCTGAATACCTTGCTGGGTAAAACGTTGCGCGACGCGCCACGCGCTAAGCGCCACGCGCCGCGCTTCCGGCGCGATGCTTACTTGGCGTCCTTGATCAGCTCGTTCGACTGCGTCGGCGCCGGTGCGCCGGTCGCGGCCATTTGAGCCGTCTTGCATTCGTCGGCGAGACGCGATTCGTCCTTGTCGGAGAACAGCATTGCCTTCGTCGGAATCACGACCAGATCCATGCCCGTTGCGGCGTCGTGGAAACGGTCCGCGCCGGTCGTCGTGTCCTGACGCGGCAGCTTGTAGTCTTTCTTCGCCCAGTTCACGGTGATGACGGCGTCACGCTTCATGTCGCCCTTCATGTAAAACGCGAGACCTTCGTTGCACGACCATTTCTCGGCGCCTTCCGGGATCGGATCGGTTTTGGCGGCGGCGGCGGCCAGTGCGGCCGGCTTGCGCTTGATCAGGCGGTTCTTCGGTGCCGGACGTTGAGCCTTGGCCGTTGCGGTCTTGGCTTCGGTCGTTGCTGCGAATGCGCCGGTCGAGACGATCAGGCTGGAGGTTGCCATAGCGCCGACGACTGCAGCGATCAAAAATTTATTCATCAAAAAGCCTTTCAAATTTCGTGGTGATGTAAGCGGACGCTGGGTGCGCGGTTGTTCCGTTTTCGACGGAACGAACGCGCAGCACGCTATTTTCGCTTATTTAGCGGCGCGAACTTCAAATTCTCGGGACCGGTGTAATTCGCGCTCGGCCGGATGATCTTGTTGTCGATGCGTTGCTCGATGATGTGCGCGCTCCAGCCCGACGTTCGCGCGATCACGAAGAGCGGCGTGAACATCGCGGTCGGCACGCCCATCAGGTGATACGAGACGGCGCTGAACCAGTCGAGATTCGGGAACATTTTCTTCGCGTCCCACATCGTCGATTCAAGCCGTTCCGCGATGTCGAAAAGCTTGGTGTCGCCCGCTTCCTTCGCGAGTTTTCGCGCGACGTCTTTAATGACCTTGTTGCGCGGATCCGAAATCGTATAGACCGGATGCCCGAAGCCGATCACGACTTCCTTGTTTTCCACGCGACGGCGAATATCCGCTTCGGCTTCGTCGGGGTTCTGGTAGCGCGACTGGATTTCGAACGCGACCTCGTTCGCGCCGCCGTGTTTCGGGCCGCGCAGCGCGCCGATCGCGCCGGTGAGCGCGGAATAGATATCCGAGCCCGTGCCGGCGATCACGCGGCCCGTGAACGTGGACGCGTTGAATTCGTGCTCGGCGTACAGATTGAGCGACGTGTGCATCGCCTCGACCCACGACTTCGGCGGCTCGACGCCATGCAGCAGATGCAGGAAATGGCCGCCGATCGAATCGTCGTCGGTTTCCACTTCGATCCGCTTGCCGTTGTGCGAATAGTGATACCAGTACAGCAGCATCGAGCCGAGCGACGCCATCAGCCGGTCGGCGATATCCTTCGCGCCCGGCTGGTTATGGTCGTCTTTCTCGGGCAGCAAAGTGCCGAGCACGGACACGCCGGTGCGCATCACGTCCATCGGATGCGCCGACGCCGGAATCCATTCGAGCGCCGCCTTCAGGTTCGCCGGCAATCCGCGCAACGCCTTCAGCTTGGCCTTGTACGCCTTCAGCTCGGCGGGCGACGGCAGCTTGCCATGCACGAGCAGATACGCGATCTCCTCGAACTCGGCGTGTCCCGCGAGATCGAGAATGTCGTAGCCGCGATAGTGCAGGTCGTTGCCCGTCTTGCCGACGGTGCAAAGCGCGGTGTTGCCCGCCGTCACGCCCGAAAGCGCGACGGATTTCTTGGGTTTGAAGCCGCCCGGAACGGCCGGCGTTTCAGTTGCCACGGTATCGCTCATCGCCACAAGTCTCCATTGCTTTGAAATGCGTTACTTGTTCTGGTTGAACAGCGCGTCGAGCTTTTGCTCGTAGTCGTGATAGCCGATGCTCGCGTAAAGTTCATTGCGCGTCTGCATCGTATCGACGACCGCTTTCTGCGTGCCGTCCTGGCGGATCGTGCGATAGACGTTCTCAGCCGCCTTGTTCATCGCGCGAAACGCGGACAACGGGTACAGCACGATCGACACATCCACGCCACGCAATTCCTCGACGGTGAATAGCGGTGTCGATCCGAATTCGGTGATGTTCGCGAGCACCGGCACCTTCACGGCATCGACGAACTGTTTGTACATGCCGAGTTCGGTCATCGCCTCGGGGAAAATCATGTCCGCGCCCGCCTCGACGCACGCCTGCGCGCGCTCGATGGCCGATTGCAGACCCTCAACCGCGAGCGCGTCGGTGCGCGCCATGACCACGAAATTCTCGTCGGTGCGCGCGTCCACAGCCGCCTTCACGCGATCGACCATTTCCTGCTGCGTGACGATTGCCTTGCCCGGCCGATGCCCGCAGCGCTTCGCGCCGACCTGGTCTTCGATATGCATCGCGCCCGCGCCCGCCTTGATGAGCGACTTGACCGTGCGCGCAATGTTGAACGCGCTCGGCCCGAAGCCGGTATCGACATCGACGAGCAGCGGCAGATCGCAGACGTCCGTGATGCGGCGCACGTCGGTCAACACGTCGTCGAGCGTGGAGATGCCAAGATCGGGCAAGCCGAGCGATCCGGCCGCGACGCCGCCGCCGGACAGGTAGATGGCCTTGAAGCCCGCATGGCGCGCCAGCAGCGCGTGATTCGCGTTGATCGCGCCGACGAGTTGCAACGGCTTCTCGGTGGCGACAGCGGCGCGGAAAAGGGCTCCTGCGCTTTGAGTGGTCATGTGCGGCTTCCTTCGGCAATTTCGTCGGAACCGAACAGCGCCTCGGCGCCTTCGGGCAATGCCTGCTGCGCGGCGCGAGCGCGGCGCAGCACGGACCAGTAATAGCGATAACTCGCGCGATCGTGCAGCGTGTCGCCGTGGCGCGTCGGGCCCCACTGCGCGTCCTGCGCGGCCAGCAAAATCTCGGCGGCGACCGCGATTTCATCGGCGCGCGGCGAAAACGCGGCGACTACCGGCTCGATCTGCGCGGGATGGATGCTCCACATCCGCGTGTAGCCGAATTCGTTGCGGGCGCGCGCCGCGTCGTTCGACACCACGTTCATGTCGCGCACTTCTGTGGACACGTTATGCGACGGCACCTTGCCGTGCGCATGACACGCGGCCGCGATTTCGAGCTTCGCGCGGCGTACGAGCGGGTGATCGAACTGGCCCGGCGAGCGCATGGCGGTGTCGGGAATCGCGCCGTTGTGGGCGGACACGAAGTCCATCAACCCGAAACTCAACGATTCGACGCCCGGGAGCGCCGCGAGTTCGAAAACATCGGCGAGCGCGCTGTGCGTTTCGATCAGCACATGGCAGGGAATCGCCTGCGCGATGCCGAGTTCGCAGCGCGTCGCCTCGACGAACGCGAGCATTTCCGCCGCGTCGAACACGCTGCGAATTTTCGGCAGCGTGATGTACGCGGGCGCTTTCGCCGACGCGCGCAGGATGATGCGCACGTCATCGCGCCAGGCGCGATTCTGGAAATCGTGGATACGGATGCCGACGCGGCCGAACTGGTTGTCGGCGGAACCAAGGAACGACGCGACCATTTCCGCGTGCGCGGCTTCGCGGCCGACTTCGGCGCCGTCTTCGCAATCGAGCGTGATGTCGAACACCGGGCCGAGTTGCGCCTGCAGCGCGAGCGATTTGCGGATCAGCTTTTCGCTGCCCGCGTAGTGATCGCACGGCGGCAGGATGGCGGGTTGCACGTCGCCATCAAACAACACTTCGGCGGGGGTGAGAGCGCGCATCGTCGGCGTCGGTTCGGTTTTGAAGAGTAGTTGATATGGAAAGAGCGGATTCGTGCGCGCTCGGACGGCCAGCGTTCAAGCGCGCATGAATCTGCTGCGCTCGCGTGAGCGCTCGCAGGTCGCCGCGCCCGTTCGCACGGGCGCGGCGCGAGGCGAATTACTTGCCCAGCAGATGCGCGACGCCGTCACGCTCTTCGAGCAGTTCGTTCAGCGTGCCGTCCATCTTCTCGCGCGAGAACGCGTCGATTTCCAGACCTTCGACGCGCTTGTACTCGCCGTTTTCGCACGTGACCGGCACGCCGTAGAGGATGTCTTCGGGAATGCCGTACGAGCCGTCCGACGGAATGCCCATCGTGACCCACTTGCCGTTCGTGCCCAGCACCCAGTCACGCACGTGGTCGATTGCCGCGTTCGCCGCCGATGCCGCCGACGACAAACCGCGCGCTTCGATGATCGCCGCGCCGCGCTTGCCGACCGTCGGAATGAACGTGTTGCGGTTCCATTCGTCGTCGCTGATGAGCTTCGTGAGCGACTCGCCATCGACGGTCGCGAAACGGAAGTCCGGGTACATCGTCGGCGAGTGATTGCCCCACACGGCGAGCTTTTCGATCGACGCGACCGGCTTGCCCGACTTGGCGGCCAGTTGCGACAGCGCGCGGTTGTGGTCGAGGCGCAGCATAGCGGTAAAGTTCTTTTTCGGCAGATCCGGCGCCGACTTCATCGCGATGTATGCGTTGGTGTTGGCCGGATTGCCGACCACCAGCACCTTCACGTCGCGGCTCGCGACTTCGTTCAGCGCTTTGCCCTGAACCGTGAAGATTTCGGCGTTGGCCGACAGCAGATCCTTACGCTCCATGCCCTTCGAGCGCGGACGCGCACCGACCAGCAGCGCGACGTCGGCGTCCTTGAACGCGACCTTCGGGTCGTCGGTCACGACGACGCCGGCCAGAAGCGGAAACGCGCAGTCTTCCAGTTCCATGACGACGCCTTTCACGGCGCCTTGCGCTTGCGGCAGGTCGAGCAGTTGAAGGATGACCGGTTGATCCTTGCCGAGCAGATCGCCATTGGCGATACGGAACAGCAGCGAGTAACCGATTTGACCTGCGGCGCCGGTGACGGCAACGCGCTTTGCGGACTTAGCCATTGAGAAATCTCCTGGACGGTGCGTGAGACGCTAGGGAAAACGCCATTTTATGCGCGTTACGCGAAGCGTTGATGAAGCATGTCAGCCAAGCCGCGTTCCACACCGCCGAAACGACCGCCGCGCCGCCCGGGAATCAAGCGCGGGCGCCGGTGCATTCCAGCGGCGGAAAGCGCCGAGACGCGGCCGCCATGCTGTGAATCTTTCTTCGAGCGAGGGAGTGACCGGAACGGCGCGAAAGCCGCGAGACCGTCGCGCGCTAAAGTTTCGAGGCGGCGCGGACGTTGCAAGGTAAAACACAGGCAGCGGCGGGCGGATCGAAGCCGTTCGGCGTGAGACGGCAAGCGGCGAGGGCGCTGATGATATCCGACCTCGACCCTTCCGCTCAAACCGTCCGTCATGCGCGAGAGACAGCGCCCAAGCGCCTGATCGGCTGGTGCGAAAGTCGCGGCAAAAACCCGCAAACCCTTGCTCGACAAGGAGTGTAGGATTCGTCCATGATAAAGTCAACAGTATCTTATGTCTTATATAAGACATAGGAATCGATGGAAAAGCGCTGGACTCGCCGCCGCGCTTTATGATGAAATGCGCGGATGAATTCGAACCCAGCGAGCACGACGAACCCGACCGGCGGCGCTGGCGCGACCGAAGTTGCGCCTGCTTCCTCGCCGACGTTCAGCCCGCTGTATCAGCAAATCAAGGCCCTCATCACGCAAGGGCTCGAAACCGGCGAATGGAAGCCCGGCGAAATCATTCCCAGCGAAGTCGAACTGGCCGCCCGCTACAAAGTTAGCCAGGGCACGGTGCGCAAGGCCATCGACGAACTCGCCGCAGACAATCTCCTCGTCCGCCGTCAAGGCAAGGGTACGTTTGTTGCAACGCACAACGAAGACCGCGTGCAATTCCGTTTCCTGCGCCTGCTTCCCGACGATGGCGACGCACATCCCCACGTCAGCCGCCTTCTCGACTGCAAGCGCCTGCGCGCGCCCGCCGAGATCGCCCGCCAGCTCGACCTCAAACCCGCCGACCCTGTCGTTCTTATCAGGCGCCTGTTGCAGTTTGATGGCGAGACCACCGTATTCGACGAAATCTGGCTGCCCGGCGCGGTATTTCGCGGCCTGACGGCCGAGCGTCTCGCCGATTACAAAGGCCCGCTTTATGCGATGTTCGAGACGGAGTTCGGTACGCGCATGATTCGTGCGTCGGAGAAGATTCGGGCGGTCGCGGCCGAACCCGCCGTGGCCGAATTGCTTCACGTCAGCCCCGGTTTTCCGCTGCTTTCCGTCGAACGTGTGTCCTATACCTATGGAGATCGTCCCGTCGAAGTGCGGCGCGGATGGTATGTCACAACCGGCTATTACTATCAAAACGATTTGAGTTGAATTGAATGGACGAACGCTCGACGAGCAGCCCACACACGGCTCGCGAGCGGGTTCTTAACGCCTGTTTTACGCGCGCCGCAATAGTTTCTTGAGAGGCTTTTCGCTGCAGCGCGATATAAAAAGGCGCTAAAATCGCGGATTAGTGTGATAACAAAGTTGGGGTCTAGCATGGCTGAAGCTGTAAAAAAACCAAGGCCTGAGTACCGGAACATCGGAATCGGTCAAATCTCGAAGTATCGACTGCCGCTAGCAGGGAAGGTCTCCATCCTGCATCGCATCAGCGGTCTGCTGCTATTCGTTTCGCTGCCGTTCATTCTTTACCTGCTGGACCAGAGCCTGACGTCGGAAATCAGTTTCGACGCCTTCAAGGGCTTTCTCGCCAATCCCCTCGTCAAACTTATCGTCCTCGTGCTTTCGTGGGCGTACATGTTCCATTTTTGCGCGGGCGTGCGCTTTTTGCTCCTCGACACCCACCGCATGGTGAGCAAGGAAGGCGGCAAGCAGACCTCCATCGTGGTGCTCGTCGTGTCGTCGCTGCTCACGATCGCGGTCGCGCTCAAACTTTTCGGAGCCTTCTAAAAATGGCAGTCAATAACAGAGTCGGCCCGAAGCGCCTTGTCGTCGGCGCTCATTACGGTCTGCGCGACTGGCTTGCCCAGCGCATCACGGCTGTCGTCATGGCTGCCTACACGCTCATCCTGCTGTTCTGGTTCTTCGTTGCTCGCGACTTCTCCTACGAAGGCTGGGCATCGATTTTCGCCCTCCAGTGGATGAAGCTCGCCACGTTTGTCGCCTTGCTTTCGCTCTTCTATCACGCGTGGGTCGGTATTCGCGACATCTGGATGGACTACGTCAAGCCGGTCGGGCTGCGCCTGTTCCTGCAGGTGTTGACCATCCTCTGGCTGGTCGGATGCGCCAGCTACGCTGCACAGATTCTCTGGAGAGTTTAAAGAATGGCTGCAATCAAGACTTCCCTGCCGCGTCGCCGGTTCGACGTGGTTATCGTCGGCGCGGGCGGCTCCGGCATGCGCGCCTCGCTGCAACTCGCTCGCGCGGGTCTGTCGGTCGCGGTGCTGTCGAAGGTGTTCCCGACCCGCTCGCACACGGTCGCCGCGCAAGGCGGGATCGGCGCGTCGCTCGGCAACATGAGCGAAGACAACTGGCACTACCACTTCTACGACACGATCAAGGGCTCCGACTGGCTCGGCGACCAGGACGCGATCGAATTCATGTGCCGTGAAGCGCCGAATGCGGTGTACGAACTCGAACACATGGGCATGCCGTTCGACCGTAACGCGGACGGCACGATCTACCAGCGCCCGTTCGGCGGCCACACGGCGAACTACGGCGAGAAGCCGGTGCAGCGCGCCTGCGCGGCGGCGGACCGTACCGGTCACGCGCTGCTGCACACGCTGTATCAGCAGAACGTCGCAGCCAAGACGCACTTCTTCGTCGAATGGATGGCGCTGGATCTGATCCGCGACGCCGACGGCGACGTGCTCGGCGTGACCGCGCTCGAAATGGAAACGGGCGACATCCACATTCTCGAAGGCAAGACCACGCTGTTCGCCACGGGCGGCGCGGGCCGGATCTTCGCGGCATCGACCAACGCGTTCATCAATACCGGCGACGGCCTCGGCATGGCGGCGCGTTCGGGTATCGCGTTGCAGGACATGGAATTCTGGCAATTCCACCCGACTGGCGTGGCCGGCGCGGGCGTGCTGATTACCGAAGGCGTGCGCGGCGAAGGCGGCATTCTGCGTAACTCGAACGGCGAGCGTTTTATGGAACGCTACGCGCCTACTTTGAAGGATCTGGCGCCGCGCGACTTCGTTTCGCGTTCGATGGACCAGGAAATCAAGGAAGGCCGCGGCGTGGGTCCGAACAAGGACCACGTGCTGCTTGACCTGTCGCACATCGGCGCGGAAACCATTCTCAAGCGTCTGCCGTCCATCCGCGAAATCGCGCTGAAATTCGCGAACGTGGATTGCATTAAGGAGCCGATCCCGGTCGTGCCGACCATCCATTACCAGATGGGCGGCATTCCGACGAACATTCACGGCCAGGTGGTCGGAACGGCCAAGGGCTACGACGATCCGGTCAACGGCTTTTATGCCGTGGGCGAATGCTCGTGCGTGTCGGTGCATGGTGCGAACCGTCTCGGCACGAACTCGCTGCTCGACCTGGTGGTGTTCGGCCGCGCCGCGGGCAACCACATCATCAAGCACGCGAAGGAAATGAAGGAGCACAAGCCGCTGCCGGCCGATGCCGCCGACTTCGCGCTGGAACGCCTCGCGGTGCTGGAAAACTCGTCGTCGGGCGAGTACACGCAAGCCATCGCGGGCGATATCCGCTCGGCCATGCAGGCGCACGCCGGCGTGTTCCGCACGTCGAAGCTGCTCGAGGAAGGCGTCGGCAAGATCGCCGAACTGACCGAGCGCGCGAAGCATGTGCATCTGAAAGACAAGTCGAAGGTGTTCAACACGGCGAAGGTCGAAGCGCTCGAACTGGCGAATTTGATCGAAGTGGCGCGCGCCACGATGGTCTCGGCCGAAGCGCGCAAGGAAAGTCGCGGCGCGCATGCGCACAGCGACTACGAACATCGTGACGACGAAAACTGGATGCGCCATTCGCTGTGGTTCAGCGAAGGCGATCGCCTCGACTACAAGCCGGTGAAGATGCAGCCGCTGACGGTCGAATCGGTGCCGCCCAAGGCGCGTACCTTCTAAGGGCAAGGGAATCGAAATGGCAAAGCGTACTTTTGAAATCTACCGCTACGATCCGGACCGCGATGCAGCACCGCGCATGCAAACCTACGAGATCGAAATCGACTCGCACGAGCGCATGTTGCTGGATGCACTGCTGAAGCTGAAATCGGTCGACGAAACGCTGTCGTTCCGCCGTTCGTGCCGTGAAGGCGTGTGCGGTTCGGACGCAATGAACATCAACGGCAAGAATGGCCTGGCGTGCCTGCAGAACATGAACGATCTGCCGCAGAAAATCGTGCTGCGCCCGCTGCCGGGCCTGCCGGTCGTGCGCGACCTGATCTGCGACTTCACGCAATTTTTTAACCAGTATCATTCGATCAAGCCGTACCTGATCAACGATACGCCGCCGCCGGAAAAGGAACGCCTGCAGTCGCCGGAAGAACGCGACGAGCTGGACGGCCTTTACGAGTGCATTTTGTGCGCGAGCTGCTCGACGTCGTGCCCGAGTTTCTGGTGGAACCCGGACAAGTTCGTCGGCCCGGCGGGTCTGTTGCAAGCTTATCGTTTCATCGCGGACAGCCGCGACGAAGCGACGGGCGAACGCCTCGACAACCTGGAAGATCCGTACCGTCTGTTCCGTTGCCATACGATCATGAACTGCGTCGATGTGTGCCCGAAGGGCCTCAATCCGACAAAGGCGATCGGCAAGATCAAGGAATTGATGGTGCGCCGTGCTGTCTGAGATGGACTTGTGCAATGGGTGACATACCGCATCAGTCCGACCCTCTACGCCGTGCGCGCCTTCGCTGGCGAGCACGGCGCGGCCTGCTGGAAAACGACCTGATCTTCGAGCGTTTCTTCAGCCGATATGAGCATGACCTCAGCGACGCGGATGTCGGAGTACTGACCCGCCTGCTCGAGCTGAGCGATAACGACCTGATGGACTTGCTGCTCGCGCGCAAGGAACCGGAAGGCGATCTGGCCTCGCCGGACATGACCCGCGTACTGGAACTGCTTCGCTCCGTTTAAGCGTAAATCCGCTCGTCGTGCAATTATCGAAAACCTGTTTTCCAAACTTCGATTGAGGATGTGCTATGACCCCGTCAGATGTTAAAGCCACGCTATCGTTCAGCGACAACTCGCCGAGCGTCGAAATGCCGATTTACAAGGGCACTCTGGGTCCTGACGTAATCGACATCCGCAAGTTGTACGGTCAGACCGGCAAGTTCACGTATGACCCGGGCTTCATGTCGACGGCGGCGTGTAATTCCGCCATTACCTACATCGATGGCGACAAGGGCGAGCTGCTGTACCGCGGTTACCCGATTGAAGATCTGGCGGTGAACGCCGACTTCCTCGAAACCTGTTACCTGCTGCTGAAGGGCGAACTGCCCACGGCCGCGCAACAGACCGAATTCGCCGAGACGGTGACGAAGCACACGATGGTGCACGAGCAAATGCACTTCTTCTTCCGTGGCTTCCGTCGCGACGCGCATCCGATGGCGGTGCTGGTCGCAGCGGTCGGCGCGTTGTCGGCGTTCTATCACGACTCGCTGAACATCAACGACCCGCGTCACCGCGAAGTGTCCGCTATTCGCATGATCGCGAAGCTGCCGACGCTGGTCGCAATGGCGTACAAGTTCAGCATCGGCCAGCCGTTCGTTTATCCGAAGAACGACCTGTCGTACAGCGCGAACTTCATGCACATGATGTTCTCGAACCCGTGCGAAGAGTACAAGGTCAACGACGTGCTGGTGCGCGCGCTCGACCGCATCCTGATCCTGCACGCCGATCACGAGCAGAACGCGTCGACCTCCACCGTGCGCCTCGCCGGTTCCTCGGGCGCGAACCCGTTCGCGTGTATCGCGGCCGGTATCGCCTGCCTGTGGGGCCCGGCGCACGGCGGCGCGAACGAAGCGGCGCTGAACATGCTGGAAGAGATCGGCTCGGTCGACAACATCGGCGAATTCATCAAGCAGGTGAAGGACAAGAATTCGGGCGTGAAGCTGATGGGCTTCGGTCACCGCGTGTACAAGAACTACGACCCGCGTGCGAAGCTGATGCGCGAAACGTGCCACGAAGTGCTCGAAGAACTCGGTCTGCACGACGATCCGCTCTTTAAGCTCGCGATGGAACTCGAAAAAATCGCGCTGGAAGACGAATATTTCGTGTCGCGCAAGCTCTACCCGAACGTCGATTTCTACTCGGGTATCGTTCAGCGCGCGCTGGGCATCCCGACCTCGATGTTCACCTGCATCTTCGCGATGGCGCGTACGGTCGGCTGGATCGCGCAGTGGAACGAAATGATCGCGGATCCGGAACAGAAGATCGGCCGTCCGCGTCAGTTGTTCGTCGGCGATACGCCGCGCAAGGCAAAGCCGATCGATCAGCGTTAAAACGCCAATAGTCGCAATTTTCTCCAAACCCCGGCGCGTAATCGCCGGGGTTTTTTCATGGGCGAACGCTCTTCACGGCCACGCCTGGGCGCCATCCGGGTAGCCCCGATACAGGTAGCGTAACTACCACCCAACTCCCTGTTTTTTATCGGTTTTTATCCCGAAGCGGAACGCAGACGAGAACGCGGCGTGTCATAATCGACCGACACACAGTACCGCCCCCGCAGTCACAACTACACCGCAAACCATGTCACAGACTCTCTACGACAAACTGTGGAATTCGCACGTTGTCCACACGGAAGAAGATGGCACGTCCATCCTCTATATCGACCGTCATTTGCTGCACGAAGTGACCAGTCCGCAGGCGTTCGAAGGACTGAAGCTCGGCCAGCGCCCGGTGTGGCGCATCAGCGCGAATCTGGCGGTGTCCGACCATAACGTGCCGACCACCGACCGTTCGCACGGCATCGCCGACCCCGTTTCGAAGCTGCAGGTGGATACGCTCGACGCGAACTGCGATGCGTTCGGCATCACGCAGTTCAAGATGAACGATCTGCGTCAGGGCATCGTGCATATCATCGGGCCGGAGCAGGGCGCGACGCTGCCGGGCATGACCATCGTCTGCGGCGACTCGCACACGTCCACGCACGGCGCGTTCGGCGCGCTGGCGCATGGTATCGGCACGTCGGAAGTGGAGCACGTGCTGGCAACGCAAACGCTCTTGCAGAAGAAGAGCAAGAACATGCTGGTGAAGGTGGAAGGCGCATTGCCGCGCGGCTGCACGGCGAAAGATATCGTGCTCGCGATCATCGGCAAGATCGGCACGGCGGGCGGCACGGGCTACGCCATCGAGTTCGGCGGCTCGACCATCCGTGCGTTGTCGATGGAAGGCCGCATGACGGTCTGCAACATGGCGATCGAAGCGGGCGCGCGCGCCGGTATGGTCGCGGTGGACGACACCACCATCAATTATCTGAAAGACCGTCCGTATTCGCCGCAAGGCGTCGAATTTCAGCAGGCCGCGCAGTACTGGCGCACGTTCACGTCCGACGCGGGCGCGCAGTTCGATCGCGTGGTCGAGTTGAACGCGGCTGAAATCGTGCCGCAGGTGACGTGGGGCACGTCGCCGGAAATGGTGACCTCAATCGACGGCCGCGTGCCGGACCCGGAACGCGAGAAAGATCCGGTCAAGCGCGATGCTATGGAGCGCGCGCTCCACTACATGGCGCTCACGCCGAATACGCCGATCGAATCCATCAAGCCGGACAAGGTTTTCATCGGCTCGTGTACGAACGCGCGAATCGAAGACCTGCGCGCCGCTGCCTATGTCGTGAAGACGCTCGGCCGCCGCGTCGCGCCGAACATCCGGCTCGCGATGGTCGTGCCGGGTTCGGGCCTCGTGAAGGCGCAGGCAGAACGCGAAGGGCTCGACAAAGTGTTCACGGACGCCGGTTTCCAGTGGCGCGAGCCGGGTTGCTCGATGTGCCTCGCGATGAACGCCGACCGGCTCGATCCGGGCGAGCGTTGCGCATCCACGTCGAACCGCAACTTCGAAGGACGGCAGGGCGCGGGCGGCCGTACGCATCTGGTCAGCCCGGCGATGGCGGCGGCGGCGGCCATCGAAGGCCACTTCGTCGATATCCGCAAGCTCGCTTAACTCCGAACCAACTTATTCCGACATGAAGCGCATCGCAATTCTCTTCGCATCGCTCTTCCTGATCGCCGGCTGCAATACGGTCCACGGCTTCGGCGAGGATCTCCAGCATCTCGGCGGCTCGATCAGCGACAAAGCGGCGAAATAGGTCAGTTCGCAGCCCTCGAAAGGGCTCAACAACGGCTCAAACATCGGTCAGGCATCATGGAAAAATTCATTGTTCATAGCGGGCTCGTGGCGCCGCTCGATCGCGAAAACGTCGATACCGACGCGATCATTCCGAAGCAGTTCCTCAAGTCGATCAAACGCACCGGCTTCGGCCCGAACGCGTTCGACGAGTGGCGTTATCTCGATGTCGGCCAGCCCGGCGAAGACAATTCGAAGCGCCCGCTGAATCCGGATTTCGTGCTGAACCAGGCGCGCTATCAGGGCGCGTCCATCCTGCTCACGCGCAAGAATTTCGGCTGCGGCAGTTCGCGCGAGCACGCGCCGTGGGCGCTGGATCAATACGGCTTTCGCGCGATCATCGCGCCGAGTTTCGCGGATATTTTCTACAACAACTGCTTCAAGAACGGCCTGCTGCCGATTCCCCTCTCGGAGCAGGACGTCGACAAGCTGTTCAACGAAACCTACGCGTTCGTCGGCTACGAACTGACCGTCGATCTCGAACGGCAAGTGGTCCGCACCGGCGACGGCACGGAATACGCGTTCGACGTGCCGGGCTTCCGCAAATTCTGCCTGCTGAACGGTTTCGACGACATCGGCCTCACGCTGCGTCACGCCGATAAAATCCGCCAGTTCGAAGCCGAGCGGCTCGCGAAACAGCCGTGGCTGAACAACCGCCTCGTCGGCTAAATCTCACTGACTCGAAATTGGGACACAACATGAAAATCGCAGTGCTGCCCGGCGACGGCATCGGCCCGGAAATCATCAAGGAAGCGGTCAAGGTGCTGAACGCGCTCGGCGAAAAGTTCGAGATGGAAGAAGCGCCGGTTGGCGGTGCGGGTTACGAGGCGAAAGGTCATCCGTTGCCGGATTCGACGCTCGCGCTGGCGAAGGAATCTGACGCGATCCTGTTCGGCGCGGTCGGCGACTGGAAGTACGATTCGCTCGAACGCGCGCTGCGTCCGGAGCAGGCCATTCTGGGACTGCGCAAGCACTTGCAGTTGTTCGCGAACTTCCGCCCGGCGATCTGCTATCCGCAATTGACGGGTGCGTCGTCGCTGAAGCCGGAAATCGTGTCGGGTCTCGATATCCTGATCGTGCGCGAACTGAACGGCGATATCTATTTCGGCCAGCCGCGCGGCGTGCGTTCGTCGCCGGATGGCTTGTTCGAGGGCGCGAAGGAAGGCTTCGACACCATGCGTTATTCGGAGCCGGAAGTGCGCCGGATCGCGCATGTCGCGTTCCAGGCGGCGCAAAAGCGCCAGAAGAAGCTGACGAGCGTCGACAAAGCCAACGTGCTGGAAACATCGCAGTTCTGGCGCGACGTGATGATCGATGTGTCGAAGGAATATGCGGACGTCGAGTTGTCGCACATGTACGTCGATAACGCGGCGATGCAGTTGGTGAAGGCGCCGAAAGCGTTCGACGTGGTGGTGACCGGCAACATGTTCGGCGACATTCTCTCCGACGAAGCCGCGATGCTGACCGGTTCCATCGGCATGCTTCCGTCGGCATCGCTCGACAAAAACAACAAGGGCCTGTACGAGCCGTCGCACGGTTCGGCGCCGGATATCGCGGGCAAGGGCGTCGCCAACCCGCTCGCCACCATCCTCTCCGCCGCGATGATGCTGCGCTACTCGCTCGGCAAGGCGGAACAGGCCGACCGTATCGAAACGGCGGTCAAGAAAGTGCTCGAACAGGGTTATCGCACGGGCGATATCGCGACGCAGGATGGCAAGGTCGTCGGCACGAAGGAAATGGGCGAAGCGGTTCTAGCGGCGCTTTAAGCAGTAAAGCGCGATTGGCGTCTTTTTCAGGATATCGTCGATCGCGCGGTTTCATCTCTTTTCCTCGCTTATCGCGCACGATCCGCGTCAAATTGGTTTAAACGCGACGCGGGCGCGGCGGAAACAGCGGGTTATCGTGTAGACTCTATTGTTATGGCGCAGATCTCTCAAATCTCTTTGGACTCCATCTCACGCGGCGAAACGGCCCGCGCGACGAGTCTCGCCACGAGCATTAGCGTGTCCGCGCGCTTTGCCGAAATCGTTACGAAAATCTCCCACAAAACGATCACGATTCGCTGATCGTCCGTCGTGTCCGCCCATCTTCCCCGCGCGGCCACGCCGGGTAAAGATGCGGGGAAGCGTCCACTTCAAAGGTTAGTCATGAACGTAGGTCTCGTTGGTTGGCGCGGTATGGTCGGCAGCGTCCTGATGCAACGCATGCAGCAGGAAGGCGATTTCGACCTGATCGAACCGGTGTTTTTCAGCACCAGCAATGCGGGCGGCAATGCGCCGTCGTTCGCGAAAAACGAGACCAAGCTGAAAGATGCGACAAGCATCGACGACCTGAAAAAGTGCGACGCCATCATCACGTGCCAGGGCGGCGACTACACGAACGACGTGTACCCGAAACTGCGCGCGGCCGGCTGGAACGGCTACTGGATCGACGCGGCTTCGTCGCTGCGCATGAAGGACGACGCGGTCATCATCCTCGATCCGGTCAACCTGAACGTCATCAAGGATTCGCTGGTCAAGGGCGGCAAGAACTTCATCGGCGGGAATTGCACGGTGAGCCTGATGCTGATGGCGCTGGGCGGCCTGTTCCGCGAGGATCTCGTCGAATGGACAACCGCCATGACCTATCAGGCCGCATCGGGCGCGGGCGCGCAGAACATGCGCGAACTGCTGAACCAGATGGGCGCGCTGCACGGCGCAGTGAAGGACGAACTCGCGAATCCGTCGTCGGCGATTCTCGATATCGACCGCCGCGTGCTCGCCACGATGAACAGCGACGCAATGCCCACCGCCAACTTCGGCGTGCCGCTCGCCGGCTCGCTGATTCCGTGGATCGACAAGGATCTCGGCAACGGGATGTCGAAGGAAGAGTGGAAGGGCGGCGCCGAAACCAACAAGATTCTCGGTAAACCGGCGATGGGCGAACCCGGCTCGGTGCCGGTGGACGGCCTCTGCGTGCGGATCGGCGCGATGCGCTGCCACTCGCAGGCGCTGACCATCAAGCTGCGTCGCGACGTCCCGCTCGACGAAGTCCACGGCATTCTCGCCTCGGCGAACGACTGGGTGAAGGTCGTGCCGAACGAGCGCGAAGCGTCGATGCGCGATTTGTCGCCGGCAGTCGTCACGGGCACGCTGACGGTGCCGGTCGGCCGTCTGCGCAAGCTCGCGATGGGCGGCGAATATCTGTCGGCGTTCACGGTCGGCGACCAGCTGCTGTGGGGCGCGGCGGAACCGTTGCGCCGTATGCTTCGCATTCTGTTGGACAAGTAAAGTAAACTACGCGCCTAAGACGCGCGGAGTCAAAAGAAGCGTCGCGTTTTTCGCGGCGCTTTTTTGTTTGCGCGGCCGGAAGCAAAATTCCGCAAAAGCTGGTTTTAATTGCTAGTCTCAACGACATAATTACTGACGCACCGGAGCCTCAATGACCGTTCGATCCCGCCGGCCACTCGTTCAACTGTCAGGCAACGCGGCCCGTCTGCGGCGCGCGGCGCTGGTCGCGGCGAGCGTCGCCTGGCTTGCTTTCGGGGCGAACGCGGTCGACGCCCAAGCTCAAGCCGGCGCACAAACCAACGCGGCGGCGACCGCTGCGACGCCGTCGGTGGCGGGCGGCACGCAATACACGGTGAAGCCGGGCCAGTCGCTGAGCGACGTCGCCATCGACATTACCGGGTCGCGCGACCGGGCCGTGCGGGAAAAGATGTCCCGCGCGCTGTTCGACGCCAATCCGAATGCGTTCATGAAAGGCGATCCGAGCAAGATGCGACTCGGCGCCGTGCTGAACGTGCCGGCGGTAGATTTCGGCGCGGGTCCGGCGGCATCGGCGGCGAGCGAGCCTGCGGCGGTTGCGCCTGCGGCTTCGGCCGGTGCTAACGCCATCGCGAGTTCAGCTAATTCAGCTAATCCAGCGACGCCTGTGAATCCAGCGACGCCTGTGGCGAACGCCGCGTCAGCGCCTGGCGGGCCGGCGAGCGCGGGTGCGAATGCTGCGTCGAGCGTGACGGGCGCGCTGGCAGCCGCCGCATCCAGCGCGGCTGACGCCGTTCAGCCGCAGGCGGCATCCGAGCCCGCATCGGTCGCGGCATCGGCGGCGCCCGCACCGGTGACGCCGGCTGCAAGCGCCGCCGCACCAGCCCGCACGCCGGTTCCGGGCGCGTTTCCGGTCGATCGCTTCGCGCTGCTGGCCGTGTTGGCCGCTATCGTCGTTCTGCTGCTGCTGTTCGTCGCGCGCGCTCGCCGGAATCGCCGGGCCGCTGCTGTTGCTGCGGCTGCTCGGCAAACGCGACCGTTCGAGATGCCCGTCATGCCAGCGGCTCCGGCGGCGGGCGCGACGGGCGCCGCCGATCTCGACGCAGCGTCGGTCGGGCGCGAGCAGGGCGAGTTGAACGCGGTGGCGGCGAGTATCGAGAGCTACGACGCCGCGCAGTCGTTCGCGTCCTCGAGTGACGACGAAACGTTCCCCGAATCCGATGAAGCCGCCCGTGCTCGCGGGTCGATCGACGAAGCGCGTATTGAGCCCAATTTCGAGCCGCCGCTTGGTCGCGACGATACGACGACCGCGACAGCGACGGTGGCCGAACCGGCAGCCGTCGCGCCGGCTGGTGTGCGCGAACCGGAGCGCAAGCGTGCGCCGGTGTTCGAGCCGCAGGCGCCTGCGGCTCGCCATCTGAATTTCATGCCGCCGACGAGCGCGCTGGCCGCCGAAGCCGCTGCGCGCGAGGCCGCGGAACGCGAGGCGGAAGCTCGCGAGATCGCTGCGCGTGAAGCGGCTGAGCGGGAGGCACGGGAAGCGGCGGAACGGGCCGCTGCCGAGCAGGCGGCGCGCGAAGCCGCCGCGCGTGAGGCGCAGGAGAAGGCTGAGCGCGAGGCGCGGGACGAGGCTGAGCGTATCGCGCGTGAGGAAGCCGAGCGCGTGGCGAGAGAGACGGCGGAACGTGAAGCCGCGGAGCAGGCGGCGCGGGAGGCGGCTGAGCGCGCGGAGCGCGAGGCACGCGAAGCGGCGGAACGCGAGGCGGCGGAGCAGGCGGCACGGGAAGCTGCGGAACGCGAGGCAGCGGAACAAGCGGAACGAGAAGCGGCAGAGCGCGCCGCAGCCGAACAAGCCGAACGCGAAGCGGCAGAGCGCGCCGCAGCGGAGCAAGCCGAACGCGAAGCAGCAGAACGCGCCGCAGCCGAACAAGCCGAACGCGAAGCAGCCGAACAAGCCGAACGCGAAGCAGCAGAACGCGCCGCAGCCGAACAAGCCGAACGCGAAGCGGCAGAGCGCGCCGCAGCGGAACAAGCCGAACGCGAAGCAGCAGAACGCGCCGCAGCCGAACAAGCCGAACGCGAAGCGGCAGAGCGCGCCGCAGCGGAACAAGCCGAACGCGAAGCAGCAGAACGCGCCGCAGCCGAACAAGCCGAACGCGAAGCAGCAGAACGCGCCGCAGCCGAACAAGCCGAACGCGAAGCAGCAGAACGCGCCGCAGCGGAGCAAGCCGAACGCGAAGCAGCATCCCGAACCGCCGTCTACGCCGATCCAAATCTCCAATCCTACGAATTCCACGACACGCACGGCGACGGCCCTTCACCCGCGCCGAATTTCCCGCAGCCCACGTTCCCGCAAGACGCAATCGACGCGCTTGGCACGCTCAATCTCGGCTTGCCGCCGCGTCACGACGACACCGGAATCGGCGCGCCAGCGCAGGTCGGCTTGTCGAATGGCGGACCGGACTACGGCCCGACGCATCATCCCGGTTCGC
This sequence comes from Caballeronia sp. SL1002, assembly GCF_057814995.1. Classification (NCBI taxonomy): domain Bacteria; kingdom Pseudomonadati; phylum Pseudomonadota; class Betaproteobacteria; order Burkholderiales; family Burkholderiaceae; genus Caballeronia; species Caballeronia sp. SL1002. Next base: position 1,210,306 of record NZ_JBYMUW010000005.1, on the reverse strand, counting down.
GTGTGGTGCCCGCCGAGTACGGCGAGGTGCGCGCCAGCTACGATCCGCTGCCCCTCGCGCCCGAACCCGTCAGGCCGCAGCCCGTCGCGGAGATGGACGTGCTCAAGCGCCAGTCCGAGCCGCAGCACGCCGATGAACCCACAAGCGTCGGCGGTGAAATCGAGCACGGAACGGCCGGGCCGGCGTCAGTGGCGGGCTTGGGCGCATCGCGTTTCGCCCCGCTGAGCCTCGACTTCGATCTCAACCTGCCGAGCCAATCCGAGCCTCTGCCCGCGTTCACGCCCGAGCAACTCGCGACCATCGCGCGGAACAAGCTCGAACTGGCCTCGGAATACATCGAACTCGGGGATCACTTCGGCGCGCGCACACTGCTGCAGGAAGTGATCGATTCGAACGATACCGCGACGCGCCAGCAAGCCGCCGCGTTGCTTTCGACGCTCGCGCCGCTGTCCTGACATGCGGATCGCGTTAGGCATTCAGTACGACGGATCGGCGTTTTGCGGCTGGCAAACGCAGTTGCACGGCAAGACGGTGCAGGACGAACTGGAACGCGCGCTGGCCGAATTCGGCCAGACGCGCCTGCAGACGGTCGTCGCCGGGCGCACGGACACCGGCGTGCATGCGCTCGGGCAGGTCGTCCATTTCGATACCGACCTCGATCGCACCGATTTTTCGTGGATTCGCGGCACGAACGCGTTCCTGCCGGCGACTATCTCGGTGCAATGGGCGAAGCCGATGCCCGACGATTTCCACGCTCGTTTCAGCGCGTTCGAGCGCACCTATCACTACGCGCTCTACGTCAATCCCGTGCGTTCGCCGATGACCACCGGCCGCGCCGGATGGGTTCATACGCCGCTCGATGTCGACGCGATGCGCGACGCTACTAGCGTGTTGATCGGAGAACACGACTTTTCGTCGTTTCGCGCGGCCGGTTGCCAGTCCAAAACGCCGATCAAACATCTGTACCAGATCGATGTGCGCGAGCAGGGCAATTTCGTCCACTTCAGGTTTCGCGGCAACGCGTTTCTGCACCACATGGTCCGCAATCTGATGGGATGTTTCGTCGCGATCGGGCGGCATCGCCATCCTTCGTCGTGGATGGCCGACGTGCTGGCCGCGCGGGATCGGCGGATCGCTGCACCTACATTCATGCCGGACGGGCTTTATCTCGCCGATGTCGGCTATCCTGAAAACTTCGCGGTTCCCGCGCCGCAGCTCGGCAGTTCGCCGTGGAGCGCGGTCTGGGCAGACTCGAAATGACGCAAAGACATGGCAAATAATCACCGCACGCGCATCAAGCTGTGCGGGCTCTCGCGGCCCGAGGACGTGCAGCACGCGGTCGAACTGGGCGCGGACGCGGTCGGTTTTGTGTTCTATCCGCCGAGCCCGCGTGCGGTCAGCGTCGAGCAAGCGGTCGAATTGATGCGTCATGTGCCGCCGCTCGTGTCGGCGGTCGGTTTATTCGTCAACGCAACACCGGAATGGATTCGCGAAGTCACGTCAGCCGTGCGGCTCTCGCTGCTTCAGTTCCACGGCGACGAATCGCCCGCCGATTGCGCGGCGCTCGCGTCCGAGGCCCGTGTGCCTTACTGGCGCGCGCTGCGCGTGGGGGCTGATACGCGAGCGGCCGATTTGGTAGAATCATCTCTAAATTATTCGGCAGCCAATGGCCTCTTGCTCGACGCACTTGTCGACGGCTACGGCGGCGGCGGGAAGGTATTCGATTGGTCACTTATTCCAACAGATCTCGGGCATCGGGCCGTTTTGAGTGGTGGGTTGAACGCTCAAAACGTCCTTGACGCAATCCATCGCGTGCGCCCCTACGCGGTCGATGTCTCTAGCGGCATCGAAGTAGCGGGTGCAAAGGGCGTGAAAGATCACGCCCGGATGTCGGCGTTCGTGCGCGCGGTGCGCGAAGCGGATGCTGGATGAATGGAACGCGGCAGCGCCTGCTGCCGCGACACCGAGAGAGTGACACATGTACAACTTACCAGACGATAAAGGCCATTTCGGCCAATTTGGCGGCGTGTTCGTCTCCGAAACGCTGATCCACGCGCTCGACGAATTGCGCGAAGCCTACGATGTAGCGCGACAGGATCCCGAGTTCATCGCGGAATACGGGTACGAACTGAAACATTACGTCGGTCGGCCGTCGCCGATTTATCACGCTAAACGCTGGAGCCAGATGCTCGGCGGCGCGCAGATTTATCTCAAGCGCGAAGACCTGAATCACACCGGTGCTCACAAGGTCAACAACGTGATCGGCCAGGCGCTGCTTGCGCGCAAGATGGGCAAGCCGCGCGTGATCGCGGAAACCGGCGCCGGGCAGCACGGCGTGGCAACGGCGACAATCGCCGCGCGTTTCGGCATGGAATGCGTGGTTTATATGGGTTCCGAGGACGTGCGTCGTCAGGCGGCGAACGTTTATCGCATGAAGTTACTTGGCGCGACGGTCGTGCCGGTCGAATCCGGCTCGAAAACGCTGAAAGACGCGTTGAATGAAGCGATGCGCGACTGGGTTACGAACGTCGAAGACACGTTCTACATCATCGGCACGGTTGCCGGCCCGCATCCTTACCCGATGATGGTGCGCGACTTTCAGCGCGTGATCGGCGATGAATGCCGCGTTCAGATGCCGGAAATGACCGGGCGTCAACCCGATGCGGTGATCGCGTGCGTTGGCGGCGGATCGAATGCGATGGGCATCTTTTACCCGTATATCGAAGATAAAGAGGTCCGACTGATCGGCGTGGAAGCGGCGGGTGACGGCATCGAGACCGGGCGTCATGCGGCCTCGCTGATTGGCGGCAGTCCGGGCGTGCTGCACGGTAACCGCACGTATCTGCTGCAGGACGAGAACGGGCAGATCATCGAGACGCATTCGGTTTCGGCGGGCCTCGATTATCCGGGCGTCGGTCCCGAGCACGCCTGGCTCAAGGACGCGGGCCGCGCGGAATATGTCGGTATCACCGACGAAGAAGCGCTCAAGGCGTTCCACGATTGCTGCCGGATCGAGGGGATCATTCCTGCGCTCGAATCGAGTCACGCGCTCGCGTACGGCGCGAAGCTCGCGCAGACGCTGCCGAAAGACAAGGTGCTGCTCGTGAACCTCTCGGGTCGCGGCGACAAGGACATGCATACGGTCGCCGAGCGATCGGGCATTCAGTTCTGAGCCCGCGGACGATGCGCGACGCGTTCGACAAGTTGATCCTGACCGAGACCGAGGCCGCTGTGCGGCCCGGTATCGACTTGCGCAACCGCGATTTTCTCGCCGATGCAGCGACCATTCCGGACGGTTCGATCGATTTGATCGTGGCCGATCCGCCTTATGGGCTGGGCAAGAATTACGGAAACGACTCCGACATGCTTTCGGGCGAGGCCTTCCTCGACTGGACGTATGGCTGGCTCGATCTCGCCATTCCGAAGCTCAAGCCGAGCGGCTCGCTGTATATCTTTTGCACCTGGCAATATTCGCCGGAACTGTTCGTGTTCCTCAAGCGCCGCCTGCTGATGATCAACGAGATCGTCTGGGATCGTCGCGTGCCGAGTATGGGCGGAACGACGCGTAAATTTACGTCAGTACACGATAACATCGGCTATTTCGCGGTATCGAAGGATTATTACTTCGATCTCGATCCCGTACGCATCCCCTACGACGCGGTCACGAAGAAAGCGCGGTCGCGCAAGCTGTTCGAAGGCAGCAAGTGGCTGGAGATGGGCTATAACCCGAAAGACGTCTGGTCGGTCTCGCGGCTGCACCGCCAGCACGCCGAACGGGTCGATCATCCGACGCAAAAGCCGCTGGAAATCGTCGAGCGGATGGTGCTTGCGAGTTGTCCGCCGGGCGGCCGCGTGCTCGATCCGTTCATGGGCAGCGGCACGACGGCTGTCGCGTGCGCGCGCCAGGGGCGGCAGTTTATCGGTCATGAAATCAATCCCGACTACTGCGCCATCGCGGAAAAGCGCGTGAGCGAGGCTAAGCCGGTGCGGCTTGCGCCCCACACGGCGGACATAACCGCCCCGGCGGAAATCCTCAGCACCGACGCAGCCACCGAAGCAACAGAATAGCCAAGCTACCGCAATTTAACGCTAAAGAATGCTAAAAGCGCGTAATTGCGCGCAAAGAGAAACTTTCATGTCGCGAATCAAGCAGACTTTCGAAGCATTGGCCCAGCAGGGCAAGAAGGGTTTGATCCCGTTCATCACGGCGGGCGACCCGAATCCGGAGCAGACCGTCGAGTTCATGCATGCGCTCGCGCGCGGCGGCGCGGACGTGATCGAGTTGGGCGTGCCGTTTTCCGATCCCATGGCCGACGGTCCGGTCATCCAGCGTTCGTCGGAACGTGCGCTCGCGCGCGGCGTCACGCTGCGCAGCGTTCTCGCCGACGTGAAGCGTTTCCGCGAAACCGGTGGCACAACGCCGGTTGTCCTGATGGGCTACGCCAATCCGATCGAGCGAATGGGCGCAAGCGCTTTCGCCGATGCCGCGAAAGCGGCGGGTGTCGACGGCGTTCTGGTTGTGGATTACCCGCCCGAGGAGTCGGTGGAATTCGGGCGGATCATGCAGGACGCGGGCATCGATCCGATCTTCCTGCTCGCGCCGACTTCGACCAATGAGCGCATCGCGGCGGTCGGCAAGGTGGCAAGCGGCTACGTGTATTACGTGTCGCTGAAAGGCGTAACCGGTTCGGCTAATCTGGACGTAGACAGCATCGCGAGTAAAATCCCGGCCATCAAGTCGCATGTGAAGCTGCCGGTCGGCGTGGGTTTCGGCATCCGTGACGCCCAAACGGCGCGCGCCGTGGCCGAAGTTTCGGACGCGGTCGTGATCGGCAGCCGGCTCGTGCAACTGCTCGAAGAAGCCGCGCCGGATCAGGCCGCTGACGCGCTGACGCGCTTTATCGCAGAGATTCGTACCGCGTTGGATTCTGCAAAATAACCGTGAGAAGCGCGGCGTTCGCGCCGCGCGTGTCCCAGAACGACAGGAAGGAACAAGATGAGCTGGCTCGACAAACTACTGCCGCCGAAGATCAAGCAAACCGATCCGAAAAGCCGCAAGGGCATTCCCGAAGGCCTGTGGATCAAGTGTCCGGCGTGTGAGGCCGTGCTGTATCGCAACGACGTCGAGGCGAACCTGCACGTGTGCCCGAAGTGCAGCCATCACATGCGTATCGGCGCGCGCGAACGGCTCGACAGCCTGCTCGATCCCGAAGGCCGCTACGAGATCGGCCAGGAAGTTCTGCCGGTCGATGCCCTGAAGTTCAAGGACAGCCGCAAATATCCGGATCGCCTGAAAGAGGCGATGGAAGACACCGACGAAACCGACGCGATGGTCGTCATGGGCGGCGCGATCCATACGCTGCCGGTAGTGGTCGCATGCTTCGAATTCTCGTTCATGGGCGGCTCGATGGGCTCGGTCGTCGGCGAGCGTTTCGTGCGCGGCGCGCGCAACGCGATCGAGCAGAACGTGCCGTTCATCTGCTTCACGGCGTCGGGCGGCGCGCGGATGCAGGAAAGTCTGCTTTCGCTGATGCAAATGGCAAAAACCACGGCCATGCTGACCAAGCTGGCCGAAGCCAAGCTGCCGTTCATTTCCGTCCTCACCGATCCGACAATGGGCGGCGTTTCCGCTAGTTTCGCGTTTTTGGGCGATGTCGTGATCGCCGAGCCGAAGGCGTTGATCGGCTTTGCCGGGCCGCGCGTGATCGAGCAGACGGTGCGCGAAAAGTTGCCGGAAGGTTTCCAGCGCGCCGAATTCCTGATGCAGAAGGGCGCGATCGACATGATCGTGGATCGGCGCAAGATGCGTGAGGAAATTGCCCAGTTGATGGCGCTCCTGACCCGCCAGCCTGCCGATTCGGTCGCCTGACGCTTCGATTTTTCCCGCGCCGCGCGCGAACCCGCCAGGTTCCGCGCGGCGTTTTGCTTTCCGGTAGCTCGCAAAATGACCACTTTTTCCACCCTCGATACATGGCTCGCGCACCTCGAAACCGCGCATCCGGTCGGTATCGACATGGGTTTGACCCGCATCGGCCGCGTTAAAGACGCGCTCGGCCTGCATTTCGACTGCCCCGTGATCACCGTCGGCGGCACGAACGGCAAAGGTTCGACTTGCGCGATTCTTGAGACGATTCTCGTGCGCGCCGGGTATCGGGTCGGCTGTCACACGTCGCCGCACATGCTGGCGTTCAATGAGCGCGCGCGGCTGAACGGCGTCGAGGCGACCGATGCCGAGTTGCTCGAACATTTTGAGGCGGTGGAAGAAGCGCGCACGCGATCCGGCGAGCCGGTTTCACTGACCTATTTCGAGTTCACGACGCTCGCGATCATGCGTTTGTTCGCCTCGCGCGGACTCGACGCGGTGATTCTGGAGGTCGGTTTGGGCGGGCGTCTGGACGCGGTGAATATTGTCGATACCGATTGCGCGATCGTCACGAGCATCGATATCGACCACACGGCTTACCTCGGCGATACGCGCGAGAAGATCGGCCGTGAAAAAGCGGGCATCTTCCGCGCGGGAAAACCGGCGATCATCGGCGATCCGTCGCCGCCGCAGACGCTGATCGACTACGCGGGCGAGATCGGCGCGGATCTTTGGCTGGTCGGCCGCGATTTTCGCTATGAGGCGCAGGCGGGCAACGAGCGTCAGCAATGGAGCTATATCGGCCGCGCGCAACGGCGTTCCGCGCTGGCCTATCCGGCGCTGCGCGGCGCGAACCAGTTGATCAACACCTCGGCCGCGCTGGCCGCGCTCGAAGCGTTGCGCGAGCGCATTCCGGTGTCGGCGCAGGATATTCGACTTGGCCTCGCAAACGTCGAACTTCCCGGTCGTTTTCAGGTGCTGCCGGGCAAGCCGCAGATCATTCTCGACGTCGCGCACAATCCTCACGCCGCCGCTGTTCTTGCACAGAATCTGAGCAATATGGGCTTTTTTCCATACACGTATGCGGTTTTCGGCGCGATGGCCGATAAAGACGTGGAAGGCATCGTCGGGCATCTCAAGGGTGAAATCGACCACTGGAACGTGACCGATTTGCCGACAGCGCGTGCCGCGCAACCGGCCGTGCTCGCCGAAGCGTTACGCGAAGCGGGCGTCAACGACGGCCCGGACAGCAGCGTTAAGCAATTCGCGACGCCCGCCGACGCTTTTCAAGATGCGTTAAGCCGAGCGTCCGAAAATGATAGAATTTTGATCTTCGGCAGTTTCTATACGGTGGCGGGCGTGATCGCCTTCCGTAAATCGCAGCATCACTGAGACGCCTCGCCGTCAAAGCCTCTCGCACCAAGCCATACATGGGACTTTTCTCGTTCGGCAAGAAAGACGACGCACCATCCGGTCGCGACGCATATTCCGACTCTTCGCGAGGCGCGCGCCAAACCGTCCGCACCGAACGCCGCACGCGCCGCAGCGAGCGCCCTGACGCCGACGCGATGATGCTCGACCCGACTTTGCCCGAGAAGCAGCGCGCGCGCCGCCGTCTGGTCGGCGCAATCGCGCTGGTGCTGGCGGCGGTGATCGTCTTGCCGATGGTGCTGGATTCGCGCCCGAAGCCCGTCACCGACGACATTTCCATCGACATCCCGAGCCGTCCGGTCGTGGCGCCGAAGCCGGCGCGTTCAGAGACGCCTCCGTCCGACGCCGACACGCAAGCGGGCGTCGCACCCGACGGCCCGCCCGCGAACGCAACGGCAACGCCCACGACGGCTGCGTCATCCGCGAGCAGCGCGAGCGCCGGCGTCGCCAAGCCGGCTGTCAACACAGCACAGAATTCCGGCGCGAACGCCACGGCCACGGCCAAGCCCGAAGCGAAAGCGCCTGTTCAGGCGGCTCCGACGAAGCCAGCCGCGAAGCCCGCCACACCGCCCGCGCCCTCGGCAGCCGAATCCGACGAAGACGGCAGCGCGAACTCGAGCGCGAGCACGGCGAACACGCCTTCATCGCCGCCGGGAAGCCGCTTCGTGCTGCAAATCGGCGCTTTCGACGACGAAACCGCCGCGCAGAACTGGGTCGGCAAGTTGAAGTCCGCGGGCGTGCCCGCATATGTCGAACATCGCAAGCAGGCCGACGGATCGACGCGTTCGTTGTTGCGCGCCGGACCGTTCGCCGACCGTGCGGCCGCGACCGCCGCGCTTGCCAAGGTGCGCCAGGCCGGCCTCGGCGGCAGCAGCAAGAACTAGGCGCGAATGTTTACTGCGTTCGACTATGCGGTGATGGCCGTGATCGGCCTGTCCGCCTTGCGCGGAATGTGGCGAGGCTTGCTGTCCGAGGTGTTCGGGCTGATCGGCTGGATCGCAGCGTTTTTCGTCGCCGGGCGCTTCGTGGGCGTGGTCGTGCCGTATATTCCGGCGACCTGGCCGGGCGGTGCGCTGACGCAGTGGCTGATTGCGTTCATGCTGATCGTCGCGGCGGTGTTGCTGGTGTCGAGTGTTCTCGGCGCGCTCCTGACGCGAATCAGCGAGGTCACCGGCCTGCGCGGCGTGGACCGCTCGCTCGGATTGCTGTTCGGTCTCGTGAGAGGCGCTATATTGGTAGTGATACTGGTCGCCCTTGCAGGCTTGACCGAACTGCCGCAAAAGGATTTTTGGCGCAAAGCGCTGTTCCGGCCGACGGTCGAACAGGGCGTGCGCGAACTGAAACCGCTGCTTCCCGATACGCTCGCCGCGTATGTGCGCACTTCGTCGGATGTCCCGCGCGACACGACACCCGGATCCGATCCCGGCGCCGCACACTGAACGAACAGGCTGGCTACACGAGGAATCCGCGACGGCTCGGCGTATCGCCGATGCGGCCCGTACTCGTGATTTTCCGCATCATCGCGCCAGCACCGCCTTTTGGACCCGTTTCGACTCTTTGAAGGACATGCCATGTGCGGCATCGTAGGTGTAGTTTCCCAAAGCCCCGTCAATCAGCTGATCTATGACAGCCTGCTGCTTCTGCAGCATCGCGGTCAGGATGCGGCGGGTATCGCGACCGCGAACGGCAACAATTTCCACATGCACAAAGCGAACGGCATGGTGCGCGACGTGTTCCGCACGCGCAACATGCGCAGTTTGCCGGGCAACGTGGGGATCGGTCAGGTGCGCTATCCGACAGCCGGTTCCGCGTCGAGCGAGGAAGAAGCCCAGCCGTTCTACGTGAACGCGCCGTTCGGCATCATCCTCGCCCACAACGGCAACCTGACGAACTGGCTGCAGTTGAAGGACGAGATGTTCCGGATCGACCGCCGGCACATCAACACCGCATCCGACACCGAAGTCCTGCTGAACGTGTTCGCGCACGAACTGCAACTGGCAAGCTCCGGCCTGCAAGTCGATCCGGCCGCGCTCTTCAAGGCGGTATCCGGCGTGCATCGGCGGGTGAAAGGGTCGTATGCGATCGTTTCGCTGATCGCGGGCTACGGACTGGTGGCGTTCCGCGATCCGTTCGGCATCCGTCCGCTCGTGCTCGGCAAGATGGAAACGGCGACCGGCGTGGAATGGATGGTGGCGTCGGAATCGGTGGCGGTGGAAGGCATCGGCTTCGAGTTCGTGCGTGACGTGGAGCCGGGCGAAGCTATTTTCATCGATAACGACGGCAATCTGCACAGCAAGCAATGCGCCGAAAACCCGTCGCTGAATCCGTGCATTTTCGAACTCGTGTACCTCGCGCGGCCGGATTCGTGCCTCGACGGCGTGCCGGTCTACAACGCGCGCCTGCGCATGGGCGATTACCTCGCCGAAAAGATCAAGCGCGTGCTGCCGGACGTGCCGATCGACGTGGTCATGCCGATTCCCGATTCGTCGCGCCCTGCCGCGATGCAGGTGGCGGCGAAACTCGGCGTCGAATATCGCGAAGGTTTCTTCAAGAATCGTTACGTTGGCCGCACGTTCATCATGCCGGGCCAGGCTGTGCGCAAGAAATCGGTGCGCCAGAAACTGAACGCCATGGCCATCGAGTTCAAGGGCAAGAACGTGCTGATCGTCGACGATTCGATCGTGCGCGGCACGACTTCGCATGAAATCGTGCAGATGGCGCGCGATGCCGGCGCGGCGAAGGTTATTTTCGCTTCGGCCGCGCCGCCGGTGAAGTTCCCCAACGTGTACGGCATCGACATGCCGACGCGCGGCGAACTCGTCGCGCACGGCCGCAGCGACGACGAAGTGGCGCGCATGATCGGCGCGGATCACCTCGTCTACCAGGACGTGGCCGATCTGAAGCAGGCCATTCGCGACATCAATCCGGCGCTGGGCGAATTCGAGGCGTCGTGCTTCGACGGCAACTACATCACCGGCGACATCACGACCGAATATCTCGACCGCATCGAAACCGCGCGGCTCGCGCCGCAATCGCAATCCGACCGCGACGCCGCCAGCGAAGCGCAGGAAGGCGGACCGGCGCGCTCGCAGTTGCATCTGCAACTCTCGGTGGAGTGAGTTCGCGCGTTATCCTGAAAAGACGCGGGCCGTGGTAGCATCGTGGCTTGCGTCGATTTGAAATCAGCTTGCGGACGCGGGGTTGGGCCAGACTGGCGCGACTCCAAACAGCTAAAGCGAAACGGTGGCAACACCGGACCGCTTCCGGCTATTTCCGCATCAGCCCGCTTTTGAGTCGCTCGCGCGACGCACAGCGGGCTTTTTTGCGTCTGGCGCGCGCGAAACTGCCGGCGCGACGCAAGGAACCACCGGCCAAACACACCGAAACGGACAACACGAACATGGACGATCATCTCAATTTCGACACGCTCGCCGTGCGCGCGGGAACGCTGCGCAGCGACTTCAACGAGCATTCGGAAGCGCTATTCCTCACGTCGAGTTTCTGCTTTTCGAGCGCCGCCGAAGCGGCCGAGCGCTTCAAGAATTCGGAAGAGGCGTACACGTACTCGCGCTTCACGAACCCCACGGTCACGATGTTCCAGAACCGGCTTGCCGCGCTGGAAGGCGGCGAGGCGTGCATGGCAACCGCGTCCGGCATGGCCGCGATCATGGCGGTCGTGATGTGCGCGCTGCAGCAGGGCGACCATCTGGTGAGTTCGAAGAGCCTGTTTGGATCGACGGTCGGCATGTTTTCGCAGATTTTCCCGAAGTTCGGCATCACCACCACGTTCGTCGATCCGACCGATCTCGACGCGTGGCGCGCCGCCGTGCGTCCGGAAACGAAGATGTTCTTCCTTGAAACGCCGTCGAATCCGCTAACCGAAATCGCCGATATCGAGGCGATCGGCAAGATTGCGAAGGAAGTGGGCGCGCTGTTTGTCGTGGACAACTGTTTTTGCAGTCCGGCGCTGCAACAGCCGCTCAAACTCGGCGCGGACGTCGTGATGCACTCGGCGACGAAGTTTCTCGACGGTCAGGGCCGCGTGCTCGGTGGCGCGCTGGTCGGCTCGAAGCAGTTCATCATGGAAAAGGTTTTTCCATTCGTGCGCAGCGCCGGGCCGACGCTTTCCGCGTTCAATGCCTGGGTGCTGCTGAAGGGCATGGAAACACTGTCGCTGCGGGTGGAAAAGCAGTCGTCGAACGCGCTCGAACTCGCGCGCTGGCTGGAGCAGCATCCGGCGGTCGCGCGCGTGTTTTACCCGGGACTGGAATCGCATCCGCAATACGCGATCGCGCAGAAACAGCAGAAGGCGGGCGGCGCGATCGTCTCGTTCGAGCTCAAGGGCGATACGCAGGAAGCGGCGCGCGCGAATGCGTGGCGCGTGATCGATTCGACGAAGGTGGTGTCGATCACCGGCAATCTCGGCGATACGCGCACGACCATCACGCATCCGGCCACGACTACTCACGGGCGTCTCAGCGTTGAAGTGCGCGAGGCGGCGGGAATTCGCGAAGGGTTGATCCGCGTGGCGGTCGGGCTGGAGAATCCGGAAGATGTTCGCGCGGATCTGGAGCGCGGTTTGAGCCAGATCGTTTGATAGACGCGGCGTTTTAGCTTTCCGGCGCGCCGCGCCATTTGCCCGGCGCGATCCGGAAACGTCGCGAAAACGCGTGCGTGAAGGCGCTTTGATCGGCGAAACCGACGTCGAGCGCGATGTCGGTAAGCGAACGGCGCGTGTCGGCGAGCAGCGTCAACGCGGCGTCGAGCCGCAGACGCTGCACATAACGATGCGGCGTCTCGCCGAACGCCTCGATAAACAGCGCGTGGAAGCGCCGCATCCCAAAACCGCAATGCGCGGCGAGATCGGCGACGCGCAGCGGCTCGGCGAGATGGGCGCGCAGCCAGCGGTCGATACGCGCGAAATCGAGGCCGCGCGCGGGTTCGCCGGTTGTACCCGCGAGCAGTGCGCCGCATAGATGCGTCGCGGCTTGCCACGCGAAACGGCCGGACGCGCCGGACTGAGCGCGCATGGCCACGTCCTGCACGAGTTGCGCGACCTGCGGATCGATTTCCACCGCGCGCGCCCGGTCGAAAAAACGCTCCGGCAACGCGACGGACGCGAGCGGCAAGTCGATCACCAACTGCCGGTTTTCACCGGCAGCCGAATAATCGTGACGCGCGCCCGCCGGAACGATCCACGCGCCGCTCGCATCGATCCGGCGCGCGCGGCCATCCACCGTCATGTCCATCGCGCCGTCGAGTCCGAGCACGATCTGATGGAAATCGTGGACGTCCGACGCTTCCACCGCGCCGTAGCGGCGCAATGACACGGTGGGTCCGCCGCTGGCGAGCGTCATGGGCGAATCAAACGTCGAGCAGTTCCACTTCGAACACGAGCGTCGCGTTCGGCGGAATCACGCCGCCCGCGCCGCGCACGCCGTAGCCGAGTTGCGGCGGGATCGTCAGACGGCGCGTGCCGCCCACTTTCATGCCCTGCACGCCTTCGTCCCAGCCCTTGATGACCATGCCGCCGCCCAGCACGAACGCGAACGGGTCGTTGCGATCCTTGCTCGAATCGAATTTCTGACCGTCGGTCAGCCAGCCGGTGTAATGCACGCTCACCGTTTTGCCCGCAACGGCTTCCGTGCCATCGCCCACGGTGAGGTCTTCATATTTGAGACCCGAATCGGTCGTCACGATCGACATAAACACTCCTGATGAACCGGCCTTGCAGGCCGGGGTTTGAAACCGCTATTGTAGGGCCTCTTGCGCGGGCGGGGCGCGCACGGCACTTGCTGCATCGTGCGTGAGCATCTTGAAAATCGGCGCGCTTGCCGCGCACGCGCCGACGCCATTGGGCGCGGTCGCTCACCTATAATGCGCTTTCATCTCTAAAAGTCCTGGCAACATCGACCTCGCAAGGATTTCAATCGTGACAACGACTTTTTCAGGTTCCGTGGATTCGGGGCGGCCCATGCTTGACGACAGGTCCGCCGGCGCCGACGGCGTACTGCTTCTCGACAGCGCGCTGCGTTGTTTGTCGGCCGATACGGTATTCGCCCATATTTTCGATATCGACGCGCAATCGTTGGCGGACCGTCCGCTCGCGGATTCGGCATTGCCCAAGCCGCTGGTCGCCGTGTTGACCGAAGCCGCCGATGCCGCGCGCGCCGCGAACGGCGTGCATCGCGCGCAGGTTTCGTTCGATCACGACGGCGTCGCCCGCGCGTTCGCAATCCTCGCATTGCCAAATCGCGATGAAACGGTAAGCCTGCTCGTTTCACCTTCGACAAGCACGAGTGGAGCATCCGCTCCCGCGGATAGCGACTCGCGCACCGCGTTCCTGCGCGCCCAGGTCGCGCTTTTCATGCGCGATCAGGTGCTGTCGGTGGTTTCGCACGATCTGCGCGGGCCGCTGAACGCCATTCATAGCTGGGGTTACGTGCTGGAGCGCAAGATCGACGCCGCCGATCCGGCCGCCCAGCGCGCGCTCGCGGGCATCCGCTCGGGCGTGGAGCAGCAGGTCAAGCTGATCGAGACATCCATCGATACGACCCGCGCCGAAACGCGCGCCATCGCGCTCGATCGCGCGCCGGTGGCGTTGCGCGCGCTGACCGAACGTAGCGCGGAGGAAGCGCGCGCGAGCCTCGCGACGGCGCGCGGCGTCACGATCGAGATCGATTCGCCGCTCGCGGAAGAACAGATTTCCGCCGACGCCGAGCGGCTCACGCAGGCGCTCTGGCTGATGCTCGCGTTCGCGGCGGAGGCGAGCCCGAGCGGCGCGGCGGTCGCATTGACGAGCGCGATCGAGGGCCAGACGTGGAAGGCGCGCGTCGCGTTCACGGCATCGACGGATGCGCTCAACGACACCAAAACGCCGCACGTGCTCGAAGCATTTGCACGCAAGCAGACGTTGCATCCGCGCGAGGCGGGCCGCATTTCGTGGATCTTCGCGCTCTGCAAGCGGGTGGCGGAAGCGCACGGCGGCACGTTCGAGCAGGACGATATCGTCGATGCAACGGCCGTGCGGCTCACGCTGAGCGTCCCGCTCGGGGGCGCTTAAAAAGGAACCCTGAAAATCCCCGGTTTATCTTTCAAATCGCGACTCGCCTCTATACTGGCGTATTCCATTTGAGAGAGAAATGCCTTGACTCAGGTTGTCGCGCTTGTTGGCGCCTTGTTGCTCGTCGCGTTGAACGGGTTTTTTGTCGCCGCCGAGTTCGGGCTCGTTAAACTCCGCGCGACTCGCGTGCAGGCGATCGCGCGGACCAACGGTCTGCCCGGCCGCCTGCTCGCGAAGGTACACGGGCAACTGGACGCCTATCTTTCGGCGTGCCAGCTCGGTATTACGCTCGCGTCGCTCGGGCTCGGATGGATCGGCGAGCCGGCGTTCGCAGCGCTGCTGCATCCGCTCTTCGCGCTGATCGGCGTGGAGTCGGAGAAGCTGATCGAGTCGATCTCGCTCTTTTTCGCGTTCTCCGTTATTTCCTTCCTGCATATCGTGGTGGGCGAACTCGCGCCGAAGTCGTGGGCGATCCGTCGCGCCGAGCAGGTCGGCTTGTGGCTCGCCATGCCGCTCTACGGTTTCTACTGGCTGATGTACCCGTTCATCTGGGTGCTGAACGCGAGCGCGAATCAGGTGCTGAAACTGTTCGGCCTCTCGGGCGAACACGGTCACGACGCCCACTATTCCACCGACGAACTCAAGCTGATTTTGCGCGGACGCCGCCTGTCGGGCGCGTCGTCGTATAACGCCGACGAGTGGAACACCATCGCGCATTCGCTCGATTTCAGCCGCATGACCGTGTCCGATCTGATGCGGCCCGCGCACGAAATGGTGGCGCTGCGCAACGACTGTCCGCTGCGCGAAAACATGAACGTGATTTCGCGTCACCGGTTCAGCCGTTATCCGTTGTTCGCGGATGCGTCGGGCGAGCGCGTGATCGGCATGATTCACTTGAAGGACTTGTTGCTCGCGCGTGAGAACGCGGGGAGCAGTTTTGCGTCGAGTTTCACCAAGTCGGACGCGAAGGTCGAATCGTTGCAGAAATATGTGCGGCCGGTGCAGTACGTTGCGCCGAATCTGTCGGCGCTAGAGTTGTTCCGCCGATTCCGCAAGGGCGCGCCGCATTTCGCGCTGGTCGGGCGGAAGGGGGCGAAGCCGATCGGCTTTCTCACGCTCGATAATCTGCTCGGCGCGCTGGTCGGCCAGATTCACGACGAATTCCGACAGGGCGACGCGGACTGGTCGCGGATGGACGACGGCACGTTGATGGGCAAGGGCAGCTTGCCGGTGGTGTCGCTGGAACGGGCGCTCGGGATCGATATCGATGAAGGGCGTGCGGAGTCGGTTGGTGGACTCGTTATCAATGCGCTCGGCGATTTGCCGAGTGAGGGGCAGCGGGTGGAGTTTGAGGGGTTTGATATTGTCGTTAAGAAGATGAACGGGCCGCGGATTGTGCTTGTGCGCGTGTATCCGCGGGAGGAAGTTTTGCAGGAAGATGATTGACGGCGGCGGCGGCGGTTTTGGTTTTGCTGGCGCTCGTTGCTTTTGTTTGCCTGCGCTTGCTGGGAACTTGATTTCGTGTGGGTCTTTTAGCACGCCGATATGCGCGGCAGCAGTTACTTTCTTTGGCTAGCTGCAAAGAAAGTAACCAAAGAAAACAGCACGGGATTCGTCGCCGTGGGGCGGCTTGAGGGTGGTCGGGGTAAACCGTCTGATGCTCCGGCGCTTTCTGGGAACTTGCTTTCGTGTAGGTCCATTAGCACGCCGCTATGCGCGGCAGCAGTCACTTTCTTTGCTGCTGTGTACAGACCGGAGACATAGCTGACAGGTGTACGGAGACATGGTTGACACTTTCGGGTAATCGAACGCCCGAAATCCTCCCATGCCCTGGAACGTAAAAGACACCATGAGTCTCCGACAGGAATTCGTTCAACTCGCCACCCAACGGAGCGTGCCGTTCAGCGAGTTGTGCCGACGTTTCAACGTCAGCCGCCAGACCGGCTACAAGTGGCTTGCCCGCCACTCGACGCAAGGCCTTGAAGGTCTCGTCGATCGCTCGCGTCGTCCGCACGACAGTCCCGCGCGCTCATCCGATGAGATCGTCGCCGTCGTGCTCGACCTGCGCCGCGAGTACGGCTGGGGCGGACGCAAGATCGAGCGTCGTCTGCAAGATCTCGGCCACGCCAATGTGCCCGCACCCTCCACGATCACCGAGATCCTGCGCCGTCACGACCTGCTCCACGCGCCTGAGGACAGACCGCAGCGGCCCTGGCAGCGCTTCGAGCACGAGCATCCGAATGCGCTGTGGCAGATGGATTTCAAGGGCGATTTCCCGACCCTGGAGGGTGGCCGCTGTGCGCCGCTGACGGTGCTCGACGATCACTCGCGCTTTAACATCGTGCTCGCCGCCTGCGGCCGGACAACCACGGAAGTCGTGCAGACCGAGCTCGAGCGGGCGTTTCGCTGCTATGGGCTACCGTCACGCATCAATACCGATAACGGTGCGCCGTGGGGTTCCCCGAGCGCGCCGGGCCAGTTGACCGAGCTCGCGGTGTGGCTGATCAGACTGGGTATTCACGTGAGCTACAGCCGACCGTATCATCCTCAGACGAATGGCAAGGATGAGCGATTCCATCGGTCGCTGAAAGCTGAAGTGCTGGCGCGGCACGTGTTCACGACCCACGCCCACGTGCAGCAGGAGTTGGAACGCTGGCGACAGGTGTACAACACGCAACGCCCGCATGAGGCGCTGGACCTGGCGACGCCGGTGAGCCGCTACCAACCCAGCCCGCGAGCGATGCCCGAGCATCTGCCAGAACCGCAATACGGGCCTGCCGATGAAGTGCTGCGGGTCAATTCAAATGGCCTGGTGCGTTTCAGAGGCGAGGCGCTGCGTCTGTCGACTGCGCTCAAAGGGCTGTACGTGGCCGCACGTCCAAAGCACGACGAAGACGGCGTAATTGAGTTCTGGTTTGCCCATCAACGCATTGCAAAACTTGACCTGAAAGCAGCAAAACCCTGAACATCAGGTGTCAACGATGTCCTCGTACATGTGTCAACTATGTCTCCGGTCCGTACACAGCAGCAAAGAAAGTGACTGCTGCCGCGCATAGCGGCGTGCTAATAGACCTACACGAAAGCAGGTTCCCAGAAAGCGCAGGCAAACAAAAGCACACATCGCCAGCAGAACCCAACCCCAAGCGCCAGCAAAAACCCAACCCCGAGCGCCAGCAAAAACCCAACCCCGAGCGCCAGCGAACCCCACCTCACGTATTAGAAACACTCATCCCACTCTGATGCCCGACGATCGATAAAAACTCTCGCCGCGTCGAAGGATCCGAGCGAAACGCGCCAAGCATCCGCGAAGTGACCATCGACGATCCCGCCTTGTGTACGCCGCGCGTCGACATGCACTGGTGCGCTGCCTCCAGAATCACGCCGACGCCGAGCGGCTGCAGCACCTCATTCAACGTATCGGCGATCTGCGCAGTCATCTTTTCCTGAATCTGCAGGCGCTTGCCGAACGCATCCACGAGCCGCGCGAGCTTCGAGATCCCCACCACGCGCGTGTTCGGCAGATACGCGACGTGCGCGCGCCCGATGATCGGCACCATATGGTGCTCGCAGTAACTCTCGAAGCGGATGTCCTTGAGCACGATCATCTCGTCGTAACCCTCGACCTCCGAAAACGTGCGCGCCAGAATCTCGCGCGGATCCTGTGCGTATCCCGCGAAAAATTCCTCGTACGAGCGGACCACGCGCGCCGGCGTGTCGAGCAGACCTTCGCGCGATGGATCGTCGCCGGCCCAGCGCAAAAGCACACGCACGGCGGCTTCGGCGTCTTCGCGCGACGGACGATCGGCGGGATGCGCGTGGATGTCCGAAACGGGAACGGGTGACTTGCCGGGGGCGTTCATTGGGGACTCCTGGTGCGTGTCGAAGCACCCATTGTTCCACGTTTTTCCAGTTCGACGAGGACGGCGCGGGCTTCGAGCGTGCCAATCCGGCTCGGGATTTTCCCTTTACTTGAGCGGCTTGCCGTCGCGCAGGATCAGCACGGCCGTCGCCGATACGAACTCGGCGCGCACCGTATCGCCCACCTTGAGCCCCTGCAGCGCAAGCTCCGGCGACGCCCGGAACTGCTCGGTGCGCGTCGGGTCGCGCAGCGTGACGGTGCGCGTTTTCGGATCGATGCGCGTAACGGTCGCAAGCACGCGCGTACGCCTTGCGAACGCGGCGACGCCGCCCGACGCGGGAATCGCGGTCTCGGTTTCCACGCGCTCGGCAACCCTGCCTTTCGCCAGCTTGTCGACGCGCACGAGCAGCGCGGTCTCGTAGCGGATCTTCAGCACATCGCCGATCCGCAGCCGGCTCACGTCGCCCACTTCCCGGCTCACGGTCACGTCTTCCACCACGCCCGAATCGCGCTTGAGCGTAATGCTGTTCGACGCGGGATCGATACCGACGACCCGCGCGCCCGACTCCGTCACGGACGTCGCGGCGAGCGCGCGCCGGGTCGCGCCTGACGCCTCCACCTGGGCCACGGCGGCGTGGCAGAAGAGCGCGAGCGCGGTCGATGCAGCCAGCGCGATCAGTCTGCGTTCGGACATCCGGGTCTCCTTCGCCGCTAGCGTCGCGATTTGGACAGCAGGTGGCCGAGACCGAGATTCGTCGCGATCTGCCAGATATACACGCGCGAAAAGCGCACGCCGTAGCGGCTTTCGATCAGCGCCCGAAGCCGCGCGTTCGTCCACACGTCGCTCTCGAAGCCGTGCAGCCGCGCCGATTCCTGCAACGCGGCGGCGATCGCGGCCAGCGCGTTCTGGTCGAGCGTGGGCGACCGTCCGCCGACGCCGAGCTGCCTGAGCGCGTCCAGACCGCCCGCCTCGACGATAGCCTGATAACGCTTCACCGTCTGCGTGGAGAGATGAAGACGATCGGCCACTTCATCGACCGTTGCTCCGTCGATGAGCATCTGACCGGCGGTCATTCTGCGCACGACGCTGGGTAGATTGTCCGGCTGAGAAAGCATCTGCGCACTCGTCGTAGTGTTCGCATGGATGCACGGCGTAGCCTGTGCCACGTTTCGTTGCAAAGTGCGTGTAACGCCCGGATGGAGCTGGAGAATGCCGGACGCATGCGGCGGTTTCCAGCACGGTGGCGGGCGGGCGTTCAATCGCCGGCGAAGCAAATTCTTGTCTTGAAGGCGGCGCATTGCGGTTTAACCGGCTTGCGGACGGCGTTATTGGGGAGACTCCGTCACTTGGGTTCTACATCGACTGGCCGGTCTCAAAACCCGCATGTGTCCACCAATAAACGTTTTGACCGGCCTTGAGTGAAGGCTGTAATAATTATTCTTCTTGTAATTCGATAAAAAACTTCCTATGCAATTCGAATCCTCATACGTCGAAATCCGCCGGATAAGTTGACTCCCTGAAACAGCAGTACAAAACGTTTCATTTTCATTCGCGTTACAAAATGTTCTTGGCAGGGCGATAAAACGTTTGCTAGCATCTGTAAACACATCAGAGAAGCGCGGTTCGAGACAACTCGAAAAGCCGGTCGTCCGGCTTGGCTTCATACAGTTCTATCCGGTTCTACTTCGCTTGGTCGATTCGGCGAATCCGCCGGCGGTTCAGTTCTGTCTTCAAACGAGTTTCACGCGCGGGCGATACGCTCCGTCGCGGTTTCCTTGTCGCCGCTAGGGCGAGGGACGAGTTCGACCCTGTAATTCCGCGATTGCGTGCCTTATGCGATATCTGCATTTTGCGCGTTCCAGCAGGTGCGCGAGTGATTTCGCTTGCGCTGAAAATATGCGTTCACTGATTGGTTAATAAGCACGCATCGGTTCTGAACCGGTATTCCGGCCTGCAGCGCGGATATTAATTTATGAGGCAACTGCTTAACCGCGACATTAAGGAGTTCATCGCCCAGACGGGGAATCATGCGGCGGGTGCACAAGGAAAAGCGACGGGGAACGGAATGAAAATGTCCGAATCGTTAGTCGTCGCTTGCAGTGCGCTTTATAGGGTGTATTTGCCGAAAGATATGGACGCACACGCTGAAAATGACGCAGTCGTGACACGGACCGGGGCGCGCACTTATATGAATCAATTATTCATCCATGCGTTATCGACGGGTTTCGGGCATAAGACGCTTTATCGGCCGGACATTGAGAAATCCCGATGTGTTTTCTCGATCACGCCGGATAAGCTTCCCTCCGATCACGCCACGCAGTTCGCCAGTCTGTTCTTCGTGCCAGTGGTCGCGGGTTATCACCTGACGCAGACCGGCCACGTCTCGCTCAGCGTGCAAATGTACGCGCGGACCGGCGCATACAGCACGAGCCGCTTCGCGAACGCGGGCCAGAACACCTGGACCTTCACGCCGACCCTCTCCGATACGCATCTCGTCCCGTCCGACGACATCGAGTTGTCGGTGAATTACGGCATCAACTTCTACACCACGAACAACAAGACCGACTATCACAACGCGCCGTTAAGCGTCCTCGGCATTCTGGCGCTCAAGCGTTTCAAAAGCGGCTGGGGCGTCGGCGTGATCGGCGGCTGGATCCAGCAGATCGGCGACGGCATCGGCGGCCTCGCCGACAAAATCGGCGGCGCGAACGGTTATTCCGTCGGCATGGGTCCGATGGTGACGTGGCCGGGCAAGTTCGGCGGCACGCCGGTGTCGGCGGGGCTGCGCTGGGTGAACGAGTTTGCAGCGCATAACCGCCCGAAGGGCAACGCTGTTCTGTTGTCGCTTAGCGCGACTTTCGAGTGAAACGGCGCGCGCCGCGGCCGCCTTGTCCGCGTGCGCGCAGGTGTCAAATCAGGAGGCCTCGTGATGATTTCGAACCCCACCGAACGGCTCGTGCGTGCGCTCGAACGTGCCGCCACGCACCGCGCATTGTTTCCGTACCAGCGTTTTCACGCGATGTTCGAGCGTTCGACACCGCTTGCCGAGCGTTATCGTGTGCTCGAACAGGCTGTGCGAACGCTCGGCGATCTCACTCATGTCGATTACGGCGTGCTGCTTGCCTGCGACAATGGCTTGCCGGGCCCGGATTTCTTCCAGCGTTTCCAGCGCCACCGGCTGAGCGAATATGTAGCCGTCATGGGCGATCCGCGTTTCAATGGCGCAAGCATCAAGCGCAAGCGCACACTCGCCGCGGCCGAGCGCGAACGCGTGTACGCGCATGTGTCGCATGCCGCGCAACAGGAGCAGTATCGGGACCGCGCGTGCGCGTGAGTCACGGGAGTTGCGCGGCCCCATCTGTATGAGGAAAAGTCATGCGTCCGAGCGGCGTTATCGCGATGTTCGTGCTCACGGCGGTATTCGGCCTGAGCGCGTGCGCGCACGCGCCGTCGCGCATCGCGCCGGCCGGGGCCGAACGTCCGTCGGCGGATTCATCGGCGGTGCTCGTGTCGTGGCGCGATTCGGCGGCAAAGCGGGCGATCGTCGCGTTCGTCGAGCGCGTGACGAAACCGGGTTCGCCGGAGTTCGTATCGGCTGCCGAGCGGATCGCCGTTTTCGATAACGACGGCACGCTGTGGATCGAGCAGCCCGCCTACGTGCAGCTCGTCTATTCGTTCGAACAACTTCAGGCCATGGCGCCCGCGCATCCCGGATGGAAGACGCAGGAACCGTTTCGCGCGGCGCTCGCGGGCGATCTGAAGGGCTACGTCGCGACCGGGGAGACGGGCGCCGCCAATTTGCTCGCCGCGCTGACCGCGGGCGTGACCACGCAGCAGTTCCGCACGCAGATCCACGATTGGCTGGAGCACGCGCAGGACCCGCGTTTTCGCCGCCCGTACACGGAACTCGTCTATCAGCCGATGCTCGAATTGCTGCAGTATCTGCGCGCCAACGGCTTCACGCCGTACATCGTCTCGGGCGGCGGCACGGAATTTATCCGCGAGTATTCGGAGCGCGTCTACGGCATTCCGCCCGAGCAGGTGATCGGCAGCAGCCCGCAGTATCGCTACGACGTGATCGACGGCACGCCGACGCTCACGCGGCTCGCGCAGATGCACGATATCGACGAAGGGCCGGGCAAGCCGATCGCTATCGAACAGGTGATTGGACGCCGTCCGCTGATGGCTTTCGGCAATTCGGACGGCGACCTGCAAATGCTCGAATGGACGACGGGCGGCGCGGGGCCGCGCTTCGCCGCGCTGATTCATCACACCGACGCCGCGCGCGAGTACGCGTATGACCGCGCCGCGCTGATTGGCCGTCTGGACCACGCGCTCGACGCCGCCGCCGCGAAAGGCTGGACGGTCGTCGACATGAAGGACGACTGGGCGACGGTGTTCTCCGAAGATCTCCGGTGAACGCCGCCGCCTATTTGCCGCTTATAAATTGCTCATCCCGCCGTCGATCACGAGTTCGCTGCCCACCGTGAACGTCGATTCGTCCGACGCGAGGAACACCACCGCCTTCGCAATCTCGACCGGCTCGCCGAAACGTCCAGCCGGGATCTGGCTGCGAATCGCTTCGGCCGTGTTGCGCAAGTCTTCCTCCGACAACCCGAGCTTGCCGTAAAGCGGCGTCGAAACGGGGCCGGGGCTGACAGCATTCACGCGCACGCCACGCCCGATCAATTCGCCCGACCAGGTGCGCGCAAGCGAAATCAGGCCCGCTTTAGTGGCGGCGTAGACGCTCGAATTCGGCATGCCGATCCGCGCGTTGATCGACGTGTTGAGGACGATCGACGCGGGGTTGGCGAGGATCGGCAACAGCGCCTGCAACAGAAAATACGGGCCTTTGAGATTGATCGCGATGGAGCGGTCGAACGCGGCTTCGTCGAATTGCTCGATGGGCCGGAAGTCGGCCAGACCCGCGTTGATGAACACGGCGTCGAGTTGACCGAACGTTTCGCGGACCGTCGCCGCGAGTTCGTGCTGCGACGCTATATCGCCCGCGTCGGCGCGCAGGACGAGCACGTCGGGACCGAGTTCCGCCTGCGCTTTCTGCACACTTTCCGCCGTGCTGCCGGTGACGATCACGCGCGCGCCTTCCGCGACGAATTGACGAGCCGTTTCAAGGCCGATACCGCTCGTGCCGCCGGTAATCAGCGTGCGTTTTCCGTTGAGTCGTGACATGACCAATCTCCTTTGAAAGTGGTTTAAGTGCGGGTGATGGACGCGCCACCATCGACGAGCGAAGCGGTGCCCGTGACGAACGACGAATCGTCCGAGGCAAGATACAGCACCGAGCGCGCGAGTTCTTCCGGCGTCGCGACGCGTTTCAGCGCGTGCAGATTCGTGATGAACGATTGCGATTCAGCGGTGTTGTTCATGTCGCGGTACATGGGTGTATCGACAGCGCCCGGCAGCACGGCGTTGACGCGCACGCCCTGTGCGCCATACTCGGCGGCAAGCGCTTGCGTGAGGCCGATCAAGCCCGCCTTGCTCGCCGCATAAGCCGCCGTGCCGGGGAACGCGAACGAATAGCCGACGAACGTCGATGTGAAGATGATCGATCCGCCGCCACGCGTGAGCATCGCGGGAATCTGGTGCTTCGCGCCGAGGAACGCGCTGGTGAGGTTGGTCGCGAGCGCGGCGGTGAAGCCGGCTTCCGAGACCTCCGTGCTCGGGCCCATTTCGCCGAGCGTGCCCGCGTTGTTGTAGGCGATATCGAGGCCGCCGTATTGCGACACGGCCAGCGCGACGAGCGCCTTCGCGTAATCCTCCGACTGTACGTCGCCTGCTAGAAACACCGCTTCGCCATCCGCTTCGCGAATTTCCGCGACCAGCGTTTCGAGTTCGCTCGCACGGCGCGCGGCCAGCACGAGTTTCGCGCCTTCCGCTGCGAACAATTTTGCCGTCGCGCGGCCAATTCCCGCGCTCGCGCCCGTGACGATGGCGACCTTTCCGTTTAACCGGTTCATGTTTGACTCCGCTTTCAAGGTTTCGGCTACCGAACCCGATGTCCGTGCCGTTGAAGCGAATATAGGCTTGGCGCCGGCTTGCGCGAAGGCAGCAAACATGGTCTGATCGTTCAGCTTTTATGAACGATGGAGACGGGCGATGGATCGACTGCGGGCCTATGAGGTTTTTGTCGCCGTGGTGAAGCGCGGAAGCTTCACGCGCGCTGCGGACGCGCTCGATACGTCGCCCGCGAACGTCACGCGCTATATCAGCGAACTGGAGGCGCATCTCGGCACGCGGCTTCTGAACCGCACGTCGCGCCGGTTGTCGCTCACGAACGGCGGCGAGGCGCTGTACGAGCGCTGCAAGACCTTGCTGGACGATCTCGCGGAAACCGAGAGTCTGGTTTCGTCATCGACGGTCGAGCCGCGCGGCCGCTTGCGCATCAACGCGCCGCTGAGTTTTGGCGTGCTGCATCTCGCGCCGCTGTGGCCCGAGTTCATGCGGCAGCATCCGGATGTGCAACTGGATGTGGCGCTGATCGACCGCGTGGTGGATATCGTCGATGAAGGCTACGATCTCGCGATTCGCATTTCGCGCACCGGCTCGACCGGACACGCGGCGCGCAAGCTCGCGAGTTCGCGCAATATCGTGTGCGCGTCGCCGGACTATCTCGCCGCGCACGGCGCGCCGCAAACGCCCGCCGAATTGAGCGAACACGCGTGCATTGGTTATACGTATTCGGCGTCGGGCGACGAATGGCATTTGTTCGATGCCGACGGCCGCCCGCACTCCGTGCGCGTGAATTGCGCGATGCATTCGAACAACGGCGACACTGCGCGTGCCGCCGCGCTGGCCGGGCGCGGCGTGATCTGGCAGCCGTCGTTCCTGATTGGCGACGACTTGCGCACCGGCCGTCTCGTGCCGATCCTGCCCGACTTTCACATGAACGACATCGACATTCTCGCGTTATATCCGAGCCGCCGGCACCTGAGTTCGCGCGTGCGCGTGATGATCGACTTTCTGGTGGACGCGTTCAGCGGCGTGCCACCGTGGGACCGCCCGTGATGCCACGTTTTTCTTACGCCGGCTCGGTCACGATGATCCACGCCACACCGAACTTGTCCGTCAACATGCCGAACGCGGGCGAGAAGAACGTCTTGTCGAGCGGCATCTGAACCGCGCCTTCCGCCGACAACGCAGCAAACAATTTCTCGGCTTCGGATGTCGTATCCACGTTCAACGTGAGCGAAATGCCCTGAAACACGGGGTTGCCGTTGCAATGACCGTCGGACGCGAGCAGCGTATTACCGCCGATATGAAACTGCGAGTGCATGATCTTCTGCTCGATGCCGGGCCGCGGTCCGCAACCGTCCGGTCCGGGCGGCGCTTCGCTGTAACGCATCAGCACGTCCACTTCAGCACCGAGTGCCTCGCGATAAAACCCGAGCGCTTCTTCGCAGCGGCCGTCGAACGTTAAATACGGTTGAATTTTCATGACTGTTCCTTGATGGTTGGATGAATCAGGAATGGTTGTCGGGATCCATGTCGATGGCGAGCGGCACCGACGCATGTTCGTGTACGACTTGCCAGTCGCCTTCGATTCGCCGGAAACAAACGGTGGCGCGCACGACGTTGACCTGTTCGCTCGTGCCGACGCGGTTCACGCTGTGCGCCACGGCGAGATCGCCGCTCACCATGACCGCGACGTCGTTCATCTCGAACACGATAGGCGACTTCATGGAGTCGAACCAGCTCTGCCAGCTTTGCCGATAACGCGCCGCGCCGGTAGAGGATGCGGGCGGCACGACGTCGAACACGACCACGTCCGGCGCGTAGTGCTGGATCAGCGCCTCGGCATCCTTCGCGAGCACGGCGGCGTGCCACTCGCGAATGAGTTCGCGAATGCGGGCTTCGTCGGCTGATTGATTGGCTTCGGTCATGGTCGTCTCCTTCCTCTTTAGGCGAGTGCTTAAAGAATAACCCTTGATTTAAGGTTCTTTTTAAAATGTGTACACCGTCCACAAAAAATAACAGAGATAATGGACAGTGTCCACATGGGATAACTCGAAAAGAATAATGAAAGCACCAAAGCCGCGCAGCACGTACCGTCATGGCGATCTGCATCGAACGCTGATCGATGCGGGCATCGAACTTGCGCGCGCGGGCGGCCCAGACGCGGTCGTGCTGCGCGAGGCGACGCGCCGCGCGGGCGTGGTGCCGAATGCCGCTTACCGGCACTTCGAGAATCGTCAGGCGCTGCTTTCGGCGGTGCGCTCGGCGGCGTTATCGGCGGTCGCGATTGCGATGGAGCGCGAACTTGCCGCCGTGCCGAAAAAGCGCCGCCGCGCCGACACGGCGCGCGCGAATTTGCGCGCGGTCGGCGCGGGTTATCTGCGATTCGCGCGGGCGGAAACCGGACTCTTCCTCACCGCGTTCGCCGCGCCCGAATCGGCCTGGGCGACGGAGGACCCGGAACGCGCCGGACATAGCGGCCTGAACCCTTTCCAGTTGCTGAGCGCGGCGCTCGACCAGATGGTCGCCGCGGACGTTCTGCCCGCTGCGCGGCGGCGCGGCGCGGAGTATCTGGCATGGTCGGCGGTACACGGCTTGGCGATGCTGATGATCGAAGGCCCGTTGCAGCATCTCGGCGACGACGACGCCGAGCGCCTGAGCGAACGGCTCCTCGCGATGGTCGAAAACGGCATCTGAGCGAACAAGCGCGTGCAAAAAGCACGCCAATAATTACGCCAATAAGCACGCCAATAAAAGAAATCCCCGATAATCACCGCTCCGCGCCCGCACAGCTTCCCGATGCTCATCAACCTGCTGGTCCAACTCGTCAACGGCTTAGCCGAGGCCTCGTCGCTTTTTCTCGTGGCGAGCGGCTTGTCGTTGATCTTTGGCGTGACGCGTATCGTGAATTTCGCGCACGGCTCGTTCTACATGCTGGGCGTCTACGTCGCCTGCACGCTCACTGCGCGATTCGGCGCGACGCTCGGCGGTTTTGCGTTGTGCGTGCTCGCGGCGGCGGTCGTCGTCGGCGTGCTGGGCGCGCTCGTGGAGTTCGTCGTCCTGCGGCGCATTTACAAGGCGCCCGAGTTGTTCCATCTGCTCGCGACGTTCGCGCTCGTCCTGATTTTTCGCGATGCCGCGCTCGCGATCTGGGGACCGGAAGACCTGTTCGGGCCGCGCGCGCCGCATCTCGGCGGGGCGATCGAATTGCTCGGCCATCCCGTTCCCACCTACGATTTCGTGTTGATCGCGCTCGCGCCACTCGTGCTCGCGGCGCTCTGGTACGCGCTGACGAAAACGCGCTGGGGCACGCTCGTGCGCGCGGCCACCGCCGATCGCGAGATGCTCGGCGCGCTCGGCGTCAATCAGGCGTGGCTGTTCACGGGCGTGTTTTTTGTCGGCGCGCTGCTCGCCGGGCTGGGCGGCGCGATGCAGGCCGCGCGGATGCCCGCGAGTCTTTCGCTCGATCTCGACACCATCGGCAACGCGTTCGTCGTCGTGGTGGTCGGCGGCATGGGGTCGATTCCGGGCGCGTTCGTCGCGGCGTTGCTGATCGCGGAGATCAAGGCGCTATGCATCGGGATCGGTCATGTCAGCGTGGGCGGCGTCGATTTTTCGCTGAGCAAGTTCACGCTGGTTGCGGAGTTCGTCGTGATGGCGATCGTGCTCGTGTTGCGGCCATGGGGCTTGTTAGGACGCGTGCCAGGCATCGTGCGCGTGTTTTCCGCCGCCGATACGCCACTCGCGCCAGCAGGCAAACGCCTGAAACTCGCGGCGGGGCTCGTGCTGCTCGCACTCGTGGCCGCGCCGCTCGCGGCGAACGCGTTTCCCTACTTGCCGGTGCTGCTCGTCGAAATTCTGATCGCCGTACTGTTCGCCGCGAGCTTGCATTTCATCATGGGACCGGGCGGCATGCACTCGTTCGGCCACGCTGCGTATTTCGGACTGGGCGCGTACGGCGCGGCACTTTTCCTCAAGCTGTTCTCTTGGCCGATGGAAGCCGCGCTCGTGCTCGGCCCGTCGCTCGCGGTGCTCGGCGCGCTCGTGTTCGGCTGGTTTTGCGTGCGGCTTTCCGGCGTCTATCTCGCGATGCTGACGCTCGCGTTCGCGCAAATCGTGTGGTCGGTGGTGTTTCAGTGGGACGCGGTGACGGGCGGTAGCAACGGCATTCTCGGCTTGTGGCCGTCGGCGTGGCTCGGCTCGCCGATCGCGTATTACTACGTGACGCTCGCGTTCGCCGTCTGCGGCGTCTGGCTGCTGCGGCACGCGCTCTTTTCGCCGCTCGGTTACGCGATGCGCGCCTCGCGCGATTCAGCGTTGCGCGCCGAGGCGATCGGGATCGACGTGCAGCGCGTGCAGTGGGCTTCGTTCGTGCTCGCGTCGCTATTCTGCGGGCTGGCCGGGTCGCTCTATGCGTTCTCCAAGGGCACGATCTCGCCGGAGGTCATCAGCGTGGGCCGCTCGGTCGACGGCCTCGTGATGGTGCTGCTGGGCGGCTTGCAGACGCTCGCCGGTCCGGTCGTCGGCGCGGCGGTTTTTACGTGGCTTGCGGACACGGTCGCGCGGCAGACGGATTACTGGGAGGCGCTCCTCGGCGTCACGATCCTTGTGCTCGTGATCGCGTTTCCGCAGGGCATTGCGGGGTTTATCGGCGAACGGTTGAGCGGACGAGCCGCGGCGGAGGACGCATGACGCTCTTGCGTGTCGCCGGTTTGTCGAAGTCGTTCGATGGCCTCGCCGCCGTCGATCAAGTCTCGTTCGATCTCGAACCCGGCCGCCTTCTCGCGATGATCGGGCCGAACGGCGCGGGCAAATCGACGTGCTTCAACATGCTCAACGGGCAGCTCAAACCGTCGGCGGGATCGATCATGCTCGACGGACGCGAGATCGCGGGCAAGCGTCCGCGCGATATCTGGCGGCTCGGCGTCGGCCGCACGTTCCAGATCGCCGCCACCTTCAATTCGATGACCGTGGCGGAAAATGTGCAGATGGCGCTGCTCTCGCGCGAGCGGCGCTTGTTCAACGTGAGCGCGCGCGCCGCGTCGTGCTACGCGGACGAAGCGCGGGCGTTGCTCGATCAGGTCGGCATGGCCGCGCACGCGCGCCGCGCGTGCGGCGTGCTTGCGTATGGCGACGTGAAGCGCGTCGAACTGGCTGTCGCGCTCGCAAACAGGCCGCGTTTGCTGCTGATGGACGAACCCACCGCCGGCATGGCGCCCGCCGAACGCCACGCGCTGATGACGCTGACGAAGCGCCTCGCAGGCGAGCGCGAAATCGGCGTGCTGTTCACCGAGCACAGCATGGACGTCGTGTTCGCCTACGCCGACGAACTTATCGTGCTCGCGCGCGGCAAGCTGATCGCGCGCGGCGACGCGCAGACCATCCGCGAAGATGCCCGTGTGCGCGAAGTGTATTTCGGCACGGGCAGGTCATTCGGCGCACACGCAGGCGTCCCGCGATGAACGAGCCGATGCTGAAAGTCTCGAATCTGAACGCGTTCTACGGCCGCGCGCAAGTGCTCTTCGACATGAACTTCGAGGTTGCGCGCGGCGAAGTCGTCGCGTTGATGGGACGCAATGGCGCGGGAAAATCCACGACGATGAAAGCCGTCATGGGCCTTCTTTCCGGCACACGCGGCAGCGTTACGTTTCGCGGCAACGAGATCGACGGGTTGCCGCCGTACCGGATCGCGCGGGCAGGGCTTGGCTACGCGCCGGAAGACCGGCGGATTTTCGGCGATCTTTCGGTGATGGAGAATCTCGATGCAGGCCGTCAGCCGCGTCGAGAAGGCGCGCCTCACTGGACGCCGGAAAAACTCTTTCGTCTCTTCCCGAATCTCGGCGAAATGCCGCGTCGCGCGGGCAGCCGGATGAGCGGCGGCGAACAGCAGATGCTCACCGTCTCGCGCACGCTCATGGGTAATCCGTATCTCGTGCTGCTCGATGAACCGTCGGAAGGCGTGGCGCCGGTGATCGTCGAGCAGATGGCGGACATGATTCTGCAACTGAAGCGCGAGGGTCTGTCCATTCTGTTATCCGAGCAGAATTTGCATTTCGCGGAACTCGTCAGTGACCGCGTTTATGTGCTGGAGAAAGGGCAAATCCGCTATAGCGGCCGTATCGACGAACTCGCGCGCGATGAAACGGCGCGGCGCGATTACTTGAGTCTCTGACCATTTAAAAAACCATGATCGACCGGAGAAACCCCATGAAATTTCGAGCGCGAACGCTCCTGTGCCTGACGGTCGCGTCCGCCGCGACGCTTGCCGCATTCAGCGCCGCCGCCGAGACCATCAAGATCGGCGAGATCAACAGCTACAAGGCGCAGCCCGCGTTTCTCGGGCCGTATCGGAATGGCTGGAATCTCGCGCTCGACGAAATCAACGGCGCGGGCGGCGTGAACGGCAACACGCTCGAAGTGGTCTCGCGCGACGATAACGGCAATCCCGGCGACACGATCCGCGTGGCGCAAGAACTGGTGACGCGCGAGCAAGTGAAGCTGCTGTTCGGCGGTTATCTGTCGAATACGGGTCTCGCGCTGACGGATTTCGCGAAGCAGCGTCGCATGTTCTTCCTGGCCGCCGAGCCGCTCACCGACAAGATCGTCTGGCAGGACGGCAACAAATATACGTACCGTCTGCGGCCTTCCACTTATATGCAGGTCGCGATGCTCGTGCCGGAAGCCGCCAAGCTCAAGAAAAAGCGCTGGGCGCTCGTCTATCCGAACTATGAGTACGGGCAATCGGCGGTCGCGACGTTCAAGCGCTTGTTGAAGGCCGCGCAGCCGGACGTCGAGTTCGTGACGGAGCAGGCCACGCCGCTCGGCAATGTCGATGCGGGCGCGGTCACGCAAGCGCTCGCCGATGCCAAACCGGACGCGATTTTCAACGTGCTGTTCAGCGCGGATCTCGGCAAGTTCGTGCGCGAAGGCAACACGCGCGGTCTCTTCAAGGACCGCGCGGTCGTGTCGCTCTTGACCGGCGAGCCGGATTACCTCGATCCGCTCGGCGCCGAAGCGCCGGCAGGCTGGATCGTGACGGGTTATCCGTGGTATTCGATCGACACCGCCGACAACAGGAAATTCGTCGCGGCGTATCAGGCGAAATATCACGACTATCCGCGGCTGGGATCGGTGGTCGGTTATACGGCCATGAAGTCGCTCGCGGCCGGCTTGAAAAAGGCCGGTTCCACCGATGCCGACAAGCTCGCCGCCGCGTTCAAGGGCTTGCCGGTGGACACGCCGTTCGGCCCGATCACGTTCCGCGCGCAGGACAATCAGTCCACGATGGGCGCGTTTGTCGGCGTGACCGCGCTGAAGGATGGACACGGCGTCATGACGTCGTATCGCTACATCGACGGCGCGAGCGTGCAGCCGTCCGATGCCGAGGTCAAGAAGCTGCGCCCGGCCGACTGAACCCGTGCCGAACGTTTCAAGTGCTCGGAAACGGCTTGCTCACGAACTTCGAGCCGGCGAGGCCAAAACGCCAGGGCACGTCCATCGCCTTTGAAATGCCGATCCGCGGGCCGGTCACGATCTCGACCGGCTCGTCGGGCGGCGTAACTAAAAACGGCGGCGCAAACAGCGACATGCCGTTGTGCTTGTGCGTTACGCTGAGCGCCTGCGCGAGACGTCCCGGTCCCGAGCACAGCAGCTTGACCGGTTCGAGGCCGCGCCGTTCGCGCATCGCGGCGAGTCCGATCACCGGTTCGATCGCCCGGATCAGCACACCCGCGCCGTGCCCGGATTCGCGGCACACGAAATTCAGACACCAGTGAATGCCGTACGAACGGTAGACATACGCGTGCGCGGGCGGACCGAACATCACGGCGTTGCGCGGCGTCGGTCCTGAAAAAGTGTGCGAGGCCGGGTCCTCGCGGTCGTAGGCTTCGGTCTCGACAATCCGGCCGCCCACGCCATCCACGGTCAACATCGCGCCGATCAACTGCCGCGCGACCGTCTCCGAAGGCCCTGAGAAGTCGAGGGGACAAACCGTATGCTTCGCGTGCGTCATATTCGATAAGCTAGGGGAGCGTCCCCCACTATAAAGGAGCATCGATATGACGAGTTCGTGGTTTCTCAAGTTCTCCAGTGCGCTCGCGCAGTTCGCCGGACGCGCCTCGACCTTCATGGTGGCCGTGCTGCTCGTGGTCGTGTGGGCGGCGACGGGGCCGCTCTTTCACTACAGCGACACCTGGCAACTCGTCATCAACACGTCCACGACGATCGTCACGTTCCTGATGGTCTTCCTGATTCAGAACACGCAGAACCGCGATACCGCCGCGATGCAGATCAAGCTCGACGAACTGATCCGCGCCGTGGATCACGCGCACAACGCGCTGCTCGATCTGGAGGAACTCGGCGAGAAGGATCTCGCCAAGTTTCGCGCCGCCTACGAAAAGCTGGCGAGAGAGGCGCGCGACAACCTGCACGAGAGCACGCAGGAAATCGAGTTTCCGACTGTCGAGCGCAATGAGCGGAAGGGCGGCTGAGAAAGCGTGGGCATGACGGTTGCTGCATTTATCGGCGCAAGTCCACTTCACTTTTCAAGGAGAGTGACATGCCCGAAAAGCAAACCGTCGAGCGCGCGAAGTCTGCCAAGCGCGCAGGAAAATCAGCGAGCACGCAGGCTGGATCGTTCGTGAAGGAGCAGATCGATCATATTCGTGAAGGCAAGCACGGCGCGAAGTCCGCCAAGCAAGCTATTGCGATCGGCCTTTCCGAAGCGCGCCGGTCCGGCGTGAAGGTGAAGGCGCCGAAGAAGAGCGAGGCCTCCGCCGATACGCGCAAGAAGGCCGCGAAGGATAGTGCCGCTGGCCAGCACAAGACGAAGAAGACGGCGAGCACGGAATCGAAGGCGAAGCGTTCGGCGACCAGCACGCGCGTGTTGAAGCGTGAAAGCACGAAGGCGGCGTCGCCGAAGGCGCTTTCGCGTCAGACGCACGCGAGCGCGAGCCGTCGCTCGGCTGCGGACCGTTCGGCCGCCGCGAAGAAGGGCTGGGCGACGCGCCGGAAGGCTGCGGCGCATCATGCATCGCGTTGAGTGAGTGGGCGAAAGAAAGCGGGCCGCGGCCCGCTTTTGGTGAGCGTGACTCTGATTACCTGATCGTTTCCAGCACGCGACGAACGGTGCTGAAGATCGTGTCGATCTGCTCGTCTTCGACGATAAGCGGCGGCGAGAACGCCAGAATGTCGCCCGTGTAGCGCACCAGCACGCCCGCTTCGAAGCATTTCACGAATGCTTCGTAAGCGCGCGCGCCCGGCGCGCCTTCGCGCGATTCCAGTTCGACGCCCGCGACCAGTCCCAGATTGCGCACGTCCTTGACGAAGGGCGCGCCGCGCAACGCATGAACGGCCGCTTCGAACTTCGGTGCCTTCGACGCCGCGCGGTCGAACAACCGATCGCGCGCGTAGAGGTCGAGCGTAGCGATGCACGCGGCGGTCGCGGCCGGATGCGCGGAATACGTGTAGCCGTGGAACAGCTCGATCGCGTTTTCCGCGCCGGCCTGCATGATCGCGTCGTGAATCTTGCGATGCGCGGCGACCGCGCCCATCGGAATCGCGGCGTTGTTGATGGCCTTCGCCATCGTCAGCAGATCCGGCGTCACGCCGAAATACTCCGCCGCCGTCGCCTTGCCGAGACGCCCGAAACCGGTAATGACTTCATCGAAAATCAGCAGAATGCCGTGCTTCGTGCAGATCTCGCGCAGCTTCTTGAGGTAACCCGTCGGCGGAATTAGCACGCCCGTCGATCCCGCCACCGGCTCCACGATCACCGCCGCGATGGTCGATGCATCGTGCAGCGCGACGATCCGTTCGAGTTCGTCGGCAAGATGTTCGCCCCACGCGGGCTGGCCCTTGGAAAACGCGTTGTGGTCGAGATTGTGCGTGTGCGGCAGATGATCGACGGAAGGCAGCAGCGCGCCGGAAAACGTCTTGCGATTCGGCCCGATTCCGCCGACCGAAATGCCGCCGAAGCCCACGCCGTGATAGCCCCGCTCGCGGCCGATCAAACGCGTGCGCTGGCCTTCGCCGCGCGCGCGGTGATAGGCGAGCGCAATTTTCAGCGCGGTATCGACGGACTCCGACCCTGAGTTCGTGAAGAAAATGCGGTCCAAGCCTTCCGGCATGATCGCGGCAACTTTCGACGCCGCTTCGAACGCGAGCGGGTGGCCCATCTGGAATGTCGGCGCGAAGTCGAGTGTGGCGAGTTGCTTCTGCACCGCTTCGACGATTTCGGCGCGGCCGTGACCCGCGTTCACGCACCAGAGGCCGGCGCAGCCGTCGAGCACGTCGCGGCCGTCGGTCGAGCGGTAGTACATGCCTTTCGCGCTTTCGAGCAGGCGCGGCGCGGCCTTGAACTGGCGGTTGGCGGTGAACGGCATCCAGAACGACGAAAGGTCGTCGATGACGGGGCGCGAAGTCATGGTGGTCTCCTCTGATAGAACGCCTACTCTAGCCCTCGATAAAATCCCGCGGCATAGACAGTTCTGCTTCTGTGCGGTCAACTGTGCTGGCAGAATGGCGGTATCTGTATTGGTGGGGGTGTTGTGTGATCGAACTCGAACTGGAACGCGACCGCGCGCTCGCGCCGACGCTCGTCGAACAAATCGTGCGCGCCTTCTCCACCGCGATTGAAGGCGAGACGCTGCGCGCGGGCGCGCTTTTGCCGTCCGTGCGGCGGCTCGCCGAAACCGAGCGTCTGAGCACGTTCACCGTCACCGAAGCGTACAGCCGGCTCGTTTCGCTCGGGCTGGTGATCGCGCGGCGCGGCTCGGGCTACCGTGTTGCGCCACGCCAGCACGGTTCGCGCGCGCGAACGGTGGCGTGGCAGCCGCCGAGCCTCACCGCCAACTGGCTTCTTTCCGACGTTTTCGCCGATCATTCCGTGCCGATCAAAGCCGGCTGCGGCTGGCTGCCGAACGAGTGGATCAACGAGAGCGGCCTGCATCACGCATTGCGCGCGGTGAGCCGCGTGCCCGCCGCGCGCATGGCCGACTACGGGCATCCGTATGGTTTCGCGCCGCTTCGCGAGCGGATCGCGGAGACGCTCGACCGTCACGGCCTGCCCGTCGATCCCGCCGCCAACGTGCTCCTCACTGCGGGCGCGACGCAGGCGCTCGATTTGATCGTGAGAACGCTGCTGCGTCCGGGCGACGCGGTGGTGGTCGAAGATCCGGGGTACTGCAATCTCCTCCAAATTTTGAAACTCGCTGGGCTGAACGTGCTCGGCGTGCCGCGCACCGTCGCCGGTATCGATAACGAAGCGTTCGAGCGGCTCGCGGCGGAGCA
Organism: Caballeronia sp. SL1002; assembly: GCF_057814995.1. NCBI lineage: Bacteria > Pseudomonadati > Pseudomonadota > Betaproteobacteria > Burkholderiales > Burkholderiaceae > Caballeronia > Caballeronia sp. SL1002. Next base: position 1,174,827 of record NZ_JBYMUW010000005.1, on the reverse strand, counting down.
TCGGCCGAAAGCGATTTTTCTCAACACGACGCTGCAGAATCCGACCGGCGCGACCTTCGGCATGGCGTCGGCGTTCCGGCTTTTACAGATCGCCGAGCGTCACGGCATGTGGGTGATCGAGGACGACGTGACCCGCGAACTCGCCCCCGCCGGTGCGCCGCTGCTGGCCGCGATGGAAGGGTTGAGCCGCGTGGTGTATGTCGGCGGTTTCGCGAAGACGATCACGCCCGCGCTGCGCTGCGGTTATGTGGTGGCCGAGCGCGACGTGCTGCGCGAACTGGCGCGCACGAAAATGGCGGTGGGTTTGACGTCGTCGGCGACGACCGAGCGCATCGTCGAGAAAGTGCTCACCGAAGGACGCTATGCGCGTCATGTCGAATACGTCGTGGAGAAGCTGAAAGACGCGCACGCGCTGGTCGAAGCACGCATGGACGCGCTCGGGATCGAACTGTTTCATCGGCCGCGCGCGGGGTTGTTCGTCTTTGCGCGGCTCGCGGTCGACGCGTCGACCGCGGCGGAACTCACTACGCGCGCGCTCGCGGACGGTATCTGGCTCGCGCCGGGTTCGTATTTTCGACCGGGCGATGCCGAAAGCGCGTGGTTCCGCTTCAACGTTCCATACTCCGGCGACGACGCGTTGTGGTCGTTCGTGCGGAAAGCGACGCAATAGCGCCACGTTAGGGCCGCGCATAAAAAAAGCGCGAGGCCGATGCCTCGCGCTTTTTTTCATCCTGGCGTCAGCCGAAGCCGCGCGCCACCTGAAGCGTCATCGCCTGAACACGCCCAGCAGCAACGTCGCCAGAAAGATCACGATGAAGATGAAGAACAGGATCTTGGCGATTTCCGCCGCACCCGTTGCAATGCCGCCAAAGCCGAAAAACGCGGCGATGAGTGCGATGATGAAGAAAATGACTGCGTAACGAAGCATGAAGCCCTCCACAGGGTCGATTGTCGGTTTATTCGCGGGTTGGCTGCGCCGTTGCGTCATAGCGGGTTGAGCGCCAGAGCCGCTGTATCAGTCGGCCCAGCGGTTGAAGCAACGCTCGTGCCCGACTGTCGCGAAGCACAACAAAAAAGCCGCAAGTCACGTGGACGATGCGGCTTTTGCTCATGCGCCATGCGGCGCGCGGGATGTGAAAGAAGGCGCTAACGCGGTGCGTCGCCGGCGTCGGGTTCGTCGTCGAGATCGTCGTCTTCGGCGTGGTTCAGCGCATCCGGCAGGTTGTTCTCCAGCTCGTCACGTTCAATTTGATCGGCGAGATCCAGGGACTTCCTCGTTGCGGGACCGGACGGGCGGTTAGCTCCAGACATGGCGTACTCCTTGGGAAATTTCAAAGCCGCGCCGGGTGCGGCGCGAATTCAAGAGGCAAGCAAGCTACGTACACGCCGTGCTGAGCCGCGTGGGGCGGTAAAGTGAGGTGGAGAGGGAGACCCGTTGCAACAATGCAGTACCGAATTTGCGCTCAAACTTGCAAGCGGCACTGCATTTTTTGCGCGTCGGCGTGTAGGCCGAGTATGCACCCGCTGACCGCAGGCGGAAAGAGTCTACGAATGCCAGCGCCTCGCCGATTTCAGTTTCCGGATTTACGAGAGCGCGCGTTCCACGATCGGATACAACGAGAGGACGAGTAGCGTCGCCATCGTGATGTTGAAAATGCGCAGCGCGCGCGGATCGCCGAGAAAGCGCCGCAACGAAACGCCGAACGCGGCCCAGATCGTGACGCACGGCAAGCCGACGACGATAAAAATGCCCGCGAGGATCGCCGCATTCAGAGAAAGGCTCGCATGCAGATGCAGCGTGGTCGCGGCGGTGAGCACCATCATCCACGCTTTGGGATTGATCCACTGGAACGCGGCGGCTTCGTAGAAGCGCATCGGGCGGCGCTCGCCTTCGCGAACCTGCACGGTGGACGACGTGCCGATTTTCCACGCCAGATACAGCAAATAGACGACGCTCGCCGTCTCCAGCGCGGTGTAAAGCCACGCAAAGCGCGCGAAAGCCTGCGCGAGTCCGAGCCCGACCAGGAACATCATCGCGGCGACGCCCGTGCTGATGCCGATGATATGCGGCACCGTGCGGCGCAAGCCGAAATTCACGCCCGAGGCCAGCAGCATGGTGTTGTTCGGACCCGGCGTGATGCTGGTCACGAGTGCGAAGAGGATGGCGGCGGGCAGCGCGCTCAGAAGTTCGGGTGGCATGGCGACAATCCTGTTGACCGGCGGGAGGCGGAAATAGCGCGCCGCTACGGTTAGCCAGTCTACAAACTGTGCTCTGTACAGTACCGATACACATTGAAAAATGATCTCCGGTACGGTTCTCGCGCGGCGTCTGCGGGCAGTTTCAGTCGCGTGCTGCTTTGCATCAAGCGGGCACGCAGCTTGCAAAAGTATCGCGATGCAAAACACTCCGTCCGATCTTCCTGGCGACACCGAGCCAAGCGCGCCGTCGCCCGAATCATTCTTCGATCCCGGCCGCAATTGCGCGAGCGTCCGGCACGCGAAACGGTTCAGTCTCTTGATCGACGGTTCGGATTATTTTCGCGTGCTGCGCGATGCGATCACGCGCGCGGAACGCACGGTGTTCATTCTCGGCTGGGATATCGACAGCCGCATGAAGCTGACGCCGGAAGGCAACGACGACGGATATGCCGAGGCGCTCGGCGACTTCCTGCACGAAGTCGCGGCGTCGCGCCCACGGTTGCGCATTTATATTCTCGCGTGGGATTTCGCGATGCTGTACGCGTTCGAGCGCGAATGGCTGCCGGTGTACAAGATGGGCTGGCGCACGCATCGGCGGATCGCGTTTCAGATGGACGACAAGCATCCGCTCGGCGGGTCGCATCATCAAAAAATCGTGGTGATCGACGACAAAATCGCGTTCGTCGGTGGACTCGATCTCACGCGCTCGCGCTGGGACACGCCCGAGCACGCCGCGAAAAATCCACTGCGCCGCGATGCGAACGACACGCCGTACCAGCCTTTTCACGACGTCCATACTCTGTTCGACGGCGATGCCGCGCGCGAAATCGGCCTGCTTGCGCGCGAGCGCTGGCAGCGCGCGTGCGGCCGGCGTTTCGCGATTCGCTCGCACCGCGCCGTTACGGAGCGCGATCCGTGGCCGCCTTCGCGCGCGGTCGATATCGAGAATGTCGATATCGCGATTTCACTCACCGAACCCGCGTTCGATGGCCGCCCCGCAGTGCAGCAAATCCGCGCGCAATACCTGGATGCGATTGCGCGCGCGAAGCGCAGCATCTATATCGAGAACCAGTATCTGACCGCCGGTTCGATCGGTTCGGCGCTTCGCGAGACGCTTGCGAAACCGGACGGCCCGGATGTGGCGATCGTCGTGCCGCAAAACCAGAGCGGCTGGCTGCAGGAAGTGACGATGGGCGTGCTGCGCGCGCGGCTGCACGCGCTGCTGTCGGCGGCGGACCGGCACGGGCGCTACCGCATCATGTCGCCGAGCGTGCCGGGTCTCGCCGATGGCTGCGTGAACGTCCACAGCAAGCTGATGATCGTCGATGACGAACTGCTGCTGGTCGGATCGGCGAATCTCAACAACCGGTCGATGGTGCTCGACACCGAATGCAATATCGCCATTCAAGCGGCTGGCGACGCTCGTATTCGCGAGGCGCTGAGGCGCATGCGCAACACGCTGCTCGGCGAACATCTCGGCTGTGATCCCGCGACGGTCGCCGACGCGAGCGATCGCGGCGGCATGAACCACGCTATCGCCGCGTTGCAAAAAGATGCGGCGGCGCATCGGACGCTGATCGACCTGCAGCCCGCCGTGTCGCCCGATCTCGACCGCCTGATTCCGGCGGAAGCCCTCATCGACCCGGAAACGCCGGTCGCACCGGATGAACTCGTCGGGCGTTTCGTGCCGGCGGAAAAGGCGAAACCGCTGATCGGACGATTCGCGCTTTTGGGCGTGCTCGCGTTTCTGATCGTCGGTTTCGCGGCGGCCTGGCACTGGACGCCGCTCGGCGACTATCTCAATCTCGCGGCGCTCACGCACGCCACGCGCCGCATCGAAGCGTTGCCGTTCGCGCCGCTCTGGATCGTGCTGTGTTACGTCGCGGCAGCGCTCATCTCGATCCCGATCACGCTTCTGATCGCGACCACGGGCCTCGCGTTCGGCGGCGGCTGGGGCAGCGTCTACGCGCTCGCCGGCACGATGGCGGCGGCGGCGGTGACGTATCTGCTCGGCAATTGGCTCGGCCGCGATGTCGTGCGCCGCATGGCGGGCGCGCGCGTCAACAAGCTATCGGAGCGAGTGGCGAAGCGCGGGATCGTCGCGGTCGTGATCCTGCGGATCTTGCCGGTCGCGCCGTTCACCATCGTCAATCTCGTCGCGGGCGCCTCGCATATCCGGATGCGCGACTTCATGCTCGGCACGCTGATCGGCATGGGGCCGGGCATCTTGCTGACCGTCGCGTTCGCGCATCAGCTGGTGGCGTCGCTGCGGCATCCGACGGCGGGATCGTTCGCGATTCTGATCGGCATCGGCGTGGCGCTGGTGTGCGTTTCGCTGTTGCTGCAGCGCTTTCTCGGACGCGGCGACGCGAACGCCGAAGGTACCGCCACCGAGGAAGAAAAAGCGCAGGCACGCGATGAAGCCGTGCGCGCCGCGAGTTATCGAGAGACGAACGAAGTCGCCGGATCGCGGCACGAATCCGCCCCGAGTTCGCGCCCGACCGACGAGGTGAGCGGATGAACGAGCGGATGAACGAGCGGACGAGCGAGCCGCTGAAGATCGCGACCTACAACGTACACGGCGCAGTGGGAACGGACGGCAAGCTCGCGCCGGAACGGATCGCGAACGTGCTCGCGGAAATCGACGCCGATATTTTTGCGCTTCAGGAAGTGCCGCTCGGCGGCAGCGGCGCGCCGAACGTGCTCGAAACCTTGCAGCGAATGACAGGCTTGAACGCGGTCGAAGGGCCGACGCTCGATACCGCCGAACGCCGTTACGGCAACGCCGTGCTGACGCGCTTTCCGGTGCGCGCGGTACGCACGCTCGACCTGTCGTTCCGAAGCCGCGAGCCGCGCGGCGCGCTGGATGCCGACATCGATTGCGGCGGCGAAGTCTGGCGCGTGGTCGCGACCCATCTGGGTCTTGCGTCGAGCGAACGCCGCGCGCAAGTCGATCAGGTGCTGCGCCGTTTCGATACACCCGCCATGCCGGTGATCCTGCTCGGCGATCTGAACGAGTGGTTCGTCTATGGCCGCACGCTGCGCCGTCTCGTCGATCATTTCTATCGCGCGCGTTCGCCGCGCACCTTTCCGACGCGTTATCCGCTCTTCGCGCTCGACCGTATCTGGGTGCATCCGGGCGAGCGTCTCGTGAAGGTCGAAGCGCATCGCAGCGCGCTCGCGCGTGTCGCGTCGGATCACTATCCGCTCATCGCGCACATCGCTCATGCAGCGCGTGGTTGAGATGCGCTTTTATCCAAATGTGCCTTCGAGACAGGTGTTTTGCACATCGGCATCCAGAAAACCCCTGTAAAAGCGGTATAAAAATGCAAAAGACTCGCACGAAGCGTTGTGGCGCTTGTAGAATCCGGCGTTGATACACGAGCATTTGCGCGGGTATTCAAAAAAAACTGACCACAACAGGTAGGAGAAACATGCCGACTTCCGCAAAAACCGCCGCTAAGAAAGCTGCACCGAAAGCCGCATCGAAGGCCGCACCGAAAGCTGCTCCCAAGACCGCCACGAAAGTAGCCACCAAGGCTGCCGTCGCACCCGCGAAGAAGGTCGCAGCAAAGAAGGTCGTCGCGAAGAAAGTAGCCGCGAAGCAACCTGCCGCCGCGAAGAAGGTCGCAGCGAAGGCAGCGGGCGTGCTGTCGCCGATCAAGGACACGTTCACGAAGGCGTCGCTCGCGGCCCATCTGTCGGATCGCGCAACGGTCGACCTGAAAGCTGTGAAGGCCGTGTTGTCGGCACTCGAAGACACGATCCTCGGCGCCGTCCACAAGAAGGGCGCGGGCGAATTCACGCTGTCGGGCCTGTTGAAGATTTCGGCTCAAACCGTCCCGGCGAAGAAGCGCCGCTTCGGCAAGGACCCGTTCTCGGGCGAAGAGCGCTGGTTCCCGGCCAAGCCGGCTAGCGTGCGTATCAAGGCGCGTCCGCTGAAGAAGCTGAAAGACGCGGCAGCTTAAGTCGCAAGGTACGTCCTGCATTGACGCGCGGCGCGTCGGTTTCACCGGTACGCCGCCGGAAAAAAGCCAGTTCCATCGAGGGACTGGCTTTTTTTTATCGGCGCGGCGGAGCGCGTTTTGACGCGTCGCGCCCACACCGTGCCTTGAAATCAGGCAATCGCTGCGGCGTTTTTTGTGGCGAAGTTGTATCATTCCTCGCCCGCACGACGGGCCGCAGGCGGACCGCGTTGCTCTTTAAAAGCCGCTCGCCACCGCATGCATTCAAACAAGAGAGAGAGAGAACAATGCCCGCGCCATCCGCCGTCGATCAAAGCAGTTTCCGCCGCATCCTTCGCCGCAATGTCGCGCTGCCGCTCGGCGTCGGACTGGCGACCGCCGCCGTTTTCGTCGCGTTGATTCTGTATCTGCTGAGCGCGATGAGCTGGGTCGAGCATTCGGAGCGGGTGATCGGCGACGCGAACGATCTCGCGAAACTGGCCGTCGATCGTGAAACGGGCATGCGCGGTTTTCTGATCACCGGCGACGAGGACTTTCTCGCGCCGTATCAATTGGGACGCGCGCGCTTCGACGGCCAGATTACTTCGCTGATGAAGCTGGTCAGCGACAACCCGCCGCAAGTGGAACGCCTTGAGCAGATTCGGGCGTTGCAGCGTCAATGGGACCGGTTCGCAGACACGACGATCAACCTCAAACGCGCGCAGGGCGACTACGAGTCGATTATCAAAAGCGGGCAGGGCAAGCTCGAATTCGACGAAACGCGCCGGGTTTTCGACGCTTTCATGGACATCGAATTGCGCTTACGCCAGCAGCGTGCCGACTTCGCCCGCACGCTGACCACGGCGGCGGTCGCGATTTTCCTGACGCTCAGCCTGTCACTCAGCGCGCTGCTTGCGTTTCTCGGTCGTCGCGAACTGACGAATCTCTCGAAGACCTACGACGACGCGCTCGAAACGCAGGCGCAACAAACCGAGATCCTGCACGGCCAGGCGTGGCTGCGCACCGGCCAGACCCGGCTCGCCGAGCGCGCAACGGGACAACTCGCGTTACCGGTGCTCGGCCACGCGATGCTCGATTTCATCGCCGGCTATATCGACGTGCCGGTGGCGGCGCTCTACGTTCGCGACGAAAGCGGCACGCTGCGGCGCGTGGCGTCCTACGGTTTTAGCCGTGAAAGCGAAATGGCGCAGCAGTCGTTTCAGGGCGCGGAAACGCTCGTGGGCCAGACCGCGGCGTCGCGCCGCGTGATCCAGTTGAGCGACGTTCCCGCTAATTATCTGAAAGTGGCGTCGGGTCTCGGCGACGGTTCGCCACGCAACGTGGTAATGGCGCCGATCGAGAATGAAGGCGTGGTGAACGGCGTGATCGAAGTTGGCTTGATGCGCGAGGTTGCGCCGCGCGACCTCGAATTTCTTACGCTGATCGCGGGCAATCTCGGCGCATCGGTCGAGGCGGCGCTGTATCGCGAACGCCTGCAGGACATGCTCGCGGAAACGCAGCAACTGAACGAGGAAATGCAGGTGCAGCAGGAAGAACTGCGCACCGCGAACGAGGAACTCGAAGAGCAGACGGCGGCGCTCGAGGAATCGCAACTGTCGCTCGGCAGCCAGAAAGCCGAACTCGAAACGATCAACGAGCAGTTGACGCATCAGGCCGCGACGCTCGATCAGCGTAACGACGCGCTGATGGAAGCGCGTGGCGAACTCGAACAGCGCGCCGCCGATCTCCAGCGCGCGAGCCGCTACAAGTCCGAGTTCCTCGCGAACATGTCGCACGAATTGCGCACGCCACTGAACAGTTCGCTGATTCTCGCCAAGCTGTTGTCGGAGAATTCGACGGGCAACCTCAGCACCGAGCAGATCAAATACGCGCAGACCATTTATTCGGCCGGCAACGACCTGCTGAATCTGATCAACGATATTCTCGACATCTCGAAGGTCGAGGCAGGCAAGCTCGAACTCGTCCACGAAGACGTTCCGCTGCATCGGCTCGTCGAGTCGCTCAAGCGCACGTTCGAGCAGCTCGCGCAGCAGAAGGCGCTCGGCTTCGATGTGACCATCGCGGCGGACGCGACGCCCGCGATCCACACCGACTGGCGCCGTCTCGAACAGATTCTCAAGAACCTGCTTTCGAACGCAATCAAGTTCACCGATCAAGGCACGGTCGCGCTGCGGCTTGGCCACGCGCCGGGCGGCGGCGTGCGTTTCGCGGTGAGCGATTCGGGCATCGGCATTGCGCCGGAACAGCAAGAGGCGATCTTCGAGGCATTCCATCAGGCCGATGGCACGACCAGCCGGCGCTACGGCGGCACGGGCCTCGGCCTGTCGATCTCGCGCGATCTCGCCCGCCTGCTCGGCGGCACGCTCGAAGTGAACAGCATGCCGGGACAGGGCAGCACGTTCACGCTGACGATGCCGCATCATCCGGATAACGCGCTGCCCGCCGACGCAGAGCCGCTCGCTTCGCAGCCGCTGCCCGCCGGTGTCGCGCGCGTCGGCTTGCCGCCGCCGGTCGCGTCGCCCGAGTCGTCAGGATTGCCGGAAATGCCCGCATTCGACGACGACCGCAACGAACGCGTCGAATCGGGTGCGCCGCGCCGCACGGTGCTCGTGATCGAGGACGAGCCGGACTTCGCGCGCATTCTCTATGACCTCGCACACGAGATGCAGTACCGCTGTCTCGTCGCGCAGACGGCGTCGGAAGGGCTGCTGCTCGCGGCACGCCATCTGCCGGACGCGATCCTGCTCGACATTCGCCTGCCGGACCGCTCGGGCCTGATCGTGCTTCAGCAGTTGAAGGAAGGCCGCGAAACGCGGCACATTCCGGTGCATGTGGTGTCGGCGGACGAACGGAGCGAGACGGCGCTGCATCTCGGCGCAATCGGTTACGCGGTCAAGCCGACGACGCACGACGAGCTTCGCCGCGTCTTCCACAAGCTGGAGGACAAGTTCACGCAGAAGGTGAAGCGCGTGCTGCTCGTGGAAGACGACGCGCGTCAGCGCGAGAGCATCGTGCACCTGATCGGCGACGACGATATCGAAATCACCGCCGTGGAGTTCGGCGAAGAAGCGCTCGGCCATCTGCGCACGACCATTTTCGACTGCATGATCATCGACCTGAAGCTGCCCGACATGCAGGGCGGCGAGTTGCTCAAGCGCATGTCGGGCGAGAACATGTGCTCGTTTCCGCCGGTGATCGTGTATACCGGGCGCAATCTCACGCACGACGAGGAAAGCGAACTGCTGAAGTATTCGCGCTCGATCATCATCAAGGGCGCGCGTTCGCCGGAACGTCTGCTCGATGAAGTGACGCTGTTCCTGCACAAGGTGGAGTCGGATTTGTCGAGCGAACGTCAGCGCATGCTCGATACCGCGCGCAGCCGCGACCGCGCGTTCGAAGGGCGGCGCATCCTGCTCGTGGACGACGACATCCGCAATATCTTTTCGCTCAGCAGCGCGCTGGAACACAAGGGCGTCGTGGTGGAAATCGCGCGCAACGGTTTCGAGGCGATCGCGAAACTCGACGACGTGGACGATATCGACCTCGTGCTGATGGACGTGATGATGCCCGGCATGGACGGGCTGGAGGCGACGCGCCGGATCCGCACGGATGCGCGTTTTACGAAGCTGCCGATTATCGCGATCACGGCGAAGGCGATGAAGGACGATCAGGAGCAGTGCCTGAAAGCGGGCTGTACCGATTATCTGGCGAAGCCTATCGATCTCGACCGCCTGTACTCGCTGCTGCGCGTCTGGATGCCGAACATGGAGCGGATTCGGACTTGAGGTTCACCGCGGCGGCATGAAAGCCTGCTAAGCCTTATAGAGGCGCCGCCGCGAAAATCTCGCGCAGCCACTGCGCGAACACCCGCACCCGCGACGACAACTGCCGGTTCTGCGGATACAGCACCGAAACCGGCATCGGCGGCGGGGGAAAGTCGGGCAACAGGACTTGCAGACGGCCATCGGCGATTTCTTCACGCACGCGATAACGCGGCACCTGCACGATTCCCAGGCCCGCGACCGCCGCGCCCGTGTACAACTCCGCGCCGGTCACGGAGATGTCGCCGCCGAGATATAGCGCGGTTTCCACGCCATCCACCATGAAGTCGAGCGGCAACGCGCGCCCGCTGCCGCTCGACACGTAGTTCACCGCGCGATGCTTGCTAAGCGTTTCGAGATCGCGCGGCTCGCCATGCGCCGCGAGATACGCGGGACTCGCCACCGTCACCTGTTCCATCAGCGCGACGCGCCGCCCGATCATCGACGAATCCTGCAGCGTGCCGGCTCGCAGCACGCAATCGACGCCTTCGCGCACGAGATCGACGAGCCGGTCGTCTTCGCCGATATGCACTTCGATCTCCGGAAACCGCCGCAGAAAATCCGGCAGCGCGGGCACCACGAAATGCCGCGCGAGCGTGCCTTGCAGATTCACGCGCAGCAGTCCTTTCGGCGCGGCGTGGCGAAACGATCCCTCCGCTTCCTCCATATCCGCGATCAGCCGCACGCAGCGGCGGTAATACGCCTCGCCGTCGTGCGTGAGCCGGACGCTGCGCGTCGTGCGCTCGACCAGCCGCGCGCCGAGCCTTATCTCCATGCGTTTGAGCAGATTCGTGACGGTGGCGCGCGGCATTTGAAGGTCGTCGGCGGCTTGCGTGAAACTGCGCCGTTCCGCGATTCGCACGAATACCTGCATTTCCTGAAACCGGTCCATACGCGCCGTCCGGTGAGATTGTTAAAGTGAATGGAACGATGATGGCGATTCTAGGGTAATGATCTTCGGTTTGGAATGATCGATGATTCATGTCATCAGCTAACTTTCGAGGACATGAAACATGAACAACGCCAAAGTCGCCATCGTCACGGGTGCGTCGCGCGGAATCGGCGCGGCGATCGCGCAACGGCTCGCCGCCGATGGATTCGCGGTCGTCGTCAACTACGCGTCGAGTTCGAAGGAAGCGGACGCGCTTGTCGCGCAACTCAAGGCGGGCGGCGCGGCGGCCATCGCGGTGAAGGCCGACGTCGCGAACGCCGACGACGTGCGCGCGCTATTCGATGCAACCGAAACGCAACTCGGCCGCGTCGATGTGCTCGTGAACAACGCGGGCGTTTTGAAGACGCTGCCGCTCGCGGACACGAGCGACGCACTCTACGATCAGACCTTCGGCATCAACGTGCGCGGTACCTTCAACACGCTGCGCGAAGCGGCGACGCGGATGAACGACGGCGGGCGGATCGTCAATTTCTCCAGCACGACGCTCGCGCTGAACATGCCGGGCTACGCGATCTACAACGCGACGAAAGCGTCCGTCGAAGCGTTCACGCACGTTTTCGCGAAGGAATTGCGCGGGCGCGGCATCACGGTGAACGCAGTGGCGCCGGGTCCGGTCGCGACTTCGCTCTTTCTCGACGGCAAGACCGAGGAACAGATCAAGACCTTCGCCAACATGCCGCCGTTGCAACGGCTCGGGCAACCGGACGATATCGCGCGCGTGGTTGCGATGCTGGTTGGCGCGGACGCGGGGTGGGTCAATGGGCAGATTCTGCGCGCGAATGGGGGGCTGGCTTGAGGCTCCGGTTGTCGGCCAGGCGCGGTGTCGCTGGCGCGGTGCATTGCTGCGGGAACCAGCGCGGCATGAAAATCGACGCGCTGAATCCGATGCAAAGCCGCCTTGCGCTTCCATTCGGCGCTCCCGATATACACCGCGCGGGCGTACTATCAGACGGTATTCGGACCCGTTGCGGCGCAAAGGTCGTCGCCAGAATGGGTCAGCGCACCAAACTGGCGCGGCACATCTCCAGGCGGCGACATCGCGCGGCCTTCGCGCTCGCACGATGCACTTCGTTGAGGCGCTGAGGAGCGCCTCGTCCTCGTTTGGCGCTGCTTACCGCATGACGAAAAATGGCACATCCTTTGCTTTATCGTAAAGACTGATCGAAAACGAACGCGTCGAACAGCCATTGCGCGAGCGGCACCGTGCCGCGCTCAAAAAGGACGCACACGATGCAGATCTACGATGAAATGCGTCACGCCGAATCCGTGCGGCCGCATTACGCACGCTTTTCCCGCTGGCTCTCGGCGCAGAGCGAGGAAACCATCGCGCGCAAACGGGCCGAGGCCGACCTCCTGTTCCGCCGCGTCGGCATTACGTTTGCCGTGAACGGCGACCTTTCCGGCACCGAGCGGCTGATTCCCTTCGACATGATTCCGCGCATCATCCCCGGCGATGAATGGCGCAAGCTCGAAGCCGGTCTGCGGCAGCGCGTGCGGGCGCTCAACCTGTTCATCCACGACATTTATCACGACCACGATATCGTGCGCGCGGGCCGCATTCCCGCCGAACAGGTCTACACGAACGCGCAATACCGGCCGGAAATGCAGGGCGTGCGCGTGCCGCTCGACGTCTACGCGCACGTCGCGGGCGTGGATGTCGTGCGCGCCGGCGACGAAGGCGAGTTCTACGTGCTCGAAGACAATCTGCGCGTGCCGTCGGGCGTCTCGTACATGCTGGAAAACCGCAAGATGATGATGCGGCTCTTCCCCGATCTGTTCGTGCAGAACCGCGTCGCGCCCGTCGCGCACTATCCCGATCTGCTGCTCGAAACGCTGCGCTCGATCGCGCCGGAAGGCGTGGACGACCCGGTGGTGGTCGTGCTCACGCCCGGCATGTACAACTCCGCGTACTTCGAGCACTCGTTCCTCGCGCAGCAGATGGGCGTCGAACTGGTGGAGGGCAAGGATTTGTTCGTCGATGAAAACTACGTGTTCATGCGCACGACGCAGGGGCCGAAGCGCGTGGACGTGATCTACCGGCGTCTCGACGACGACTTTCTCGATCCGCTCGCGTTTCGTGCCGATTCGGCGCTCGGCGTGCCGGGTCTGCTCACCTCCTACCGCGCCGGCCGCGTGGCGCTGGCGAACGCGATGGGCACCGGTATCGCCGACGACAAATCGATCTATCCGTTCGTGCCGGACATGATCGAGTTTTATCTCGGCGAAAAGCCGATCCTGAACAACGTGCCGACCTTCCAGTGCCGCCGTGCCGACGACCTCGCCTACACGCTCGCGAATCTGTCGGAACTCGTGGTGAAGGAAGTGCATGGCGCGGGCGGCTACGGGATGCTGGTCGGCCCGGCGTCCACGCATGAGGAAATCGAGTCGTTCCGCGAGCGGCTGATCGCGCGGCCGCACGGCTACATCGCCCAGCCGACGCTCGCGCTGTCCGCGTGTCCGACTTTCGTGGAAGCAGGCATCGCGCCGCGCCATATCGATTTGCGGCCGTTCGTGCTGTCCGGCCGCGAAGTCACGATGGCGGCGGGCGGACTCACGCGCGTCGCGCTGAAAGAAGGCTCGCTGGTGGTGAATTCGTCGCAGGGCGGCGGCACCAAGGACACCTGGATGGTCGATTAGCGGGTCGATCGCGGGTCATGCAACCCGGGCGCGCCGGACGCGACGCCCGCGCGCTTTCAAACGGAAACGGAACGCCATCATGCTGAGTCGTACCGCCGATCATCTGTTCTGGATGGCCCGCTACATGGAGCGCGCTGAAAACACCGCGCGCATGCTGGACATCAACCTGAAAGGCCTGCTGCTGCCGCAGACGCCCGAGCAGTCGGCCCGCGCGCAGCGTTCTGTCCTGCGTATCTCGGAACTGGAGGCGAGTTTCGCCGAGCGGCATCCCGGCTCGGAATCGCATGAGGACGTGATGCATTTTCTGGTCGCCGACGCAGACAACTCGTCGAGCATCATCGCGTGCCTGCAGGCGACCCGCGAAAACGCGCGCGCCGTGCGCGGCACATTGACGACCGAAGGCTGGGAGACGATCAACTACACTTGGCTCGATTTCAACGAGCGGCTGGCGAAGGGCGAACTCGAATCCAGCCCGGACACGCTGTTCGAATGGGTCAAATACCGCTCGAATCTGTGCCGCGGCGTGATGGTCGGCACGGCGCTCAAGGACGACGCGTTCTACTTCATGCAACTCGGCACGTATCTGGAGCGCGCGGACAACACGGCGCGCATTCTCGACGTTCGTTTCGCCGACGCGGAGCCGAATTCGCGCGAAGCCGCGCGCCAGCTCGAAGATTTCTACTATTGGACCTCGATCCTGAGTTCGGTTTCCGCGCTCGAAATCTACCGCAAGGTGTATCGCGATGTGGTGACGCCGTCGCGCGTCGTCGAGTTGCTGATTCTGAACGCGCAGATGCCGCGTTCGCTGCTCGCGTCGCTGGACGGCGTCTGCGAGACGCTGGTGCAACTGCGCACGAGCGGGTCGAACGAGTGCGAGCGGTTCGCCGGGAAACTGCGCGCGGACGTGCTGTACGCGGATATCCGGCAAATTCTCGAAACCGGCGTGCACGCGTATCTGACGCAATTCCTGAAGCGCGTCGACGAACTCGGCGGACGCGTCATGCAAACCTATCTGATGTTGCCGACCTCCTGACGCCGATTGTGGCAAAAACCGTGGCAAGAACCGTGGCAAAACCGTGGCAAGAACCGTGGCAAAACCGACAAGGACGCATCATGCTGCTGACCATCCGCCACGACACGACTTACCGCTACGCGTCGCCGGTGCAGTACACGATCCAGCAGCTGCGCCTCACGCCCTCGAACGGCGAGACGCAACTCGTGCGGCGCTGGCATGTCGCCACGCCGGGCAAGCTCGACGTCACGCGCGACGCGTACGGCAACACGCTGCACACGCTGGTGCTGACAAAACCGCACGACACGATTCATCTGTCCGTCTCGGGCCAGATCGAAACGACTGAGCTTGCAGATGGCCGCCTGGACGCCGACGCCGGCCGCATTCCGCTCGAACACTACACGTGCGCCACGACCCTGACCGAAGCCGATCCCGCTGTGCGCGAACTCGCCCACAGCGTGCCGGTGCTCGATTCGCCGGCCTCGCTGATCGCGCTGGCGGAGCATATCGAGTCGCGCGTGAACTATCTGCCCGGCGTGACCGAGGTGACGAGCACGGCCGCCGAGGCGCTCGCGTTCGGCAATGGCGTCTGTCAGGACCACGCGCATTTGCTGCTCGCCTGCTGCCGCACGCGCGGTATTCCGGCGCGCTACGTGAGCGGCTACGTCGATCCGGGCGACGTCCCGCACGCGGCGAGCCACGCGTGGGTCGATGTCTGGATAAACCACGGCTGGGTATCGGTGGATGTCACGCACACGGCGTTCGCGAGCGGCAAATACTGCCGGCTGGCAGTTGGGCGCGACTACGAAGCGGCCGCGCCCGTGCGCGGGTCGCGAGTGGGCGGAAAGGAAGAAATTCTGAGCGTGGAAGTTTCGGTAAACGCACAAGTCGAGCAATGACGCGTCTTTTGCCCGAGGATGCGCATCGCATTGCTCAAGCCGCGACAAAAAATTGCCGTAAAAGAAGGGGTGAGATGTGGCGCGCGCGATTCGGCACTTAAATCCGCGCTGATCCGCGCCGCTACAATGGTGACTTGGCCTTTTTTTTCTGGAATCGAAGAATGACTTATTGCGTGGGAATGTGTGTGGACGAAGGACTGGTTTTCCTGTCCGACACGCGCACCAACGCCGGTGTGGACCATGTCAGCGCCGCGCGCAAGATGGCGGTTTTCGAGGAGCCGGGCGACCGCGTCATCGTGATGCTCGCCGCCGGCAACCTCGCGCTGACGCAGGCTGTGATGCAACTGCTGGCCGCACCCGCCGAGAGCGACAAGCCCTCGCTCTACAACGCCCCGAACATGGCCGAAGCCGCGCGAATCGTCGGCGAGGCGGTGCGTGAAGTGCATCGCCGCGATGCGCAATCGCTCGCCGAATTCAGCGTGGACTTCAACTGCAGCTTCATCCTCGGCGGTCAGATCCGCGGGCAGGGGCCGCGCATGTTCATGATCTATTCGGCGGGCAACTTCGTCGAATCGACGCGCGTGAGCCCTTATTTTCAGATCGGCGAATCGAAGTACGGCAAGCCGATCATCGATCGCGTCATCACACCCGCCACGCCGCTCGATGAAGTCGCGAAGTGCGCGCTGATCTCGATGGATTCGACGCTGCGCTCGAATTTGTCGGTGGGACTGCCGCTCGACCTCCTCGTCTACGAGAAGGATTCGCTGCGCGTCACGCGTTTCGCGTCGATCGACAACGACAACGCGTACTACCAGATGATCCATCGCACCTGGGGCGAGCGTCTGCGTCAGATTTTCAGCGAGATTCCGAACCCGGGCTGGACCGATCCCGCCGATGTCCCGCTGCGTCAGCGCGAGTTCGTTCCGACCGTGCCGCGCAACGATGTCTGCGACATGCCCGCCGCGATCGCCCCGGAACCGGACGAAGCGCCCGCGCAGACGCTTGCGCAGAACGACGAGGGCAACGGCACGCAGCATTGAGCGCAGAATTTGAGCGGTACGAAATAAAAAACCCGCCATCGGCTGAGCCGATGGCGGGTTTTTTTCACCCGTCTGCAACAGCGCGCTTTAAACCGCGCGCCGTAGCGGACTTTAGAACTTGTGACGGATACCGACGATCACGATTTCCTGGTGGCTGCTGCCGCTGTCATAGCCGTACGAGCCGATCGAAGCTTGCGCGCTCGACACCGAACCGTCTGCGTTACGCTGGTCGCCGCTTGCGTGCTGGTAACCAGCAAGTGCGTACAGGTCCGTGCGCTTCGACAGCGAGTAGTCGGCGCCCAAGCTGGCTTGGTGGTACGTTGCCGACGTGTCGCCTGCTGCCTTCATGTACGTGTAGCCAGCGCCAACCAGCAGAGCCGGGGTAGCCTGGAAGTTCACGAAGCCAGTGCCGACGTTGAAGTGCTCGCCGCCAACCGACGTGTTGCCGTCATGCTTGTACTGTGCGTTGCTGTACGACGCGCCGACCGTGACCGGGCCGAATGCGTACTGACCTGCCGCGCGAGCGATACCGATCGCGTGAGCCGATTGGTAGCCGCGGTTCACCGGGCTGTTGAACAGCGTGTCCGACGTCGTGCTGTTCCAGCCGCCGACATCGCCCGTCGTCGCGTTCACGACCGGACGGCCGTTCGTCGGGTTGTTCGCGTAGAAGTAACCAGCAGCAAGAGCCAACGGGCCGTTGTTGTACGTTGCCGCACCCGACCACGTCTGACCCTGACCCGTTGCGCCCGCCAGGCCGCTGAACGCGTACAGGCCTTCGAACTGGAAGCCAGCGTAGTTCGGCGAAACGTACTTCACAGCGTTCGAAACACGGAGGCTGTTGTCGTAGTTGTCGATGTCGCCCGGCGTCGCGAAGATCGAGCCGAAGTAGTTGTCGCCCGTGATGCCCTGGACCATGTCAACCAGCGGGTCGTATTGACGACCGACCGTGACCGTACCCCAAGCGTCGCCGGTCAAACCGACGAATGCCTGACGGCCGAATTCGCGACCGCCCTGGCCGAGTGCGCCAGTGCCGACGTCAAAGCCGTTTTCCAACTGGAAGATTGCCTTCAGACCGCCGCCCAGGTCTTCTTGACCCTTCAGGCCCCAACGGTCGCCGGACAGGTTGCCGTTGATCATGCCGACGAGGTGTTCGCCAGCGGCGTTAGCGTTGCTGACATAACCGAAACCGGCGTCGATCACGCCGTAGAGGGTCACGCTGGATTGTGCTTGTGCTGCACCAGCTGCGCCCAACAAGGCCAGCGAGAGGGACGTCAGTGCGAGTCGTTTCATCGAATTCTCCACGCGAATGATTAAAATCGTTGTTGCCGGCGCAGAGAATAACGCAGCGCCTCAGAACTACTGAAATGAAAAAAATAATGTGTCTCGAAAAAAAGACAGTTTCGATGAAGCCCCGTCTGTAAAGGGTTTGGCGTCGTTTCATAGCAACAAACCGGCTGACATAGCAGGTCAAAAAAAGTTCCGCGCCGTCTCATAAATGCTTGGTGAAGCGAAACGAAAGCTATGCCTGTCTTGCCGATTACCTCCAAATTTAGATGCAATCGGCACCGCGCGTGTTGTTTTGCCGACCGAGTGGCCGCCGGTCAGACGTCCGTTTCGTTCTTCGCGGGCTGAACGTTGGCGGCACGAGGCGCATCGCGGCCGCGCAGCAGCGCGAGCGCGAGTCCAGCGCCCGCCGCGAGCATCACGGCGCGCCACGGATGCTCGTGCACCATCTCGTTGGCCTGCGATGCCTTGCGGCCCGCGCCGATCATCGCTACCGCCGTCGCCCGCGTCGCCGTCGTCTCAGCCCGCGCGACCCGCGCCGACAGCGCAAGCGCCGTGTTCAGCGCCCAAACCTTCTTGCGCGCCTTCTGGGTCAATTGCTGCGTGCGCTCGGCCCGCGCGCCGATCGACGATCGCGCGCCCGGCGGCACATAAGGCCCGCGCGGCTTGGAGAGCGCGGGTGAATCGGCGGTGCGCTGCGCTTTGGCCGCGACGGAATCGAGTGTCGACGACGCGAGCATCGAGCCGATCTTCGCCCGGCTTCCCGGCGGCACGTTGCCGCCGTTCTGCACGCCCCACGCGCCGCGCGGATCGTGGAGCCGGGCGCGCGCCGCCGAAAATTCCGCGCCGAGCAGGAGAACGGCGGCGGAGAAATAGAGCCACATCAATAACACTGCAAGCGATCCGGCCGCGCCGAACGAATTCGCCGTGCCCGCGTGCGTCAGATAGAACGCGAATAATTTCTTGCCCGCTGAAAACAGAATGGCTGCGACCAGCCCGCCGACCAGCGCGTCGCGCCACTGCACGGTGGCGTCGGGGAGAAATTTGAGCAAGGCGCCGAATGCCACGGAGAGAATCACCAGACCGGCCCCCAGTTGCACCAGATCGCCGATCACCACGAAGGGCGAGTTGCCCCACAGCCACGTTCCGACAGCCTGGATGGCCGTGTCGAGCACGAGCGAGACGATCAGCAGGAACGCCACGCCGAGCACCAGTCCGAACGAGATCAGCCGGACCCTGACGATGGCCATGACGCTGGATTTTTGATCGCCGGTGAGCGGCCAGACCAGATTCAACGCCGTATTCAGCGATGAAAACGTCGCCGATGCACCGACTGCGAGCAAAACGAACGAGATGATCGCCGCGATGCCCGTGCCGCCGCTGCGGTGCGCGTTCTCCACGATGCTCTGGACGCTTGCCGCGGCCTGATCGCCGAGCATGCCGTTGACCTGATGGAACAACTGGCCGCGCGCGGCCTCCGCGCCGAAGAACCAGCCGGCGACCGCGATCACCATGACCAGCGTTGGCGCGAGCGAAAACGCCGAGTAGAAGGCGATGCTCGCGGCCATCGCGGCGCAGCGGTCCTGGCCGAACTGCTTAAGCGCACCGACCACCCAAGAGGCGTCCTTCTTGACTGCCGACTGGATTTTTTGCGTGGAAAGGGTGCTCATCGCGGACCTCTGCGTCTTGGTGATTGGGCGGGATATGAAAGCCTGCTGTCATTGAGCACGATCCGTTCCACTGACGGCAGACCCACACCGGAAGTGACGAATGATGTAAATATTTAAGAATTCTCCCCTTGCCGCCGATAACCACCGGTACGCCGAAGAAGCCCGCCGCCGGGCAAAATCAGGCGAAAACCTTATAATTGCGTTACCCCACAATGTCATTACAGCCGAGGCGACCCATGTTGCAGATGTCCCGGCGACAGTTCCTGAAGGTCTCCGCGAGTTCGCTCGCCGGATCGAGTCTGGCCCTGATGGGCTTCTCGCCGGCCCCCGCGCTCGCTGAAGTCCGTCAGTACAAACTGTCGCGCACTACAGAAACACGCAATACCTGCCCCTACTGCTCGGTAGGCTGCGGGATCCTGATGTACGGTCTCGGCGACAACGCCAAGAACGCGAAGTCGAGCATCATCCATATCGAAGGCGACCCCGATCATCCGGTCAATCGCGGCACGTTGTGCCCGAAGGGTGCATCGCTGATCGACTTCATCCACAGCCCGAGCCGCCTGAAGTTTCCGGAATACCGCGCGGCCGGATCGGACGAGTGGAAGCGCATCTCGTGGGAAGACGCGCTCGACCGTATCGCCAAGCTGATGAAGGAAGACCGCGACGCCAATTTCGTCGAGACGACGGAAGACGGCAAGAAGGTCAACCGCTGGCTGACCACGGGCATGCTCGCGGCGTCCGCGGGCAGCAACGAAGTCGGCTATTTGACGCACAAGACTGTCCGTAGTCTTGGCATGCTCGCATTCGATAACCAAGCACGTGTCTGACACGGCCCGACGGTGGCAGGTCTTGCCCCGACGTTTGGCCGTGGAGCGATGACGAACCATTGGGTCGACATCAAGAACGCGGACGTTATTCTGGTGATGGGCGGCAATGCCGCAGAAGCACACCCGTGCGGATTCAAGTGGGTGACCGAGGCGAAGGCGCACCGCAAGGCGCGGCTGATCGTCGTGGACCCGCGTTTCACGCGCACGGCCTCCGTGGCCGACTATTACGCGCCTATTCGGACCGGCTCCGACATCGTGTTCCTCGGCGGGGTGATCAACTATCTGTTGACCCACGACAAGGTGCAGCACGAGTACGTGCGTAACTACACGGACTTCTCGTTCATCGTCCGCGAAGACTTCGCGTTCAATGACGGGCTTTATGCAGGCTACAACGCGGAGAAGCACAGCTACGACAAATCGTCGTGGGATTACGAACGCGGCGACGACGGTTTCGCCAAGGTCGACCCGACGCTGCAGCATCCGCGCTGCGTCTACAACCTGATGAAGCAGCACTACTCGCGCTATACGCCCGAGCAGGTCGAGAAAATCTGCGGCACGCCGAAGGATAAATTCCTGAAGGTGTGCGAGATGCTCGCGTCCACCGCCGTTCCCGGCCGCGCCGGCACGGTGCTGTACGCGCTCGGCTGGACGCACCATTCCGTTGGCGCGCAGATCATCCGCACCGGCGCGATGGTGCAGTTGCTGCTGGGCAATATCGGTATCGCCGGCGGCGGCATGAACGCGCTGCGCGGGCACTCGAACATCCAGGGTCTCACCGACCTCGGGCTGATGTCGAACCTGCTGCCTGGCTACATGACATTGCCGATGCAGGCCGAGCAGGACTACGAGGCGTACATCACGAAGCGCGCGACGCAACCGCTGCGGCCGAACCAGTTGAGCTACTGGAAGAACTATCGCGCGTTCCATGTGAGCTTCATGAAGTCGTGGTGGGGCGACAACGTCACCGCCGAGAACAACTTCGGCTTTGATTTCCTGCCGAAACTCGACAAGTCCTACGACATGCTCCAGGTGTTCGAGCTGATGGCGCAGGGCAAGATGAACGGCTACATCGCGCAGGGTTTCAACCCGCTCGCGGCCGCGCCGAACAAGTCGAAGATCGGCCTCGGGCTGTCGAAGCTGAAGTGGCTCGTCATCATGGATCCGCTTGCGACCGAAACGTCGGAGTTCTGGAAGAACCACGGCGAGTTCAACGACGTCGATCCCTCGAAGATCCAGACCGAAGTGTTCCGCCTGCCCACCACGTGTTTCGCGGAAGAGCGCGGCTCGCTCGTGAGTTCGAGCCGCGTACTGCAATGGCACTGGCAAGGCGCGCAGCCGCCTGGGGAAGCGAAGAGCGACCTCGAAATCATGTCGGGGCTCTGGCTGCGCATTCGTCAGGCGTACAAGGAAAAGGGCGGCGTCTACCCGGACCCGATCGTCAAGATGAGCTGGCCGTATGCGGACCCGGAAAGCCCGACGCCCGAAGAACTCGCGATGGAGTTCAACGGCCGTGCGCTCGCCGATGTCACCGATCCGACCGACAAAACCAAGGTGCTCGCGAAGAAGGGCGAGCAACTGGCGAGCTTCGCGCAACTTCGCGACGATGGATCGACGGCATCGGGCTGCTGGATTTTCTGTGGATCGTGGACGCAGGCCGGCAACCAGATGGGCCGCCGCGACAACTCGGACCCGACCGGAATCGGCCAGACGCTGAACTGGGCGTGGGCGTGGCCGGCGAACCGCCGCATTCTGTACAACCGTGCATCGTGCGATGTCGCCGGGAAGCCATTCGATCCGACCCGCAAGCTGATCGCGTGGAACGGAAAGGCATGGACAGGTGCGGATATTCCCGACTTCAAGGTGGACGAGCCACCGGAAAACGGCATGAATCCGTTCATCATGAATCCGGAAGGCGTGGCGCGTTTCTTCGCCCGCGACAGCATGGCGGAAGGCCCGTTCCCCGAGCATTACGAGCCGTTCGAGAATCCGCTCGGCTATAACCCGATGCATCCGAACAACAAGCAGGCCATCAGCAATCCGGCGGCACGCGTGTTCCCGGACGACCGGGCGGCTTTCGGCACGCACGAGAATTTCCCGCATACGGCAACCACGTATCGTCTCACCGAGCATTTCCACTACTGGACCAAGCACGCGCGCTTGAACGCGATCGTGCAGCCGCAGCAGTTCGTGGAGATCGGCGAAGATCTGGCGAAGGAAGTGGGCGTGGTGGCGGGCGACCGGATCAAAGTGTCGTCCAATCGCGGACATATCGTCGCGGTGGCGGTGGTCACGAAGCGGATCAAACCGCTGATGATCGAAGGGAAGAAGGTTCAGACGGTGGGACTTCCATTGCATTGGGGTTTCAAGGGGCTCACGCAGCCCGGCTATCTCGTCAATACGCTGACGCCTTCCGTGGGCGACGGGAATTCGCAGACACCGGAATTCAAGTCGTTCCTGGTCAAGGTCGAGAAGGCATAGGGGATAAGAGATGGCACTGCAATCACTGGATATCAAACGCGTTTCGGCGACCACCACGCCGCCGCCGCAGGTTCGCGAACCTGTGACGGGAACCGTCGCGAAGCTGATCGACGTCTCGAAGTGCATCGGCTGCAAGGCTTGCCAGACGGCCTGCATGGAGTGGAACGACCTGCGCGACGAGGTCGGCCACACCACCGGCGTGTACGACAATCCGCGCGACCTGTCCGAGCATTCTTGGACGGTCATGCGCTTCTCGGAATACGAGAACACCGAAGGCGACCTGGAGTGGCTGATCCGCAAGGACGGCTGCATGCATTGCGAGGACCCGGGCTGTCTGAAGGCATGTCCGTCGCCGGGCGCGATCGTGCAGTACACGAACGGCATCGTCGATTTTCACGAGGAAAACTGCATCGGCTGCGGCTACTGCGTGACGGGTTGCCCGTTCAACGTGCCGCGCATCTCGAAGCAGGACAATCGCGCGTACAAGTGCACGCTCTGCTCGGATCGCGTCGCGGTCGGACAGGAACCGGCCTGCGTCAAGACCTGCCCGACCGGCGCCATTATGTTCGGCACGAAAGAGGACATGAAGCAGCAGGCGTCGGACCGGATCGAAGACCTGAAGGAACGCGGTTTCGAGAACGCCGGTCTGTACGATCCGGCGGGTGTCGGCGGCACGCACGTCATGTACGTTCTGCATCACGCCGACAAGCCGACGCTCTATCACGGCCTGCCCAAGAATCCGCGTATCAGTCCGATGGTCGCGCTGTGGAAGGGTCTCGCCAAGCCGCTGGCGCTTGCCGGTATCGCGGTGGCGGCGGTCGCGGGCTTCTTCCATTACACGCGTGTCGGTCCGAACGAGGTGACGGAGGAAGAGGAACTCGAAGCCCAACACGAGGCCAGTGAAGCGCGTCGCGCGAAGGAGCGTTCCGATGAAGCACGCTAACGAAGGTAACGAGGCCGGCAACGAAGCCGGCCTGCGCCGCGACGTGAAGGGCAATGCGCTGATCGAGCGCTACACCCCGAACGAGCGTAGCAACCACTGGATCACCGCGATCAGCTTCGTGCTGCTCGCGTTGTCCGGGCTCGCCATGTTTCATCCGGCGATGTCGTTCCTGTACTTCGTGCTCGGCGGCGGGCAGTGGACACGCATCCTGCATCCGTTCATCGGCTGCGTGATGTTTCTCTCGTTCCTGATTCTGGCGCTGCGTTTCTGGCACCACAATTATCTGGATAAGAGCGACATCCAGTGGATGAAACAGATCGACGATGTGCTTGCCAATCGCGAAGACAAGCTGCCCGAGATCGGCAAGTACAACGCCGGACAGAAGCTGCTATTCTTTACGATGGTCGCCTGTTTGATCCTCTTGCTGGCAAGCGGAATCGTGATCTGGCGGAAGTATTTCTCGTTCTATTTTCCAATCGAGATCATTCGTCTGGCGGCGGTCGTTCATGCGTTCACGGCGTTCGTGCTGATGGTCGGGATCGTCGTGCATATTTATGCGGCGCTCTGGGTGAAAGGCTCGATCGGCGCGATGACGCGCGGCACCGTGACCTACGGCTGGGCGCGCAAGCATCATCCGCGCTGGTTCAAGGAAATCATCGGCAAATGAGCATCGGCAAATGAGCATCGGCAAATGAGCATCGGCAAATAAGGCGTGCTCCGGCGCACGCGCCGGACATTCCGTTCAAGGCTTCAAAGCCGGGCCGCCGCCTTCTGATGAGGCGGCGGCTCTTTCGTTTCAGAGGTGGACACGTGGTCCAACGTATTCTCGAAGCCGGTGAGATCGAATCGATCGATCACACCGCAATTCCCCGACTTCGCATGCCCGAGCGCGGCACCGTGTTCGCGGCGCGCGCGTCGCGTCTGCGCGAACTCGCGGACAATAATCCTATCGGCGGTTATCTGCGCCTGATGGCGGCGCTAGCCGACGCACAGCAGACAACGCTGTCGAATTTCGCAGCGACGCCGCCGAGCGCGGAACTCATCGCGAGTGCGCAACAGCATTCGATGCCGCTCATTCCCGCGCTTTCCGGCGCGCGCGACGCCGCGTGGCGCGACGTGTTGCTGCGTCTCCTGGACGCCATCGAAGCGGCCGGGTCGCTGACCCCGCCGCTCGCGGAGCTCATTGCCAAGTTGCGCGCGCTCGACGCGGAGCAACTCGACGCGCAGGCCGACGCGATCTTCGCGCAACGTTTCGCGGAAGTCGATACCGCCAGCGCGCCGTTCATCGTGGCGGCGCTGCAAGTGGTGTGGACCGATCTGGCGAGCAAGATCGACAAGCGCGAGGTTGCGTATATCGATACACCCGGACTCTGCCCGGTGTGCGGCTCGCATCCGGTCGGAAGTCTCGTGCGCGTGGGCGGCGTGTACGACGGCTATCGTTATCTGCAATGCGGTCTGTGCGCGAGCGAGTGGCACATGGTCCGCGCGAAATGCACGAATTGCGATTCCACGAAGGGCATCGCGTATCACGCGATCGGCGACGCCAACGCCGACGAAAGCCAGGAAGCGCGCGACGCCGAAGCGAACAAGGCGCCGCTGAAGGCCGAGTCGTGCGACGAGTGCCGGACGTATCGCAAGATCGGTTATCAGTCGAAGGCCTACGATTTCGAGCCGTTCGCCGACGACCTCGCGAGCCTGACGCTCGATCTGCTGATGGGCGAGGAAGGCTATCGGCGTGCGTCGCCGCATCCGTGGCTCTGGCCGGATCAGTCCGGCCAGCAGTGAGCGCAATGTGCGGACAGGTTTCAAGGAGAGCGCGGCGTGAGCGACGTGACGGGCAGTGAGTTGAAGGCGCTGATGGCGCGCGTGCCTTCGGTGGAACGCGTGATGACTTCGGCGGCGTTTCAGCCGCTCGTGACCGAGTTCGGGCGCACGCAGACGCTGGCCGCGTTGCGCCGCGAACTCGACGCGTGGCGCGCGGGCGTGCAAAGCGGCGGCGCGCTCGTCGAAGCACTCGATGAAACGCGGCTTTCCGCATCGGTCGGCGTTGCGTTGCGCGAACGGTCGCAGAGCAAGGTCCGGAGCGTGTTCAACCTGACCGGCACCGTGCTGCATACCAACCTCGGCCGCGCGCTCTTGCCGGACGAAGCGGTGCAGGCGGTCATCGAAGCGCTTACGCGCCCGGCCAACCTGGAATTCAATCTCGCCACCGGAAGCCGGGGTGATCGAGACGACCCGATCGACGAGCTGATCTGCGAATTGACGGGCGCGGAAGCGGCGACGGTCGTCAATAACAACGCGGCCGCCGTGCTGCTGACGCTCGCGGCGCTGGCCCCGCGCCGCGAGGTGATCGTGTCGCGCGGCGAACTGGTCGAGATCGGCGGCGCGTTCCGCATTCCGGACATCATGAGCCGCGCGGGCGCGAAGCTGCGCGAGGTTGGCACCACGAACCGAACGCATCTGAAAGACTACGAAGAAGCCATCGGCGCGCGCACCGCGATGCTGATGAAAGTGCATTGCAGCAACTACGCGATCACCGGCTTCACCAAAGAAGTCACGCTCGAAGAACTCGCGCCGCTTGCGCGCTCGCGCGGTTTGCCGGTAGCGGTCGATCTGGGCAGCGGCACGCTCGTCGATCTGACGCAGTGGGGCCTGCCGCGCGAGTCGACGGTGCGCGAAACGGTCGAAGCGGGCGGGGATCTCGTCACGTTCAGCGGCGACAAGCTGCTGGGCGGGCCGCAGGCCGGGTTGATCGTCGGGCGCGCGGATCTGATCGCGAAAATCAAGAAGCATCCGCTCAAGCGCGCGCTGCGCGTCGGCAAGCTCACGCTGGCCGCGCTCGAACCTGTGTTGCGGCTTTATCGCGCGCCGGAATTCCTGCGCGACCGGCTGACCACGCTGCGTCTGCTGACGCGTCCCGCCGACGACATGCGCATCGCCGCCGAGCGCGTGCGGCCCGCCTTGCAGACGTTCATCGGCGACGACTATGCGGTCACGACCGAGCCGATGCTGAGCCAGATCGGCAGCGGCGCGTTGCCGGCGGATGTCCTGCCGAGCTACGGGCTCGTCGTGCGGACGGCGAGCGGCAAGCGGGGCGGGCGGCTCATCAACCGGCTCGAAAAGCGTTTGCGGGACCTGCCGCGTCCGGTGATCGGCCGGATCGCCGATGACGCGCTGCGGCTCGATCTGCGCTGCCTCGAAGCCGCCGACGAAGCCGTGCTGATCGCGCAACTTCAAGCGGAGCGCGGATGATCGTCGGGACGGCCGGGCATATCGACCATGGCAAGACCACGCTGGTTCGCGCGCTGTCGGGCGTCGATACCGACCGCCTGAAGGAAGAAAAAGCCCGTGGCATTTCGATCGAACTCGGCTACGCGTACGTGCCGCTCGAAAACGGCGACGTGCTCGGGCTGATCGACGTGCCGGGCCACGAAAAACTCGTCCACACGATGGCGGCGGGCGCGTGCGGGATCGACTTTGCGCTGCTCGTGATCGCCGCCGACGACGGCGTGATGCCGCAAACGCGCGAGCATCTCGCCATACTCGGCCTTCTCGGCGTCACCACGGGCGCGGTCGCGCTGACCAAGACGGATCGCGTCGACGCCGCGCGCGTCGCCGAAGTGCGGGCCGAAATCGCCGGCTGGCTTGCGGTCGGACCGCTCCACGACGCGCCGATCTTCGACACCGACGCCACGCGCGAGGACGATCCCGGCGTCGCGGCGCTGAACGCACATTTGCGCGCGGCGGCATCGGCGTGGCGCATGCGTCGCGACGACGGCTTGTTCCGGCTCGCCATCGATCGCGTTTTCACGCTGAGCGGGCAGGGCACGATCGTGACGGGCACGGTGTTCGCGGGCCGCGTGAATGTCGGCGACACGATGCTGCTCGCGCCGGGCGGCCAACCGTTGCGCGTGCGCAGCATCCACGCGCAGAACCGGCCGGCCGGGAGCGGGCGCGCGGGCGAGCGGTGCGCGCTGAATCTGGCGGGTATCGAACGCGATGCGATCTCGCGCGGCGACTGGATTGTCGATCCGCGTCTCGCGCAAACGTCCGAGCGTATCGATACCGAACTCACGCTGCTGCCCGATGCCGCGCTCGAATTGCAGCACTGGTCGCCGTTGCACGTGCATCTCGGCACGACGCATCAGGTCGCGCACGTCGCGCTGCTCGAAGGCGACCGGCTCGCGGCGGGCGAAACGGCGCGCGCACAACTCGTCTTCGACAAACCCGTGTGCGCGCTGCCGGGCGACCGGTTTATCGTCCGAAACGCGCAGGCGAACCGCACGGTGGGCGGCGGGCGTGTGCTCGATCCGTTCGGTCCGCCGCGCAAACGCCGCACGCCCGAGCGGCGCGCGTGGCTGGATGCGCTGAGCGAGATGCTGGCGAGCGGGCGTATCGACGGCTTGCTTGCCCGCGCGCCCAACGGCTTGCCGCGTTCGCTGCTGGAGCGGCTCACCGGCATGCCGGCGGCGGCGCTCGCGCTGCCGGACGACAGCCGCGCGGTGCCGCTTTCCGACGACGCGCTGCTGATCGCCGCTGAGCCGTGGCGCAAATTGAGCGAAACCTTGCTGCGCGCCTTGCAGACTTTTCACGAGCGCTCGCCCGACGAACAAGGGCCCGATACCGCGCGGCTGCGTCGGATTGCCGCACCGCTCGCGCCGGATGCGCTGTGGCGCGCGCTCGTCGATGCAGCCATTGGGGACGGCGCGATTTTGCGCAGCGGTCCGTGGCTGCATCTGCCGTCGCACGCCGTGACGCTCGATGCCGCCGAAGAAGCGCTCGCCGCCGCGCTGTTGCCTGCGTTACGCGCTGGCCGCTTCGATCCGCCTTGGGTGCGCGATCTGGCTGCGGCGCACGGTGTGCCCGAGGATCGCGTGCGGCAGTTGCTGCGCAAGCTTTCGCGACAGGGCGACGTGTTTCAGGTGGTGCGCGATCTTTTTTATCATCGCGATGCGGTGCGGGAGCTTGCGGAGCTCGCGGCGTCGGAGGCGCAAAAGCAGGACGGCGCGCTCAACGCCGCCGCTTTCCGCGATGCAACCGCGCTCGGCCGCAAGCGCGCGATCCAGGTCTTAGAATTCTTCGACCGGGTTGGGTATACTCGCTTTCACCGCGACCGCCATGTGCTGCGCGCGGACAGCCGCTGGCAGGAATTGAGCTGATTTCGATTCGTGCTGGCTGGTTTTTCTGGTTTATCTGGTTTTTCTCGGGAAGGCATCCGTATCCGGTGGTGCGGCTGGACTTCAAATCCAGTAGGGGGCGTCAGACGCTCCCTGGTAGGTTCGACTCCTGCTGCCTTCCGCCACAAGGCTTTTCGGCCACTCCCAAATCCCGGCCCGTAGTGCCGACGCCCAAGCATGGAAGCGCTCGGCTAAGGCGGACCGGCCGGCGAGTCGCGCCTAAAGCGAACGCAAGCAAACGCAAGCAAACGCAAGCGAACGCCCGCGAGCTTGCATACTTCATTGCGCCACATATCATTGCAGAGTACCCAAGGCGGCTGCGAGCACATCGAGAAAGCGCACCGGCGCGTCCATATCGAAACAGTGCATCGGACAATTGCTTGTCAGCGAGCCAATGACCGCACGATAAACGCTCATGGCCGGTCGATCCCGGTCGGCAACGGAGGCCTACGATGGACATAGCCGTCTTCAGCGCGAAGCCCTACGACCGCGAGTATCTCAACGCCGCGAATGCAGCGCATCGCCATCGGCTCCAGTACTACGAGGTTCCTCTCGACACCGAGAGCGTCGGGCTGGCAGCCGGGCACGGCGCCGTGTGCATCTTCGTGAACGATCTAGCGGATTCCACCGTGCTCGAAGCGCTTGCGCGCGGCGGCACGAAACTCGTCGCGCTGCGTTGCACCGGGTTCAACAACGTCGATGTGAAAGCGGCGTCGGACCTCGGGATGAAAGTCGTGCGCGTGGTGGACTACTCACCGAACTCGGTGGCCGAGCACGCCGTCACGCTCGTCCTGGCGATCAATCGCAAAATCCACCGAGCCTACAATCGCACGCGCGATTTCAATTTTGCGCTCGACGGCCTGATGGGTTTCGATCTTAACGGCAAGACGGTCGCCGTGATCGGAACGGGGAAGATCGGACGAGTCTTCGGCAAGATCATGCTGGGATTCGGCTGCAAGGTGATCGGCTACGACAAGTTTCCGTCGCCGGAATTCGAGGCGCTGGGCGCGCGTTACGCATTGCCGGGCGAAATCGCGGAAAGCGCCGACATCATCTCGCTGCACTGTCCGCTCACGCCCGATACCTATCACATCATCGACGCCCACGCGCTCTCGCGGGCCAAGCCCGGCGCGATCCTGGTCAACACGAGCCGCGGCGCGCTGATCGACACCGAGGCGGTCCTCGCCGCGCTGACGAGCGGGCAACTGGGCGGTCTTGCCATCGACGTGTACGAGCAGGAAGCGGGCGTGTTCTTCCGCGACCTGTCGGGCACCATCATCGCCGACGATGTCCTCCAGCGTCTCATCACGTTTCCGAACGTGATCGTGACGGGACACCAGGCTTTTCTCACGCGCGAGGCGGTCGGCACCATCTGCGAAACGACGCTCCAAAGCGTCACGGAGTTCGAATCGGGCGCGCCGCTTTCAAACGAACTCCGCGAGAGTTAAGCGCGACACGGCCGCCGATATCTCACTTCGCGGGCGTCGCCAGATCTTCCTCCACGAAGCGCAGAAGCGCCTCCGTCAACGCTTCGCGCGGATAGGCGTTCTGCGTGACGATCAACGAGCCGATCGTCGCATGGGTCCGGGCGATCGGCACCGCGAGCGCCCAATGGTCGGCATTGACGTAGGCCATGAGCGTGCTTCCGGGAATGACCTGATCGTAGAAAATCATCTGGCTGTCGTTGCGCGAATCGACACGCGAGAGTTTGTCGTAACTCGACTTGAGTATCGACGAAATGCGCGCGGGATCGGGGAAGGTCACGAGCGAGTAATAGCGCAATCCGGCGGGCAGCGGGTTCTGTGCGAGCCACGTCCTGCGGCTTGCCGGCCGCAGGCTTTCCACGGCGCCGCCGTCGCCGGACGTGCAGGTGGCGCCGGGAAAATGCCTCAGCAGGTCGGCCTGATATTGCGTCGCGTCGTTGGCGAGCGGCGAGCCGCCGACCGCACCGGCCGCGCTCACCACCGCCGCGATCCGGCTTCGAATCTCGGGATACGCCACCACTGCCTGAAGGATGTCGGGCGCGCCTTTCGAATAGCCGATCAACACGAGCCGCGGCGCGCCATCGGTGGGTGGCAGGGCCATGATGGCATCGCGAATCTGTCGCGCGTTGTGCTCGGTGCTCGACAGTCCGCTGACATCGAGCATGACCGCATCGTAGCCGTATTGCCGGACGTGCCGGGTCACGGTGCCCGGCGAGTCGAGCCACGCCTTGAAGCAGTCATACCCGACGCCCGGCACCACGACCGCAACGAGAGGCCGCCCGGCCTGCCCGAGATCGACCGGCATGTTGGTGCCCGCAGGCTCCGCGCCGACACGGGTCAACGCGTCTTCGCACTGCCGGTAATCGGGCTGGCTCGCGCCGTGCGCTTGCAGCACCGCGCAGTAGATCTCGCGAAAGCGCGCCCGTTTGTCCAGAACCCCCGCCTGCGAGGCCGGTATGAGCGCGAGCGGCGGCGTATCGGCCGAGTAGGGAACGAGCGGTTTTTCGGCGCATGCGGCAAGGGCGAGACAAGCCGCGAGCAGAACGCCCGTCAGGCGATCCATCGCTCGCGCGGCGCGTGTCGAAGGCTTATTTGTTTGCATCGCCGTTCTCTTTGCTCGCGGCATGCTCACGCCCTTCGAGGTAAGGCACCCAGTCGAGAAATTCGACGTTCGAAAAATTGAGTGGACGCGTGGCGAAGAACAACACGGCGCGCAGACCGTCGGTGAAGTAGCGCGCGCCGTCGAGCGCGGCCCGCGGGCGTGTTTGCGGCGCTGCACCGACACCGTTCACGAAACCCAGCTTCTCAAGACCGCCCGCGTACATCATGTCCTGCACGAAGTAATTCCGCGCTTCGTCGACGTCTTCATGCAACGCGCGGTCCGCCGCGCCTTCATGGCTCAGCCGGCCGCCGACTGGCCGCGAAACCTGTGCCACGTAGACGCTTTCCGCTTTATAGCGGATCGGCGCGAGCCAGCCGCGTATCGATGTCGCGGGCGCGCCTGCCTGCGCTTCCTTGCGCAGGACGACGTCCGGTTTCCGCCCGAAGACCCGCTGTGCGAGATCGCTCGCATACACATCGCGGTGGAAACTCCGGCGCACCATCGCCGCCCCGATATCGCCAAGCTCGCCAATGACGACGACGTTCAGCGGATCGGCGTCGGTCGTTGCATGCGCGTCGCGGGCGCAACACGGCAATTGCTCGAGTGCTGTCCGCAGCGAAGCCAGGTCATGGCAGACCGTGACCGCGGATTCGGGATACGGGAACAGCGTTAGCGCGAGACGCGCGTCCGGGATGTCGTCCGGCACAGGCACGAACAGCGTGAACGGAATAAGCGTCCTGCTCCCGAAAAGATCGACATTCACGAGTTTGGGATCGCGGTCGGGATTCGTGAACAGAATCCCGGAGCGTGTCTCGCCCGGCGGAATCGGATTCTGGAACGCTCGCGCGTGGAAGTATTGATCGATGCGAGCGTTCGCCGATGTCCCGAGCAATCCGTGCAGCGGCCATGCTATTTCTAGCGGAGAAAAATAATCCGGATCGGTTCCCGATTGAAGCAGCCAAAGTGCTTGCGCGGTCCGGTTCTGAACTTCGATCCACAATGGCTGCACATGGCTCTTGTTGATATCGGCGCCGAAAATGCGCTTGCTGTCGTCGGATCCCAAAACGGTCGCGCTGACCCGCACACCTTGCCGGGTCGCGCTGACGGACCGCTCGCGAAGCGGCGCATCGTCGATGCCAGCCGGGGCGGTCCACGTCGTGCAGCCGCCGAAAGCCAGCGCGACAAGCGCGCTGGCCGCAGCCAGTCGCAAAACGCCTAGTAACGATGGCAGCCCGCTCATCGTTTTGCTCCCAACGGCACGCTATTGCGATCGCCGCCCGGCTCGGAAGGGAAGAAGTCGATCTCCGACAACGACGAAGGGTGGACATCGAAAATGAGTAACTGGCGATATCCATCGGTGTAGTACGGATCGGTCGTGAGGTTTTCACGAGGCGCGCTTCTCAACGTTGCGCCGACGCCCTTAACAAGCCCGATTTTCGCGAGGTTCTGCGAGTAGGCCATGTCCTCCGTCAGCGCTGTTCGCGCTTCGTCGACGTCGGGGTCGATCTTGTGCGTCGTGAATGTCGATGTGTGAAACGTTACGCGCACGCCGATATCGCGGCTGATCTGCCCGACCCATACCGGCTTGCCGTGGTAACGCATGGGACTCAGCCAGAGCCGAAGATGATTGCGCTGGTGGATGGTGTCGCGCGCTTTCTGCAATGCGAGGTCTTGCGCGCGTCCGAACAGGTACAGGTCGCTTACCGGCGCATTCACGTAACGCTCGCCGGAGAGCGCGGAGGTCACGGTCTTCATGATCGCGCCCGACCACCGCTGCTCGGTCGGGCTCCATCCACGGCGCACGAGCGCCGGGAATGCGTCGTCCAGATTACCGACGATAACCAGATTGAGCGGATCGCCGTTCTTCGAACCGTCGCCGTTCGTGGCGCAGCATGGGAGCGCTTCTATGGCGGCGCGAAATGCATCGTCGTCCGTGTAGTCGACCATCTTTTCTGGCGGATAGATGGGATGCCGGAAAATTTCGCTCACGTAGTAATCGGCATAGAAGCCCGGCACGACGATGAGGAGCGAGAAGGTCTGCGCCAGACCGCTCGCAATCAAGTCGATCTGAACGAGCTTCACGCCCTCGCTGAGATTCGTGAGCACAAACCCCGATACGGTCTGACCGGGCAGCACGGGATTGTGGAACGCTAGCTGACGAAAGCGCCTTTCCAGTTTTTCCTGTTCATCGGGCGCCACGCCGTGAGCGAACGCCTCGGCGGCTTCCGAAGCGGGAAAGAAGTTGGGGTCCAGCCCCGGCGACAGCAGGAAATAGCGGCGCGTGTCGTTGTTCTCGATTTGAATCCATACCGGCTGGATCCGTTTCTTCGCGAGCGGCACACCGTATTCGGCTTCGCTCTCATCCGCCGAAAGCACCGCCGCCGACACTTTCACGCCGCCTTCGGCGCGCGTCATCGCGCGCTCTCGGTAGGCGATTTCTACTGAGGAATCCGGGTTCGTTGCGCACGCGGACAGAACGCACGCGACGACAACTGCCAGGAGCAGTCGGTTCACGATGCGATTCGTCACGATGTGTTCAAGCTCCGTTCAGATCTTCGTCTTTATAGTACTTCGTTCCTTTTGCGGTGAGTTCGAGCGCGAGGCCTTTGTCCGTTATTTGATAAAGCCAGACGCCCGGCCCCACGGCGACCGCGCCCTGATACGCGCTTCCCGAGCTGCCGGCCTTGGCTGCGGCGGTCGCCTGTCCGCCGAGCGTCCATCCGGACGAGACGAATTTGTTTAACGCGCCTTCGTTCTCGAAGACCCAGACGAGCTGGTATTTTTTGATGCCCATGCCGAGGCCGGCCTGTACTTCGGCCATCTTCATGTACGTCATCGCTTTGGACTTGTTGTTGACCGCGATCCCTTCACCCGAGCCGCCGCCGGCAAGCAGGATCTTCATGCCGAAGTTGCTGAAGGCCGCGTGACCTGCCGCGGACTCCACGACTTTGCGTGCGCCTGGTTGCGCCTTGTAGAGGGCCGCTAGCGCGCTTTTTGCCGCCTTGCGCACTTCAGCTTGCTTTTCTGCCTTGCCTGCGCCGAACACGACGGCTGGCGACGCTAACGCGCTAGCCAACGTCAGCATGACGATCCGACGTTTCACGTTTAACCCCCTGGTGAGCGCGGATTGCCGCGCCGGTATGAAAACCGGTTCACAGACCGTTGTTCATGCGATCGCACGGCGGGCTCGCCGCACCCATTGGCCGGGAATTCATGGTGTCGTGCGGCCGAGCGCGATTCAATCAGACTTTGGTCCTATACGGCGGGTAAGCACGGCGAACCGCCGCTCCTGTGTCCCTTCACGACCGACGAAGCGAACCCTTACGCCCTTGGTCCAATATCGTCGCTGAATGGACAAACGTATGCTGTGCGTACCCGCTTTCGCCGCGCGGAACGGCCGCCCCACAGGCGCATAAGGTCCTGTAGCCGGGGCAGCGCCGGGCATGACATTTTCATCGTGTTCGATGTCGCCATGTGACGCGAGGAGACTAACAATGTCGAAGATACTTAAGGACGCAAAAGCAGACGCAAAAGCAGACGCAAAAGCAGCCGGCGCAGCCCGTTCGGGGAAGCTCGACAACAAGACGTATTGCGCGGAACTTCGCCGGCTTCACGTCGAACTCGTCAGGTTGCAGCAATGGGTGGTGCACAGCGGCGCCAAGATATGCGTGATCTTCGAGGGCCGGGATGGCGCGGGCAAGGGCGGCACGATCAAGGCGATAACGGAGCGCGTGAGTCCGCGAGTATTCCGGGTCGTCGCGCTGCCCGCTCCGACCGATCGGGAAAAAAGCCAGATGTATGTGCAGCGCTATCTGCCGCATCTACCCGCAGCGGGCGAAATCGTTCTCTTCGACCGAAGCTGGTACAACCGTGCGGGCGTGGAGCGGGTGATGAAGTTCTGCACCGACGAACAGGCGCGTTCGTTTCTGAGAGGCGTGCCGCTGGTCGAGCGGACCATTATCGGCTCCGGGATCATCTTGCTGAAATACTGGCTTGAGGTCAGTCCGGATGAACAGACGCGAAGACTCGAAGCCCGCATCACCGACGAGCGGAAAATCTGGAAATTGTCGCCGATGGATCTGGAGTCGTATCGGCGGTGGTACGACTATTCGCGTGCCCGCGATGAGATGTTCGAGATGACCGACACGGACATCTCGCCCTGGTTCGTGGCGCTATCGGACAACAAGAAAAAAGCGCGGCTCAATATAATCGAACATCTGCTCGGTTCGATTCCGTACGAGACGGTGCCTCGCGAAAAGATCTCGTTGCCGCCGCGTCAAAAGGCGAAGGATTATCGCGAGTCCGACCATCCGTTTCGCTATGTTCCCGACACGTTCTGACGGCGCGCTCCAGGTTAATTGTGTCTTCGCTAATCGCTGGCTACATTCGGCAAGCCAGCAACCCGGGCGCGTGCTTAGGCACTGTCGGGACACCGCGCTAATTGTCCGGTAACTCTTTCTCGACGTCCTATACTTTGTCCAGCGGTGCCGCCGGGAAGGTCCAACGAGACAGCACCGATCCCGCCAAATTGGTACGGAGATACCGATGATCAACCTGATCATGCACGGTAGAAATCTGGCAATCGACGTATTTGAAAATTCAATAGTCCGGTACGTGCGCGAGCGTTGCTTCTTTAGAGTGGGTCTTCCGGGTACGGACGCTTCGCTTGCCAGCGACCGCGCGATCCGAGCCAAAGGCGATCTCCACTTAGACAAACGGAGCGTTACGCCGCTTCGTTTCGATTGCCGCGATGATGGCGGGTCAAAGAAGGACGCCCAACCCGATCCGCCGCGCATCGCCGGGCCAATACAGCGCCTAAGGGACTATGCGCGTGCGCGGTCCGCTTGGGTATCGAATGGCGGCCGCAGCGCAAGCGTGCTCGATGCGAGTGTTCCGCTTGAACAGATGCTCGAGTTGATGCCGCTGCCGATCGTCGCGATCGATCAGCGGAACCGGATCGTCTTCGCCAACGCCCGGACGAGCGAACTGTTCGGCTACATCGGAGACGAATTGATCGATGCGCCCGCCGAGACGCTGTTTCCGATCGATGCAGCGTGCGAGGACCCGTCGTCTTCCGCTCGGCATGACACCGAAAACAAAATCGCCGACGTTGAAGGAACGCAAGTGCTGGTGGCGCGACGGCGCGATGGCGCGAATTTTCCCGCCGAGGTCAATACGTCGAGACACGGGCGGCGCAATCATGCGTTGCTGGTCGTTGCCATTCTGGATCGCAGCGCGTGCACGGAGATCCAGCGGAGCCGCGAGGACCTCGAACATCTGGCGCGCGTTTCATCGTTGGGCGAACTCGCGGGATCGCTGGCGCATGAGTTGAAGCAGCCGCTTACCGCGATTCTTTTCAACGCGCAGGCCGCGCAACAATTCCTGGAGTCCGAGACGGCTAACGCTGCCGAACTTCACGACGCACTCGAAGATATCGTCACGGACGGCTGTCGCGCGAGCGATGTCATACGCAAGATTCACACGCTGGCGCGCAAGGGCGAGGTCGAACTGCGGCCGCTCGATATCGGCGCGCTCGTTTGCGATATCGCCCTGCTGGTGCGTAGCGACGCGACGGCTCGGGGCATCCGTCTCAGGTTCTCGGTCGCGGAAAATCTGGCGATGGTTTGCGGCGACAAGGTTCAGCTTCAGCAGGTGGTGCTCAACCTTTTGCTGAACGCCTTCGATGCGGTGAGGGACCGCGATCCTGCCGAGCGTCTGGTCGAGACGTTCGTCGGCGAAGAGCCGGATGGCGGTGTTCGGATCACCGTAAAAGACTGGGGGCAAGGTCTGACGATCGACAAGATGCACAAGATCTTCAGAGCCTTCTACACGACGAAACCGCAAGGCCTTGGCCTCGGCCTTTCCATTAGCCGCACGATCATTTCCGGTCACGGAGGACGACTATGGGCGCAGAGCAACGAAGGACCGGGAGCGTCGTTTCATGTAACGCTGCCCCGATCCCCCGGCCCGAGACAGGACAGCGGCCCGCGATCGCCGTGAGTCAGACGATTCGCCGTGTCTTTATCGTCGATGACGACGAAAGAGTGCGCGGCGCGCTCGCAAGACTGCTGCGCGCCTCGGGCTATCGCGTGGAATGCTTCGAGACGCCGCAGTCGTTTCTCGCGGATGCCGACGTGACGAGCGCACCCGCGTGCCTCGTTCTCGATCTGCAGATGCCCGGCCTGTCGGGACTCGAATTGCAGCGCAAGCTCAACCAGATTCTTCCAATCGTATTTCTCACCGGTCATGGCGACGTCGGTTCATGCGCCGATGCGATGAAAGCGGGCGCGCTCGACTTTTTGACCAAGCCGGTGTGCGGATCGAAAGTGCTTGCG
Organism: Caballeronia sp. SL1002; assembly: GCF_057814995.1. Taxonomy (NCBI): domain Bacteria; kingdom Pseudomonadati; phylum Pseudomonadota; class Betaproteobacteria; order Burkholderiales; family Burkholderiaceae; genus Caballeronia; species Caballeronia sp. SL1002. The sequence goes on along the minus strand of NZ_JBYMUW010000005.1, from coordinate 1,137,002 downwards.
GCGGTCGAGCGCGCGTTTGAACGTGCATGCCTCGATTTTGCCAAGAGAAGTCAGAGGGCCGAGATCGAGGAGCGGCTCAACCATCTCACGCGCCGCGAGCGTGAAGTCATGGCGCTCGTGCTGACGGGCCGCCTTAACAAGCAGGTCGCAAGCGACCTCGGCGCGGCGGAAAAGACCATCAAGATCCATCGGGCGCGCGTCATGGAGAAAATGAAGGCGAGGTCGATCGTCGAACTTGTTCGGCTCGCCGAAAAAGCCGGCGTGCACGCAGCCGACGACGAGTAGTTCCCGCCAGAAAACGAGGGGACGTACATCGCTAAACGAAAAATCGGTGCGTTAGCCGATCGCCAGTTTTGATCCTGCCCGAAGGACGCCCGGGTCGAATGTGCCAGTGGACCAAAGCCCTATATCGCGATTCTCTGTCCGCCACTAAGCTGGAGCGGAAAAAGGATACTTTCGGGGCGACTGCGCGTTCGCGCCATCATATGGTCAATCTCGACTCGGTCGTGGCTGTCGTCGACGATGACGACTCGGTTCGCCGATCCATCAAGCGGTTGCTGCGCTCTGTCGGCATCGCGGCGGAATCGTTCGCGAGCGGTGCCGAGTTTCTCGATACGCTCGCGGCCATTCCGTCGTACCGGCCTCTTTGCGTGATTCTGGACATTCAGATGTCCGGCATCAATGGCCTGGAAGTTCAGCGGCAACTGGCGCCCTCGGGCACACCCGTGATCGTGATTACCGCCTACGACGAACACTCCGCACGAGAGACCGCGATTGCGTGCGGCGCTGCGGCTTATCTGCGAAAGCCGTTCAATGGCGCGATTCTGATCAAGGCCGTTGAAATGGCGCTAGGCCGCACGCCATTGCCTTAAGTCGCTTTTGCTTGCACGCTATGAGACCAAGGTCCGATTGCTTCCTGGTCCGGCGAATGCCAGACTCAATCGGGTCGATGCGCTGCACCGTTCGATGACCATGCGAGCGGCGGTGGTTCGGATCTGATGGCGAAGCGTAACGGGATGAGGGATCAGGGACCAGGGGAGCGGCGATCATGGCTGAATTGATGCTCGGAAACGTCGAGACAAGCGTCACCGATGAAGAAATCGGCGAGTTCCTGATACGGTATGGATTCCCGCAATGCGATTCGATCCGCCGAATTCCGGGAACGGGTTCGCGTCCTTCGGCGGTCGTGAATTTCGACGGCTTGGCGGCCGACAGATTGCGGATACTCCAGTCGCGTATCCATAACCTGTTCTGGAAAGACCGCACGATTACCGCGCTGCTGCTGCCGGATCGCGACGAATTCTGAGCGGCGAAGATTCCGGTTTGGCGAAGTCGCCCGGCAAGGAACCGGGCAGGGCGCGCGTCGCGCAGCAAGCCCGACCGTGCGTGTCTTTTTGGCCTCATTCAAAGCACGCTATTTGCTTTTAGGTTCGACGGAGATCGCCACGGCTTCCTTGTAGACAACTTCCATCTGATCGCCTTTCTTGATGAGCTTGAGCTGGTCGGGATCGCGTACGGCAAGGTCCATCGAGTTGCCTTGCGGACCCTTCAGCGTCACCATGCCGGTCTGATGATTGACCGCGGTGACATTGGCGATGATCGTCACTTCCCGGCCAATCGTTCCGCCGGGTTTGGCGCCCGCCGGCGTGCGCTCTAGACTCTGATGTTCGTTGGCGGCGAGCGGTTTGCCGCCTTTTTTGAGCGTGACGGTGATGGCCTCCGAGTATTCGGCCGTGACCACGTCGCCAATCTTCAACTGGTCGAAGTTGCGTGCTTCCTCGCCCACCGCGACTTGCACGACCTTGCCTTTGCCGTCCTTTAGCCATACCGTTCGCGTATCCGCTTCGATACCCACGACGGTCGAGACCGTCTTGACCGTGCCGCTCGCCGATACCTTGCCGGGCGCGCTCGTGACGGCCACTTGCGGGTCGCTTTGCGCGAAGCCCGCAGTCGCGTAACACAGGAGCGCCGCTGCAATGAGGCGCTTGCTGTTTTTTCTGCTTCTCATGCTGATCTCCTTGAACATCTGCGCAGTTCTGGCGGCGCATTGCCGCGCCTCGGCTGGCGTTTATTTGATCGTGTAGCCGCGTCCTTCCATGCACGCCGCGTAAGCGCGGTTGAAGGTGTCCATCGCGCCCTGCGCTTGCGACTGTGTCGATGCCGCGGCCGCGCGCTTGTTCTGCCGCGCACGCGACCCGCCGACCATGGTGCCTGTCGTGGCGCCGATCGCCGCGCCTTTTCCAGCATCGCCCGCGATTGCTCCGATGACCGCTCCGCCCGCCGCGCCCCGCGCCGCGCCCTGCACGCGCTCGCCGCCGCCCACGGCGGGTCCCGATGGCGGCGGTGGCGGCGCGCTAGCCAGCGCAGCGGGGTCCACGCCGGTGTTGCCCTTGGCCCACGAGTAGCACGCGCCGTCGTCTTTCTGCTGGGTTTGCTGGCTTTGTCCCTTTGCCGGGTACGCAATGGGTTTCGATTGCGCCATGCCGTCGAGCGACATCGAGCAGGCTAAAGCGGCGACGAAAAAGTGCTTGGTCCATGTCGTCATGGCGACTCCTTGCGTGAGCCCGCGCCAATACGGACTGCCTGCTGCCCGTGTCGCGGCGGCTTGCGGTTCGAACCTGCACGGGTCTTTGCGGTCCTGTCGGGATCGGGCGCGGGGCGGTGTGCGTGCAGGAAGGGCAGCGTCGCGATCATCATCGCGTGGCTCAGGTGCCGGGCGCAATTGGACCAAGGTCGTATGTCCAGTTCGCCGCGCTGTCGGTCTAAGCCGCTTATGAGCGCGGGAAAGCGTCCGCTGCCCGCGCCATGCAAAATTCGGCTGCATGCGGAAATGTGTCTGTGTTTGCATCGAGCCTGCTTCCCTACGGGCCATCGAGACCGAAACCCGAAACCCGAAACCGCAGACCCAACGAAAGCAACTTCAGGGCGCGAGCGAACCCAAACCCTTAAAACCGATCGATCATCCCAACCTGAACCCCGCGCACCGGCGCCCCCGGATAAGCAGGCGCCAGCCCGGTAACATTCACGCCGCGAAGCGTGAACACCGCATTGCCATGATTGCGCAGCATCGCGGCGCTCGCATAGAGCATGACCTTAGGCGAAAGATCGTATTCGCAAGCCGCGCTGAACTGGTCGGCATCGTTGTCGCCGCCCGACCGGTCGCGCACATACGCGTATCCGAGCGACGAGCGAAACCGCCCGCTGAACGCGTATCGCATCGATACCGAGACGCCGTCGTCGTGATAACGCGGCGATCCGCCGTCGTCGTTGAAAAACGATACGAACGCCGTCGTCTTGCCGGCACGATACGAAACACCGCCCAGATTCGCGCGCAGCCCCGTGCTGCCCTGCGTGTCCTGGTGAGCATACGAAGCGCGGAACGGTCCGTTCCGGTACGCGACAGTCTCGTAGTTGCCGGACAAACCGTTGCCGTTGCCGCTGTCGCGCAACGCGATCATCAGCGTCGTCGTGAAGCCGTAAAAATTCGGCGACAGGTACGTCACACCGTTATTCGTGTACGGCGTGATTTTGGAGAGATTGTTTAATCCCGAGGCGATCGTCCCGGCGCCGAATGCGTCCAGTTGGCCCTTGAACGGAATATAGATCGGGGAGTACTGACGCCCCATTCGCAATTCGCCCCAAGGTGCGCCCACGCCGATCCACGCCTGCCGGTTGAAGATCGTTCCCGCCGTGGCGAGCGTGCCGTCCGTCGAGCCGAAGCCGTTCTCGAGATCGAACAGGATGCGCGTGTCCGAACTGATCGGCTCCGAGCCGCGCAGTCCAAAACGCGATCCCCGATACGCGCCCGAATCCATTCGCGGTGTCCACGACGAACCGGGATTGGTGACCTCGATACTCGTGTCGATCGTGCCGTACAACGTGACGGATGCTTGTGCGCGAGCGATCTGCGCATTGAACGCGAGCGCGACGCAAGCAATCGAGGCGAGCCGCAGGCGTGGGCGACGCGCTGCCGTCTCGCTAAAGGAAAATGGTGGAAACATGGCTTCTTCGCCTCGGCGGGCGATCAATGAAAATCGGCCGGCGCGCGATGAATTGCGCGGCACGGCCGTTGCAAATGCGTCGGTGCTGACGAAAAAAGCGGCCACGGCGGCGACTACCGCCGCCGTCGCGCTGCCATCAAGGCTTCAGAGCATACGCGATAACGTAGTCGCCGCGATCGGGCGACTGGCGCGCGCCGCCCGCCGAGATCAGCACGTACTGCCGTCCCGTCTTCGGCGATACGTAGCTCATCGGACCGCCCTGGCTGCCCACCGGCAGACGCGCCTTCCAGGCTTCCTTGCCCGTCGCGCTGTCGAAGGCACGCAGATAATAATCCTGCGTCCCGGCGATAAAGACCAGCCCGCCTTGCGTCGCGAGCGTGCCGCCGAGCGTCGGCATGCCGATCGGCATCTTCATTTTCATCTTGATCCCGAACGGCCCGGTATCCTCGACACTCCCCACCGGCACTTGCCACAAGATCTTCTGGGTCTTCAGATCGACCGCGGAAAGCGTGCCGAAAGGCGGCTTCTGGCACGGAATGCCGAGCGGCGACATGAAGCGGTTCTTGTTCACGCCGTAGGGCGTGCCCTTGAGCGGCACCGCGCCCATGCCCGCGTTGACCGACTCGCCGCCGTTGCTGGCAGGCGCGTTTTTATCGGTCTTTTGCGGGATCATCTGGACCCACAGGCCAAGGCGCATGTCGTTGACGAAGATGGTGTGGCTCGTCGGATCGCTGGACAGGCTGCCCCAGTTCATGCCGCCGAGCGAACCCGGAAAGCTCAGCGAAACGTCCGTGTCGGGCGCGGTAAAGAGACCGTCGTAGCGCATCGACTTGAAGCTGATGCGGCAGATCAGCTGATCGAACGGCGTCGCGCCCCACATGTCCGATTCCTTCAGCGTATCGGAGCCGATACGCGGCATCCCGACCGAAACCGGCTGCGTCTTCGAATACTGCTCGCCCGGAATCGAGCGCGTCTTGACGGGCTGCTCTTCGACCTTGGTGAGCGGTTTTCCGGTCAGGCGGTCGAGCACGAAAATCTGCCCGGACTTCGTGCCGAAAACCACCGCCGGCTTCGTCGTGCCGTCCTTCTCCGGAAAGTCGATCAGGCTCGGCTGCATCGGCACGTCGAAGTCCCAGAGGTCGTTATGGACCGTCTGGTACACCCACTTCTCCTTGCCGGTCGTCGCGTCGAGCGCAAGAATGGACGTGGCGTAACGATGGTCGAGCGGCGTGCGGTTCGCGCCCCACAGGTCGACCGACGAACTGCCCATCGGGATGAATACCGTGTTCATCGCGCGGTCGTAGGACATCGGCGCCCACGAGTTCGGCGTGCTGCGCGCGAAGGTCTGGTCGGGCTTGAGCGCGGCGTTGGGATCGTCGTGGCCCGGATCGAAGGCCCAGCGCATCTGTCCCGTGATGACGTCGAAACCGCGCATGACGCCGCCCGGCATGTCGGTCTGCACGTTGTCCGCAACCCGGCCGCCTACGACAATCGTCGTGCCGGCGAGCGTCGGCGCGGACGTGAGCTGATATTTCGGATCTTCCGCCGCGCCCATGCCGGCTTTCAGATCGACGAAACCCTTGTTGCCGAAGTTCTCGCACAACTCGCCGTTATCCGCGTCGATGGCAACCAGCCGCGCGTCGATCGTGTTCATCAGAATGCGGCGCTGGCACGGATCGGTCGGCGCGATCGCGGGCGGCAGAACGGGCGTCGCGCCCACCACGGAAGGTTGCTGCAAGGGCTGCGTGGCGTCGAAGTAAGCCAGACCGCGGCAGCGATTCCAGACCTGCGATTGCGCGTCGATCTCACGCTTCCAGAATTGCGCGCCGGTGTCGGCGTCGAGCGCGATGACGTTGTTATGCGGCGTGCAAAGGTACAGCCGGTTGCCGATCTGCAGCGGCGTTTCCTGATCTTCCGCGCCGTTGCCGCCGGGGCTCACCGGCACGTCGCCGGTATGAAAGGTCCATGCAACCTGCAACTGGCTGACGTTGTCGCGCGTGATCTGGTCGAGCGCCACGAAGCGGCTGCCGCCCGGCGTATTGCCGTAGTTGTCCCAGTTCTTCTGCGCGTGGGCGGGATCGACGGGGACGCGTTGCGTGGGCGTGCCGCTGAACGCCACCGGCGGATGCGGTTGAAACATCTGCACGAAAGTCGCGATCATCGCCACGGCCAGCACGCCGCACAGCGCGAACGAAACGCGCGCTGCGGGCGCTTTGGCTTCGCGATTGCGCAGCGCGGGCCACGTTGCCAGCAGCAGCACCGTCAGTCCGGCGGGCAGCATCAGGCGCGAGACGAGCGGCCAGAAGTCGAAGCCCGCATCGATCGGCGCCCAGATCAGCGTGCCGACGAACACGAGCGCGAACAGCAGCACGGCCGAAGATCGTCGACGGAAAAGCTGGATAGCGGAAAGAACCGTCACGATGCCGGCAATCAGGAAGTACATGCTTCCGCCCAGCATGGCCAGTTTCGCGCCGCCGATCGAGAAGAACAGGCCGGTCGCGAGCAGCGCGAGTCCCAGCAGCCAACACCACAATTTCAGTGCACCCGATGCGCGGGCTTCACTTTTAGACGTCAAAACTTCTCTCCAGAAATCAGTTGCATGGTCTAACGGGCCGCGCGGCAGCGCGAAAACGCGCCGGGCAGTCCTTCGTGATGCGTTAACGGCATCAAAGGCGAATATTTTAACCGTTTAGTTACCCTTGTGCTTAATCCGGCAGCACGCAGATGCGCCCCTTAATTTGCAGCCGCGGAGCGCGAAACGCGGAACGCTCCTTGCGGAGCGATTCGGGAGCGCGTGATTTTGGAGCGGTAGGATCGAAGTTCGATCAAGAATCGCGGCTTGCCCAAGTGCGCCGGAATTACCGGTGCGGCGGCGGGTTTCGGCAGTTTCGCGGTGAGGCGGAAAAGATGCGGATACTGTTTATCGAGGACGATCCCCGGCTAGCCGATGCTTTCGTGGCGCTGGCGGCGTCGCTCGGGCACGAGGCGAGTTCGGCCGGCGACGGTCAGCACGCGATCGCGATGACGTCGCGCAATGAATACGATGCGATTTTTCTCGATATCGGCTTGCCCGATGCGGACGGGCGCGAGCTATGCCAGCGTTTGCGGCAAGCGGGGACGAATCAGCACGCGTGCGTGGTCGCGGTGACGGGACGGGCAAATCTCACCGAAGACGAACTCGCGCCATTCGATGGTTATCTGCTGAAGCCGGTAACGGGCGACACGCTGGAGGCCGCGATCAACGGCTGCTAGCTGCGAAGATCCGCGAAAGCGATCGGCTTCGCGCCGCATGCGCGTGCGAGCGCCGTGTCGTAGCTCGAAAAAAACACGGCGCGATCGCGGGCCAGCGACGTGAACAAATCAACCAGCACCGAGCGCGCGGCGGCATCCAGCCCGCCGCCGGGTTCATCCGCGATCACGACCTTCGTCTCGCCGAGCACGGCGGACGTCAGGCACATTTTCTTGCGCGTGCCGAACGACATTTGCTCGAACCGCTTGTCGAGATGCGGCGCGAGGCCGAAGCGCTCCGCCCATTCGAGGACGGTCGCGTCCAGCGCCGCCTTACGCTCTGCGGCCACGCGCGCCAGATAATCACGCCCGGTCTCACGAGCGTCGCCGATGCAGTCGTCGGGCACGTAGGTCAGCAAGGACATTGCTTCTCGCGGCGCGGATCGCATCGAATGCCCGCCGATCCACACGTCGCCTTCATCCGCCGCGATTTCGCCGGCCAGCATGCCGAGCAGCGTGGTTTTGCCGGTGCCGGAATCGTCGTTGAGGGCGACGCTTTCCGCGCCCGCGTGGTACTGCAGGCCCTGAAAGAGCACGTGATCGCCGTAGCGTTTGCCGAGGTTTTCGAATCGAAGCATGAGTCAGAGCGAGTGAGTCAGAGCGAGTGAGTCAGAGCGAGTGAGTCAGAGCGTGTGAGTCCGGGCGTGCGCGGTCAGAGCGAAAGTCCGCGCAGGAACGGCTGGATCGCGTCCATGCTCGCGGAAGGTTCGCTGAGATGCGGGCAGTGGCCGATGTTCGCGACCACGGCCAGGGTGCTGTCGGGCATGACGCGGTGCATGTACTCGCCGACCTCGACCGGCGCGAGGATATCCTTTTCGGACTGAAGAATCAGCGTGGGCGTGGTAACGCGCGGCAGTTCGGCGCGGAGGTCGGCGAGAAAAGCGACGCGGGCGAAATGCTTGGCGATATCGGGATCGGTCTGGCAGAAGCTGTCCGTCAATTCTTCGCTCAGTTCCGGCTGGTCGGGCGCGCCCATGATGGCGGGCGCCATCGTGCTGGACCAGCCGAGATAATTGCTTTCCAGCGTCGCGAGCAATCCCTCGATGTCCGCGCGGGTAAAGCCGCCGATATAGTCGCCGTCGTTGATGAAGCACGGCGACGGCCCGATCATCACGTGCGCCGCGAAAAGATCCGGGCGATCGAGCGCGGCGAGCATGCCGATCATCGTGCTGACGGAGTGTCCGACGTAGATCGCGGGGCCATCGGCGAAGTCATGGAGAATATCCACTACGTCCGACGCGTAGCCGTGAAGCGAACTGTATTTCTCCGGGTCATAGGCCGACAGATCGGATTGCCCGCTGCCGACAAGATCGAAAAGCACGGTCCGGTAACGCGTAGCGAAAGCGGGCGCGAGCCGCCGCCACATGGTCTGGTCGCATCCGAAACCATGTGCGAACACCATCGTGACGTCACCCATCCCGCCCACGTGGACGTTGTTACGCAACTGAACCGACATGAAAACCTCAGGGGAAACGGCCGGTTCTCATTATTTCATATCGCAGGCGGACAGGCCGGGTGCGCCCTGGGCATCTGGACGTTCACGCTCGATGCGATTTCGTCCCGCCCGAATCCAGTCGCGACGCGTTCCCTCCGAGCGTGATCCGGCGCGCGGCCACGCTCGCATTGCGCATTGACGATCACCCCATCTGTTTTATTTATCGCGTGCGCACTCGGCAAACTTGTGCCGACCGCCCCGCCGATGCCCGTCTGATCTTGCTTCCGCCTTGTCTGGCATTGCATTGCGGTGAATTAGCGGCCTGCCGCGCGGACGCGAACTGCGTCGTTGTCAGATCATTGCATCTGGTTAACCCGCTCTGTCCTGCCGGCGGCCACTTTCGCTACCTTCTGCGTTGACAGGTGGCCGCATGGCGACCTGGCTCAACCATAACGGTTCCAGGAGACGAATATGGGCGGCAACCTCGGCACTCGTGCAGGCCTGATCGATACCGGTCATCCGGCAGCAAACTCAGGCGTCATTCGTGCCGGCGTGGCGGGCGGATTGGCGGGCGCGATCGTCATCTGGATTTATGAAGCGCTGATCTGGGTCGGGGCGCAACACCTGATGCCGCTCGCGGGCATTCCCCGCAACGCGACCGGTCTGGTCTTCGGCAAGGCGTTTCAGGAATCGATCGGCATCTGGGCCTATGTGATTGGAACGGGCATCCACTTCGTCTTCGCGATCGGCTGGGGCATTCTGTTCGCGCTGATCTGGCCGTATTTCCGGCGGCGCGGTTTCGAAGCCACCTTCGTGGCGCTGTTCTACGCGATGTTCGCGTGGATCGTGATGCACGTCGCGATCATGGTCGCCTCCGACAACCATCCCAACTACTACGATCCGATTGTCATCATCGGCGGATTCATGTCGCATTTCTGCTTTACGGTGCCGCTCGCGTTGATCGTGAAGCGCATGCTCGGCGCTTCGGAAATGGCGCGGCGATAAACAGTTTAGATGGCATCGAATAGTACTTTGCAGCGTCGGTCGGGCCGTTGTTCCCTATGATCGATAGCCACTGATTTTGTTTTACAGAGCTTCTGAAGGAGTAAAGGCATGGCACGGATCATCGGAGGCATTGCGGCCTCGCATACGCCCACCATCGGTTTTGCGTTCGACAAAAACAAGCGCGACGATCCCGTGTGGGCGCCGATCTTCGAGAATTTCGCGCCGCTGGCGGGCTGGCTCGCGGAGAAGCAACCCGACGTGATCCTGCTGATCTACAACGATCACGTGACGTCCTTTTTCTTCGATCACTACTCGGCGTTCACGCTGGGCGTAGGCCCCGAGTGGCGCGTCGCAGATGAAGGCGGTGGCGCGCGCGATCTCCCGCCGATCAAGGGGCATCCGGCGCTTGCCGCGCACATCGGAACATCGCTGATGACCGATGAGTTCGACATGTCGTTCTTCCAGAACAAGGCGCTCGATCACGGCTGCTTTTCGCCGTTGTCGATGCTCTGCCCGCACAAGCCCGAATGGCCCGTCAAACTCGTGCCGCTGCAAATGGGCGTGCTGCAATTGCCGGTTCCGAGCGCGCGCCGTTTCTACAAACTCGGGCAGGCGCTGAGGCGCGCCATCGAAAGTTATCCGGAGGATCTGAAGGTGGCGATTCTCGCGACCGGCGGCCTCTCGCATCAGGTCCATGGCGAGCGCGCGGGCTTCAACAACACCGAATGGGACCAGCGCTTTCTCGATCTCTTCGAGCGCGATCCCGAGCAACTCGCCGACATGACCATCGCCGAATATGCGGAACTCGGCGGGTACGAAGGCTCGGAAGTGGTGATGTGGCTGACCATGCGCGGCGCGCTGTCGTCCAATGTCGTGTGCAAGCATCGCAGCTACTACCTGCCTTCGATGGCCGGCATCGCGACCGCCGTCTACGAAGGCGAGGACAGCGAGACGAAGCCCGCGATCGTCGAGCGTCACCGGCAACGCATGGCCGTTCAGTTGACCGATGTCGAGAAACTCTCCGGCACGTATCCGTTCTCGATCGAAGTGGCGGTGCGCGCTTATCGCATCAACGACTACCTGCATCGGATGGTCGAGCCCGCGCATCGCGAGGCGTTCATGGCCGATCCCGAAGCGAGCTTCGAAGCGGCCGCACTGACCGATGAAGAACGCGACCTGATCCGCCGTCGCGACTGGCGCGGGATGCTGCACTACGGCGTCATCTTTTTCATGCTCGAAAAGCTGGGCGCGGTGACGGGCGTGTCGAACCTTCACATCTACGCGGCCATGCGCGGCGAAACGCTGGAAGATTTTCAGCGCACGCGCAACGCGCCCGGCGCGCTGTATTCGGTGGCGGGAAAGACGGCCGGAAAACTCGATTGGGACAAGGCCGAGAAAGGCAAGAGCTGATACGCAAATCGGCCGGATCAACACGTATCACAGTAAAAAAGCCAAGGAGACAAACGATGGCAAGCGGGAAAACGATTGATATCAAGAGCTTTATCGACGCGAGGTCCATATCGCCTTACCAGTGGTTGCTGGTGGCGCTGTGTTTCCTGATCGTCACTGCCGACGGCATGGATGTCGCAATCATGGGCTTCGTCGCGCCTTCGATCATTCACGACTGGGGCATTTCGCGTCCCGCGTTTGGTCTCGTGATGAGCGCCGCGCCGCTCGGTCTCGTGATCGGCGCGCTTGCGGCCGGTCCGGCGTCTGATCGCATCGGGCGCAAATGGGTGCTGATTGCTTCGGTGTTTCTGTTCGGCGTCTTCACGATCGGCACGGCCTTTACGCACTCGCCGATGCAGATGGCCGTGTTGCGCCTTCTGACCGGCATCGGCCTCGGCGCCGCGATGCCCAACACGACGACGCTGCTGTCCGAGTACGCACCGCAACGCAAGCGCTCGCTAATGATCACGATCATGTTCACCGGCTTCAACCTCGGTTCCGCGCTGATCGGCTTTGCGGCCGGCTGGCTGATCCCGACTCACGGCTGGCGAGCAGTGTTGATCGTAGGCGGTGCGCTGCCGCTCGTGCTGATCCCGCTGCAAGTGTGGCTGCTGCCGGAATCGGCGCGTCTGTTGGCCGTGCGCGGCGCGCCTGCCGCGCGGGTTCGTGCAGTGATCGCCCGTGTGTGCGGCACACGTTTGGACGGCGATGAAATCTTCGTGTCCAACGAACCGCCGCTGCCGACGCGCAAGCCGATCGGCGTGCTGTTCTCGCAAGGCTACGGCGTGATGACGGTCGCGCTGTGGGTCACGTATTTCATGGGCCTGCTCGTGATTTATCTGCTGACCGGCTGGCTGCCGACGCTGATGAAGGACGCCGGTTTGACGGTCACCACGGCGGCCAATGTGACGGCCATGTTCCAGATCGGCGGCACGATCGGCGCGATTTTCGTGGGCTGGATGATGGACAAGGTTCGCCCCGCGCCGGTCATCAGCGCGGCGTATCTCGGCGGCGGCCTGTGCGTGCTCGGGCTGGGTTATATCGGCGCGTTGTCGTCGTCGCTGACCTTGCTTGTGTTCGCGGCGGGCTTCTGCATGAGCGGCGCGCAAACCGGCCTCAACGCGTTTGCGCCGAGCCGCTATCCGACCGTCGCGCGCGCCACCGGCGTGAGCTGGATGCTCGGCATGGGCCGCTTCGGCAGCATCTTCGGCTCGGCATTCGGCGGCGCGCTGCTCGGCCTCGGATGGCAGTTCGGCGCGATTCTGGCGATGCTCGCGGTGCCCGCGACGCTCGCTGCGATCGCGATTCTGCTGTCCCAGCGCACGGTTGTGAGCGAGGCCGCGCCGCGCGCAAACACCGCGCACTAACGTTGGGAAATCCGGCGCGCATGGCGTTCGTCACATCGCGCCGGCAAAACGAAATCTGTTCAATGGAGCGACGATGATCATCGACATTCACGGCCACTACACGACCGCGCCAAAGGCGCTGGAGACGTGGCGCAACCGCCAGATTGCTGGCATCAAGAATCCGTCGGAAATGCCGAAGACGTCCGAGCTGCATATCAGCGACGACGAACTGCGCGAGTCGATCGAAACCAATCAGCTTCGCCTGATGCGCGAGCGCGGTCTCGACCTGACCATCTTCAGTCCGCGCGCGAGCTTCATGGCGCATCACATCGGCGATTTCGAGGTGTCGAACACGTGGGCGGCGATCTGCAACGAGCTGTGCTTTCGCGTGAGCGAGTTGTTCCCCGATCACTTCATTCCGGCCGCGATGCTGCCGCAAAGTCCGGGCGTGGGTATCGCCACGTGCATCCCCGAACTCGTCAAGTGCGTGGAGCAATACGGCAACGTGGCGATCAATCTCAACCCGGACCCGTCGGGTGGTCACTGGACCAGCCCGCCGCTCTCGGACCGCTACTGGTATCCGATCTACGAGAAGATGGTCGAGTACGACATCCCCGCGATGATCCACGTCAGCACGAGTTGCAACGCGTGCTTCCACACGACCGGCGCGCATTATCTGAACGCGGATACGACCGCATTCATGCAGTGCCTGACGTCGGATCTGTTCCGCGATTTCCCGGCGCTACGCTTCGTGATTCCGCACGGCGGCGGCGCGGTGCCGTATCACTGGGGACGCTTTCGCGGTCTCGCGCAGGAGATGAAAAAGCCTCTGCTCAAGGACCATCTGCTCAACAATATTTTCTTCGATACCTGTGTCTATCACCAACCGGGTATCGATCTGCTTACGCGCGTCATTCCGGTCGACAACATCTTGTTCGCGAGCGAAATGATCGGCGCGGTGCGCGGGATCGATCCGGAAACGGGCCATTATTTCGACGATACGAAGCGCTACATCGAGGCCGCGCACGTCGATGCCGACGAGCGCTACAAGATCTACGAAGGCAACGCGCGACGTGTGTATCCGCGTCTCGATGCAGCACTGAAAACGAAGGGGCAATGATCATGTTCGAACTTGGAGTCGTGTATCGCAACATCCCGCGCGCGGACGGCGACGTCGCGATGAAACTCGGCGCGCTCGGCTCGGCGACCGTACACGAAGCAATGGGCCGCGTCGGCTTGATGAAGCCGTATATGCGCCCGATCTACGAAGGCGCGCAGGCGAGCGGCACGGCCGTTACAGTGCTGCTGCAACCGGGCGACAACTGGATGATGCACGTCGCCGCCGAGCAGATTCAGCCGGGCGATCTGGTCGTCGCGGCCGTCACCGCCGACTGCACCGACGGCTACTTTGGCGACCTGCTCGCGACGAGTTTCAAGGCGCGCGGCGCGCGCGGGCTGATTATCGACGGCGGCGTGCGCGACGTGAGCGTGCTGAAGGAGATGAACTTTCCGGTCTGGAGCAAGGCGATTTCCGCGAAAGGCACGATCAAGGCGACGCTCGGTTCGGTGAACGTGCCCGTGGTCTGCGCGGGCGCGCTGGTGACTCCGGGCGATGTGATCGTGGCGGACGGCGACGGCGTGGTCGTGGTGCCGTCGGCGCACGCGTCGAACGTGCTCGAAAAAGCGGCCGCGCGCGAAGCGTTCGAAGGCGAGAAGCGCGCGAAGCTGGCGTCGGGCGTGCTCGGTCTCGACATGTACAACATGCGCGAGCCGTTGAAGCAGGCCGGATTGCGCTATATCGACTGAAGAAGGGCAGCCAACATGGTCATCCATCAACCGATCGCCGGCATTTCGTCGATGGCGACACGCAGCGTGCTGGCCGAGTTGATCGCGGACTACGAACGGCGGTCGGGACAGCGCGTGGTCATCGAATCCGTCGGCGGGGTCGAGGCGGCGCGGCGGGTTCAGGACGGCGAGGCGTTCGACATCGTCGTGCTCGCCGCCGATGCGATCGAGCGTCTCACCGCTGCGGGCCGCGTCGATCGCGCGAGCCGCACCGACGTTGCGCGTTCCGGCGTGGCGGTCGCGGTCGCGGCGGGGGCGCCGCGACCCGATATCGGCACGGAAGCGGCGCTGCGCGACGCCATTCTGGCCGCGCGAAGCATCGGTTATTCGACCGGACCGAGCGGCACGCATCTGGCGCGCATGTTCGAGCACTGGGGGATTGCCGGGACCATCGCGCCGCGCATCGTGCAAGCGCCGCCCGGCGTCCCGGTCGGCACGCTGATCGCGCGCGGCGAGGTCGAACTCGGCTTCCAGCAATTAAGCGAGTTGATGCACTTGCCGGGTATCGACGTGATCGGTCCGCTGCCGCCCGGTACGCAGATCGTCACGGTGTTCTCGGCCGCGATCTGTGCGGCCTCGGATCAGCGCGACGCTGCACGAGCGCTGCTCGCGTTTCTGGCCTCGCCCGAGGCCGCCGCCGCCAAATTCACGCACGGCATGGAGCCCGCCTGAACCGCCAGCAAACTTACGCGCGATGCTCCGGTTGCCTCGCGCGCGCATCGTGCCGGAACGCGGTCGGCGGCGTCGCGTGACGGCTGCGGAAAAAGCGCGTGAACGCGCTTTGCGATGAGAAGCCGAGTTGTTCGCTGATCTGCGCGATGCTGGTCGGCGTGTCCGCGAGCAAGCGGCACGCTTCCCTGAATTTCACCCGCGCTTCCAGTTCGCTGAAGTGCAAACCCTCTGCTTGCAACTGACGCCGCAAGGTCCAGCGCGACGTCTTCAGCCGCTCGCAAATCTGCGCCAGCAAAGACGTTGTCGTGGGCGTTTCGTCGGCATCGTCGGCGATGATTTCGCTGATCAGGTTCGCGACGTTCGTCGAAAACAAATGGTTCTGCTGCACGCGCTGCAATTCTCGTTGCGTCTGTTGCAACAGATACGGCGCGAGCGCCGCGTTGTGTTGAGGGAAGGGCAGATCGAGCGCGCCAGCCGCGAATCGCAGACAGTTGGACGGCGCGCCGTATTGCACATCGGCGCCGAAAAAATCGGAGATCGCGTGCGCGCGCGGCGGCGCGTTGCCGGTCAGCGAAACATGAAAAGACGTGCGGCGCGTGACATCGTAGGCGCGGATCAACGTGGACAGCACCTGAAAATTCGCGAGTGCCTGAAAGCTGCTAGCGGGCGCGAATTCCGCGATGTACTCGAACTGCACCCACGCCGGCGTCTCCTTGTAAAACAGAAAATCGAACTCGCCGATCAGCGGCCGGAATGTGAGAAACGCGTCGATGGCCGCGCGCAAAGAGCGCCCGTTCAGGCACAGGTTGCCGAGCACCGGGAAATCGGGGAATAGCCCGTGACGCTCATCGAGCAGGTGTTCGAAACGCGGGCTGAGCGAGGCCATCAATTCGACCAGCCGCCGATGCCGCGAACCGTCGATACGGCCGTTCGTATCGACAAGATCCTGCGCGGCGATGCCCGTGCGCGCGCTGAAGTGATCGGGTGACATGCCCGCGGATTCCGCGGCGTTCATCGCTGCGGCGGCGATGCGATTTGAGACGGTCCGGATGCGCGTGTCGAGACGCGAAGGCATGTGAAGTGACATGAGTTTGTAGTAAGCGGGCCTCCTCCTAGGATGCCTAAGCGCGACTGCCCGAGCTATCGGCAATTGCCACTAGTAAGGCGGATGTCGGCCTTTAGTTTGCATCGTGCTCCATGAGGATAAATCGTGCTCCCGCCGGTAAAACCGGTAAGGGACGGTGAGGATAAGGTGACGAGCGGCTGGTCGAATGGCTTATCGATTAGCCCGCTAAAACTTAAACCAATCGCCGAATCCCAGGAGACACAGATGCGTTTCTTTTCCCAGCCCGCTTTCCGCCTGACGGCATTGGCTGCCTCCAGTTCCGCGCTGGCGCTCGGACTGTTCGCCTGCGGTAGCGACAGCACGAGCCCCGCTTCCACGCCCGTCGTGCAGCGCGATTTCGGCTATACGACGCTTCCGTTGATCTCGAAAGATGGCCTCCAGTTCAAGGACATGAACCGGAACGGCCAGCTCGATCCCTACGAAGACTGGCGTCTTTCGCCCGACGTCCGCGCGCGCGACCTGACCAACCGTCTGACGCTGGCCGAAAAAGCCGGGCTGATGATGCACGGCACCGCGCCCGTGCTGAACGACACGACGGGCGCCGGCACCGGCACCGCGTACGATCTCGCGGCTTTGAAAACGCAGATCAACAGCCTCTTTATCAGCACCTACATTACGCGGATGAGCGGCGACGCCGCCACCATCGCCACGCAGTACAACCAGATTCAGACGCTCGCGGAGCAATCGCGGCTCGGCATTCCGGTGTCGGTCAGTTCCGATCCGCGCAATCATTTTGAGTACGTGCTCGGCGCGAGCGCGGGTGCGAGCGGCTTCTCGCAGTGGCCGGAAACGCTGGGCTTCGCTGCCATCGGCGACGCCGAGTTGACGCGCAAGTTCGGCGATATCGCGCGGCAGGAGTATCGCGCGGTCGGCATCACGGAGGCGCTCTCGCCGCAAGCCGATCTCGCCACCGAGCCGCGTTGGGCACGCCTTAACGGCACGTTCGGCGAGGACGCCGATGTGGCGAAGGCGCAGGTTCAGGCCTATATCGAAGGCTTTCAGGGCGGCGCCACCGGCATCAACGACAAGAGCGTGATCGCGGTCGTCAAGCACTGGGCCGGTTACGGCGCGCAGAAGTCGGGCTTCGACAGTCACAACTACTACGGCCGATTCGCCACCTATCCGGGCAATAATTTCGCCTACCATCTGAAGCCGTTCGAGGGCGCGTTCGCCGCGAACGTCGGCTCGGTGATGCCGACTTATTCCGAGCCGGATGCACCGGTGACCATCGACGGCATTGCGCTCGAACAGGTCGGCGCGGCCTATGACAAAGCCTTGCTGACCGACCTCCTGCGCGGCAAATACGGCTTCCAGGGCTTGATCGTGTCGGACTGGCTGATTGCATCGGACTGCGACGCCAACTGCATGAACGGCGCATCGTCCGGCGCGCCGTCGTTCGTGGGACTCGGCATGCCGTGGGGCATGGAAAGTGCCACACGTCTGCAGCGTTTCGTGAAAGCGGTGACTGCGGGTATCGATCAATTCGGCGGCGAGCAGGATCCGTCATTTCTGATTCAGGCCGTCAATCAGGGCTTGCTGACCGAAGCGCGTCTCGGCGACTCGGCGTATCGCGTGTTGCTGCAGAAATTCCAGCAAGGTCTCTTCGATCATCCCTACGTGGATGCCGGCGCGGCGAGTGCCGTGGTCGGCAGCGCGGATTTCCAGGCGCAGGCGCTCGATGCACAACGCCGCGCGATGGTCCTGCTGCAGAATAACAATCACGCGTTACCGATGACAGCGGCGGGCAAGAAAGTGTGGCTCTATGGCGTCGATCCGGCCGTCGCGCAGCAATACGGCTACACGGTGGTGAGCACGCCGCAAGCCGCGGACGTCGCGATTCTGCGGGTGAGCACGCCTTACGAAACGCTGCATCCGAATTACGTGTTCGGCGCGATGCAGCATGAAGGGAGCCTTGCGTTCGTCGATGGCAACAAGGACTACGAGGCGATCAAGCAGGCCGCGAACGCACCGCAGTCGATCATCTCGATCTACATGGATCGTCCGGCCATCCTGACGAACGTGCAGGACAAGGCGACGGCCATCGTCGCGAATTTCGGCGCAAGCGATACGGCGCTGTTCGACGTGCTGACCGGCAAGGGCAAACCGGAAGGCAAGCTGCCGTTCGAACTGCCTTCGTCGATGGCCGAGGTCGCCGCGCAGCTGGAAGATTTGCCGCACGACACCGCGCGTCCGCTGTATCCGTATGGGTACGGCTTGTCTTACTAAGCAGTTCGATTCGCCATTGTCCGGACGCCGCGCTTGAGCGTGCTCCGGACGTTTCCCCAAGCGGCGTGATGTGCAATGCAGCACGCCGCTTTCTGACTAACGCCTTGCAATACCCGCTTCCCACGCTGCTTCCTTTCGAAACGCCGAACGCATTGCGATCAATTGCGTCGTCCGCGTAAATCCACGCTGGAAAAGACGATTGGCTTGACCTACGCTTTAGGGCGCGGCCGCTGATTGCGCAAGAAATAAAAGAGTAACTGCCCTCCACACAGCGACCGTTCTGGCCGTCGAATACCCTCTCGCATTCGAATGATGATTACCCCATCAATAATAAGCAGGAGACATTCATGCAGCCATTGCGTAGTCCCTTAAAGATTCGCATTTGTGGATGGGCGCTGCTCTTCGGCGCCTCGGCCGCGTTCGGCGCGGGCGAAGTGCAGAACAACGCGACCACCACGTCCGCGCCGATGCCGGACGTTTTGAAACCGGTCACCCAGCAACAACTCGATGCAGCCGCCTCCGGCACTGCCGACTGGCTTCATCCGAACGGCGCGTACACGCAGACGCGCTATTACCCCGGCACGCAGATCAACAAGACCAACGTCGCGAAACTCCGGCCCGCGTTCATCGTGCAAACGGCTGTGAACGAGTCGATGGAAACCGCGCCGATCGTCTCGAACGGGGTGATGTTCATCACGACTTCGTTCAATCACGTCTACGCCGTCGATGCCGCGACCGGCAAGGAATTCTGGCACTACAAGCACAAGATGGGACCGGTCACGACGTTCTGCTGCGGGCCGAACAACCGTGGCGTCGCGATCTCGGGCGACCGCTTGTTCATGGGCACGCTCGACGCAAAACTCGTCGCGCTCGACGCCAAGACCGGCAGCGTGCTGTGGACGAGCCAGATCGCCGATCCGGACGAGGGCTACTCGGAAACGATGGCGCCGACGGTGGCCGACGGCAAAGTGCTGATCGGCACGAATGGCGGCGAGTACGGCATACGCGGCTTCGTCAAGGCGTTCGACGCCGCGTCGGGCAATCTGCTCTGGACGTTCTATACGATTCCCGACAGCGGACAGGAAGGCGTCTGGGCGCCCGCCGATGCAACCGGCCGCGACATGAAGCGCGATATCGCCGCCGAGAAGCGCCAACTCGCGGACAAGGGCGGCGATTTCTACAAGACACTCGGCGGCGGCATGTGGATGACGCCCGCCATCGACCGTCGATCGCGCACGGTGTTTTTCGCGGTCGGCAATCCGTCGCCGGATCTCTACGGCGCGGTGCGTCCCGGCGACAATCTCTACACGGACTCGCTCGTCGCGATCGATCTCGACACCGGCAAGTACAAGTGGCATTACCAATACATCGCGCATGATCTGTGGGACCTCGACGCAGTCAGCCCGCCGATTCTCACCGATGTCCGCGACACGGACGGCAAGATGATCCCCGCCGTGTTGCAGGCGGGAAAGACGGGGCATGTCTACGTGCACGACCGCAGCACCGGCCGCCTGATCCGCTTCTCGGAAGCGATGATCCCGCAGGAAAACATGTGGACGCTGCCCACGCCGGACGGCGCGCGGATGCTGCCGGGCGCAAACGGTGGCGTCGAATGGTCGCCGATGGCGTTCGATCCGAAGACGCGTTTTGCCTATGCGGCGAACCTTCACCAGCCGATGACGTATCAGGTCGAGGACGCGTCGTACCCCGGCGGCAGCAAGCTGTGGCTCGGCGGCGCATTCAAGACCATTCCGACCGAAGCGCAGTGGGGCAAACTGGTCGCCGTCAACGTCGATACCGGCAAGGTCGCGTGGTCGTACAAGACCGATCAGCCGCTGATCGGCGGCGTGCTGGCGACGGCGAGCGGTCTCGTTTTCAACGGCGAAGGCAACGGATTGTTCCGCGCATTCGACTCCGCCACCGGCAAGAAACTGTGGGAATTCCAGTGCGGCGCGGGCGTGAATGCGCCGGCCGTATCGTATATGGCCCACGGCAAGCAGTACGTGGCGGTCGCCGCCGGCGGCAATACGCAACTCGACTTCAAACGCGGCAATTCCGTTGTCGTGTTCGCGGTCCCGTGAGGAGGATTGCGGGAAGCACCGCGACGCAACGCCGTTCGCGCGGCAGCACGCTTTGGGCAAGCGTGCTGCTGTTCTGCGCGAGCGCGGCGTGGCTGCCATCGGCCGCCCGCGCGGATGCGTCGGCGGGTCAGACGAAGGCCGCCGTCTGCGTGGCATGCCATGGCGCGATGGGCAACTCCACCAGCGCCGATTACCCGATCCTCGCCGGTCAGAGCGCGCGCTATATCTATCTGGAGTTGCGCGATTTCAAGGAAGGACGTCGCAGCGATCCGCGCATGTCGCCGGTCGCGGCAACTTTGTCGCGCGAGGACATGCAGGATCTCGCCGATTATTTCGCCGCGCAGCATGCCGCGCCCGTGCCGTTCAAGGCGGACCCGGTGCGGGTCGATGCCGGACGCCAGAAGGCGGCGGAAGTGCTGTGCACGATGTGTCATCTCGGCGGCTTTACCGGGCAGAACGAGATTCCGCGCGTCGCGGGGCAGCACTATGCGTACATCGTCAAGCAGTTGCAGGATTTTCGCGCGCGGCGGCGGACCAACGACGCGGGCAACATGACGAGCGTATCGAAGGGCTTGTCCGACGAGGACATTCAGAACCTCGCCGCGTACGTCGCCAATCTCCAATAACTCCACAACAGGCCGCTTAACGCGGAGCGATGAACGATGCACAGAAAAACGCGGCGGTTTGCGGGTGGCGTTGTAGTCGTAGCGTGTTGTGTGGGATTTTCGCCGGGCGTCTATCCATCCGATTCCGCGCTCAACCAGCAGTTGCTCGCGGCTGCACGCGCGGGCGACGTTGCGGCGGTGCAATCCGCGCTGGACGCGGGCGCGGCGGTCGATTCCCGCAACCGCACCGGCGACACAGCGCTGATCACCGCCTGCAAGGACGGCGCGGCGCAGATGGCGCGCAATCTGATCGCACACGGCGCGAACGTCCATCAGGCCGATGTGGCCGGCGTCACGCCGCTGATGGCCGCCGCGTTCAGCGGATCTGACGAACTCGTCGCGCTGCTCCTCGCGCGCGGCGCGGACCCGGGCGTCACCGATCGCGTAGGAAAGACCGCGATGGAATACGCGGCGGGACAGGGCAATTCTGCCGTCGTTACACGCTTGCTCGATGCGGGAATCGCGGTGAATCGGCGCTACAAGAACGATCTCACCGCGCTGATGTGGGCTGCGGGCTACGATCGTTCGGAAACGGTGCAACTGCTGCTTGCGCGCGGCGCCGATCCCGCCTTGCGCGACAACCGGGGCCTGACCGCTGGCGACATCGCCGCGCAAACCCATTCGGGTCACGCGACCGTGCTGCTTTCCGCACATTAGCGAGACGCGCGGGTTGCGTCGTTTTGTCGTAACGATTTCTGCGGTTCCTTAATGACTCGCGTGGACCTAGGGTTTATACTTAGTTCCGTCGCTTATCGCGCGCCGCCGCACCCGTCTCACTCCTTGGCAGTCTTGCTTCCTCGTGGACCCAAACCGGCGAATCGCGTTGTTGTCGCGTGCTCCATGCCGCCAGTCAATGTCCCCACTTCATAGGTCGCAATCATGAAAACACTCGTCGCCGCTGCCGTTTCGTCTTTTGCACTCACGCCCATCGTTACGGATTTCTTCACGCGTTTCCGTCGCGGGTTTATCGACGCACTGCGCGTTCGCGCCGAAGTAAGCGCGATGATGGCCGAGTCGTATCGCCGCTTGCGTTAAGACACAGGCTTCAAATAAGGTCGAGCATGCGGTGATACAGCATGCCCAGCTTCACCGCCGGTTCGCGTAGAACCGGACCGCCCGGAAAGCGCGCGTGTTTGAGCCGCGCGAAGAGGTTGAACGCATCGGCGTCGCCGGTCAGCGCTTTCACGACGACCTGCGCCGCCACACCCGTCAACGCGACGCCGTGGCCGGAAAAGCCCTGCACGTAGTAGTAATTCGAATCGATCGCGCCGAAATCCGGCGTCCGGTTACGCGTGACATCGACGAATCCGCCCCACGCGTAGTCGATCTTTACATCGGCAAGCTGCGGGAAAACGCGCACCATCCGCATTCTGATCTGTTCCGACAGCACCGTCGGCGAGACGCCCGCCGAACTCGCCCGGCCGCCGAACAACACGCGGTGATCGGCCGATACGCGGAAATAATCGAGCAGAAAATTGTTGTCGCAGACGGCCGCCCGGCCCGCGATCAGCGCATCCGCGCGCGCCTGCCCGAGCGGTTCGGTCGCGACGATATACGAGGCGACCGGCGCGATACGCGCCGCGAATTCGCGCGGCAGCACGTCGCCGATGGTCGCGTTGCCGCACGCGACCACGAATCGGCAACGCACCTCGCCGCGCTCAGTCTTCACAACCGGCCGCGCGCCGCGCACCACTTCCGTCACGCTCGAACGAGCGAAGATTCGCGCGCCTTCCTGACGTGCCGCGCGCGCGAGCCCGAGGCAATATTTGAGCGGATGGAGATGGCCCGACAGCGCATCGTGAACACCCGCGAGATAGCGCTCCGACGCGATCCGCGCAGCCATCCCGCCATGGTCGATCCAGCTCAAATGCTCGTGTCCCCAACGCGATTGCGCGGCGTCCATCCAGCGGCGCAGATCGTCGACGCGGCGCGGCTTCGTCGCGACCGTCAGGTAGCCGGGCGTGAAGTCGCATTGAATGCCATAGCGCGCAATGCGCGATTTGACGAGCGCGACGCCTGCCATCGACATCACCCATGCCGCGCGTGCGCCGTCCACGCCAAGTTGGCGCTCCATCTCTTCGTCCTTCGCGAAGCCCGCGAGCGTTTGTCCGCCATTGCGGCCCGACGCGCCCCAGCCGGGCCGATGCGCGTCGAGGACGGCGACCGTCAAGCCGAGCGCGCGGCATTCCAGCGCCACCGATAACCCCGCATAACCCGCGCCGATCACGCAGACGTCGGCTTCGATCGCGCCTTCGAGCGCGGGGTCTTCGTCGGGCGTATACGCGACGCTCGCGGCGTAATAAGAGTCGCGGGCGAGGGCGTCGGCGCGGGCGTCGAGCGTTGCGGTCATCAGAGAAAATCCTTCATTCGATACCAGGCCATGGCGAGCACGAGCGCCGGCGTGCGCAACGCTGCACCGCCGGGGAAATCGCGATGGCGAATCTTGCCGAACAGGTCGAAGCGCGACGCTTGAGCGTCGATTGCCTCGGCGATCAGCTTGCCCGCAAGTCCCGTCGTATTCACGCCGTGCCCTGAGAAACCCTGCGCAAAATAAACGCTCGGTGAAACGCGGCCGAAATGCGGCGCGCGGTTCATCGTGATGTCGACGACGCCGCCCCACGCGTAGTCGATCTTCGCGTCGGCGAGTTGCGGGAAAGTCTTCAGCATGTCGGCGCGCATCGCTTCGCCGAGATCGCGCGGTTCGAGCGTCGAATAGCTGACCTTGCCGCCCCACAAAAGACGATGATCGCTCGAACGGCGGAAGTAATCGAGCACGAAACGGCTGTCGCACATCGCCGCGTTCGCCGGCATGAGCGCTTCGGCGCGCGCCTGCCCGAGCGGTTCGGTTGCGACCACGTAGGTGCCGACCGGCATGATCTTGCGCGCGAGTTTCGGCGCGATGCTGCCGACGAACGTATTGCACGCGAGCACCACGAACTTCGCCTCGACCGCACCGTTTGCCGTTTCTACACGATGACCGCCGTTGTGATCGCGAATAGAAGTGACGCACGAATTTTCGTGGATCGTGGCTCCCGCCGCCCGGGCCGCGCGCGCGAGTCCAAGCGTGTAGTTGAGCGGATGCAGATGACCGCTGTCGGGATCGTAAAGGCCGCCCACGTAGCGGTCGGACTGCACGAATTCGCCGGTACCCGCTTTATCGATCACGCGGAAACCGTCGTAGCCGTAGACACGCGCGGCTTCGTCGCGCCATGCCCGCAGTTCGTCCATCTGACGCGGCTTGTTCGCCGCCGTGAAGTAACCGAGCGTGAGTTCGCAATCGATCTGGTGCTGCGCAATGCGGCCCGTCACGATATCGAGCGTCTCGCGCCCGAGCGCCCACATGAGCTGAAGTTCGGCGGGCGACAGGAATTGCGCGAACGTGTCCATGCCGCACGCAAAGCCGCCGATCATCTGCCCGCCGTTGCGCCCGCTCGCGGCCCAGCCGGCCTTCGACGCTTCGAGCACGACCACGGAATAGCCGCGCTCGGCAAGATTCAATGCCGCCGACACGCCGGTCAGTCCGCCGCCGATCACGCAGACATCCGCGCGCACGTCGCCTTCGAGTGGCGGATAGCGCGTGGTGTCGTTGACCGTCGCAGCGTAATACGAGGAGACGTGGGGCTGATTCGAGAAATTGAGCATGGAAGGAGAGGGCCGGTGCGAGGCACCGGCCGTTGCCGTTAGAACGAGTAGATGAACTGCGTGGCGAGCAGATCGTTGGACTTGCTATACGAACCGTCGTTGCGCAGGAACACCGCGTTGTTGGCCCAGTCGTGACGATACTCGACCTTGACGGTGATCTGCTGCGTCGGGAAGAACAGCAAATCGAGCGCGACATCCTGGCGGTTCGTGCCCTTACACTCGAAACCCAGGCCGCCGTTCGCCTGCGAATTCGCCAGACATTCCGAGCCGATACCGAAGCCGTTATACGGATCGCGACCGCTCGAATTCAACGCGATACCGCCGCCGCCACCGCCGTTCTTGCTGTTCGCCAGGAAGTCGTAGCGCAAGGTCACGCCCATGCGGCCGATACCCGACAGATTGAACTTGCGGTTCGCGAGCAGCGAGATACCGTACCACTGCGCCTGACCGCCGTTGAACGCCGCGTGCTGCTGCTGGCCGTAGTCGACTTCCGCGTTGTAGGTCACGTCGGCGAGCGCATAGGTCAGGTCCGCTTCCGTGAAGAAGAACGTGCCGAACGCGCTCGGCGACTGACCGCCTACGCCGTAACTTCCATTGCCGTTGTCGTCGACGGCGCTGACGAGCGTCTGCCGGCCGATATTGAACGAGCCGCCGATATCGAGCGCGCTCGACCACGTGTAGTCGGTCCGCGCGGTGAAGGTCGGGATCTTGTTGCTGCTCGTGATCGGGTCGCCGAGTGCGTTGGTGCCCGTCTGCACGACCGATCCGTAGGTACGGTATTGCTCGTTGCCGACGAAGAATTTCGACGCCCAGTTGCCGCTCGTGTAGTTCACGCCGACGCCGATGTAGCTGCCCGGATCGGAGAAGTCGTACAGCAGGTTGTGCGTGAGCGTCGTCATCATGTTCGACTGCTGCACTTCGTAGCCGCCGAAGCTCGAGATAAGACCGGCGACGAAAGTGGTCGTCGACGTCATCGGCACGTTCACGACAGCGGTATTCAGAATGTTGTTGCCGATATCGCCGTGCGAGTTCGTCAGCAGCGTGATGCCGTTGCCGCGGTTCGGCATCAGCGTGATTTCCGCCGACGGCGCCATCGGGCCGACACCGAAGGTCTTCTTGATGTCGAGGTACAGGTCGCCGAACGTGCTGTTGTAGTAGTTATACGAACTCTCGTGGTTCGCGAACAGGAACGACGACGAACTCTGCGCGCGGTTGTACACGTAAGTCGGATCGATATAACCCGTGATCGAGAGACCCGCAATCGGTCCCGTCGTCGCGGCGTCGGTCAGCGAATCCACCTTCAACTGCTGGTTCGCAATCTGCTGCTTCATGCGCGTGACGTCGTCGTTCGAGAGATTCGCGCGTTGCGTGCCGTAGTCCGGCGACGAAATATCCACGGGCGCGGGCAGCGGAGCCGCCGCGACCGCCGGTGCCGCGGCCGGTGCAGGCGCCGCGTGGGCGACTTGCGCGCGCAGGTCCTTCACCTGCTTCTGCAACGCGTCGAGTTGTTGCTGGAGTGCCTTGATTTGCGCACTTGTCGAATCAGCCATCGCGAAGCCGGGCAGGCACGCCGCGACCAGCAGGCAGATCAGTTTCTTTTGCATCCCTTCTTCTCCGGTTGTCGATTGTATTGCGGGAAACTTCAATTCTTCAGGGGGCGTACTTACGCGGCACGTAATGGACGTTCGCGATCCGCTATATCGCGTGCGTCCTGTTCCTCGCTCGATTTCGCGGCGGCGAATGCGAGTTGCATGTCGCGCGCGCGCTTCCTTTCCTTCGCGAGCATCAGCGCGTTCACGACCACCACGCCGATCGTCACGGCCGCGATGAAGAGCGTGGCGAGCGCGTTCATTTCCGGGTTGAGACCCAGACGCACGCGCGAGAAAACGACGAGCGGCAGCGTGGTCGAACCGGGACCCGAGAGGAACGCGGAGAGCACGAGGTCGTCGATGGAAAGCGTGAAGGAGAGAAGCCAGCCCGAGAGAAGCGCTTGCGAAATCAGCGGCAGCGTGATGACGAAAAACACCTTGAGCGGCGTTGCGCCGAGATCGAGTGCGGCTTCTTCGAGCGAGCGGTCGAGTTCCTTCACTCGCGACTGCACGATGATCGCGACATAGGAAACGCACAGCATCACGTGGCCGATCCAGATCGTCACCATGCCGCGTCCTTTCGGCCAGCCGAACATCTGTTCGAGCGCAACGAAGAGCAGCAAGAGCGAGATGCCCTGAATCACTTCGGGGATCACGAGCGGCGCGTTGATCATGCCGGTGAAGAGCGTGAAGCCACGAAAGCGCCCCATGCGCGCGAGCACGAAACCCGACCACGTGCCGATCACGACCGACGCGCACGCGGTCATCAGGCCGATCTTCAGCGAGAGCCAGGCTGAGCCGAGCAGTTCGTCGTCGTGGACGAGCGCGCCATACCACTTGAGCGAGAAGCCGGACCAGACGGTCACGAGTTTCGACTCGTTGAACGAGTACGCGACGAGGCTGATGATCGGGATATAGAGGAACAGGAAACCGAACGTCAGCACGCCGGTGGAGAGGTATTTATTGGGCCGTGTCATTTCGATGCCTCCAGTTCCTTGACCTGGTAATACTGGAAGACGGCCATCGGCACGAGCAGCAGCAGCACCATCGCGACCGTCACCGCCGAGGCCATCGGCCAGTCCATGTTGTTGAAGAACTCGTCCCACATCACGCGGCCGATCATCAGCGTGTCGGCGCCGCCGAGCAGTTCCGGAATCACGTATTCGCCGACAGCCGGAATGAACACGAGCAGACTGCCCGCGATAATCCCGTTCTTCGACAGCGGCAATGTGATGCGCGTGAACGCGGTCCACGGTTTGGCGCCGAGATCGTAAGCGGCTTCAAGAAGCGTGAGATCCATCTTCACGAGATGCGCGTAAAGCGGCATCACCATGAATGGCAGATACGAATAGACCATGCCGATATAGACGCCGATATCGGTGTGGTAGAGACGCATCGGCGTGTGAATCAGGCCGAGCGAGATCAGCGTGTGATTGAGCAGGCCGTCGTCCTTGAGAATGCCGATCCACGCGTACACGCGAATCAGGAACGAGGTCCAGAACGGCAGCATCACGCCCATCATCAGGATGTTGCGGCGGGACGGTTCGGACCGCGCGATGTAGTACGCCACCGGATAGCCGATCAGCAGGCAGAAGAACGTGGACACCGCCGCCATCTTCAGCGAGCTGATATAGGTCGCGATATACAGATCGTCCTGCAGCAGGAACAGGTAGTGACTGAACTGCAGCGCGAAGTGCATCACGCCGTCCTTCATGCTCACGAGGTTCGTGTACGGCGGAATGCCGAGCTTGAGATCGGCGAAGCTGATCTTGAAGACGAGCAGGAAGGGCAGCGCGAAAAAGAGCGTGAGCCAGATGAACGGCGCGCCGATGACGGCGGTGCGTCCGGACGGAACGAAGCGCGCCAGCAGCGCGGAAGGCGGGGACGTTTTCATTGTGTGAGCACCACGCCGGCAGCCGCCGACCAATGGACGAAAACTTCGTCGTTATAGGACGGCGCACCGTGCGCCACGAGGTGCGAACTCGCGAGGTTCGAGACCACCGTCTTGCCGCTCGGAAGGCGCACGTGATAGAGCGAATAGCTGCCCATGTAGGCAATATCCGCGACGACGCCGCGCGCCCAGTTGTGCACGCCGCTCGGACGCTGGGTGGAGACGAGCACGCGCTCCGGCCGAACCGAAATGCCGAGCGGCATGCCGAGCGGACCGGTCACGCCGTGGCTCACGTACATGCGCGTTTCGAGGTCGTTGCTCTCCACGCAGATGTGGTCCGGCTCGTCTTCGACCATGACGCCTTCGAACAGATTGGTCGAGCCGATGAACTCGGCGGAGAAACGGCTGTTCGGATGGTCGTAGACCTGGTTCGGCGAGCCGATCTGCACGATGCGGCCTTCGTTCATCACCGCAAGGCGGTTCGCCATGGTCATCGCTTCTTCCTGATCGTGCGTGACCATCACGCAGGTGACATCCACTTTCTCGATGATGTTCACCAGTTCCAGTTGCGTCTTCTGGCGAATTTTTTTATCGAGCGCGGACATCGGTTCGTCGAGCAGCAGAAGCTTGGGCCGCTTCACAAGCGAGCGCGCGAGCGCGACACGCTGTTGCTGACCGCCCGACAACTGATGCGGCTTGCGCTTCGCATACTTGCTCATCTGCACGAGGTTGAGCGCATCGGCCACGCGTTCCTTGATCTCGTTCTTCGGCGTGCCTTCTTGCTTGAGTCCGAACGCGACATTCGCCGTCACGTCCATGTGCGGAAAGAGCGCATACGACTGGAACATCATGTTCACGGGACGCTTGTAAGGCGGCAGCGTGGCGAGATCTTCGCCATCGACGAAGATCCTCCCCGACGTAACCGACTCAAGACCGGCGAGCATGCGCAGCAACGTGGATTTGCCGCAGCCCGAACTGCCGAGCAGCGCGAACAGTTCGTTCTTGGCGATGGTGAGCGAGACGTTATCGACGGCGAAGGTGTCGCCGAACTTCTTGACGACGTTTTCGATGCGAACGAAATCGCTCGTCGCGGGGCGTGTTGCGGGGCGAATCTGCGTCGCCTCGACAGACTTCAATACAGACGTTGAGTTCATGGTGTCGAGTCTTGAGTGCGGGTGAGTTCTGGTTTTTGCAGGCACGAGCTGACCCATGCGAGTTGCGCGAAGCAACTCACAAAGTGCTGCAAAAAGCGGGGTAAAGTGCGCGGCGGGCGCTCAGGCGTGCCGCGCGAGCGTCATCAGGTGCCGGTTTTCAGTCGTGCCCAGAGACGGTTTTCGAGGCGCAGGATGTCTGCCGAAAGCGGACGCATCAGCGTCATCTTCTGCAGCACGTCATCCGGCGGATACACGTTGCGGTCCTGCGCCACGGACGGCGTGACGAACTGGCGCGCCGCACGGTTCGCGGTCGGATAGAACACTTCGTTGGTAATGGCGGCGTTGGTCTTTGCGTCCGAGATGTAGTTGATCCACTTCATCGCGGCTTCGGGATGCGGCGCGTCCTTCGGCACGACCATCACGTCGAACCAGAGCAGGCCGCCTTCCTTCACGTTGGAGAACTTGATGTCGTAGGAGCGCTTCGCTTCTTCGGCGCGGCGGCGCGCAATGCCGACGTCACCCGACCAGCCGAGCGCGACGCACACGTCGTTGTTCACGAGGTCGTTGATATAACCCGACGAGTTGAACTGCGTGATGTACGGACGGATTTTCTTCAGCACGTCGAAGGCGGCCTGGTAGTCGCCGGGGTTCGTGCTGTTCGGGTCCTTGTGCATGTATTGCAGCGTCGCGGCGAACACGTCCACGGCCTGATCGAGGATCGAGATGCCGCAGCTTTTGAGCTTCGAGGCGTTGGCCGGGTCGAGCACGAGCGCCCAGCTATCGACCGGCGCGCTGTCGCCCAGCGCCTTCTTCACGGCTTGCGCGTTATAGCCGAGACCATCCGTGCCCCACGCCCACGGCACGCCGTACTGATTGCCCGGATCGGCTTCCGAGATCATCTTCATCAGCGTGGGATCGAGATTGGCGAGGTTCGGCATCTTCGCCTTGTCGAGCTTCTGGTACACGCCCGCTTCGATCTGCTTGGCCATGTAGTTCGAGGTCGGCACGACGATGTCGTAGCCGGAACTTCCGGCGAGCAGCTTCGCCTGCAACGTGTCGTCGCTATCGTAGTTGTCGTATTTGACGTGGATGCCGGTGTCTTTCTCGAAGGTGGGGATCGTGTCCTTCGCGATGTAGTCCGACCAGTTGTAGACGTTGAGCTCGCCGTCGGCGAACGCCGGGGCCGCGGAAAACGCCCCGGCGCCCGCGAAGACGGACATGGCGGCAATGGCGATTGCGTGACGAATGTGACTGGGGATCATGACTGATGTTTCCTCGGTGGAGAATCGCGGCCGGGCGGCGTGTGATCGCCCGGCCGCGGTTGAAAGCGTCGTTAGGAAAAGCCCAATTGCTGCGCGGTGGCGTCGATGGCTTTCTTCGCCTTCGACACGATCTCTTCGATCTCGCTCTTCGTGACCACGAGCGGCGGTGAAAGCAGCATGCGGTCGCCGGTCGCGCGCATGACGAGTCCGCCGTTGAAGCAGAAGTCGCGGCAGATCGTGCCGACTTCGCCGCCGTTCTCGAAGCGCTTGCGTGTAGCGGGGTCTTCGGCAAGCTGTATACCGGCGACCATGCCCGTGCCCGCGATCTCTCCGACGATCGGATGCTTCGCGAAGGTCTCGCGCAAAAGCTGCTGGAAATACGGGCCCGTTTCGCTTTTCACGCGATCTACAATGCCTTCGTCGCGCAGCAATTTCAGATTCGCGACTGCGACCGCCGCGGCTACCGGATGCCCGGAATAGGTGAGACCGTGATTGAATTCGCCGTTCTCGATGATCGCTTCCGCTATGCGGTCGTGCAGCCCGACCGCGCCCATCGGCACATAGCCGCTCGTGAGACCCTTCGCCATCGTGATGAGGTCCGGCTCGAAACCGAAGTGCTCATGCGCGAACCATTCGCCCGTGCGGCCGAAGCCGCCGATCACTTCATCGGCTGCGAGCAGCACGTCGTATTTGCGGCAGATACGCTGAATTTCCGGCCAATAAGTGGAAGGCGGGAAGATCACGCCGCCCGCACCCTGGAAAGGCTCACCGATGAACGCCGCCACGTTCTCCGCGCCGAGTTCGAGAATTTCCGCTTCGAGTTGTTGCGCGCAGGCGAGACCGAACGCTTCCGGCGTCATGTCACCGCCTTCGCCGAACCAGTAGGGTTGATCGATATGAACGATGTGCTCGACCTGCGACGGCATTTGTTCGTGCATGTAGTTCATGCCGCCGAGCGTGCCGCCCGCGATGGTCGAACCGTGATAACCGTTCTTGCGCGAAATCACGAACTTCTTCAGCTTCTTGCCTTGCGTCGCCCAGTATTGATGGACGATACGCAGCACGGTGTCGTTGCCTTCCGAGCCGCTGTTGCAATAGAAGAAGTGATTGAACGGCGCGGGCGTGACTTCCGCGAGTATCGCCGACAACTCGATCACGGGCGGATGCGTCGTCTTGAAGAACGTGTTGTAGAACGGCAGTTCCTGCATCTGATGGAACGCGGCGTCGGCGAGTTCGCGGCGGCCGTAGCCGACGTTCACGCACCAGAGACCCGCCATGCCGTCGATCATCTTCTCGCCGTCCGAGTCCCACAGGTACACCCCCTTCGCCTTCACGATCACGCGGCTGCCCGCCTTGTTGAGCGCGCCCATGTCCGAGAACGGATGGATGTGGTGCGCGGCATCGAGCGCGCGATATTCGGCGGTGCTGCGTTGCTGCCTCGGTGCCTGCACGCCCGGCGTTGGCGCGGCCGGTTGCACGAAGGACGATTCTCCGAATCTGTAGCTCATGTCATCTCCTTTTATAGGCCGCGCTTTAGACGTGCAGCAGCAAGTGCTTGCGTTCCCACGAACTGATCACGCGGAAAAACGCTTCGTATTCGGTTTCCTTGAGGGCGAGATAAGCCTTCACGAACTTCTCGCCGAGCATGTCGTTAAGCGGCTCGCACGCGCCCATCAGCGTGAGACCTTCTTCCAGATTGCGCGGCAACTGATACGCGTGCGCGTAGCCGTCGCTCGTGAGCGGCACGGTCGGCTGCAGCTTTTGCGTCATGCCGAGATAGCCGGCGGCGAGCGTCGCGGCGATCGCGAGGTAAGGGTTGCAGTCCACACCCGGAATGCGGTTTTCGATCCGGCGCGCGGCCGGTCCCGAATGCGGAATGCGGAAGCCGACCGTGCGGTTGTCGTAGCCCCACTGAACGTTGATCGGTGCAGCCATGAACCGCGAGAGCCGGCGATACGAGTTGATGTACGGCGCGAAGATCGGCATCAGCGCGGGCGTGTATTTCTGCAGACCGGCGATATAACCGTGGAAAAGATCCGTGGGCAAACCGTCGTCGCCGGTGAACAGGTTGCGGCCCGTTTCGGCGTCCACGAGACTCTGGTGAACGTGCATGGCCGAACCGGGTTCGTTCTCCATAGGCTTTGCCATGAAGGTGGCGTACATCTTGTGACGCAGCGCCGCCTCACGAACCGTGCGCTTGAACAGGAACACGCGGTCCGCGAGATTGAGCGGATCGCCGTGCATGAAGTTGATCTCCATCTGCGCCGCGCCGACTTCGTGAATCAGCGTATCGACTTCCAGTTCCTGAACGTCGCAGTATTCGTAGATGTCTTCGAAGAGCGGATCGAATTCGTTCACGGCCTCGATCGAATATGCCTGACGTCCGGTCTCCGGGCGGCCCGTCCGTCCGATCGGCGGTTGCAAGGGCAAGTCCGGGTCCTTGTTCATGTCCACGAGGAAGAACTCGAGTTCGGGCGCGACCACCGGTTTCCAGCCCTTTGCCGCATACATTTCGAGCACCTGACGCAGCACGCGGCGCGGCGAAATCGCGACCGGCGTGCCGTCGAAATGCACGCAATCGTGGATCACCTGCGCGGTCGGATCGATGGCCCAGGGGATCAGGCGAATGGTGGTGGGATCGGGCACGCAGACCATGTCGGGATCGGTCACGCCGGTCAGGCTGCCGTCTTCCGGATAGTCGCCGGTGACGGTCTGGATCATCACGGCTTGCGGCAGCCGCATGGACTCGCCGGACTCGAACTTGTTGCGCGGAATGATCTTGCCGCGCGCGATGCCGGCCATATCGGGGATGATGGCTTCGATCTCGGTAATGCGATGTTTCTTCAGGAATTCGTCGATGTGATGCATTTTCGTTTCCTCAGTTATGCGTGGACCGCAGGGTCGCGTGCTCAGTGCGAGACACGCCGGACCGGGCCGTCCTCAATGCGCATTCGGTCGTGGGTCATTGGTTATTAAGCATTCGGTCGCGGCAGGCAGCGCCAAAGGCGCTAAAGATTGCCGTCGATAGTGCGTCCTGCGCGTGCTTCCATTCGGGATGCCACTGCACGCCTAGCGCGAAAGCCGCCGCATCTTTCACGCTGATCGCTTCGATCAACCCGTCGGGCGCGACGGCCTCGACGGAGAGACCCGCGCCCAAGCGCTCGATACCCTGGCCGTGCAGTGAATTGACATGCGCTTCCGACACGCCGCTTAAGCGTTCCAGCAAGCCGCCTCGGGCGATGCTCACGGTATGCGACGGCCCGTATTGCCGATCGAGCGCGTGCGCCTTGTCTTCACGATGATCCGCAAGACCGACGACCGCATGAACGCTCTGATGCAACGTGCCGCCGAATACCACGTTCATCTCCTGGAAGCCACGACAGATCGCAAGCACAGGCACGCCGCGTTCGATGGCGGCACGCATGAGCGGCAGCGTGGACGCATCGCGTGCGGCGTCGTGCAAGGTGCCTGCCGTGCTCGGGTGGCCGCCATACAGATGCGGCTCGACGTTCGAGTAGCTGCCGGTAAAGAGCAGGCCATCCACGAGCGCCAGGATCTCGTCGATGGATTGACGCTCGCCAAGCGCGGGCAATAGCACGGCGAGCGTGTGCGAACCTTCCACCACCGCTGCGATGTATTTCTCGCCGACGGCGTGCGAAGGATGCAAGCCCGCCATCGTTCGATCCGCGCTGATTCCAACTACAGGTGTATTTCGCATGGCTAACAAGATTCGCTAACTGCATGGCGTGCAAAATCGTCGGGCAGCAGTGCGCCGCGGCTTAGCGCGTGAGCGCAAAGCCGGAATTCAATCGCAACCGATACGCGATGACAGCGAGTGGCTAGATTCTTCGCGAGGACGCCGCGCTTACGCGCAAACGTGCCTAGCCAGCGCGCGGTTCACGCGCAGCGAGAGAATCGAACCAGGGGAATTGCGGAGGGAGGCGCTACGGAAGAAGAGACGCCACATCGACGCAGTGCACCGCGATAAACGCGCGGGCTGCAACCGAGTTGTGACGTCGAACGGACCGGCGAGAAAGGATTGTGAAGACGGACAGGAAGCGGCGATCGATAAGCTTGCCGCAGCTTCCATCGGTGATGGATTGGTCAGCGCGAGGCCAACTCGCTATCTGACTTCGACTCCATCTGACCAACGGGCCTCGGACTCTCACGATTTCACTCGTTGAATGTTGAAAGTATTGAACACCTTTGCGGCAAAGCAGCAATGCGCTGCTTAATCGATCAAGGCGGGTTTCGGTATTAGCCTTACGCTTTGCTAACTGTTTTACTTGACTGCGTAACTGCTTTGTCCTTCACCTGTAGATCAGCATATACGAGCCAAAAACGGCGTCAAATCTTTTTTTAGAACGGACGTTAGGCGCATTCCCCTATAAATTTTGTCGTTGCCTTAAGAAAGTGCGGCTGCTTAGAATGCGTTTCCGCTAAGCCATCTAAGTGTTTCCCCGAGCAGCGTGGATCGCAAAGTGACTAGAATATTCAACACGCGTGCCGCTTAACCGACGCCTTGTGGCCGCTTTCAATAAACGCTTCGCTTATCCGTCCGAGACCGCACGCATGTCCGTCGAAGTGGCTACACGCCTCCAGTACATCCGCAAGAAGCATGGCCTTTCCCAGCGTGAACTCGCTAAGCGCGCAGGCGTCACGAACGGCACGATTTCGCTGATCGAACAAAATCGCGTGAGTCCGTCGGTCGGGTCGCTGAAGAAACTGCTCGAATGCATACCGATGAGCCTCGCCGAATTCTTTACGTTCGAAGTCGAGGCTAACCGCGCCGTGGTATCGCGTCGCGCGGAGATGCCGAACCTCGGCAACGAATCGATCGAGTTTTATCTGGCGGGCGCGGGCGTGAAGGACCGCAACATGGGCATCATGCGCGAGGTCTACCAGCCGCTTTCGGATACCGGTCCGGAACTGCTTTCGCACACAGGACACGAGGGCGGCGTGGTGGTCGCGGGCCAGCTCGAACTGACCGTGGACAGCACCACATGGCTGCTCGATCCCGGCGACAGCTACTACTTCGAAAGCCGCTTCCCGCACCGCTTCCGCAACCCGAGCGCGGAGCATGTCTGCGAAGTGGTATCGGCGAATTCGCCGCCCAGTTTCTGACGTCCTGCGTCGCTTGGCAGGTTGCACGGCGTCGTCATGCAAGCCAAAACCCTTGAGGCATTCCGATGGAACAGAAGACCCTGAAATACTGGCAGGACAAAGCCGCGTCGCTCAGCATCGAAGGCCGCGCGTTTATCGACGGCGCGTATCGCGATGCTACGTCGGGCAAGACCTTCGATTGCATGAACCCGGCCGATGGATCGCTGCTCGCGAAAGTCGCGGACAGCGATGAAGCCGACGTGAACGCAGCCGTCTCGGCCGCGCGCCGTTCGTTCGACGCGCGCGTCTGGGCGGGTCTGAATCCGCGCAAGCGCAAGTCGGTGATGTTGCGCTGGACTGCGCTCATGCGCACGCACCGCGACGAACTCGCGCTGCTCGAAACGCTCGATGCAGGCAAGCCGATCGGCGACACGACGAGCGTCGATGTACCGGGCGCGGCGTATTGCGTCGAATGGTTCGCTGAAGCGATCGATAAAGTGGGCGGCGAAGTCGTGCCGAGCGATCACCATCTGGTCGGCCTCGTCACGCGCGAGCCGATCGGCGTGGTGGCCGCTGTCGTGCCTTGGAATTTCCCGATCCTGATGGCCGCGTGGAAGTTCGGCCCGGCGCTCGCCGCGGGCAACAGCGTCGTGCTGAAGCCTTCGGAGAAGTCGCCGCTTACCGCGATTCGCGTCGCGCAACTCGCGTTCGAAGCGGGCATTCCGGCGGGCGTATTCAATGTGATTCCGGGCGGCGGCGTGCCGGGCAAACTGCTCGCGCTGCATGGCGACGTGGACTGCCTCGCGTTCACGGGTTCGACGAATGTCGGCAAGCTCATCATGCAATACGCGGGACAGTCGAATCTGAAGCGCGTGTGGCTCGAACTCGGCGGCAAGTCGCCGAACATCGTGATGGCCGATTGCGCCGATCTCGATCGTGCCGCGAGCGCCGCTGCCAGCGCGATTTTCTACAACATGGGCGAGATGTGTACGGCGGGTTCGCGTCTTCTGGTTCAGCGCGAAATCAAGGACGTGTTCCTCGATAAACTCGTCGCGGCCGCGCGCGGTTATAAGCCGGGCAATCCGCTGGACCCCGAAACGTCGATGGGCGCGATCGTCGATGAAGTGCAACTCGAACGCGTGCTCGGCTATATCGAAGCGGGGCGCAAGGAGGCGAAGCTCTTGCTGGGCGGAGAGCGTGTGGATCGCGAAAGCGGCGGCTATTTTATCGAGCCGACCATCTTCGAGATCACGTCGCCCGACGCGAAAATTGCGCGTGAGGAAATCTTCGGGCCGGTGCTTTCGGTCATCACGTTCGATACGCCGGAAGAGGCCGTCAAGATCGCGAACGACAGCGACTACGGCCTCGCCGCCGCGGTCTGGACCGCGAGCCTCACCACCGCGCACGAGGTGGCGCGCAGCCTGCGCGCGGGCACGGTCTGGGTGAATTGCTATGACGAAGGCGGCGACATGAATTTCCCCTTCGGCGGTTACAAGCAGTCGGGCAACGGCCGCGACAAGTCGTTGCACGCGCTGGAGAAGTACACCGAGCTGAAGTCCACGCTGGTGCGGCTGCGCTAAAGGATTCGCAAGCCAGCGCGGCGGCGTCCGCAGTTTCGCAGCACGGCGCCACCGCGTTCCCAATGAATCCGTCGTCCGCGCGGCATGTTCAACCGATCAAAACGCATGCCGCCGCGGCCTGTTTCAACAAGGCAACCATGACTGAACGCCACCTTGGCGACGGCGCGATCCGCCGCTCGTCGCTGTACGGTTCTTCCATCGAAAACACTTATGCCGGCGTGCTGTCGTTCATGCGCCGCAACTACACGCGTACGCTCGACGACGTGGATGTCGCCATTTCCGGCATCCCGCTCGATCTCGCCACCACGTTCCGTCCCGGCGCGCGCTTCGGCCCGGCGGCGGTGCGCGCGGCGAGCGTGCAGCTTGCCGAACTGCATCCATATCCGTGGGGCTTCAATCCCTTCGACGACCTCGCCGTGATCGACTATGGCGACTGCTGGTTCGATGCGCACAATCCGCTCTCGATCAAGCCCGCTATCGTCGAGCATGCCCGCACGATTCTGCGTTCGAACGCGCGCATGCTGACCTTCGGCGGCGATCACTTCATCACGTATCCGCTGTTGATCGCGCATGTCGAGAAGTACGGCAAGCCGCTCTCGCTGATTCATTTCGACGCGCATTGCGATACCTGGGCCGATGACAGCCCGGACAGTCTCAATCACGGATCGATGTTCTACAAGGCGGTGAAGGACGGGCTGATCGATCCGGCGCATTCGGTGCAAGTCGGTATTCGCACGTGGAACGACGACTTCATGGGAATGAATATTCTCGATGCCGCGTGGGTTCACGAGCACGGTCCGCGTCAGGCGATCGAGCGGATCGTGTCTATCGTGGGTGAACGGCCGACCTATCTCACGTTCGATATCGACTGTCTCGATCCGGCGTTCGCGCCGGGCACGGGCACGCCGGTCGCGGGTGGCCTTTCGTCGGCGCAGGCGCTCGCGATCGTGCGCGGACTCGGCGCGGTGGATATCGTCGGCGCGGACGTGGTGGAAGTCGCGCCGGCCTACGATCACGCGGAGATTACGGCTATCGCGGCGGCGCATCTCGCGTGCGATTTGCTGTGTCTGTGGCGGCAGAAAAAGATGCAGGCGCGTGAGTGAAATGCGGGCGGTGCTTGAAGTAGCTGGAGATCGAGCGCCGCCCGCCAAGCGCAATTAGCGCACCGACGCACTGCGTTTTGCCGCCATCCACGGCAGCCGTTTGACAAAGCCCGTAGCGAGCGCCGTGCCGATCAGAATAGTCGCGCATGCCGCGACCATCGCCGGGGATACATGCTCCGACAAAAACATCGCGCCCCACAGAATGCCAAACACCGGAATGACGAACGTCACGGTAATCGCGCGAGCCGGGCCGGTCACCGCAATCAAGTGGAAGAACAGCATGTACGCGACGCCGGTGCATGCAATACCCAACGCGATCACCGCTTCCCACGAACGCAGCGAGACCGGCGCGGCCGGCCACCAGTAAAGCGCGAATGGCAGCAGCACGATGGTCGCGGCGCTCATCGTGCCTGCGGCGACCGTGAGTGAATCGACGCCCGTCAGATGCCGTTTCGTGAAGCTCGCGGCGATGCCGTAAAGCAGCGTCGCGCCGAGCGCCGCCAGCGCAGCAAGCGCGGTCGTCGCGGGCGATGCGCTCGCGCCCTGACCGCTGGTCATCTGATTCCAGACGAGCGCGAGCACGCCCGCGAAGCCGATCGCGAGTCCCACGACGCGCAGGCCGGTCAGCCGGTCCTTGAGCCACAGATACGCGACCACCGCGCCCCACAGCGGCGTCGTTGCGTTGATGACCGACGTCACGCCTGCCGACAGCGTGTATTCCGCGTAAGCGAAGAGGCAGAACGGCGCGGCCGAGTTCAGAATGCCGACGACGAAAAGCGGCCATGCGCGAGCTCGCATCGTCGCGAGTGCTTCGCGCGGCGGGCGACGCATGAAGAGCACGATCAGCAGGAACAGCGCGCCGATCCCGACGCGCAGCGCCATCAGTGGCGCGACGCCGAATTCGCCGACGCCGACCCGGATGAACAAAAACGAGCCGCCCCACAGCGCGGCGAGCACGAGCAATTGAATAATATTTATCGGGTTCATGATGGAGTGCGCGAAGCGGTTGGAGAGCGGATATCTTGCGGCGGCGCGCCGCGGAACGTTTCACGCCGAGATGAAACGAAGTCGCGCGTTGCCGCCATCGTAGGGGCGCGGGAGAGGTCCGCCAAGCGACATTTTCTCACCGATATGTGAGAAATATTGCGGTCAACGCGGTCTGCGCGAATGCTTCAGCAAGATCCGGGAAGTTCGAGGGTCATGGCTTGCCGTCCTGCTCGATGGAAGGCGGCATGGTTTCGTTCACCCATGCCTGCAGCAGCGTGTAGGTCACCGCCAGCACGACCGGGCCGATAAACAGCCCGACAATCCCGAACGCGAACAGACCGCCGATCACGCCGGTCAGAATCAGCAGGATCGGCAGATCGACGCCGCGTTTGATGAGCACCGGGCGCAGCACTTTGTCGAAGATGATGATGAGCACCGTCCAGACCGCGAGTTCGACGCCCGCGAGTTGCCGGTCGTGATAAAAGAGCCACACGACCGCGCCTGCCAGCGGAATGGCCGAGCCGATCTGCGCGAGGCAGAACACGAGAATCACGGCGGTCAGCACGCCCGCGCCCGGCACGCCGGTGACGAAAAGCCCGAGGCCGCCGAGAATCGCTTGCGCGGCGGCGGTCGCGACAATGCCGAGCGCGACGGCGCGGATCGACATCGCGCTCAGGTGGACGGCGGCCGCGCCACGGTCGCCCGCCACGCGAATCGCGAAACGCTGGGCCATCGTGTGGGCCGTCTCGCCGTGCGCGTAGAGAATGCCCGCGATGGTGATCGTCAGGACGAGGTGGATCGCGAGCGCGCCCACCGTGCGCGCATGGGCCAGCAGCCATTGCACGACGAGCATCGCATAGGGCTTGATGTGCGCGAGGATGCCGCCGGGTCCGGCGTCCGAGAGTTCCTGCCATTCGTTTTCGACGCGGCCGCCGACGATCGGCACGTCGTGCATCCAGCCGGGCGGCGGCGGCAGCGCGTAGTTCGGCAGCGCCTCGGCCTCGTGAACGATATCGCCGCCGTGCTCCGCGATGGTGGAAACGGCTGCATACAGCGGCACGACGATCACGAACAGCAGGCCCGTCAGCATCACGCTGACCGCGACCCAGCGCCGCCGCCCCATGCGGTTCTGCACGGCGATCATCACCGGCCACGTCGCGACCACGATCATCGTCGCCCAGATCAGCGCCGGAAGAAACGGCCGAACGATATAAAGACTGCCGAAGATCAGCAGCGAAAGGATCACGAGGATAAGCAGGATGCGGGCAAGATCGACTGGCGGCCGTGAGCTCACGCATTTCTCCGGGACGCGGCCTGGCCGCTGGCCGGCCGCAACAGCTTGAACATCTGGACGACGCCGGCGCACGCATGCTGCCGTGTTCCGGCACGATAAATCATTTACAAGGTAGGCAATATTCGACTTAATGCAAACCGGTTTTTGCCCGGAGCGAGCGGCAGCTTGAAAGCGCGCGCGCGTTCGGTCCATGCAAAAAGCCCGGCGTTCGTCACGCCGGGCTTTCCGTATCACACGCAAGAACTCGATCAGGCGAGCGCTTTCGTCGCCTTCGCTTCGTCCACTGATTCAGCGCGCAAGCGGTCGTATTCGCTCTTCTCGACAGGCGTCGCATTGGCGCGGCCGAGATCCTGCATCCGCACCCGGTACGTTTCGCGCGCGCCCCACGCGGCGGCTGCGGACACGAAGGTCAGCGCGAGCGTGATACAGCCGATGGTCAGCGGAATATTGTTCGATCCCGGCGGCGCGACGGCGGCGAACAGCGCGGGCAGGAGCGCCGTGATCGTCGTGCCGACGTTCTGCGCGATCGCCACGGCGGAGACGCGTGAGCGCGTCGGGAATTGCTCCGGATAGAAGCTCGGGAACACGGCGTTGTAGCCCTGATAGACGATGCCCCACATCAGGATCGACATGACCATGGCGAGCGGCACGTTATGGATGCTGATCGCGTACAGGTAGCCGAACGACAGCAGCCCCGAGCCGATCGCGCCGACGATGATCGGCGGGCGGCGGCCGATCCGGTCGGCGAGGTTCCCGACATACGGAATCACCACCACCGCGACGATATTGCCGATCACCGGAATCCACAGGTACACGCTCTTGTGAAAGCCGATGCCGTAGGACGCCTGCACCGCGTAGGCCGCGCCGAAGATCGTCGTGACGACGGGAATCACGTTCATCAGCGCCATGCAGACGACGCGCAGCATGTCCTTCCAGTTATTCGTGAACGCTTCGACAATCGGCGCTTTCGGCACTTCGTGCTCGCCGCCTTCCTTCGTGAACGCAGGCGTTTCCGTGACTTCGCGGCGAATGACGTAGCCCGCGAACAAGACGACCGCGCTCATCAGGAACGGGATGCGCCAGCCCCACGAATTGAACGCGTCTTCCGGCATGTAGTAGGCAAGCGGCAGGAAAACGGCGGCGGCGAAGATCTGGCCCGCCTGCACGCCCTGCAGCGCGAAACTGGCGTAATAGCCGCGTCGGCCGAACGGCGCGTGCTCCAGGATCATCGAACTCGCGCCGGAAATTTCCCCCGCCACCGCGAAGCCCTGAACCAGACGCAGGATCACGAGCAATGCCGGGGCGAGCATGCCGACCGAGTGATACGTCGGCAGCAGCCCGACGGCCATGGTGGAGAGGCCCATCAGGAACATGCAGAGCAGCAGCACGTTCTTGCGGCCATGCGTGTCGCCCCAGTGGCCGAGGAAGAACGCGCCGATCGGCCGCGCGACGTAGCCCACGCCGTACGTCGCGAGCGAGGCGATGATCGCCACTTTCGGGTTGCCGGACGGGAAGAAGATCTGCGGAAAGATCAGCGACGCTGCCTGCGCGTAGATGAAAAAGTCGTAGTACTCGAGCGCCGAGCCGATCCAGCCGCTGGCCGTCGCCTTCTTGGTCTGGCGCGCGCCGTGTGCGTCGTTGATTGCCATGTGAGTCTCCGTCGATACGTCGAAAAGGTGGAACCTTGAGAGGCGGGAAGCGGTGCTAGTAGTAATGAATGTGCATGCCGCCATCCACCTGGATCGCGGCGCCGGTCGTGAAGGGCAGGTCGCCCGAGGCCATCGTCGCGACCGCGCGGCCGACGTCTTCCGGCGTGCCCCAGCGGTTGATCGGCGTGAAGCCGTCGGCCAGCAGTTTTTCGAAGCGCTCGTTCGCCACGGCGGTCATCGGCGTCTTGATGAGGCCGGGGCGCACTTCATAGACCGCGATGCCGTGCTGCGCGAGGCGCACGGCGTAGAGCTTCGACATCATCGAGACCGCCGCCTTCGACATCGCGTACTCGCCGCGTTCGGGCGCGGCAATGGCCGCATTCGACGACGACACGAAGATGATCGAACGCGCGCTCTCCACACCGTGCGGCTCGGCGGCGAGCATGCGGCGGCAGACCGCCTGCGTGAGAAAGAACGCGCCGCGCGTGTTCACGCCGAAGTTGAGGTCGTAACTTTCCGGCGATACGTCGAGGAGATCGCCGCGCGACAGCACCGACACGCCCGCGTTGTTCACCAGCACGTCGATCCGGCCAAACGCGTCGAACGCCGCATCCACGAAGCGCGGAAGGTCGGCGAGATCGGCGAGATCGCCTGCGATAAACGCGAGCCGCGCGCCGTCGCGCGCTTCTTCACGCAGCGTGGCGGCGCGGTCGGTGTCGATCTGCCGGTCGGCGAGCACGACATCGAAGCCGCGCTGCGTCAGCGCCAGCGCAATTCCGCTGCCGATGCCGCCCATCGCGCCGGTGACCAGAGCGACGCGCGCGGTTGCGTTCGGAGTCGATGAATTCATGGTGTGAAGTTGCCAGTCCGCGAGAGTGGTTGGACGAGGCGCGCTGCCTCGTTCCGCAATGCTCGAAAAGTACGCGACGACGCGCCGCGCGACAACGCCTCAACGCGTAAGATGCGCGATATGCGCGCGAATTGCGCGCTGACCGCCCATTTAACGGGTTTCTCCGGAGCGAGACGATGGACGACAAGGACTGGATCGCGGGCGCGGCCAAGGTGCTGGCGATCATTGAAGCGTTCGACGAAGACCATCCGCGCCTGAGCCCGACTGCGGTGGCCGACCTGACGAACCTCAGCCGGACGGCAGCGCGGCGTTATCTGCTGACGTTGGTGCAACTCGGCTACGCGGAATCCGACGGCCGGCTATTCTGGCTCGCGCCTCGCGTGCTGCGGCTCGGCACGGCGTACTTTACGTCTGCGCGCCTGCCGCGCATCGTGCAGCCTTTCCTGCAGCGCATCACAGCCGCCGTGCAGGAGAGCGCGCTGCTCGCCGTGCTCGATGGCGACGATGTGCTGTATATCGCGCGCAACGGAGCAAGCCGGGTCTCGACCGTGGGTTTCGTGC
The DNA here is from genome assembly GCF_057814995.1 of Caballeronia sp. SL1002. Lineage (NCBI taxonomy): Bacteria > Pseudomonadati > Pseudomonadota > Betaproteobacteria > Burkholderiales > Burkholderiaceae > Caballeronia > Caballeronia sp. SL1002. The sequence continues at coordinate 1,093,198 of NZ_JBYMUW010000005.1, read as the reverse complement.
TGGGTTCGCGGGCGGCCGCGCCGTTGTCGTCGGCGGGAATGGTCGTGCTGTCGCACCAGCCGCCCGAACGCGTCGATCAATATATGGCCGACTACGTGCCGAAGCCGTTCACGCCGCACACCATCCTCGACAAAACCCGCCTGCGCGCCGAACTCGATCACGTGCGCAAACTCGGTTACGCGCTCTCGGAACAACAACTCGAAGTGGGCATGCGCGGCGTCGCGGTGCCGCTCAGGGATCACAAAGGGCAGGCGGTGGCGGCGGTCAGCGTCAGCATGCCGATCGGTCAGGAATCCGGCAACGCGGCGCTCGCCCGCGTGCTGCCGGTGCTTCAGGAAAGCGCAAGCCTCCTCCGCGGGATCGTATAAAGCGCAGCTTATAAAAACGCGCTTTATTCACGACGTTTCTGGAAAACCCGTATCCCAGGTGACGGGAATAATTGCATTTGTCCGATAATGCCGAGAAATACTTTCCCGCGAATGGTTCAAAACATTTCATTCCAGCGTTTCATTAAATAAATCGAATAAATATTTGTGGTCTGACGGGTAATTACAGGTGTAATAACTCACGCGATCCATTATCTTTACGCTTTATCGGCGTGGCGCTGTTCAGCGTTGCGCGGCGGCGCTTTGCGTCGCGTCCCTAAAATCTCCAATTACCTTTGCGGGCTCCTTATGTCGCTACGTCCTCCGTTGCGGATTTGTGCATTTCTTAGTCTCGTTCTTCTCGCGGCCTGCGGCGGCGGTGGCGGCAGTTCGACGGGCGCCTCGTCGCCATCCAGCAATGGCGCGAGCGAAACGGCGACGCCCGGCACCCCCGCGAGCACGGCCGAGCCCGCCACGCCTGCGAGCACGACAACCACGCCGACGCCGGTCACCCTCGCCACCGCGACGGCGATGCTCGACGGCACCACGCTCGGAACGGCGAACTGGGCCGCGGGTTCGACGGCGACGGGCGGCGTGGGTCAGGCGGTCGGCACGTTGAACTGCGCGACGCCCGGCGACACGTACACCTATGCGCATTTGTCGATCTACTACAACGGCCAGCCGCTGACGATTCCAGCGAGCATCGGCCGCGTGGAACCGACCATCGCGGCGCAAACGGGTTGCGTGTATCCGGTGCACACCGACGACGGCTCGGGCAAGATCCGCATCGACGCGACCAACACCGCCGCGTCCTACACGCTCGGCCAGTTCTTCGCGGTGTGGGGCGAACCGCTGACGGCGAGCAACGTCGCGGGCCTCTCCGGCACACCGACAACCTATATCAACGACGGCGGCGTGCTCACGCCTTACACCGGCGATCTCGCGAGCATCGACCTGACGGCGCACCGTGAAATCACCATCGCGATCAACTCGCCGCTCACGCAGGTTCCGACTTACACCTGGACCGATCCGCCGCCCTTCGCCACGACATCGCCGATCGTCCTCCTGTACGGCGGCGTGGTGGGCAACGCGTTCTGGCCAAACGGTTCGACGGCGACGGGCGGCACAGGCGCGCCGGTCGACGACATCGTCTGCGCGGCGGGCATGACCGAGACGTATCACGTGCATGCGCACCTCGCGATCTATCGCGACGGGCAAATGCTCGCGTTGCCGGCGCATATCGGCTTGCCTGCTTCGTGCAATTACGAGATGCATACACACGACAATACCGGGATTATCCATATCGAAACGCCGAACCTGAAACAGTTCACGCTCGGTAAATTTTTCGATATCTGGGGCGAGACGTTGAGCTCGACCGATGTGGCGGGTGTTACGGGTACGGTCGTGGCGTATATCAACGAAAACGGCGATGTGCGGCGATATACAGGTGATTTACGCGATATCGAACTGACTTCGCACCGCGACATTACGCTGCAGATCGGAACGGATATTCCTTCTTTGCCGACTTATAACTGGTACGAGCCGAAATAGCGTATTAATTACGTAATTGCGGGAAATGCGCGGCGGTGGTGGCGGGACACCGCGCGCATTCATGACCGGAACAATTATTTAGGTAAAGCGGTTAGTTTGACCGGACGGGTTTTCTCGGCTGCGCGAAGCGCACGAGCCGTCCTGACACCGATCACTCGTCGTAGTACGCCGAGCGTGCAATCACGCGATTCGTGCCTCTAGGACACTGGCACGCCACGATATCGCCGTCCTTCACGGCGGCAGTGTCGGTCAGCCCCCAGCCTTTTGCCGTGCCCAGCATGGGGCCGGGATGTCCACAGGACCCGCAGGACGCAAGTCCACCGTCTTTCGCAAGCGCGCCGTTCTCGTCCGACCACGACTCATCGGCGTCCAAAACCTCGCCGCCGGTCGTCGTCTTGTTGCCTTTCACTGCCAGCATCGTTGCCACGTTGCGTTTCTCCGCGCGGGGTTGAACGGTCAATATTTGTCGAGCGCTGCCTGCCGCATCCTGAGCTGCGTTTTGCCGTCTGGCGTGAAGACCGTGTCGAAGCGGACCATTCCCTCCTGATGCAGCTCGCACGCCATCGTAAAGCCGACCGTCATGCCGGGTTCTGGCGTATGCACCTCGATCCCGACCGCCTTCAGACGCGGTTCGTACTTCAGGAGCGTCGCCTCGATGGCGTGCCTGAGCCGATGCGTCGACGAAGGCAGATGCCGGTAAATTTCCGAGAGATCGTCGAGGCCGTAATCCGGCAGATGCGCCAGGGAGCGGCGGCGGCTGTTCAGAATGCGCTCGATGTTGTCCCGCACGGAAAAGAACGTCTGGTCCTCGGGCGAGAAATCGCTTGTGCGCGAGCCGTCGGCGAAGTGCCCGGTGATCCGTTCGAAGAGTCCGGGTCCTGTGCGTTTTGTATTCATGGGCGCCTCAATGCGAGATGCCGGCGATCGACGTCACGAGCCACCGGTCGATGGCGAACCATGCGAGTAGCGCCGCGAGGGCCGCAATCAGCACCCAGGCGAGCGGCGAGACGGACGGTCGGCGTGCGCGGCGCGGATTCACCACAATCGGGCCAGACGGATCCGGCGCCAGTTTGTCCGCGCGGTTGGCCGTCGCGCGGGCGAGACGTTCGTCGATCTTGCGCACGAGCGCCGCGCGCGCATCGCCGCCGTTTGCGGCGAAGCGCCCCATGAAACCGAGTTCAAGCACGGCGGCGAAAATCGCGAGGAGCGGCGCCACGGGCGCGGATTCGCGCAGCCGATGGTTGATCCGGCGCAGCAATTCCTCGCCCGCATCGTTGCGCGCGAACGTGCGCACCTGCAGCGGTTCGCGTTCCCATTCGTCGCGCGCGTCCGGGCCAAGCCCGGTGAGGGCGGTTTCATCGAGAAGCGCGCACTGCGCGTAGAGCGCGTCGTCGATCACATCGCGCGGCTGGCCGCGCCGCTTGAGCTCTTCGCGCAGCGCGGCGAGTTGCGCGGCGCACTCGCGGCGCAGGTCCGCAACCGCGGGCGGGCTGTCGCTGCGCAATGTCGCAACGGTACGCGCCGTGTCGCGCATGGCAACCGGCAACAGATCGATCGGGCGGCTCGGTGCGAGCTTCATGACGGCAACACCGCGTAGAGTTCCAGCTCGGCCTCGGGAATCGAGCCCGGCAGATAAATCTGGCAGGCGCGCGCCGCGAACATCCGCGCGAAAGCGGGGTCTGCGCTATCCACGGTGAAATACTGGTTCTCGATCCGCACCGGGATCGCCGCCGGCAGCCGCGACACAGGACGCAACGCGATGCCTGGCAGCGCCGAGTTGACGATGTGCTCGACCTCGTCGGGCGCGCCCATCTTGCACAGCTCCGGCAGCCGTTCGAGAAGGGCATGAGCGGGCATGGCTGCGCGCACGGACAGGTAGTAGTCGGCGCTTTCGGTAAGCCGCTCGTCCTTGATGTGGCCGAGCCACATCGACGTGCGCAGCCGCTCCAGCGCGATGGGCACGACACGCGACGGGATCACGGCATCCAGCAATGCGCGGATCAGCGATTCGAGTTCCGCGAACACCGGCTCCGGCGCGTCGTGGTCGTAGGCGGGAATGGCCTGCAGCGTTTCGGTGGTCGAGAACGTGAGAAGCGATCCCGCCAGACGCGCTAGCACCGCATAGAGCCGCTCGGGATGCTGATCGGGCGCTTGGGCGAGACGCGCCAGTTCAGGCCACGTGCTGTTCACCGAATGCAAGAGCCAGAAAAGCGCGACGTCGGACACCGCGAAATCGGCGATCTGGTCTGAGCGCTCCTTGCGGCGCACGGCGAGACTCGCGCTCTTGGCCGTCAGAATTTCGGACATGCGCCGCATGCGTTGCGTGAGCCGGGCGCTTGCCGACAAAAACAAACACGGCGGCACGAACGTATCGTCGCGTTCGAAACGGCCTTGCGGCGTGCGCACGAGACGCGCGACGGGGCACGTGACGTAGTCGTCCGGCTTTTCGAAATCGAACAGCAGCGCGACGATTTGCCGTTCGACACTGATTTCCTCCTTTCCCTCGCCGTTGATGTCCACGACATGGAGGAATTCGCGGGTCACGCGACGCGGGCGAGCGGGCTTATCGCCGGGCTCCACGCAGTTGCCGCCTTGCGCATCGACGAGCGCCACGCCGGCGAGCACCGTGACCGATTCGACGCCGGCCGGCACGTCCGCCAGGCTGCGCGCAGCGGGCAGCCAGTCGGCCGTTTCGCTGTCGATGAACGTGCCGTCGCGCAGACGCGCGGTCAATCGCGCGAGCTGCAACCGGTCGACGGCGAGGGCCTGCGTGTCCAGCGCGACATCGATCACGCCCCAGGCATCGGGGCTGGCAATGCGGGCAACCTGGTCGTTGGCGAAATGTTCCCAGAGTGCCTGCTGCTGGAAGTGCTGCGGCGTCATGAAAATTCCGCGCGTCCACAGGGGTTTCGTTATCTTCATTGCTGGTGCGGGTCGGAATTCGGGTTGTAAGTGGGCGGCGTTCAGCGTTTGGCTTTCGGCATCTGCGACATGAGCGACAGGCTCACATCCATGCCCTCGATCTGGAAGTGCGGAACGATGAAGAGCGCAACGCGAAAGAAGCCCGGGTTGTCGTCGATGTCCTCCACCACGACCCGCGCCTCTCGCAGCGGGTGCGACGTTTGCAGATCGTCGCCCGGGGTCGTCATGACGGTGACGAGCCCCTTGATCCAGTTGTTCAGTTCGAGTTCGAGCAATCGGCGGTCTTTGGTGGTGCCGATGTTCTCTCGCTGGATCAGCTTCAGGTAATGCGCGATTCGCGAGAGCAGGAAGATGTACGGCAGCCGCGCGTTGATGCGGCTGTTGGCCGCGGCATCCCGTGAATCGAAGACGGCCGGCTCTTGTGCCGAATGCGCGGAATAGAAGCACGCGTGGTCGTGATTGCTGGTGTACGAAAGCGCCATGAGACCGCGCGCCGCGAATTCGAATTCACGGGTCTCGGGAATCAATGCGTCGGTCGCGATCTTGCCCAGATGCCCTGTATCGAGGTCATAAAGATGGACCGGCAGGTCCGAGATCAAACCGCCCGTGCGCGGGCCGCGAATCTGCAGGCACCAGCCGTTCCGCACGAAACTCCTGACCAGATTCACGGCAAAGGCAAACGCCGCGTTCGCCCACAGAAAGGCATCGCGCCCGCCGGCGCGGACGTCTTCGGTGTAGTCGAAGGCCCGCACCGCATCCGTATCGGGTCCGTACGGCTGGCGCGCCAGAAACCGCGGCAGCGTGAGCCCGATATAACGCGCGTCTTCCGTTTCGCGGAACGCCTTCCATTTGAGGTAGGCGGTGCGTTCGAAGTGGCCGGCGAGATCCCGTATCCCCGCCACATCCTCCATGCATGTGCGGCCAAAAAAAGCCGGCGAAACCGCGCCGATAACGGGCATGTGCGCCGCCGCCGCCACTTTGGACAAATTACGCAGCAACGCGATGTCCGGGGCGCTCGCATCGAACTCGTAATTCGCGATGATGGCCGCGACCGGATAACCGCCGGGCGTGTCGTATTCCTCGACATACGTGTGTTGAAAGAGACCGCTCTGGATCAGTTCGGGCGCGTCCTCGAAGTCCTCCCGCAAGCTCTCCTTCGAGACGTCGAGCACCTCGACGCGCACGTTACTGCGAAAGTCCGTCCGATCGACCAGAAACTCCAGCCCGCGCCACGCGGATTCGAGTGCCTGAAAAGCGCGGTGGTGGAGGATGGCGTCGATTTGCACCCCGAGCATCCGGTCGATAACGGCGAGGTGCTGATCGAGGCGAAGCGGATCTGCGAGCATGTCCACGCCGCGCGTCGCGGCACTGAAGCCTTGCTGTGTCATGTCGGGGAAGCTTGCGCTCATGTTCTGTCTCTTGGCCGGGCTTCACATCGATTAGTTAGGAATATTTAACATATCGATCGTCTCGAAAAAAGCGGGAATGGTTAAGGATTGTCATCGGCTGATTAAAAACAACGGACCCTCTCGGTTGCAGCTTTATGCCGCTTCACTGGAGGAATGAACGCGCGTATTGTCTGACTAAAAACATCAGTCTTGCACGTGGGTGGCCGGTGGCGCGAGACCGTTTAAAAGCAATGCTTATCAGGTGAGGGGCGAGAAAAATATGGCAAGCCTGCATGAATACGCGAGCAGATTTCTAACCAGCGTGACGGCGATCCCCGGGCGGCAAGCCTACTTTCTCGATGTGCCCGGCACCGATAGCGCGGCGCAGTTATCGGTCGTGTCGTTCGCGGCAACGGAGAAGATGGGCGAGCCGGTTGAAGTGTGCATCGAACTGACGCATCCGCTGCAACTCGCGCGCGCCGATTACCTGAGCCGCGACGCAGTCTTCACGATCGTGCCGGACGACGGTACCTCACGGAAGTTCTCAGGCTTTATCGAGCGCTTCTCGATAATCCAGACGACGAAGGACTTCACGAAGTACCGTGTCGTGCTGAAATCCCACATCGGGCGGCTTTCGGCGGTCACCAATACGCAGGTCTATCAGCATCAATCGACGCCGGACATCATCGCCTCGGTGATGCGTCGTCACGGTCTGAGACCCGAGCAGTACGCGTTTCGTCTGAGAAACCATTACGTCAAGCACCTGTTCCGCTTCCAATACAAGATCGACGATTTGGCCTACGTGCAGATGCTTATGCAGAAGGCGGGCATCTACTCTTTCGTCGTTGAGACGGAGTATGGCGATCAGGTGGTCTTCAGCGATGACATCGACCATTATCTCTACGATCCACAACTGATCGCGCCGTATCGCGAGGCTTCCGGCTTAGATGCGGCCGGCGTCGAAGCGGTGACGTCGCTCAAAACGCACATGGTGACGGTGCCGCAATCGTTCGCCGTGGCGGATTACGACCCGGAGCAGGCGTGGGAGCGCTTTCGCGACGAGGCGAATATCGCGCCTCAGGATCCTACGACCTATGGCCAGCCGTACATCTACGGCACGCACCACTTGAGTCAAGACGGCGCGAAATGGGAAGCCCAGTTGCGCCATGAGGCAGCCATCGCGCGGCAAGTGATATTCGATGGCGAGAGCACCGTGCTCGCGCTGCAATGCGCGCGCGTGCTGGAAACGGATGTGGTGTTGCCGGATGCGCCCAAAGGCCAAGTGGTGATCGAAGTCACGCACCTCGGAGCGCGTGACAAGTCCTATACCAATAGCTATACGGCCATTCCCGCCGATCGGCGCTTTCGTCTCGAACTGCACCCCGAAGCGTGGCCGAAGATCGCGGGGACGCTCAGCGCGCGGGTTTGCAGCCCTGATAAATACAAATACGGATATTTGACGTCGGCGGGCTATTACGTGGTCCGCTTCGACGTCGATTTCGCCGACTGGCCCGGCGGTGGTGAAAGTGTGCCGCTGCGGCTGGCGAAACCGTTCGCTGGCAAGTTGCAGACAGGCATGCACTTCGTCGCGCTCGATAACGACGAAGCGGTGATTTCCTTCCGCGATGGAGACCCCGACAAGCCGGAGATCACGGCGTTCCACCACCATAGTCAGGCGAGGGATCTGGTGACGAACGATCGTCGCTGGCTCTCGCGCAACACGATCCGTACGCAGTCAAACAACAAACTGCGGATGGAGGATTGGGCGGGGCAAGAAGGCATCAAGCTGAGTACGGAGCATTCGGGGAAGTCGCAACTCAACCTCGGTTATTTGGTCGACAGCAAGCTCGAAAAGCGTGGCGAAGGCTACGAGTTGAGGACGTCGGGGTATGGCGTCGAACGCGCGGGCAAGGGTCTGCATCTGACGACTTATGATCGTCCCGGTGCAAGTGGCAAGCAGCTCGATATGCAGGAGACGATTGTGCAGCTTGAGAGTGCATTGGCGACTGCAAAGGCGCTGGCAGAGTCGGCGACGAGCGCGAAAGCCGAGCCTGCCGACACCGACGCACAGCAGCAAATGAAAGAAGCTTTCGACGGTCTGAAGAAACCGGGTCTGCTGATGAGCACGCCAGCTTCGGCGGGCATCGTCGCGGGCCAGGGCATCCAGTTCGCGGCGCAGGGCAACATCGAGACGGTCGCGGGCAAGAACGCCGACTTCAGCGTCGGGAAGCGCTTCACAGTCGCGGCGGGCGAGAAGATTTCGATGTTCGCGCAGAAGCTCGGAATCAAGATATTCGCCGGGAAAGGCCCTGTCGAGATTCAGGCACAAAGCGACGCAATGTCGCTGCTCGCCGATAAGGATGTGTCGATGGCGAGTGTCAACGGGGCGGTACGCATCAGCGCGAAGAAAGAGCTCATTCTCGAATGCGGCGGTGCATTCATCGAACTCAAGGATGGCAACGTCACGCTCGCGGGCCCTGCGGATCTGCTTTTCAAGGTAATCACGATCCAGAAGAAAGGCGCGGCGTCGATAAACGCCAATCCCACTCTTCCTACAGCCGCCGGGGTGATCCCCCAGAGTCGCGCAGACCATTACTCGAACTGACCGGGACGGACTAGACCATGACAAGCGATCGCGGCCAACCGCGTCCCGCAGCGGCAGCACCGGCCAATTCACCGCCGCAATGGCAGCCCTTGAACTGGTGCTTCCCGTTTGCACCGTCGAGCGGCAACGCAGCGGATCCGCAGACCTGGCTCAATGCGCTGGCAAGTGCGGATGGCGGTTTCTATCCGCTGGGTGCCAACGGCATGTTCCACGGTGGTATCCACTTCGATACGGGAACCGGCGGCAAGCTGAAGCAGGGCGACGGTGCCAAGGTTATTGCCGATGGCGAGGTGGTGGCCTATCGGCTGGATACCGTCTATCCCGAGTTGACCTATCCGACCACGCCACCGCGCTACGCGCTGTACTCGACATCTTTCGTGCTGGTGCGCCACAAGCTCGTGCTGCCGCCCATACCGGACAAGCCGGGCAGCGCGTCGAGTTCGGCCTCCCCCGCATCGGGCGCGTCCACAGTCGTTGCCAGTGGCCCGCCGGCCTATCAGCCGCCCGCCGATGAGGTGCTCGAGTTCTACAGCCTGTACATGCACCAACTCGACTGGGCCGGTTACCGGGCGGCGCAGGCAAGCGGTGGTAACCAGTCGGCATGGACACCTCGCCCGCTACCATTCTGGCAAGGCGACAGACATTTTGTCGTCGGCAGCAAGGCGCAGGATCAGCAAACACAGCCGCCCCGGTTCAGTACACCGTTCAGGTTCGATCTGGATTCGGGCGGCGCCGAACGCACCACTTTCGGCGACGGTGCGCAACTCGAGAGCATAGCGGCGGGCCCTTCGCCGGATAGCCTCGGCGCGCTGGTGTCACAAGGCGACCGGAAGCTGCGATACGCACTGCCGTCGACCGGCGCGGCGGATAGTGCGGATGCGCCCCAGAGCGCACAGGGTGTTCATATTCACGACCGTGCCAAGAAGGGGACCGTCATCGGGCTGCTGCCGCGAGGTGGCGAGCTTATCGTGACGAGCAGCGCAACGTCCGGCTGGGCGCAGATCGCCAAGATCCTGAGCGGGACGCCGGTTGCCAATGTCGCGGGCGGCGTGCCTGATCCGAGAGCGTCAACGGGCTGGGTGAATCTCGACCAACTGGATGCGGTTGTCGACCCCAAGCCGCTCGATACGGTTGTCGTGCTGGACGAGCCGTATCCAGTCAAGGCGGGCGATGTGGTCGGCTACCTTGGCGAATATCAGAACTCCAGTCAATCGCAGGTGATGCCACCCAAACCGATGCGTCCGCTGCTTCATGTCGAAGTGTTCACCGGCGCGCAGATCAAGGACTTCATCAGCAAGAGCCAGGACCGTGCGAGCAAGCTGCCTGACAGCGGAAAGACGCTGCTGGTGATCCAGCAGGGAGCGAAGCTTGTGAAGCCATCCGACCCGCAAAGTAACGATCAGCTTGCGGGCCTTACGCTCACGCTCGCAAAAGGCGATCCGGGCAAAGGATGCTGGGCCATGGTGCAACCGAACCGGCTCGCGGCGCAGCCGGTTGCGCACAAGAAAGGCCCCGCACACCATTCGAGCGGCACGCCCGTCGGCAGTCCGCTCTGGGTTGAGCGCAGCGTCGCGGGCAAGGTGGCGCGCGCACTCGAGCACACATGGACGGCCTTTCCGCTTCAGCTCCCCAATGCGCAACCCGTGGTCGGCTACCCGCAGGTGCTTTCGCGTGCGCAACTCGACCAGGTAGCCGATACCAGCAAGGCTTGCGATCAGGGTACGCAATGGTGGTCGATCACCGCGGGCGATGCTGATGGCAAGACAATTTTTGGCTGGGTTTGCGAAAAGGCTCACCCCGATACGCAATGGCAAAGCCCGTGGTCATGGCCGGGCTTCGACACAGTCGATACGACCGACGTTCCACTGCTCGACATGTATCGGCGCAATCTGTACGAAGCAAAACAGTTGCTTGACGGCGAGGAAGAGGAGTTCAGCGTCACTGCGGCTGCGGTGAACGCGGGGTTATTGATCGCGAAACTGGAGAAGGCGGCGAAGCGGCAAGGTGGTGGCAAAGGGAGCGTCGTTCCCGCTGATCTTAGAAAGGCGTTGACCGTGCCGTGGCTCGCGGGAGCGGTTTCGCATTTGATTGTGGGTTACGAGAGCGAGTGGGGCGGCGATATGAGCAAGTGGGAAACGCTCTCGTCGCTGATGGGCGACGGCAAGCATATTTGGCAATCTGAGCTGGAGCGGATCAGGAAACTACGGTGGTGGGAGCAGGTGAAGGCTGTTAAAGGGTTCCCGGCGGGGCCTGATGTTTGGCATGTTCATCCGGTGGGGTTGGTGGGGAATTTCTATCAAAGCCCCAGCGCAAATGCTCACGCGATTTCCGATAACGGCCTATGGTTCATATTCGCACATGAGGCGCAGGCGAATGTTACCAACCATTTGCATTGGCCTCGCGGCGGTAGCGGCGTAACGCTTGGTGCAGGATTCGATATGAAAGGAAGAACTTCAGGCGAGATTGTTGCTGCCATGAAATCCATCGGACTTTCCGATACGACGGCGGAGGCTGTTTCACACGCATCGGGATTGCAAGGTGATGCTGCAAGTACATTTGCCATCACAAATCGTAATCTAGTTAATTTAACTGATGCACAACAGGTGGAGTTGCTCCGCAATACTATTAAACACTACGAAAATGTGGTGTGCGGTTCAATAAAAGTCTTGCTCAGTCAAAATGAGTTCGATGCGCTCGTGAGCTTTGCATATAATCCCGCCGGGCGATGGAGGAGCGTGTCCGATTTTATAAATAATGGGAATATCGACAGCGCGATGACAAAAATTAGAGAAGGAAATACATCCGGGGGTGTTGTGATGAAGGGGCTTACAAACCGACGTGCGGATGAGGTAAGTCTATATATCAATAATCAATATGAATTTAATGGCCACCCGCTTGCGCATAAATGAGTGAGGGTTTTGATATTTGTCGAATCGCTGAGATCGCTGAGACATCGTATATGAAATCATTGATTTGCTTGGTGGTATCCTTTATTTTGGCGCTGCCAGCCGTCGCGAACGAACTTCCCAATTCTTTGCGAGGCAAATGGGAGGTTGCCGAAGTGCATATAAATACAGAGGCGTCTCGAAAATCTTTCTATATATGGAATGATCCACGTTTGGTTGGCCGCATTTTTACATTCGCACCTGGCCGCGTATCGACCGATGCTCCGGAAAATTCAGAATGTGTGATATCGCGTGTAAAGCTAATCTCCGCTGACCCTCGAGAATTAATTAGGGAGAGCATGGCAGGGTATGGTTATCCCGCAGTCCATGCGGATGTGGAGAGTTATCGGCTTGATCCCGATTGGGATTTGCGTTCCAAGTTAATACAAATTTATTGCAAAGACGTGATGTGGAATGGCAGCTTGGGAACGGATGGAGGTGTACAAGGCTCTTGGCTGTTTATGACCCGTAGTGAGCGACTTGTGCTGAGATGGTATGACGAAACGATCCTCGTTTTGGATAGAATATCTTTCAATCAAAAGCCAAGACCTACCTATAGTTGTCTAAAGGCGAAAAATCAAACGGAAAACGAAATATGTCAGTCTATGGAGCTTTCTGCATTCGACCGCAGCGTATCTGAAGCGTACAAGTTATCTATATCTCAATACGAGAATCTGGGCAAAGATATTAACTCGCTAACCCGTGCTCAGAGCGCATGGTTGGCTACGCGAAATAAATGCGGGACGGATGAGAAGTGTACTCTCGCTTCTATGAGGAAACGAATCGACGAATTATTGACGCCCGTTCCATGAACAAAGCTGCAGGCGAAATAGCGGTAATAAAATTCAGTCAGCGCCAGCGTCCTTGTGCCGTGGCAACCTTGAAAAACTCGATAGCATCGCGGCTGGTTCTCCGGCGGACAGCGTGGCGTGCTTACGCCACAAGGCGACCAGAAAAGGGCAGCGGATTGACCTTAAATTTTTGCAGAAATTTGATGGCCGGTCACTTAATGGACAACGCTATGCAGAGGCCGCTGCGACCTTAGGTTGTGAGGTACGGGCAATCAAAGCGGTTGCGAACACCGAAACCGGCTCATCCGGTTCCTATTTTCGACCCGGTCACGATTTGGCATGGGGAGACGATCCAGTGCCGTCTATTCTCTTTGAAAGACATCTATTTCATCGTGCCACGCAAGGAAAATACGATCAAAGCCATCCACGAATTTCCAATTCCATGCCGGGAGGATATGGCGCGAAGGCGATTCAGTACGAAAAATTGATTGAGGCATACGCACTTGACCCGAATGCGGCGTTGCTTTCTGCATCCTGGGGGCGGTTCCAGATATTAGGAAGCAATTACAATTCTGCTGGTTTTGCGAACGCTCATGACTATGTTTCATCGATAAGTGAGTCGGAGGATAATCAACTCAGTTCATTCGTTTCATTCATTAACTCAGATAATGTTTAAAACGATCAATTTGTAGTAAAGATTGGCACGCGTTTGTCGCTGGATACAATGGAAAAGCTTAGAATGGCTACGATAGAATAATTTCAAGAAATTACGATGAATTGTGTGAAAAATGAGAATGACACGGAAAATTATTTTAATTTTGTTGAGCGGCGTTCTTTGCGAACCGGGGTTTGCGGGGTCTTTATTATGCACGCCTGCAGAATCAGTGATATTTTCGTGCTCTACAATACGCTCAAAAGCGATTGCGCTCTGCGGGAATGAGCGCGGCCGATTAACGACCTACCGTTACGGAAAACGCAGGCGAATCGAAATGGAATACTCGGCGCAGCGGGACGATAAGAATGGATTTTTTTATAATCATTATTTTCGCCAGCACGTTGATTATTTGCGAATTGCATTCGTTAATTCGGAATACAAATATTCAATTTTTAGAAGCTACGACGGCAACGAATCTATTTTTCCAAAATATGGCGTAGCGATTTCTGAAAGAGGTGGCGGCGAAGTGCAGATCCTATGCAATTCGACTGTGACAGACAACATGGACAAAGCCATCGAAAATTTTAGATGTGATGAGAGTGATGCGCTGGGCTGCTAGTGACCCTGAGCCAAGACCGTGCGAGCAAGCTGCCTGACAGCGGAAAGACGCTGCTGGTGATCCAGCAGGGAGCGAATCTCGTGAAGCCAATCGGGGCGCCGCTGCCAACATTAATAACGGAAGATAAAGGCAACAGAAATTCCCGTCCAAAATAAGTCGGAGAATCATAAGCGCAATCAGACGGAAACCGCAGTCACAAGCCATTTCCGCCCATCTCGTAACGACAGCGAGAACTTGCCTCCTGAGCCTCTTGATTTTCCCGCCGCCTAAGACATAAATATCGCGCACAGGCTGCAAGGCTGTCCATCGACTGACGGAAAGTGAAAAAATTGGTATGTTTTTCATTTCGGCAAAGGAAAAGTTGACGCCCATTCTGAATAGCGCAATTACACTCCCCTAAATTATCCGAATCGCAAAATTGACCTTGCGAGCGGCTGGACAAAGCCAAGTCGATGGGAACCTGCAGACCTCAATTTCTGCTGCATCAGCGTCAGCAATAGTTGTATATCCTAACCAATGTTCGCCCGATGACCTGGCCTATCCCAGTATTTTCCACCATCGAGTATCCGAAGCCGATCTCGCTGCGCGTGTGGCTCCCGACGCTCACCGCCCTTGCATCGGGCGCGGTGACTGCTGTCTTGATGTTGTGGCCGAACGGCAAGCCGACCAACACGCTCCTGTTTTGGTGTGCGCTGGCTGGCGCTCCGCTGGTCGCCTGTGCTTTGGCATTTGGCGTGAAGTTACGCGGTTGGGAGGATGAGCAGACGGATGCTGAAGAAGCAGAAAAAGAGCAGCATCGGCTTGCAGGAATGTGGCGCGAATGGACGCGTCGGCATTTGCGCGTGACCGGTGTGGCGGCCTTCGCCGCGGCGTCTAACGAGCCCGCCGGATTTGCCGATGCAAAAGCGGCTCATCCATCGAACAAAGACCGAGCTTTGTCGTTCGGCTGGGCGAAGAGTCGTTCGGTTGCGTTTCGCCGCACGAGGCTGTTGCACCTCGTCGCCAGGCGTTTTTCCAACGCGCTTCGAACTCAGCGGGAAGTCGTCATTACGCTAATGCTGGACAACGCGTCGCTCGAACAGGTGGATATCTGGATTCGGCAGGCGAAACGGATTTTCGGCCGTATGGTCCCTCGCGCGATATTTAGCGTCGAGGCACGATCGGCGACCGGCGGCGCGCAGTGGATTATTCAGCTAGCGGATCGCATCGACACTACAACACGCGTTGTAATCGCCACGCAGCTCTGGGTGGACGAAGAGGAAGAGCGTGACTTCAGCGAAGGTGGCGCGGCGTTTCTCATCGAGCCGGCTGCGACCGAGGCGGGCTCGATTTTCCGCCCCATGATAAGCGCGCGCGACACGCTGGAACGCGGCCTTTCGCAGATCGTGCAGACACAGATGTCGCCCGATCGTCCCGCGCACGTGTGGTCCGCGGGTTGGGACGTCGACGACGCTACCGCCCTTCGCTCGGTGCTCAAAGCGGATCCCAAAGATCCGGTAACCGAGCATCTGCTCGACAGCCTCCTCGGCAAACCGGGTCCAGCCAGTGGTTGGGTCGCGCTCGCCATCGCAATGGAGGCAGTGCACGGAGCGGGACCGCAATTGGTCGTCTGGAGCGAGCCGGAATCCGCATCCCTCTTCCTGTGCACGATCTCGGCTGCGCCTCAAAAGGAAACAACAGTTTGAAAAGCGAAAAAATGCGTATCTGGGGCAGGGGTGCGACCGTCGCCGCGGTCATTGCACTCATCGCGGGTGTTGTACTGTTTACGGTGGATTCGAAGGATCTGGTCTCATGGTTGGTGCGTTATAAGACGATTCTTGTCGCCGCTGGGGGAGCGGGTCTTGTCGGCATCGTCTATTCGTTATCGCAGCGCAAACAGAAGCGAGAGGTCATCCAGCAGGCATCGAAAGCCTTAGGCGCCGAGCCACCTCCGCCCGCCGATCCCGCTGCGGCCGCCGCAAAGCACCGTGCAGAGCAGTTCATCTCGCAGGCACAACATCTGAAGCGTTACTTGCAACAGAAGCGCTGGCTTCGCTGCGCCTATGCGCAACCTTGGGTGCTGGTCACGGGCGACCTCGCAGCCATCAACGGATTGTTGCCGAATCTAGCCGAACAAGGCTGGCTGCCGACCGATACCGCCGTGCTGCTATGGGGCGGTCTGGGTGCAGATGGCAACCCCGACGAATCATGGCTGCGCCAACTCCGCAAACTACGCCACGGTCGCCCAATCGATGCCATCACGCTCGTGCTCGATAACGACACGCCGTTGTCGATCGCAAGCCACGAGAAGAACCCGTGGCCCCTCCATCTCGCCCGCATCACCGAACTGCTGCGCTGGTCCGCGCCGGTCTACGTCCTCGACATCGCCGCCGCCGATCCGGTCCACCGAACCGCCACGCCCGTGATCGGCTGCGAATTCGCATATTCGCTCGACGCATCGTCCATCGAAAGCGCGCTCGTCGAATTGCGCGACCGGCTCGCCGACCGTAGCGTCCACCAACTCGCAATAAACCGCGACGACGCGTACGCCGCTGAACTTTCCGCCCGGCTCGACGCCCGCGGCGCGGTGCTCGCGCGCTGGATCGCGGGTCTGTCGGGCTGGCAGCGCCGCCCGATGCAGGTCGCCGGTGCCTTCTTCGCCCCGTTGCCGCCTGCTGCCGGATCGGCGACCGTATCCAGCAGTACCCACCTCCCGCTGTGGGCCTACATCGCCGAAGCCGCGAGCCGCACGCCCGGCCGCCGCACATTTTCCAATCCCGTGACGGTGATATCGTTGATCGCGCTCGCGCTTATCGGCCTGTGGAGCGCCGGCATGCTCGTCTCCGGCGTGACCAACGCGCGCGAACTGTCGCTGACAACCGACGCCCTGCGCACGCTCGACCACGCACCCGACACGCCCGCCCGCCTGCGCGCGCTGTTCGATCTCCAGCAGCGCATCGGCCTGCACGAGGCGCGCGTGGAGCAACACACGCCGCTCTCCACGCGCTTCGGCCTGAACCACGATCGAGCGATCCTCGCGGCGCTGTGGACGCCTTACGGGCGCGCGGCGCGCCCGCTGCTCGTCGCGCCGGTGCAGCAGGATATCGAAGGTCAGCTCGTTGATCTCGGCCAAATGCCGACCACCCAAATCGACGACCAAAGCAGCGAAATTGCGCAGGCCGGCCAGCGGGCCCTCAAAACCTATTTGATGATGGCCGATCCCCGACGCGCCGATCCAGCCTTCATGACGCCGCAACTCGGCCAGCACTGGAACGTCGCCACCGGCCTGCCGCCCGGCGAGAAACTCGATCTCTCCGCGCGGCTGTTCGGTTTCTGGACACAGCACTTTCGTGCGCATCCCGACTGGCGCATCCAGCCGCGCGAGGAACTCGTGGGCGCGGCGCGCCAGACGCTCTTGGCGGTGATCGGCGTGAGGAACTCCGAGGACACGATCTACCAGAGCATCCTCGATTCGATAGGCCGCAAATATCCCGACCAGACGCTTGCCTCGCTGACGGCGGGCACGGATACACGCGGCGTGTTTTCGTCGTCCGCGACGCTGCCCGGTGTGTTCACGCGCCAGGCGTGGGAAGGTTCGATCGAATCCGCCATCGATGAAGCGGCGAAACACAACGGCGTATCCGCCGACTGGGTGCTCGGCGACAGCAACGCCGCGCAAACCGGCGCGGCCACGGCAGCCCTCACGCCGGAAGCATTGCGCACGGCCTTGCGCGCCCAGTATTTCTCCGGCTACGCGGGCCACTGGCAAGACTTCATGAACAGCGTCCGGTTCGAGGCCGCGCGGACGTTGCCTGCCGCGGTCGGCCAACTGAAGCTGATCGCGGACGCGCGGCAATCGCCGCTCATCGCGCTGATGAAGTCGCTCGCCTGGCAGGGCGGCGCGGGCGTGCAGGAGGCCTCGATCTCCGATGCGCTCGTCACGCGCGCAAAGAATATCTTCGGCAAGAAAGACGACGCCTCGCAGCCCGCCCGCGCCGAACCGGCCGGGCCGCTCGGCGCGTCGTTCGGTCCGGTGCTCAAGCTGGTCGGCCAGAGCGCGGGCAACGCCGCGTCCGGTGGTAGCGACCTGAGCCTCGACCGCTTCACGGAACGCGTGACGACGCTGCGCCTGAAGCTGCAACAAATCAGCGATAGCGCCGATCCCGACGACCAGGCGCGCCAGGTCGCGCAGTCGCTATTCCAGGGCAAGGGCTCGGAGCTATCCGATACGCTCGCGTACGCGCAGCTCGTCGCGGCGAGCCTCGGCGAACAATGGTCGGGCATGGGCGAGGCGCTGTTTGTGCAGCCGATCGCGCAGGCCACGCAGACGGTGCTCACGCCCGCCGAGGCGAGCCTGAACGACGCGTGGCGCGAGGCGATCGTCTCGGCGTGGAACCGTTCGTTTTCGGGACGCTATCCATTCGCCAGCACGTCCAACGACGCCTCGCTGCCCGAACTCGCACGCTTCGTGCGTCCGCAGGGCGGGTTGATCGAAACGTTTCTCTCGACGCAACTCGCCGGCGCGCTGCAACTTCAGGGCGACCAGTGGGTGCCTGCGGCCGCCCGGTCGGGCGCGGGCAGCACGGCGCGCGGTTTCGATCCGGCGTTCCTGAAGGCCATCAATACGCTGCGGCAGATTGCCGGCCATCTGCTCGCGCAAGGCGAGCCGCAGTACGTGTTCGCGCTAAAGCCCGTGCCGACGCCGGGCGTGAGCGACACGTTGCTGACGCTCGACGCGCAGACGCTGCACTACTACAACCAGCAGGAGACGTGGCAGATGCTGACGTGGCCGTCGAACGATCCGCAGAGTGCCGGCACGCGGCTCGAATGGCAGACCGACACGGCGGGCACGAACCGGAGCTTCGAGTACATCGGACGCTGGGCGCTGGTGCGCATGCTGGAGCGCGCGACGGTCGAGCCGGTGGACAGCGCGACGTATCGGCTGACTTGGCAGGCGAAATCAGCGGGCGTCGAACCGGTGCCAACCCAGACCCAGACCCAGACCCAGAAAGGAGACTGGAACGACGCGGACCCGGCTGCGCTGACGGTGCAGGCGCCGCTTGCGCCCGCGCCGTCGAACATCGCACATCCGTTGCGCTATGTGATCCGTACCGACGTGGGCAGGGGACCGCTTGAGTTGCTTGCACTGCGCGGGTTCGTGCTGCCGTCGCGGATCTTCATCGATCGTAGCGCGCCCGCTGCACGTCTGCCGCCGTCCAGCGGTCCGC
The DNA here is from genome assembly GCF_057814995.1 of Caballeronia sp. SL1002. Lineage (NCBI taxonomy): Bacteria > Pseudomonadati > Pseudomonadota > Betaproteobacteria > Burkholderiales > Burkholderiaceae > Caballeronia > Caballeronia sp. SL1002. The sequence goes on along the minus strand of NZ_JBYMUW010000005.1, from coordinate 1,074,150 downwards.
CGCCGTTGCCCAAGGCCGCGAGAGACGCGGCGAGACATGCCGAAGTGCCGATCCCGCAAGGTCGCGCGCCGTTATGAACCATCGGCTCAATACCTCGACTACGACGCCCAGCCGCGCCCGCCTGAACGGATAAACCGCACATGACCGAACCCACCCGCGATAACCAGATCCTGCGCTATTACGAGGCCGAAATGCGTTATCTGCGCGAAGCCGGCAAGGAGTTCGCGCAAGCTTTCCCCGCTCGCGCCCGCGACCTCGACCTCGACCGCGTCGGCGAGCGCGATCCGCACGTCGAGCGGCTGTTCGAAGGCTTTGCGTTCCTCATGGGCCGGCTGCGCCACAAGCTCGACGACGAGTTGCCCGAGCTGACCGAAGGTCTCGTCAGCATGCTGTGGCCGCATTATCTGCGCATGATTCCGTCGCTCGCCATTCTCGAACTCATTCCCGAGGCAGGCGCGCTGCAGAAACACGAGACGCTCGCGGCGGGCCTGGAGGCGACCTCCGAGCCGGTCGGCACCGAACTCAACGCGGGCGACGCTGCGATCGAGTGTATCTATCGCACCACGCAGGCGGTCGACCTGTATCCGCTCGCGCTGAGCGAAGCGGGCGTCTATGCGCGTGAGGACGGGCGCTCGGTCATCCGTCTGCGTCTCGCTATCCAGACTCAGACCGAACGCGAGCGGCTCCAGGTGCCGCGCCTGCGCCTGTACTTGAACGCGGACCGGCCCGTGGCCCTTGCGCTTTACGCCGCGCTCACGGCAAAACCGGTCGCGATGCACGTTCGCGTGCCGGGCTGGCCGGAAGACCGCCCCGGCGCGCCCATGCCGATGCCGGGTCTTCGTCTCGCACCCGCAGGTTTCGCGGCCGACGAGCGGCTCTGGCCGAAAGCCGACAACGCATTCGGCGGCTATCAGTTGCTGCTCGAGTACTTCACGTTTCCCGAAAAGTTCATGTTCGTCGACGTGCTTGGGCTCGACATTCAGGCGATTCCCGCATCGGCGACGTCGTTCGATGTCGAGGTCGTGCTCGAGCGCTCGTATCCGGACGACATGCGTTTCAGTGCGGAAAATGTTCGTCTGTACTGCACGCCTGTCATCAATCTGTTCTCGGTGGGCAGCGATCCCGTCACGATCACGCAGCACGAAACCGAATACCGCGTGCGAGCGCGCGCGGAACATGGCTCGCTGGTCGATATTTATTCGGTCGATGCCGTGGAGTATTTCGAGCGCGGCCGGCGTTTCGAATACGTGCCTTTCGCGGCCTTCCGGCATCGCGGCGGCATGCTGCGGCATGACATGCCCGAACGCTACTATCACAGCCGCATGCGGCGCGGTCCGTCCGGCCGCTTCGACACCTGGATCGTGCTCGGCGGCCACGCCTGGGATCAGGCGAAGACACTGCCCACCGAAACGCTGTCGCTTTCGGTGACAGGGACCAACGGAATGCTGCCGCGCCATGCGCTGCGCGAAGCGGGCATTACGCGCATGCGCGGCGGTTTTACCAGCATCGGCGCGGTGCGCAATCTCACCGCGCCGACGCTGCCCGTTTATCCGCCCACCGGCGACCGCTTTCAGTGGCGCGTGTTGTCGCATCTCGCCCCGAACTATTTGTCGCTGCTCGACGCGGAAATTTTGCGCGGCTCGCTCGCGCTCTACGACTGGACCGAGGGCGAACTCAACCGCCGGCGTATCGACGCCATCACCGACGTGCGCCACCGGCCGCTCAGCAAGCTCGTCAAGGGCGGGCTGTTGCGCGGCGTGGAGATTACCGTCCTGCTCGACGCGGGGCGTTTCGCGGGCAGCGGCGACCTCGAACTCTTCGGCAGCATGCTCAACCGGTTCCTCGGTCTCTATGCAACCTTGAACCTCTACACAAAGCTCGTGATCGTGACCCAACCCACGGGACAGCGTATCGAATGGCCTGAAACCAAGGGCGAAGGGGCGCCGTTTTGAACGCACGAACGATGCCGCCGCCATCGGCAGTCCTTCCCGCCGTTTTCGACCACGCGCCGCGGATGAACTTCATCCGCTTTTGCGAACTGCTCGAACTGGCCGCGCCCGACGCTCCGCCGCTCGGGACCACCGATTCGCCGAGTACGGATCCCGTCCGGTTCCGTTCGCGCGCGCAACTGGGCTTTCCCGGGCGTGAGATCGATGCGGTCCGGCGCGACGCCGACAATCCGGCCGCGCCGCCATCCGTGGTGACGACGTTCCTCGGGCTTGATGGCGTCGACGCGCGCATGCCCGCGTATTTCATCGACGAAGTGGCGCAGAGCCGCGACGGGGCAGAGCGCCTCTCGGCGTTCCTCGACCTGTTCCATCACCGCGTGATGACGCAGTACTACCGCGTCGCGCGCAAATACCGGTATCCGGCCGGTTTCAGGCGTGACGGCGCAGACCCGGTCTCCCGCTATCTGCTCAGCTTCGCGGGCTTCGGATTCAGTACGTCCGTGCACATCGCCACTTCCGTACCGCAACCGCGCGCGGCGACCGGGATGCAGGCGTCCTCCACCGCGCGTCACCAGCTTTCGCAAGTCGCGGACAAACGCCGGCTGCTGTCGATGCTCGGGCTCGCCATGCAGAAAACGCGCACGGCCGAGGGACTGGCGGGCGTGCTGCGGCACGCCGTGCCGGACGCCGCGATCGCGGTCGAGGAATTTCACCCGGTGTGGCGGGAAGTCGACGACGTCGAGCCGGCGGCGCTCGGCGAGCAATGTCTGCTCGGCCGTGGCTTCTACGACCGGGCGAACACCGCGCGGGTCGTCATTACGCCGGCGTCGCGTGAAACGGTTTTGGCGCTCGTGCCGGGACAACGCGCGCATCGCGAGGTCATGGCGCTGCTGCGGTTCTATCTGGGCTACGAAAGCGAAGCGGATCTGGAAATGCACGTGCGGCCCGAGCTCATGCCGAAACCCGTGCTCGAACCGCGTCAGTCGACCCTGGGTTTTACGGCGCAACTGGAAGTGACGGCCGGATCGGCGGACGGCGCGGCGCGGATCACGCGCGTGCAGCTCGGCCGCTGGAACGGCGCGGGAGAAATGCACACATGAAGAACAACATCAGGAACAGGGGCATCGTCATCATGGACGAAAAAATCAAGCGCGCCGCAAGCCGTGCAAGCCGTGCAAGTCTGGCGATCGCGATTGGGTCGGCGGTGGCCGTGTCGGGCTGCGGCGTCGCCCAGTCGATCAGCGATACAACCGCGGACGCCGCGAAGTGGGCCTTCACGACTCAGGTCAAGACCATGAACGTGGACCTCAAGGGCCGCACGTCGCTCAACGCCGACGTCGAAGGGCAGTCGCTTTCGACGGTGGTGAGGTTCTACCAGCTCAAGGACGTGCAGGCCTTCGAAAAGCTGAGTTATTCGCAGCTGCAGTCGGACGATCTGAACCTGCTCAAGGCGGATTTGCTCGCGACGAAGGACGTCGTGCTACGTCCGGAGGCGAGCGCGAATATCGCCGAGCCGATGAACGAGGCGGCGCAGTTCGTGGGCGTGGTCGCGTTCTTCCGCGATCCCGGGCGGGACGCGGCATGGAAGGTGGCGATTCCGAAAAAGCAATGGAAGAAGACCGATCCGGTGAAGATCGAGTTGCGGAACAATCGACTGGTGATAAACGATGCCGATGCGCCATCGCTCAGACACGACGCTCCCCGGCAGGCCGTGCCGGCAAGTTCCGTGCCGGCGGCGGCATCCGACCGGCGATCCGGCTCGGCGGTCGACGATTGGGCAGCACGCTGAATTATCGACGCGCGCAGGGCGCGCCCGACTCGGGCATCAAACCGTCTTCAGCATCCCGCCATCGACAAAATACGTCGATCCCACGCTGTAACTCGCGCGCTCCGAGCACAGAAACACGATAAAGCTCGCCAGTTCGGCGGGCGAGGCGAAGCGGCGGATCGGCGCGTGTTCGTCGGCGACGTTTTGCAGATGCGCCTCCCAGTCGCCGCCCGAATTCTCCGTGAGCTGCTTCGCGGTCTTAATCCAGTCGGGCGTGAGCACGAGGCCGGGATTGATCGTGTTGACGCGGATGTTATCGGCGATCAGTTCGTTCGCGAGGTTCTTCGAGAGCATCATCAGCGCGGCTTTCGTCACGTTGTAGATGGGTTCGTAGCCGAGCGGCTGCGTCGCGCAAATGGACGCGTTGTTCAGGATCGCGCCGCCGCCGCGGGTTTTCATCAGCGGAACGAGGCCGCGCGCGAGCCGCACCGCCGCCATGACGTGCAGGTCCCAGTACGCCTGCCATTTCTCGTCGGGCGCGTTCATGATGGTTTCGTTGCTGCCGGTGCCCGCATTGTTGAACAGGATATCCACGCCGCCGAACGCGTCGCGCGCGGCGGTGACGAGCGTATCGACGCCGGTTTGCGTCGATACATCGCAGGCCACCGGCACCGCCTTCACGCCGTATTGCGCCGCGATCGACGCCGCCGCTTCGTCGAGCCGTTCCGGCTGGCGCGCGGCGAGCACGAGTTGCGCGCCCTCGGCGGCGAACGCCTCCGCAACCGCCAATCCGATGCCGACGCTCGCGCCGGTGAGCACCGCTACCTTGCCACGCAAATTCAGGTCCATCGGATTGTCTCCTGTGTTGCTTTTCGTTGAGTGCTCAGTCGCGCCGCAGATCGCGATACGTGAGATACACGCGCAGATCGAATTCGATCTGGTGATAACCCGGCTGCATGAATTCGCACAGCCGGTAGAACGCCTTGTTGTGGTCGCTTTCCTTTAAGTGCGCGAGTTCGTGCACGACGATCATCCGCAGGAATTCCGGCGCCGTCTCCTTGAATAGCGACGCAACGCGAATTTCCTTCTTGGCTTTCAGCTTGCCGCCCTGAACGCGCGAGATGGCGGTGTGCAGGCCGAGCGCGTGACGCACGACGTCGAGCTTGCTGTCGTAGACCACTTTATCGATGGCGGGCGCGACGCGCAGATATTCCTGCTTCAACTCGGCGCAATACTGATACAGCGCGCGATCGGACTGGACGGCGTGACGTTGCGGATAACGCTCGGCGAGATAGTCGCCGAGCTGATCCCGGGCGATGAGTTGGCGCACCTTGTCCTGCAACGCGGCGGGATAGGCGCTCAGGTATTTGAGGTCTTGCATGGGAGGCGTTCGGGCTGGAGGCTGCGTAACCGACATTGTAGCGAGCGCCGCCGCGCAACGAACACTTACCATTTCGCGATGCCGCGCGCGCCCTTTTCATGCAATTATGCGCGCCACGATTTTCCACGGCGGCGGGCGCCGCGACGACTCATGGCTTCGAACAAGGCACATCACGCGTCCGGCTGGGCGGCGGGCGTTATCGCGGCGGCGGTGGTCGGCAAGACCGGCGCGGCGGGTCCGTATCTGCTCGGCATCGCGCTTGCGTTCGCGGGCGGCGTGGTCGGCGGAACCGCGCCCGACTGGCTCGAAGTCGCGTGGTGGTCGCGCTCGCGCAAACTTTGGATCACGCACCGGACGCTCACGCACTGGGGCGTCGCGTGGATCGCGCTGCTGGCCGGTTCCTATCACTTTTTGCACGTGCATCCCATCGCGTCGGCGGCTTTCGGCTTTGCTTGCGGCGGCCTCATGCATTTGCTCGCGGACTGGCCGAACCCGCTCGGCGTCCCGTGGATCGCCCGGCGTCATTCGCTCAACTGGTGGAACAGCGGCCATTGCGACGCGCTGATCGTCGGCGCGGCGTGGCTCGGCGCGCTGGCGCTGGTCGATCACGTCTGGTTTCATGGCGCGTATAGCCATCGGCTGATGCAGACGGTGCGGTTGTGAGCGTGCCGGACGCCGCTATCCCGCATCGCCCGCGCTGAACAGATGCCGCATGCCGCGCAAATGCTCGGCGACGCGCCGCATCAGCGCAACCGCATCGCCGCTACACATCACCCCTTTGCCGTCGCCGTCGCAGAAGAGCGGCGCGCCGTCGTCGGATGCATCGATCTTCAGTCCGCCGAAACTGGCTTCGGGCGTCGGCTCACCGGCGCGGACCGTCACGATGTTGCCGTTGCGGATCGCATCGCGCGCGCGGGACAGGAACTGAATTTCGGGCGCGCGCGAGATGTCGATATGGTGATCGGCGAGAAAGCTCGCGATGGCGAGCATTGCGTTGGTCACGAGCACGCGCTCTACGGCGGCGGCTGGAATGGGCGCGTTCGCCGCTGCGTTCGCGCCCGCGTTTGCGCCTGAATCCGCAGCCGAAATCGCCGAGATCACGAGCGCTGGCTCGTTTTTGCGTTTCAACTGGATCCCCTCCGGATTCGGCGGCTGAGCCGCCGCGCCGAGCGCAAGCGTGAGCACCTGCAACTGTTCGTCGATCAAGCTGATTGCTTCGCGACTCGAATACTTGGACCCGTGCTTTTCCATCAGGCTCTCCTGGTGTCGGACTGCGGTTTCGAACTTCGGCGCAAAGCCTGTTCCCGAGAACGGCGCGCCGTCAGTCGCGACGCTGCCCGGCCACCTGAATTATCCGGTCGCGCACGATGCCGATCGCCTGCTTGAGCGCGTACACATCCGGCAAATAGCGCTGCGGAAGGTGTATCTGGCTCACGAACTCGTCGATTTTCTCGATCTCGTCGCGCCATTGTGCGGTCTGCTCCGGCGTGGGCTGCCGTGTTTTTCGTATTTCGTCTTCCAGCGACTTGATCGCGCGATACCAGACGGCCAGCCGCCCTTTGAGCCGCGATTCCGCGATGCGCGGCAGCAACTGGAACAACCCAAGCAAGATCGCGGCGAACGGCACCAGGATCAACAAGCGCCTCTCGACAAAGCTCGCGAGCCAGAACGGCAGGTAGCGCTGCAGAAACGGACGGCCGGATTTGAAGTAGCGCGTGCTTTCGTCGGAGATGGGGAATTCGTCGGTATTCGGATTGGGAAACGCGCCGCGCGGCGTGAAGTAATCCTCGCCGCCGTGCACCGTGTTCGCCGCTTCCAGCAGCAGGTAAGCGAGCGCCGGATGCAGTGTCTCCTTCGAGACGAGCATTGCGGTTGCGGCCAGCAGCGTGACGTCGGCCTGCGGCAGATCGTTGACGATGCTCGTCAGCGCGCGCGGGAAAATGATCTTCGTGAGCGACGGAAATTTCTGCACCAATGCGTCGGCCTGCGCGAAGCTCACGAGCTTGAGATTGCTGTTGAGCAGCGTCTGCTGAAGCGGCGCGTCGGGCCGGCCGATAAAGAACGCTGCATCGAGCTGGCCGCTTTCAAGGCCCTCGTACGCTTTGGCGGCGTCCATTTCAAGCAGCCTGGTGTTGTCGCGGGTCACGCCGCTGTAAGCAAGCAGCACTTGCGACACGTTGAGCAGTCCGCTGCCCGCAACGCCGATCGACACGCGCTTGCCTCGCAACTGCGCCAGCCGGTTGACGGTCACGTCGCCGCGATAGAACACCCAGATCGGTTCGTACGAGACGGCGGCGATGGTCTGGATGCCATCGGTTTCGCTCGGTTTGACGGTCCCCGACTGGATGAAGCCGACTTCATAAACGCTTTTCGGGTCGGTCAGCCGCTGATAATTCTGGACGGAACCCGAGGAACTGCGGATATCGAGCGTGATGCCGTCGCGTTTCAGCAAGGGCGCGTAGTGGTCCGCGAAGCCGCGATAGATGCCCTTGTCGGCACCCGTGGTGATCACGATCGTGCGCTGAATCGCGGGTTTGATGACGATCGCCAGCGCCCAGCCGAGCGCGGCCATGAACAGGATCGCGCCGATGATGAGGACCGCGCGGCGTTGCGTGGTCATCGGCGCTTTTTGGCTGCGCGGAAATGCGGTATTTTTCCTGACCACGGTCGCGCCTCTCTCGATCGGGCGTTTTCCGCCGAGTTGTCGAACGGGAAACCGGATAATGAAGCGGCTGCCTCGCGTTGTCCACACTCAGGAATCGCACAGTTTCGCGCACAGCGCACGCGTGGCGCGTCGAGCGTTCGACAATCGAGCGCGCCCACGGCGTTCTGTCAGCACCTTTTTCAGGAGACACCCAATGACCCGCACCGTCAACGAGAAGCGCGCAGCGTTCCGGGCAATGCACGAATCCGGATGCTTCGTCCTGCCGAACCCGTGGGATATCGGCAGCGCCCGCTATCTTCAGACGCTCGGCTTCAAGGCGCTTGCAACGACGAGTTCCGGCCGCGCGTGGTCGACGGGACGCGCCGATAACAACCTTTCGCGCGAAGTCGTGCTCGCGCACCTGCGCGAGATGGTCGAGGCGACGGATTTGCCCGTGAACGCGGATTTCGAGAACGGTTTCGGGCGCGATCCGGAGGGCGTCGCGGAAAGCGTCGGGCTGGCGGTCGAGACGGGCGTGGCGGGGCTGTCGATAGAAGATTCGACCGGCGACGGGTCCGCGCCGCTCTTTCCTATCGACATCGCCGTCGAACGGATCAGCGCGGCCCGCCGGGCGATCGACGAATCCGGCGGCGATACGCTCTTGATCGGCCGGGCGGAGAATTTTTTCGCGGGCGTGCCCGATCTGGACGACGCCATCGCGCGCCTGAAAGCCTACGCCGACGCGGGCGCGGACTGCCTCTACGCGCCGGGAATCTCGACGCGCGAGCAGATCGAAGCGGTCGTCGCGGCGGTCGCGCCGAAGCCGGTCAATTTGCTGATCGGCTCGAATTCGGCCTTTACGCTGGATGAGGTGGCCGCGCTCGGCGTGCGGCGCGTGAGCGTCGGCGGCGCGCTGGCGCGGGCGGCGTGGGGCGGCTTCATGCACGCGGCCGAGGCACTGGCGCAAGGCCGTTTCGACGGTTTTGCGGGCGCGGTCCCCGGCGCGAAGCTCGACGCGCTGTTCCGCGACCGCGCGTAGCGATTATTGTCGGCGGCGTCATGCATTTGTACATTCGCCGCGCTTGACTTAGTGCATATACACAATTAGCCTTCCCGAATCTGTTGAGCACGCGGTCCGCGTGCTTTTTTGAAATTCATTAAGTGCATATGCACAAAAGTGACCATGAGCACATCGACCGACGTTTCCTCGCCCGCCGCGCCCGCCGCGCCGGCGTCACCCGCCCGAACCCGGCGCGTGCCGTGGATGCGTCTCGCGGTCGGCGCGGTGGTGGTGGTGCTGATCGCCGCCGCGACGTACTGGTACACGGTGCTGCGCTTCGTGCAATCCACCGACGACGCCTATGTCGGCGGCAACGTGACCGTGCTCGCGCCGAAAGTGAACGGGTTCGTCGCGGAATTGCGGGTCACGGATAACCAGCGCGTGACGGCGGGGCAGGTGCTGATCCGCCTCGACGCCCGCGATTACGACGCGCGCCTGGCGCAAGCCTCGGCGGACGTGGCGAGCGCGCAGGCCGCCGTCGCCGAACTCCAGGCGAAGCGCGCGTTGCAGGACGCCGTGATCAGCCAGCAGGACGCGCAGCGGCACGCTTCGTTGGCGGAAGTGACGCGCAGCGCGGCGGATCGCGTGCGGTATCGCGAACTGGTGAAGGACGACGCCGTGTCGGGCCAGATCGTCGAGCGCGCGGACGCCGATTTCGCCAAGGCGCGCGCCGCCGCCGACCAGAGCGACGCCGCGCTGGTCGCCGCGCGGCGCGAATCCACCGTGATCGACGCGCAGATCGCCGATGCCCGCGCGCGCGTCGGCACGGCAGAAGCGGCCCGCCGCGTGGCCGAACTAAACGTGGAATACACGACGATCCGCGCGCCGGTGGACGGCTATGTCGGCAACCGGACGGCGCGCGTCGGCATGCTGGCGAACGCGGGCGCGGCGCTGTTGAGCATCGTGCCGTCGAGCGGATTGTGGATCGACGCGAATTTCAAGGAAGATCAGTTGAAGCAGATGCGCGTCGGCGATCGCGTGGATGTCGCGCTCGACGCCGCCAACGCGCCGCTCGCCGGACGCGTGGAAAGTCTCGCGCCCGCGACCGGCGCGACGTTCAGCGTGCTGCCCGCTGAAAACGCGACGGGCAATTTCACGAAGATCGTGCAGCGCGTGCCGGTGCGAATCCGGCTCGACGACGAGCCGCGCGCCAAGAACGTGCTGCGGCCAGGACTCTCGGCGACGGTGCGCGTCCACGTCGATCTGCAGGCGGCTCAATGAACGCCAACGCCGCGACCGCCGCGCCGCTCGATCCCGCCAGCCAGCCGATTCGCCAGCGCGCGTTCGCCTTCGCGCTGATGTGCCTCGGCTTCTTCATGGCGACGCTCGATATCCAGATCGTGGCGTCGTCGCTGAAGGACATTGGCGGCGGGTTATCGGCGAGTCAGGACGAACTTTCGTGGGTGCAGACGTCGTATCTGATCGCGGAAATTCTCGTGATTCCGATGTCCGGCTGGCTCTCGCGCGTATTTTCCACGCGCTGGCTGTTCGTCGCGTCCGCCGTGGGTTTCACGGTGACGAGCATGCTGTGCGGCCTCGCGTGGGACATCAATTCGATGATCATTTTCCGCGGCCTGCAAGGCGCGCTCGGCGCCGCGATGATCCCGACCGTCTTCACCACCGCCTTCGTGCTGTTCCCGGGCAAACAACGGCTGATCGCCTCGACGACCATCGGCGCGCTCGCGTCGCTCGCGCCCGCCATTGGGCCGGTGATCGGCGGCTGGATCACGTCGCAATGGTCGTGGCACTGGTTGTTCTATCTGAACCTCGTGCCGGGCGTCGCCGTGGCCGCGCTGGTGCCGAAGTACATGCGGATCGACGAACCGGATTTGTCGCTCCTCAAGCGCGGCGATTACCTCGGCATCCTGCTGATGTCGGGCTTCCTTGGCTGCCTCGAATACGTGCTCGAAGAAGGGCCGCGCAAGAACTGGTTCGGCGACGACGCCATTCTCGCCTGCACCTGGATTTCCGCGATCTGCGGTTTCCTGTTCTTCGTCCACGCGTTCACGGCGAAAGAGCCGATCGTCGATTTGCGCGCGCTCGCCGTCCGCAATTTCGCGATCGGCTCGCTGCTGTCGTTCGTGACGGGTATCGGTATTTTCGTTTCGGTGTTTCTCACGCCGCTGTTTCTCTCGCGGGTGCGCGGTTTCGATTCGCTGCAGATCGGTTATGCACTGCTGTCGGTCGGCTGCTTCCAGTTGCTCGCGCTCGGGGCGTACGCGACGGCGTCGCGGTTTATCGACATGCGCTGGCTGCTCGTGTTCGGCCTCGTCTGTTTTGGCGCGGGCTGCTACTTCTACACGCCGATGACGCACGATTGGGGCTGGCAGGAATTCCTGCTGCCGCAGGCGTTGCGCGGGATCGGTCAGCAATTCGCGGTGCCGCCCATCGTCACGATGGCGCTCGGCTCGCTGCCGCAATCGCGTCTCAGATCGGCGAGCGGCCTCTTCAATTTGATGCGCAATCTGGGCGGCGCGATCGGCATCGCGGTCAGCGCAACGATGCTCAACGACCGGCTCAATCTGCATTATCTGCGGCTGAACGAGCACATCACGAGCGGGCGGCCTGAAGTCGAAAGCCTGCTTGCGCAAAGCGCGAATCATCTCGGCGCGGCCATGGGCGATGCGCTCGACGCGTCGCAGGCGGGGCTCGCGAACCTGCACGCGCTCGTGTTGCGCGAAGCGCTCGTGCTGACCTTCGCCGATTGTTTCTACGTGCTCGCCGCGTGCTTTCTTGTCGGTATCGCGAGCGTGCTGTTTTCGCGGCCGATCACGAACGCGCCGCCTTCCTCGGATGCTCATTGATCTGCTTGATCCGCGCCACGAAGCCACGAAGCGACGAAGCCACGAAGCCGCGAAGTCACGAAGTCACGAAGCCACGACGCCACGAAGCCACGAAGCCACGAAGCGACGAAGCGACGAAGCCACGAAGCCACGAAGCCACGAAGCCACGAAGCCACGAAGCCACGAAGTCACGAAGTCACGACGCCACGAAGTCACGAAGCCATGAAAAAACTGTTTGCTGAAATTGCCGCTTGTCTGACGCTCGCCGCGTGCGCCGTGCAACCCGCGACGCATCCCGACTTGTCCGCGACCGTCGGCGCGACTGCTCCGGCGGCGTGGTCGGTGAGCACGCCGGAAGCCGCGCCCGACGTCGATCCCGCCGGGTGGTGGAATCAGTTCGGCGACCCCGTGCTGCACGAACTGGTGGCGTCCGTGCTGGAAGGCAATCTCGATGTGCAGGCCGCCGCCGAGCGCGTAAAGCAAGCCGACGCACTCACCACCCAGCGCCGCGCCGCGCTGCTGCCGCAACTCGATCTCAACGCGGGCGCATCCAACACGCGGCAGAACACGCCGCCGCCGCTCGGCTACGTGCGCGAAGCCGGAATCGGCGTGGCGCTTTCCTGGACGCCGGACGTGTTCGGCGGCGAGCGGCTCGAATTGCTCGCAGCGGAAGCCGCGCGCAGTCACAGCGCGCACGACGCGGACCAGGTGCGCCTTGCGCTGGCCGCCGATACCGCGTCCGCTTACGTCGATTTGCGCTGGGCGCAGGCCGAACGCAAAATACTGCGCGACAACATCGTCATTCGAGAGCGCGCGTTGCGGCTCACGCAACGCCGCCTGCAATACGGACTTTCGACCCGGCTCGACGTCGCGCGCGCGCAAAACCAGTTGAGCGAACTCGAAGCGCGGCTGCCGCGTGCGGAATCGGCGGTGCAGCATCAGTTGAGTTTGATAGCGGTGTATTCGGGGCGCACGCCGGAATCGGTGGATCGGCTGACGCTCGCGCAACCCGGCGACGACCCCGCGATTCCCGCGCCGTCGAACGCCGCGCCGCAGGTGTTGCCGTCCGACGCGCTGCTGCGCCGTCCCGATGTCCGCGCCGCCTATGCCGATGTCGAGACGCGCGCGGCGCAGGTCGGCGTGTCGAGGGCGGAGCGGTATCCGAAGTTTTCGTTGCGTCTGACGGACGGTTTGCTGGCGTCTTCGTATCTGGGTTTGCCGACGCTCACCGACAACCTGTTCAGCGCCGCGCTTAACGCGACCAGCCCGATTTTCAACGCCGGGCGCATCACGGCGGAGATCGAGGCGAGCGAAAGCCGGATGCGCGAATCGCAATTGCATCTCGCGCAGACGATGCTCGAAGCGTTGAAGGACGTGGAGGACACGCGCAGCGATCTTGTGAGTTCGACCGAGGCGACCGCGCGCCTGACCGATGCACTCGGCGCGTCCAGTCAGTCGCTCACGCTTTCGACGCAGTTGTACAAGGGCGGGGCGGCGAGCTTTCTCGATGTGCTCGCGGCGCAGGAGGCGTATCTGAAGGACGCCGATTCGCTGAATCAGGCGAAACGCGAGCATGCGCTCGCGGCGGTGGCGTTGTACAGGTCGCTCGGGGGCGGGTGGAGCATCGCGCCGGAAGATCTCGCGGCGCGCTGAATGCGCAGCGGATTCGGCGTTATTGATAGCTCATCGTGTAGGTGGCCGAGGCTCGCACCGTGCCGGTCATCACGCCGGTTGCGAGCCGGTAGTACTGCGCGGAGAACGGAACGGCCAGATTGCCGGTCGTGGAATTCGCGACCATGCGCACCTGGTCCAGGGTGAGCGGGTTGTCGGTTGCATCGAGCAACTGAATGCCGATACCAGTCGCGCTGCCCGTCGAAGGGACGACGGAATTGACGCCGGATGCGCCCGCCGGACTGCTGAGAGTGTCCGTAGCAAAAAACGCTTGAGGCTTATTTTGTTCAGCGCTTTCTATTTCGGTCTCTGGTTGAATTCAATGCGTATCGACTGACTTGGTGTTCAAGGTGCGGAAGTTTTGCGCCTGAAGCACCGGCCCGGCGACGCACTGCGACTCCACCGACAGATATCCCGTCGTCTTTTCAGTCGGTTGCGGCAGCGTGTACGCGATCCGGCATTGCTCGGCAGGACTGTCGCCCCACTTCACGATCAGCCCGCCGCGATCTTCGAGTCCGCGCGCGAAGATCCGGCTGTCCTGTCCGACCACGCCCACCGACTTGCCGGTTTCGTCCTCCACGCTCGCGCCGAACGGCAGGGTGCCGCCGCCCAGCTTCGGCGCGCGGACGAGCGCCGCGCGACCGGTCACCGTGTCGTACTTCAGCATCACGACCGACCCGGCGCGCGGCGCGACTTCCGCGGAGGTCGACTTGAATTCGACATCGGTCGAAGTGCCTTTCGGGTCGAGATCCACCACATTCAAGCTGTAGGGCGACAGATACGGAATCACCGCGTAGCCGTGCGAATCGACCTTCGTACCCGGCGCGCTCGATACGTTCGCGCCTTTCGCTGCCGGCGCCTGCACGATGCCGAACGTATCGCCGACCGTCTGCGAGAACGTGACGCCGCCCGGATGCGCGACGATCGAACCCTGCACGCCCGCCGACACCTGTTGCGTGCCGTTACCGCCGCTTGCCGAGGCACTAACCGTCGTGGTGGGCGCGCGGTAGGTGGCGCTCGCGCCCGCCACGCCGGAACTGTTCGATGTGCCCGCGTTGTAGTTGCCGTAACCGCTGTAGGAAAACTGGTTGAACTCGCCGAGCGAGCCGCTGATATTCGCCTGCGTATTCGTGCCGCTGCCGGAGTTTCGCGCGACGTTTGTGGTCAGCGTCGGTGCGCGGGCCGATTGACCGAGCGGCATCGTCAGGCCCAGCATGAATTCGTTCGACAGGCGTCCGTCCATGGCGCGCGTGCGCCCGGCCGACACACTGTATGTGCCGTATTTGAAGCCGTTCGTATAACCGGCCTGATACAGCGTGTCGGTGCCGCTACGGTTCCAGTAATTTTGCGATGACCCGGTCAGATACACGGTGCCGTGATCGCCGAGCCGCTGGTTGACGGTCGCCTGAAAGTGGCTGCGCTGGCGAAAAACCGAGTCGACGTCGCCGCCGCGATTCGCGATGTCCTGCACAGAAGCCGCATCGTTTAGATTCAGATATCCCGACGACGAAAAGCGGTACGCGGCGACCGCGACGTTCGTATCGGTGGGCGTGAAGAACTTGCTGTAGCCAATCCGAAGGCTCGTGCCGCGCATCGCCTGCGCATTGGGTACGCTCGCCTGCGACCCGGTGACGTCGAAGGAGAACGCACCGACTTTCGTATTCAGCGCCGCGCCGAGGTTCGCGGCGGCATAGGCGGACGAGGCGATCGCGCCGCCGTAGGCGGTGACGGCGTTGGTCAGGCCGCGCTGGATCGTGAACTGGCCGAACACCGGCTTCTGTTCGAGGGAATCGTTGCGAAGCTGGCCTGCCGTTGCGCTGAATCGCGTGACGCCGGGACGCAGCGATTGCGAGACCGATGCGAACGGCACGGTGAACGTCTTCGTGCGCCCGTCGGATTCCGTCACGGTCACGTCGAGATTGCCGCCGTAACCCGTCGAGTAGAGGTCGTTGATTTCGAACGGGCCTGGCGAAACGTTCGTTTCCAGCAGCACCTGGCCGTTCTGACGCACCGTCACGCGCGCGTTCGAATCGGCGATGCCGCGCACGACCGGCGCATAGCCACGCAGCGACTCGGGCAACATGCGATCGTCGGTTGCTATTTGGGCGCCTCGGAACGAGACGCTGTCGAACACTTCGCCGGTCGTGTAGGCGTCGCCGAGCGTCACCTGCGCGCCCAGCTTTTCGATATCGCGCTGCGCATACGTGGCGATGTTGTCGAATTGGGTCGATTGACCGGTCGATGCCGATGCTGACGACTGATGCCGGAAATGCCAGCGCCCGACATTCACGCCAGCGTTCAGTCCGAGATAACTTTGCGTCGAGTTGCGATCCCCACCACTCGTGCGGAACGTGTTCGCGTTATAGCTGAGAAAGCCGGCGTTGACGCCCTGGTCCCATTGATCCGGCGACACGTAGCCCCGCGCCGAGCGACGCATGTAGGCCTGCGGAACGCTCAGGTCGAGGCGCTGCTCGGCGAAGTCCAAATCGACGCTCGCACCCGGCACGATATCGGCGACGTCGCCGCACGACTCGGCCTCCGGCGCTGCCGTCGCAGCAGCGTGTCCTGTCGCGGCGTCGGCTTTAACCAGATCGACGCCTGCGCGTTGCAGCAGGGCGCGGCTTAGGCACGGCGTCGCGGATGCTTGGCCGTCCCGCGTTGCAAAGCGGACTTCTTCACGGGCGAGACGCGAGCCGTTGACGACGATTTCGACCAGATAGCCTCCCGGCGACACCGCGTTGCCGCGTGCAAAGCGGCTCACGTCGATCGTTTGGCCGCCTTGCGAGTTGATGAACACGTTGTCGAACTGAACTTCTTCGACTGCATTCGATGTGGAATCTCCGGCCGTAGCGGGCGAAATCGCGCCGCATGCCAGCAACGCCACCACGATCGCGGCGAGCGGCCGCAGACGCAGCACGGTTTCGTTCGGGCGGGATGCAGGGCGTTGAGAAGGTTTCATGGTCCGGGTTCGCGATGACGACGTTCGAATTCGTGCGCGAGTTTTCCCGGCGGGCTGCCTGGAGGGCGGTCCGCGAATTGAACGCGCGAGGAGTGTCTTTGATGCGCCGCGGCTCGACGCCGGGCGTGCGGTTCGCTGCCTGATCGGCGGCGAGCGTGGGTTGGCGTTACCGGCCGAGCGGCGCGTCGTGCGGAATTGCGCCGCCGAAGTCGCTGATCGCGATGTATTTCACGTGGGCGTCGGCTGGAATTTGGTCGAGATTGTTGATCGTGAACACGGAGGTCGATTTCGGCTCGACCATTCCGCCGACCTCGTTCTTGTAGGTCCGCGTGCCCGACACCACGTCGATTTCGCTGAACGACACATGATAGGCGGACGGATTCGTCGCGCTGACCGCGTAGCCCTTGTTGTCGGGAGACGGCACGATCTTCCAGGTGAGGTTTTCAGCTGCATCCTGCGACGTGCCTGGCAAGTCTTTCGGACGCGCGAAAACCTTGATGCGCGTGCGGAACGCGAACTGCAGCGTATTGGCGTCGGGACCGCTTTTCGCCTTGGGCGGCACGTCGAGCACGTTAAGCCAAAAGACCGATTCGCGATCCTGCGGCAGCGCTTCGCCCGTGTACATCATGCGCAGCGTCTGCGATTTGTGGCCATCCATGCGGAAGATCGGCGGCGTCAGGACGAAGGGAGCGGTTGCTTCGTCGGGCTTCGACTCCGCATTGCCTTTGTCCATCCAGACCTGAACCAGCGAAGGCGTGGCGCGGTCGTTATCGAGTTTGACCGTGACTTCCCGGCTCTCAAGCGGATACACGACCCGTGTCCCGCCCACCGTGACGCTCGCGGCGGCACCCCCTGCGACCAGTAGTAAGGTCATGCCCAGTGCGCATGCAATCTTGGTAAGCGACTTCATCGTGGATCTCCGTGAACAGCTGTCTCTAAAATTGGGCGAAAAGCAGGCGTCCGCAAACAGGGACGCCTGCAGTTACCGCTTTACTGGTACTGCATCGTGTACTTGACCGATGTGCTGAGCGGGCCGGCGGTTGCCGCGCCCGTAGCGAAGTACTCGGCGAAATACTGCAGCGTTGCTGCGTTGGTGATGACGGCCACGCCGTTGCTGGCGATGTCGTTATTGGCGTTGGTCACGACGTTGATCGGCTGGAGCGATGCGTTCAGCAGGCGCACCTGAACGTTCGTGGCCGAGCCAGGCGCGGTGGACTGGTTTGCCAGGTAGCCGGTGGTCTGGTCGACGGTCGAGCCGTTTTCGAAGTGCGCAACGGCCTTCGCTGCGCCCGTGCAGCCCGTCAGGGCGAACGTCAGATCGGTCGTGGCCGACGTGCCGGCCGTCGCGCCGTTCGCGCTAAGCGTGCGGGTCGAAACGGTCGGCAACGTAACCGACTTGTCGGCCGGGCCGGACGCGATCGAGTCGATCGAGCAGGTCGTGTCCGACACAGCGCCGGTGAACGTGATCGTGCCGTCGGCAGCTTGCGCGCCGGTGGATGCGACTGCGATCGCGCCGAGTACTGCAATGCTGGACAGGGCTGATGTAGAGAATTTCATGGCAGATCCAAAGAATGAATAGCGAGGCGTGGGTAGAGGAACGCGGCGTCTTTCGGTGAATTACCGCGACGCCGCCACACAGTCGTGATTTGCTTCCTCGTAGAGCCGTTGGAGGGATGAGCATTACTCGCCTGCGTTGGAGTAAATATTAAGTTTTTCGCTTATCGCTTGATGTAGGAATGCTCTCAAAAAGTCTTATGAAAAGCCCTGTGTCAAGTCGGTCTCGGTATTCGGCTCGCGCACGACGGCGCAGCGGTCGAGCAGGGCAGCCTCGAGTCGCGCTTTTACACATTGATTTTTTGGGAGGAAACGTGAAGCGAAGCCGCACGTTCATCGGAGAGGAATGTGGCGCGTGACGCAGGCGGTCGCGCGCAACGGCATTACGTGGACCGACACCGCCCGAATCTGGTTCGGGCGCAGTTTTATCGTCTACCGATCAAAACCGGTGACGCATTCCCAGGCGCAACACGAACTGGTTCGTGCTTGCCGACGCATCCGACGCCCCCGGTACGTATGCACGATCGAGCGCCGTGCCGGTCTTGTCGCCAGCGGTTTTCTGATACGCCGCCTGCGCATACACGTCGGTCCGGACCGAGAGGTTGTAGTCCGCCATCACGCCGAGCGTGTGATAAGTCGGGCGCGCGCGGCCGGAAGTGGCATCGAAATTCGCTGTCGTAAAGACGTACTGCGCGCCGAGCAGGAACGCGGGCGTCAATCGATACGCGCCGTTCAGTTCGAAATTCTGAAACCGCAACGCCGACACCGCGCCGCCCGCCGGCACGATCGACGCGCTGATGTACGACGTCGATACCGGCTGCGACAGCGCGGAGTTCGTGTACGCGAAGCCGAGCGTCGCGGATCCAAACGTGTAGTTCACGCCCGCGCCGTAAATCCGCAGACGCTGCGCGCGGAAGTTTTCGTCGGAGAGCGGAATTGCGCCGTTCGCGGTGCCGGACGGATTGTCCGCGTCGAGATAAGCGGCCGCGATCAGCAAGCCGTGACTTGCGTACTGCGCGCCGACGCTCGTCACGCGATTGTTGGCGAAGCCGCCCGCCGCATTGCTGAACCCATACGTGCCGCCGAACTTGAAGCCGCCGAAATCGGGGCTCGTGTATTTGACGGCGTTGTTCACGCGAAACGAGTTGTCGGTGTTGTCGTTGTCGTAGGGGTGCGAGAACAGATAGCCGCCCCAGTTGCCGTTCGCCGTTGTCGGTGCGAGAAAATCGACGAGCGAATCGTATTGACGCCCGAACTTCAGCGCGCCGTATCGCGCGTCGGACAGGCCGACGAACGCCTGTCGCCCGAATTGCGTGCCGCCTTGCCCGCTGCGTCCGTTGTTCAAGTCGTAGCCGCTTTCCAGCGTGAAAACCGCCTTCACGCCGCCGCCCAGATCCTCCGCGCCCGTCAGGCCCCAGCGGCTGCCTTGCGCGTAGCCGCTTTGCATCTGGTAAGCATGTTCGCCGCCGACATTGCTCGTGTAGTTGATTCCCTCGTCGATCACGCCGTACAGCGTGACGCTGCTTTGTGCCTGCGACGATACCGTCCACGACGACGCAACCAGCGCCGCCGCCACCGCAACTTTCTTCTTCATCTCGAATCTCCAGAACCCTGAGTGGACAAGGCTCTCCGATCTACTGTCTTTATAATTATTGATTGGCAAAGCTAACTAATGAGAGGCCAGTTTATCGCGCGAGAAAAGGGCGATACGGCGATTTATTCAGATAACCCGGACATGACGTATGAGTTTTCGTCGTGCCCAAAAAGCATCGGGACGCGCCGGTTGCCCGGCGCGTCCCGATGAAGACGCGCAAGTTGCTGCGGATAAACGTCAGTTGGTCATCATGTACGGCGACGCGAGCGCGCTCGGCGGGAACGGCTGCACGCCGGTCTGCTTCGTGAAGCTATAGCGCACGTACACCGCCGCAAGCCACTCGCGATACTGATACGCGTTGCCGAACGAAGCCGTCGCGCCGAACGCCAGTTGCGGCGCGAGCTGATACTCGCCCGTGCCGCTGAGCGAATACGAGACGCCGGTCTTGCTTTGTCCCGGATACATCGCGCCCGCGTCGGGCGTCAGATTGTTCACGACGGCGTTGGATTGCAGCTTGCTGTTGGTCGGGAAGTACGGCGAACTGTCCTCGCGATAATGCTGCACGCCGATCGAGCCTTTAAGGTCGTAGGTGAACAGCCCGTTGCGGCCCATGTATTCGATCGGGAAGTTCAGGATCACATACTGCTGAGGGCTGAAATAGCCACCTTGGCCGTAGGTGAAGTACGAGAGGTTCTTGTTGTAGCGCATCAGCGTCGTGTTCGCGCCGACTGTCAGCGTCTGGTCGGCGTCCTTGTAGACGCGCGTGTAGATCCCGCCGCCGCCCTTGACCGCGTTGTTGCTCGCGACGTTGTCGCCGTTGAGGAACTGGTACGCCGCGTTCACGTAGACGCCGCTCGTGCCGTCGTCCCAGCCGAGGTCCGCGCGCACGCCGTTCGACGTCACGCCGCCCCAGGAGAGTTCCTGGCCCGTCTGATTCTGATAGGCCTGATCGCGAGCGCCGGCGTAGGAGAGCAAGCTGTCCGTCACCGCGCGACGCGCGACGGCGACGGAGTAGGTCACGCGATCGGTGATGCCGCCGTCGTACTGCACGCCGCCCACCACGTTTTCGTGGCGGAAGCCAAGCGGCGTCGCGCCGATATCGCCTTTGATCGACCGCGTTTCGTAGCCCACCGATAACCCGACGCCGCTCGCCGTCTGCGATCCGTAATTGTTCACGCCGGTCGCGGCGTCGATGCTGGAGCCGAAGCGGCCGAGCGTCGCTTTCTCGTTGCTGGCCGTGCCGGCGTCGAGCGTGACCGGCGTCGCGGTCACGACGACATGGCCGTTGCCCGCCTTGATCCGGCCTTGGATCGGCGCTTCGATATCGGTCAAGTTGGACAGGCCGTCTTCACCCTCGCGGTTACGAAACACGATCCCGCCGGAGATCGTGCTCGATTGCTCGCGGTTGATCTGCGCGAGTTCATCCGCGACGCCGAGCGTCTGCGCATTCGCGACCTGCGCGGGCGATGGGTACGCCTGCCCGGTTTGCGCTGTCTGCTGCGCCGGATAGTACGCCTGCGCGTAGCCTGCGGGCGGCTGCGGAATGTAGGGCTGTGGCTGTGCGTATTGCTGTTGCGGGTACTGCTGCGGCGGTTGCGGCTGATAAGGCTGCTGATATTGCTGCGGCTGCGCGTATTGCGGCTGCGCGTATTGCTGCGGATACGGCTGCTGCGCATAACCCTGCTGCGGCGCGTACTGCTGCTGTTGTCCATAAACCGGCGGCTGCACATACGCCGGCTGCTGTTGCGCATAAGCCGGCGCGGCGTTCTTCGCTGGCTTTTTGCCCGACGTCCGGCGCGCGGGCGTTCCGTTCACGTTGCCATTCCCGCCGGGCTGCATTTGCGCCGCCGCGTTGGCTTGCGCATCGCGGGCGCCTTGCGACATCGGCCACGGCGAGCTTAGTGCCGGATCCTGCATCGGCGCCGGCTGGTATTGCTGCGGCTGCGCCTGGTACTGCTGCGCCTGCTGCTGTCCCGGATACGGCTGCAACGGCGCGGCGGCCGGCCCGCCCGACTGGCCGGAGCCGTACACGTCGGCGCCATAGCCGCCGGTCGAACGCGGGATCCCGACGGGCGCGCCCGTCGGCGCCACATAAGGCGAAACATAGGGCGCGGGTTGCTGGGGCGGCGGATAGTTCGGCACGGTCTGCGTTGTCGAAGGAAGCGAAGAAGGAGACGTCGATTGGAACGTCGATGAAGGATTGCCGAGCGCATCGACGGCGGTTTTTCCTTCGAACGGATTAGTGCCGGGAAGCGGCGTCGCGCCGATGCGCTGCATCGCCGTTTCCCAGCCGCGCGGCACGTTGCCGCTGCTCGCGGTCCGTGCGGCGGGCGCGAGCGGAGTATTCGCGGCGACGAGCGAGCGTTGCAGATACTGCGCGGCCAGCCCGAGCTTACCCTCGGCGCGATACATCCGCCCGGCGGCCGCCAGCACGCGCGGATCGCCCGGCGCGGCGGCCAGCGCCTTGCTCGCGGTCGCCTCGGCGTATCGATAATCTTTTGCGCCGGTCGCGGCGGGAATGGTCGCGAGCAGCAATTCGAGGTCGTCGGGACGGCGCGCCAGCGCTACGCGATAACTTGTCAGCGCGCTGCGGTCGTCGCCTGCCGAGGTGTAGAGCCGCGCGAGCGCCGCCTGCAGATCGGGATTGTCCGGCATCGCGGCGAGCCACGGCGCGATCACATCGTAGGCGCTCGCCAGATCGCCGCGTTGACGCACGGTATCCGCCTGTTTCACGACGATCGAGAGATTCAAATTGCCGAAGTCCGTGCGCTGCTGCGGCGTAAGTTGCATCGAGGCTAAGCGACGCATGACGGAACCGAGTTCCGCGTCCTGCTGCGTCGCCGCGAGAATGCCCGCGTATTGCAGCAAGAGGCCGGTGTCGCCGGGGGCGACGGCCATCGCGCTGCGCACGAGGCCGAGGCCGCGCGCGGGGTCGCCTGCATCGACATACGCCGATGCCAGCGCGCCCGTCAGTTCCGCGTTGCCGCTCGCGACCGGCTCGGCGGCGCGCAGCACGGCGAGCGCCTGCTGGCGTTGGCCGCTCTTCGCGAGACTCGCGGCGCGCTCGGCCTGAGCGTGAACCCAAAGACGGTGTTGCAGCGCTGGCATTGCGTCGGTGCGTTTCGCGGCGGGAATCCGGTCGAGTTGATCGAGACCGGCCTGCCAGTCCTGCGTTTCGGCGGACAGCAGCGCGCTCGCGTAGAGCGCGTCGGTCATGTCGGGATGCGTCGCGAGGAGGCCGTCCATCATGCTGCGCGCATTGCCGACCGCGCCCTGACGCACGTAGATGCGCGCGAGGTCGAGGCGCAGCCATGGGTCGTCGGGATTGTTCAGCAGCGCATCTTCGAAGAGGCTCCGCGCGGTGCCGAGATCGCCGCGCGCTTCCGCCGCGCGCGCCTGCGCGGCCTGCGCGTCGCCGCGCAGCTTGTTGATGCCGCCCGCTTTCGCCTGTTGTTCTGCGTTCAGCTTGTTGGCAAATTCGAGCGCTTCGTCGCCGCGGCCTTGCGCCGCGAGCGCGCCGACCAGGCCACGGATCGCGTCGGGATTGTCGGCTTGACGACGCAGCGCCATCCGGTACGCCTGTTCCGCGCCGCGCGGGTCGCCGTTGTTCAGCAGCATCTCGCCGAGCAGCGTCTGCGCGGTCACGTCCGACGGATTCAGCGCGATCGCCCGTTCGAAAAGCCCGCGCGCCTTGGCGATTTCGCCGTTGCTGCGCGCGCCGATCGCTTCGCTCGTGTAGGTCCAGTACGTCGCGCTCGTGAGCGCGTCCTTCCAGCGCGCGGCATTGCCGCCGCGCGACGCGCGTTCGAGATAGTTGCGCGCTTCCGCGAAATGCTCTTGCTTCAGCGCGGCGACGCCCATGCCGCCGAGGGCGTCGGCGTCGTCGGGATTCGTTGCGAGCACCGACGAAAATCGCGCGCGCGCCGTCACCAGATCGCCGCGATCGAGCGCGGTGAAACCTTCGGCGACCGTTCGCCCGCGTGCATCGCCGGCGGCGTCGGTCTGCGAGCGTGTACGCGCGGCGCGGTCCTGCTGCACCATCGAATCGAAGCGCGCTTTGACGGCGGCGTCGTCGGGCGAGGTTTGCAGATACGCCTGATAGAGCGGGGCGTCGGATGCCCGCGCGCCGAGCCACAAGAGCGCCTGACGCCAGCTTTTCTTCGCGTCCGCACCGACCGCGCTGTCGTTCGACAACGCCGCGAGCCGCGCGATCCCGTCGCGCCGCGTAGTGTCGCGATACGTCAGATGCTGCGCGTAGGCGAGCGCGTAGCGCGGATCGCCGGGATTCTGGCGCGCCAGTTGTTCGAGGCCGCGTCGCGACTCGTCCCAGCCCTGCGGCGTCGCGGCGAGCGCCTGGTAATACTCCAGCGTCAGCGCGGGCGTCGCGGGCTTGCCGTCGAGCGCGCGCTTGTATTCCTGCACCGCCGACGCGCTCTGGCCGCTTTGCGCGAGACGCCGCGCGTCGTTGACGGACTGATCGCGCGAACTGGTTTCGCCGAGCCGGCGGCCGAGTTCGTCGATGTCCGGATAGTTCGGCGCGACCTGCCGCAGCCGCGCGAGATACTGCTGCGCGCCGCTGCCGTCCTTGCGGTCGGCGAGCACCATGCCCATGCCGAACAGCGCATCGGGCTGCTTCGCGTCGATCCGCAGCACCTTCAGCCACGCCTGCTCGGCGAGATCGCCGCGCTTGTGCGCCTGCCAGTATTTGCCCTGATTGATCAGCACGTTCATCGGATCGGGCGCGGTCTGCGCAAACGCGCTCAGCGGCGCGACGGGCAGCGCGCAACCGGCCGCGAAGCCCATCGCGGCACGGAGGGTGAGAACCCGGAGTGGAACGCGTTTCAGCATGCGCTTCTCCAGTTCGTCACGAGTTGTCCGGTTGAGTCGAAGCGATAACGCCCGTCGATAAAACCCATTCCAAAAAGTCCGAGCACGCGATCGTAATAGACGACATTCGAGACCGCATCCGGCGCGGCGTCGAGCGCCGCGAGATGCGTGCGCGCGAGGCCGAGCGCGCGGTCGTCGCCGACCGCCTTGAAGTACGGCGCAAGCGATGCCCAGTAGCTCAACGGACCTTCGCCGGTTCCCGCGCCGCTGGTCGAGGCGACCTTCTCGGGCGGAATGCCGGTTTGCGCAATACGTTCGCGCATCCCGCCGAGCGCGGCGAGCCACGGTTTCGCAAGCGGATCGGCGGACGCGGTCATGCCCGCCCACAAATACACGCGGATCGCGTCGTAGCTGCCGGTGTCCCCGCTCACCGGATCGACCACGAACTGGCCGTCGCGATACGCCGCCCAATCCGGCGCGAAACCGCGCGGCGACGTGGTCTTGACGAGCTTGTAGGCGTTGTCCGCGAGCGCGGCCCACGGACCGCCCGGCGCGTCGTGCGCGAGCGCGCGCAGCACCGGCAGCGGCAGATAGCTCGGGTTCAGGCGCGTCACGCCGTCCTTGCTGAAACCTTGCGGGCCGGGCAGCAGCATCGGACCGAGGTCGGGCAGATCGGTCACTTCGTGTTTGACGATCTGCGCGGCGAGCGCGCGGCCGAGCGCCGTGTACGACGGATCTTTCCAGAGCCGCCCGGCCTGCAGCAGATCGTAGGCGATCCAGATATCCGAGTCCGACGCCGAATTCGCGTCGAGCACGCCGAACGATCCATCCGGCTTCTTGCCCCATTGCCACGCGGGCAGATGCATGTCGTTCGCGTCGAAATGATTCGCGGCGAGATTCGCGCGCGTCCAGGCGAGCAGACGATCGAAGGTCGCGCGGTCATTGGCGATGAGCGCGAAGAAAAGTCCATAGGACTGGCCTTCGGACGTGGTTTGCTGCGCGGGCGTCGAATAGTCGATCACGCGGCCATCGGCCTGCACGAAGCGATCGACGAAGCTGCGGTACGCCGGCCACGCGCACGCCGCTTCGCTTGCGCCGCTCGCGACGAGCAGCGCAGCGGCCAGCGTCGAAGCCAGCGTTGTTTTCAAGGCAAACTGCATTGTCAATCCTTGAGGCGGCGCGCGGCGATGGAACGCAGCGTGCGGTAGAACAGAGCGGCGATCAGGAGCGCGGCGATCACGCCGGCGAACACCAGCAGCAGCGGATGCGACGACAGCGCCCAGCGCATGTACTGGAACGGTGACAACTGGCCGACATAGTACGCGTCGCCATTGGAGGTGACCGTCACCGTGCGGCCGTGAATCACGGCCATCGCGCCCTGGATTTCGGTGATGAGTTCGGCGTCGAGCAAGGCCGCGCTCAGATCGGCGTCCGACTGGCCCGCCGCGCTCACCAGCGCGACCGCGCTGCGGCCTTTCTGCAGCGGCGATTCGAACCCGGTGATCAGCGCGTCGCCATTGGAACTGACGAGCGTGAGATCGGCGCGCGCGGGCGAGCGTTCGACGCCGTGGTCGCCGTGCCACCAGTCCACCAGCTTGAAACCGACATCCGACAACTGGAAGCTGCGGGAATCGGCGTCGCCCGAAAACGGCATCGACTTGGCCCAGCGTTGCAGGAGCGGCTGACGGCCCGGCGAGCCGAGAATGAGCAAGTCCTTCGCGGCGAGCTGGTCGGCCTGATCGGCGAATGCGACGGTCACGCCGCTCGACGGATAACCCGTCGACGCGCCCATGCGGCCCATTTCGAGCAGATACAGGCTGTAATCGGCGGAGCCCGGATCGTTCGGCAGGATGACGGCGGTCTGCGAGAGATCGGCCATCCGCGTGAACGGGAAGCCGCCGTTCGCGAACGCGGCGAGATCGGGCAGCGCCATGTAATGCGGGAAGCTGGACAGATCGATGGTCGAATTCGGATCGATCGCGCCGACCACGTTGTCGAGCACGCGCCCCGTGCATTCGCCCGTCTTCGGAATGTCGTAGTAGAAGTGCAGGCGAAGCTGCGCGCGCGGCGTGAGCAGGAGCGGCGGCAAATAGATTTCGCGGCGCGCGGCGGCCGTGCGGTCGGGCATGACGCGCGAGAAATAGCGGCCGAGATCGAACGTGGAGGTCGCGACCGACGGAATCCGCAGCGACTGCACGAAGCCGTTGTTCACGCTGATATTCAGCGACGACCGATCCGGCGCGGGGCGCACGGTGTAACGGTAGCCGAGGTCGATCGGCACGCCCTTGGTCTGCCACATGAAGAGGTCGGGCGGCACGCGCAGGTTCACGCGCACGGCGTCGGCGTCGTAGCCGTTCACCGTCAAATCGCGCTGCTCGGCCAGTTCGCCGAAGCGCACGGGGCGGTCGGTCGAGAGCCAGTTGGGCGCGTCGTAGGGCTGGCGCGGCGCGAGATCGGCGAGTTGCGTGACGGTCGCGCTTTCGCCGGTGAACGCGTTCTGGCCGATCCCCAGCGCCTTCGCGGCGGTCTTGAGTTCGGCGTCGTTGCGGCCGAGCACGAGCAGGAGCCGCCCGCGCGCTGCTGCATCGCGTTCGACCACGGCGATGGTCGGGCCGTTGATTTCGGGAATCGTGACGCCGCTCAGATGTGAATCGGAGGTCGCGAACACGACCGCGTTGCCCGACAGCGGCACGTTGTCCATCTGCGCGGGGAAAACTGCGCCGCGATAGCCGGCGAGCGATCCGAACCACGACGCGACGGTCCCGGCGGCTTCGAGCGTCTGCACGCTCGGTTTTTGCGCGAACACGAACGGCAATTCGAGACGGCGCACGTCGCGCCGGTCGAAGAACGGCGCGGGCAGCGCGGCCAGATCCGGCTTGCTCGCGAGCGACGCGTAGGTCAAATCGAGCGAACTCGCGTTGCTGACCGTCGCCCACAGCGACGAACTCGACGGGTCCTCGCACTGCTGCGTGTAATGGCCGATCAACTGCACGTTGAGGTGGTTGAATTCGGTGATGAAACGCGGGTCGATCGACACGTCGCGCGCGACGAGCGTGCCGGCCTGATCGCGCGGAACGGGCAGCGTCGCCGCCACTTCGCCGTTGATCAACACCTTCAACTGCGAGACCGACGCGAGCAGCGCGGGCGAGTAGCTGTAGATCAGATGCAGCGTCGCCGCCGTCACCACTTCGTCGCCGCGCACGGAAAACGGCACGCCGTTCTGGCCGTCGGTGCCACGCAGTTGCAGCGGATCGAGCGCGCCGAGATCGACGAACGAGAGCGTCTGACGACGCCCGCCCGGCACCAGCACGCCGGGCTCGGCGGTGGTCGGCGTGCGTGCGCCGAGCGCCTTCACCGGGCCGCCCGAAAATGCGGGCACCGGCATCGCAAGCGCGGGCTGGGGGATGGTGTTCGGATTCAGGATCGTGGCGGCGCCCGCTGCATTTTCGGCCGCGCCCGAGGCAGAGGCCGAAGCAACGGCCGCGGCGGCCGTTGCGAGCGGCGAAGCAAGCGCCGTCTGCAGCGCGAGCCAGAATGCGAGTGAGCGGGCGAGCGGTCTTGCCGCCAAACGCGATGCGCGTTTCCCTGTTGTTTTATCGACGCGCGGCTTGCACATACCTTCACTCATGGATCAGTCTTTGGTTTTCAGCTTCTTGACGTCGACCGAACGATGTCCCATCCAGGTCCGAAGGTCGCTATAAAGATGTTCGAACAAGCCCGCGATACCGCGCGTGCCCACCAGTAAAACGTGTGACAGGCCGCGCAGCGGAGTATCCGCGAGACGGCCTTCCGACCAGCCCGTCCACGCGTCGGCGCGGGCGAACGTGGTCTTGACGAACTCGAACTCCTGCTCGCGCGTGAGCGTCGTGAAACGCAGACCGACGCGTCCCGGCGCGGTGAATCCGACGTTCGCCGGGAACGAATATTCCTCGTCGCCGCGAAACAGCGAGACCATGACGCGCTCGTGCATCGGCACTTCGATTTCCGCCGGCAACTTCACGCCCACGCCGCCTTCGGAGTAATCGATGGTTTCGCACGCGAGCGTGCGGCCGGTTGAAAATTTCAGCATCACGGGCATCTTCATCAGCACGCGGTGCGTCGTGCGGACCTGGCGGCGCTCGCTCGCGGCAGCCACGCTCGCGCCGAGGATCAGCATGTTGTAGACCGTCCAGCACAGATTCAGGATGGTGGTCTGCACTTCGCTCGACACGTGCCAGTACAAAACGATGTGCGCGATGCCCGCGCCGAAGCCGATCAGGTTGAGCAGCAGCAGGAACAGGTAAGGACGCGAGATCGACCAGTCGAAGTAGTCCTTCGAAATCTGGCCGCCTTTCGCCGTCACGTTGAACTTGCCGAGTTTCGGGTTGATGACGGCGAGCAGGGTCGGCGCGG
Organism: Caballeronia sp. SL1002; assembly: GCF_057814995.1. Lineage (NCBI taxonomy): Bacteria > Pseudomonadati > Pseudomonadota > Betaproteobacteria > Burkholderiales > Burkholderiaceae > Caballeronia > Caballeronia sp. SL1002. The sequence goes on along the minus strand of NZ_JBYMUW010000005.1, from coordinate 1,045,568 downwards.
TGATATACGACGCCAGCACGGATTCATACACTTCGGCCCAGAACGAATGCCGGAACGAGCGCTGCATCCGCGAATTCGTGATGCTCGCGTGCATCATGTGCGGCAGCGCGAAAATGGCGATCGTGCTCGCGGCCGCCTCGATCACGTGCGCGCCGAAAAACAGAAACGACAGCGGCGCGGTCAGGAATACGAGACGCGGGATGCCGTAGAAGAAGTGCATCATCGCGTTCAGATAGCAGAGCCGCTGGCCGATCTTGAGGCCGCGCCCGGTGAGCGGATTATCGATACGGAAAATCTGCGTCATGCCGCGCGCCCAGCGAATCCGCTGGCCGATGTGGCCGGAGAGACTTTCGGTCGCGAGACCCGCCGCCTGCGGAATCGCCAGATACGCGGTCGTGTAGCCGAGCCGGTGCAGCTTGAGCGCGGTGTGCGCGTCTTCCGTCACGGTTTCCACCGCGATCCCGCCGATTTCCTCGACCATCGTGCGGCGCAAGAGCGCGCACGATCCGCAGAAGAACGTCGCGTTCCAAAGATCGTTGCCGTCCTGCACAAGTCCGTAGAACAGTTCGCCTTCGTTCGGCACCTTGCGGAACGTGCCGAGATTGCGCTCGAACGGGTCCGGCGAGAAAAAGTGGTGCGGCGTCTGCAGCATCGAGAGCAGCTTGTCGCGCAGGAACCAGCCGAGGCCGATCTGCAGGAACGAGCGCGTCGGAATGTGATCGCAGTCGAAAATGGCGAGATATTCGCCCTTCGTGATCTTCAGCGCTTCGTTGATATTGCCGGCCTTCGCGTGACGGTTATGCGTGCGGATCGTCCAGTTGACGCCGATTTCCTCGCAGAACGCCTTGAACTCGGGACGGCGGCCGTCGTCGAGCACGTGGATCGAAATCTTGTCGGCGGGGTAATCGAGCGCGAGCGCCGCGTAGATGGTCGGCTTGACCACCGAAAGCGGCTCGTTATACGTGGGAATGAAAATATCGACGGTCGGCCATGCATCGCGCGACGCGGGCAGCGGCACGGGCTTGCGTTCGAGCGGCCACGCGGTCTGGAAATAGCCGAGCAGCAGCACGAGCGCCGAATACACTTCGGCGGTGACGAGCAGCAGACCCCACACGGCGTCGAGCGGACGTTCCCAGTACGTGGTTTCCGTCAGCCGCCAGTACATATAGCGGCTCGAAGCGATCACCGACAGCATGATCATCACGAGCGTGACGTACTTGCCCTGAAGGCGGCGGAACAGGAGCGCGAACACGAAGCAGATGCTCGCGAACGCAAGCTGCTGGCCGAACACGAGCGGCACCGTGACGACGAAATACAGCGTAAAGATCGCGAACGCCGTCACCATCACGGTCACGATCTTGCTGCTCCAGAGCCGCGCATCGACAATCCGTTCGAGGCGCGACGGCGGCGCAAGGGTGGGGTCGGGCGTGCTCATGCGACGTTCCGGGAAGTGGCCTGCATCGAATCGGCGGCGGCCAGCAGCCAGTCGCCGCACGCGCGCAGATCGGCGGCGGCCTGGCTCAGCGGGTCGTAGTGAATCAGCGTCGTGTCGCACGCGAGCGATTCGCTCACGCCTTCGTCCTGATGGATCACGCCGGGGAACATCCGCGTGCCAAGCATGTTGCGCAGCACTTTCAGCACGTCCTTGCTCAACTGGCGCGACTGGTCCACTTGATTGACGACATAACCCTGGCCGCCGAACGCCTTGCGCGGCGCGGCGTAGTTTTCGATCATCCGCTCCATTTGTGGAATCGCCGCGTACGAGGCGGCGTCCGCCAGCACGACGTTCAGCGCGAAATGCGAGGCGGTCAGCGCGGTGCGCGTATAGACCGAGGAACCCGGCGGCGTATCGACGATCACGATGTCTTCCGGGTCCAGCCCGAGCCCGTCGAGCGACTGCGCGAGCCAGAGCGGATCGCGATCCACGTGCGATTCGAACCGCCGGCGATCGTCTTCGACCACCGCGCCGTAAGGCAGCACGGTCACGCCGTCGACGCCGTCGAACATGACGGTTTGCCACGGATCGCCGGCGAGGGTCGCGCGCGAAATGCCGTCGATGGTGTCGAGCGGAATGCCGAAATGCAGGCGCAGCGCGTTTTGCGGATCGAGGTCGAGCGCGAGCACGCGGCGTCCGCGCGCGGCGATGACGGAAGCGAGATTGGCGGCGAGCGTCGTCTTGCCGACACCGCCCTTCGCGGATACCACGGTGATGACTTTCATTTTCTCGGAATACGGCTGGCCGGCCACGGGCGGGCGGGCGTCTGGGTTTCAGTTTCGGGGCGGCTGTTCGCGGGCGTCGCACGCAAACGGTCGAATACGGACGAAAGCGGCGCGTCGGGCAGCGCGGCGATGGGCTGCGTGGCCGGCGCGGTAAAAAGCTTGCCGAGGATCGACGGTCCGGGTGTTTTAGTGAAACTTGGTTGCGCGGCGACGGCGGGTTGCGGCTTGACGACAGGCGGCGGCACGGCGGCGGGCGCGAACGCGGCCGCTTGCACGGGAGCCGGCGCTTGCACAGGAGCCGGAGTCGGCGCGGGAGCCACGCGCACGGGCTGCGCAGCCGCTTCGCTGAGATCGCTCAAGTCGCCGAAACGCGAAGCACCAGCCGGCGTCTCGGGAATGGCGACGTTGGCGACCGGCGGAATGCTGCGGCGATGCGCACGGGCGAAGAGCGGCGGCTTGCCCCGGCCGATCGGCGTGGCGGCCGGGCGGGGTGTATCGGTGCCCGTCCCGGTGTTTCCGGCGGGCGTGAAGCCGCGCGGCAACTGGACGCCGCCACGCTCGGTCACGGTCGGGATCGGCGGTTGGCTGAAATCGAGCGTGGCGAGCAGCGGCCAGCGCGTGCGCGCCGAGCGTGCCTCGTTTTCGCGGCCGATTTCCTGATAATCGCCCGCATTGCCGCCAAAATGATCGAACAGCTTTTCGATGTCGCGTGAAGTATTCATGATGCCGCCATCCTCGTATTGCCTGCTAACGTTCTAAATCGCGCTCTTTATCGCGCTTGTGTTTGCGTGCGGCCGGCCGTGCGTGGCCCTGGTTCGCGGAAATCCAGCGTAATGCCGATAGTCCATCGCCGATCCGGCGTTTCAACTCGCGCGATCGCTCCGGATCAAACGAAATTCGACAGCGGCGTTCTCGTCGAATTCACTTGTCTGCTGCACCGACAACCCTTCCGCGCCGAGCGCGCTCAACCAGTATTGATAAGCGCCTTCAAGAAAAGCCGGCGTCCATTTCAATGCGTCACGGCCAAACGCTGGCAATGGCGCGCAGTAGTGGACGATGCGCAGATACTCGGCGTGATCGGCGATTTCGACGAAACCCCAGTCGGTGTCTTGCCACAGCACGTTAAGCGCTTCGGCAAGCTCGGCGGTCGATCCGCACGGCGGGAGCGGCTGGGCATCGGCGAAACGCTGGCCGACGCGGTGCATCAACTGACGCAGTTCTTCACGCCCGATTTGCGCTTCGAATTCATCGGCGAGGGCGGCCAGCACGCCGCGCCATTGCGCGGACATCTGACGATCGAGAAGGTATTCGGTAATAGCGACCATAACGTCCAATAAAGGGCCAATGTCTCGTGCCGAAATAAATCGGTCAGTCTTACTCGATAATCCGGCAATGGTTCCGCCCGATTTTTGAGCACACTCGCGCCCGCTGTTCATATAGGCGGTTACGCACGCCCGAAGGTACTTCAACCCGTTTTTTTTCGCCAGCTTTAAGACTAGCAGCCGTATTTTTTATTCAGTCGCATGAAAAGATTGCCGATTCCGGCGCTGTTCGATGATTCAGTAAGTCTTGGAAATAACTGCAAAGCTTTCCTGAGTAATATTTTTTCGTCTGATGAATGTGCAAAGCTTTCAGATCCATTTTGTACCAACTAGTTAACGGCGCGAAACGGGAAAGGGTTGAGCGTAAAAACGCGAAATTGCGATCTTTTTTTCTTCAATCCAATCGCGGCTAACATCCGGGTTTACGCGAGATTAAAAGTCCCGCGCGCGTTCCCGAAGCCGATTCGGCCGGCGATCCCGGCGAAGAAACGGCACACGGCATGCATCAGGCGGCCCGCGCACTTTGCTGGCTTATTGCACGTTCGTCGTTCCGGGGCGGCCACAAGCCCGACCGGGACTCGTCCAAAGGTCATACGCATCATGTCCGACACCGGATTCACCGCGCCGTCCGCGCGCGGTCGTCCTGCCGCGCACGAGGCAGACGTCGCCGTTCCATCCCTCGCGTCCCGCCTTCTTCTGGCCGATCCCGGCCTGCTCCGGTTACACACCGCCTCGCGCAGCGCGCTCGCGTGCTTGCTGACGGGCGTGATCGGTGTTTCGTGGACGTTGCGAACCCAACATCCGATGACCTTGCCCGCTTTTGCGTTGCTATTCGCGATGGTCGCTCCGTTGTTTTTACGCGACGCCCGGCGCGCGAGTTGGTTCGTCTCGCTCGCGATTATTTATCTGGTAGCGTGTTCAAGTTTTGTCGTAGCTAGTCTCTTGTCGGCTTGGCCGCTTCTTGGCGACACCGGATTTCTCGCGGTACTTTTTGCCGGCGTGCTATGCCAGGCGTGCGGACCGCGCGCGCTCGGAAGCGCGATGTGCGCCGTCGTCATGTTTTACCTCGGGCTTTATCTCCATCCGGCGCACGAGCCGTTGATCGCGATGGTCGGATTGTCGTTTGTCGCCGTCGGGGTGATCGCGTTCGTCGGGCGTGTGCTGGTGCCGGTACGTCCCGAAGCCGCCTTGCGACGCGCGCTGAGAAGCGTCGCGCTGCGCGGCGCGCAAGTGCTGCATGCACGCGGAAACGTCGAGCATTTGTCCATGTTGAGACTGTCGCTTTTAAACGACGCTGCATTAGCCGTCGAGGAGCAACTTTCGCTGCTCGGCGTGCGGGATCAGGATCGGCTGCGCGCCATGCTCGTCGATGTCGAAGTCACGGCGGCGCAGTTTGTGTTCGAGACGCCGCGAGCGCAAATGCCGCAAGCGCGGACGCCGCAAGCGCGGATGCCGCAAGCGCGGACGCCGCAAGCGCGGATGCCGCAAGCGCGGATACCCGACGATCCGACGCCGCAACGCAGGCGAACCACGGTCGCGCTGCGGCGCGCGTTGCATCGGCTGGCGCGAGCCGTTCCGTCGTCGGCGCATGTGGAGTCGGAAGCCTTGCCGCGCAGTCCATCGGCCGCCATTCGCGATGCGTGGCGTAAGCTCGCCGCGCTCCGCGCATCGCTCGCCTGGCTGCCCGCGTTGCGCGCGACGACCGCGGCGTTTATCGCGATGCTGATCGGCCAGTCGCTTTCGCCCGAGCGCTGGTTCTGGGCGGTCATCACGACGTTCGTGGTGTTCCTCGGCACGCGTTCGCGCGGCGACACCATGCAGAAGGTGGGCGAACGCGTGCTCGGCACGTTCGCGGGCGTGCTGGTGAGCGCCGCGCTCGTCATGACGCTGCACGGCATGCCGCTCGCGCTCGTCGCGGCGATGCTCGTGTGCGTGTTCGGCTGGGCGTATTTCATCCTGACCCGCTACGCGCCGGGCGTGTTCTTCATCACCGTGCTGGTCGGGCTGGTGTATGGCGAACTCGGCTTCGCCATCGTGCCGCTGATCGAAATACGGGTGCAGGAAGTGCTGGCGGGCTGCGTCGTGTCGATCGCGGTGGCCGCGTGGCTGATGCCGCTGCGCACCGCGCACCACGTCGACGCCCGGATCGCGGGCGTGATCGCCGCGATCCGCGACGTATTGCAGGCGAGCGCCGTGCCTTCGGGCGCGTCCGGATTGCCGGAATCGTCCGGCGCGCGCGGGCCGCTCGTCGCGATGCGCGCGCTCGACCGGCGCTGGCAGGAATTGCGGATCGCGCTCCGGCCGTTGCGCACGCAGCAGGTCTTTGCATGGAATGCGCGCGTGGAACTGGCTGCCGGGCCGCTCTGCGCGTGCGTTTTGCTCGCGCGTGAGCTGGCGCGCGCGGCGTCGGACGGGCGTTTGGTTGGCGGCCTCGGCAAGGCGAATGGCGACGCCAACGCCAACGCCAACGCCAACGCCAACGCCAACGCCAACGCCAACGCCGACGCCAACGCCGACGCCAACGCCAACGCCAACGCCAACGCCAACGCCAACGCCAACGCCGACGCCAACGCCAACGCCAACGCCAACGCCAACGCCGACGCCGACGCCAACGCCAACGCCAACGCCAACGCCAACGCCAACGCCAACGCCAACGCCAACGCCAACGCCAATGGCAACGCCAATGCCAATGGCAACGCCAACGCCGCTGTCGATGCCGCCGCCGCGCGGCTCGAACGCGCGCTCGCGTTCGCGACCGATCGCGTGTCGCGGCCGGCGCGCGATACGCGGCGGCTAGGGGTCGTGCGGGACGTGCTCGCGCGAACCTTGAACGCATGAATCTGGCGGGAACGGATGCGTCGCGGCATCATGGCGGCTCATCGACTGACTTTGGAGCGCGAATGAAAACGTTGATCGGCGGCGTGGTGATGACTTTGGCGATGCTTCCCGGGCTCGCCTCGGCGCAGGCGAAGACCTGCGACAGCAAGCGCGCGGCGCTCGAATCCGAGATTGCCGAAGCGAAGGCGCACAACAACGCGCCGCGCGTTTCGGGCCTCGAAACCGCGCTCACGCAGCTCAAGCGCAATTGCAGCGACGCGTCGTTGCGCCGGGCGAGCCAGAAGAAGGTGACGGACGCCGAAAAGCGTCTCGCCTCCCGCGAACACGATCTTCAGAAAGCGCGCGACGAAGGCAAGAGCGAATCGAAAATCGCGGATCGGCAGCGCAAAGTCGATCAAGCTCATGCCGATCTGAAGCGCGCCGAAGCGGAAGCCGCGCCGTGAGTGCGGCGGGTTGCGCTTTTTGCTTGCGCGCGCTGGGGTGCGTGTAAGGGGGCAATCTCAAGCGCCAAAGGCGCATTCCCAAGCGCAACCGCGCAGGCTCAAGCGCAACCGCGTAATTCCAAACTCAACGCGCAGTGCCAAGCCGAGACGCGCAGTGCCAAGCCAAACACGCAGTGCCAAGCCAAACACGCAGTGCCAAGCCAAACACGCAGTGCCAAGCTAAACACGCAGGGCAAGCCAAACACGCAGGGCAAGCCAAACACGCCGTCCCAAGCCAAAACACGCCGTTTCAAGCCAAAACACGCAGTGCCAAGCCAAAACACACGAAGTCCCAAGCCAAGCCCCCGACCCCCAATCCAAAACGAAAACGGCCCGGACTTCTACCGAAGTCCGGGCCGTTTTTCGTCCCGGCAAGCGCCGGAGATGTTGTTTTTTACATCAAAGGTTCGCGCGAACCGCGTCCCGTACCGCGTCCATCATGCCGCCGTAGTTGAGCGGGATGTCGAGCGAATCGGCGTGGCTGGATTCGTCGGCGGGTTGTTCGGGCATGGTGCGCACGGGAATGGTTTCGAAGGCGGGGTTGTCGGTCCGGCTAGGATCGGTGCCCACAACGGCCTGCGCTGACTGATTCTTCACGATGTACTCCTTGCTGGTAATGGAGCGGCGAGAGAATGCAAAGTACACACATCCGATGACAAATTCGCGACGAGAACCGGCGCGCGCGTGAAGTACGCGCACCGGCTGCCCGCGATTTTCCGGCCGCGAGGACGTCCGAGGCAGAGCATCGCGCGGTTTTGCCATGAAGCGGCGGGCCTCTAGTTTAAGGGGCGCGAGGCGGGCCGGAAGTACATCTGGCTTATGAACGCACGACGCCGGTATGGCGCGAAAACGCGCAATACCGGCGTGGAACTTGCATCCGCGATGCGTCGCTTAAGCGTGTTCGCCGTGACAATCGACGCAATCGGCGGTGCTTTCCTCATCGACGGGCATCGACGAAGCCAAAATCATCGCCGAAGCGTTGTGCGGTTTCGGATCGCGTTGCGACGGTCGATACACCGCGTCGCCCCGATGCACGGGCTGGCCGGAAAGCGAGCACACGCCTTCACCGGTCGCCGTGGTCACGCGCCAGCCCTGATAACCGTAGTGACACGTGCCGGGATCGGACCAGTAAATAATCGCCGTCGCGCTGCTCGGCCGCTCGATCACGCGCACGACCGCCTGCGGAAACGGCAGGCGATCGTTCGACTGACGCGAATGATCGCGTTCCCAGTCGCGCGTCAAACGGTCGATAAACGCGCGTTCCGGACGCTCCTGGCGCGGCAAGGCGCGCGGGCCGGCCGAATCGGCGGGAAGGACGGTCAGTTGGCGGACCGTTTGCAACCACGGATCGGCGCGTTTTGATAATGCTCTCATGGCATTCGTTTCCAGGCTTGAGGTCCAGCCTAGAAACTACGTCATTAAGCGGGTGCTGATAAAGAGCGCATCCGTGAAAACACTGTCCCGTCTGCGCGAATAATCGACCGGCAACTTTCTCCGGAAAACGGCTCAGGCCGCCACGGCGCGGGCCGCGGCGCGTCCGCGCAGCCATTCGAGCGCCAGCAGTAAGCTCGTTGAAAACACGATCAAGATAGTCGCGAGCGCCGCGATCGTCGGGCTGATGTTTTCGCGGATGCCGGTAAACATCTGGCGCGGCAGCGTCGTCTGGTCGGCGCCCGCGAGGAACAGCGTGACGACCACTTCGTCGAACGAGGTCGCGAACGCGAACAGCGCGCCCGAAATCACGCCCGGCGCGATCACCGGCAGCGTGATCCGGAAAAACGTCGTCAACGGGTTCGCGCCGAGCGACTGGCTGGCGCGCACGAGATTGTGGTTGAAGTTCTGCAGCGTCGCGCCGACCGTCGTCACGACGAACGGCACGCCGAGCGCCGCGTGCGCCAGAATCAGCCCGAAATACGTGTTGGCGATCCCGAGCGGCGCGAAAAACAGATACATGCCGACGCCCACGACGATCACCGGCACGATCATCGGCGAGATGAGCACGGCCATCAGCAAGCCTTTGCCGACGAAATTGGCCTTGGTCAGCCCGACGGCCGCGAGCGTGCCGAGAATGGTCGCGACCAGCGTGGCGCACGGCGCGACGATGAAGCTGTTCTTCGCCGCCATGCGCCACTCGTCGGACATGACGAGGTTCTCGTACCAGCGCATCGAGAAGCCGGGAATCGGGTAGACGAGGAAGGTGCTCGACGAGAACGACAGCGGCACGATCGCGAGCACCGGCAGGATCAGGTAGAGCAGCACGAGCACGCACAAGCCGCGCAGCGCGAAATACCAGACGCGTTCGACGACGGACGTGTGCGGCGCGAAAAACGGTTTCGTCATTTTCATGGCGGTATCAGCCGAGGCTCAGGTTCGAACGCGTGAAGCGGCCGTAGACCACGTACAGCAGCAGGGTGGCGGCGAGCAGCAGCCCGCCGAGCGCGCAGGCCATGCCCCAGTTGATCGTGACATTGGTGAAATACGCGATGTAGTAGCTCACCATCTGGTCGTTCGGGCCGCCGAGCAGCGCGGGCGTAATGTAATAGCCGATCGCGAGGATGAACACGAGCAGCACGCCCGCGCCGATGCCCGGATAAGTCTGCGGCACGTACACGCGCCAGAACGCGGCGAACGGATGGCTGCCGAGCGAGATGGCGGCGCGCTGATAAGTAGGCGGCACGGATTTCATCACGCTGTAGAGCGGCAGGATCATGAAGGGCAGGAGAATATGCGTCATCGAGATATAGACGCCGACGCGGTTGAACAATAGCGCGAGCGGTTCATTCAGGATGCCGCTGCCGATCAGCGCGCGGTTCACGAGTCCTTCGCTTTGCAGCAGGACGATCCACGCGGCGACCCGCACGAGGATCGACGTCCAGAACGGGATCAGCACGAGCACCATGACGAGGTTCGCGCGGCGCGCGGGCAGCGTCGAGATCCAGTAGGCGAGCGGGAAGCCGAGCACGAGCGCGAAAAACGTCACGGCCACGCCGATCACGAAGGTGCGCCCGAAAATGTTCAGATAGATGGATTGATCCGGGCCGGCGTGTTCGATATTGCCGAAGCCGTCCTGCCGATGATCGAGCGAGGCGAGCAAATAAAACGGCGAATAGCGGCTCGCGTTTTTCGCGATGGCCTGCCAGTAGTTCACATCGCCCCAGCGATCGTCGATTTCCAGAATCTTCGCGCGGATTTGCGGCGCGGCGAGCGGCTTGCCGTGGTCGCCATTGAGCGGCATCGCGCGGGTGGTTTTTGCGACCAGCGAGCGGTAGCCGGGGATTTCGGTGTTCAGACGCCGGGCGAGCGCGCCCATCGATTCGCCGTCCTGGATCGCGGTCAAATCCTGCGCGAGCGCGGCATAGGCTGCGTCGGGCGGCGCGGACTTGCGATCCCAGCTCTTGAGCGCCGCGCCCGTGTGCGGCAATGCGGTCGCGACTTCGGGGTTCTCAGCCGCGCGCGTCAGCAGCGCGCCAATCGGCACGACGAAAATCAGCAGCAGGAAAATGGCGAGCGGTGCGATGAACAGCAACGCGACGGCGCGCTTTTTCGCATCGGCGATGCGCAGTTCGCGCTTTAACCGGGCCGCCGATTCGGGCGGCGCCTCGGCGGCAATGGTGATCGTGTTCACGCGGGAGTCTCCTTGCTGCGGCGGGCGGCGCTTTTGTCGCGCCGCCCGCCGCTGTGTTGCCTGAACCTCGAACTCAACAAGCTTACTTCGATGCCCACGCGGTGAAGCGCTGTTCGAGTTCGTCGCCGTGATCGGTCCAGAACGCCATGTCCTGCAAAACGGCGTTCTTCGCGTTGGTCGGCGAATTCGGCATGTTGGATTGCGTCTTGGCGTCGAGCGCCTTGATCGCCGCCTTGTTCACCGGGCCGTAGGCGATGTTCTTCGCGTATTCCTGCTGCGGTTTGTCGGAGAGCGAATACGCGATGTACTTGGTCGCTTCGTCCTTGTTCGGCGAGCCTTTCGGGATCGCCCAGTAGTCGAGATCGTAGATACTGCCGTTCCAGACCACTTTCAGGTTCTTGCCTTCGCGCTGCGCCGCGTCGATCCGGCCGTTATAGGCGGTGGACATCACCACGTCGCCCGCGACCAGGAACTGCGGCGGCTGCGCGCCCGCTTCCCACCACTGGATATTCGGCTTCAGTTCGTCGAGTTTCTTGAACGCGCGATCCGCACCGGCCTTCGTGCCGAGCACCTTGTAGACGTCTTTCGGCGCAACGCCGTCGGCCATCAGTGCAAATTCCAGGTTGTAGCGCGCGCCCTTGCGCATGCCGCGCTTGCCCGGGAATTTCTTCACGTCCCAGAAATCGGCCCAGCCCGCGGGACCGGTCTTGAGCTTGTCGGCGTTATAGGCGAGCGCCGTGGACCATACGAAAAAGCCCGCGCCGCACGTCGCCGGCGACTCGCTGACGAGATCGCTCTTCTTGCCGATCTTCGACCAGTCGAGCTTCTCGTACAGGCCTTCATCGCAGCCGCGTCCGAGATCGCCGGACTCCACTTCGACGACGTCCCAGTTCACGTGCTTCGCCTCGACCATCGCCTTGACCTTGGCCTGCTCGCCGTTGTATTCGACGACCGTCACCTTATTGCCCGATTCCTTTTCGAACGGCTGGTTGAACGCCGCTTTCTGCGCCGCACCATTCGCGCCGCCGAAATTGACGACGGTCAATTCCGCCGCCATCGCGCCCGAGGCGCACAAAAGCGCAGCCGCGGCCGCGAAGGAAGACTTGGCGAACTTCTTCATGATGTTTCCTCTGTCTGCTTGGTTTGTTATCGACTGGACTGCGGATTTTTACGGCTTTTCTAATAATTTCAGGCAAAAACGCGCAGATGCTCGGGCGCGAATTCGAGCGCGACCGGCGCGCCGGGTGCGAAGCCGTCGAGTGCGTGCGTGCCGAGCGGCACCTTCACGAAACATTCGTCCTGTTCGCGCACGCCGCAGCGCATGCGGACGTGATCGCCGAAATAGATCAGGCTGCGCGCTTCACCGGCCAGCGCGTTCGCGCCGTCGCGCGCGCCGCCCGCGACCAGCTTCATGCGTTCCGGCCGGATACACGCGATAGCGGGCGCGCCCGGCGTCGCGTTCGCGACGTTCAGGCCAGAGAGGCGCGTGCCGTCGGCGAGACGGATATCGCAGAAATCGCCTTCCGCACGCTCGATCGTGCCGCGCAGCCGGTTGCTATCGCCGATAAAGTTCGCCACGAACTCGTTGCACGGCGCTTCGTAGAGGTGATCGACGGTGTCGAGCTGCTGCACGATGCCCTTGTCGAACACGGCAACACGATCCGACATGGTCAGCGCCTCGCCCTGATCGTGCGTCACGTACACGAACGTCACGCCGAGCTTTTCGTGCAGCGATTTCAGTTCGTATTGCATGTGCTCGCGCAACTGCTTGTCGAGCGCGCCGAGCGGTTCGTCCATCAGCACGAGCTTCGGCTCGAACACGAGCGCGCGAGCGAGCGCGATCCGCTGCTGCTGACCGCCCGACAACTGCGCGGGAAAACGCTTCGCGAAGCTGTCCATGCGCACCATCTTGAGGGCGTTATCGACGCGATGCGCGCGTTCGTCGGCGGGCATCTTGCGCACGGTGAGCGGATATTCCACGTTCTGCTGCACCGACAAATGCGGAAACAGCGCGTAGTTCTGAAACACCATGCCGATGTCGCGCTTATGCGGCGGCACGCGATTCAGGAGCTTGCCGTCGAGCCAGATTTCGCCGCCGGTCGGAAATTCGAAGCCCGCGAGCATCATCAGGCAAGTGGTCTTGCCCGAGCCGGACGGCCCGAGCAGCGTCAGGAACTCGCCCTGGTAAATATCCAGGTCAAGCCCTTTCACCACGAGCGTTTCGCCGTCGTAGGTCTTTCGCACGCCGCGAAAACTGACGATCACCTGGTCGGATTTCATCGTCCGGATCTCCTTTATTGCTTTTACGGGCGAGCGCGAAGCCGTGTCGCCGCGCCGGGTTTTTCTTCAACTGCTCAGGCTTACTATAATCCGGTACGGTTCCACCACGTGGAGCCATTTCAATAATCCCGATGGAACCACTCATCGGCGGAAAACGCACTCGTCCCGGGAGCCGCTTGGACACCATCATTCTGTCGGACTGGCTGAGCGCGCGGCTCGACCGGGCGAACGCCGCGCCGATGTACCGGCAGGTGCTCGACCTCATGCAGCAGGCCATCCTGACCGGCCAGCTCGCGCCGGGCACCAAACTGCCGAGTTCGCGCACGCTCGCCGCCGACCTCGATATCGCGCGCAATACGGTGCTCCACGTCTACGACCAGTTGACGGCCGAGGGCTACGTGATTTCGTCGACGGGCAGCGGGACCTATGTCGCCGATACGCGTCCGCAAGCGCCCGCGCTCGCGGCGGTGCCGCCGCCCGCGCTCGCGGCGGTGCCGCCGCCCGCGCGCGCGTCGGGCGCCGAGATGCCCGGCGCGCCCGCGATCTCCCGGCGCGGCGCGCGGCTGATCGCCCAGGCGGGCGTGTCGCCGAAACAGTGGGGCGCGTTCATGCCGGGCGTGCCGGATGTCGCCGAGTTTCCGGCGCGGACCTGGAGCCGCTTGCAGGCGCGGCTCTGGAAACGCGCCAATCCGGACCTGCTGACTTACGCGCCGGGCGGCGGCTACCGGCCGCTGCGCCGCGCGCTGTCGGATTATCTGCGGGTCGCGCGCTCGGTGAAATGCACGCCGGACCAGATCATCATCACGACCGGCATCCACCAGTCGATCGACCTGGCCGTTCGGCTGCTCGCCGATGTCGGCGACCGCGCGTGGGTCGAGGATCCATGTTACTGGGGCGTGCGGAGCGTGCTGCAGTCGTCGGGACTGACGCTCGTCCCGGTGCCGGTGGATCACGAAGGGCTGAATCCGTCCGATCGCGACCGTGAACAGCCGCCGCGTCTCGCGCTCGTCACGCCGTCGCATCAGTATCCGCTCGGCATGGTGATGAGCCTCGCACGGCGGCGCACGCTGCTGGAATTCGCGCGGCGGCACGACGTGTGGATCATCGAAGACGATTACGACAGCGAGTTTCGCTATGGCAGCCGGCCGCTCGCGTCGCTGCAGGGACTCGACGACGCGGGGCGCGTGATCTATGTCGGCAGTCTCGGCAAAATGCTTTATCCCGGTTTGCGCATGGGATATATGGTCGTGCCGGAACATCTCGTCGATATTTTCCGCACGGGCATTGCGGAGTTGTATCGCGAAGGGCAACTGATGCAGCAGGCCGTGCTGACCGAGTTCATCATGGACGGCTATCTCACCTCGCACGTGCGGCGGATGCGCACGCTGTACGGTGAACGTCGGCAGTTGCTGATCGACTCGATCACGACGCGCTTCGGCGATTCGCTGCCGGTCATGGGCGACGAAGCTGGATTACATCTCGTGCTGGGGTTGCCCGACGGCACCGACGACCGGGCGATCGCCGCCGCCGCGCTCGCCGCCGGCGTGGTCACGCGGCCGCTGGCGAATTACTACGCCGATGCCGCTCGCGGGCGCTCAGGCCTCATGCTCGGCTACGCGTGCGTACCGAACGCGCAGATCGAGCCGTCGTTCGCCATTCTCGGCGACGTGATCGAACGTGGTCTGGAGAAGGCGAAGCCGACGCGCGCGATGGGCGCGTAAGATATGGTAAGCATCGCTTACAAAATGACACCCCAGTCATCGTGCGCTTTGCGTAGAGTGACATTCAACGATCATCCCGCGTCGATTACCGCGCCGGATGATTTTTAAATGACGGGCCAGGAACGCCGCGTGCTTAAGCCTTCGCGCTGATGCAATTGTTCCTGTGACTCGGTCACATCGTTAAAAGGGGAGTCTTATGAAGAAGAACCGAATCGTTGCTGCTGTACTGTGCGCGAGCGTCGCGCTTTCTACCGCTGCCTTCGCGCAAGGCGGCCCGGATCAGCAGCATGGCGGTGAACATGGTCAGCAAGGCCCGCATGGTCAGCAAGGCCCGCAAGGTCAGCAAGGTCAGCAAATGCACGGCGGGCAGCCGGGCCATGGTCCGCAAGGCGGTCCGAGCGCGGCCAATCACGGCGGCGATCACCACGACAACAGCCATCCGCCGATGCAGGCACAAGGCGGCCCGCACGGCCCCGGTCCCGGCGACGGCCCGGATCATGGCGAATGGCGCAAGGGTGACCGCGTGCCGCGCGACTATCGCGACCGCCAGTATGTGGTGGACGACTGGCGCGGCTACGGCTTGCGCCAGCCGCCGCGTGGTTATCAATGGGTCGGCGTAGGCGGCGATTACCTGCTGGTCGCGGCGGCCTCGGGCATCATCGCGCAGATCGTGCTTGCGCGGTAAATTGGCGTAAGCGCGGCTATCTGAATGCGGCGCTGAGTTGAAACGCTCGTCGGTTGAGTTCTCTCAACCGTTTTGCTCGCACCGGCCTTCGCGCCGGTGTTTCTTTTTGTGATGTTGCCTGGTCATGTCGCTCATTCGGGCGCGACCGCGCGCACCAGTCGCGCGAGGCTTTTCAACGCAGCAGCCGGCGTGTCCTCGAACTGCGCGCCGACGATCGCACCATCCACCGCCACCGCGAGCGCCTGCGCGTCGGCGCGAGCCGTTCGCGAGGAAGCGGGCAGCAAAGTACGGATTGCGTCGGTCATATCCTGTTTGTGGCGGCGCGAAATATCGACGGCATCCGGCACCGTCGCGCCCACTTCCACAACTGCGTTGATGAACGCGCAACCGCGAAACGCGTCGCTGCCGAACCATTCCGCGAGCGCGGGTACGAGCGACGAAGGCCGCGCGCCATGGCGCTGCAACGCTTCGCGGAACCACGTCATCCAGCGCTCGTGCCGATACGCCAGAAACGCGACGATCAAATCGTTCTTGCTCGGAAAGTACCGATAGAACGTTTTCTTCGCGACACCCGATTCCGCGATCACCCGATCGATCCCGGTCGCGCGGATCCCGTCGCGGTAGAACAGGTCGTGCGCGGTGAGCAGGATGCGGTCGGGCGGCGCGAGGTCGGCGGTGTTTGTGTCGGAGGAAATAACGGATTCGGTAGCCATGTGCACGATTGTAGACAGGTCTGTCTCCGTGCGCTAGAGTGCGTCAGTAGACAAATCTGTCTACCTGTTGAAAATTCAGGAGGGTTCATGGAAAGCAAACCGCCGTTTCCGCCGTTCGATCTCGAATCCGCGAAACAGAAAGTCCGTCTTGCAGAAGACGGCTGGAACAGCCGCGATCCCAAGCGCGTTGCGCTGGCTTATAGCGAGGACACGCGCTGGCGTAACCGCGCGGAATTCGTGACCGGCCGCGCGGACGTGGAGCGCTTTCTCGAACGCAAGTGGGCGCGCGAACTGGATTACCGGCTCATCAAGGAACTGTGGGCTTTCACGGATGCGCGGATCGCCGTGCGTTTTGCCTATGAATGGCGCGACGATTCGGGGCACTGGTTTCGCAGTTACGGCAACGAGAACTGGGCGTTCAACGAGGCAGGGCTGATGACACACCGGCATGCGTCGATCAACGATTTACCGATTCAGGAAGCCGACCGGAAGTATCACTGGCCGCTCGGCCGCCGTCCCGACGATCACCCGGGTCTTTCCGATCTCGGCTTCTAGCAACTCGATGCGTCAGGCACCTGGCGGCGGCTCTTTCGCGAGGATGCGCGCGCGCTCGAGCGCGTCGACAATCGCGAGCAGTGTGCGTTCGCGCGACGCTTCATCGGTCTGACGCAGCGCGTACGAAGGGTGATATGTCGCGACCACCCACCGTCCCCCGTGCGTCGTCACGCGGTCAAGATAGCTCTGCAACCGTGCTTGCTTGCCGAACAGCGCGTTGAGCGCCGTTGCGCCGAGCGTCACGATCACGCGGGAGTCGATCGTCTCCAGTTCCTTTTCGAGCCAGTACGCACACGCGTCCACCTCGCGTTGCGCGGGCGTCTTGTGCAGACGCCGCTTGCCGCGCGGCTCCCACTTGAAATGCTTGACGGCATTGGTCAGATACACGTCGGCGCGCGGCAGTGATGCCCGCCGCAATGCGTCGTCGAGCAATTGGCCCGCCGGACCGACGAACGGCTCGCCTTTCAGGTCTTCGTGATCGCCGGGCTGCTCGCCGAGCAGCATGATGCGCGCGTCGCTGCGACCCACGCCGTGCACGGCCTGCGTCGCGTTCTTCCAGAGATCGCAACGCCGGCATGCATCGAGCGACGACGGCGCAGCGCGATTCGGCTGCGCCTGTTCGGCGTCGACCGCGATGGCTTTTCCTTCGAGCGCGCCGACTTCGCGCGTCTGCGCAAGCCGCTGCGCGCCGGTTCGCGCGTCGCTCACCATCTGCGGAATCAGCGCGCCTTCGGGCAAGCCTTTCCAGAAGCGCACGGGCATGTGCTGAGCGAGCGCCTGCTCGTTCAGCCGCGCCGGATTGAAGATGCTCTTGTAGTAGGTCAGCCAGAGCGATTCGGCTTCGTCGGGCGTGTCGGGCAGATGGTCGGCGGCCACCGAGCGGCGCTTTTCGAGCCGGAGCGCCTGGCCGTTCCACATGGCCGCGCCGTGCGGCGTGGTGATGAGCCAGGTCGATCGCCCCATGCGCTGCGTGAAATGCTCCGCGCCCCATTCGAGCACGTCGTGGTCCGGCGCGTACCACGCCACGTATTCCGGCGCGCCGAGTTCCGGCGGGCGCTGGCGAAATCGCACATAAGCGATCATGTCGTGCTGCGCGCGCCGCACCGCTTTGGCCATGCGATAAAGCCGCGCGCCGTCTTCGTCGGCGGCGGACGCGGTCGCGCGGTCGCCCGACGCCCAGCGCCACAACACTTTGTAGAGGAACCCCCAGCGCTGGGCGTCCCGAAAATGCGCGGCGTCGTTCAGCAGCGCGCCGAATTCCTTCGATACCCGCACCGACGCGCTTTCGACCGGCGCTCCACGCTGGATCGGGCCGGGGGGATCGAAGAGCGAAGGATCCAGCGTGTCGCCGTCCGGCACGCGCCATTCGATTTCTTCCGGCCGCGTTTTGCGTCCGAGCGCCTCTAATGCAGCCGTTCGCCACGCCTGAAAATCGTCCTGGATGGTGATGACTTCCATGGCGCGTTTGGGGCTAGAGCAGCGCGAGCTGTTGCGGCGCGGCGGCGAGCGCGCGTCGCAATTGCTCTGACGGCGTTTCACGCAGCGCGGGCCGGTAATCTTCCGTGACGACGAAAGGTTTGATTTTCGCCATGCCGCAGCGCAGCCGCGCGAGATCGGCGTAGCGAATGCGGCGCGAGCGGCGCAATTCCACGAGGCGTTTAGCGTTGCGCATGCCGATACCTGGCACGCGCGCGATCATGCGAACCGGCGCGCGGTTCACGTCCACGGGGAAATTTTCGCGATGGGACAGCGCCCAGGCCAGTTTCGGATCGACGTCGAGCGGCAGGTTGCCGGGGGTATCGAGCAGTTCGGCGACCGTAAAACCGTAACCGCGCAACAGAAAATCAGCCTGATACAGCCGATGCTCGCGCAATAGCGGCGGCGGCTGCAACGGCACCCCCGACGGGCTGTCCGGGATCGGGCTGAACGCCGAGTAATAAACGCGCTTCAGCCGATACGACCCATAAAGCGTTTCAGCGGTCGACAGAATAGTGCGATCGTCGGTTTCATCCGCGCCGACGATCATCTGCGTGCTTTGCCCGGCGGGCGCGAAGCGCGGTGCGCGCGGCTCGCTTTGCGCTTCTTCCTGCGCGAGCCGGATAGAACCCATCGCAAGTTTGATGGTGCGTCCGCTTTTTTCCGGCGCGAGCCGCTGCAAGCCGACTTCGGTCGGCAATTCGATATTCACGCTCAGCCGGTCGGCGTACCGGCCCGCCTGGGCGATCAGTTGCGGGTCTGCGTCGGGAATGGTTTTGAGATGAATGTAACCGCGAAACTGATGGTCTTCGCGCAGCGATCTCGCCACGCGCACGAGTTGCTCCATCGTGTAATTCGAAGAACGGATGATGCCCGAGCTGAGGAACAGGCCGTCTATATAGTTGCGCCGATAAAAATCGAGCGTGAGATCGACCACTTCTTCCGGCGTGAACCGCGCGCGCGGCACGTTGCTCGAACGCCGGTTCACACAGTATTGGCAGTCATACAGACAAAAATTGGTGAGCAGGATTTTCAGCAGCGACACGCAGCGCCCGTCCGGCGTGAAGCTGTGGCAAATGCCCGCGCCGGTGCTGGCGCCAAGCCCTTCGACCCCGCGCGATGAGCGCTTCGGCGCGCCGCCGCTTGCGCAGGACGCGTCGTATTTGGCTGCGTCGGCGAGGATTTCCAGCTTTTCGGGCAACTCCATAAATCCACCAATACTGTACATTTATACAGTATTCTACGTGTTCGGAACTGCAACGCAAGCTCGAAATGATGAGTTGGCCAAATGGTTCAAGTACGCCGGAATGTGCGCTTCAAGCGTCCAGAAAACGTCCATCCGCGCTTCCAGAAACGCTCGTCGCCGGGAAACGACACTCATGCTGCAATGCAATGTAAATCGCGCGAGCGTCTATGACTTGTCCATCGGGATGAGTACCGAGGCAGACGGTGTCCTCGGGATTCAGTGGTCGGCCGAACCGCACCGGAGCCTTATGGGACGGGCATTTTGCTCATTGGAAGCCGTTGCGGAGAGTAGAGACGCCCTTCAGGACGCGTTCTTTTTGATCGACTACGCTGAATCGAGATGCCGCGCCGACCGCGTGCGGCGACCCTTCGCGCTGGTCTACCCGCCGGCGCGCTTTGCTGGCTGCGACGATCTCGCGCCGGTCAACGCAACGCCCGCCGAGAACCGTCATGCGCCGACCGCCTTCCCACGATGATTCGTCCGCCGCGAACCTTTGGCCGCTCGAACGCCAAGCCGGCGCGCCGTCCGCGTCGGCGCAGGAAAATGAACGCAGTGGCGTCAGCAGCTTCGCTCAGGCGTCGAAGTGCTTCGTGCTTGCGTGGTCGGTCGTGGAATTGCCGTGGGAACTCGACGCCAGCAGCGACGTGCAGGAGGTCGCCGCCATCGTTGCGGCAAAAGCGCTGCTATTCGCGATCGTCGGATTTTCGCTGCGCGGTTCGCGGTTCGCGCGCTATGCGTTTCTCTTCGTCTGCCTGATGAGCGTGCTCGCCATGGCGCCCGAAATTCCTGGCGAATATGAGCGCTCGCGGCTGCTGGCGGCCCTGACGGCAGTCGAATGTATCGGCAAGCTCGCGGCGTTCGCCGCCGTCGCCCTCGACTTCCGGCGCGGCGTCTGACGCTTTTGGCGCCGCGTGCCTGTTTGTGCGAAACGCTTATGCCAAATGGTCGATTGTCGCGTGCATCGCGCTTGGTTAATATGGTCCGACGATGATGGCTCCCGAATCGCGCCTCACCGGTTCCCCCTGAGTTTGAATTGACCGATGTTCTCTTTGGAGATTGCCTGATGCTTCGAATCCGAGTGGTTTCCGTAGCGATAGCCGCATCGATCGGCCTCGCGCTCGCCTGGGCGCCGGTTGCAATGGCGCAGACGCCCGCCGCCGATACCGCTGCCTCCGTCGCTAAGCCGAGCAAGAAAGCTCAGCGCAAGGCGGCACGCGACAAGAAAAACGCGGAACTGAAGGAACTCGAGAAGAACGGCTATCAGCCGGGCGGCAGCCAGACCAACTACCCGCAAAATCTCCAGGACGCGCAGAAGAAGGTGGATGCGTCGAAAGCGAAGCCGGCGTCCGCGCCCTGATTCCAGCAGCATCCGCAAAGAACCGCCTTGCGCGGTTCTTCGCGGTGCGCTTTGAACGCTGAACTTGCACGCTCGATTTTCACGCTGAATGCGTACGCTAGACGCGCTCGCGCCGGCGCCGGAACGCCCACCATCCGGCGAGCACGGTAAAGGTCGCGACAATCACCACCATCAGCCAGAAGCCGTGACGGTTTTCGGCAAACGGAATCCCGCCCACGTTCATCCCGAAAAAGCCCGCGACGATATTGATCGGCAGCGCGAGCACGGTGACGAGCGTCAGGGTGAAGAGCGTCCGGTTGCTTTGTTCATCGAGACGCGTCGCGATTTCTTCCTGCAGCAGCTTGATTCGCTCGATCAACCCGGCGAGATCGCCGAGCACCAGCGAAAATTCCTCGGTCGCGTCGCGAAGATCCTGGACGTCGTGCAGTTGCAGCCAGCGCGGCGGCCGCGCCAGCAGGCGGAAAACCGAGCCGGGCTCCGGTGCGAGCAGTCGTTGAAGGCGCACCAGCACGCGTCGCATCGCGCCGAGGTCGGATCGGCTGGTGGGCGCGCGCATCGAGAGAAAGCGGTCTTCGATACCGTCCAGTTCGACGCTCGTGCGCCGGACGATTTGCACGAGCAATTCGGCCTGATCGCGCAGCAGATGCGTGAGCAGTTCGGCGGGCGAGCGAAATACTTCGCCGCGCCGCACGGATTCACGGAGCGTGTCGACCGATCGCAGCGGCTTCAGCCGCGCCGTCACCAGCAGTTTTTGATGGGTGTAGACCCAAAGCGTCGCGATCTCCGCGGGCGTCAGTTCGAAATTGAAGATGACATCGTTGATGACGGCGAGCAGTGCGCCTTCCTGATGCTCGATTCGCGTCGAATGTGAACCGTCGCGTAAGGTTTCGAAGAATGTTTCGGGCAGTCCGAGGTGCGTGCGGATCCAGCGTTCGCTCGAACTATTGGCGAGATCGAAATGGAGCCAAAGGAATTCATGGGCCGGCTCGGGCTGTGCCATCCATACCGCAGCGCCGTCCGAATCGATCGGCACGCCGCACTCGTCCCGGGTGAAACGAAAGCCGCAGACCAGCCCCGAAAAATCGGAGCCGTAACGAGGAAGGCCGGGGCTCGGCGAGTGGGCGGTGGGAGGCGTCATCGGCTTTTTGGTTGGGCGTTTGACGGGTATTTTCACATCGCCGCGCGCCGCGCGCACCCCTTTGCCCGTCCCGAAAAACATTTGACTCGGTCTGAGGAAACGAACACATTCTTGTCACATTCTGGCGATAACCTATCGCCACGCAAGGCGGTCTCCGCGGCCGATACGGCTCGGGCGCCTGGTGAATTCGGGGAGAAAAACGGTGGATGAGCGCGACGAACAAGACGAACCCACGCAGACGACAGCAACCGGCTTGACACAGCTTGCCGCGCGGATCGGCGAATTGCTCGGCGAGAAGTCGATCGACAGCCGTTTCGGCGCCAAGCTTCTCAAACGTCTGGAGAAGGAGGGGAAGCTGGTTGAAGAAGCCGGGCCGGCGCATCTGGGCAAGACGGAAAAGGCCGCATTGCGCGATGCGCTCGCCTCGCTCGACCGCGCGCTGCGTCAGAGCGACGCCAGTCTGCTCGTGCAGGCGAACGCAAAACTGCGCTCGGACGACGAATCGGTGAGCAAGCGTCGCAAGCCTAAAAAAGGCGAATCCGAATAGAAATTGCACGACGCCGGCGGCGAGATCGCTTGTCGCTGGCGCGAAAAATGCTCTGCTTTCGCTCAGATGAATTTATCGAGCGCTCATGCAATCAGTCTCCCATTCCCCAAAATGTGCGTTGTGGACCGACCGTAGTGTCGATGTCGATGTTGAGCGCTGGCGCATTCTGGTTGTCGACGACAACCCCGCAAGCGCAGAAAGTCTTTCCGCCGCGTTGGCGTCCGACGGCTACGACGCGCGTTTTGCGCTGAGCGGAGTGGATGCGCTGCGGGCCATCGACGGTTGGGTGCCGCACGTGATCGTGCTCGATATCAGCATGCCGGAACACGATGGATTCGCCACCGCCCGCGTGCTGCGCCGGATTCCGCCGACGCGCAATGCGGGCATCATCGCGTTCACCGCGCTCGGCGAGGATTACGTGCGTTTGCGAGGTCTCAGCGCTGGTTTCGACGGTTATTGCCAAAAAGGCAATCCCACCGGCGAACTGGTTCGGCTGATCGGACAAATGGTTCACTGACGGCTTCCCATGGAAGCTGTCTGTAATTTAATTTCCGCGTATTGAGCCATATCAGACGATGTCGCTAGACAGGCGCGACGAATCGTCACGTTTAATTGTTTTGTCCCCCAAAACAACCGAAAATTCGGGGTTTTCTGTAGCTCCTTATCCCATATGACTTTCAGCGAAATCCTTGCACTAATCGGACCGGGATTGTTCTGCGATCTTGAAAAGTGAATTGAAATTCATTGAGATAATAAATTGATAGTAGGGGTATACACTGCATTTCATCGACCAGCAGCACTTCCCAGCCAGACCGCTGCGGCGCTTACCCTGAAACGAATTTGGAGCTCACCATGCAAAAGAATCTGATCGCTACTCTCCTGATCGCTGTCTCCGCTGCTGTTGCAGCACCGGCCTTTGCCAGCGGCTACGGCCCGGCACCGTCGTATCGCCCGAACGTCGGCGCACCGGTCTCGCAACGCGGCCAAAGCGCGCAGACGATCGCAGCCGAAGAAGCCACGTACAGCACGGACGGACGCGCGTTCGGCGGCTCGACCGCTTCGCTGTCCCAATCCGGCGCACGTGCTCAAGGCGGCAACACGAACACGGCCGGTCAATAAGGCCAACTGAACGCGCGGCCGGTCAACCCGGCCAAGCGCGCTCCGAAGCAGTAAAACACCGACGCCCGGTGAATTCCGACCCAAAAGGTCTCGATTCACCGGGCGTCGGTGCGTGTGCTATTAGCAGACGAATAACATCGGAAAAAACGCGCTGATGCGTTGCAATATTCGCCCGGCTTTCGTCTACCGGGCGGCTGCGTGCGCTACACAACCGTTTGTGATTTCTTAAGTTCCCGTGCGCTCGAGCGCGTCGCGCATCACGGAGGCCAGTTCGGCCGCAACGAACTTCGACACATACGCGTTCGCGCCGACCTTGCGAACGTGTTCCTCGTTGGCCGATCCCGACAGCGACGAGTGAATCACCACCGGAATATGCTGCAATGCAGCTTCCGATTTGATCCGGCGCGTCAACGTGAAGCCGTCCATTTCCGGCATTTCGAGGTCGGTCAGCACGAGCGCGATCTCATCGCTGACCGTCGTGCCGGCTTTGAGCGCGCGTTCCTGCGCGCCTTCGAGGAAATCCCACGCTTCCTGACCGGTTTTGGTCATGACGAACGGCACGCCCATCGCGGTCAAACTTTGTTCGATCAGGCTGCGCGCGACGCCCGAGTCGTCGGCGGCGAGCACTTTCGAGCCCGGCTTCAGACGCAGACGGCCGGTATTGGCTTCGTTGATCTCGGCTTCGCTCGACGGCAGCACATCGCGCAGGATCTGCTCGACGTCCAGCACTTGCGCGAGCCGCGTGCCGTCGACGTTGCCATCGAGACGCGCGAAGCTCGTCACCGTCTTGCCGCTCGAATGCGATTCGGCGGACAACACCTGGTTCCATTCCAGACGGACGATATCGTCGACTTCCTCGACCGCGAAACCTTGCGTCGTCCGGGCGAATTCCGTCACGAGCAGGATTTTCGGCCCGTTTTTCGGCCGGCAGCCGGTGACTTTCGCCAGATCGATGACTGGAATGATGTGTCCGCGGATATCCGCGACGCCGAGGATTTCCTCGTTAGCGCCGGCGACGACCGTGATGGTCGGCATGGCGAGAATCTCGCGTACCTTGAACACGTTGATGCCGTAAAGCTCGCGCTGCTCCGAGTCCGGCGCTTCGCCCAGACGGAACAGCAACAATTCGAACATGTTGCTGCCGGCGAGCCGGACGCGCTGTTCAATATCCTGTTGTGAATTGCTCACTCTTTTTCCCTCGTTCCCATGCTTTCGCGATACCGCCCGAGGCATCGGCCTCAAGCAACGGATTCCTGATTAGCGGCAGCGCATCGGCAAACTGAAGGAATTTCGCATCGCAACGAGGGTTTACCGCGTCCCCGGATCCGGCCCCTCGACCGAAGAACACACATTTGTGCGCGCCGGCGAGCGCTTAAGCGGGGGCGTCTGTCCTATACTTTTTGAATGATCGGGGTAATCGACACGTAAGTGCGACCGTGCAGAAGCGCGGCGGCCCCGGTTGCGGGCGTGCATCGGCCGATGCACGCCGTGTGGTCAAAGGAGGCGCTCGATGGCAACAGTCGCACAGGTTCTCAACGCGAAGCCCAATCAGAAGGTGGTCACGATCGATGCGACCGCGTCGGTGTTCGACGCTATCCGCACGATGGCGGAGAAGCATATCGGCGCGGTTTTGGTGACCGAAGGCGAGGAGATTGTCGGGATCGTGACGGAGCGCGACTATGCGCGCAAGGTCGTGCTGATGGATCGCGCGTCGCGGCAGACGCCGGTGCGCGACATCATGACCACGCAGGTTCGTTATGTGCGGCCCGATCAGACGACTGAAGACTGCATGGCGCTGATGACCGAAAAGCGGATGCGGCATTTGCCGGTCATCGACGGCGGCAAGCTGATCGGGATGATTTCGATCGGCGATCTGGTGGCCAATATCATTTCCGAGCAGCAGTTCACGATTCAGCAACTCGAGTATTACATTCGAGGCGAACATACGTAGGCGCCGTTGGGGGTGGTCGGGGTAAACCGTCTGATGCTCCGGCGCTTTCTGGGAACTTGCTTTCGTGTCGGTTTATTAGCACGCCGCTATGCGCGGCAGCAGTCACTTTCTTTGCTGCTGCAAAGAAAGTAACCAAAGAAAGCAGCTAGGGTGCCTAAGTGTCCACCACGAACGGCTTCCGGGAGTGGTGCGCAAGCTGATTGGGCCATCGCACCACCAAACTGAGTGGAGCCGCTCATTCATCCCGGCAGGCATAAATGCCTGCCGGAACGGCATAACCGAATAAACCAAACCGAGCGCCGGTTTGTAGGTACGCCCGTCGTCCGAGCGCAGCGAGGACGGACCTGACAGATGCTGTGCCAATACCAACGAATGCGAGTTGCCATAGTCAGCCTGCGTGCCTATCTGCAAGGTTATGGGTGGTGGACACTTAGATGGATAAGCTGCTTTCTTTGGTTACTTTCTTTGCTGCTGTGTACAGACCGGAGACATAGTTGACACATGTACGAGGACATCGTTGACACCTGATGTTCAGGGTTTTACTGCTTTCAGGTCAAGTTTTGCAACGCGTTGATGGGCAAACCAGAACTCAATTACGCCGTCTTCGTCGTGCTTTGGACGTGCGGCCACGTACAGCCCTTTGAGCGCAGTCGACAGACGCAGCGCCTCGCCTCTGAAACGCACCAGGCCATTTGAATTGACCCGCAGCACCTCGTCGGCAGGCCCGTATTGCGGTTCTGGCAGATGCTCGGGCATCGTCCGCGGGCTGGGCTGGTAGCGGCTCACCGGCGTCGCCAGGTCCAGCGCCTCATGCGGGCGTTGCGTGTTGTACACCTGTCGCCAGCGTTCGAACTCCTGCTGCACGTGGGCGTGGGTCGTGAACACGTGCCGCGCCAGCACTTCAGCTTTCAGCGAGCGATGAAATCGCTCATCCTTGCCATTCGTCTGAGGATGATACGGTCGGCTGTAGCTCACGTGAATACCCAGTCTGATCAGCCACACCGCGAGCTCGGTCAACTGGCCCGGCGCGCTCGGGGAGCCCCAAGGCGCACCGTTATCGGTATTGATGCGTGACGGTAGCCCATAGCAGCGAAACGCCCGCTCGAGCTCGGTCTGCACGACTTCCGTGGTTGTCCGGCCGCAGGCGGCGAGCACGATGTTAAAGCGCGAGTGATCGTCGAGCACGGTCAGCGGCGCACAGCGGCCACCCTCCAGGGTCGGGAAATCGCCCTTGAAATCCATCTGCCACAGCGCATTCGGATGCTCGTGCTCGAAGCGCTGCCAGGGCCGCTGCGGTCTGTCCTCAGGCGCGTGGAGCAGGTCGTGACGGCGCAGGATCTCGGTGATCGTGGAGGGTGCGGGCACATTGGCGTGGCCGAGATCTTGCAGACGACGCTCGATCTTGCGTCCGCCCCAGCCGTACTCGCGGCGCAGGTCGAGCACGACGGCGACGATCTCATCGGATGAGCGCGCGGGACTGTCGTGCGGACGACGCGAGCGATCGACGAGACCTTCAAGGCCTTGCGTCGAGTGGCGGGCAAGCCACTTGTAGCCGGTCTGGCGGCTGACGTTGAAACGTCGGCACAACTCGCTGAACGGCACGCTCCGTTGGGTGGCGAGTTGAACGAATTCCTGTCGGAGACTCATGGTGTCTTTTACGTTCCAGGGCATGGGAGGATTTCGGGCGTTCGATTACCCGAAAGTGTCAACCATGTCTCCGTACACCTGTCAGCTATGTCTCCGGTCTGTACACAGCAGCAAAGAAAGTGACTGCTGCCCCGCATAGGGGCGAGCTAATAGACCTACACGAAAGCAAATTCTCAGAAAGCGCTTGCATAGGCTAGCTATGCCCAACGTCCGCGCGCAGCGAGGAGGGAACTGACAGGAGCTGTGCCGATATGAACGAATGCGAGTTGCCCGAGTCAGCTTGCGCGCCTATCCGCGAGGCCATTCGAGGTGGACATTTAGACGGACAAGCTGCTTTCTTTGGTTACTTTCTTTGCAGGTAGCCAAAGAAAGTGACTGCTGCCCCGCACAAGGGCGAGCTAATAGACCTACACGAAAGCAGGTTCCCAGCATGCACACGCATACAAATGCAAAGCGCAAGCAGGCCAGAACCGCCCGCTCGGGAACGGGCAAAACGCTGATAAACCGTAAGCCCGACAACTTCCCCGCAAGCGCCGCCCAAACCCACAATCCCCCCGCGACCCTCGCAAAACCCTAGTGCATGGCAGCCCAAGCCAGCGAAAGCGAAAACACCCCAAGTACGATCGATGCCCCGCGCTGGACCTTGACCGGATCGACCCACGGCACCGCGCCGCTGCCCATTCCCGCTCCGAACGCGATCCACCCAAGCGCGACCGGCATGAGCAGCGCGGCGAATCTGCCCATCGCGAAAACGTACGCATACGCGCTCCCAAACGCGCTCGCCGGAAAAATCGTGCTCGCGAACAACAAGCCCTTCGGGTTCAGAACGGTCGCGACGAACAGCGTGCCGATCGTGATCGACGGCTGGCCGACGTCCGCGCGCGCCCGGGCCGCGCGCCACATCCGCACGGCGAGCCACGCGATATACCCGCCGCTCGCGATCTGCAACGCGCTCGCAAGCCACGGAAACGCTTTCGCGGCCGCGAGCAGAAAGCATCCCCACACGGAAATCGAGAGCAGATAGCCCGCGAGTTCCGCGCCGATCAACGGTAACGAGCGGCGCACGCCCTGGCGCAGTCCGGCAGCCGCCAGCAGTGTATTGGTCGGTCCGGGCGTGATCAGCACGAGCAGGATGCCGAGCATGAAGATGGCAGTCGATTCAGCGTGCATTGCGAAAAAAGTAGGTGAACGGGTGGCTTTTTACCATAGTCCGACCCGTCAAAAAATTCGACGGGGCCACACCTGTAAGGCAATCGTTATATTGTGCGGACTTGCCCGACTCACTTCTGCACTGGAAAACGCGAACATGATTTCTTCAGACACGCTGCCTGCAAGCACCGTCACACGCGCGCGCGAAATTCCCGCCGACGCACCGTTCTATATCGTGATGAACGGCGGCTCGGGCCGTCGTCAAGCCGATGCGACCGACGCCATGCTCGCGCGCGTGCTCGGCGGCGCGGGCCGGCGCTATGAACTGCGTCTGGTCGACGATCCCGCGCGCCTCGCCGATACCGCGCGCCAGGCGGTGGCCGATGCCCGCGCGCACGGCGGCGTCGTGGTCGGCGCGGGCGGCGACGGCACGCTGTGCGCGGTCGCGGCGGAAGTGATCGGCAGCGGCTGCGCGTTCGCGGTGCTGCCGCGCGGCACGTTCAACTATTTCAGCCGCGATCACGGCATCTCGGCCGATCTGGAAGAATCGACGCGGCTGTTGCTCACCGCGCGTGCCTATCCGGTGCAGGCGGGCGTCGTGAATGGCCGGGTATTTCTGGTCAACGCCAGTCTCGGTCTGTATCCGAAACTGCTCGAAGATCGCGAGATCTACAAACAGCAATTCGGCCGAAGCCGGTTGATCGCGCTCGGATCGGCGCTCGTTACGATGCTGCGGCGGCATCGCCATTTGCGGCTCCATATCGACCATGAAGGCAACCAGCAGGAACTGCGCACATCCACACTTTTCGTCGGCAATAACCGGCTGCAACTGGAACAGATCGGCATGAAAGAAGCGCCGCTCTTGGAACGCGGCTTGCTTGCCGCGATTGCGCCGCGCGCGGTCGGCCGCTTCAAGCAGATTCTGCTGTCGCTGCTCGGCGCGGCGGGCCGTCTAAGCGATGCCGACCACGTCGTCAGCTTCGCGTTCCGGCGCATCACCGTGACGCATCCGTCGAAAAAGCCGCGCCGCGTGAAGATTGCGACGGACGGCGAGGTGACGTGGCTCACGATGCCGCTCGAATTTCACGTCGCGCCCGAACCGCTTTTCCTGCTCAAACCGGAACCCGAGGTCGCCGAGGCCAACCGCTCATGACGTTGCTGCTTCAGATCTCCGATCCGCATTTCGGCACCGAACGCGCGCCCGTCGTCGCTGCGCTGCTGCGGCTGGTCGAGCAGATGCCGCCCGATCTCGTCGTGATGTCGGGCGATCTCACGCAGCGCGCGCGCCGCTCGCAGTTCAGCGCGGCGCGCGCGTTCGTGGACCGGTTGAAGCCCGTTCCGTCGCTCGTCATCCCGGGCAATCACGACATTCCGCTCTTCAATCCGCTGATCCGCGCATTCGATCCCTACGCGAACCATCGCCGCGCGTTCGGCGACGATCTCGAACCCGTGTTCGAATCGCCGGAACTGCTGGTGATCGGGCTGAACACGACGCGCGCGTATCGTCACAAGGACGGCGAAGTGTCGATGCGGCAAGTGCGGCGCGTCGCCGGGCGGCTCGAACGCGCGTCGTCCGGCCAGTTGCGCGTGGTGGTGACGCATCAGCCGGTCGCGGTCACGCGCGCCCGCGACGAGGCGAACCTGCTGCACGGACGCGAGCGCGCCGTGCAGCGCTGGGCGCGCGCGGGCGCGGATCTCGTGCTCGGCGGTCATATTCATCTGCCGTATGTGCTGCCGCTGCACGATCTGTTCGGCGGCCTGCCGCGCCGGATGTGGGCGGTGCAGGCGGGGACGGCGTTGTCGTCGAGGGTGCGCGGCGAGGTGAACAATTCCGTCAACCTGATCCACTACACGGCCGACGAGCGGCGCGCGGTGATCGAGCGCTGGGATTATTCGGAAAAGACCGCTGAATTCGGGCGCATCACGCATCACGAACTGAACTTCGATATCAGCGCCCCGCAACTGGCGGCGACGCCGTGACGCCCGAGACCGTCGATCCCGCGCTGCTTGCGCTGGCGCGCGCGGCGGGCGCGCACGCGCTTGCCGGGTTTTGCGTGCTTTTGATCGTCGTCACGGGTGCAGTGCTGGCTGCTTCGCGGCTCGTCGACCGTTACGGCGTCTCGCGCGAAACAAGCCGGATTTCGGCGCGCACGCGTCTTTTTGTGTATTTCTCGCTCAGCTTTTTGCTGATCGCGGGTGCGGGCGCGCTATTCGCCGCAATCGCCGACGAAATCGGCGCGGGCGAAACGCTGCCCATCCTCGATCAGGCGTTTTCGAGCGCGGTAGGCGAAGCGCTGCCGCCCGGCGTCGTGCGGGCGTTCGCGTGGATCACGCATCTCGGCGATCCGTGGGTGCTCACCGCGTGGTGTATCGGCGGGGCGCTGGTGCTCTTGCTGTCGCAGCGGCGGCTGCTCGCCTTCGGACTGGTGCTCGCGATCGCCGGCAACGGCCTGCTCAACACCACGCTCAAGCACATTTTCGAGCGTGCCCGCCCGGTTCACGACGTGGCCGTGGCGACGGCATCCGGCTGGAGTTTTCCAAGCGGCCACACATCGGGTTCGCTCGTGACCTACGGCATGCTTGCCTACGTGCTGCTGCGCACGCTGCCGCCGCGCTGGCACGTAAGCGTGCTCGTCGCGGCGAGCGTCGTCGCGGTGACGACCGCATCGAGCCGCGTGTTCCTGCGCGTGCATTTCGCGAGCGACGTGCTGGCGGGTTTTGCGTCCGGCACGGCGTGGCTGGTGGCGTCTATCGTGAGTATCGAAATGATTCGGCGCGCACCTTGGCGCATGCGCAAACCAGTGCGCTAGCGCGGCTCGGCGGGGCGGATCGCGAGTTCGGGAAAACCGGTGCGCGGATCGAGTTCGCGCGTGAAACGGTGCGCGGGCAAATACGCAATCAGAATCTCGGCTGTCGTGCGCACGACACAGCCCGTCGCGACATGCCCGCCGATCACGCGGCCTTCTGCGTCGGCGACGCTAATATGAAGATGCGCGCCATCCATCGCCAGCGACCCTGCGAGCGTGAGAATTTCGAGATCGCCGCGCAATTCGGTCGTCGTGTCCACGCCCGCGTAACGCAGTTGCGCGACGCTCAGGCTGCCGATGCCCTGCAACACGAACGCGGCGCTGAGTTCCTGCTCGCGGGCGGCGGCCTCTAGCGCGCCTCGCAAGTCGTCGCCTGGGGCGAGCCGCAGCGGATGAGTTTCCATGAGAGGGCGCATTGAACGTGCTCCGCGAGTGCCGATGGTTTCATGGGGCCGGAAAGTGGACTAATCGGCCATTTAGGGCCATAGGGCCAAAAAACCTATGATGGCATGATGTGCGCGGATGCCGGGCCTCGCGGCGTGCGGGTTTGCCCCACAAACGCGTGTCGATACGCTGAAAACACAGCAAAAACGCGAAGGAGACGCAGATGACCACCGAATTGACGATCCTGGCCTGGGTGCTCGTGCTGGCGCTCGTCCAGGTGTTGCTGCCCGCCGTGGTGCGCAGCCGCGAGACCGGCATCGCCTACAATGCCGGCCCGCGCGACGAATCGGGGCCGCCCGTCGGCCGTCTCTCCGGACGTCTGCGGCGCGCGCAGCACAATCTTTTCGAGACGCTGCCGGTGTTCGCAGCGGCCATTCTGATCGCGCATGTCGCCGGGCGCGAAAACGCGCTCACCGAGCGCGGCGCGTGGCTGTATATCGCCGCGCGGGTGATCTACGTGCCGCTGTACGCCGCGGGCGTGCCCTACGTGCGCTCGCTCGTGTGGCTGGTGTCCGTGATGGGCATCGTCTCCGTGCTGATTCCAATCATTTGAAACCGCTGTCTCCCGGAGCTGCAATATGAACGACCAACCGCCCACCATCGAAGTCGAAACGTCGCCGGATCCCGAATTCGCGGTGATCCTGATGCACGGCCTCGGCGCGGATGCCAACGACTTCGTGCCGCTCATCTCGGAACTGCGCTTAGCCGATGCGCCCGCCGTGCGCTTCGTGTTTCCGAACGCGCCGGAGATCGCGGTGACGGCCAACAACGGCTACGTGATGCGCGCGTGGTACGACATTCTGTCGTTCCAGGGCATCGACCGGCGCGTCGACGAAGCGGGAATCGAAGCCTCGTGCATCACGATCCGCAAGCTGATCGCCGAGCAGAATGCGCGCGGCATTCCCACCCGCAAGATCTTTCTGGCCGGCTTTTCACAAGGCGCGGCGATGACGTATTCCGCCGGGCTGACGCATCCGGAAACGCTTGCCGGGTTGATCGTGTTGTCGGGATATCTGCCGTCGCAGGCGCTGATCGAGGCGAATTTCAGCGAAGCGAACCGCGCGACGCCGGTGTTCGCCGCGCACGGCACGCAGGACGACGTGCTGCCGATCCAGCTCGGCGAACGCGCTCGCGATTTCGCGACGACGCAGCGCGTGCCGGTGGAATGGAACGCGTATCCGATGCCGCATTCCGTGTGCGCCGAGGAAATCGACGCGCTGCGCGTCTGGTTCAACGCGCGGCTCGCGGCGGCGGTTTAATCCGTGCAGAGCGTCTGATCGTAAAGCGCGCGCACGGCGTCGGCGTCCACGGCGATGCAGACCGAGCACGCGGGACGCTCGTCCCATTCGGGCGCGGAAACGGACATCGACGCGGGTTTCTGGATCGTCATGCCGCGCGCGATTCCGCGGGTCACGACGCGCACCGGACCGCGCCGCGTCTCGTAAAGATGCGGTGCGAGCAGATAGGCGGCGGCCGAGAAATCGTGCACATAAATCCCGTCGATCCCCGCGCTCTTCCGATGAAAATCCGCGTAATGACGCGACACCGCCCACACGAAGCGCCCGGCTTCGCCGCCGCGCTGGGCGATATCCGCGAGCCAGTCGTTCGACATGATCGTGTTCTGCGTAACGTCCAGCCCGACGATCGAGACCGGCCACGCCGCGCCCAGCACGCGGTCGGCGGCGTCCGGATCGGCGGAAATATTCGCCTCGGCGGCGGGTGTGACATTGCCGTACACGCCGCCGGTGCCGAACGCGCCGCCCATGATGACCACTTGTCTGACGTATTGGGCGAGGTCCGGATCGGCGTCGAGCGCGAGCGCCAGATTGGTCAGCGGACCGACCGCCAGCAACGTCACTTCGCCGGGCCGCGCGCGCACGGTATCGATAATGAAACGGCACGCGGATCGCGCGTCGAGCGGCGCATCGCCGGGCGCGGGCGGCGGCAGATCGAGATTGCCGAGGCCATCGTCGCCGTGGATCCAGCCGACCGGCGCGGGCGCGTCGCCATCGAGCGGCGCGGCGGCGCCTTGCGCGACGGGCACGCCCGGCGCAAAGCGCGCGGCGAGCGTGCGCGCGTTGCGCGTGGTGGTGTCGATGGTCGCGTTGCCGAACACGCTCGTCACGCCAAGCAAGTCGATATCGGGATGCCGGGCGAGAAACACGAGCGCCATGGCATCGTCGACGCCGGGGTCTGTGTCGTAGATCACATGATGGCGGGTCATCGCGCGTCGCTCACAGATAAAACGCGTCGGGCAATTGCTCGCGCGCGGTGGTGTCGCGCGTCGCGCCGCGCAGGTTGCCGAGGCGGATCGGCAGGTCCGGGCCGCCCAGTTCCATGATGACCTGACGGCACGCGCCGCACGGCGCAATCGGGCCGTCGGTATCGCCGATCACCGCAAGCGCCGCGAAGCTATCGCGCTCGCAGCCCGCCGCGATCGCGCTGAAAAACGCGGTGCGTTCCGCGCAATTGCAGAGGCCATAAGCGCTATTTTCGACATTGCAGCCGTCGAACACGCGGCCGTCCTTCGCCAGCAAGGCCGCGCCGACGCGGAAACGCGAATACGGCGCGTAGGCCCGTTCGCGCGCCGCCTCGGCACGTTCGAGCAATTCGTCCATCGTCATCGGAGTGTCCTCGGTTGTGCGAGCGTCAAGATGGTAAGGTAGCGATCGTTTATTTTGAGATGGAACACGCAGGGTGATTGTCTACCGATTGTTGAAAGGCGTCGGCGCGGCCTTGAGCGCGTCGATCTTCGTTTTGGCGGCGTGCGCGCCGCTTCCGCAAGATACCGGTCCCGCCGCAGCCGCCGCCGCGTCCGGAGTGCAAGCGAACGCAACGGCGGGTTCGCTCAAGCCGGCACCGCGTGCCGTCGCGCCGCAGAACGGCCTGCAAGGCGAGCAGCGGATCGTGGTCGGCGCGGCGGGCGGTCATCAGACGACGCTCACGCTCACGCCGCCATCGCAAGTGTGCGACGCCGATGCCTTCGCCGACGGCGTGCGCTACGGCTATGCCTACACGTGGAACCGGCTCGTGCTGGAACAGATGCGCGAAGGCGGCGCAAAGGGGGCCGCGAAAGCCGCCGCGATCCCGAAATTCGATCCCGCCACGATCCATCTGCAGGACGATCAATACGCGATCCAGTGGAACGGCAACGAGCGCGTGAACGCGTGCGCGTCGGACGGCTATCTGATCGGGCGCATTGTCGGCACGCATCGCGCGAGCGTCGACATGCGCGGCGGCTCGGCGTCTTGAGGCAACGGCGGCGGCGCCTCGCTCAGTCGCAGGTGTGCGCTTCGGTCACGTAGGACGCGGCGGCGATGTCGCCGTAGATGGTGTAGCCGGTGCCGTGCGCGGACGGCTCGGCGACCAGCATGACCACCGTGCGCCCGTCGGGGCCGCGCACGTCGACAATTTCGCCCTCCGCGTCTTGCGAATACTGGCGAAGCTTCCCGCCATGCGCGCCCCATTTCGCCTTGATGCAGTCCACGAACGGCACGACGACGAGCGTCGAGGTCCCCGATCCGACCGGCACGTTCTGGATCAGCGTGGTGTCCTGCGTCTGACAGCCCGCAAGCAGACTGGTGAGCAGGGCGCACGAGGCGAGTGTCGGGAGGGCGAGTTTTTTCATGCGGTCGAGCCTTTTCAGTGAGTCGTGTGCGACGGCCCGCGGCGGCGTTTTATGCAGGCCGGCGGCGTCGTTCCCCAATTTCCTCCTCGATCCTAACCGCACCGCCCGCAAAGGGCAAAGCCGGGAGGGCGCGCGAGCCGGTATCATCCGCCCTTTGAATTTGAGACAAGATGACGATCTGCGGCCCTCGCGGCGCGTGGCCGGTCTTCCGGCGGCGTTATCGGCATGACGAACGGATATGAATGAATTGAACCGGCGCTGGCCGGCGGGCCGTTTTCCGCCGACCCTCGCCGCGTCTGCCGCCTGGCACGCGATGGCGCTGGCCGGCGTCGCGGCCGAGCCTTCGACGTGGGGCTGGTGGCTCGCTGGAACCGCGCTGAACCACGCAGCGGTCACGGCGGCGGGTCTCTGGCCGCGCTCGTCGCTGCTCGGCCCGAACTGGACGCGTCTTCCCGCAAGGACGGGCAACGGGAACGCCATCGCGCTGACCATCGACGACGGTCCGGACCCCGAAGTCACGCCGCGCGTGCTCGATTTGCTCGAAACGCTCGGCATCCGCGCGACGTTTTTCTGCATCGGCGCGCGGGCGCGGGCGTATCCAGCGTTGACGCGCGAGATCGTGGCGCGCGGCCACGCGGTCGAAAATCACTCGCAGATCCACGTGCATACGTTTTCCGTGACGCCGCCGGGCGCGCTCGCCCGCGAGATCGCCGCCGCGCAGGCGACGATTGCGGATTTGACGGGCGTCGAGCCGTCGTTTTTCCGCGCGCCGGCCGGATTACGCAATATTTTTCTCGAACCGGTGCTGCAAAAGCTGGATTTGCGGCTTGCGGCGTGGACCCGGCGCGGTTTCGATACGCGCGAACGCGATCCCGATGTGGTCGCCGGGCGGCTGCTGGACGGTCTCGCCGCGCGGGACATCCTGCTGCTCCACGACGCCAACGCCGCGCGCACGTCGAGCGGCGAACCGGTCATTCTTCCCGTTTTGCCGCGTCTCGCCGACGCAGCGCGCCAGCGGAACCTGCGTTTCGTCACTTTGGACGAAGCGCGCCGCGCCTAGCCAGCCGCGCCTGACCGGCCGCACCTAGCCAGCCGCGCCCGAACGTTACATTTCCCTTCGGACGAACCCTGCTGTTTTCTTAAGTCCGGTCAACCTGCGCCGATATACAGGCGTTCCTTAAGTGCTACGTGTCCGGTGCGCGCTTACAGAGAAGTGCCCGAGACAGCGCGGTTTCTCGCCGCTGTCCGGCCGCGTAGGGCAACGGTGAATACCGCCGTCGCCGACCATACAATTAAAGCCGTTCAAGGCCATGCCTTGAGCGGCGATCCGGGAAGTTAGTTCCACGCATGTCTCGCAGAAACGTATTGAGTCCTACCCGCGCCATCGCGGCGCTGCGCCACCGTCTCGACAAGCGCGGCCTGCAAAGCCTCGTCGCGCCCGTCCTGACGGTCGTGGTCTGCGCGCTGCTGTTGCTGGTGTTCCAGCATCTCTCCCGCGCCGTCGATTACCACTCGGTCGTCCATCAGTTGCGCGGTCTCGATATCGCCGCCTGGGCCGGTGCGCTGTTCGCCACCGTGCTCAGTTTCGCGGCGCTCGTCGGCCGTGACGCGGTCGGGCTCCGGCACGTCGGTGCGCCGGTGCCGCGCGCGCTCTTGTGGGTTGGCGCGACGGTCGGCTCGGCGCTCGGCAACGCGACCGGTTTCGGCGCGCTGACCGGTGGCGCGGTGCGCTGCCGCGTATATGGCGCGGCGAAGGTCACGCCCGCGCAGGTCGGCCGGCTCACGCTGTTCACGAGCGTCACGCTCGCGCTTTCGCTTGCCCTGATGACGGCGATCGGCATGCTGTGCGCCGCCGATACGCTCGCCGGCATGCTGCGCCTGCCGCCCGCCGTGCTGCGCGTCGTCGGCGGGGCGCTGATCGCGATGTTCGCGACGATGTTCGTCTTTTGCGGCAAAACGCCGCGAACGCTGGTCTTTTTCCGCGAGCGACTGCGTTTCACCGTGCCCGCACGCCGCGATCTGGTGGGACAAGTCGCGCTCGCGATGATCGACGTGGTCGCGGCCGGACTCGCGCTGTGGGCCGTGCTGCCGCACGCGCAGGTCGGTTTCGGCAATTTCATCACCGTCTATTCCGCCGCGATGCTGCTCGGCATGATCGGCCATACGCCGGGCGGCGTCGGCGTGTTCGAGGCGGCGATGGTGTTCGCGCTCGGCCGCAACGTGCAGACGCCCGACATGGTCGCCGCGCTGCTCGCCTATCGCGCGATCTATTTCGGCCTGCCGCTGATTCTCTCCGCCGCCGTGATGGCCGCGTTCGAAGGCCGGGCGCTGCGCGGCCGGGTCGCGTCGATCAGCGCGCGCCACGTCTCGCCGCTCGCGCCGCTGTTCCTCAGCATCGTGACGTTCGTCGTGGGCGGCATGCTCGTGATTTCGGGCGCGACGCCCGCGTTCGGCAAGCGGATCGCGCTGTTGCAGACGATTCTGCCGCTGTGGGTGCTCGAAAGTTCGCAATTGCTCGGCAGCGTGATGGGCGTGCTGCTGCTGTTCGTCGCGCGCGGCCTGATGCGCCGGCTCGACGCCGCGTGGTGGCTCGCGATCATTCTGGCCGTCGCCAATCTGGCGCTGTCGCTCGCGAAAGGGCTCGCGTTCGTCGAAATGGGCGTGCTGGGTTTCCTCATCGTGTTGCTGATCGCGACGCGCGATCGTTTCAATCGCCGTTCCGCACTCTTCGCCGAGCGTTTCACGATGACGTGGCTTGCTTCCGTGGCCGTCGTGATCGTGCTCGCGGTATGGGTGATGTTCTTCGCCTTCCGCGATGTCCAGTACAGCAGCGACCTCTGGTGGCAGTTCGCCTTCGACGAACGCGCGCCGCGCGCCTTGCGCGCGACGCTCGGCGCGACGCTGTTCGCCGCCGTGTTCGCGCTGTGGCAATTGCTGCGTCCGGCGGCGGGCCGCTTCGTGAAGCCGGCCGGTCAGGATCTGCTCGACGCCGCGCGGATCGTCCGTGCGCAGGAACGCAGCGACGCCGGCCTCGCGATGATGGGCGACAAGAGTTTCCTGTTTTCCGAATCGCGCGAAGCGTTCCTGATGTACGCAAAGCACGGCCGCACCTGGGCCGCGCTGCACGATCCGGTCGGGCCGCGCCGCGAATGGGCGGAATTGATCCGCAAGTTCGTCGAACTGGCGCACGCGCATAACGGCCGCGCCGCGTTCTATCAGGTGCGCGCCGATGCGCTGCCGCTTTATCTCGACGCCGGCCTCACGCTGATGAAACTCGGCGAGGAAGCGCACGTCGTGCTCGACGATTTCGATCTCAAAGGCTCGCACCGCGCGCATCTGCGCTATGCGTTGAAGCGCGGCGAGCGCGATGGATTCGACGTCGAGGTGATCGACTCGGCCGCCGTCCCCGCGCATCTGCCGATGCTGCGCGAAATCTCGAACGCGTGGCTCGATAGCCGCGTCGCGCGTGAGAAAAGCTTCTCGGTGGCGGCGTTCACGGAAGAGTATCTCGCCGCGCAGTCGGTGCTGCTCGTGCGCCAGCAAGGCACGCCGGTCGCGTTCGTCACGTTCATGACCACCGATCTCAACACCGAGGCGACCGTCGGCGTGATGCGTCATGTGTCCGACGCCTCGCCGTATGCAATGGAATATCTGTTCACCAAGCTCGCGCTGCATCTGAAGCAAGCCGGATTCCGCAGCCTGAGCCTCGGCATCGCGCCCTTGTCGGGCATGCAGCCGAGCCCGCTCGCTTCGCCGTGGCACCGGCTCGCCGGTCTGGTCTGGCGCTTTGGCGGGCGTTTCTACAATTTCCGCGGATTGCGCGGGTTCAAGAGCAAGTTCCAGCCACGCTGGGAGCCGCGTTATCTGGCGGCATCCGGCTCGGTCGGCGTGTTTTTCACGCTGGCGGATCTCTCGTTGCTGGCGGGAGGCTGGCGTTCATGAAATTTCTGTTCAAACTCGCCGCGATGTCGGTAGTCGTTTTCGCGGCGGCCCAGGCGCAGGCCGCGACGACGATTTCCGGCGGCCGTTACGGCGACGTCGCGTTCACCAAGCCGGTCGGTCCGATGCGCGGTTTCGTCGTGCTGTTTTCCGAGAAAAGCGGCTGGACGCCCGCCGATCAGGACGCCGCCGACGCGCTCGCGAAGAACGGCGCGATGGTGGTCGGCGTGGATACGGCGCGTTATGCCGCGAAGCTGAAGAGCGTCGCGGCGTCGGAGAGTTGCCATCAACTGGTCGGCGATGCCGAGAGCGTCAGCCACCAGCTCGAACGTGAAGTGAAATCCGACCGCTATTTCTCGCCGATCTTCGCGGGCACCGGTCAGGGCGGCATTCTCGCGGAACGCGCGCTCGCGCAGGCGCCGGAAAACACGGTGGCGGGCGCGATCTCGCTCGACGCCGACCCGCAACTCGACGCCGCATTCAAGCCGTGCGCGCCCGATCCGACCATCACGCACAGCAAGGGCTTGCCCGGATTCATCGAGAAAGGCGCGTTGCAGGCCGGCACGACGAAAGCGACGGCGTTGGCCGCGCTGGCCGCGCCGCATCTGCGGGTGCAGGAAATGCACGAGGAAGACGTGTCGGATCTGCCGCTGATCGAATTGCGCGCGGCCAAGCCGACCGAGCAGCTCGCGATCGTGATTTCCGGCGACGGCGGCTGGCGCGATCTCGATAAAACGGTCGCGGAAGCGTTGCAGCGCGACGGGGTATCGGTGATCGGCTGGGACGCGCTGCGCTATTTCTGGAGCGCGAAGACGCCGCAGCAGACGAGCCGCGACCTCGCGCGCGTCATTCAGACGTACAGCGCGCGCTGGCATACGACGCAGGTTGCGCTGATCGGCTATTCGTTCGGCGCGGACGTGATGCCGTTTGCCTATAACTTGCTGCCGGAAAATGTGCGCTCGAAAGTGTCGTTCGTCTCGCTGATGGGTTTCGCGCCGTCGGCCGATTTCCAGATCCGCGTGACCGGCTGGCTCGGCATGCCCGCCTCCGATAAAGCGCTGCAAGTGCGACCGGAACTCGCGAAGCTGCCGCCCGCGATGGTGCAGTGCATCTACGGCGAGAAGGAAGAGGACACGTTGTGTCCGGCGCTGACCAAGACGGGGATCGAAGTGATCCGCACGACCGGCGATCACCATTTCGGCGGCGATTACGACGCGCTCGCCCGGCGCATCCTGAATAGTTGGCAGAAGCAGATCGCGGCACGCGGTTAAGGTTTGTTACCCTGTCGGAACTTCAAACGAAGGAGTTCCGGCATGGCGCTGATCGATCATCTCGACCACCTCGTTCTCACCTGCGTCGATCCCGACGCGACCCGGCACTTTTACGTCGATGTACTCCAGATGCGGCTCGAAACCTTCGGTTCGGGCCGTTTCGCATTTCGCTTCGGCAATCAGAAGATCAACCTCCACGTGCGCGGCGCGGAGTTCGAGCCGAAGGCGCATCTGCCCGTGCCGGGCGCGCTCGATTTGTGTTTTATCGCCGCCGTGCCGCTCGACGACGTGATCGCGCACCTGCGCCAGTGCAACTGGCCGATTATCGAAGGGCCGGTCGAACGCACCGGCGCCACGCAAAAGATCCGCTCGGTGTACCTGCGCGATCCGGATCTCAATCTCATCGAAATTTCAGAATTGATCTGAGCGCGCTCGGGATGGCTTACGCGTAAGGGCCGAGAAAATCGCGCTTGCCGATCTGCACGCCGAGATGGCGAAGAATGTCGTAGGCGGTCGTGACGTGAAAGTAGAAGTTCGGCAGGCCGAAACTCAGCAGATAGTCGTCGCCGCTGAAAACCGGCGCGAGACTGCCGAATTTCAGCACGATCTCGCGGCTTTCGCTGCCGTCCAGTTGCGCCGCGCCGATCCCGCTCATATACGCCTTCGTGTTCGCGATACGGGCGTGCAATTCGGCGAACGTCGTCTCGTTGTCCTCGAAACGCGGCGCGGCCACGCCGGAGAGGCGTTCCGCCGACAGCTTCGACGTGTCGGTTGCGCGCTGGATCTGACCGGCGAGCGGAAACATATCGGGCGCGAGCCGCGCCTCGATAATCTCGCGATGCGGCGTGCCGTGTTCGTCGGCATGGGCTTCGGCCTTTTTCAGCAAGGCGGCAAGCACGTCGAGGCCGCGCACGAAGACGGGAAGGGACGCGCGATACATCGTAAGGGACATGTTTTTCTCCTGGGCGGTTTATTGGACGTCTCAGCGAGCGCCGGATTCAGCGTCTGAGCGGACATGCAGGATAGCGCGGGGGCCGCGACGGCGCTTGGATCGGCTGGCCGGGCCACGCCCGCGCATATTGAAACCGGCTTGCCTGCGTTGCTCAAACTATCTAACCTGATCCGGCTCGGGCTTCTCAACTTGTCCTGGATCGCCAATGACCGTCGAACGCAACGCTTTGTCAGGTGACCGGGGTGTCGGATGCGTAGGGCTGCGTTCATGACATTCCTTGCCCGATTCGCCGCCGTGTTCGTGCTCGTGTTGCTAGGCGCTTGTGCGCAGCAGCCAGCGAGCGCGCCATCCGCCACGCCTTACAGCGCGGACGTCCGGCGCACGGAGGCGGGCGTGCCGCACATCCGGGCGAACGATTGGGGCAGTCTCGGGTTCGGCTACGGCTACGTGCAAGCCGAAGACAATCTGTGCACGCTCGCCGACGCCTTCGTGACGTATCGCGGCGAGCGCTCGTCGGTATTCGGCCCGGACGCGCGGCCGCCCGCCGCCGCGACGTTCGGCCAGCCGCGCAATCTCGACGCCGATTTCTTCTTCCGCCTCGTCGATAACGCCGCCGCCGCGGATCGATATCGCGATGCGCAGCCGCCCGAACTTCGCGAACTGGTGGAAGGCTTCGCGGCGGGCTACAACCGTTATGTGGCCGATCTCGCCGCCGGGCACTTTCCGCGCGCGCACGCCGCGTGCAAGGGCCAGCCGTGGGTGTCGGCCATTGCGCCCGCCGACATCTACCGGCGGCTGATCGCGGCGAATCTGGCGGGCGGCGCGGCGCGTTTCGTCCAGCAGATCGCCGCCGCCGCGCCTGCCGCTGCATCCACCGCGCCCCAAGCCGCGCTTGATCTGGATATCGCCGGACGATCCGGCCTCGGCAGCAACGCGCTCGCGTTCGGCGCGCAGGTCACGCACGATCGCGCGAGCCTGCTGTTCGGTAATCCGCACTGGTTCTGGCATGGGCCGGATCGCTTTTACGAGGCGCAGCTCACCATTCCGGGCCAGTTGAACGTGGCGGGCGTGTCGTTTCTCGGCGTGCCGGTCATCATGCTCGGCTTCAACGGAAACGTCGCGTGGACGCACACGGTGTCGAGCGCGCGGCGTTTCGGCATCTTCCAGTTGACACTCGATCCCGCCAATCCGACGCGCTATCTCGTCGATGGAAAAAGCGAGCCGATGACGCCGGTGTCGATCGCCGTGGAGACACGCCGCGCCGACGGCACGCCCGCACGCGTCACGCGCACGCTGTATTTATCGCGTTTCGGCCCGCTGATCGACCTCTCCGCGATGTCGCCCGCGCTCGCCTGGAACGCCCAGCACGCGTTCGCGCTGCGCGACGTCAACGCCGAGAATCTGCGCGCGTTCGACAACTTCCTCGCGTGGGACCGCGCGGCCTCGCTGACGGCGTTTATCGATATTCAGAAGCGATTCGCGGCCACGCCGTGGGTCAATACCTTCGCGATCGGCCGGGGCGACGCGCGCACGTGGTTCGCGGATATCGGCGCGATGCCCGATGTGCCCGACGCGCTCGCCGACGCCTGCACGCCGCCGCTCGGCCGCGCGTTCGCGGCGAGAGCGCCGGGCGTGCCGTTCCTCGATGGATCGAAGAACGCGTGCGCGTGGCGCGTCGAAGCGGCGAGCGTCCAGCCGGGCGCGCTGCCCGTATCGCAGATGCCGGGCATGGCGCGCGGCGACTACGTCGGCAATTTCAATGGCAGCTACTGGCTCACGAACGCGAACGCACCGATGACGGGTTATCCGCGCGTCGCGGGCGTGGTCGGCGGCGAGCAGACGTTGCGCACGCGCTACGGCCATGCGCTCGCGGCGAAGCTCCAGCGCGAGCCGGACGGCATCACGCGGGACGCGTTGAAGCGCGCCGCGCTCGACACCGATTCCTACTCGCAGCGCCTCTACAAGGCGCAACTGATCGGCGCGGTGTGCGGCGCGACTACGCCGGACGACGGCCTGCGCGAGCCGTGCGACGTATTGCGTGCGTGGAACGGCACCGCCGATCCCGCGTCGCGCGGCGCGAATCTCTGGGACGAATTCTGGCAGCGCGTGACGAAGATCGCGCCCGAACGGCTGTACGCGAACGCGTTCGATCCCGCTCAACCGCTCACCACGCCGAACGGTTTCAACACGTCGAATAGCTCGGTCGTGCAGGACTTGCGGCAGGCGCTCGGCGGCGCGGCGCTCGCGCTCAGGCTCAAGGGCTTCGCGCTGGATTCGCCGCGCGGCGCGCTGCTCTACGTGACGCGCGACGGCGCGCGCGTGCCGCTGTACGGCGGCTGCGACGAAGCGGGTTACTTCGCCATCGCCTGCGCGAAACGGCCGCTCGACGAAAAGGGTTATCCGATGGACGACAACGGTTACGGCAACAGTTATCTGCAGGTCGTGTCGTTCGGCGCGGACGGCGTCGAGGCCGACACGATGCTCGCGCATTCCGAATCCGACGACCCCGCATCGCCGCATTTCGGCGACGCCACGCGCGCTTACTCGCAAAAGCGCTGGACCCGTTTCCCCTTCACCGACGACGCCATCGGCGCCGACGCCGGCGCGAGCGCATCGACGCTGATCGGCCCACGCGCGGTCGCGCGCTGAAAGCGTCGAAGTCAAACCCGTCTATCATTGAGTTTTAACCGGCTGGAAACCCGCGATGATCTCCGACCCTACCGCATCACATTCCCAAGCCACGCAAGACGCGCCCGCCACGCTCGATCGCGACGCGCTCGCCGCTTTCGTCGAGCGCAAATGGAACGACGAGATCGTGCCCGCGCTCACCGACTACATCGCGGTGCCGGCCAAAAGCCCGATGTTCGACGCCGACTGGGTGCGCCACGGTTTTATCGAACGTGTCGTGACCGATGCCGCGCAATGGGCGGAGCAGCAGCCGGTGAAAGGGCTGACCGTCGAGATCGTGCGGCTCGAAGGCCGCACGCCGGTGATCTTCTTCGAAGCGCCCGCCACGCGCTCGAACAGCACGGAAACCATCGTGCTATACGGTCATCTCGACAAGCAACCCGAGTTCGAAGGCTGGCGGCGCGATCTCGGCCCGTGGACGCCGAAATTCGAAGACGGCAAGCT
The DNA here is from genome assembly GCF_057814995.1 of Caballeronia sp. SL1002. NCBI lineage: Bacteria > Pseudomonadati > Pseudomonadota > Betaproteobacteria > Burkholderiales > Burkholderiaceae > Caballeronia > Caballeronia sp. SL1002. The sequence goes on along the minus strand of NZ_JBYMUW010000005.1, from coordinate 1,001,324 downwards.
CTACGGACGCGGCGGCGCGGACGACGGCTACGCAACCTACGCGAGCATCAGCGCGATCGCCGCGCTCGACGCGCAAGGTGTGGAGCGGCCGCGTTGCGTCGGCATTATCGAGACGTGCGAGGAGTCGGGAAGTTACGACCTGCTGCCCTATATCGACGCGCTGCGCAGCCGCCTTGGCCGCGTCGGCCTCGTGATCTGCCTCGATTCGGGCGCGGGCAATTACGATCAGTTGTGGCTCACCACGTCGCTGCGCGGTCTCGTCTCCGGCGATCTCGAAATCGAGGTGCTCGAAGAAGGGCTGCATTCGGGCGGTTATGGCGGCATCGCGCCGTCCACGTTCCGCATCATGCGCAAGCTCTTCGAACGGCTCGAAGACGCCGGTACGGGCAATCTGCTGCCGAACGGTTTTCACTGCCCGATCCCGCCCGACCGCCTGCGCGAGGCGGAAGCGACCGCGCGCATTCTCGGCGACGACGTCTGGAAAAAGCTGCCGTGGAGTTGCGGCCAGGACGGCGGTCCGGTCCTGCCGACCACGACCGATCCGCGCGAGGCGCTGCTTGCATCCACATGGCGGCCTTCGTTGACGGTGACGGGCGCGTCCGGCCTGCCGCCGCTCGCCGATGCGGGCAACGTGCTCGCGCCGCGCTCCGCGTTCAAGCTGTCGCTGCGTCTGCCGCCGCTGGTGGAAGCGGCGGGCGCGGTCGAGGAACTCAAGTCGCTGCTCGAATTCGATCCGCCGTACAACGCGAAGGTCACGTTCCGCCCGGAAGCGGGGCCGGCGACCGGCTGGAGCGCGCCCGATCTCGCGCCGTGGCTCTACGGCGCACTCAACGGCGCATCGCGCAGCCACTTCGGCGCGGACGTCGCGTTCATGGGCCAGGGCGGCACGATCCCGCTGATGAACACGCTCAAGGAAGGCTTCCCGAGCGCGCAATTCATGGTGTGCGGCGTGCTCGGTCCGAAGTCGAACGCGCACGGACCGAACGAATTCCTGCATGTGCCGTATGGCAAGAAACTGACATCGGCGGTCGCGGAAGTGATCGCGGCGGCGCCGTGACACTACCTGTCTGACTGCCGCACCTGTTCTGTTTTTTCACAAGGAGACAACGTCGCAATGAACGACCTTCACCCGAACGCCGCGCCGGAACTGCGCATTCCCGTCGATACCCTGCACGCCTACGTGCGCGCCATCTGGGAGCGCGCGGGCAGTACGCCGCGCGAGGCGGAACTCGTCGCGGACCATCTCGTGATGGCGAATCTGTCGGGCCACGATTCGCATGGCGTCGGCATGATTCCGCGCTACATGAGCTCGCTCGCGGACAACGAATTGAAACTCAACGCGCACGCGGAGATCGTGCGCGATGCGGGCGCGGTGCTGTCGATCGACGGCGTCAAGGGGTTCGGCCAGGTGGTGGCGTTCGAGGCGATGGAGCACGGCATCGAGCGCGCGAAGAAACTCGGCGTGTGCGCGGTCGGCTTGCGTAACGCGCATCACATCGGGCGGATCGGACATTGGGCCGAGCAGTGCGCGAAGGCCGGACTGGTGTCGTTTCACTTCGTGAACGTGGCGGGCGATCCGCTGGTCGCGCCGTTCGGCGGGATCGACCGGCGCTTTGGCACGAACCCGTTCTGCGCCGCGTTTCCGCGCGACGGCAAGACGCCGCTCGTGCTCGATTTCGCGACGAGCGGTATCGCCTACGGCAAGACGCGCGTCGCCTACAACAAGGGCGTGGACGTCGCGCCGGGCTACCTGATCGAACACGACGGCACGCCGACCAACCATCCGAGCGTGATGCACGAAGAGCCGTTCGGCTCGTTGCTGCCGTTCGGCGGCCACAAGGGTTTCGGACTGGCGGCGATGTGCGAGATTCTCGGCGGCGCGTTGTCGGGCGGCTACACCACACGCGAAAGCACGCTGCAGAAAACCAGCGCGATCATCAACTGCATGACGTCGGTGATTCTCGACCCCAACGCCTTCGACGCGCCCGCCGCGCAAGCCGAGGCGGAAGCGTTCGTCGAGTGGGTGAAGGCGTCGCCGCGCAGCGCGGGCGTCGAACAGATCTACGCGCCGGGCGAGCCGGAAGAAGCGCGTCGCGCAGAGCGAGGCGCGGCGGGCGTAGCGATCGACCCGACCACCTGGCGGCAGATTCGCGAAGCCGCCGAGAAAGCGGGCATGGCGACGAGTGAAATCGAGACGTTCGCCGAGGCGCTGCGTTAAGTTATCCAGACCCCTTCGAAAATAAAAAGCCGTTTCCGCAGCCAAGGCGGAAACGGCTTTTTGCCGGGTGGCGGCGAAAATCTCAGCGCAACATGTCGTGCTGGATCCACTCCAGCACCGAAGTCCGCTTCGGCGTCCAGCCGAGCAGTTCGCGCGCGTTTTTGCCGCGCACGCGGCTATTCGATCCAAGCCCATACGACGCCATCTCGTAACCCCATTCCTGCTTCGCTGCATCGAGCGGCCAGTCTTGCGGCGCGCCGAGTTTCAGCGCGCGGGCCATCGCGGCGGTCATTTCGTTGAACGCAGCCTCGCCGCTTTCGATGAAATAGAACGTGCCGGCGGGCGACGTGTCGAGCGCACGGCGATACGCATCGACGACATCGTCGATATGCACGTTCGACCAGATATTGCGACCCGGCCCGACGTGACGCACCACGCCGCTTTTCTGCGCTTGCGACAGCAGACGCGGCAACTGCACGCTCTTACTCGATGCAAGCGCGCCGTGACCGTAGATCAGCGTGTTGCACAGCACGGACGCGCGCACGCCGCGTTTGGCCGCGTCGAGCACGAGGTTGTCGATCGCCACGCGCGGCGCTTTGTCGGCGGTCGGTTCGGGCAGCGCGTCTTCGTGATAGATGGCGTCCGACGCTTCGCCGCCGGAGGCATCGCCGACGATGCTCGACCCGCTCGTATGCAGCAGCGGCTTATTTGAGCCTTCGAGCCCTTCGATCAGCGCTTCGACCGCGCCGCGATGGTCGCTGTCCGCCGCATTGATCACGCCGTCCGACGCGCGTGCTTCGCGCACGAGCAGATCGTGATCGTCGAGGCTGCCGATCACCGGTTCCACGCCGATCTGCTTCAGTTCGTCCGCTTGTTCCGCGCGCCGCACGAGGCCGCGCACGTGATGCCCGTCGCGCGCGAGTCCCGCCGCGATCGATCCGCCGATAAAGCCGCCTGCGCCCGTGATGAAGATTTTCATGTTTGTTGCTCCGTGTCTGAGTTGATGTGGGGAGTATCGGCGGGAACGGCGCGCGCAAAAACCCGCATAATTTCAAATCATTCTTGATTTGAGAGCACGAATCGCGCGAGGCTCGGTATCCTTGGCGGTTCAACCTTCATTACACGTCGAGCCAGCCAAATGACGATCGAAGCACTGAATGCGCCCGGCCTGCCGGTTCCCGGCGGCCATTACAGCCACGCGACGCGCGCGGGCAACCTGATCTGCGTGTCGGGACAGTTGCCGATCCGGCCGGACGGGACGCATACCGGGGACATGCCGTTCGCCTTTCAGGCCGAGCAGACGCTTTCGAATTTGCGGACGGTGTTGCTTGCCGCGGGCGCGGGGTTGCGGGATGTGATCGAGGTGACGGTTTATCTTGTCGGCGTGGATCACTGGCAGGAGTTCAACGATATCTATGCGCGGCATTTTGGGGAGTGGAAACCGGCGCGGGCCGTGGTGCCTGTCGGCGCGTTGCACTTTGGGTATTTGTTGGAGATTTCTGCGAGGGCTTGGGTAGAGGTAGGGGTGTGATGTGGTCGTTCGGCGCTTTCTGGGAACTTGCACTGGGTTTGGTTTGCTGGCGCCGTTTGCTTTTGTTTGCTTGTGCTTCTTGGGAACTTGCTTTCGCGTGCGTTTATTAGCACGCCGCTATGCGCGGCGGCAGTCACTTTCTTTGCTGCTGCAAAGAAAGTAACCAAAGAAAGCAGCTTATCCGGCTAAGTGTCCACCTCGAATAACAACAGGGATAGGCACGCAAGCTGATTAGGCCAACTCGCGTTCGTTCGTATTGGCACAGCGCCGTCAGTTCCGTCTTCGCTGCGCTCGGACGATGGGCACATCAAAAACCGCGGGTTTGGCTTTCCGATTTGTTGGTTATGCCGTTCCGGCAGGCACTTCGTGCCTGCCGGGATGAATGAGCGGCTCCACTCTGTAGTGTGGTGCGATGGCCGAATCAGCTTGCGCGCCTATCCGCTGGGTTATTCGAGGTGGACACTTAGACGGACAAGCTGCTTTCTTTGGTTACTTTCTTTGCAGCAGCAAAGAAAGTGACTGCTGCCGCGCATAGCGGCGTGCTAATAGACCTACATGAAAGCAAGTTCACAGGAAGCACCGAACGTCAGACGGTGTAACCCGCCCACACCGAGCCGCCCGCGGCGCCAAACCCCGTGCTGCTTTCTTTGGTTACTTTCTTTGCAGCTAGCCAAAAAAAGTGACTGCTGCCGCGCATAGCGGCGTGCTAATAGACCGACACGAAATCAAGCTCCCAAGAAGCGCCCGAACATCAGACGGTGTAATCCACCCACACCAAGCCGCCCACGGCGCCAAACCCCGTGCTGCTTTCTTTGGTTACTATCCCGCGCAGCTAGCCAAAGAAAGTGACTGCTGCCGCGCACAGCGGCGTGCTAATCGACCTACGCGAAAGCAAGTTCCCAAAAACCACAGGCAAACAAAAGCAAAGGCGCCAGCAAACCGAACCCGTCCGCCTAAACCCCATACACGAATAACCTTCGACGGATTTCTTCGTGGCCCCCGCGCGCCATCGCCGACAAAATAACGTGATCGCCTCTCTCCGACGGTGCCAAGCCATGCCCGCCATCAGGACCCCTCGATGAGCCAGAAAACCCCGCCGCGCCAGCTCCATCTCAACATCAACGTGCTGCATTCCGGCTTCCTGCCTTCCGCGTGGCGCGTACCCGAAGCCGACCCGAAAGCGTTCGTCGACGTCGCGCATTACGTGCGGATCGCGAAACTCGCGGAATCGGCGAAGTTCGACGCCGTGTTTCTCGCCGATAACGCCGCCATCGCCGATCAAATCGACTTCCGCCCAATCACCGCGCTCGAACCGACCGTGCTGCTCGCGAGCGTGGCGGCAGCGACGACGCGGATCGGCGTGATCGGAACGGCTTCGACGAGCTATAACGAGCCGTACAACATCGCGCGGCGTTTCGCGACGCTCGACCACGTGAGCGCGGGACGCGCGGGCTGGAACGTCGTCACGACCGCGGATCTCGCCTCGGCGCGCAATTTCGGCCGCGACGCGGTGCCGGATCACGCCGAACGCTACGCGCGCGCCGCCGAATTCACCGACGTCGTGAAGCAATTGTGGGATAGCTGGGAAGACGACGCGTTTATCGGCGACAAAACCGCCGGCCGCTTCGCCGATCCCGCAAAAATTCATCCGCTCGCGCATCGCGGAAAATATTTTTCGGTGCAAGGGCCGCTGAATCTGCCGCGCTCGCCGCAGGGGCATCCGGTGCTCGTGCAGGCGGGCGCGTCCGGCGACGGGCGGGAACTCGCCGCGCGTCACGCCGAGGCCGTGTTTTCGGCGTCGCAGTCGTTCGAGGAATCGCTTGAATATGCCCGCGATCTCAGGACGCGCGCGGCGGCCTACGGGCGCGGACCAAACGCGATCAAAGTGCTGGCCGGCCTGACGACGATCATCGGTGCAACGGAGGCCGACGCACTGCGCCGCCGGGACGAACTCGTCGATCTGATTCCGTGGAATTACAGTCTCAACCGGCTGGCCGGGACGCTCGGGATCGCGGCGGATCGTCTGAAACCAGACGAGCGCCTGCCCAACGATCTCGCACTGCCGCTCGACGGCAACGGCAATCACACGTTCTTCAACGCGATGGTCGCGGAGGCGCGTCGTCATGGACACACCGCGCGCGAACTGGTGCGGGCGCTGGCGGGCGGAACGGGGCATCGCGTGGTGGTGGGAACGCCCGAGCAGATCGCGGACGATATCGAGCGATGGTTCGCGGGCGGTGCCGTCGACGGCTTCAATCTGATGCCCGATGTCTTGCCGGGCGGCCTGCAGGATTTCGTCGATGGCGTCGTACCGATCCTGCAGCGGCGCGGCATTTTCCGCCGCGATTACGAGGGCACGACGCTGCGCGAACACCTCGCACTCGAACGGCCCGACAACGCGCGTGCGTGGCTCAAGACAGCCTGATCAAGACGCTCAAGACGCCGCTGCGGGCCAGCGGTTTTCATCGACACAAAGCGCCGCCGGCATGCGCTTCGCCCAGCCTTCGGCCTGCAGCATCGGCTCGTCGTAGAAACGGGCGACGTGGCCGAGACACAAAATCGCCACGGGCCGCGCGCCGGCGGGCATGTGCAAAAGGCGCTGCACCGCCGCGACATCGAAGAGCGACACCCAGCCGAGGCCGAGTCCTTCCGCGCGCGCTGCGAGCCAGACGTTCTGGATCGCGCACGCCACCGATGCCAGATCCATCTCGGGCAGCGTTCGACGGCCGAAAACGTGCCGCTCGCGATCTTCCATCAGCCCGACGACGATCACTTCGCCGCAATCCAGAATCCCCTGCACTTTGAGCTTCATGAATTCGTCGGCGCGTTCGTTCAGCGCCTCGGCGGTCGCGCGCCGTTCGGTTTCCACGATATCGTGCAGCGCCACGCGCAACGCGCGGTCGGTCACGCGGACAAACCGCCACGGCTGCATGAAGCCGACGCTCGGCGCGAGATGCGCGGCGCCGAGCAGGCGTTTGAGCTGATCGGGATCGACCGGATCGGGCGTGAAATGACGCATGTCGCGGCGCTCGCGGATCGCGCGGTAAACCGCGTCGATTTCGGGTTGCGTGAAACGGCCGGAGCGGTTTGAATCGTGATCGAAATCGGGCATGGAAGGGGATATCTCGGGTGGAACACATCCGGCGGCGTCTGCGGGATTTGACCACAAAACCGCTGTCAGACGATTTCGGTCGGCTTTCGCCCGCCTCGCAACGCTCCGAAATTCACCCCGCGCGATCAAGCTCCACGACTTCCTCGCCTCCAATAGTCGGGTTAGCCCGCGTTGACGAATTTGCAACACTTTCGGTACGCTTGCGGCGATTGTTCGCTATATGAATCACGGTTCGTATAGCGAACATTAAAAGAAAATTCGGGGCTGGTGCGAGTTTGGCCAGAGCGGCACATCACAAGAGACAGCAGGCATGGGCCGCGCGGAAACGAAACCGCGCGCGCGTCCACGCGGCATCGGACGAAGGGGAAGGCAGTGAGCAGAGGTCCAGCAGTCAACGTTCAGACGTTTATCAACGAGCACCCGTTTTCCGGGTTCCAGTGGCTCGTGTTCGCCATGTGTTTCATCATCGTCCTGCTGGACGGTTTCGATACAGCGGCCATCGGTTTCATCGCGCCTTCGCTGATTACGGAATGGGGCATCAGCCGACCCGCGCTCGCGCCGGTCTTAAGCGCGGCGCTCTTCGGCCTCGCGTTCGGCGCGCTGTGCGCCGGGCCGCTGTCCGATAAGCTCGGCCGCCGCGTGTTGCTGATTTCGTCGGTGATCGTGTTCGGCGTGGCGTGTTTCGCGTCGGCATTTTCCGCCGATCTCGCGCATCTGACCGTGCTGCGCTTCATCACCGGCCTCGGTCTCGGCGCGGCCATGCCGAACGCGGTCACGCTGATGAGCGAGTTCTGCCCCGACCGCCGCCGCGCGACGCTCATCAACCTGATGTTTTGCGGCTTTCCGCTCGGCGCGGCGTTCGGCGGCTTTCTCGCCGCGTGGATGATCCCGCACTTCGGCTGGCGCAGCGTGCTGCTGTCGGGCGGCACCGCGCCGCTGCTGCTCGCGGTGTTGCTGCTGCTGACGCTGCCGGAATCGGTGCGCTACATGGTCGCGAAGAATCGTCCGGTGGAAAAAATCCGCGCGACGCTGGGCCGCATTTCGAGCGCCGCCGCGAATGCCGGTTCGTTCATCATGACCGAGCAGGCGCCGCCCGTCGCGGGCAAGACGGGTATCCGCGTGGTGCTGTCGCGTTCGTACATCGTCGGCTCGATCATGCTGTGGCTCGCGTATTTCATGGGTCTCGTGATCTTCTACGCGTCGATCAACTGGATGCCGATCCTGCTCAAGGAAGCCGGCCTCTCCCCGCAACGCGCGACGCTGATTTCCGCGCTGTTCCCGCTCGGCGGTGTCGGCGCAGTGCTGTGCGGCGTGCTGATGGACCGTTTCAACCCGAACAAGATCATCGCGGCGTGCTACGCGCTGACCGCCGTGAGCGTCTGGGCGATCGGCCAGGCGGTGGGCAATGTCGGCTGGCTCGTGCTGATCGTGTTCGTGGCGGGCGTGCTGATGAACACCGCGCAGTCGTCGATGCCCGCGCTCGCCGCCGCGTTTTATCCGACGCAAGGGCGCGGCACCGGCGTCGCGTGGATGCTGGGCATCGGCCGTTTTGGCGGGATCGCCGGGTCGTTTCTGGTGGCGGAACTGACGCGCCAGCACTTCACGTTCGGCGGCATTTTCGCGGTCGTCGCGGTGGCGGGTCTGGTGTCGTGCGCCGCGCTGCTCGTCAAGCACATGGCGCATCCGCAATCGGCCGCCGATCCGATTCCGCGCGGCGAACCGCTCGGTCACTGATTCCCTGCGCCGTCACACGGCGGTGTTATTTAAAGCGGGCGGCAAGCAATTGCCGCCCGCTTTTTTTTCGAGGCACAAAGCGCGCCCGCCGACGCAGGTCCGCGCAAATATCGCCCGGACAAAACCCGCTTCGAATTGAAATGTGTACCATCGGAACCAGGAGCCGCGCCAAAAGCGCGGGCTTCGCGCGGCATCCGTGTTTCGAAGCGAGACACGCTGGACCTGAGAACTTCACATCACAAGAGCGCATGCACACCATGACAAACGACCGGACCCAGAGCAGCCAGGCCACTCCCGCCAACGACTTCCCGACCGAATCCTTCGACGATCCCGCCGCCGCCGTTGCGCGCCTCTCGGCCATCTATGAAGCGAACACGGCTTTCCTGCGCGACGCCTTCGCGCGTTATCGGCGGCAGGAAACGTTCACGCATCGCGTGCGCGCCTGCTATCCGTTCGTGCGTATCCGCACCGAACTCAACACGCAGATCGACTCGCGCCGCTCGTACGGGTTCGTCGCCGGGCCGGGCATTTTCGAAACCACGCTGACGCGGCCGGATCTTTTCGGAGATTACTACCGCGAGCAACTGCGCCTGCTCACGAAGAACCATCATGTCGGGATTGAAGTGGGCGTCTCCGCGCAACCCATTCCGATCCACTTCGCGTTCGCCGAAGGCATTCATCTGGAAGGCGATCTCGATCGCGACCGGCTGCTCGCGATGCGCAATATCTTCGACACCCCGGACCTCGCGCTGCTGGACGACCGCATTGTCAACGGCACGTATGAGCCGGGTCCGGGCGAGCCGCATCCGCTCGCGCTTTTCACGGCGGCGCGCGTGGATTTCTCGCTGCATCGGCTGCGCCATTACACGGCGACTTCACCGACGCATTTCCAGAATTACGTGCTCTACACGAACTACCAGTTCTACATCGACGAGTTCGTGAAGCTCGGCCGCGAGATGATGTCCGCGACCGACGACGAAGCGACCCGCGCGTATCGCTGCGAGTATTCGTCGTTCGTGGAACCGGGTGACGTGGTCACCTACAACGCGAACCTGAGCGAGCCTTCCGGCGACCAAGGCACGGCGCCCGCGCGCCTGCCGCAGATGCCCGCGTATCACCTGAAACGCGCGGACGGCAGCGGCATCACGATGGTGAATATCGGCGTGGGACCGTCGAACGCGAAGACCATCACGGACCATATCGCCGTGTTGCGGCCGCACGCGTGGGTGATGCTCGGACACTGCGCGGGATTGCGCAACACGCAGCGTCTCGGCGACTACGTGCTCGCGCACGGCTATGTGCGCGAGGATCACGTGCTCGACGCCGATCTGCCGTTGTGGGTGCCGATTCCGGCGCTGGCCGAAGTGCAGGTCGCGCTTGAAAAAGCGGTCGCGCAGGTGACGAAGCTGGAGGGCGTGGATCTGAAACACGTGATGCGCACGGGGACCGTGGCGAGCGTGGACAACCGGAACTGGGAGTTGCGCGATCATCGCGAGCCGGTGCAGCGTTTGTCGCAGAGCCGGGCGATTGCGCTCGACATGGAAAGCGCGACGATCGCGGCGAATGGATTCCGGTTCCGCGTGCCGTATGGGACGTTGCTGTGCGTGTCGGACAAGCCGCTGCACGGCGAGCTGAAACTGCCCGGCATGGCCGACCAGTTTTATCGCGCGCAAGTCGATCAGCACTTGCAGATCGGCGTGAAGGCGATGGAGTTGCTAAGGATGAACGGGTTGTCGAAGCTGCATAGCCGGAAGCTGCGGAGCTTTGCGGAGGTTGCGTTTCAGTGAGCGTGTAGGAGCCAAAACAAAAAAGCGGCCTTGGCAGGCCGCTTTTTTTTTGCTCGGGATGCGGCGGTGTTCGGACCATTGGGCGCGCGGTCGGGATATGAGGATGCGCGCCGGGACGGCCGGCGGCGTTCTGCTCAGCCCCGCGGTGAAGGATCGATCGGGCTCCTCGTGAACGTAAGGTAGGGGTTCAAGTTTGGATGGGTGGTCGCCAGTAACAGCATCATCGTCGCGCCGATGAGGCGCGCAAATTCGTCGTTCAGGTCCGATCCAAATTCGGAAACCGCCAGTCCATCGCAAGGCCGTCCGCGATCAGCCCTTGCACGGCGGTTTCGTCAACAGGGCACGTGACGAATTTGTGCTCGTCCTCGTTGTAGGCAAGCAGTACGCATTGTTTGATTCGTGATTTCATCAATAGCCCCGGCACTGGTTGTACCGCTCGAAAGCGCGTTGTTTGCAGAAGAAATATGTGTAAGGATCCCTTCTCATCGCACCGTATACGCTGCACTGGGCAAGGTCAATTTCGTATTGGGCTTCGCATAGCGCTTCATGCGCTTCGTCGACGCCGCGGGCGGCGATTTCGGTGACATCTGTCACGAGGGCTGGCGGGTCATACTCGAATGGCGTCGCATTGCCGAGCGGCGTCAAAGTCTTCGCGTCTGCAACGCTCCGGCCAATTCCCCCGTGCTCCTTGAGGAACGCGCTATGTTGGGCTACCGCAGCGTCGTACCATTTGACGTAAGAGCCCGGGCCTGAGGGAATCCATGAGCTACGGTTCACCTCCGGGCGCGTCGTTCGTGTATGTGGTACCTGTTCGAGCGATTGAAAAAAAGGAGACGCATATCCTCCCCCATATCGTGGCGGATCGATCGCCTTCAGGACGACGCCCTCGCCGCGCACCATGTCCATCAGCGCCTCGACGACCTCGAAATCCGAGCCAGACTTCGCCAGCCGATCGTGCCAGTGAAAATTCTCGCCGAGGAACGCGCGTACGCGCCTTACGAGATCTGGATCGTTCGCCCAGACGTCAGCGTGCGCACGCGCCGCGTATTGTTTCCCCGCGTCGATTGCTGCCTTTTCGTCTTCAGTCGGAAAGATGCTGCTGTGAAATTCATCGCGGCGATACATCATGTAGCGATGCCGCGAGTCCGTCTTGAGTTTTATCGCCATCGTCTCGCTCGTGAAAATACCGCGCTGCCCGAGGTCGGGTATTGAACGCGGTGAGGGAGACTGATGGTGCTGGGCAGGTGCATGGCCCGATACCAGATTGGTCTTAAAGCGGTTTCGCCTGACGCACCCGCTCGGCATTCTCGTTGGCTCGCGCAATGCGCCGCGAAAGCAGGAACGCGCAGGAAGCCAAAAAAAAAGCGGCCTCGAAAGGCCGCTCTTTTTAAATCGCCAACCGCTTACAGATAGAACATGCGGTCTTCGTCCGACTTGCCTTCAGCCGGCTGCTCGCCCGCATCTTCGCGGTCTTCGTACCACTTCAGCACCGCGTCGAGCACGAGATCGGGATCGTCGATCACCTGCATCAGGTCCAAATCTTTCGCGCTGATCACGCCGGTCGGCACGAGCGTGTCCTTGAACCACGCGAGCAGCCCCGCCCAAAAGTCCGCGCCGACGAGCACGATCGGCACATGGCGCGACTTCTTGGTCTGGATGAGCGTGAGCACTTCGGCCATTTCGTCGAGCGTGCCGAAGCCGCCGGGCATCACCACCACGGCATCCGAGTTCTTCACGAACGTGACCTTGCGCGTGAAGAAGTGCCGGAAGCGCAGCGAAATGTCCTGCCACTGATTGCCCGACTGCTCGTGCGGCAACTCGATGTTCAGGCCGACCGAAGGAGACTTGCCCGCATGCGCGCCTTTATTGGCCGCTTCCATGATGCCGGGACCGCCGCCGGAGATGACGGCGAAGCCCGCATCGGAGAATTTCTGCGCAATCTCGATGGCGAGTTTGTAGTAAGGCGACTCCGGTTTGAGCCGCGCCGAGCCATAGATGCTGATGGCCGGACGGATCTCCGAGAGGTACTCGGTCGCCTCGATAAACTCTGCCATAATCGTGAACATCTGCCACGATGCGCGAGCCTTTTTGGCCGTCGCGCGCTCTTGATCTGCGAGCGATCGCAGACTCGGAATCACTTTTCTCTTGTTCATAATGCCTGAAGAACTAAACCTTGAAGGTAAGACCCTGCTATTGGTCGACGGTTCTAGCTATTTGTACCGGGCCTATCACGCGATGCCCGACCTGCGTGGCCCAGACGGCGGCCCAACCGGCGCGCTGTATGGCATGATCAACATGCTGCGCCGTTTGCGGCGCGAGATCAATGCAGAGTATAGCGCGTGCATATTCGACGCCAAAGGCAAGACGTTTCGCGACGACTGGTATCCCGACTATAAGGCTAACCGCCCGTCCATGCCGGACGATCTCTCGCGTCAGATCGAGCCCATTCACGTGACCGTGCGCGCGCTCGGCTGGCCGCTCGTCATGATCGAAGGCGTCGAGGCCGACGACGTGATCGGAACACTCGCCGTCGCGGGCGAGAAGCGTGGAATGAAAGTCATCGTCTCGACGGGCGACAAGGATTTGGCACAGCTCGTGACCGATCATGTCACCCTCATCAATACGATGACCAACGAGACGCTCGATCGCGCGGGCGTCATTGCCAAGTTCGGCGTGCCGCCGGAGCGGATCGTCGATTACCTTTCGCTCATCGGCGACACGGTGGACAACGTGCCGGGCGTCGATAAATGCGGTCCGAAAACCGCACTCAAATGGCTGACGCAATTCGATTCGCTTGATGGCATCGTCGCACACGCGGACGAGATCAAAGGTGCGGTAGGAGACAATCTGCGACGTGCGCTCGATTTCCTGCCGATGGCGCGAAAACTCGTGACCGTGCGCACCGAATGCGATCTGGCGGCGCAAATCGTGTCCATCGACGAAACCCTGCCGAGCCGTCCCGAAGCGCGCGACGAATTGCGCGACCTGTTCACGCGGCACGGTTTCAAGACCTGGCTGCGCGAAGTGGAGATCGCGGACGCGGTGGAAGGCCCCGTCGATACGCCGCCCGCACCCGCGACGGATATCGTCCATCACTACGAGACGGTGCAGAACTGGGAACAGTTCGACGCGTGGCTCGCGAGAATCGACGCCGCCGAACTGACCGCGTTCGATACCGAAACCACGTCGCTCGATCCGATGGTCGCGCAACTCGTGGGGTTGTCGGTGTCGGTCGAGCCGGGACACGCCGCGTATATTCCGGTCGCGCATCGCGGGCCGGACGCGCCCGTTCAGTTGCCGCGCGACGAAGTGCTCGCGAAGTTGAAGGCGTGGCTCGAAGATCCGTCGAAGAAGAAGGTCGGCCAGCATCTGAAATACGACGCACAGGTGCTCGCCAATTACGGCATTACGCTCGATGGCGTCGCGCACGACACGCTCCTGCAATCCTACGTGCTGGAGTCGCATCGTCCGCACGACATGGACAATCTCGCGCTGCGCCACCTCGGCGTGAAGACGATCAAGTACGAGGAAGTGGCGGGCAAGGGCGCGTCGCAAATCGGCTTCGACGAAGTCGCGCTCGAACAGGCCGCGGCCTACGCGGCGGAGGACGCCGACATCACGCTGCGTTTGCATCAGGCGCTCTATCCGCAAGTCGCCGACGAGACCGGGCTGCTGCACGTGTACCGCGATATCGAAATGCCGACCGCGCGCGTGCTGCGCAAGATCGAGCGTAACGGCGTGCTGATCGACGGCGAGAAACTGCGTGCGCAGAGCACGCAGATCGCGGCGCGTTTGATCGAACTCGAAACCGAGGCGTACGTGCTCGCGGAGGGCGAATTCAACCTCGGGTCGCCGAAGCAGATCGGCCAGATTTTCTTCGAGAAGCTGCAACTGCCGGTGGTCAAGAAAACGCCGAGCGGCGCGCCGTCCACCGACGAAGAAGTCCTGCAAAAGCTCGCGGAAGACTATCCGCTGCCGAAGATCCTGCTCGAACACCGCGGCTTGTCGAAGCTGAAGTCCACGTACACCGACAAGCTTCCGCGCATGGTCAACGTGGCGACGGGCCGCGTGCATACGAACTACGCGCAGGCCGTGGCGGTGACCGGGCGGCTGTCGTCGAACGAGCCGAATCTGCAGAATATCCCGGTGCGCACGGCGGAAGGCCGGCGCATTCGCGAGGCGTTCATCGCGCCGCCGGGCGCGAAGATCGTATCGGCGGATTACTCGCAAATCGAGCTGCGCATCATGGCGCACATTTCGGGCGACGCGTCGCTGATGCGCGCGTTCGCGCAGGGCGAGGACGTGCACCGCGCGACCGCGTCGGAAATTTTCAGCGTCACGCCGATCGAGGTATCGAGCGATCAGCGGCGCATCGCGAAGGTCATCAATTTTGGCTTGATCTACGGCATGAGCGCGTTCGGTCTGGCGTCGAATCTCGGCATCACGCGCGACGCGGCGAAGCTTTATATCGACCGCTATTTCGCGCGTTATCCGGGCGTCGCGGCGTATATGGAAGGCACACGCACGAAGGCGAAGCGCGACGGTTTCGTCGAGACCGTGTTCGGCCGGCGCCTCTGGCTGCCGGAGATCAACGGCGGCAACGGGCCGCGCCGTCAGGGCGCCGAACGCGCGGCGATCAACGCGCCGATGCAGGGCACGGCGGCCGATCTCATCAAGCTTTCGATGATCGCGGTGCAGGACTGGCTCGAAGCGTCGGACATGAAGACGAAGATGATCATGCAGGTCCACGATGAACTCGTGCTCGAAGTGCCCGAAGACGAACTCAGCGAAGTTCGCCAGCGTCTGCCAGAACTGATGTGCGGCGTGGCGGCGCTCAAGGTGCCGCTCGTCGCGGAAGTCGGCGCGGGCGCGAACTGGGAGGAAGCGCATTGACGGGGCGCGCGATTCGGACACGCGCGCCAACGCTTACGATAACGACATAGGGAGAAGCTGAATGCATCGTTTCATCATCGTTGGAGGAGGCGCGGGCGGCGTTGAACTCGCCACGCGTCTCGGCGACAAGTTCGGCGCGACGGACGGCAAGAAGACGCCGCGCGTGCAGGTCACCCTGATCGACCGCAATCCCACGCATATCTGGAAGCCGCTGCTGCACGAAGTGGCGGCGGGCAGCATGGACCCGTTCACGCAGGAGCTCGAATACGCGGCGCAGGCGCGCTGGCACGGTTTCGAGTTCCAGCAGGGCGAATTGCTGAACCTCGACCGCGCGGCGAAACGCGTGACGATCGGCCCGCTGCTCGACGAAGAAGCCGGCGAACTCGTGCCGCAGCGCGATCTGGAATACGACACACTGGTGATCGCCATTGGCAGCACGACGCACTTTTTCGGCGTGCAGGGCGCGCAGGAAAATTCGATCGCGCTCGATACCGTGTCGCAGGCCGAACTGTTCCGCAAGCGCCTGATTGCCGCGTGCATCCGCGCGGAATACCGCACGCCGGATGCCGTCGTGGAAGGCGCGCCGCGCTTGCCGCGCATTCAGGTCGCGATTGTCGGCGGCGGCGCGACGGGCGTGGAGTTGTCGGCGGAATTGCGCAATACGGCGCAGGTGCTGGCCGCTTACGGGCTGCACAAACTGGATCCGCGCCACGATATCGGCATTGCGCTGATCGAGGCCGGGCCGCGCATTCTGCCCGCGTTGCAGGAGCGTGTATCGACGGCAACCGCCGATTTGCTTACGAAACTGGGCGTCGAACTGATGACCGGCGAAACGGTCGCGGAAGTCTCGCGCGATTCGATCCGCACGGCGAGCGGCAAGACCGTGCGCGCCGATCTGACGGTGTGGGCGGCGGGCATCAAGGCGCCGGCGGTGCTGGCGACACTCGACGGCCTGACGACGAACCGGCTCGGCCAGTTGATCGTCCGCCGCACGCTGCAAACCGAAATCGACGACAACGTGTTCGCCCTCGGCGATTGCGCCGCCTGTCCGTGGCCGGGCAACGAGCGCAATGTGCCGCCGCGCGCGCAGGCCGCGCATCAGCAAGCGAGTTTTCTGCTGCGCGCGCTCGAACGCCGGATGGACGGTAAACCGTTGCCGGAGTATACGTATCGCGATTTCGGATCGCTGGTCTCGCTCGGGCATTACAGCGCGGTCGGCAGCCTGATGGGCGGGTTGATCGGCGGGAATATGCTGATCGAAGGGTTGTTTGCGCGGTTTATGTACATGTCGTTGTACCGGTTGCATATCGCGGCGCTGCATGGGTATCCGCGCATGGTCCTCGATACGTTTGCGCACTGGCTGCGGCGGTCTACCGCGCCGCGGGTTAAGTTGCACTGAGGTTTAAGCGGTGTTGGGTTTTTTGCCGCGGGTGGGTCTTGCTTACGCTTGTTGTTGCTTTGGTTACTAGGCGCTCTTGGGAACTTGCTTTCGTGTAGGTCTATTAGCACGCCGCTATGCGCGGCGGCAGTCACTTTCTTTGCTGCTGCAAAGAAAGTAACCAAAGAAAGCAGCGTGACCGTCTAAGTGTCCACCACGAACGGTTTCTGGGAGTGGTGCGCAAGCTGATTCGGCCATCGCTCCACACAACAAAGTGGAGCCGCTCATTCATCCCGGCAGGCACGAAGTGCCTGCCGGTAAGGCATAACCGAGAAACCAAACCGACCACCGACCACCGACCACCGACCACCGACCACCGACCACCGACCACCGACCACCGACCACCGACCACCGACCACCGACCACCGGTTTCTGTTGTGCCGGTCGTGCGAGCGCAGCGAGGACGGAACTGACAGGTGCTGTGCCAATCCGGTTATGCGCGTGACAGCCGAATCAGCTTGCGTGCCTATCCGCGTGGTTATTCGAGGTGGACATTTAGGCGGATAAGCTGCTTTCTTTGGTTACTTTCTTTGCAGCAGCAAAGAAAGTGACTGCTGCCGCGCATAGCGGCGTGCTAATAAACCTACACGAAAGCAAGTTCCCCGAAAAGCGCAAGCCAACCAGACGGTGCACGCGAACCCGAACGCGAACCCGAACCGAAGCCCCGTGTTAGTACCCGACCACGGCCGCCCCGCCCGTACCCCACCTCCGTGACCAGCGCAAAGCTGTTTAGAATGGGCAGGCTCGGCGCGGCTCGGGAGCCCAAGCAACTCAAGCCGCGCCGCAGCACCCATTCATGGCCGCGCCGCGCATGACCCGCGCGGCTTGATCGATTCGCATCGTCGCGGCGCTTTAGCCGCAGGAGCCTCGCATGCTTACGCCTGATGTAGACAGCCTGATCCCGCACGTTCCGTTCAACCGACGCACCTTCATCAAAGCCGCGTTCGGCACCGGTTTCGCGGCCGCCGTGCTGCCGGTTTCCGCGCAAACCATTCATACCGATAGCGACGGGCTGGAGGCCGGCGCGATCGGCGTTCATGCGGCGGACGGCACGCTTGTCCCGGCGTATCGCGCACAGCCGAAAGGCCGCACGAAGCTGCCGGTGATTATCGTGGTGCATGAGATTTTCGGCGTCCACGAGCATATTGCCGATGTCTGCCGGCGCTTCGCCAAGCTCGGTTATCTGGCGATCGCGCCGGATCTGTACACGCGGGAAGGCGACGCATCGGTCTATCCGAGCATTCAGCAACTCAACGATCAACTCGTCTCGAAAGTACCGGATTCGCAAGTGATTTCGGACATCGACGCAACGGTCACGTGGGCCGGCGAGCACGGCGGCGACCTGAACCGGCTGGGCGTGACGGGCTTTTGCTGGGGCGGGCGCATCACGTGGCTGTATGCCGAGCACAATCCGCGCGTGAAGGCGGCGGTGGCTTGGTACGGGCGGCTCGTCGGCAACAAGACGGCGAACACGCCGCAAAATCCGCTCGATCTCGTCGCCGATCTCAAGGCGCCCGTGCTCGGCCTATACGGCAAGCAGGATCCAAGCATTCCGCAAGACACGATCGCGCAGATGAAGACCGCGATCGCGAGCGGCCCGGCCGTCGGGCGCAGTTCGCAGTTCGTGGTCTACGACGACGCGCCGCATGCCTTTTTCGCCGATTACCGGCCGAGTTATCGCAAAGAAGACGCCGAGGACGGCTGGCGCCGCGCCCTTGCGTGGTTCAAGGAACACGGCGTGAAATAAAACGCGTCAGGGCGTGGCGCCGGTCGTCACGGGGCGAGCCGGATCCGAGCACCACTCGCTCCACGATCCTGAATACAGCGCCGCGCCGTGAAATCCGGCGATTTCCATCGCCAGCGCGTTATGGCACGCCGTCACGCCGGAGCCGCATTGCAGCACCACGCGGTCCGGCGGCGTCGCGCCGAGCAGCGCCGCGAACGTCTCGCGCAGCTCGTGCGCGGTCTTGAAACGGCCATCGGCGGTCAGGTTGTCCTTGAAAAAGCGGTTCAGCGCGCCCGGAATGTGGCCGCCGACCGCATCGAGCGTTTCATTTTCACCGCGATACCGATCAGCCGCGCGCGCGTCGATCAACAGCCGTTCGCGCGTCGTCAGATTGCGCTCGACGGCCTGCGCGTCGATCGTCACCGAAAGCGGCGCGCCGGGCTTGAAATCGCCGGGCGTTTTAGCGGGAACATCGGTTTCGAGCGCTTGGCCCGCCGCTTCCCACGCATGCAGTCCGCCGTCGAGCAGCGCAACCGAATCGTGACCGATCCAGCGCAGCAACCACCAGAGCCGCGCGGCGTACATGCCACCTTGCGCGTCGTAGGCGACGACTTGACGCCCTTCGGTCAAGCCGAACTCAGCAAGCGTTTCGACGAGCGCCACCCGATCCGGCAACGGATGCCGCCCGTTTTTACCCGTCTTCGCGCCGGAAAGATCGCGGTCGAGATGCAGATAATGCGCGCCCGGCAGATGCCCGGCGCGGTACGCGGCTTCGCCCGCATCGGGTGCGGCGAGATCGAAACGGCAATCGAAAACGAGCACGCTGCCGGGCGCGGCGGCGAGGCGCTCCGCCAGATTGGCGGCGGAAATTAGCGTGGTGTAGTGAGTGTGTGGCATGACTGCTCCAGATAAGGGCCGCGCGGGCTTCGTGGACGCGGAAGACGGCGGGACGTGTTTGTTATCGCTTGTTTTTGACGCTCGATCAAGCTGGCCGAAACGCCTAGTCTAAACAAAAAAAGACGGGCCGAAGCCCGTCTTTCCGCTGTCTGTCTGGCCGTCCAAGGCTGTTCGGCCTTAAATCTCGCCAAGCTGTTTCCGCAAAAACTCGTGGAAGTGCTGCATGCCGGATTCCATCGGACTTTGATACGGCCCGACTTGCGATTCGCCGCGCGACATCAGCGCGCGCCGTCCGGCGTCCATGCGCTCGGCGATTTCGTCGTCTTCGCGCGCCGTTTCCATATAGGCAGCGCGCTCCGCCTCGATAAACTCACGCTCGAACAGCGCAATTTCCTCGGGATAATAAAACTCGACGATATTCGTAGTTTTCTGCGTGCCGCGCGGAATGAGCCACGAAACAACGAGCACGTGCGGATACCACTCGATCATGAGACCGGGGTAATACACCATCCAGATCGCGCCGAATTCGGGCGGCTTTCCGCCACGGAATTTCAGCACTTCATCGTGCCATTTCCGATACGTCGGGCTACCCGGCTTTTCCAGATTCTTGTGAACGCCAACGGTCTGGACGCTGTACCAGTCGCCGAATTCCCAGGTCAGGTCGTCGCAGGACACGAAGCTGCCGAGGCCCGGATGGAACGGCGCGACGTGGTAATCCTCCAGATAAACCTCGATGAAGGACTTCCAGTTGTAGTCGCACTCGTGGACTTCGACGTGATCGAACATGAAGCCCGAAAAGTCGAAATGCTTCGCCGTGCCGAGGCGCGCGAGATCCGCCGCGACGTTGCGGCCTTCAGCCTCGAACAGCAATCCTTGCCAGTTTTGCAGTGGCGTGGAGCCTAGATTCAGGCACGGTTTATCGGCGAAATGGGGCGCGCCGAGCAATTGTCCGTTCAGATCGTAGGTCCAGCGGTGCAGCGGGCAGACGATATTGTCCGCGCGGCCGCGCCCGTTCAGCATGATGGCCTGCCGGTGACGGCAGACATTCGACAGCAGTTCGATCTGCGACTGCTGCTGCGAATCCTTGCTACGGACGAGCAGACGCCCTTCGCCTTCGCCTGGAAGCGCGAAATAGTTTCCCGTCTCGGGAACCATGAGCTCGTGCCCGATATACCGCGGACCTTGCTTGAAAAGTGTTTCGATTTCGCGCGTAAGAAGCGCTTCGTCAAAGTAAGCCGTGACTGGCAGCTGGCTGTGAACAGAATTCAACTGCAATGCATTGCTCAGATTGGACATTCCCACTCCCGTGAAGACGTGAAAGCAGTGAACAACCCAACCATCGAAAATTCGATTTAGGGAGCCCGCGATTATACCCAAAACCCCTTTCCCGGGGCGCTAAAGCCTTGTTTTGGGTCAATTTCCAGCGGCTAGTTCCGGCTTTTTAGCGTCGTTTTCGGACAGGTTTAAGACGTGGGCAAGAACTTGAGAGAAAACGGGGTGCGGCGGGAAAGGGCCGCAGCAAAGGGTCGGGGCAGGGTGGAGGTCGGAAAACCGGCTTTTGCCGTAGAATGTGCGACTTGTTCCCAAAATTCGATTCCAGACCAACGATTCATGGCGAAAACCGCAACGCAGGAAGCTGCCGCCAGCACGGACGGCGCGCCGCTTCCAGAGAACTATGAAGCGGCGCTGGCAGAGCTCGAAGGACTTGTCGCGCGTATGGAAGGCGGCGCGCTGTCCCTTGAGGAATCGCTCGCGGCGTACCGCCGGGGCGCGTCGCTCGTAGGCTTTTGCCAGCAGCAACTCGAAAAAGTCGAGCAGCAAGTGCGCGTCCTCGACGGCGAAACGCTCAAGAACCTGCCCGCCGATGTCGCGCGCTTGGCGCAAGACGGCCCCGCGGGAGACGACCTATGACATTCGATATATGGATGCGCGGCGTGCTCGATCGCGTCGAAACCGCACTCGATCACTATTTGCCGGGCGCGGACGTCGCGCCGGTCAAGCTGCACGAAGCGATGCGCTACGCCGTGCTCGGCGGCGGCAAGCGCGTGCGTCCGCTCCTGTGCCACGCGGCCGGCGAGTTGACGGGCGCGAGCGCGCGGGCGCTCGAAGCCGCGAGTGCCGCGCTGGAAATGATCCACGTGTACTCGCTCGTGCATGACGACATGCCCGCAATGGACGACGACGCGTTGCGTCGCGGAAAGCCCACGGTACACGTGCAATATGACGAACCGACGGCACTGCTCGTCGGCGATGCGTTGCAGTCGCAGGCGTTTGTCGCGCTGACGGACGCGAACGGAGCGCTCGACGCGACGCAGCAGGCCGCGCTCGTGCGCGAACTGGCGGTGGCGAGCGGCTCGCTCGGCATGGCGGGCGGTCAGGCGATCGACCTGGACAGCGTCGGCCGTAAGCTGACGCGGCCGGAGCTCGAAACGATGCATCGGAAAAAGACCGGCGCGTTGCTGCGCGCTTCGGTGCGCATGGGCGCGCTGGCGGGATCGACGCCCGACGCCGCGGCGCTCGCGGCGCTCGACGCGTACTCGGCGGCGGTCGGGCTGGCATTTCAGGTGGTGGACGACATTCTGGACGTCACCGCCGACTCCGCGACGCTCGGCAAAACCGCCGGGAAAGACGCGAAGGACGACAAGCCCACGTATGTTTCGATCATCGGGCTGGACGCATCGCGCGAACTGGCGGCTCACTTGCGCCGCGACGCGCACGCCGCGCTCGAACCCTTCGGCTCGCGCGCACAGCGCCTGGCCGAGCTTGCAGACCTGGTCGTGAACCGGGTGCATTGAACGCTGAATGCGCGAAATCCGCTGAGATGGCGGCCACGCGCCAGATTTCCTAAAATGGAACGACGATGTACGACTTGCTGAAAAAAATCGACGATCCGGCCGCTCTCCGCGCCCTGGATCGCCGCGAACTGCAACCGCTTGCCGATGAACTGCGGGCCTACGTGCTCGACAGCGTCTCGCAGACGGGCGGTCACCTGTCGTCGAATCTCGGCACGGTCGAACTGACGATCGCGCTGCATTACGTATTCGACACGCCCGACGATCGCATCGTCTGGGACGTCGGCCATCAGACTTATCCGCACAAAATCCTGACCGGCCGCCGCGACCAGATGCATTCGCTGCGCCAGGCCGGCGGCATTTCCGGCTTCCCGCGCCGCAGCGAATCGCCTTACGACACGTTCGGCACCGCGCATTCGAGCACCTCGATTTCGGCCGCGCTCGGCATGGCGATCGCGAGCAAATTGCAGGGCGACAACCGCTTTTCGATCGCGGTGATCGGCGACGGCGCGATGACCGCCGGCATGGCGTTCGAGGCGATGAACAACGCGGGTGTCGAAGACGACGTGCCGCTCCTCGTCATCCTGAACGACAACGACATGTCGATCTCGCCGCCCGTCGGCGCGCTGAATCGCCATCTGGCGCGACTGATGTCCGGCCGCTTCTACGCCGCCGCGCGCGCGGGCGTCGAGCGCGTGCTGCGCGTCGCCCCGCCGATGCTCGATCTCGCCCGCAAGCTCGAAGAGCACGCGAAGGGCATGATCGTGCCGGCCACGCTGTTCGAGGAATTCGGCTTTAATTACATCGGTCCGATCGACGGGCACGATCTCGATTCGCTTATTCCGACGCTGCAAAACATCAAGGAACTGCGCGGTCCGCAATTCCTGCACGTCGTGACGAAAAAGGGCCAGGGGTACAAGCTGGCCGAGGCCGATCCGGTGCTGTATCACGGCCCCGGCAAGTTCAATCCGGCCGAAGGCATCAAGCCGTCCACGGCGCCGTCGAAGAAAACCTACACGCAGGTATTCGGCGAATGGCTGTGCGACGCGGCCGAGCAGGACTCGCGGGTGGTCGGCATTACGCCGGCGATGCGCGAAGGTTCCGGCATGGTCGAGTTCGAGAAGCGTTTCCCCGACCGTTATTTCGACGTCGGCATCGCCGAGCAGCACGCGGTGACGTTCGCGGGCGGTCTCGCCGCCGACGGCATGAAGCCGGTCGTCGCGATCTATTCCACGTTCCTGCAGCGCGGCTACGACCAGTTGATTCACGACGTCGCGCTGCAAAACCTGCCGGTCGTGTTCGCCATCGACCGTGCCGGTCTGGTCGGCGCGGACGGCGCGACGCACGCGGGCAATTACGATCTCGCGTTCCTGCGCTGCATCCCGAACATGACGGTGATGGCCGCATCCGACGAAAACGAATGCCGCCAGATGCTGTACACCGCGCTCCAGCAACCGAATCCGACGGCGGTCCGTTATCCGCGCGGCGCCGGGACGGGCGTTGCCACGGTCAAGAAAATGACTGCGATTCCGCTTGGAAAGGGCGAAATTCGACGCGAATCGTCGCAAAAGCTCGGCTCGGGCTGCCGGATCGCCATTCTGGCGTTCGGCACGATGGTCGCGCCCGCGCTCGCAGCCGCCGAGGAACTGGACGCGACGGTCGCCAATATGCGTTTCGTGAAGCCGATCGACGCCGAACTGCTCCGCGAACTCGCCGCGACGCACGACGCGCTGGTCACGGTCGAGGAAGGGTCGATCATGGGCGGCGCGGGTTCGGCGTGCGTCGAATCGCTGCTCGCGAACGCGGTCGTGAAACCGGTGCTGCAACTCGGTTTGCCCGACGTTTTCATCGATCACGGCGATCCGGTCAAGCTGCTCGCGGGCTGCGGCCTCGATGGCGCGGGCATCGCCCGTTCGATCCGCGAACGCTTTCTCGCGCCCGCTGAAGCCAGCGGCGTGGCATCCAGCAAACTCAGCAAGCGCGTCGCCTAAGCGCTTTTCATCGAAGTCGGCCTGGCGCGCCGGGGAAGTGGGCCATGTCGGTCATATCGGCTGTGACATTGATTTTTACGACCCGCGCGTGCATCGTGCCGGGTCTATTTGGCTTTCGACGCCGCTCGGACCCGGCTGTGGGCGCGGTGAATAAGGAATGAAGAAATGAATCAGATGAATCCCGCGTTTGCGATGCCCGACGTGCAAAGCTCGCCCGATACGCGGCAAATCCCGATCCAGCGCGTCGGCGTCAAGGCAGTGCGCCATCCGCTGACCGTGCGCACGGCGGGCGGCGAGTTGCAGCCGAGCGTCGGCGTGTGGAATCTCGACGTTCATCTTCCCGCCGATCAAAAAGGCACGCACATGTCGCGTTTCGTCGCGCTGCTCGACGAACATCGCGCGCCGCTCGATCCGGCCGCGTTCGGCGCGATGCTTGCTGCGATGCTTGAGAAACTGGAAGCGGAAGCGGGGCGGATCGAAGTGTCGTTTCCGTACTTCGTGATGAAAACCGCGCCGGTGTCGGGCGTGCAAAGCCTGCTCGACTACGAAGTGACGCTGACCGGCGAATTGCGCGGCGGCGAGACGCGGCTTTGGCTCAAGGTGCTGGTGCCGGTGACGAGCCTGTGCCCGTGCTCGAAGAAGATCTCGCAATACGGCGCGCACAATCAGCGCTCGCACGTCACGATCGCCGCCGAACTCGCGGCCGACGTGCCGGTGGAAGACCTGATCCGGATCGCGGAAGAAGAAGCGTCGTGCGAGCTTTGGGGTTTGCTCAAGCGCCCGGACGAAAAATTCGTGACCGAGCGCGCGTACGAAAATCCGAAATTCGTCGAGGATCTCGTGCGCGACGTCGCCACGCGCC
This sequence comes from Caballeronia sp. SL1002, assembly GCF_057814995.1. Lineage (NCBI taxonomy): Bacteria > Pseudomonadati > Pseudomonadota > Betaproteobacteria > Burkholderiales > Burkholderiaceae > Caballeronia > Caballeronia sp. SL1002. The sequence goes on along the minus strand of NZ_JBYMUW010000005.1, from coordinate 976,343 downwards.
TGAACGCCGACACGCGCATCGCCGCGTATGTGCTGGAGGCCGAGAACTTCGAGTCGATCCACAATCACAGCGCGTATGCCGTGATCGAGCGTGACAAACGCAGCGCGTAGTGCTTATTGCTCACGCCGCGTGTGAAAAGGCCGATCTCCGATCGGCCTTTTTTCATGCCGCCGCGCGTTCCCACGGCGCAGGTTCGCCGCGCACCGCTTCGATGAGAATCGCGGCCAGTCGATCGACCGGCGGCGTGGACGTCGCGGTCGATCGATGCAGCGCGAGCGGAATGGCGGGCAGCGCGGGGAGCGCGCGGTCGTCGAGCGGCTCGACACTCGCAGGCAAACCGAAGCGCGTGCGCACCGTCACGCCGAGGCCGGCCGCCGCCGCCGCCCATAAACCGGACAGGCTCGGACTCGTGAACGCCACGCGCCACGCGATTCCCGCGCGATCCAGCGCCGCCGTCGCCGCCGTGTGGAAAAGACACTGGCGATCGAACGCGACGAGCGGCAGCGGCTCGGCGGTATCGAAGGGAAGCGGCCGATTGGACGCGCCGATCCAGCACATCGACGGCATCGCGAGACGTTCCGCCGGGCCCACGCCGACGAGCCCGTCGCCGCCCCACACGAGCGCCAGATCGAGTTGGTTCGCGGCGACGCGTTCGAGCAGATCGGCATTGCGCGCGACCCGTGCCTCGATCCGCACTTTCGGATGCGCGCGCGCAAATCGGCCGAGCACTTGCGGCAAAAACGCCTCGCCGAAATCTTCCTGAAGACCGAGCCGAACCCAGCCTTCCAGATCGACGCCGCGCACGGCGACGGCGGCTTCGTCGTTTAATTCGACCAGACGCCGCGCGTAGGCGAGCATCGTCTCGCCGGATTCCGTCAGCGCCAATCCGCGTCCCGACTTGCGGAACAGTGGCGTTCCGGCTTGCTCTTCCAGCTTGCGGATTTGCGCGCTCACGGCAGACGTCGATCGGCCCACGCGATCCGCCGCCTTCGCGAAACTTCCCAAATCCATTCCCGCGACAAAACTGCGGAGCACGGCGAGGTCGAAAGTAACGTGGCTCATGGCGTTCAACCGTCCTGTTTTATCGAATGATGGGTTTAATATTTTCTGATATTCCGAACGATGTCAAGGCGGCACACTGAACCGGTTCAATCCCGGAGTGCATGCAATGACAACTCAACCTCTTATCTGGCGCGGCGCGGACGCGGCGTCGCATCGCTGGAAAGTGCTCGGCGCGGGTGTCGCGGCCAATGCCAGCTTCTCGGCGGCGGCGGCTGGGATCCCGACCACCGCCGTCTGGATGCGAACGGCTTATCACCTGAGCAACGCCGAACTCGGTGTCGTGCTCGGTGCAATCGGGCTGGGCGTGGCGGTGTCCGAATTGCCGTGGGGCATGCTCACCGACCGCTGGGGCGACCGTCCCGTGCTGATTTCCGGCCTGCTCGGCACCGCCGCCGTGCTTGCCGCGATGGCGGTCGGCTTGACGCCCGGCGCGTCCGCCCTCGGATGGCTGATTTTTGCGATGGCGCTGGCCGGACTGCTCGGCGGGAGCGTCAACGGATCGAGCGGACGGGCGGTGATGGCGTGGTTTCGCGAAGGCGAGCGCGGCCTCGCGATGAGCATCCGGCAGACCGCCGTGCCGCTCGGCGGCGGCTTGGGCGCGCTGATCTTGCCGTGGCTGGCGGCATCGCGCGGGTTCGCCTCGGTGTTCGGCGTGCTCGCCGCGATGTGCGCCGTCTCGGCGTTCTTCGCGTGGCGCTGGTTGCGCGAAGCGCCGTTCCACGCGGAAAATCCGGTTGCGTCAAAGGGCGGACCGCTCGGCGATGCGCAGGTGTGGCGGATCGTGGCGGCGATCGGCGTGCTGTGCGTGCCGCAATTCGCCGTGCTGACCTTCGCGACCGTGTTCCTCCACGATTTCGCGCACGCGGGAATTGGCGGGATCACGGTCACGATGGTCGCGATTCAGGCGGGCGCGATGGTGATGCGTGTCTGGAGCGGCCGGTTTACCGACCAGCGCGGCAACCGGCGCGGTTATCTGCGCGGCTCGGCGCTGGTCGCCGTCGCCGGTTTCGTCGCGCTGGCCGTGACGGTCGCGCTTGCGGGCAGGCAGCACGCGAGTGCTGCGTGGCTGATGGCGATCCTGGCCGCGGCGGGAATCTGCGTCTCGGCGTGGCACGGCGTCGCCTACACGGAACTCGCGACGCTCGCGGGAACGGCGCGCGCCGGCACCGCGCTCGGCATGGCGAATTCGGCGGTCTATATCGGCCTTTTCGTGACGCCGATGGCCATTCCCCACGTGCTCGCCGCCGGATCGTGGGCGACGGTCTGGCTGGTCGCCGCCGCGTGTGCGCTGTGCGCCTATCCGTTGTTTCCGAAGCCGGGACGCCGTTAAAATTTTCGTTCCCCAAGAGAGAAGCGGAGTTTTATCGTGATTTTGATCGGCCAGTACGATTCGCCTTTCGTGCGGCGTGTCGCCGTCGCGTTGACGCTTTACGGCATGCCGTTCGAGCAGCAGCCGCTCTCGGTTTTCGGCGATGTCGAGAAAGTCACGCCGTTCAATCCGCTCGTCCGCGTGCCGATTTTGGTGCTGGATTCGGGCGAAACGCTGATCGAAAGCGCGCTGATTCTGGATTATCTCGATGAACAAGCCGGACCGGACCGCGCGCTCTTGCCCGAACGCGGCGAGTCGCGGCGGCGGGCGCTCAAGGTGTGCGCGCTCGCCACCGGTCTCGCCGATAAAGCCGTCGCGCTGGTGTACGAGCGGGCGCTGCACGCGGAGAAATCGCAGATGTGGGTGGAGCGTTGCCAGCGGCAGTTGCAGGGCGCACTCGACGCGCTCGAAGCCGATCGGGCGGAGCGTGCCACGTCGTGGTGGTTCGGCGACACGCCCGGTCACGCCGATATCGCTGTCGGCTGCGCGCTGCGCTTTGCGCGCGAGGCGCATCCGGACGTGTTCTCGCCGACGCGCTGGCCGACGCTGATCGCGCATTCCGACCGTTGCGAGTCGCTTCCCGCGTTCCAGGGCGCGGTGCAGGCGTTCAGTCCGCCGAACTGAAATTCACGCGCCGGCGAGCGAGGCCAGGTCCCAGCGCGGCTTGACGGTGAACGCGTAGTCGCGGACGGCCTGCTCGGGCCAGCGCGCGAGACGCAGCGCACCGGCGAGCGCGATCATCGCGCCGTTGTCGGTACACAGCGACAGATCGGGATAGTGGACGTGGAAGCGGCGCTTCTTCGCCGCCGCCGACAACGCGTCGCGCAACTGCCGGTTCGCGCCGACGCCACCCGCCACCACGAGCCGGTTCAGGCCCGTCTTTTTAAGCGCCGCGACCGATTTCGCGGTCAGCACATCGACGGCTGCATCGACGAAACCGCGCGCCAGATCCGCCTTCGACTGCTCGCAGATATTCGCGCCGAGCTTGCGGCTTTGCGTCAGCACGGCGGTTTTCAGGCCGCTAAAGCTGAAGTCGAGATCGCCGGAATGGAGCATCGGGCGCGGCAGCGTCACCGCGCCGGGCGTGCCGAATTCGGCGAGCCGCGACACTTCCGGGCCGCCCGGATAACCCAGGCCGAGCAGTTTGGCGGTTTTGTCGAAGGCTTCGCCGGCGGCGTCGTCGAGCGTTTCGCCAAGCGTTTCGTACACGCCGACGTCGGTCACGCGCATCAATTGCGTGTGGCCGCCCGACACCAGGAGCGCGACGAACGGAAATGGCGGCGGCGCGTCCACCAAAAGGGGCGAGAGCAAATGGCCTTCCAGATGATGAATCCCGACCGTCGGCTTGTCCCATGCCATCGCGAGCGAATTGGCGACACTCGCGCCCACCAGCAGTGCGCCCGCGAGGCCCGGACCCTGCGTGTACGCAATCGCGTCGATATCGCCGCGCGTGGCGCCGGCTTCCGCCATCACCTGTTCGAGGAGCGGCAGCGCGCGCCGGATGTGATCGCGCGACGCGAGTTCGGGCACGACGCCGCCATATTCGCGATGCATCGCAATTTGCGAATGCAGCGCGTGCGACAGCAGGCCGCGCTCGGTGTCGTAGAGCGCGAGACCGGTTTCATCGCAGGAGCTTTCGATGCCGAGAACGAGCATGGCGGTGGCTTTCGGGGCTTGAGGGGAACATGAAATTATAACAGCGGGCTTCGTGCGCGACCGGACGCGGACGCAGGCGCGCGAGGCTCGCGCGCCGCGCCCCTGCAAGCTCGCACGCCCCCACGCCGGTACAATGCGCGCCATGAAATCCTTCGACATCGCCGTGATCGGCGCGGGCGCGGCCGGCATGATGTGCGCGGCCGTCGCCGCCCAGAACGGCCGCCGCGTGGTGCTGATCGACCACGCCGCGCGGCTCGCCGAGAAAATCCGCATTTCGGGCGGCGGCCGCTGCAACTTTACGAATATCAACGCCGGGCCGGGCAATTTCCTGTCCGCGAATCCGCATTTTTGCCGCTCGGCGCTCGCGCGCTACACGCCGCGCGATTTTCTCGGCTTGCTCAAGCAGCATCGCGTGAGCTGGCACGAGAAGCACAAAGGCCAGCTTTTCTGCGACGACTCCAGCGAATCGATTATCGAGATGCTTCGGCGCGAATGCGACGCGGGCGGCGTGGCGTGGCGGCGTCCGGTGACGGTCGAGCAGATTCGCCGCGAAGGCGAACGTTTCGCGCTCGATACGAGCGGCGGCCAGATCGACGCCGCCGCGCTCGTGATCGCGACCGGCGGCCTGTCGATCCCGAAGATCGGTGCGACCGATTTTGGGTATCGGGTGGCGAAGCAGTTCGGCCACAAATTGATCGATACGCGTCCGGCGCTCGTTCCGCTGACCTTTGCCGCCGCCGACTGGACGCCGTTCGCGGCGTTGTCCGGTTTGTCGCTCGAAGTGGAACTTGCAACCGGGCGCGGCAAGGCGCGCGGCGAGTTCGCGGAAGACCTGCTGCTCACCCATCGCGGCTTGTCGGGGCCCGGCGTGCTGCAGATTTCGAGCTACTGGAATCCTTCCGAGCCGGTGCACATCAACTTGTTGCCGGGCGTCGATACCGTCGCCGAATTGCTCGCGGCAAAAGCTGGATCGAAGCGGCAGATCGGCAATTTTCTGGCCGAGCGCGTGCCCGCGAGGCTCGCGCAAACGTGGCTCGACGTGCAGCGCGTCGCATCCGACGCACGTCTTGCCGATCTGCCGGACCGCACGCTAAAAACGCTCGGCGAATCGCTGTCGCGCTGGACGCTCACGCCCGACGGCACCGAGGGTTATCGCAAAGCCGAAGTAACGCGCGGCGGCGTGGACACGCGCGAGCTTTCCTCCACCACGATGATGAGCGCGCGCGTGCCGGGTCTCTATTTCATCGGCGAGTCGGTCGATGTGACTGGGTGGCTTGGCGGATACAACTTTCAGTGGGCGTGGGCGTCGGGTGTCGCGGCGGGACTCGCCGCAGCCGAGTTCGCTCGCGAAATTCCGCCGGCAGCGCCAGATTGATGCGAACTGCGCCATATCCAGCAAGGGTTTGCGGCCGACAACGTGCACCGTTTGGCAGCGGCGCGAATCTCGAAATCGGCAATTTCACCTGCTATACTGGGTGGTTGATAAGCGTTTCGATGCCGTGGTAAATACGGCGGCGCGCGGAACGTCTTTATCCAAGTCGGTTTCAAAAATGCTACTCACGTTCGCGGCATCGGAACAGGTTTTCGGATGAGCGGGCGAGCAGTCCGACCGTGGTCACGGCCCCGCTTGAGGATGGATCCGCAAGCGGGTTTTTGCTTTAGCGGCGCCGCCGCTACGCGCGTGACGGCGGTTAGATTTATCTTTATTTTCTAATTGCATTTGCACCAGGTGAACGATGAGCCTCAAGGACCAGATCAGCGACGACATGAAAGCGGCCATGCGTGCCCGTGAAACCGAGCGCCTCGGCACGGTCCGGCTGCTGCTCGCCGCGATCAAGCAGCGCGAGGTGGACGAGCGCATTACGCTCGACGACGCCGCCATCACGGGCGTCATCGACAAAATGATCAAGCAGCGCAAGGACTCGATCAGCCAGTTCCAGGCGGCTGGCCGCGACGATCTCGTCGCGAAGGAACAGGCCGAGCTCGTCGTGCTCGCCGGGTATATGCCGGAGCAATTGTCGGCGGACGATATCGCCGCCGAAGTGCAGGCCGCGGTCGCCGCGACCGGCGCTGCCGGCCCGCAGGACATGGGCAAGGTGATGGGCATGCTCAAGCCGAAGCTCGCCGGCCGCGCGGACATGACGGCGGTGTCGGCGCTGGTGAAGACCGCGTTGTCGAAATAACGTCGCTCCGCCCGCAAAGCATTGATCCCGCACTCGTTTCTTCAGGACCTGCTCAACCGCGTCGATATCGTCGACGTGGTGGGCCGCTTCGTCCAGTTGAAAAAGGGCGGCGCGAATTTCATGGGCTTGTGCCCGTTCCATAACGAGAAAAGCCCGTCGTTTACCGTGAGCCCGACCAAGCAGTTCTATCACTGCTTCGGCTGCGGCGCGCACGGCACGGCCATCAGCTTTCTCATGGAACACACCGGCCTGACGTTCCCCGAGGCCGTCCAGGAACTCGCGCAAAGCTGCGGCCTCACGGTGCCGCAGGAACCGTCGAATTTCCGCGGCGGTGGCGAAGGTTTTTCCCCTTCGCCGAGCAAGGCGGTGAGCGTCGCGTTGACCGAAGTCATGCAGACCGCCAGCGATTTTTATCGCAAGCAGTTGCGTGGCGCGCCGAATGCGATCGCGTATCTTAAAAAGCGCGGGCTGACTGGCGAGATCGCGCAACGTTTCGGTCTCGGCTATGCGCCGGACGGCTGGCAGAACCTCGAAACCGCCTTTCCCGATTACCGCAACGACAATCTGGTCGAGGCGGGACTCGTGATCGTCAGCGAAAAGAGCGATTCGCAAGGTCAGGCGCGGCGCTACGACCGCTTCCGCGAACGCGTCATGTTCCCGATCCGCAATGTAAAAGGCAGCGTGATCGGCTTCGGCGGACGCATTCTGGATAGCGGCGAGCCGAAGTATTTGAATTCGCCGGAAACGCCTCTATTTAGCAAGGGCAGCGAGTTGTACGGCTTGTTCGAGGCGCGTCTCGCGATTCGCGAACTGGGTTATGCGCTGGTCGTCGAAGGGTATATGGATGTCGTCGCGCTGGCGCAGCTCGGCTTCGCGAACGCCGTGGCGACGCTCGGCACGGCCTGTACGCCCGTGCATGTGCAGAAGCTGTTCCGTCAGACCGATACTGTCATCTTCAGTTTCGACGGCGATTCGGCCGGCCGGCGCGCCGCCCGACGCGCGCTCGATGCGTGTCTGCCGCACGCCGCCGATAACCGCACGATCCGCTTTCTGTTCCTGCCGAAAGAGCACGATCCGGACAGCTACGTGCGCGAGTTCGGCACCGATGGTTTCGGCGAGCAGGTCGATCGCGCGATGCCGTTGTCGCAGTTTTTGCTGAACGAAGTGCTGAACGACAAGGAGCTGGATCAGCCGGAAGGCCGCGCGAAGGCGCTGTTCGACGCAAAGCCGCTGCTGCAGGCGCTGCCGGCCAACGCACTGCGCGTGCAGATTTTGCACATGCTGGCGGATCGGCTGGATACGCCGTTTGGCGAGATCGCGGCGCTGTGCGATATCGATTCGCGCGCGGCGGCGGTCGCCCGCAAGGCGGTGCCGAAGAGCGAGCGCCGGCGCGTGACCGGCAAGGAGCAACGCGCGCTGCGCAATCTCGTGATGTATCCGGCGATCGCCGCCCGTCTCGATCACGACAGCGAACAGACGCTCGTGACCATGACGGAGCATGGCGAGTTGTTCAGCGAAGTGGTCGGCTTTGCGCGCGAACTAGGCGAGGGCGCGGAATTCGAAATCCTCTCGGTGCTGTTGCGAAATGCCGCGAACGCCCCCACTTACGAGGATATCTTCCAGGAAATTCTCGCCTATGATGAAAATGTGCGCGATCTCCTGATGCGTGATCCGGCAGACGAAAGTGCGTCGGAACGCGTTGAAGAGCAGAAGAAACTGCTCGCGGAGGAGCTTGCGGCGACGGTAGTCAAGCTTCGGCACGACAGTTATCGCGCGCGGCTGGATGAATTGGCGCGGCAATCGGCGCTGACGCCGGAAGAAATCGCGGAATTTACCGATTTATCTGCGAAAGCTGCGCAGATAAAGGCGGCGCGGGTAGTGAGCCGGGATAGCTGAAATCGTGGTAAGGCCGGCATGCTACAATTAAAGGTTTTCAGCAAGTTGTTTTTCGAGTTTGTTTTTCTTGTACAGCGTTTGTTCGCGCGGTGACGGTCGATTCCGGGACTTTGTAGTCTTTTGTAGTCCTGGCAAACGATCCGTCGTGTGAAATTAGGCAAAAGGCGACAGGTGAAGACGCATGGCAAAAAACACTAGCGGGAAGAAAGCGGCAGACCACGGCTCGGATGGGCCGAAACGGGCAGTGGCCCAGACTGTTTCAGCTTCTTCCCCCGGAGTGTCGAGAGCCAGAGCGGCGCCGGGTACGAGGATAAAAACGCTCGCTTCGTCGACGGTGCGCAGTGCAAAAGCGACGGTTCCGCCTCCGGGGCGAACCGTCAAACCGCCGGGCAAGCCCGGCCACGCGCAGACGGACGAGCAGGCGAGCGTTAGGGAGGCGGCTGCTATCGAGGGTCGAAATCGTATGGATGACGTGATGAGCGACAGTACGAACGACCCGAGATACGACCCGAAGCAGGGCACGCAGGACGAAGCAGCGCGCGCACATTCAGCATCCACGGTTCCATCGGCTGCCGTCCAGCAGCCGCGAGTCGAGACTAAAGCCGGTACGGCGAACTCCATGACGAAAAAGCTGAACGAAGTACCCGTCGACGACGAAGCAACGCAGAACGCGGAACCCGTCGCCGCCGCTCCGACGGCCAAGGTCGAAAAGGCCAAGGCCCGCGATCGCCGCGCGAAGGAAAAAGCGCTGCTGAAAGACGCGTTCGCCTCCGCCGCCCCCGGCACGCTCGAAGAGCTCGAGGAGCGCCGCGCGAAACTGCGCGCGCTGATCAAGCTCGGCAAGGAGCGCGGCTTCCTGACCTACGCGGAAATCAACGATCACCTGCCCGATAACTTCACGGAAACGGAGGCGATCGAAGGCATCATCAGCACGTTCAATGACATGGGCGTGGCCGTCTACGAGCAGGCGCCCGACGCTGAAACGCTGTTGCTGAACGACAACGCGCCGGCCGCATCGTCGGACGACGAAGTCGAGGAAGAGGCCGAAGTCGCGCTCTCCACCGTCGATTCCGAATTCGGCCGCACGACCGACCCGGTCCGCATGTACATGCGCGAAATGGGCACGGTCGAGTTGCTCACGCGCGAAGGCGAAATCGAGATCGCGAAGCGGATCGAAGATGGCCTGAAGCACATGGTCATGGCCATTTCCGCCTGCCCGACCACCATCGCGGACATTCTCGCGATGGCGGAGCGCGTGCAGAACGAGGAAACGCGCGTCGATGAACTGGTGGACGGCCTGATCGACCCGAACGCGGCCGATGCCGACGGTTTCTCCGAGCAGGAAGCGGAAGCGATCGAGAGCGAGGAAGAAGAAACCACGGACGAAGCGAACGAGGACGAGGAAGAAGAGGACGAAAGCACGGCGCAGGCGAATGCCAATGCGGCCCAGCTCGAAGCGCTCAAGCGCGCGTCGCTCGAAAAGTTCTCGCTCATCAGCGAATGGTTCGACAAGATGCGCCGCGCCTACGAGAAGGAAGGCTACAAGTCGAAGGCTTATCTGAAGGCGCAGGAAGCCATTCAGACGGAACTGATGTCGATTCGCTTCACCGCGCGGACCGTCGAGCGCCTGTGCGACACGCTGCGCGCGCAAGTGGACGAAGTGCGTCAGGTGGAACGTCAGATTCTGCACACGGTGGTCGACAAGTGCGGCATGCCGCGCTCGGAATTCATCACGCGTTTCCCGGGTAACGAGACGGATCTGGAGTGGTCGGAGAAGGTTGTCGGCGAAGGTCACGGCTACAGCGCGATTCTGGAGCGCAATATTCCGGCGATCCGCGAGCAGCAGCAACGTCTTCTCGACCTGCAGGCGCGCGTGGTTTTGCCGTTGAAGGACCTGAAGGAAACCAACCGTCAGATGGCGGCGGGTGAACTGAAAGCGCGTCAGGCGAAGCGCGAAATGACGGAAGCGAACTTGCGACTCGTTATTTCTATCGCGAAGAAGTACACGAATCGCGGGCTGCAGTTCCTCGACCTGATTCAGGAAGGCAATATCGGCCTGATGAAAGCGGTGGACAAGTTCGAATATCGTCGCGGCTACAAGTTTTCGACGTATGCGACGTGGTGGATTCGTCAGGCCATTACGCGTTCCATCGCCGACCAGGCGCGCACCATCCGGATTCCGGTTCACATGATCGAAACGATCAACAAGATGAACCGTATTTCGCGGCAGATTTTGCAGGAAACCGGTCTTGAGCCCGATCCGGCGACGTTGGCTGAGAAGATGGAGATGCCGGAAGACAAGATCCGCAAGATCATGAAGATCGCGAAAGAGCCGATCTCGATGGAAACGCCGATCGGTGACGACGACGATTCGCATCTCGGCGATTTTATCGAAGACACGAACACGGTCGCCCCGGCCGACGCTGCGCTGCACGCCAGCATGCGCGATGTGGTGAAGGACGTGCTCGACTCGCTGACGCCGCGTGAAGCGAAGGTGCTGCGCATGCGTTTCGGGATCGAAATGAGCACGGATCACACGCTCGAAGAAGTTGGCAAGCAGTTCGACGTGACGCGCGAGCGGATTCGTCAGATCGAGGCGAAGGCGTTGCGCAAGCTCCGTCATCCGAGCCGGTCGGACAAGCTCAAGTCCTTCCTCGAAGGGAATTGATCGCGGTGATTTAGCGTTATTAGTAGCACTTAAGCGGGGCGGATCGGTAAAACGGTCCGCCCCGCTTGTTTTGCAGCGGGTTTCAAGGCAAACTCGCAAACCCCGATGCGGCGCGCCTTCTGGCGGCGCGTTTGTTTCGGCGGTACTAAAAGTCCTCAAAAGGGCCGGAAGCTTAATTGGTATAAGCTGTCGACTCATAATCGACCGACAGTGGGTTCGAATCCCACCCGGCCCACCAGCGTTTCTCCCTCCGCAGCCTTTCCCATCCGCCTCCACTATCATGTTCACGAGAACATGAGACGAGCGAGGTGCGCATGGATCGCCTGCAGGCTATGGAAGTGTTCACGCGCGTCGTCGAAAACAGCAGTTTTTCCAAGACCGCGGACCTCTTGCAATTGCCGAGAGCGTCGGTGAGCAACATCATCCAGGCGCTGGAGTTGTATGTCGGCGTGCGGCTTCTGAACCGCACCACGCGGCGTGTCAGCGTGACCGACGACGGCGCGCTCTATTACGAACGCTGCGTGCGCATCCTCGAAGAAATCAGCGATGCCGAATCGACGCTCTCCGCCAAACGGCGCGATCCGACCGGACTCGTGCGCCTGGATACGTCGGGCAGTGTCGGCAAAATTTTGTTGCCCGCGCTGCCGGATTTCTACGCGCGCTATCCGGGCATCGCGATCCGGATGGGACTCGCGGACCGCATGATCGATTTGATCGAAGATGGTGTCGATTGTGTGCTCCGGCTCGGCTCGCTGGAAGATTCGAGCCTCGTCGCGCGCCGGGTCGGGCTGGCGAAAGTGACGACCTGCGCCGCGCCGTCCTATCTCGAAAAATACGGCACGCCGCAGACGCTCGATGCGCTGCGCCAGCATCGCGCGGTCAATTACTTCATGGCGCGCAGCGGCAAGCAACTGACGCCCGAGTTTCAACTCGACGGTCAAACCGTGGAAGTGCCGCTCGACGGCGTGCTGTCCGTGAACGACGGCGAAGCCTATGTGAACGCGGGCGTGCATGGGATCGGCGTGATCCAGCCGCCGCGCTTCATGGTCGCGCCGCTGATCGAGCAGGGCGCGCTGGTCGAGATATTGACCTCGCACTACAGCCTGCCGACGCCGCTCTCGATTCTTTATCCGCACAGCCGGAATATCACGTCGCGTGTGCGCGTGGTGAGCGAGTGGATCGCAGATTTATGTGCGCAAAATCCCGATTTGCGCCTTGAACCATAAGCTAAGCCTGATAAACACGGTAAGAAGCTTTTGCTTTGCAATGCAAAAGGTGGCCCGGAAAACCGGGCCGCCGTGGACTCGAATTTAAACCCGCCCGATCAAACGCCTGCCGTCGCGCCGAGCATCTGGTCGTTGCGGGCGCGCCAGAGTTTCGCGCGGTGCGTGCTGTCCTGATATTGAACGGTATTCGCGCGGCAGGCGTCGTAATACGCGTTCTTCTTCTCGACGATCGCTTCGCAGAGGAATTCCGCGCTGTACGCCTTGAGCAGATGCGGGCAATGCGAGCCGATGTACTGCGCGATGCGCGCGTGGTCGCTATCGGCGGTCGCGAGCGAGCGGAAGGTGTCGGCATCCCAGCGGAACATCAGATCCAGCTCTTCGAATGCACTGTTGTACGCGCAGAGTTGCGCCTGGATTTCGCGGTCGTCGCCGTAGTTCGAGTGGATCATCATCGTCTCCTGGTTTGGCCGTCTGGCTTAAATTCAGGATAGGAATTTCAATCCATATACGATAGTTAAAGTTATTTCGAATAACGATAACTAAAACTTTATGAATTGACGTTGCCGGTTTTTTCACCAATATGGGTGATCTCGGCGATCTGCGCTGCACCTTCCTCGATCAAAAATTCCTTGAACGCGACCGCCACCGGCGGCAAGCGCTTGTTGTTTCGATGCACGACGTACCAGTTGAGCATGACCGGGAAGCCTTCGACGTCGAGCACGGCGAGCCGCCCAAGCTGCAACTCCATCGCGATGGTGTGCGCCGACAGAAAACTCACGCCCATGCCCGCGATCACCGCCTGCTTGATCGTCTCCGTGCTGGTGATTTCCATCGCGACTTTCATGTTCGGCAGCCGCCCGGCGAAACCTTCTTCCATCGAATTCCAGGTGTCCGAGCCTTTCTCGCGGACGATGAACGCTTCGTCGGCGAGTAATTCCAGCGGAATGTTCTTGCGCCCGACCAGCGGATGATCCGGCGGCGCCACGATCACATACGGATGCGGCGCGAATGACACGTTGGCCGTGTCCATGTCCTTGGGCGGACGAACCATGATCGCGAGGTCGGTGAGGTTATCCGTCAATTGATGCAGCAATTCCTCGCGGTTATGCACGGCGAGGTTCAGGCGGACGTCGGAATTGCGTTTGGTGAAGGCGGCGAGCAGGCGCGGAAAGAAATAATCGCCCGCGCTGATGACCGCGATATTCAGCGTGCCGCCCGAAATGCCTTTCAGGCGCGCCATCGCGTCGTCGGCTTCGCGGAACTGTTCGAGGATCGCGCGGCTGTAGTGCAGCATTTCGTCGCCCGCGGGCGTCAGGTAGATGCGCTTGCCGAGTTGCTCGAAAAGCGGCAACCCGGCGTGTTCCTCAAGCTGTTTTACCTGCGTGGAAACGGCCGGTTGCGTCAGGTAAAGCTCTTCGGCCGCACGTGAAAAACTAAGGCGCCGCGCGACGGTTTCGAAGATCTTCAGCTGTCGCAGCGTGGCGTTACGCATCATGGCAATACCCTCGATCCATTCACGATCCTTAACTTATACAATAATTTTTTCTAATTTTCCTTAATCGTTTTTGTGACGCACGATGCTTTCACGGTCTGCAATTGTTGTAAGCCGAACGGCGTTCATCGTGTGTCGGCGCCATGCTGCATAAGCCTCAGCACGATGTCGCCTTATCGTTAACCCTTTACCGCTTTTAATCGGATGTCGGGGATCGTTTAAAAATGATTCTTAAATCGCCCCGTATGGAAATCCATTCTTTCTGCTTGCGCCATGCAATGCCGGCCCGCGTTGCACGGTTCATCCATATCAAGTTCGAGCATGTTCCCTGACCGACCGCTCTCGCACCCGCGCCTAAAAAAAGCGCGGGTAATTTCGCCGTAGATCAAGCGCCGAACGAGCGCTGAATACTCAAAACGGAGACTGACATGGCAAACGCAGGCGCGGTCGCGTCCGGGCAACCGCTCGGCCGGCACCACAACAGATGGATCCAACTGGCGGTCGGCATCGTATGCATGGGCCTCGTCGCCAATCTTCAATATGCGTGGACGCTGTTCGTGGTCCCGATGGACGCGAAACATCACTGGGGCCAGGCGGCGATCCAGACCGCGTTCACCATCTTCATCGTGACTGAAACGTGGCTCGTGCCGGTGGAAGGCTGGCTCGTCGATAAATTTGGCCCGCGTCCGGTCGTGATCGGCGGCTCGATTTGCGCGGCGCTCGGCTGGATCATCGACGCCCACGCGACCAGTCTCGTGCATCTTTATATTGCGGCGGTCGTAGCGGGCGTGGGCGCGGGTTGCGTCTACGGCACTTGCGTCGGCACGGCGCTCAAGTGGTTTCCGGACAAGCGCGGCCTGGCGGCGGGCCTCACGGCGGCCGGCTTCGGCGCGGGCGCGGCGGTGACGGTCATTCCGATCTCGAACATGATCCAGAGTGCTGGCTACGAACACGCGTTCATGTTCTTCGGCATTTTCCAGGGCGTCTGCATCTTCCTGCTCGCGTTGCTGCTGGTGCGTCCGAATCCGCCTGCAGCCGTGGCGGGCGCAAAACGCGTCGTCGCGACGAAAATCGACTATACGACCGGGCAGATGGTGCGTTCGCCGCTCTTCTGGGTGATGTACATGATGTTCGTGTTCGTCGCGGCGGGCGGCGTGATCGCTACCGCGCAGCTCGGGCCGATCGCAAAGGAATACGGCTTCGCCAAAATGCCGGTCAGCTTGCTCGGCGTCACGCTGCCGCTGCTCACGATGGCGCTTTCCATCGATAACCTCTGCAACGGCTTCACGCGTCCGCTGTGCGGCTTCATCTCCGACAAGATCGGCCGCGAAAACACGATGTTTTTCATCTTTATCGGTGAAGGGCTCGCGCTGCTCGGGCTGATGGAGTTCGGTCACAACCCGTACGCGTTCATTTTCTTCGCGGCGATGACCTTCCTCTGCTGGGGCGAAATCTTCTCGATTTTCCCGGCGACCTGCGCCGATACCTTCGGCAGCAAGTACGCGGCAGCCAACGCGGGCACGCTGTACACCGCGAAGGGCACGGCTTCGATGCTGGTGCCGCTTGCCTCCGTGCTATCGGCCATCGGCTCGTGGAATGCGGTGTTCATCGCGGCGGCGGTGATCTCGATCACCGCCGGACTCTGCGCGAAATTCGTCCTCGCGCCGATGAGAAAGCGCTGGATCGAGAATACGGTGGCCGAATCGGCGTCGCTCGAAGGCGGGTTCCGCTCGCCCGGCTGGACCGAACCGCCGCGCAAGTCGGCGCAATGAGGGCGCGACATGCGTGAGCGCGCCGATGCCGCGCATGCCGTGAATGTGTCCCTGCATCAATTGCGGTTGTTCGTCACGCTCGCGCGGCATCGGAGTTTCACCCGCGCGGGCGACGAGTTCGGCATCACGCAGTCGGCGGTGAGCCGGGGCATTCGCGAACTCGAATACGAAATCGCGCTGCGGCTTTTCGATCGCACCACGCGTCAGGTCACGCTCACCGAAACCGGACGCAAGTTGCTCGCCCGCGTCGCGCCGCTGCTCGAAGAACTCGAAGCGACGTTGCGGCCGGATCGCGGCGATGCAAGCGCGATCGGCGTCGTACGGCTCGCGAGCAGTTCGAGCGTGACGGCGAGCTTGCTGCCGGATTGGCTCGCGTCGTTCGGCGCGAGTCATCCCGACATTTCGGTGGCACTCACCGATAAACCGCAAAGCGTCGTGCTCGATCTCGTGCGCTCGGGCGAAGTGGACCTCGGCGTGGTAGTAGACGCCGGTTCCCTCGACGAACTCGCAGCCGAGGCGCTGCATACGGATTCCCTCTGTGCACTGTTGCCGGCGCGTCATGCGCTGGCGGGACGTGCGGCGATCGCCTGGCGCGAACTGCGCACGACGCCGCTCCTTTTTCTCGACGACGACACCGGCACGCACGCCGCGATCGAACAGGCGCTTGCGCTGCACGAAGTGGCGGGCGTGGTGCGTCAGCGGCTGGCGCAAGCATCGGCGGTCGCGCGGATGGTCGCGGCGGGAATGGGGATCGGCGTGATGCCGGACCACGCGTGCCGCGATTCGGCGGACGGGCGGCTCACGCATGTGCCGATTTTGCCGCGCGTCGATGCGACCGTGATGATCGTGCGCCCTCGCGGCCGCACGATGAAGCCTGGCGCGGCGGCGCTATGGGCGCATTTGCTGGCGGCTTCGCAGGTGAATCCGACCGCGCGCACAAAAGCGCTCCGATCCGTCGAAGCCTGAATTCCATACTCCCTTAAAAGCCCCGCGGGACAAGGCGCAACGCTGCCTCGACCACGGTTTTTCGCTCGCCTTTACAAGGGTAATCCGCCTTGTTATGGGGCAATGCTGAATGTAGTATGTTGTATATCAGAAGCTTATAAATCCCTTCAGGAGACAACCATGAAGATCTGCGTTTACGGCGCCGGTGCCATCGGCGGGTACATGGGCGCGCAGCTCGCTCGGGCGGGCGCGGAAGTGAGTTTCGTCGCGCGCGGGCCGCATCTGGCCGCGATGCAGGCGAACGGCGTCAGGCTGCAAATCGACGGGGAGGAGCACACCGTCAAGGTCCGGTGTACGAATAATCCGGCCGAACTTGGGCCGCAAGACTACGTGATCATCGCGTTGAAGGCGCATTCGGTGCCGGGAATCGTCGATCAAATCTTGCCGCTGCTCGGTCCCGATACCGCGATCGTCACCGCGGTGAACGGCCTGCCTTACTGGTATTTTCATCAGCATGGCGGCGCGCTCGCGGGCACGACGCTGCAAAGCGTCGATCCAGGCGGCAAGCAGTGGAATCTGCTCGGGCCGGAACGCGCGATCGGCTGCGTGCTGAACCCGGCGGCCGTGATCGCCGAACCGGGCGTGATTCATCATGTGTACGGCAAGAAATTTCCGATCGGCGAGCCGAACGGCCAGATCACGCCGCGTCTGCAGGCGTTCCACGACATCATGGCGGCGGGCGACATGGAAGCGCCGATGCGCGACAACATCCGCGACGAAATCTGGCTGAAGCTCTGGGGCAACCTGTGTTTCAACCCGATCAGCGCGCTGACCGGCGCGACGCTCGACGTACTGACCAGCGACCCGGCCGTGCGCGCGCTGTCGAAAACCATGATGCTGGAAGCCAAGGCCATCGCAGATCGGATCGGCGTGCATTTCCGCGTCGATGTGGAAAAGCGGATCAATGGCGCGGGCGCGGTGGGTGCGCACAAGACGTCGATGCTGATGGACTGCGAAGCAGGGCGGCCGATGGAAATCGACCCGATTGTCACCGTCGTGCAGGAAATCGGCCGGCTGGTGAAGGTCGATACGCCGATGATCGATGCGGTGCTGGGCCTGATCAAACTGCGCGAGGGCGTCAATCAAGCCACGGCGCACGCACCACAATCGACAGAAACCCAAAAAGCCGCCTAAACTGAGTTTTTGCGATGCCCACGTTGTTTCTGATATACAAGATGCAAAATATGTTGCGTACTGTTGCGACGCAACATATACTAGAGGCTCTTGAACGAATTCTTGGAGCCGGAAATGAGCATCGCATTATTGGTCGTGTTGGGCATCGCGTTGGTGGGCGCTGGCGTGGGCGTTACGTTTATGATTGCGTCGGCTGTGCCGCAGGACATGCTGCAGCGCGCACAGGATCACGGTCGGTTTGCCGGATTGGCGGCGGACGATCAAAATGGCGGTTCGGGCAAGCGCGTGCCGAGCGGCCAGCCGAACTTCGGAAATCAATCCATCAATGCCATCTGAAACTCAGTCTGTAGATAGTCCCGACGTCCGTCCGAATGGGCTGACGCTCTCGCTGGAACCGATCAATGCCACGGTTTCGCTGCGCGATCAGGCGTACGCGAAGCTGCGGCAGGCGATCGCCGAGGCGGATATTTATCGCTCGCGCGAGGAAATCCGGCTCGATGAAAAAGAACTGACGGAAGCGCTCGGCGTCAGCCGCACGCCTATCCGCGAAGCGATGACGCTGCTGGAGCAGGAAGGTTTTCTGCGCACCGTGCCGCGCCGGGGCGTGTACATATTGCGCAAGACGAAGCGTGAAATCGTCGAAATGATTCATATGTGGGCGGCGCTCGAAAGCATGGCCGCGCGCCTCGCCACCCAGCGCGCAAGCGACGCGGAAATCGCCGCGTTGCGTCATATGTTCGACAATTTCCGCGATACGACGCCCGCCGAGCATATCGAAGAGTATTCGGAGGCGAATATCGCGTTTCACCAGTCCATCGTGCAACTGGCGAAATCGCAGATTATTTTCGACACGATCAAGAACATCTTCGTGCACGTCCGCGCAATCCGCAAAATGACGATTTCGCAGAGCGACCGCGCGTCGCGCTCGATCGTCGATCACATGCGGATTATCGAGGCGCTGGAAAAGCGCGATACCGAACTGGTCGAAAGGCTTGTGCGGCAACATTCGCTGGATCTCGCGGCTTTCGTCGAGGCGAACTGCGATTTTCTCGATTGAGCGTTTGAACCCGAGTTGAGTTTGGAAAAGCC
The DNA here is from genome assembly GCF_057814995.1 of Caballeronia sp. SL1002. Taxonomy (NCBI): domain Bacteria; kingdom Pseudomonadati; phylum Pseudomonadota; class Betaproteobacteria; order Burkholderiales; family Burkholderiaceae; genus Caballeronia; species Caballeronia sp. SL1002. The sequence goes on along the minus strand of NZ_JBYMUW010000005.1, from coordinate 957,791 downwards.
GTCCGCGACCCGGACGGCTTTTTTATGCGCATAACGTTTACCGCAGCGCGTGCAGCATCGTTTCGCCGAGCGCGGCAGGCGACGCCGCGACGTGAATGCCCGCCGCTTTCATCGCGTCGATCTTCGCGCTCGCCGTGCCCGATCCGCCGGAAATGATCGCACCCGCGTGGCCCATGCGCCTTCCCGGCGGCGCCGTCGTCCCGGCGATAAAGCCGACCACCGGCTTTTTCGTCCCCGCGTCGCGCGGGAACGCGGCCGCTTCTTCCTCCGCCGATCCCCCAATTTCGCCGATCATGATGATGCCTTCGGTGGCGTCGTCGGCGAGAAACAGCGCCAGGCAGTCGATGAAATTCGTGCCGTTCACCGGATCGCCGCCTTTTCCGTCCGGGTCGCTGGTGAAGCGCCCGGCGCCCCGGCCTCCGGCGTGAATCTGCGACTTCAGCACCCAGACCGGGCCGCCGAGCGTGCGCGCCGCTTCGGCCGCTTCCTCTGGCGAAAAGGCGACACGCCCTTCGGGTACGGCCACGCCGTCCTCGCGAAGCAGCGCCTTCGCCTGATATTCGTGAATGTTCATGCCGTCTCCTGATCCTCTGACGGGAATAGTGCGCGCGGCGGACATCCCAAAATACGCGCTGAAATATGATATATCACATATCTGAACGAGCGAAATCAGGTTTTACATGGGTCAGAATTGTTGAATTAAGCGGATTTTTAGCTGATGTTAAAGGCGAGTTGAGCGACGTTGCAGCGCAACAAAACTTTCAGAGGAGCGTAGATTTCAGCGGGAAAAATAGGATGCTGCACTGCACTACAGGGTTTCCTTATCTCAAATACTCTTGACTAATACTGTGTTCGGAATATTGTATATCACAGCTACCGGACGGCGAGACACGTCACGGGATGCCTCATACAACCCCCATCGAGGAGGAGACACCATGTCCGAAGTCGTCAGCAGCCGCCCCCCCGTCGACCAGAGTGCCGCCCACGGAAGCACCACGGCCGACGACACCCTGAAGCAGAAATCCCGCGGCGCCGGCATCGTCTCGGGCGGCCATCTGGTCGCCCGTGCCCTTAAGAACGAAGGCGTCGATACCATCTTCACGCTGTGCGGCGGCCACATCATCGATATCTACGACGGCTGCGTCGATGAAGGCATCCGCATCATCGACTTCCGTCACGAGCAAGTCGCCGCCCACGCCGCCGACGGCTACGCCCGCCAGACCGGCAAGCTCGGCTGCGTTGTCACTACCGCCGGCCCCGGCTGCACGAATGCGGTCACCGGCGTCGCCACGGCTTTCCGCTCGGAAAGCCCGATCATCCATATCGGCGGCCAGGGCGCGCTCACGCAACACAAGATGGGTTCGCTGCAAGACCTGCCGCACGTCGACATGATGGCGCCGATCACCAAGTTCTCGGCCAACATCCCGTCCACCGAACGCATCGCCGACATGATCTCGCTGGCCGCGCGCGAAGCCTTCAACGGCGCGCCCGGTCCGGCTTACCTCGAGATCCCGCGCGACGTGCTCGACCGTGAAATCGACGAGTCCAAGGCGGTCATTCCGCAGCCGGGCCGTTATCGCGCGTCGACCAAATCGATCGGCGATCCGCAGGCGATCGAAGCGCTGGCCGATCTGCTGGTGAACGCCGAACGTCCGGCGATTCTCTTCGGCCAGCAAGTCTGGACCGCGCGCGGTCACGAAGAAGCGATCGCGTTGCTGCGCGGGCTCGATATCCCCGGCTATTTCTATGGCGCGAGCCGCGGTTTGCTGCCGCCGGGCGATCCGCACCACTTCGACCGCACGCGCTCGCAAGCCTTTGCCAAGGCCGATGTGATCGTGATCGTCGGGACGCCGTTCGACTTCCGGATGGGCTACGGCAAGCGCATCAGCAAGGACTTGAAGCTGGTGCAGATCGACATGGATTACCGCACGGTCGGCAAGAATCGCGATATCGATCTGGGCCTCGTCGGCGATCCGGGCGCGATTCTCGGCGCGGTGTTGAATGCCGCCAACAGCCGTCTGAAGAACGACAAGCGCCAGGCGCGTCAATCGTGGATGCGCGATTTGTCCGCCGCCGAAGAAGTCGCAACCGCCAAGCTGATGCCGCTGTTCAAGTCCGACAGCAGCCCGATTCATCCGTATCGCGTGGCTTACGAAATCAACGAATTCCTCGCCGACGACACGATCTACATCGGCGACGGCGGCGACGTCGTGACGATCTCCGCGCAAGCCGTGCGGCCGCGTCGTCCGGGGCAGTGGATGGACCCGGGCGCGCTCGGTTCGTTGGGTGTCGGCACGGGTTTCGCAGTGGCGGCGGGCTTGGCGAATCCGGAAAAAGAAGTGCTCTGCTACTACGGCGACGGCGCGTTCAGCATGACGTCCTTCGACATGGAAACGGCGAACCGCTTCGGCGTGCCGTACATCGCGGTGATCGGCAATAACTCGGCGATGAACCAGATTCGCTACGGCCAGTTGGCGAAGTACGGCGACGAGCGCGGCAACGTCGGCAATCTGCTGTCGGATGTGCCTTACGGCAAGTTCGCGGAAATGCTCGGCGGTTACGGCGAGGAAGTGCGCGATCCGTCGATGATCGCCGGCGCGTTGCAACGTGCTCGCGAATCCGTGCAGAAAACGCGTAAGAGCGCGGTCATCAATATCTGGGTCGATCCGTCGGTCTACGCGCCCGGAACCATGGCGCAGACGATGTACAAGTAAGCGGACTAGAAAGCCGAAGGCAACGACCGACAGGCAAGGGAGACAGCCATGAGCAAAGCACTGGATGGAGTGCGCATCCTCGATTTCACGCACGTCCAGTCCGGACCGACCTGTACGCAGTTGCTCGCGTGGTTCGGCGCGGACGTCATCAAGGTCGAGCGCGCGGGCGCGGGCGATATCACGCGGGATCAGTTGCGCGATATCCCCGACGCCGACAGCCTTTATTTCACGATGCTGAACCACAACAAGCGTTCGATCACCATCGACACCAAGAACCCCGAAGGCAAAAAGGTTCTGGAGGCGCTGGTGAAACAATGCGACGTGCTGGTCGAGAATTTCGCGCCGGGCGCGCTCGACCGCATGGGCTTTACGTGGGAGCGCATCCAGGAGCTGAATCCGAAGATGATCGTGGCGTCGGTCAAAGGCTTCGGCCCCGGCCCGTATGAGGACTGCAAGGTCTACGAGAACGTGGCGCAGTGCGCGGGCGGCGCGGCCTCGACGACCGGCTTCGACGACGGCCCGCCGGTGGTTTCCGGCGCGCAGATCGGCGATTCCGGCACGGGGCTGCATCTCGCGCTCGGGATCGTCGCGGCGCTGTATCAGAGGAAGACGACCGGGCGCGGCCAGAAAGTGCTCGCGGCCATGCAGGATGGCGTGCTCAACCTCTGCCGCGTGAAACTGCGCGATCAGCAGCGGCTCGAACGCACCGGCGTGATGAAGGAATATCCGCAATTTCCGAACGGCGAATTCGGCGACGCGGTGCCGCGCGCGGGCAATGCGTCGGGCGGCGGCCAGCCGGGCTGGATTCTGAAGTGCAAAGGCTGGGAGACGGATCCGAATGCGTATATCTACTTCATCACGCAGGCGCCGGTGTGGGGCGAAATCTGCAAGGTGATCGGCCGCGAGGAGTGGATCGATCACGACGATTACAAGACGCCCGCCGCGCGTTTGCCGCATCTGAAGGACATTTTCGCGGAGATCGAGCGCTGGACGATGTCGAAGACCAAGTTCCAGGCGATGGAAATCCTCAATAAGCGCGATATTCCGTGCGGTCCGATTCTCTCGATGAAGGAGATCGCCGAGGACGAATCGCTGCGCAAGACCGGCACGATCGTGGAGGTGGATCACCCGGTGCGCGGCAAATATCTGACGGTCGGTAATCCGATCAAACTCTCCGACAGCCCGACGGACGTCACGCGCTCGCCGCTGCTCGGCGAACACACGGACGAAGTGATGGCGGAACTCGGCTATACGCCGGACCAGATCGCCACGCTCAAGAGCCTCGGCGCGATCTGACGCGCTGAAACTCGCGCTGAACCTGTCTGCCGCCGCCGCTCGAAACCGACGCGGCGGTGGCCTTCTCAAGGATATTTCCGTGACTACCTGGATCCGCTTTCGCGACGCCGAAGGCCGTATCGGCTTCGGCGCGCTCGATGAAACCACGCAGCGCGTGGCCCATTACGACGGCTCGCTTTTCGAGCATCCCAAGCCGACCGGCGAAACGTCTGCATTCGATACCCTGACGCTGCTCGCGCCGTGCGAGCCGACCAAGGTCGTCGCGCTGTGGAACAACTTTCACGCGCTGTCGCAGAAACTCGACAAAGCGCCGCCGCAGCATCCGCTCTTTCTCATCAAGCCGCCGATGTCGGTGATCGGACCGCGCGAAGCGATCCGCCGTCCGAAAAGCTATCACGGCAAGATCGCCTACGAGGGCGAACTGGGCATCGTGATCGGCGCGCGATGCAGCAACGTGTCGGTCGAGGAAGCCGAAGCGGCAATCTTCGGCTACACCTGCGTGAACGACGTGACCGCCGTCGAACTGCTTCAGGAAGATCCTAATTTCGCGCAATGGTGCCGCTCGAAGGGCTTTGACACTTTCAGTTGCCTCGGTCCCGCTATCGTCGCCGGTTTCGACTGGCGCGCCGCGCACGTCGTGACGACGCTCGACGGCGTGGAACGTCAGAACTATCCGCTCGACGACATGATTTTCACGCCCGCCGAGCAGGTGAGCCTGATCTCGCAGGACATGACGCTGATGCCCGGCGACGTGATCGCGTGCGGCACGTCGATCGGCGTCGGCTCGATCAAGGATGGATCGAGCGTGGACGTGTCCATCGCGGGAATCGGCACGCTCACGAACCGGCTCGCGGCGTAAGGAGGCGAGCATGCTCGACGCTCTCGGCGGTGCGCTGTGCGTGTGGGCCGTGCTCGCGGCGCTGGCCGCGTTGCGCGCCAGCAGCGACGGCGCGGGCAGTGTGCGCGCTCGCGGCATCCGCGCTCGCGGCGCGCTGCCGGCCGCGCGGCGGCGGGTCTTGTGGGAAATCGCCACGATGGGCGCGGTGCTGATTGTCGTTTATGCGATGGCCGGACGCGCGGACGCTGTCATGTCGATGCTGGTCGCGCTCGTAATCGCGGGCGGCGTGGGCGGTGCGGCGGTGGCGGGGCGCGGCGTGTCGTCGGAAAAGATACGCGGGTCGTTCCAGCCGCTCGGTCCCATCGCGGCGATGGCGCTTGCGTTGCCGCTGCTCGCCGGAACCACCACCCCCGACGCGCCGATCATGCCCGCCGCCGCACTGGCCGGTGCGGCAGGCGCGTGGGCGGCGTCGATCCTTCTCCGTGAAACCGGCGTGCGGCTGAAGCTCGGCGGCGCGCCCTGGCATTTCACCTGTGCGGGCGCGTGCGCGTTGCTCGCATATGTCGCGGGTCTGGAGCCGGGTCCGGTCGCCGTGGTCGAGGTGGGCGGCATGATCGCGTTGATCGGCGGGCAACTGGCGGTCGCGCTCGGCGGCGATGCATGGAGCGCGCTTTCGTCGATACTCGATGGCTTCGCCGCGTGCTCGGTCGTGGCCGCGGGCGTCGCGGCGGGGAGCGGGGCGATGATCGTCGTCGGCGTCGTGCTCGCGGTCGGCTGCGCGGCGGTGCATGCGGGCGCGTTATCGGCGCAGCGGCGCTGCATATAGCGTCTTTCTGGCGTCGTTCTGCAAAAACCCAAAAAAAACGGCGGTTCAGGCGAACCGCCGTTTTTGTTCTGCACGCGCCGCGCTTAGTTCTGACGATTCCAGATTGCGCCGAGCAGGAAACCGATCGCGCCCGCGATCAGCAAGCCATTGATCGGCTGATTGATGACGGCGGTGCGCACGTTGTCGAGCGTCTCGCCGTAGCTTTGCTGCAGCGAGCCGAGCGCCTGACGCGCCTTGCCTTCCGCCTGCACCGACGCGTCGCCGGTCAACCCGCCGACTGCATCCTGAACCTTGCCCACCACGTTCTGAGCCGCGCCTTCCAATTGATCCTGCACCATTCGTGCCTCCCGTTCTGTGTGTAGCGGTTACCGAGTTTTCCGGCGTGTTCCCGGACTGTATCCAGCGTGGCCGGAACAGAAGACGCAGCACGGTTCATGCCCGGCGGAGCGGCACTTCAGGCGGACCCGATGAGACGGCCGACGATCGCGATGAGATCGTCGATGGAAAGCGGCTTGCGATGAAACTCCAGCGCCGCGTGTTCGATAGCCGGCACTTTCGCCGCCGCGCTCGTCAGGATGACCGGCACCTGCGCGAGCGCGTCGTCGTCGGCGAGGGCGCGCGCGAGCGCCACGCCGTCCATGCGCGGCATCATCCAGTCGGTCAGAATCAGGTCGGGCTTGCCCGCCCGCGCCGCTTCCAGCGCCAGCAGGCCGTTCGACGCCGTGACGACCTCGTAGCCTTCCATCTCCAGCACAAGCCGCCAGGTCGTCAGGAGATCGAATTCGTCGTCGACTACCAGAATCTTTTTCATGTCCGCGTGCCGGTATCGGACGCTGAGAGCATCGGCGAAATCGTGCCGCGCCCGGACAAAAGACCCGTCGAGCCGATAAACCCATCGGTCACGTGCAGCCCGCGTTCGTCGATCGCGAAACGCCGGATCGTCATGTCGTGCGCGCTTTCGCGCAATTTGACAACGGACAGCATTCGGACGAGTCCCGAATTCGTCTCGACATAACGCAGCAGCACAATGTTTTCAGTCATGGCCGATGCGCGCAACGACGTGGCCTGGACGCCGTCGCTATAAAGCGGCAGTTCCTCCGTGAGCACGGTCGTGACGGCCGCCTGGCGCAGCCGGTGCGTGAGCGCGTTGAGAAACAGGCCGAAGCGCTCGACACGGTTCGCGGAATCGTGAAAGCCCTCGATTCCATCGACCACCAGCCGCGACGCCTTCGTCCGCACGACCACGTCGATCAGCTGCGCCGCGAGTTCGTCGATGGCGAGTTCGACGGCCGGCTGCCATTGAATCGTGAGCCGCCCGTCCGCGACCGCGGCCGCGAGCTTGATCGAGACGGCCTCGGCCTTTGCGATCAACCGCTCCGGTGCTTCATAAAAGCCGAAATACACACAGCGCTCGCCATTCTCGACACCCGCTTCGAGAAACTTCAGCGCGAGCAGCGTCTTGCCGACGCCCGACGGCCCGATCAGTGTCGTGGTCGAACCTTTGACCAATCCGCCGCCGATCGTCGCGTCGAGGTCGGGCATGCCGAACGCGAGTTTCGTCTTCAAATCCGGCGCGCCTTCGAGCAGCGACGGCCGCGCTTCGAGGCGCGGGAACATCACGAGCCCATCGGCGGTTATCTTGAAAAAGTGCTTGCCGAGCAGATGATCGCGTGCGCGCAGCTTGTGAACCTCGATCTCGCGCGCGCGGCGCATGCCGGTGTTGAACCGGTTCAGTTCGATCAGCCCATCGACGAGCGTGTGCTCCGGATGCGGTTCGTTGCCCGAAAGCGGCGCGAGAATCAGCGTCGTGCAGCGCGCGGCGCTCACGAACGCGCTTAGTTCATGGATAAATTGCGACAGTTCCAGCTCGGTCGAACTGAATTCGCGCGCGCTCCGAAACCCGTCGATCACCATGAAACGCGGCCGGCTCGTCTTGATGGTCTGCGCGATCAGCGAGAGGAAACCGGAGAGACCGTCGCGCATCAGTTCGTGATAGCCGGACACGAACAGCATGCGGTCCGAAATGGCGTCGGCGTTGTAGAACGAGAGCGCCTGCAAATGCGTGAGGAGCTTCGAATGCGACTCGGCGATCAGCGTGACGTACAGCACGGTATCGCCCGCGGCCACGCGATGAAAGCCGATTTGCGACGAAAGAATGGTCTTCCCGGCGCCCGCCATGCCTTCTATCAAATACAGACCGCCCTGGACGAGGCCGCCGCCCAGGATGTCGTCGAAGCCGGGGACGCCGGTCGTGATGTTGGTCGGGTCGATATCCGGCTGCTGCTTTGCCGTGTCTTCTTTGAGCATAATTTATGTCAGTTGCCGTGGCGATTCGAGAGGCGCGAAAGCGCGATTATCGCCGGTTTGGCGCGGCGCGTGCGGGCGCCAATGACGGGCAACGCTTGGGCGGCAAGGGCGTCGACTGGCCTCGTACATTAGCAGCAAGATCCACGCCCGGTAATTGGCCGAAATCTTGTTGCGCTGGGTGCTGACGAAAATTAGGAACGCGCTCATGGCGGCTCGCACTCGCGAGTGGTCTGATTGCGGCCCTTTCGCGCGGCCACCGCCGCGTGCTTCTCAAGCCTTCGCGCCGCTCCCATTGATCACCATGAACCTCTGTTTTCTCCTGCGCATCTCGTCGGTCGCGGCGCTTGCCTGCTTTGGCAGTACGCTGTCGCGCGCCTGTCCCGCATCGCTCGACGCCGGCATCTTCTCGAAAGCGCCACTTGCGGCAAACGGCGACCCACGGGCTATTTCGATACCACCGCGCGCCGCCGCCGATGCCGGCATCTTTGCGCCGGCGTCGGCGTCCGATCCCTCGCCATTCACACGGAATTTGCGTGAAAAGCGAAAAGCCAATCTCGATCTTTGACAAATCGGCTTGATGCGGTTATTTCTTGAGACGCTGTACGGAATCAAATGTGAATCCCGCCTTCGATAATTAACGTGCGATTCGTCACCGTTAATCGTCATTCACCGGTTTAACTAGCGCGGCTGAGAAGACCTTGATGATTTCCACCCATAAAAGCCAGCTTGTCGCGCTGCTATTCGGAATTCTGACGGGCGCCACGGCCTGCGCGGACGGCACACGTTCACCCGCCACCGCCCCGTTTGGCAAGGCCGTGCGCGTGGACGCCGACGCCGACGCCAGTTCCAGCCAGCGGCGCAGTATTCTCTCCGGCGCGACCGACGACGAAACGCCCTCCACGGCAAATGGCAATGTCGCCGAACTCGAACGGATGATTCGCGATGGCAAAGTCACGGAATTACGCACCGTTTATAACGGGAGTTATGGCGCGAGCCTGATGTATTATCCCGACGAACTGATTTATTATGTCACGCTATTTCAGCAAAAGAAATTCTGGCGCGTGGTGAAAACCCAAAACGACGTGCGAGCGGAAAGTGTTTTCAGCGAGTTTTCGAAAAACTCCGCCACCCTCGCCGATACGGAAATTCGCCGCACCAAGCTCGAAGCGGAAAAAGCCTACGCCGACCGGTTGATCGCCGCGCAGCAAACCCGCGCCGACCGCCTGCAGGCCGACCTCGATGTCGCGCGTGCGCAGCAAGGCCAGGTCGCCGATCGCCAGCAGCAGCAACAGGACGCCATCAAGACGTTGCGCGCCGAACAGGCCGCCGCGCAAACCCAGCTTCGCGCGCTCCAGCTGCGCGTGCAGGACCTCCAGAAGCAGACCGACAGCGATCTCGCGCCGCCCGCGCGCTGAGTTTCCGCGTCTCGCCCCATGCGGCCCAGGCGCGGTCTCGGCCGCGGTTTCGTCGCGTTCATCTCGAAAACTAAGCATGACTATGTTTAGGATTTATCGCGTGAAGAACGATAAATAGCGCGTGCTAGTATTCCGCGCGATTTCGGATTCCGAAACTATTTTGATATTCAAATCGCGCGCTTGAGGCGAATACAGCGGCTGTGCGGATCGGGTCACTTTCTCGTGCCCTCCCAGTACGTATTTGTCTCGGTTCATTCAGTCACTGCAATTCAGGGAAGTAAAACATGTCGCAAAAAATTATCGCAGCAGTTCTTTTGTCGATCGGCGTGCTCGCCGGTTGTTCGACCGCGTCCGGTCCCACGTTCAACCTGAATGAAATCCACAGTTCGGATGGCTCGAAGGCTTTCCGCATCGAATGTCACGGCCTGCTCGAAGGCGTGAATGCCTGCGTGAAAGTAGCCCAGGAAACGTGCGGCGATTTGCCCGCCTACAAGCTCGACACGATGGAGCGCCTGCGCGCGCCGAACGAGGAGTCGAGCGACCCGCGTATCCTGACGTTCCAGTGCGGTGCGGCCGTCCAGGCACCGCCGCCCGCGCCGGTAGCGCAAGTCGAAGCGCCGGCGCCGGCGCCGGTCGCTCAGCCGGTTCGCCAGATGGACCTGAGCGGCGACGCCAACTTCGACCTCGACCGTGCAACGCTGACGCCGGTGGCAATGCGCACGCTCGACCAGTTCGTCAAAGCGGGCGACGACGCCACGTTCCGGGAACTCGCCGTCGCGGGTTACACCGATTCGACGGGTCCCAGCGCGTATAACCAGAAGTTGTCGGAACGCCGCGCGCAAGCTGTCATGAGCTACCTGAAAGCGCACGGCCTGCGCGCTCAAAGCTATGTCGCGCGTGGTTTCGGCAAGTCGGATCCGGTCGCGTCGAATGCGACGGCCGAAGGTCGCGCGAAGAATCGCCGGGTGGATGTGCGCGTGACTGCGCAATAAGCCTGCGTCGAGTTCGCGATGCGCTGAATCTCGGCGCACTCGCCGAATCGCGATGAAAACCCCCGCAAGCACTGTGCTTGCGGGGGTTTTTTTCGTTAGAACAGCGTGAGTTGCGCGCGTCCCGGGCCGCCTTCGAGCGTGAGCAGATGCTGCTTGCGTTCGACGCCGCCCGCGTAGCCGGTCAGTTCGCCGTCGCTCCCGACCACGCGATGACACGGCACGATAATGCTCACCGGATTGCGTCCGTTCGCGCTGCCGACCGCTCGCGACGAACCCGCCTGAAAGCCGAGATGGCGCGCGAGATCGCCGTAAGTCCACGCGTCGCCGAAAGCGATTTCCTGCAGCGCCTGCCAGACACGCTGCTGGAACGCCGTACCGTTGAGTCGCAACTTCACCGAAAACACGGACCGCTCGCCCGCGAAATACTCGTTGATCTGCGTGCGCGCTTCGGCGATCACGCGCGGCAACGGACGCGCGGCCTTCGCGGCGTGCGCGGCGGCATCGGCAATACCCGGCGGCAGATGCTTTTGCCCGGCGAAGTAAAGTCCGGTCAGGCTGTCGTCTTCGGCGCGATACAGGATATGCCCGAGCGGGCTGGGTGCAACGTGACATTCAATCATTCGATACTCCGCAAATGCGCCGAAAGGCTGCGTGCCGTCATCTTATAGAAGCGGGCGAGGGGGCGTCGGGGAGCGTGCGGGACGTGCGGGACGTGCGGTCTTGGGCGCCGGTCGTATCGTGGAAAGACGGGCGATATCCGCGCTCAGTGCGGGATTGTCGATCTCGCGCGCGAGCAGACGCGCCGCAGCGGCGCTTGCGCTGTCGCCGAGCGCCGCGCGGTGCAGATGCGCGCGCGCTGTGAGTTCGCGCATGCCCGTCTGCGCGGCGAGTCCCTGCAACTCGCCGATCCACGTCAGCGCCTCGGGCATATCGTGCGCGACCGCGAGGCCGCACAGCACGTCGAGTGTGTAGCCTTTGCACCAGAGATAGGCGTCGGGCAGGCGCACGCTGCGCTGAATCGCGTCGAGCAGAATGCTCGCGGCCAGTTGCGTCTCGCCCCGCGCGATGGCGACGCGCCCCCGTCCGCGGCCCGCGATGCCTTCCCAACACGGATCGCCGAGTTGGCAGCCGAGCGCGAACGCATGCTCGAAGCGTTCGGCGGCGGTGTCGATATCGCCACGCAGCAGGTCCACTTCCGCGCGCAGCGACTGCGGCCACGGCGCGAACGCGGTCCAGTTTTCGGCCGCGACGGCAAGCGATGCATCGAGCGCGGTCGTGGCGGCATCGAGATCGCCGCGCAGCAGCAGGGCGCGGCCGGTCATCGACTGCGCATACGCGACCTGCTTCGTGTCGCCGGTCTGCGCAGCGAGCGATTCGGCGCTGCGCAACATCGCAATCGCCGCGGCGTAATGCGCGGTATCGCTGAGCACCGCGCCGCAGACGGTGGCGATGCGCGCCTGTTCGGCGGTCGCATTGCCCGCGAGCGGGGCCGCGCGGCGCAGCCACGCCAGCGCGCGCGCATAACGCCCGCGCAAAAATTCGACGTAACCCAGTTCGCGGCAAGCCGCCGCAGCCACGGCGCGCATCGTCCTTCCGGCCACCCGCAATGCTTCGTGCAGCGCCGTCGCGCCTTCCTCGTCGCGGCCGCGCGCGGCGTGGACCAGCGCGCCGCCAAGCGCGAGGCGCGCGCGCGCCTGCAAGTCGGGATCGGCGGTGGCGTCGGCATCGGTAATGGCGCGGCGCAGACACTGGAGACCCGCGTCCAGCGCACCCGCGCGGATTGCCGCTTCGCCCGCTTCGATCTGCGCGAGCGCCGCCGCGCGGCCCGTCGCAGGACGCGCGGTCGGGATGGCGGTGTCGGTGCGCATGGCGGCGTCGAGCGTCGGGCCAGGATGCACGCCCAGCTCGCGGATGAATAGTTCGCGGCACGCGGCCGCCTGCCGCGCCGCGCCCACGCCGTCGCCCGCCGCCGCGAGGCTGCGCACGAGGAGCGCCTGGAAGTTTTCGTCGAGTGGATTCTGGCGCACGAGCCGCGCGGCGAGATTTGCGGCATCGGCGGGCGCGCCTGCCGCGAGCCGGGACAGCGCGGCCTCGCGCAGCACGGCTTCGGCCATCGCGTGGAAATGACGGCGTTCGGTCGCGAGCCAGACCTCGAACGACGGACTGCTCGAAAAGCGCATGCCTTCCAGCAATTCGCGGTCGAAGGCAGGAATCTGAAGCGCGGCCTCGGGCGATCCGCTGCTCACGATACGCACATCGACCAGGACCGACGCGTCCAGCGACAACGCGGGCGCGTCGCCGCGCAGGCCGGCGTCGCCGATCAGTCGCCGCAGTTCGCTCAGGTTCCAGCGCAGCGCGGCGAGCGGGTCGTCGGCGTCTTCGAACAGCAAGCTCGCCAGATGTTGACGGCTCGCGGGCGCGTCGCAGCGGACAAGGTACGCGAGCAGGCCCCAGACCTTGTGGCCGCGCGGCGCGGGGATGGTCTGGCCGTCCCGTTCCACACGCGGCACGCCGAGGAGGTGGATCGCGAGGGACACGGGATTTGAGCGATTGATTGCAGTGAGAACGTGCTCAGGCTTCGGCGGTGGTCGGGTCGATCACCGTGCGGACCTGCGCGACGCTATTGGCCGGAAAGCCGCCCCGGCGCGCGTGTTCGCGGATCAGTTCTTCGTTCGGCGCGTTGTAGACGCAGTAGATTTTGTTGTCGGTCACGTAGCTTTGCACCCATTGAATATCGGGGCCGAGTTCCTGCAGGACGCTGCACGACTTCTGCGAGATTGCCTGAAAATCCGCTGGCGTCGATCCGCCAATTCCATCGATATTCCGTTCGATCACAAATTTCGGCATGACTATCTCCTTGGGAGAGTTGAGTAGGAGCCCCGAGAATGCGTGCGCTGCGTGTGAGCGGGCGTGTGACGATATCGTCGCGGCGCATTTTTTTCATTGTGCGCTCGATTTCGTGCCCATAAATAAGACGAATAAACGCACACGGCGGGCCGCGAGGCCCGCCGTGTGCGTGTGTCTGCTAGAGAAAAGTTTCGGCTAACGCGCGCTCAATGCGAATGCCGCGGCACATCCGCGCCGCGACAGCCGACCAGAAAGTCGAAATCGCAGCCCTGATCGGCTTGCAGCACGTGATCGACGTAGAGCTTGCGGTAGCCGCTCGCATCCGCTGGAATTTCGCGTTGCGCTTCGCTCCAGTCGGCGAGGCGCGACGTCAGTTCCGCCTCGCTGATCTCCAGATGCAAACGCCCCGCGAACGCATCCATTTCGATCCAGTCCCCTTCGCGCACGACCGCCAGCGGCCCGCCCGCGCGCGCTTCCGGCGCGACGTGCAGCACCACCGTGCCGTACGCCGTGCCGCTCATGCGGGCATCGGAGACACGCACCATATCGGTCACACCTTGCGCTAAAAGCTTCGGCGGCAGGCCCATGTTGCCCACTTCCGCCATGCCTGGATAGCCCTTCGGCCCGCAGTTTTTCATCACGAGAATCGAATCGGCGGTGACGTCGAGATCGGGATCGGCGATGCGCGCCTTGTAGTCGTCGAAGTTCTCGAACACGACCGCGCGGCCGCGATGCTTGAGCAACGCGGGCGTCGCCGCCGACGGCTTGATGACCGCGCCGCCCGGCGCAAGATTGCCGCGCACGACGCACAAACCGCCATCGGGGATCAGCGGTTTTTCGAGCGGACGAATGACTTCTTCATCGTAGATCGGCGCTTCCTTCACGTTCTCCCAGAGCGATTTTCCGTTCGCCGTGAGCGCATCCGGATGCGGCAACAAACCCGCTTCGCCGAGGCGGCGCAGCACGCCCGGCAAGCCGCCCGCGTAATAAAACTCCTCCATCAGAAAGCGGCCTGAAGGCTGCAAATCGACGAGCGTCGGCGTGCCGCGCCCAATCGTCGTCCAGTCGTCGAGTTCCAGATTCACGCCGATCCGTCCCGCAATCGCCTTCAAATGAATCGCCGCATTCGTCGATCCGCCGATGGCCGCGTTCGCGCGGATCGCGTTCTCGAAGGCTTCCCGCGTGAGCAGTTTGGAGAGCCGCAGATCGTCGAGCGCCATCTCCACGATGCGCATGCCCGACATGTGCGCGAGCACGTAGCGGCGTGCATCGACAGCCGGAATCGCGGCGTTGTGCGGCAGCGTGACGCCGAGCGCTTCGGCCATGCAGGCCATCGTGGAAGCCGTGCCCATCGTGTTGCAGGTGCCCGCCGAGCGCGACATGCCGGCTTCCGCCGACATGAATTCGTGCAGCGTGATCTTGCCCGCTTTCACTTGCTCGCTGAGTTGCCACACGACCGTACCGGACCCGATGTCCTTGCCGTGATGCTTGCCGTTGAGCATCGGGCCGCCCGACACGACAATCGCCGGCACGTCGCAACTGGCCGCGCCCATCAGCAGCGCAGGCGTGGTTTTATCGCAGCCGACCAGCAGCACGACGGCGTCGATCGGGTTGCCGCGAATCGATTCTTCGACGTCCATGCTCGCGAGATTGCGCGTGAACATCGCGGTCGGTCGCAGGTTGGATTCGCCATTGGAGAACACCGGAAACTCGACCGGATAGCCGCCTGCTTCGAACACGCCGCGCCGCACGTGTTCGGCGAGCTTGCGGAAATGCGCGTTGCAGGGCGTGAGTTCGGACCAGGTATTGCAGATGCCGATGATCGGCTTGCCGTGGAATTCGTGATCGGGAATGCCTTGGTTTTTCATCCAGCTTCGATACATGAAGCCGTTTTTGTCGGCGGTGCCGAACCATTGGGCGGAGCGCAGCGGGCGTTTTGCGTCGGACATGTCTGTTCCTGGAACCTTCACTTAACTACGGGATATCATCGCGACGGAGTCGGCTCCGTTCGCCGAATCGGGCGGGGCGGCCTTGCTGCGCCGCTTCGAGGGAATGCGTTTACCGGAGGCCGTGCCGTTCGACTTGCGTCGCGCGGCGTGACGCTCGATCACCCGTTGCAGCAGGCAGAACGCGCACAGCAGCGCGCCGATCACGATACGCGTCCACCACGAACTGAGCGTGCCGTCGAAGGTGATGAGCGTCTGGATCGTGCCGAGAATGCCGACCCCGAACACCGAGCCGATCACGTAACCCACACCGCCCGTCAAGAGCGTACCGCCGATCACCGTCGCGGCGATCGCGTCGAGTTCCATGCCCTGGCCCTGCAGGCCGTAGCCCGAGAGCACGTAAAGCGTGAACACGACGCCGCCGAGCGCCGAGCAGAAGCCGCTCAGCGCATACACGCCGACTTTCGTGCGCGCGACCGGCAGGCCCATCAAGAGCGCCGAGCGTTCGTTGCCGCCGACCGCGTAGATGTTGCGGCCGAAGCGTGTGAAATGCGCGACGTAGATCGCGACGCCAAGCGTCACGATGGCGATCAGCGCGCCGGTCGTGAGCGACGCGCCGCCCACCGCGACGTGGAACGCGGAGAGCGCGTGGAAGGTCGGGTCGTTGATCGTGATGGATTGCGTCGTGATGAGGAAGCACGCGCCGCGCGCGAGGAACATGCCCGCGAGCGTGACGATGAACGGCTGCAACTTGAAGAAGTGGATCAGCGCGCCCATCGCCGCGCCGTACAGCGCGCCCAAAGCGAGCACGAGCGGCACGATGACCCATACGGGCCAGTGGAGCCGTTCGGCCCCGACGGCGCAGAGAATGGTGGTCAGCGCGACGACCGATCCCACCGACAGGTCGATTCCGCCCGACACGATCACGAACGTCATGCCGATCGCGACGATCAGGAGGAACGCGTTATCGATCAAAAGGCCGAGCAGCACCTGAAGCGAGAAGAAGCCGGTGTACATCGCCGATCCGAAGCCGAACAGCGCGGTGAACAGGACGATGGTGACGAGAATCGGTAGCGTGCGCGGATCGGCGATGCGATCGAAAAGCTGGCTCAAACGCTGGCTCATTTTGCGGCCTCGGTAAGTCGCTTGTCCGGCGTGGACGGAAACACGCGCTTCAGTTGGCGGAGGAACGCGGTGCGCGCCGCTTGCGACTGGATCACGCTCACCACGAGCACGACCGCGGCCTTCACGACGAGCGTCGCCTCGGGCGGCACGCCGATGGAGTAGGTAGTGTATGTCAGCGTCTGGATGATCAACGCGCCGAGCACCGTGCCCGCGAGGCTGAACCGGCCGCCCAGCAAGGACGTGCCGCCGAGCGTCACGGCGAGGATCGCGTCGAGTTCGAGCAGCAGGCCGGCGTTGTTGCCGTCCGCGCTGCGCACGTTCGAACTCGTCAGAATGCCCGCGATCGCCGCCGTCAGGCCGGAGAACGTGTACACGCCGAACACGATCGCGTTCGAGCGCAATCCGGCGAGTCGCGTCGCCACCGGATTGATGCCGATCGCGCGGATGAACATACCGAGCGCCGTGCGGTTCATCAGGAGCGCCGTGACGATCACCGCGCCGGTCGCGACCCACACCGAACACGGCACGCTCGCCAGATAACCGCCGCCGACTTTCAGATACGCCGGGGCGTCGATGGGAATGATCTGGCCGCCGGTGAGCAACTGCGCGACGCCGCGGCCCGCGACCATCAGGATCAGCGTCGCGATGATCGGCTGCATGCCGACGAACGCGACCAGGAGGCCGTTCCACATGCCCGCGAGCACGCCGACCACGAGCGCCGCGCCGAGCGCTTCCATGATGCGCGACGGGTCGTCGGCGAGAAGGGTCGCGGCGGCGGCGCCCGCGATCGCCACGACCGCGCCGACCGAAATGTCGATGCCGCGCGTCGCGATCACGAGCGTCATGCCGAGCGACACGAGCACGAGCGGCGCGGCGCGGTTCAGGATGTCGATGGGCGCGCCGAAGAGGTGGCCGTCGAGCATCGTGAGCGACAGGAAGCGCGAGTTAAAGCCGCAGTCGATCGCGACCAGCAGCACGAGCGTGAGCGCGGGCCACACGAGCGGATGCTGCGTCGCGCGCCTGAACAGGCTGTCTTTTTCAGTCATTCGGCACCTCCGGCGATCAGCCGGTAGATTTGGTCTTCCGAGGCCGCATTCCCCTCGATTTCGGCCACTTTGCGGCGGTCGCGCAGCACGGCGATGCGATGGCTCACGCGCACGACCTCGCTCACTTCCGACGAAATGAACACGATGCCGAGGCCTTTCGCGCACAACGCCAGCACGCGATCCATGATCTCGAACTTGGCGGCGACGTCGATGCCGCGCGTGGGTTCGTCGAGGATCAGCATTTTCGGTTCGGTCGCGAGCCAGCGCGCGAGCAGCACTTTCTGCTGGTTGCCGCCGGACAGGAGACCGATAGGTTGCTCGGCGTCGCGCGCCTTGATACCTAGCCGTTCGATGTAGTCGTCGGCCATCGCGCGCTGTTTCGCGCGGCTCAGGCAGCGCCACCAGCCGCGCCGCGCCTGCAGCGCGAGCGCGATATTTTCGCGGATCGACAGGTCCGCGATGATGCCTTCCTTCTTGCGGTCTTCCGGACAATAACCGATCCCGTGGCGCACCGCGTCGCGCGGCGAATGCAGCTTTGCGGGCTTCCCGCCGATCGACATCGCGCCCGCATCCGCGCGCTCCGCGCCGAAAAAGAGCCGGGCGGTTTCGGTGCGGCCCGAGCCGAGCAGACCGGCGAGACCGAGAATCTGGCCCGGCTGAACGTCGATATCGACCGGATTCATCACGCCGCGCCGCCCGATGCCGCGCATCGCGAAGAACGGCGGCACAGCGGCTTTTTGCGCGGCCGGTTCGGTAGCGGCGCGCTTCAGGCGCTCGGTCATCCGCTCGTGGCCGACCATCTTCGAAACCAGCAGTTCGACCGGCAAATCTTTCGCGAGATATTCGCCTTCGCGCTCGCCGTTGCGCATCACGGTGATGCGGTCGGACACCGCGTAGGTTTGTTCCAGAAAATGCGTGACGAACAGAATCCCGATGCCCGATTCCTTGAGCTTGCGAAGCACGTTGAAGAGGCGCGTGACTTCGCCGTCATCGAGGCTCGAGGTCGGTTCGTCGAGAATCAGCACGCGCGCATCGACCGACACGGCGCGCGCGATAGCGACCATCTGCTGCACGGCAATGGGGTACGTATCGAGCGATTTGGTCACGTCGAGCGAGACGTTCAGCTCGGCGAGCGCCGCTTCCGCGCCGCTGCGAATGGCTTTCCAGTCGATCGCGCCGCGCCGTACCGGCTGACGCCCGGCGAACACGTTTTCGGCGACCGAGAGGTTCGGGCACAGATTGACTTCCTGATACAGCGTGCGGATGCCCGCGGCTTCCGCTTCGAGCGGCGTCGCGAAGTTGACCGGTTCGCCGCCGAGGAGGATCGAACCGGCGTCGTGCGTGTGAACGCCGGTCAGGACATTGATGAGCGTGCTCTTGCCCGCGCCGTTCTGACCCATCAGCGTGTGGATTTCGCCGGGGAACAAGCGAAAATCGACGGCGTGCAGTGCGCGAACCCCGGGGAAAGTTTTAGATATGCCGATGGTTTCGAGAACGGGAGTCCCGGTCATAGGTAAGCCCAGAGGATAAGAAACGGGAAGTCCGCCGCCGTGGGCGGCGGACCTGGCCGATACGCGCGCTTAGTACCTGATCTTAGTACTTACGCTTCGGCATCACCTCGGCGGCGACGCTCATCGGGAAGACCGTTTCGTCGGTCACGATGCGCTTCGGCAACTGCTTGCCCGCGACCACGTCCTTCACGGCGGTCATCAACTGCGGGCCGAGCAGCGGGCTGCATTCGACATCCACGTTGATCTTGCCCGCGACCATCGCCTGGAAGCCGCCCTTGGTGGCGTCGAACGACACCACGCTCACGTCCTTGCCCGGCTTGATGCCCGCTTCTTCCATGGCCTGGATCGCGCCGAGCGCCATGTCGTCGTTATGCGCGTAGACCACGTTGATCTGCTTGCCGTAGGTCTTGACGAACGCTTCCATCACTTGCTTGCCGCCCGCCAGCGTGAAATCGCCGCTTTGCGATGCGATCACCTTGAACTTCGGATCGTTCTTGATGACTTCGAGCAGACCTGCGCGACGGTCGTTCGCCGGCGCCGAGCCGACCGTGCCCTGCAACTCGGCGATATTGATCGGACCGGGTTCGTTCTTGTAGCGCTCCTCCAGCCACTTGCCCGCGCGCCGGCCTTCTTCGAGGAAATCCGAGCCGATCATCGTCACGTAGAGCGACGTATCTTTCACGTCGATATTGCGGTCCGTGAGAATGACCGGAATCTTCGCGGCTTTAGCTTCGGTGAGTACCGGCTCCCAGCCGGATTCGACCACCGGCGAAAACGCGATCACATCGACTTTTTGCGCGATATACGAGCGAATCGCCTTGATCTGGTTTTCCTGCTTCTGCTGCGCGTCGGAGAATTTCAGGTTGATACCCGCGTCTTTCGCCGCGCTTTTCACGGAAACCGTGTTGGCCGTCCGCCATGCGCTTTCCGCGCCGACCTGGGCGAAACCCAGCGTGATTTTCTTGTCTTCCGCGTGTGCGTTCAGCGCCGTTCCGAGCATTGCTACGGAACCGATCAGCGCACCCAGCATGGCGCGTCGGGTGTGTCTCATTGCCGTCTCCTATTTAGTTGTGTTCGGTACGGCCGCGGTCTAAGTTTTGGTGGCGGCTTTAGCCGGTTCGCGCCGGTTTCATCGACGTACCGCACTGAACATTAGCGGCGCGACACATGACAGTCCAATCAATTATTCGTCGTTCGCGATATCGCTTTCGATATAAGGGAAAACGAGTAATGGGAAACGTAAATGCGCTCTAGCTTCGTTAAAGGAAAAAACCTCTCTGCGTGGGCAAAGAGGCTTTTTATGCGGTGCTCGTTTCGACAATTGCGTCAATAAGGCGACGACGCTTCATAACGGGTTTTCCAGTTATCCGCATAGGCTCTGACGAGTTGCGTATCGCCGCGAATCAGAATGCCGTTTTCGGCGTTCCGCTGTTCCGCCGCTTTCGTGAAATTAAACGAGCCGGTGAAGACGGCTTCGTCATCGAAAATCATGACCTTGTTGTGCGCGATTGCCGGCTTCGTATCGATCACGACCGGAATGCCCGCATGACGCAAATAGGTCGCGCTCGAATATTTCTGCGTGACCTGGGATTTGTCGAGAATCACCTTCACATCGACGCCGCGATCCTTCGCGCGCTTGACCGCCGCCGCGATCGGCGTGCTCGTGAACGAGTACGCCTGGATCAGCAGCGATTCGCGAGCGTGGTCGATGGCATCGACGAGTAAGTCCTGGCAACTGTCGCCGTCGGGCACGAAGCAAAGCGAATACGATGCGCTCGCGTTGAGCGGCGTGACGCGCGCGGACGGATGCAGAAAGCGGCTGAGATCGTGGAGCAGCGTTTCAGCGCCGGCAAGCGATGCGCCGGCAAGCGCCGCGCCGGCCAGCGCGACCACGAGCAACGGGACGGCGACGGTGAGTTTGGTGAATCGCATTGAACGTGGAGTGAAGGGCGGGGTGGTTTGCGGGGAGGCGAGAGTATAGCGATTGCGGCGCACATGCGAGACGCCCGCGCGTTAAAATTTCCCGCTCCATCCTCATGCCCATCATCCCGCGCCCATGAACTTCAAAAGCCGTTCGCTCGCCGCCGTCCTGTCACTCGCGCTGGCGTTCGCGTTCACATTGCAAGCCCGCGCCGACGATCCCGCATCGGCGGCCCAGCCGCAAACCCCGCCCGACAACGACGGCCCCGCCTACGGCTCAGAACTGCAAGGCTTCGACTACCCCTATCCCGTATCGAAATTCGCGATCACTTCACAGAATCAGGTCGTGCGGATGGCGTACATGGATGTGCATCCGAAGCGTCCGAACGGCCGCACGGCGGTGCTGCTGCACGGCAAAAATTTCTGCGCGGCGACGTGGCGCGAAACCATCGATACCTTGTCCGAAGCCGGTTATCGCGTGATCGCGCCGGACCAGATCGGCTTCTGCAAATCGACCAAACCCGCGCGCTATCAATACACGTTCCAGCAACTCGCTCGCAACACGCACGCGCTCATCACCGCGCTCGGCGTGAAGAACGCGACGCTGATCGCGCATTCGACCGGCGGCATGATCGCGGTGCGTTACGCGCTGATGTATCCGCGCGAGACCGAGCAACTCGTGCTCGTCAATCCGATCGGGCTGGAGGACTGGAAGGCGAAGGGCGTTCCGTCCATTTCCATCGACGAGTGGTATGCGCGCGAGATGAAAACGACCGCCGACAGCATCCGCCGCTACGAGCAGAGCACGTACTACGCGGGACATTGGCGCGAGTCCTATGAGCCGTGGGTGCAGATGCTCGCGGGCATGTATCGCGGATCGGGCCGCGACGCGGTCGCGTGGAATTCGGCGCTGCTCTACGACATGATCTACACGCAGCCGGTTGTGTACGAGTTCGGGCAGGTGAGCGTGCCGACGCTCTTGATGATCGGCCAGAAGGACACCACGGCGATCGGCAAGGATCTCGCGCCGCCCGAGATTCGCGCGACGCTCGGCAATTACCCCGAACTCGGCCGCGCGGCGGCGAAGGCGATTCCGGGTGCGAAGCTCGTCGAATTTCCGGAGCTCGGCCACGCGCCGCAGATGCAGGACCCGGCGGCGTTTCATCATGCGTTGCTGGAAGGTCTCGCGGCGTTGCCGAAGAACGCCGTCGCTATGAAGTGACGCGGCGCTCGATAGCTGGCACCTGCACCCCGAGGGAAACCCCGCGCGCGACCATGAACACGGTCAGCGCGAGCCACAGCCCGTGATTGCCGAAAGGCCCGGCGAACAGCCAGGTCGCGAGCACAAAGACGGCAACGGAAACGGTCATCGCGAGCATCAGTTCGCGCGTGCGCGTCGCGCCGATAAACACGCCGTCGAGCTGAAATCCCGCCACCGACGCCAACGGCTGCACCACCGCCCACGGCAGGAATTGCAGCGCGGCGGCGCGCACGTCGGGGCGATCGGTGAGCGTCGCGATGATCCACGGGCCGCACGCGCCGTACACGAACGCGAAGCCCGCTGCGCCGATCACCGACCACATCAGCGTGACGCGCACCGCTTGCCGGAACGCGTGCCGGTCGCGTGCGCCCGCCGCCGCGCCCACCAGCGCTTCCGCTGCGTGGGCGAAGCCGTCGAGGCCGAATGCCATGAAGGTCTGGAAGGTCAGCAGCACGGCGTTGGCGGCGAGGATGGTGTCGCCCTGCCGCGCGCCGAGATGCGCGAACCAGCCCATCGCGCCGAGCAGGCACAACGTGCGGATAAAAATATCGCGATTGATGGCGATAAGGCGGGCGAGCGCGTGCGTATCGAACAACGTGCGCCAGGCGAACGGCGCGAGGCCGCGCGGCCGCATCGCCCAGAGGATGGCGGCACCGAGCACGAAGCCGAGTGCATCGGCGGCGGCGGTCGCGGCGCCCATGCCCGCGATGCCCCAGTCGAAGCGATAGACGAACAGCAGCACGAGAACGATATTCATCGCGTTGATGAACACCTGGATCACGAGCGCCACGCGCACGCGCTGACAGCCGAGCAGATAACCGAGCACGACGTAATTGCCGAGCGCGAGCGGCGCGGCCCAGATGCGCGCATGACAGTAAAGGCGCGCGGTGTGCTGCACGGCGTCGCTGCCGCCGAGCGCGTGCAGGGCGATGCCGATCAACGGTGTCTGCATCGCGAGCACCACGACGCCGATCGCGGCCGCGAGGAGGAGTGCGCGCAGGACGCTCGCGCGGATCGCCTGTGAATCGCGCGCGCCGAAAGCCTGCGCGACGAGGCCCGTCGTGCCCATCCTCAAGAAGCCGAAACTCCAGAAGACGAAGCTGAAGAACAAACCGCCGAGCGCGACGCCGCCGAGATACTGCGAGCCTTCCAGATGCCCGGCGACGGCGGTATCGACGGCGCCGAGAATCGGCTGCGTCAGGTTGGCGAGGACGATCGGAAACGCGAGCGTCAGTACGCGTCGATGCCAGCGCACGGGCAAAGCGGGATCGGCGTGTTCGGAATGCTGCGAGTTCAAGTTCGAGTCCGGGCAAACGGTAAGGGCGCTATTGTCCCGACAGCGCTCGCCCGGCGCAACGTGCGCCTAAATTCTCAGGCAGCGACGCGCATGTCGCGCTCACGCCGGTAGCCGCGCGTGCGTTCGACGAAGCGTTCCTCGTCGATGGTATGCGCCTGCACCAGTTCGTCGATATACGCCCGCGCCGCGCCCTCAGCGTGATGCCGTGCCGACGCGGGCTGGTCGAAGTGCGGCGCATCGAGATGCGGCACGGGCAGCCGGTAATCCATCACCGCCGCCGCCGTGCCCGCGACCACCGCGTGGGCGATGAAGCCGGGCGCGGACGCATCGCGCGATGCCTGCGCCCAGGCCGTGATCCGGTATCCCCGATAGATGCATTCGCTGAAGCTCACCATGACTTCTCTCCGTTTCGATTTTCCAATGCTTTAAGCAGTTCATGTGCCCGGCGCTCGCGCGTCCGGCGCGACGACGCGATAATTCGCCATCGCCCATCTTTCGCGCGCCGATGAAAACCTTCCTGCTGTACGTCGTGACCGCGATAGCCGAGATCGCCGGCTGCTACTTTCCCTATCGCTGGCTGAAGCTCGGCGGCTCGCCCTGGCTTCTGCTGCCCGGCGCGTGTTCGCTCGCTTTGTTCGCGTGGCTGCTGACGCTCCACGACGCCGCCGCGGGGCGCGTTTACGCGGCGTATGGCGGCGTGTATATCGGCGTCGCGATTGCGTGGCTCTGGGTGGTCGAGCGCATTCGCCCGAGCGCGTGGGACGCGGCGGGCGTGGCGATCGCGTTGATCGGCATGGGCGTGATTGCGTTCCAGCCGCGCGGATAGACGGCAAAATACGTCGTTTAAGGGTAAATACTTAATAAGCGGCGTCGACGCTCTTCCGAGACGCTCCGCCACGCCCGGTAATGCACCTGAAAGCCTTGCGCCGTGCGGAATCCGGCGTTTTTCCCGACGAGCAGCCCGGTCACGCGCTCTCCGCGCACACGCAATTTTCAGCCGATTAACACGGCATTGGCGAATTGTTCAGTACGCGAACGCCCGATGCGTCGTATAAACTTCGGCGCGAACGCTAAAAAGAGCGCTTGAACGCGGTTTATCCCGGCCCGGATCTTTCGTGGCGCACTGCTTCGACAGGCCGGCTGAGCGGGATCGAATCTGGCATTTCCTCCGGCGACCCAGGAAGACAACAGCATGACCGACCACACACTCACTCAAGCAGCCGACACCCGGCGACGCGTTCTTGCGATCGTCGGCGCTTCATCGGGCAATCTCGTCGAGTGGTTCGACTTCTACATTTACTCTTTTCTCGCGCTGTATTTTTCGTCGGCGTTTTTCCCGAGCGGCAATCCGACGACGCAGTTGCTCAACACGGCGGGCGTCTTCGCGGCGGGTTTCCTGATGCGGCCGATCGGCGGCTGGCTGTTCGGCCGGATCGCCGATAAACACGGCCGCCGCACCTCGATGATGATCTCCGTCCTGATGATGTGCGCCGGCTCGCTCGTGATCTGCTTCCTGCCGACCTACGCGAGCATCGGCGCGTGGGCGCCGTTTTTCCTGCTGATCGCGCGGCTGTTCCAGGGCTTGTCGGTCGGTGGCGAATACGGCACGAGCGCGACCTACATGTCGGAAGTGGCGCTCAAGGGCCGTCGCGGCTTCTTCGCGTCGTTCCAGTACGTGACGCTGATCGGCGGCCAACTCGCCGCGCTGCTCGTGCTCGTGGTGCTTCAGCAGTTTCTCAGCGCCGACGAACTGAAGGCGTGGGGCTGGCGCATTCCGTTCGGGATCGGCGCGTGCGCGGCGCTGGTTTCGCTGTATCTGCGTAAATCGCTCGACGAAACCACCACCGCCGAAAGCCGCCGCAGGAAGGAAGCCGGCACGCTGCGCGGCCTGATGGCGCACAAGGGCGCGTTCCTGACGGTGGTCGGCTTCACGGCGGGCGGATCGCTGATTTTCTACACGTTCACGACCTACATGCAGAAGTACCTCGTCAACACGGCGGGCATGCACGCCAAGACGGCGAGCAACGTGATGACGGCGGCGCTATTCGTCTACATGGTGATGCAGCCGTTCTTCGGCGCGCTGTCGGACCGGATCGGCCGCCGCACGTCGATGCTCTGGTTCGGTGCGCTCGCCACGCTCGGCACCGTGCCGATCCTGCACGCGCTGAAAGACGTGACGAATCCGTACGCGGCGTTCGGGCTGGTCGTGGCGGCGCTCGCGATCGTGAGCCTGTACACGTCGATCAGCGGGCTCATCAAGGCGGAAATGTTCCCGCCGGAAGTGCGCGCGCTGGGCGTCGGGCTGTCGTATGCAGTGGCGAACGCGGTGTTCGGCGGATCGGCGGAATATGTCGCGCTGTTCCTCAAGTCGATCGGCAGCGAATCGACGTTTTACTGGTACGTGACGGCGTTGTGCGCGATTTCCGGCATCGTTTCGTTGCGGATGCGCGATCCGAGCAAGGAAGGTTATCTGCGTAACGAGCCGTGAAAATGAACTGAGTTCGCCGCGCGGTTTTATCCCGCCGCCGCGATAAACATCCGAAACGCACGGTCACGACCGTGCGTTGTTTTTCGTGCCGCGGCTTGAGGGTGTTGCGTTCGCGCGAATAACGCGGGTTCGCCTCAATCGCCTGAATTCGCTATAACGGTAATATCGGGATGACGCGAATCGATGCTCCGTCTTTTTTGCGGACTGCTCGCGGTGCTCAAGGAGTCGCGGGTGGCGGCGATCCGGCCATCCGGCAGCGGCTGGAACCGAAGTGCGTCCAGGCGCGTCCGAGTGTATCCAAGCGCGTGTTCAACCGCGTCCAGCCGAACCCAAGCACGTGTCTGCCCGGAGACTTGGCTTATGGAAGATTTCAATCAAGCGCAGTACCTGATTTGGCAGGCGAATCTCAACGTGCTGGCCGGAACGCCGGGCGGCGCGTCGCGTCTCGCGCGGATGATGACTTTTTCGCCGTCCCACATGAAGCTGATCCTGGCGGGCCGGCGGGCGTTCAGCGAGGAGTTCGTGCGCGGCGTGGAGACGGTGACGGGCCTGCCGCCGCACTGGATGGACGAGCGCCGGGAGTCGGACCAGATCCCCGACGAGGCGCAGCGCGCATTGGACGAGGAAACGCCCGTGGCGGTGTTTCGCGGTACGGCGCACCCGGCGCCGAAGCGCCCGGTATTGCGCGGCCCGGAGCCGCTTTTGTCGCAGACCGAGGCGACGCGCCGGGTCGCGGATCTCGCGACGCAGCAGGCGGAAACGCATCGGCGGGATTTGCTGTTCCGGCGCAACCGCGACCTGCTGCTGCAGGATTTGCGGCGCGTGGAGCGTCAATTGTCTTTGCTGCAACTCGACAGCATGACGCCGAAAGCCGAGGAATTGCTCGCCTCCGACCGTCTGGGCGACGCAGCGCGGGCCGACCTTTCGGGCCGCCTCGAACAAATCGACAAGCACAAGAAGATGCTGCAGCAACACGTCGAAAAGCTCGCCGCGCTGCTCGCCAGCACCGACGAACTGTAGAACCGCTTAAGCGGCGCTATTTGCGGTCGTGCTTGTGGTCGGGGTCCTGATGCACGGCAATCGGATCGCTCGCGGGAAATGTCTCCTGCAACGCCTCGTCGATCGCGTCTTCTCCGTCGAGCGCCGTTTCGTGCGCGTCGGCTTCCTGCTTTGCCTGCTTGTCTTGCGTTGGATCGTGCTTGGGCTTCGTCATCGTGGCGCTCCAGGGTGGACCAGCGTCATTTCACTATAGCAGCGGCTTTCGGCGCCCGCAGTTAGCCCGCGACGGTTTC
Source organism: Caballeronia sp. SL1002 (assembly GCF_057814995.1). NCBI lineage: Bacteria > Pseudomonadati > Pseudomonadota > Betaproteobacteria > Burkholderiales > Burkholderiaceae > Caballeronia > Caballeronia sp. SL1002. The sequence continues at coordinate 930,670 of NZ_JBYMUW010000005.1, read as the reverse complement.
AGCGGGGCGCCGCCGATAATCCGCCGGGCGCACGCCCGTCCATTTCCTGAAGGCGCGCCGGAACGCGCTGGGTTCGGCGAATCCGAGCGCATCGGCTATTTCCGCGATGGTTTCGGTCGTGTCGGCGAGCCGGGCGATGGCGAGATCGCGCCGCAAGTCGTCCTTGATGCCCTGATACGTCGCGCCTTCCTGCGCGAGACGCCGCCTGAGCGTCGCCTCGCCGATATTCAGCGCAGCCGCCAACTGGCTGCTATCCGGCCATTCGGCGGGCGCAACCTGCCGCAATCGTCGACGGATACGCGCGGCAAGCGAATCCGGATCGCGATACTTCACGATGAAATTCGCGGGCGCGTTGCGCAAAAATGTCCGCAGCGTCGCGGCGTTCTGCACGACGGGCAAACTCGCGCAGGCAGCGGGCAAATCCACCCACGATTGCGCTTGACCGAAGCGCAAATCCTCGCAAAACATCACGCGATACTCGCCGCTCTCGGCCGGCTCCGGGCAGCGCAGGCTGGCCGCGAGCACCGGAACACGTCTGCCGACGAGCCAGCACAAAAGCCCGTAGATCAGGATGAACGCGGTCGCGTAAGCGAACATCGTGTGCGCGCCGCGCCGGTCGCGAAAATGGATCCGCACGCGCGTGGCGTCGATTTCGGTTGTGATCGTGAGGTCGTCGAGCACGAGCCGCAAGAAACCCGCGATCCGCCCAAGCGCCGCGCCGCCGTCGCGCGCGTCGAGCGCGGCGCGGCACATCAGCACGAAACTGCCGCGCTTCATCGGATGACGGTCCTGGCCGAAGAATTCATCGTCGAGCAAGTCTGCGGCGGCGTTCCACAAGCGGCCGTACTGCGCCGCCGAGACGCGGGCGAGCGGCGACGCAAGCGTCGCGGGCGCAATGCCCGCCGATGCCAGCAGCCGCTCGCGCGGCACGCCGCCGCGCTCGGCGCAGCGCAGCGCCTCTTCGACCAGACTCACGGCGATCGTGCCGCGTTCGTCGCGCTTCATGCGCGAATTTTTAGGCGTTGGGGTAGTCACTAGGTGGCGGAAGCGCTCAGGAAGCGTGATCGTTTTGGGCATCGGCAGGCGCGCGGCGATTGCCTAGACTGGGCTTGGCTTTCGCACGTTTCGGGTCGCACCGGTTTCGGGCCGAGGCCGTTTCAGGCCACGGCCGTATCGGGGTCTGTCCGTGCCGGGCAAAAGTGTACGCAAGCTTACGCGTTGTGCGCCGGTCGCCGAACCGCCCAAGCGCACTTCAAACCGAGTGACATGATGATCGACAGTTTTCTGACCGAAGAGCAGCGCATGATCCGCGACGCCGCGCGCGAATTCTCCCGTGAAGTGCTCGCGCCGAATGCGGCAAAGTGGGATCGCGATGCCGCTTTGCCCGCCGAAGTGGTCCGCCAGCTCGGCGAACTGGGCTTTCTCGGCATGATCGTGCCGCAGGAGTGGGGCGGCACCTACGGCGACTACACCGCCTACGCGCTGGCGCTCGAAGAAATCGCGGCGGGCTGCGCGTCGTGCGCCACGCTGATGAGCGTTCACAACTCGGTCGGCTGCGGTCCGATCCTGAACTTCGGCACCGATGCGCAAAAGGCCGCATGGCTCCCGGCGCTGGCGAGCGGCGAGATGATCGGCGCGTTCTGTCTGACCGAACCGCAAGCCGGCTCCGAGGCGCACAACCTGCGCACGCGGGCGATCGAGCGCGACGGCCAATGGGTGCTGTCGGGCGCGAAGCAGTTCGTGACGAACGGCGGCCGCGCGAACGTGGCGATCGTCTTTGCGCTCACCGATCCCGATTTGGGCAAGCGCGGCATTTCCGCGTTCATCGTCCCGACGAATACGCCCGGTTTCCAGCCGGGACCGCCCGAGCACAAGCTCGGCATCCGCGCGTCCGACACCTGTCCGATCACGCTCGACAACTGCGCGATTCCCGCCGCGAATTTGCTCGGCGCGCGCGGCGAGGGCCTGAAGATCGCGTTGTCGAATCTGGAGGGCGGGCGGATCGGGATTGCCGCGCAGGCGCTCGGCATCGCGCGCGCCGCCTTCGACGCCGCGCGCCTCTACGCGACCGATCGCGTGCAGTTCGGCCGGCCGATCCGCGAGCATCAATCGGTCGCGAATTTGCTCGCCGACATGCAGGTGAGCATCAACGCCGCGCGGCTTTTGATCCTGCACGCCGCGCGGATGCGCACCGAAGGCGTGCCGTGTTTGTCGGAGGCGTCGCAGGCGAAGCTTTTCGCCTCGGAAATGGCCGAGCGCGTGTGTTCAAACGCGATCCAGATTCACGGCGGATACGGCTATCTGCAGGATTATCCGGTCGAGCGGCACTATCGCGACGCGCGCATCACGCAGATTTACGAAGGCACGAGCGAAGTGCAACGGATGGTGATCGCCCGGCAGCTTTGACTACGAAGTCACCATAAAAACAAAGGAGACGCGATGAACCCAGCCGCCGCTTTTATCGAGGCGCGAGATTTCCTGCTGCGCCACCGCACCGATTACGACACCGCCTACCGCGACTTCCGCTGGCCGGCGCTCGACCGCTTCAACTGGGCGCTGGATTATTTCGACCCGATGGCGCGCGGGAACGACGCGCCGGCGCTGTGGATCGTCGATGACGACGGCAGCGTGGGAACGCGCTTCTCTTTCGCGCAGATGAGCGAGCGCTCGGCGCGCGCCGCGAACCATTTGCGCGCGCTCGGCGTCGCGCGCGGCGACCGGATTCTGCTGATGCTGCCGAACTGCGTCGAGTTGTGGGACGCGATGCTCGGCGCGATGAAACTCGGCGCGGTCGTGCTGCCCGCGACCACGCAACTCGGCGTGCCCGACTTGCGCGACCGGATCGCGCTCGGGCGCGTTCAGCACGTGATCGCCGATGCCGGACAGACCGCGAAATTCGACGAAATCGGCGTGCCGGGCTTGCGGATCGCCGTGGGTGCAACACCGGAAGGCTGGCGGGATTTCGCGGCCATCGCCGACGCCCCCGCGCATTTCGAGCCGGACGGCGAAACGCGCGCCTCCGATCCGCTCTTGCTTTATTTCACGTCCGGGACGACCTCGAAGCCGAAACTCGTCGCCCATACGCACGAAAGTTATCCTGCCGGGCATCTTTCGACGATGTACTGGATCGGCCTCCAACCCGGCGATATCCACTGGAATATCAGTTCGCCCGGCTGGGCGAAGCACGCGTGGAGCTGCTTTTTCGCGCCGTGGAACGCGGGCGCGTGCGTGTTTATCTACAATTTCGCGCGTTTCGACGCCAAGCGCACGTTGGACGCGCTCGTGCAATACGGCGTGACTACACTGTGCGCACCGCCGACGGTCTGGCGGATGCTCGTGCAGGAGCCGCTCGCGAGCTATACGGTCAAGCTGCGCGAGATCGTCGGGGCGGGCGAGCCGCTGAATCCGGAAGTGGTCGAACGGGTGCGCGCGGCGTGGGGCGTGCCGATCCGCGATGGTTACGGCCAGACGGAAACCACCGCGCAGATCGCCAATTCGCCGGGGCAACGTCTCGTGCCGGGCTCGATGGGACGGCCTTTGCCGGGATATCGCGTGACCCTGGTCGATCCCGACGGCTTGCCCGCCACAGAAGGCGAAATCGCGCTGCCGCTCGATCCCGCGCCGCTCGGCCTGATGACCGGTTACGCCGACAATGCCGCCGCCACCGCGAACGCGATGCGAGACGGTTTGTATCGGACGTCCGATGTCGCCGCGCTCAACGCCGACGGTTACTACGTCTACATCGGCCGGGCGGACGACGTGTTCAAGTCGTCCGATTACCGGCTCAGCCCGTTCGAACTGGAAAGCGTGCTGATCGAACACGAAGCGATCGCGGAAGCGGCAGTCGTGCCAAGCCCCGACGCGCTGCGGCTCGCCGTGCCGAAAGCGTTCGTCACGCTGCGTCACGGCTACGAAATCGGCCCGGACCTGGCGCGCAGCGTATTCGCGTTTTCGCGCGCGCGTCTCGCGCCGTATAAGCGCATCCGGCGCATCGAGTTCGCCGAATTGCCGAAGACCATCTCGGGGAAAATCCGCCGCGTCGATCTGCGGCGGCATGAGGCGGCACGGAGCATGGGCGGCGCGGACGGTACGGCCACGGTGCGCGGCGAGTTCGAGTTTTGGGAAGAGGATTTCCCGGAGTTTCGTCGACCGGAAAACGCGGCTTAAACGGTTCCGCGCTATTTTCCAGCAACGGCATAATAAGTTCGACGCGCGACGTTTAAATCCGCGTCGCAGAACGCCAACCCGCACGGAGCACGCGATGAATACACCGACACGCGCTGAAACGAGCGCCGAAACCCCAGCCGAAGCCGAAATCGGCTTCGAAGTGATCAACCGCGTCGCTGTTTTGACGCTCAACCGGCCGCGCGCGCTGAACGCGCTGTCGCACGGCATGATCGGCGCGCTGGCCGAAGCATTCGAGCGCGCGCGAAACGACGCGTCGATCGCCGCCGTCGTGCTGCGCGGCGCGGGCGAAAAGGCGTTTTGTGCGGGCGGCGATATCCGCGCGCTGTACGAATCGGCCAGCGCCGATACCGCGAAGAAGACGCCGTGGCTGGCATTTTTTGTCGATGAATACCGGCTCGATTACGCTATTTATCGCTTTCCGAAGCCGGTCGTCGCGCTGATGGACGGCATCGTGATGGGCGGCGGCATGGGACTCGCGCAGGGCGCGGCGCTGCGGATCGCGACCGACCGCACGCGCATGGCGATGCCGGAAACGCGTATCGGCATGGTGCCGGATGTGGGCGCGACGCATTTCATGGGCCGGATGCCGGTGGATATGGCGCTGTACGCCGGGCTGACCGGCGCGATGCTCTCGGGCGCGGATGCCGTCGCGTTCGGTCTCGCGGACGCCTGCGTGCCGTCGACGTGGCTGGCCAGCTGGACGGAGCGGCTCGAGAGCGTGAGCGTGCCGACTGACCCGGCCGCGCTCGCAGAAACGCTGCGCGGAGTTTTCGTGCCCGCCGAAAACGTCGATGCCGACGCGCCGCTCGCGGCCCATCGCGCGGCGATCACGCGTCATTTCGTGCCGGGCGGCGTCGAGCGGATGGTCGAAAGTTTGAGCGCGGCGGTCGCGCAGGACGCCGACGAAGGCCGCGCGCCCGACGCGTGGCTGGAAAGCACGCTGGCGTCGCTGAAAAGCCACTCGCCGACGATGCTCAACGTCTCGTGTCACGCGCTGCTGCGCGGCCGTCAGATGGCGCTTGCGGACTGTTTCCGGATGGAACTGGGGATTGTTTATCGCACGATCACCGAGGGCGATTTTCGCGAAGGCGTGCGCGCGCTGATTGTCGATAAGGATCAGCGGCCGCGCTGGACGCCCGCGACGCTCTGCGAGGTGCGAGCGGAGCGCGTGCAGCACTTTTTGACCTCGCCGTGGCGGCGCGATGACCATCCGCTACACGATCTCGGCGCGCATCAAGCGCAAATGTGAGATGGCGCGCGCGGCAATGCTTCGGGCGGGGAGCTGATATCGAGGAATTCGGCGTTGACGGTTCCCGTAGATACTCACCGCCCGTCCCTGGATCGGCTCACCCGGCGCCTCCCGGAAAACCTCACCGTTCTGCTGTTTTCACCGCGAGGACGCAATCAAACGATCGCGGATCGGCTTTTGCGCAGGAGACCGAGCGGGAGAGGTAAACCGACGGAAACGGGTTCTGACTCCGGTGGTGTCGGCTCGGGCTCCGTCTCCGCGTGTGCGCGGGCCAATTCGAGCGACAACGCATCGACGGCATCGGCCGATGCAAGCGGTACGGCAATCCCGAGCGACGGGCGAATATCGACGTGACGCAGTCGCACCCCGAATCCCGACGCGCGAATCGCACGCTCGCGCGCCGTCCAGAACTGCGCTGCGGCGGGCGTCAACGGTTGTGTCGAGATGAGCTCGAACACGACGCGATAGCCACGCACCGACGGATAGTTCGCGAGCATTTCGCCCGAACGCACGAATTGGGTACACCGATCGATTTTTCGCCTGATCCGTGCAAAGCGGGCGGGTTCGTCGGCGGAATCGAGATCGTCAAAAATTCCGATATTCACATGCCTGAAAAGCACATTGACGCCGATGTAATCGACACCGCCCATATCGAGCCTAGACATGGTCATTCTCCAGCGCCCGCATGCAGGCATTAATTCAAGGTGCGTATTGTAATGGAGTGAGGCCTCCTAATTCAAAGTGCGAAAACAACGGTCTCAACGATTAATCGGATTGGTCTTAGCGGATCCTTAAAGACCGTTGTATCAATTTAGGAATCCGGTGTAATTGGTGCCGAAATGTTGACATGAAACATCTCGAAAAACAGACTCGGCGGTGCATATTTTGATTTTCTTGCCGGCGGTTCGGACAATCTCCGGCATTCTTATTTTCGTCCGGCTGGAGTTACACCATGAAGTTCAAGATTCAATCCCTCACGATGCTCGCCTCGGCGGCTGTAGCGCTCGTCGTCGCTTCCGGCGCACACGCAGTGACCGGCCCGGTGATCGAGGGCACGATCCCCACGCAGGTCAACGGCACGGTCGAGGGCGTCAATTTGGCGGCCCGGACGGTCCAGGTGCGCGATGCACAAGGTAACGTCTCGGCCATGCAGGTCGGCGCGGATGTCCCGAACCTCGATAAGCTTAAATTCGGCACGAAAGTGACCGGCACAATCCAGCGTCCGATCGCGCTTACGCCGGTCGCGGCGAACGCCCTGCCGGCTCCGGTGAACGGCCAGCAGCCGCTCGTCGTCAAAGTGGACAGCGCGGACAGCGGCACCGGTATCGTCAATGTGAGCGACGCTCAGGGCACGAAATTCGCCATTCTCGCGCGCAATCCCGTCACGCTGAACGGCTTGAAAACGGGCACGCGGGCTGTCGTCTCGCTGCCGGATCCGCACTCGCTCGACGCTCAGCCGCTGCGTTGATCGGCGTTTGGCGGGCATCGCGCGGCAAGGCTTAGCGGGCGCTGGACACGAGCGTGATCCGCGTGATCTCCGAAGGCGCGCCGAATCGTTTCGGCGGACCCCAATAACCGGTTCCCCGGCTCGTGTAGACCCAGAGCGCGCCCAGTCTGTCGAGACCCGCCACGAACGGCTGCTGAAGGCGCACAAAGAAATTCCACGGCAGGAACTGCCCGCCGTGCGTGTGTCCGGATAATTGCAGCGTAAATCCGGCTGCGGCTGCGGCCGGCGCGCTGCGCGGCTGGTGCGCAAGCAGGAGCCGAATGGTGGCATCGGCGGGCGCGCCTCTTAACGCGGCCGCCGGATCGCTGCGATGCGCGGGATCGAAACTGCCCGCGCCGTAGTCCGTCACGCCGGCCACGACAGCGCGCGCGCCGTCGTGGTCGAGCACCACATGCTCGTTCATCAACACTTTCAAACCGATGCGTCGGAATTCCGCGACCCATTTGTCCGCGCCCGAGTAGTACTCGTGGTTGCCCGTGACGAGAAACGCGCCGTGCCGCGCGCTCAGTCCGCCGAGCGGTTGCGTGTGGCCCGACAGGCGCGACACCGCGCCGTCCACGACATCGCCGGTAATCGCAATTAAATCTGGCTTCAGCCCGTTGACCGCCGCGACGATCTTCTCGACGTAGTGGCGCTTGATCGTCGGTCCGACGTGGATATCGCTGATCTGCACGATCGTGAAGCCGCGCAGCGCGGCGGGCAGATTGTCGATCGGCACTTCGACCGATTTCACCGGCGCGCGCCGCCGTGCGTTGTAAAAGCCGATCAGCGTCGTGACCAGCGCGAGCGCCGGAACGGCCAGCGCGCTGCGGGCAATAAACTCGCCGGATGCGCTCGAACCGGGTGCCGCGCCGCGTGTCCAGTCGATCAAATGCAGCGCGAGCAGCACGATATCGCGTGCGAACGTCAGCACGAGCAGCGACGAGAAAAATCCCATCACGAGCAGGCCGATCCAGGCGAGCCGGTCGGAGAGCGGCTGCTGCTCGATCGTGCGCGCGGCCATGCCAAGCGGAATCAGCAGGCAAGACACGATCAGGCAAACCACGGCAAGTGCGCGAAGCGGCGTGTCGACGGGCGCGGCGGGAATCAGCCGGAGCCCGATATAGAGATGAAACAGTATTCCGATACCGATGACGCGGATAAAAAATGCGGAGCGTCGCATAGAGCGCCTGGAGAGAGGGAAGAGGCGCGGCGCTCAACCGCGACCTCGCCGCGCGCGAAAAACGATTCTACCGGTTCGTCAAAAACCGCGCCCCGCGTGAAACGTATCGCTGCGCGGGCGGGGCGGTCGCAGGTTGGACAATCGCGCGTTTCATTGGTATTAAAGTTAATCGTCGAACCCATTAATCGCGACTCAGCCGGTTTTTTAAGAATCGCGGATAAATAACCCTGCATGACGCTAACGGAGCAAGAACATGAAGCCGGACTGGAAAGTGGCGCTCGTTTTCGCGGGCACGGTGTTGGCATCGGCGAGCTTGCCCGTTGCGTCTGTCCATGCGCAAAACAACGCGCCGAGCGACGCGATGGCGAGCGAGGCGCACGGCGTGATCGGCGCGGCGCAACCGGTGCATCGCGAGGCGCGGATCATCGGCATCGACCCGTCCACACGCACGATCACGCTGCAGGGTGCGAAGGGCGCGATTTCCACGGCTATCGTGAGCGATCAGGTCGCCAATTTCGATCAGCTGAACGTCGGCGACCGAGTGGACGTGCTGTATAAAAACGCGCTGCTGCTGAGCGCCGAGAAGGCGAAGGGCGGCGATAAAGGCATCCGCGAGCGCGTCGATACCCAGACTATCCAGCCGGCGGCGAGCGGCACGGGATTCACGTCGACGCGGCAGGTCGAAGTGCTCGCAACCGTGCAAAGTCTCAACCGGAAGACTCGAACCATCACGCTGCGCGGCCCGTGGCGGACGGACACGTTCGATATCGCGCCCGACATGGACGTGTCGAAGCTAAAAGCGGGCGATACGATTCACGCGGTATTCGTCTCGGCGGCCGTCGTTCAGGTGAAGCCGAAAGACGCCGCGCCGTGATCTTTTTGCAGGTTGACGCGCAAATGAAGCGATAAAAAAACCGGTCCGGAGGAAATCTCCGGACCGGTTTTTTATTCAAGCACGCTCAAAACTCAAACGCCGCCAATGCACAAATACTTGATGACGACGTAATCGTCGATGCCGTAATGCGAGCCTTCGCGGCCGAGTCCCGACTGCTTCACGCCGCCGAATGGCGCAACTTCGTTCGAGATCAGGCCGGTATTGATGCCGACCATGCCGTATTCCAGCGCTTCCGCCACGCGCCAGACGCGGCTGATATCGCGGCTGTAGAAATACGAGGCGAGGCCGAATTCGGTGTCGTTGGCGAGCCGCACGACTTCTTCATCGGATGAAAACTTGAAGAGCGGCGCGAGCGGGCCGAAGGTTTCTTCCTTCGAAACCTTCATGTCGGTGGTCACGCCCGTCAACACGGTCGGCTCGAAAAAGCCGTGACCGAGCGCGTGGCGCTTGCCGCCCGTCGTCACGGTCGCGCCTTTCTGCAGCGCGTCCTCGATATGCGATTCGACCTTCAAAACGGCGGCTTCGTTAATCAGCGGTCCGAGCACGACGCCGCTTTCCGTCCCATTGCCGACCTTCAATTTGCCGACGGCCGCCGCGAGTTTCTGCGCGAACGCATCGTAGACGCGCTCGTGTACGTAGAAACGATTCGTACACACACAGGTCTGGCCGCTGTTGCGATATTTCGATGCAATCGCACCTTCGACGGCGGCGTCGAGATCGGCGTCGTCGAAGACGATGAACGGCGCATTGCCGCCCAGTTCCAAGGTGACTTTCTTGATGGTCGGCGCGCTTTGGGCCGCGAGCAAACGTCCCACCTGGGTGGAGCCGGTGAACGACAACTTGCGCACGATCGGATTGCTCGTCATTTCCGCGCCGATCGCCTTCGGGTCGCCGGTCAGGATGTTCAGCACGCCCTTCGGCACGCCTGCGCGCTCGGCCAGCACGGCCATCGCGAATGCCGAGAACGGCGTGGCTTCAGCCGGTTTCACGACGATCGGACAACCCGCCGCCAGCGCCGGGCCGACCTTGCGCGTGATCATCGCGGCCGGGAAATTCCACGGTGTGATCGCGGCGCACACGCCGATCGGCTCTTTCGTCACGACGATGCGCTTGTCGGCGGCGGGCGTCGCGAGCGTGTCGCCTGCGACGCGCTTTCCTTCCTCCGCGAACCACTCGATAAACGACGCCGCGTAGGTGATCTCGCCCTTCGCCTCGGCGAGCGGCTTGCCTTGCTCGGTCGTGAGGATCATCGCGAGGTCGTCGGCGTTTTCGATCATCAGCTCGTACCAGCGGCGCATGATGACGGCGCGTTCCTTCGCCGTTTTCTTGCGCCACGCGGGCCACGCGGCGTTGGCGGCGTCGATGGCGCGGCGCGTTTCGGCCGCGCCCATGTTCGGCACGGTGCCGAGCGACGCGCCGCTCGACGGATCGACGACTTCGAAGGTGGATGCGTTGTCGGCGGCTTGCCATTCGCCGTCGATGAATGCTTCGTGGCGCAGCAGCGCCGGGTCTTTCAGCTTCATTGTGACTCCCGTATTCAGACCGTCGCCGCGATGGACTCGGTCAGCACGTTTTCAAGAATAGCCAGGGCTTCGTCGAAAACCGCTTCCTGAATGGTGAGCGGAAACAGGAAACGCACGACATTGCCGTACACGCCGCACACGAGCAGCAGCAGGCCGCGTTCCAGCGCGCGCGTCTGCACGCGCTTCGCGAAATCGGCATCCGCGTCCGTCGTGCCGGGCTGGCAGAATTCCACCGCGATCATGCCGCCCGGGCCGCGGACGTCGGCGATCTGCGGCACCGAGGCTTTCAGCGCGTTCAGTTTCGCCTTCAGCTTGTCGCCGAGGACGACCGCGCGCTCGCACAGTTTCTCATCGTCGATGATATCGAGCACGGCGTGCGCCGACGCCACCGCCAGCGGATTGCCCGCGTACGTGCCGCCGAGACCGCCCGGCGCTGCCGCGTCCATCACGTCCGCGCGGCCGACCACGCCCGACAACGGCATGCCGCCCGCGAGACTTTTTGCGATGGTCATCAGGTCGGGCACGACGTCGTAGTGGTGCATCGCGAACAGCTTGCCGGTGCGCGCGAAGCCGGTCTGGACTTCGTCGGCGATCAGCAGAATGCCGTGTTCGTTACAGATTTTGCGCAGCGCGCGCACGAATTCCAGCGGCGCCTGATAGAAGCCGCCTTCGCCCTGAACCGGCTCGAAAATGATCGCGGCGACGCGCTTTGCCTCGATATCGGCCTTGAACAGATGCTCGATCGCGCGCAGCGAATCGGCGACGGACACGCCGTGCAGCGGGTTCGGGAATGGCGCGTGGAACACGTCGGACGGGAACGGGCCGAAGCCGATCTTGTACGGCGCGACCTTGCCGGTCAGCGCCATGCCCATCAGCGTGCGGCCGTGGAAGCCGCCGGTGAACGCGATCACGCCCGGCCGGCCCGTTGCAGCGCGAGCGATTTTCACCGCGTTTTCAACGGCTTCCGCGCCGGTCGTGAAGAACGCGGCCTTTTTCGGATAATCGCCCGGCGCGCGTTCGATGATCTTTTCCGCCAGCGAGACATACGATTCGTACGGCACGATCTGATAAGCGGTGTGCGTGAACTGGTCGAGCTGAGCGCGGATCGCCTCGACGATCTTCGGATGACGATGGCCCGTATTGCACACGGCGATACCGGCCGCGAAGTCGATGAAACGGCGGCCTTCGACGTCCCACAGTTCCGCGTTTTCGGCGCGGGCCGCGTAGAAATCGCACATCACGCCGACGCCGCGCGGCGTGGCGGCGTTTTTGCGGGCGTGCAGGTCGGCGTTCTTCAGATTCTGGCTCACGACAAATTCTCCTTCGCGCGTCGGCGCGGATGCTCGGTTTCAAAGTTCAGGCGATAGAGTGACTATAGTAAGATTTGGCTCTTAAGTTCAGAGCCATTTCAATAAATCTATAGGAGCCAATTTTCGATGCGCGCGAGTGTTTTGTCCGATTGGCTCGCCCAGCGTCTCGACCGTGGCGGCGCGCAGCCGATTTATCGGCAATTGCATCGGCTGTTGCAGCAGGCCATTTTGTCGCGTGAGTTGCCGGCGGGCAGCAAGGTGCCGTCCTCGCGGCTGCTCGCGGCCGAACTGGGCGTCGGGCGCAATACGGTCACGCAGGTGTACGAGCAGTTGGCGCTGGAAGGCTATGTGTCGTCGGCAACGGGACGCGGAACGTTCGTCGCCGACAGCGCGCCCGACGACATCCTCCACGACGGTCCGCGTACGGTGCCCGTCGCCATCGACAACGCGCCGCCCGTCCTTTCGATGCGCGGCGCGCGGTTGATCGCGGGTGCGGGCGTGTCGAAGCGGCAGGGCGGCGCGTTCATGCCGGGCGTGCCCGATGTGTCGCGTTTTCCGGCGCGTGTCTGGAGCCGCCTGCACACGAAATACTGGCGGCGTCTGCGGCCCGATCTGCTGACTTACGCCCCTGGCGGGGGTCTCGCGACGCTGCGCCACGCGCTCGCCGACTACTTGCGCACCGCGCGTTCGGTGCAATGCACGCCCGAGCAGATCATCGTGACGACGGGGATTCATCAGTCGATCGACCTCGCCGTGCGACTGCTCACCGACGCCGGCGACACGATCTGGACCGAAGACCCGTGTTACTGGGGCGTGCGCAGCGTGCTGCAGGTGTCGGGGCTGGATCTGAAGGCGATTCCGGTCGACGAGGAGGGCATCAATCCGTCACCGGACGATCTCGCGAGTCCGCCGAAGCTGATGCTGGTTACGCCGTCGCATCAATATCCGCTCGGCATGGTGATGAGCCTCGCGCGCCGCCGGATGCTGCTCGAATTCGCGCGCCAGCACCGCTGCTGGATTATCGAAGACGATTACGACAGCGAGTTTCGTTACGGCAGCCGGCCGCTGGCGTCGCTGCAGGGGCTGGATTCGGCGGGGCAGGTGATTTATGTCGGCAGTTTCGGCAAGACGTTGTTTCCGGGCTTGCGGATCGGTTATCTGGTGGTGCCGCCTGCGCTGGCGGCGAGTTTCGCGACGGCGTCCGCCGAGTTGTATCGCGAGGGGCAATTGTTGCAGCAGGCGGTGCTCGCGGAATTTATCGCCGAGGGGCATTTCACCTCGCACATTCGGCGCATGCGCACGCTTTACGGCCAGCGCCGTGAGCTGATGCTCGCGACGATCGCCGCGCATTATGGCGAGTCGCTCGAAATCGTCGGCGGCGATGCGGGGCTGCATTTGGTGCTGCGGCTGCCTGATGGCGTCGATGACCGCGCGGTTGCCGCTGCTGCGCTGGCTGAGAATATTGTGGTGCGGCCGCTGTCCGGGTATTACGCGGATCGCGGGGATGCGGCGTCGGGGTTATTGATCGGGTATGCGTGCGTTCCGGACGAGGAGATCGAACCGGCGTTCGGGACGCTGGCGCGGGTTATTGGGCGGTTTTTGCCTGGCGGCGGGGTGGGGTGAGGGGGCGCGGACGGTGTGGTTTGCCTGCGTTTTTTTGGGAACTTGCGTTCATGTAGGTCTATTAGCGCGGCGCTGGGCGCGGCAGCAGTCGGCTGTTGTTTTGCTTGCGCTTTTTGGGAACTTGCTCACGCCCGTTGCTTTTGTTTGCCTGCGCTTTCTGGGAACCTGCTTTCGTGTAGGTTTATTAGCACGCCGCTATGCGCGGCAGCAGTCACTTTCTTTGCTGCTGCAAAGAAAGTAACCAAAGAAAGCAGCTTATCCGCAGAAGTGTCCACCACGCATAACCACGCGGATAGGCGCGCAGGCTGATTCGGTCAACTCGCAGTTCAAGGTGTTGGCACAGCGCCTGTCAGGTCCATCCTCGCTGCGCTCGGACGATGGGCATATTCAGAAAAACGGCGCGTTTAGCTGCGGCCTTCGTTCGACCTTAGATTTGGCCTTGGCCTTGGCCTTGGATTTTCGGTTATGCCGTTCCGGCAGGCACTTTGTGCCTGCGGGGATGAATGAGCGGCTCCACTCTGTGGTGTGGTGCGATGGCCGAATCAGCTTGCGCACCACTCCCGGTTGCGGTTCGTGGTGGACACTTAGTAGGTCACGCTGCTTTCTTTGGTTACTTTCTTTGCAGCAGCAAAGAAAGTGACTGCTGCCGCGCATAGCGGCGTGCTAATAGACCTACACGAAAGCAAGTTCCCAGAAAGCACAGAACAACAAAAGCAGAGAGAGCGAGCAAACCAAACCCAGTTCAACGTTCGCGCCAAGCAAAAGCAAAACCCAAGGCGCCAGCAAAACCCAAGGCGCCAGCAAAACCCAAGGCGCCAGCAAAACCCAAGGCGCCAGCAAAACCCAAGGCGCCAGCAAAACCCAAGGCGCCAGCAAAACCCAAGGCGCCAGCAAAACCCAAGGCGCCAGCAAAACCCAAGGCGCCAGCAAAACCCAAGGCGCCAGCAAAACCCAAGGCGCCAGCAAAACCCAAGGCGCCAGCAAAACCCAAGGCGCCAGCAAAACCCAAGGCGCCAGCAAAACCAAACCCGCGCGTTCCCTAAACGCGCATCAAAACGGCCCCTACAGTAACCAGCGCGCAAGCGCAAACCCGCCGCATCGTAAGCCGTTCGCTCATAAAAACCCACCCAATCAAAACCGCAAAAATCGAACTGAGTTCGCGTAACGCCGACACCATCGCGATCGGCAAAAAGCGGAACGCCTGAATCACGATGCCGTAAGCAAGCATCGCAATCACGCCGCCCGTGATGCCGGTTATCGTTCCTTTCGGATCGTCGAGCAAGAACGCACGCGTGCCGTATCGCCGCCAGACAATCAGCGCAATCGGCACGTTAAACAGAAAATAAATCCACGCGATATAACCAAACGTGCTGCCCGCGAGCCGCACGCCGATGCCATCGACAATCGAGTATCCCGCGATAAACACGCCCGTTAACAAGGCGGCCGGCACGCTCTCGACCGAAAAACGCATCCGCGCGAACGCCAGCGACACAATCCCCGCCGATACCAGCGCGATCCCCGCCGCCGCCAGCGGATGCAGCCGCTCGCCCGCGAATACGAGCGCGCCCACGGCGATCAACAACGGCGACAACCCGCGCGCAATCGGATAGATCTGGCTGAAATCGCCTGAACTGTAGGCCCGCACGAGTGCCGCGCAATAGCCGAACTGAAGCAACGCCGAAGCACCGATATATGGCCAGCTTTCTCGCGCCGGCGCCGGGACCACGAACAACACGGCCACCGAACAGAGCAGATACGGGATCGCCATCAGACCAAGTTGCCGAAAGCGATCGGCGCTCGTGTGTAGAAAGGCGTTCCAGGTCGCGTGGAGCAGGGCGGAGCAAAGCACGAGCACGAGAATTAAAGTTTGCATGGCGAAGCGAGCGGTCGCGCGAAAGTGGCAATAGTTGGCAAATGTTGCTGTTTTGCCCGAAAGCCGGATTATGACATGAAGACCACGCGCCCTAAAAACCGCCCACCAACAAAAACCGCCCACCAACAAAAACCGCCCACCAACAAAAACCGCCCACCAACAAAAACCGCCTCAACAAAAACCGCCTCAACAAAAACCGCCTCAACAAAAACCGCCACCAACAAAAACCGCCACCAACAAAAACCGCCACCAACAAAAACCGCCACCAACAAAAACCGCCACCAACAAAAACCGCCCTCAACAAAAACCGCCACCAACAAAAACCGCCACCAACAAAAAAACGCCTCGCCGCCCGCGAGGGCGACAAGGCGCTAAGTTACTAAAAACCCTGGCAATCAGGCAGGCAGCGAGAAACTCTCGATCGCCTCGCGCAGCGAACCAACCTGATCCTTCAGCGAATGAGCCGCCGCCGCTGCTTCCTCGACCAGCGCCGCGTTCTGCTGCGTCACCTGATCCATCTCGACGACCGCGCGATTCACCTGCTCGATCCCCGCGCTCTGCTCGCGCGACGCGTGGCTGATTTCATCGAGGATCTCGTTCACGCGGCGCACCGATTGCACGATCTCGCCCATGGTCGCGCCCGCGTTCGTCACGAGCGACGCGCCTTCTTCCACCGTATGCGTCGACGTTTCGATCAGCGCCTTGATTTCCTTCGCCGCCGTCGCGGAACGCTGGGCGAGACTGCGTACTTCGGCTGCCACCACCGCAAAGCCGCGACCTTGCTCGCCAGCGCGCGCAGCTTCCACCGCGGCGTTCAGCGCCAGAATGTTCGTCTGGAACGCAATGCCGTCGATCACACCAATAATGTCGCCGATCTGGCGCGAACTTGCGGTGATTTTCGTCATCGTGTGAATGACGTCGTTTACTACGCCGCTGCCGCGCGTCGCGACGTCCGCCGCCTGGCCCGCGAGCTTCGCTGCTTGCGTCGCGCTTTCCGCGTTGTGCTTCACGTTCGCGGTCATCTCGTCCATGCTCGACGCCGTTTCGACGAGCGCGGCGGCTTGCTGCTCGGTGCGTTGCGACAGATCCGTGTTGCCCGCCGCGATTTCCGACGCCCCCACGTTAATGTTTTCCGTGCCGTTCCGCACGCGTGAAACCGTCTCGACCAAGCCGTCCTGCATCGCGCCGAGCGCAAACAGCAGGCTCGACGTATCGCCGTGCTGGACGGCGACCGAGGTCGTCAGATCACCGCGTGCGATGCGATGCGCCGCGACGACCGCCGTCTCCAGATCGCCGCCGAGGTTGCGCCGGATGCTGCGCAACACCAGCATCATGGCGATGGTGGCGAGCGCGCCGAGCACGGCCGTGATGCCGAACCAGCGCAGCGCGCTCGCGTAGAACGCGCTTTGCACGTCGTCCATGTACATGCCGGTCACGATGTACCAGTCCCACGGCGCGAAACGCTGCGAATAGCTCAGTTTGGCGACCGGCTTTTCGCTGCCCGGCTTCGGCCACAGATAATTGATGAAGCCGCCGTTCGGCAGATTGCCCGCGCGCACGATCTCGACGAACAGATGCGTGCCCTCGGGATCGGCGAAACTGGACAGATCCTTGCCGTTCAGCGCGGGCTTCATCGGATGCATGACCATGTACGGGCGCGAATCGTTGATCGAAAAGTAGCCGTCGCGGCCGTAGCGCAGCGACGCGAGCACGGCGAGCGCCTGCTTCTTGGCGTCGTCGTCGGTCAGCGTCTTGCTGGCCGCGAGCGCCTGATAATGCGTGACGATGCTGGTTGCTTCGCCGACCAGCGAAGTTAGCTGCTCGCGGCGGTCGTCGATCATCGACGCGCGGTTTTGCCAGGCCCCGATCACCCCGATCGCGATCAACCCGATCCACAACACGGCAATCATCGAGCCGAGTTTTTGATTCAACGTCATTTTGTTCATGTAATTCGCCTGGGCGCCTGTTCGTCTATTACGTGTATTCCGTCTGACTGTTGCGGCGCAAAACGCCACACCTCAATGGCATTACGGCGGTGCGACGCCGGAATGTAGGGGCGGGAATACCCGCATCGTATTCAATCGGCGCTCGAAAACGCTCTGGAATCCGATGCGATGCTGCGGCGCAACGTATGCACAACGAGTCTGGACGCCGCCTAGCGTGGAACTTGTCGTGCGCGAAACTTTCCCACTTGTTTCGTCAATCGCTAATACGATTGATAAAACGCGCGACGCGTGTTTAAGTGTTCGCTGCAAAAATCGCAGTTTTTCCCCGCCGCCGACTTCGCTCAATGAACGCCGTCTTCAAAACTTTCCTCGCGCTGATCCGCCTTCCCGGCTATCCCGGCATCACGCTCGCGATGTTCCTCTCGGGCGTTGCGTCGTCATTCGCGGTGCCGTACACGTCGCTGTTCGGCGCGACCGAGGCGCACATGACGCCGCTCAGGCTCGGCATCTTCATGTCGTCGACGGCGATCAGCAGCGTGATCGTGTCCGCGTATCTCGGCCGGGTGGCGGACCGCCGCGCCGATAAAAAACGCATCGTGCTGTTGTCGATCGCCGGATCGGCGCTGGGATACGCGCTCTTGTGCGTGACACGCAACTACGTCCTGCTGACCATTTTCGGCTGCGTCTTCCTGAGTATCGGCGCGGCGGTTTTTCCGCAGCTTTTCACCTTCGGCAAGGCGCGGCTGCACGCGGAAGGCGTCGAGCACACCGAATTGCCGATGGCGACGCTGCGCACCACGCTCTCGTGCGCGTGGGTGTTCGGCCCGGCGATCGGCGCGATCGTGCTCGGCTCGATCGGCTTCAACGGGCTGTTTTTATCGGCGGCGGCGGCGTTCGCGCTCGCGGGCGTCATCGTGCTTTTCCTGCGCGAGCCGGCCACCTACGTCGACACCGAACCCGGCGTGAACGAATTGCCGCCGCAGGGCCGCAACGCGCACGTCTACGCGGCGATGGCCAGCTTTACGCTGATCGGCATGGGTTCGGCCATTGCGATCATCATGCTGCCGGTGCTGATCGTCGATCAGCTGCACGGCACGACCGCGCACGTCGCGCAGATGGTCGGACTCGGCGCGTTCGCCGAAATCCCGATGATGCTGATGCTCGGCGGCGCGGCGAAGCGCATCACGAAGTCGAACATGATCGCGTGGGCGTCGCTGTCGCATATCGTATATTTCCTCGGCATCGCGTTCGCGCCGAATCTGTGGGTGCTCGTGCCGCTGCAAATTTTGAACGCGGTGGTGGTCGCCGTGACGTCGTGCCTCGGCATGTCGTACTTTCAGGAACTCATGCCCGGCGCGCTCGCGCGAGCGACCACACTTTTTTTCAACACGATGCGCACGGGCTCCGTGATGGCGGGCGTCGTCTCGGGATTCGTCGCGGCGACGTGGGGATATCGCGCGGTGTTCGTGTTCTGCGCGGTCGTGGCGACCACGGCGTCGGTGGTGCTGTTCGCGTTCAACTATCAGCGCGGCGTGCGGGTGTTCGCGGACGACCGCCGGGCCGGGTCCGCGGACGAAACTGAAGCGGAAGTCGAAGCCGACGCGCCCGTTATCGAGCGCGTCTGATGGCTCAGATCGGGTCCTTGTCGGGCGGGGCGTCGTCGTGTTGCGGCTCGTCCGGGCGATGGCCGGGCGAAGGCGGCGACAGCGGATCGGCTTCCGGGTCGCGGTTCGGATCGGCGATCGGATCCGGCACCGGGTTCGTCTGCATTTGAAAGTTCATGGAGGTTTCTCGCACGAAAGTTACGCCGCGTCGCAAAGATGCGGCGTGTGGAGTGTGAAGGGATCGCCCGGACGCGCGGCGGCGTGATGGGCGAGCGCGGCGCGGGCATCGGCGGCGACGGTTTCCGCGCGGAGCGAATCGGCGTCGGCGCGCCGCTCGTCGATTGCAATGCGCGGGGTGCCGAGCGCGCTCGCCGCCGCGACCGGCGACGACGGCGCGGCGTCGTCGGAAAGCAGAAGCCGCGCATCGCCGATCAACCGCACCAGCGCGTCGGGCGTCGTCGTGCCGGCCAGAAACAGCGCGGCGGACTGCATTTCGCCGAGCACGGCGCCGCTGCGCTCGGGGTCGAGCGTATCGCCGATAATCGCGATCTGCCAGCCGTCGGCGGCCAGTTGGTCCGCGACTTCCGCGTAATGTTCGACCGGCCACGCGGGTGCATCCGCGTGACTGCCCGGATGGATCAGCACGAGCCGTTGCGGCTCGATCCCGTGAAATTCAAGCAATTGCGGATAGTCGGACGCCTTCCAGCGCGGATCGGAACCGAAATCGGAGGCGGATTCAGCCTCGGGCTCTGGCGCTTCGGGGAGGAGCGGCAGGACCTCGGCGGTCGTGAAAAGCGAAGAGACGCGCATTGGAACTCCTTGAGCGGAGGAACGGGATTGGATCGGCAGACGCGGAGCGTTGCGTCAGACGTGCCGACGGCCAATCGTGCGGCCGACCGGATTCGTTGAGCATCGCGCGTGCCCGATCCGCTTCGCCAGGATTCACGTCCCGTTCGCGCGACCGTTCGGTCTGACTTCTCGAAGCCGGCTCGCGTCCGGCTGCTCGTGAACCGCCAGCAATGGCACAGCGGGTATTGAAGGCATCGGGAACGCAATCGTCAAGAGAATAGACCGCAGTCTTGCATGACGCGCAGGGTTTTCCTTGTCGACCCGCGCGCGATCACTAATCTCCGACGAAAAAAGCCGCCGCCTCGCGAATACGAGGCGGCGGCTTTTTGCATGAGTGCCCGACGCGTTGCAGAACTACTGGAACGCGCCGCGCGCGTCAGGTTTCGGTGCTGGCGTTCGGATCGGCGTCGACCGTTTTCGGCGCGAACGCCTCGGCGCGGCGCCGGATCTGATCGACTTCGCCGGTGGTGAAGGTGCGGTTGTCGGCGGCGAGGGCGTTCTGATACGACGCGCCCTCCGGCACGCGATGCAGCAGCGCGCGCAATTCGCCTTGCGTCGTCTGTTCGACCGGCTCGTAGTTATAAAGCCGCAGATGCAAGTCCGTGCGCGCGTGCAGCAGAAACAAACACGTCGCGAACACGGCCACGGCGAGCACTTCCTGAGCGCCGAAACAATACGCATCCGGCACTGCGGAGAACGGCAGATAGACGAGTCCGGCGAGCCCGAGGATCGCGAGCGCGAACGTCGCGCGCAGCAGCAGGCGCATGCGCGCGTGGATGCGGATGCGTTCCGCGTGAAGCTGTCCGCGCGTTTTCGGCGTGAGCGCGGTGTGCTGCTGGCGTTGCTGGAGGGCGGAGAGCGGCAGTGCGGCCATAAGTTGGGCGGGTTCCGTCGTGCGTGAAAGGTGCATGAAGTGGCGCCGGGCTGCGGCGGTTATCTCAATAACGCATGGCCGACAGGAACGTTGACGCGCGGTTACGTCCTGTTTCAGTTGCCTTGCAGTCGCGCGCACAAAGCCCGTGGCGGCTCGCCGCCAAGCGTGGGAACGACGTTTGCTCGATGGTGCGAGAGGCGGCGTCCAGCCGTTTATCGACCGAACGACCGAACAGAACGGAGAACCCATGCTCGGCATCATCATTCCCGCCCATAACGAGGAGGCGTCGATCGGCGCGTGTGTGGCATCCGCGCGGCGCGCGGCGGACCATTACCAGTTGCTCGGCGAAGACGTGCGGGTCATCGTCGTGCTCGATAGCTGCACGGACAGCACCGGCGCGATCGCCCGGCGGCTCGGCGCGGACGTGTTGAGCGTCGATGCGCGCAACGTCGGCATTGCGCGTGCGACGGGCGCGGAACGGGCGCTGGCATTGGGCGCGCGGTGGCTGGCATTCACCGACGCGGATTCGATCGTCGCCGACGACTGGCTCGTGCAGCAGCTCGATTGCTGCGCCGATGCCGTATGTGGCGTGGTCGGCGTGCATGACTGGTCGCCGCATTTGTCCGCCGTGCGGGAGCATTTCGGGCGCAATTACACCGATGCCGACGGGCATCGGCATATTCATGGCGCGAATCTGGGGGTGTCGGCGGCGGCGTATATCCGCGCGGGCGGCGTTCCGCCGCTCGAAGCGGACGAAGATGTGGCGCTGGTCGAGGCGCTCACCGGCTCCGGCGCTCGGATTGCGTGGAGCGCTGCGCCGCGCGTGGTGACGAGCGCGCGCACCGATTTCCGGGCGATTCGCGGCTTCGGCGCGACGCTCGTGGACGTGAGCCGGCGATATTTTGCGAACGCGGAGGACGAAGCGGCGGCGTCCGCGCCGGGCGCGCTGGCGGCCTGAGCGGGCCGGTCGGCGTCGATCCCGCGTCAAATCGCATCGACCCGCATCAACCCGGCTGCAAATCGCTAGGTAGATCGACGTCGCGCAGGATATTCGCGTCGTCCACTTCCACGCGATGCACGATTTCAGTGGCGAACAACGCGCGCGCGCCCGCATCGCCGTCGAGCATGGCGAGACGCGCGGCCTGCGACGTGCCAAAACCGACGGGATGCCCACGTTTATTGCGATAAAACGGCGCGACGAGCGGCACGCCGCTGTCGAGCGCTCGCCCGACCGCCTGAATGGTGGCGGGTTCGATCCACGGCATGTCGCCGAGCGCGACCAGCCAGCCATCGGCCTCTTCTTGCGTCGCGCGCACCACCGCCGCCAGCGACGCGCCCATGCCGCGCTCGGCATCGGCGGCGAAAATCACCTCGCAGCCCGCTTCGTTCAGGACTTCCGCGAGTTTCTCGGAGCCGGGCCGCACGACCGCGACGACCCGCGACGCCACCGATAACAACCGCCGCGCCGCCTGAAACACCACCGGCGTGCCGTCGGGCAAGGTCGCGAGCAATTTGTTATGCAATCCCGAAGGATCGAAGCGAGTACCGAATCCGGCGGCGAGCAAAATTCCGGTCGCGTTCGATGAATAGGTCATGGCCGGCCGCCCGTGGTCGCAGTAAGGAGGGATTGTGGCGTGCGCAAAATGTGCTCGCAAGCCGAAAAAAAAGCCGAAAAAAAAGACGCGCGGCGTGCGCCGCCGCGCGTCATTCGGGCGTCGGCGGTCAGACGCTCGCGGTCGGCAGCACTTTATCGAGCGTGACGGGCAGATCGCGCACGCGCACGCCGGTCGCATGATAAACGGCATTGGCGATCGCGCCCGACACGCCTGTAATGCCGATCTCGCCAATGCCTTTCACGCCGAGCGAATTGATCAGCGCGTCGTTTTCATTGACCACCGTGATATCGATCGTGCCGATATCGGCGTTCACCGGCACGTGATATTCGGCCAGATTCGCGTTCGTGTAGCGGCCAAAACGCGGGTCGAGTTCGCTCTTTTCCAGCAGCGCCGAGCCGATTCCCCACACGATCCCGCCCATCAACTGGCTGTGCGCGGTCTTCTCGTTCAGCAGATTGCCGACGCCGTACACCGCCACGATGCGCGGCACGCGGATCGTACCGAGATCGGCGTCCACGTGGACTTCCGCGAACACCGCGCCGAACGAGTGGAACGCATGGGACTTCTTTTCATCGCCCGGTTTGACGGTCGCGGTCGCCTCGATCGGCTTGCCACCGTTGCGCGCGATCACCGCCGCCGCCGGATCGCGTTTCGCGGGCGTCGAGCGACTGACGACCCAGCCGTTTTCGACGCTCACGTCGTCGCGCGGCAGACCCGCGAGCGGCGAACCGGTGTCGGTGATGGCGAGCGAGATCAACTGCTCGCGCGCCTGCGTCGCGGCGGCGCGCACGGCGGGCGAAACGCTCGCCGCCGATTGCGATCCGCCCGAGACCGGCGCTTTCGGCAACGACGAATCGCCGAGCGCGAAGCTGACGTTTTCCACCGCGAAGCCGAGCGCATCGGCGGCGACCTGGGTCATCACCGTGAACGTGCCGGTGCCGAGATCCTGCGTGCCGGACGCGGCCATCGCCGTGCCGTCGGGCAAGATCCGCGCAATCGCGGATGCCTCGCTGCGATTCGCCGGATACGTCGCCGTCGCCATGCCGAGACCGATCAGCGTATTGCCGTCGCGCATGGAACGCGGTTTCGGATTCCGCCGCGACCAGCCGAATTTCTCCGCGCCGACGCGATAGCATTCGAGCAGCGAATTGCTCGACCACGGTTTCTTTTCCTGCGGCTCCATCGCGGCGAAATTCTTGACGCGGAACGCGACCGGATCCATGCGCAACTGGTACGCCATTTCGTCCATCGCGGATTCCAGCGCGAACGAACCGCTCGTCTCGCCCGGCGCGCGCATGAACGTCGGCGTGCCGATATCGAGCTTGACGAGCCGGTGCGTGGTCGCGTGGTTCGGCGTGGCGTAGAGCATGCGCGTGACGATGGCGGAGCTTTCCGTCCAGTCTTCGAGCGTTGAGGTGGTCGAGATGACGTCGTGACGCAGGCCGGTGAGCGTGCCGTCATCAAGCGCGGCGAGTTGCAGGCGCTGTTCGGTGAACGGCCGGTTGCCGACCATCCCGAACATCTGCGGACGCTCCAGCGCGAGGCGGACGGGCCGGCCGGTCTGCTTCGCGGCCATCGCGGCGAGCATGACGTGCGACCACACGGAACCCTTGCAGCCAAACCCGCCGCCGACAAACGGACA
The DNA here is from genome assembly GCF_057814995.1 of Caballeronia sp. SL1002. NCBI lineage: Bacteria > Pseudomonadati > Pseudomonadota > Betaproteobacteria > Burkholderiales > Burkholderiaceae > Caballeronia > Caballeronia sp. SL1002. Next base: position 906,809 of record NZ_JBYMUW010000005.1, on the reverse strand, counting down.
GATCACGCGCACGTTCGTATCCGGGATGCCGAACATCTTCGCCACCGCGCTGCGCGCACCGGAAACGCCTTGCGTCGCGTCGTAGAGCGTCAGGTTCGGGCCGTCCCAGCGCGCGAGCGTCGCGTGCGGTTCCATCGGATTGTGATGCTCGTATGGCGTCGTGTAGACCGCGTCGAGGCGCGTCGGACCTTGCGTCAGGCCCGCGGCGATATCGCCGCGTTGCGTGTTGATCGGCCGGCCCATCATCTTTTCGGGCGTGTACGCGGTGCCTTTCGCGCGGGTGTAGTCCGTGTTGGGCGCGGCGGCTTCGTAGCGGATCTGAAGGCGCTGCGCGGCATCGGTCGCGCGCTCCAGCGTATCCGCGACCACCACGGCGACCGGCTCGTTGCTGTAGCGCACCTCGTTCGTTTGCAGCAACGTGAGCTTGCGCACGGCGGGCGGCTGGGCATCGGTTATGCCGCCGTTCGGCAGACGCATCGCGGTTTGCCAGGTCATCACCAGCAACACGCCGGGCATGGATTGCACGCGCGCGGTATCGATCGACGCGATGCGTCCCTTCGAAATCGTGCTCGTCACCAGCACCGCGTGCGCGAGTTTCGCCTCGGGATATTCGGCGGAATAACGCGCCTGTCCCGTCACTTTCAGCAGACCGTCCGTGCGGTCGAGAGGTTTTCCAAGCACGCTCATGCGACACCTCCAGCCTGTTCGACAGCCCGCACGATCGCGCGCTGGGCGAGCGCGATCTTGAAACCGTTATCGCGATACGCGTGCGCGTCGCGCACGGCGAGCGCGGCGGCGCTTTGCAGCGTGTCGCGCGAAAGCGGTTTGCCCGCGAGCATCTGCTCGGTGGCGCTGGCGCGCCATGGTTTATGCGCGACGCCGCCGAGCGCGATCCGCGCTGCTTTCACCGTGCCGCCGTCCATCTGCAAGGCCGCCGCCACCGATACCAGCGCGAACGCATAGCTCGCGCGGTCGCGCACCTTCAGGTAGTGCGAGTGATCGGCGAAAAGGGGCGGCGGGAGATCGACGGACGTAATCAGTTCGCCGGGTTGCAGCGTCGTGTCGAGATCGGGGCGGTCGGCGGGCAGACGGTGGAAGTCCGCGAACGGAATCGTACGGTCGCCGCGCGGGCCTGAAACGCGCACCACGGCGTCGAGCGCGGCGAGCGCGACGCTCATGTCCGACGGATTGGTCGCGATGCATTGCGCGCTCGCGCCGAGGATCGCGTGGATGCGATTATTGCCTTCCAGCGCCGCGCATCCGCTGCCCGGATTGCGCTTATTGCACTGGGTAAAACCGGTGTCGTAGAAGTAATAGCAGCGCGTGCGCTGCATCAGATTGCCGCCGACGGTCGCCATGTTGCGCAGTTGCGCGGACGCGCCCGCGAGAAATGCCTGCGACAGCAGCGGATAACGATCGCGCACCCACGCGTGATTGGCGGCGTCGCTATTCCTCACCAGCGCGCCGATGCGCAGACCGCCATCGGGCAGGCCCGTCACCTGATCCAGCCCGCCGATATGCGTGATATCGACCAGCTTCAACGGTCGCGCGACGCCGCCTTTCATCAGGTCGAGCAGGTTCGTCCCGCCGCCGATAAACACCGTGCCCGGCTGCTGCGCCGACTTGATTGCGCCGCCGATATCGGCCGCGCGTTCATAGGAAATGGCTTGCATGGCGCGCTCCTTAAGTCTTCACCGCGACGGCTTTCACCGCCGCGACGATGTTCGGATACGCGCCGCAGCGGCAGATGTTGCCGCTCATGCGCTCGCGGATTTCGTCGTCGGAAAGTTGCGGCGGGCGGAAACGCACGTTCGCGGTGGCCGCGCTGGCCTCGCCCGCACGGAATTCGTCGATCAGCGCGGTCGCCGAACACAGTTGCCCTGGCGTGCAGTAGCCGCACTGGAACGCGTCGTGATCGATGAACGCGCGCTGGATCGGACTCAGCGCGTCGCCGGTCGCGAGACCTTCGACCGTCGTGATCGTTTCGCCTTCGTGCATCACGGCGAGCGTCAGACACGAATTGATGCGCCGTCCGTTTGCGATCACCGTGCACGCGCCGCACTGGCCGCGATCGCAGCCCTTTTTCGTCCCCATCAGGCCCGCGTATTCGCGCAGCGCGTCGAGCAGCGTCGTGCGCGCGTCGAGGTGGAGTTCGTAGGGATGACCGTTGATCGTGAGGCGCACCGGCGATAACGGCGGCAGCGCGGCGGGCGTTTCGGCCTGTTCCTGCTGCGCGCGTTGCTGAGCATGCGCGTGTGGCGCGGCGCTCACTGCGGCGGCGGCTGCGGCGGATTGCAGGAAGCGTCGACGCGACGGCCGCTCGGCCGCGTCTTCGGGATGAACGTGCTGATCGGGGGACTGAGACATGGGAATTCGACGCTCCTCGCGCTCGCGTGGCTGGCAGAACGCCATCGCGATAGGTGATTGCGATGGGCGGGCTGGCTGGGCGTGTCACGCTGATCGGCAGCGGACAGCGACCCATCCAGACAGCAAGTCCAGTGCCATGCGATGGCGGCGCATGGCAGAACGGCGGGCGCGGTGGCGTCGCAGGTAAATGCTGCATTAACCGGTAAAAGCGTCGGATATGCAGCGATTGCGGCGTTTTGTCGTTGAAAGGCGCGTGTCGGGCGGGCGAAGTCTTTCGTGATTTCGCAACTAACGGTCTTTTTTGGACGCCTCACGGAAGTTGGCGGGCGGTTTTCGGCGAGGTTTCAACCGGTCTGCAACGCGCAGGGCGTGTGCCGCGAGCACGGCGCGGCGCTTTCCTGATAGATCGCGCCACGCCATTTTCAAACCATTAAAGATCAGCGGGATACGGCGCCTTCAACCACTTCGTCGAAAGCGTATTCAGCGTGCCGTCCTTCTTCGCCTGAACGATTGCCGCATCGACTTCCTTCAGCAGACGAGGCTCGTTCTTGTTCAGCCCCACGTGATCCGGCGAGCTGAACAGTTCGAACTTCTGCTCCGGCGCGATCGGCGGATTGCGCGCGATGATCGTCGCGCCCACATCGTTACCGACCACCATCAGTTGCACCTGACCGGACAGGAACGCGGAAATCGCGCCGTTCGGATCGTCGAAACGCTTGATATTGGCCGTCGGCGGCGCGACCTTGGTGACGCTCAGATCCTCCAGCGTGCCGCGCGCAACTGAAATCGTCTTGCCCGCGAGATCGGCCGTACTCTTCACGGCGACCGATTTCGGCCCGAACACGGCGAGGTAATACGGCGCGTAAGGACGCGAGAAATCGAGCACCTTCTCGCGCTCGGGCGTCTGTCCGACCGACAACAACAGGTCGGCCTTGTGCGTCGCCAGATACGCCATGCGGTTCTCGCCGGTGATCGCGACCAGCTCCGCCTTCACTTTCAGCGCGCGCGCCAGATACTCGGCCATCTCGATATCGTAGCCTTGCGGTTTCATGTCCGGACCGATCGAGCCGAACGGCGGGTAATCCATGAACACGCCGATCTTCACGACGCCGTTCTTCTGGATGGTATCGAGTGCATCGGCATGCGCGACGGAAGCGCACGCGGCAGTCAGCGTGAAGAGCGCGAAGGCGTGCCGCGCGAGACGGAGAAACGGTTTCGACATGATGAGGGCCTTGTTGCGAAGAAATTCGTGAAGGAACCGAAGGATGCGTTCACGCACTCTAGGCAGGCCAAAAAGCCGCAACAATCGAAATCTGCGCATGATCGCCATGATCTGGAGTCATGGCTGGAGTGGGGCGGACGGGGTTGTTTGCTCCGCGTCCGCACGTCTAGGAAACGCATGCCAGTCTCTACCGAACGCACACACGCTTTGATCGATATACGGTCAACCGCACCGGCATATCGATCACGAGCAGCATTGCGTCAGGCTTCACTCTCCATGATCCGGTCGATCAGCCGCGCATTTTCCCCCGCCGACCCGATCCCGGCGTGCTTCGCCATCGGTACGAAGAAATGCATCGCGACCGGCAGATCCGAACGGTCGAGCCAGCCGCCGAGATGCGCCGCGAGCCGCGCGGCCGGCGCGCGTAATTCCTCGCGCAACGCGCGCGGCAAGGTTTCGAAGTGCTTCATTTCCGTCTGATACGGATCGGGCGCGACGCACAGCGCGTTCGGGCGGCCATCGACATCGGCGGGAAGGCGTTGCAGCGCTTCACGCAACAGCGCGACGCCCAGCCCTTCGCCGCGCCACGGTTTGCGCACTTCCCACATGCTGATATAGACCACGCGATGCGTGTTGAACACCTCGCACAGCCGCTCGGGGCCGAGCGCTTCGGTGGCGGCGAGCGCGAGCGAGAGCATCTCGCCGGAATAGGTATCGAGTACGTAGACCAGATCGGCGCTGCTCTGAATAGGCGGGACTTTCACGAGTTTCAGTTCGAGCGCCGCCGCGACGATATCCGTCCCGGCTTCGTGCAGCACGGCGAAGGCGGTGCCGAGCCGCTCGTCGTCCACTTGCGGATACTCGTGGCGATAGGTCATCGTCAGGACGAACGGGCCGAACTTCTCGCGATACGCGAGCGGCCGGTCCACGTCGTAATCGCGCGTGCCTTCGAGGCCGTAAGGGTCGTAATCGCGTTTCTCGCGGTTACCTTCCGGACCGCTCAGCGCGGCGAGCGGGCGGCGCGACGCAGGCACGAGATCCTCGGGCAGTCCTTCCCACGTCAGACGCAGGAATTCGCGGCCGCCACGGTAGTGCGTCTCGAAAAGCGAGCGAAGCGGAGAGGCGGCGACCGGATCGAGAATCGCGTGGACGCAGTCGAGCGCGCGGTCTAGAAGCTGGTCGGCTTCTTCGGGATCGGGCGCGAGCGGCGCGTCGTTTGATTTTTCGCCCGCCAGCGCCCGTTCCCGGCGCGCCTGTTCGAGCCATTCGTCGGCGGCGCGTTCGGCGAGATAACCCGCCGCGATCCGGTAACCCGGCAGCACGATCGACTGGCCGGTTTGCCCGAGCGGAAACGCGTAGTCGTCCGTCATGATGTCGTCGATGCTGACCGCGCCGTATTCCGCGCGCGGCGCTGGCTCGTTCGACGCGGGATCGACGCGTTCGTGCGTCAGGACGTGCGCGACCAGATCGGCTGCCGTCGGGCCGGATTCGGTCCCTTCGCCGGGAAGCAGTTTCAGCAGGGATAAGGTGCTCATGAATGCCATCTCCGTCTCGTAGGGCTCCCATCGTAGCAAAGAGCGGTCAGTTCGCCATTAATCACTTGGGTGTCCGGCATGCGGCGCGCGAGTTGCTACCTTGAAGCAGGCGAGTAAGGAGCGGGCAATGACTATCCAGGCGATTCACGAAGGCGGTTGCGCGTGCGGCGCGCTGAGATTCACCGTGAAGGCCGCGCCGCAGCGCGTCGGCATGTGTCACTGCATGACCTGCCGGCGCGTGAGTGGATCGCCATTCGGTGTCTACGCGATCTTCCGGCGCGCCGATGTCGAATTTCGCGGCCACACGCAGGCGTGGGAAAGCTCGGCGGAAGCGCGGCGGCATTTCTGCGCGCTGTGTGGATCGGTGGCGTACATGGAATATGTCGATCACGACGAGATCGATCTGCCCATCGGCGCCTTCGACGAAACCGGGCTCTACGCGCCGGATTACGAACTGTGGTGCATCCATCGCGAGCCTTGGCTGCCCGCGGACGCGCGTCCCGAGTACGAGCGCGACCGCCACGATTCTCACGGAACCACGCCGCCTTAATAATGGTCCGATCAAAACCGGCCGAATCCGTTTGCAGCAACGCAACTCACAGGGAGTGAAATGGCGAAGCAACCGATAGCAGGCAGCGAGAAGCATCCGGAGGGCGCGACGTGTATTGGCGCATGCGATCCGGCGGAGCAAATCGAAGTCGTCGTGATGCTGCGTCGTCAGGACGAGGCGGGATTTCGCGCGCTGATGACGCAGGTGGACGCGGGCGAAGCCGAGCCGGTGCCGCGCGCCGAGTTCGAAAAGCGCTTCGGCGCGTCGCCGAAGGATGTCGAAAAGGTCACGGCGTTCGCGGCGCATTACGGGCTGAAAGTCGCCCGCGCCGATCCGGCGTCGCGCAGTATCGTCCTGACCGGCACGATCGAGCAGTTCCAGAAAGCGTTCGACGTGAAGCTCGAAAAGTTCGAGCACCACGGCATTGGCCAGTATCGCGGGCGGAGCGGCCCGGTCAATGTGCCGGACGACATGACGGAGATGGTGACCGCCGTGCTCGGTCTCGACAGCCGTCCGCAGGCGCGTCCGCATTTCCGCTTCCGGCCGCCGTTCCGTCCGGCGCGAGGGCTCGCGCCCACTTCGTTCACGCCGCTCGATCTCGCTCGAATCTACGGTTTTCCGCCCGGCGACGGCGCGGGGCAATGTATCGGCATCGTCGAACTGGGCGGGGGTTATCGGACGAGCGACCTGAACGCGTATTTCTCGAAACTCGGCGTGAGCGCGCCGAAAGTCCTTTCCGTGGGCGTCGACGACGCCAAGAACGCGCCGACCGGCAATCCGAACGGGCCGGATAGCGAAGTCACGCTCGATATCGAGATTGCCGGCGCGATTGCGCCCGCGGCGACCATCGCCGTGTATTTCGCGCCGAACAGCGACGCCGGTTTCATCGACGCCGTGAATCGCGCAATTCACGATTCCACGAACCATCCGTCCGTGGTATCGATTAGTTGGGGCGGGCCAGAATCCACCTGGTCCGCGCAATCGCTCCAGGCGTTCAACGACGTGCTGCAAACCGCCGCCGCGCTTGGCGTCACGGTCACGGCGGCGTCGGGCGACAGCGGTTCGGGCGACGGCGTCGGCGACGGCGCGGATCACGTCGATTTCCCCGCGAGCAGCCCCTACGTGCTGGCGTGCGGCGGCACGAGCCTCGCGGCGTCGGCGAGCGGCGGGGTGTCGTCGGAAACGGTGTGGAACGACGGCGATCAGGGCGGCGCGGGCGGCGGCGGCGTGAGCAAGACGTTCGCCTTACCCGTCTGGCAAAAGGGCCTGACGGTGACGCGCAACAACGGTACGGCGACGGCGCTCATCAAGCGCGGCGTGCCCGACGTGGCGGGCGATGCGTCGCCGCAAACGGGCTACGAAGTGTTGATCGGCGGGAATGAGACGGTGGTGGGCGGCACGAGCGCGGTCGCGCCGCTGTGGGCGGCGCTGATCGCGCGGATCAACGCGCAAGCCGGGAAACCGGCCGGGTTCGTCAATCCGAAGCTGTATCGCGCGAAATCGGCGTGCCGCGATATCACGGAAGGCGATAACGGCAGTTTCGCGGCATCGGCGGGCTGGGACGCCTGCACCGGGCTCGGCAGTCCGGACGGCGCGGGCATCGCGGCGGCGCTGAAGTAAAAAGAGCAGAAGTAGAACAACGACACATCCCGGGAGCGACGATGACGAATTCCGACCAGGTGGCATCGAAATCCAGCAGCACGACTAGGACCACAAGCCAGCCCGCCGCGAAACACGGCTCTGCCAAGACCGACCAGCCGTTCTTCGATCCAACGCCTTACGGCAACGGCCCGGACGACTCCATCGACGCGAGCCTGACCGACGAATCGGCGGCCGTCACGCATCACTCGATCAAGCTCGGCGGCAAGGCAATCGCGTACACGGCGACCGCCGGTCACCTCGTCACCGTCGATCCGAGCAGTTCCAAGCCGGCCGCGAAGATGTTCTACGTGGCCTTCACGCAGGACAGCCAGCCCGAGGAAACGCGTCCGGTCACGTTCTTTTATAACGGCGGGCCGGGGTCTTCGTCGGTATTCGTGCTGCTCGGTTCGTTCGCGCCGCGCCGCATCAAGACCGCGATGCCCGACTTCACGCCGCCCGCGCCCTACGCGATGGAGGACAACACGGACAGCCTGATCGACAAGAGCGATCTCGTGTTCATCAACCCGGTCGGAACGGGCTATTCGGCGGCCATCGCGCCGAATAAGAACCGCGATTTCTGGGGCGTGGATGAGGACGCGAAGTCGATCAAGCAGTTCATCAAGCGCTTTCTCACCAAGAACAACCGCTGGAATTCGCCGAAGTTTCTGTTCGGCGAGTCCTACGGCACGGCGCGCAGTTGCGTGCTCGCGTATTTGCTGCACGAAGACGGCGTCGATCTGAACGGGATCACGCTCCAATCGTCCATTCTGGATTACCGGCAGGCCGGCAATCCGGTCGGCGCATTGCCGACCGCCGCCGCCGACGCGTGGTATCACAAGAAACTCGGCGTGCATCCGCGTCCCGCCGATCTGGAAGCCTTCTCGGAAGAAGTCGCCGAATTCGCGCGGACGGACTATCTGAACGCGCTGCGCAAATTCCCGCAGACCGACGACGACGTGGTGGAAAAGCTCGCCGAATATACCGGCATCGACCGCGCGACTTTGCTGGCGTGGAGTCTCGATATCGCCGCCTACGACAGCCGCGGCAATTCGCTGTTCCTCACTACTTTGCTCAAGTCCAAGGGCGAATCGCTCGGTTCCTACGATGGCCGCGTGACGGCGATTTCGTCGGGTATCGCCGGGAAAATCGATCCGAATTCCGGCGGCAACGATCCGACCATGACGGCCGTGAGCGGCGTCTACACGTCGATGTGGAACAGTTACCTGAACGAACAGTTGAAGTTCACGTCGACGTCGTCGTTCACGGACCTGAACGATCAGGCGTTCCAGAACTGGGATTTCCACCACATCGACCCGACCGGCGCGGAGAAAGGACTCGACGGCAAGAACAACGTCATTTTGTACACGGCGGGCGATCTCGCCGCCGTGATGGCGCTGAACGTGGACCTGAAGGTATTGTCAGCGAACGGTTTCTACGATTTCGTCACGCCGTTCTACCAGACGGTGCTGGATCTTCAGCAAATGCCGCTTATCGATAAAACCGTGCGCCAGAACCTCTCCGCGCGCTTTTATCCCTCGGGCCACATGGTCTATCTCGATGCCGGTTCGCGCACGCAACTCAAGGCCGATCTCGCGCAGATGTACACCGCCGCCACGACCAACCACGCGGCGATGAGCCGCATTCGTGCATTGCAGCAACGCAAGATCGAGTAAAAACGGCGCGCGCGGGAACAGTGTTTGCGGACGAAGACCGGTGCGCTATCGAAGCGCCCGGTCTAATTGTCAAACATGGAGTTCCCCGATGCCCACGACGAAAAAGCCCGCCGCCGCCAGCGCGGCCGCGAGCACCCCTTCGCAAAGCAATACCAATAAGAAGCTCGACAGCCTCGAACAATTCCGCAACGACCCGACCAATCAAGCCTTGACGACGAATCAGGGCGTCAAGGTCAGCGATAACCAGAACACGCTGCGCGCCGGTCCGCGCGGGCCGTCGCTGCTGGAAGATTTCATCATGCGTGAAAAGATCACGCACTTCGACCACGAGCGGATCCCGGAGCGGATCGTTCACGCGCGCGGTTCCGCCGCGCATGGCGTCTTCAAGGTGTACGAATCGCAGGCCGAGTTGTCGAAAGCCGATTTCCTTCAGGATCCGGCGAAGGAAACGCCGGTGTATGTCCGCTTCTCGACCGTCCAGGGTTCGCGCGGCTCGGCGGACACCGTGCGCGACGTGCGCGGATTCGCGGTGAAGTTCTACACGGACGAAGGCAACTTCGACCTGGTCGGCAATAACATGCCGGTTTTCTTCATACAGGACGCGATCAAGTTCCCCGATTTCGTCCACGCCGTGAAGCCCGAGCCGCATAACGAAATGCCGCAGGGCGGCTCGGCGCACGACACCTTCTGGGACTTTGTATCGCTTGTGCCGGAATCGGCGCACATGGTGCTCTGGGCGATGTCCGACCGCGCCATTCCGCGCAGCCTGCGCACGATGGAAGGCTTCGGTATCCACACGTTTCGCTTCGTGAACGCGGCAGGAAAGGGCCGGTTCGTGAAATTCCACTGGCGGCCGACCATCGGTTCGGCGTCGCTCTTGTGGGACGAAGCGCAGAAACTCGCGGGCAAGGACGCGGATTTCCATCGGCGCGATTTGTGGGAAGCGATCGACAACGGCGATTACCCGGAGTGGGAACTGGGCGTGCAGATCGTCGAGGAAGAGGACGAACACAAGTTCGATTTCGATCTGCTCGATCCGACCAAGATCATCCCGGAAGAACTTGTGCCGCTGAAGATGATCGGCAAGCTGACGCTCAACCGCAATCCCGACAACTTTTTCGCGGAAACCGAGCAGGTCGCGTTCTGTCCGGGCCATATCGTGCCGGGTATCGACTTTTCGAACGATCCGCTGCTGCAAGGCCGGCTTTTTTCCTACACCGATACGCAGATCAGCCGTCTCGGCGGCCCGAATTTCCACGAAATTCCGATTAATCGTCCGCTCGCGCCGCTGAACAACGGTCAGCGCGACGCGATGCATCGCGTGACGGTCAACAAGGGGCAAGCGTCCTACGAACCGAATTCCATCGACGGCGGCTGGCCGAAGGAAACGCCACCGGCGGCGTCCGGCGGCGGTTTCGAGTCGTATCAGGAACGCGTCGACGGCGCGAAAATCCGCGTGCGGAGTCCGTCGTTCTTCGACCATTATTCGCAGGCGACGCTGTTCTGGAACAGCATGACGCAGCCGGAGAAGGATCATATCGTCGGCGCGTACACGTTCGAACTGGGCAAGGTCGAGCGCAAGCCCATCCGCGAACGGCAGTTGACCATTCTCGCGAATATCGCCGATGAACTCGTCTCACGCGTCGCGGAAAACCTGGGTTTGCCGGCGCCCGCGAAGAGCGCGAGCGCGGAGGAACTCGGCAAGTCGTCGATTGCAGAATCGCCCGCGCTGTCTTTGATCGCGAAAGCCAAGCCGTCGATCAAGACGCGCAAGGTCGCGATTCTCGCGGCGAAGGGCGCGGACACGGCCAGCATCAAGGCCATCAAGGACGCGCTGGCGGCAGGCGGCGCGCACGCCAAGGTGATCGCGCCCATGCTTGGCTCGCTCGGCGACGGCATCGAAGTGGACGCGACCATTCAGGGCCTGCCGTCGATCATGTTCGACGGCGTGGTGGTCGCGGGCGGCGCGGCGAGCGCGAAGCTGCTGGCGGAATCCGGCGACGCTCGCCATTTCGTGCTTGAAGCGTTCAAGCATCTGAAGTCGATCGGCGCGATCGGCGATGGCGAGGACGTACTCGCGGCCGCGCATCTGCCGACCGGCGACGAAGGCGTGAGTGTCGGCGGCGACGCGAAGACCGTGATGAAGAAGTTTATCGACGCGCTGTCGAATCACCGCGTGTGGTCGCGCGCAGCGAAGGCGGAAAGCGTGCCGGCTTGATAGTTGTGTCGTGATCGCGCGTAAGAAACCCACGCTCTGGCGTGGGTTTTTTTTCTCCGCCGGACCTTTCATAGGATTTGGCGATCCTCGGCATATTTGAGACACTTGACGCACACATTTTGCGGGTCAGCCGGCTTGGCACTTTCCCCATGCGGTCCGTCGAAGTATCGATCCCGTTGGCTCGCGCGGTGGGGACCATGCGCGCTGCTCGTGGCCGCCAGCTTCGGGTTCGCCGCGCTCGCCCGCGCCGCGCCGGCCCGCGCCGCGCCGGCCCGCGCCGCGCCGGCGTTCGTCGTCGGCGCGGTGCCGGGCATGCTGGCGCCGTTCGAACTGCGGAGCGAAGCGGACCCCCGTCCCGTGCCGGGTCGAACGCCGGAGCCGGACCCGCCCCAAGCGCCGCCGATTCGCGGCATTTCCGCCGATTACGCCGTCGAAGTCGCGCGGGCGCTCGACCGGCCGCTTGCGTGGCGCAGCTATCCGGATCGCGCGGCGCTGATTGCGGCGCTCAGGCGCGGCGAGATCGACGCCGCGACCTGCGCGACCGGCGAAGACAGCGGGCCGCCGCTCGCGCTGTCGCGCCCGTATATCGCGACCAAGCAGGTTTTCGTCGAAGCGCGCGCGCGGCACACGCCGTCCGGGCGCATCGCGTTCGTCGCGGCGCAGGCATCGCCCGCGCGGATCGCCGCCGCTTATCCGGCGAAGCGGCCGGCTGCTTATCCCGACGTCGTCTCGGCGCTGCTCGCGGTCACGTTCGGCGAAGCGGACGCGTTTGTGGGCGATCTGGTGGCGACCAGCTTCGCGATTCAGCATTTCGATCTCGCCGCGCTCGCCATCACCGGTTTTGCGCCGTTCGACGAGGGCGGCTACAGCTTCGCGTTCGATCCCGCGCGTCCCGGCGCACAGGCGCTGCGTCAACGCGTCGATACGGCCCTTGCCGCGCTGCCGCCGCGCTTTCCGCTCGAAGTTCGCGCGCGCTGGGGCGCGCTGAGCGCGCCTGTCACCTTCGATCAGCCGCTCGCGCTTAACGACGAAGAGCGCGCCTGGATCGCGGCGCATCCGGTCGTGCGTTATTCGATGCTGGCGGGCGCCGCGCCGTATTCGTTTCTCGACGCGGATGGCCGCCCGGCGGGGCTTGTCGTCGATACACTCGCGGCCATCGCGCGCGTGACAGGGCTGCGTTTCGAAGCGCGGACGCATCGCCAGGTCAGCGAACTCGCGGCCGACGTGAACAGCGGACGGGCCGCCTTTACGCCGATCGGCATCACCGGCGCAGCGGCCGCGTCCGGCTTTATCCTGTCCCGGGCCTTCGGCGACGGTCTGTTTGTCATCGTCACGCGTGCCGGTGCGCCGCCGATCCGTGAGGCAAGCGCGCTGGCCGGGCGCCGCGTGGCGCTGCCGAAAGGTTTTCCCGTGAGCGCGCTGGTCCGCCGGCGCGTACCCGAGGCGAAAATCGTCGATACGGCGCTGTGGGGCGATCAGTTCGACGCCGTGGCGGACGGCCGGGCCGACGCGACGGTGATCGAGTTGGGCTTCGCTAATTACGTGGTTGGGAATGCTTACCGCGACCGGCTCGCGATAAGCGGTGCGTTCTCGGCGGAGCCGGTGCCGCACGCGTTCGCGGTCGCGGCGAAGGAGCCGGTGCTGCTCGGGATCCTGAATCGCGCGATCGCCCACATGTCGCCCGCCGAACTCGACGCCATCCGTAACCGCTGGTCGCTCGTCGAACACCCGGAAGCGCAGTGGGAGCGGCGCCGCCCGCAAGTCGCGCTCGGCGCGGCGGCGGGTCTTGCCATCGTGCTGCTGCTCGGCGGGTGGGCGGTGTCGCTGCGCGTGCAGATCGTGCGGCGGATCGCGGCGGAAGCGGCGATGCGCGCGGCGAAAGAGGAAGCCGAAACGGCGAACCGGGCGAAATCGACGTTCCTTGCCACCATGAGCCACGAAATCCGCACGCCGATGAACGCTGTGCTCGGGCTGCTCGAACTCGAACTGCGCAATCCCGGCGAACGCGCGGATACCGAGCGCGCGTTGAGCACGGCGCATCGGGCGGCGCGCGATCTGCTGGGCTTGATCGACGATATTCTCGATATCGCGAAAATCGAGGCCGAGCGGCTTACGCTCACGCCCGCGCCGCTGGAACTCGGCGCGTGGGTCGCGAGCGTCGCCGCCATCTACGAACCGGCGGCGCGCGCGAAAGGCATTGGGTTCGTCGTGCGGGCGCGCCGGGACATCGGCGAAGTCTGGATCGAGGCCGACGCGCTGCGTCTGCGGCAAGTGCTGGGCAATCTTCTGTCGAACGCGATCAAGTTCACCGGCGAGGGCGCGGTGACGCTGGAATACGACGCGGGCGCGGTCGAGAACGGCGCGCGCGCGGTGACGCTGGCGGTGTCGGATACGGGCATCGGCATGGCGCCCGGGCAGCGCGCCGAACTGTTCCAGCCGTTCGTGCAGGCGCACGCCGACAGCGCCGGCCGCTACGGCGGAACGGGACTCGGGCTGACCATCTGCCGCCGCCTCGTCACGATGATGGGCGGCGTGATCGACGTGGCGAGCGAGCGTGGGCAAGGCAGTTGTTTCACGCTGCGCGCGACGTTTGCCGCGGCCGAAGCCGTCGCGCTGTCCGCGCCCGCCGCCGAACCTGAGCACGGGCAAGCCGCGTTTGCGGGCCTGCGCGTGCTGGTTGTCGACGATCACCCGGCGAACCGGATGCTGCTCACCGCGCAACTGCGGTTGCTCGGTTGCGTGCCGCGCGCGTGCGAGGACGGCGCGGCCGCGCTGGCGGCGTGGCGCGCGAATCCTGCGTGCGTCGATCTGATCCTGACCGATTGCTCGATGCCCGTGATGAGCGGGGAGGATTTGACGCGCGCCGTGCGCGCCGACGAACGGCAACGTTACGTCGCGCGCCCCGTGCCGATTCTCGGCGTGACGGCGAACGCGCAGCCGGAAGCGGCGGCGGACGCGGTCGCGGCGGGCATGACGGCGTGTCTCGTCAAACCGCTCTCACTCGACGAGTTGCGCCGCGCGCTGCGCGCGGCGGCCGGTACCGGGCCGCGCACGGAAGCGGCCGTGGAAACGCCGGCGCAAACCGAACGCGTCTACGATTCAGCGCTGATCGCGGCGTTCGGGGCACAGTCGGCGGCGCTCGTCGCGGCGCTCAAGACGGCGAACACCGACGACCTCGCCGCCGCCCGCAACGCGTTCGAGGCGCGCGATTATCGTCGGCTGCGGGAGACGGCGCACCGCATGAAGGGCGCGGCGTTCGTGGTGGGCGCGACGCCGTTTGCGTCCGCGTGTCTCGCGCTCCAGGCGGCGTGCCAGACCGCCTTGGACGCGCCTTCGACGCCGCACAGCGCGGGCGTCGCGAATGCCTACGCGTCCTTCGCCGATGCCGCCGCCACGCTCGATGCGGCGCTTGCCGACTACACGGAACCGGCCGCTTGATGCGCGGATCGCCGGCGATTTTTGCCCCGCTTGGCGAGGCAACGCACGGCGCGGTTTTTCGCCTATGGTTTAATTGGAATCCGTCTGTCTCAATAATGGATCGCCAGGTGTCCAGCTCATTGTCCCGCGCATTGGTCAGCTTATTTGCCGCCTTAATCGGTCCCTTTTCCGCGCGCGCCGGTGTTGTTCACGCGCGTTCGACGCATGCATCGACGGCCGCCTGAGCCGCCGTCGACTTCGCGTGGCCGCCGGCCGCCGAGTGCGCTCGCGATGGCGCACGCGGTCGTGCTCGCGTCCGTCCTCGCCGCGTGGGCGTTGCCCGCGTGCGCCCAGCGCGCCGAATGGCTGGACCCGCGGGTCACGCAAGCCACTATCGTCGATACGATCTGCGTGCCGGGTTACGCCGACCGCGTCTCGCCCACGTTCGAAGTGCAGATGCGTCAGAAGGACCGGCTGCTGAAGCAGCGCGGGATCGGCGCGACCGAGGGGTCGGACTACGCGCTCGACCACCGGATGCCGGTCTTGCTCGGCGGCTTGCCGAGCGCGGCGATCAACCTCGACCTGCGGCCGTGGGACGGCCGCGCGGGCCAGCGCCGGAAGGAACGGCTGGCGGTGTTTCTCAAGCGCTGCGTGTGTACCGGCGACCTGACGCTCGCGCAGGCGCAATCGTCCATTTCGGGCGACTGGCCGAACCGGTTTCCTAATCTGTCCAGTTTGACGTGCTCGGGGTCGTGAGTGCGGCCGCCTTGTTCATCGCCTGTCCCGCGTTTTCGCGCTTGATGCTGCACGCGCGGGCTTTGGTGTCCGGCGAGGGATCGGCGCGGCTTCAGTGAACTTTGCCGGCCGGAAAGCGACGAATCCGGCGAGGGGATCGTTGGGCGCGGTCGCTTCCGATGAAGCCGGTGCCATCGGCCGCACCGGCTTTTTTCTGCGCCCGCACATCGGCCGGAGGACCCTGCTTTTACATGCAGCACTTGGGCAACACGTATTTTCGGACCGTACTCCTGACGACGGCTGCGGTCGCGTCGCTGACCGGATCTCCAGGCGCGAACGCTCAGGCGACGCCAGCGAGCGGCGCATCGGCGGTGCGTGGCCATGGCGCGCAAGCCTTGCCGCCGATTTTGACGCCGATTCCGCCGCCGATTCTGAAGCCGGCTCCGCTGCCGATTCTGAAGCCGCCGGGCGCGGCGCCGTTGCCGGGCTTGCCCGTGCCGCCGCCGGTTCCAGCTTCAGCGTCAGCGTCAGCGGCTCCTGAACCCCGCTCGGGCGCGAGCGATGCGTTGCAAGCCGAATCTCCCGAACCCGAACCGCCCGCGCTGAACCTCGCGCAGCAATCGCCGATGAACCCCGCCGGCGCGCTCGCCTTACGCGCGACGTTCGCGAAGGAAGTCGCGCGCCGCCTGACCGTGCCCGCCGCCGACCAGCAAGCCTTCGGCCGGCAACTCCAGCACGCGCTCGATACAGCGGGCCACGGCGATCTCGCCAACGAATACGCGGTGCTCGTCGATCGCAGCGAGAACGTGCAGGCGCTCTTCATCTACTTTCGGGCGAAGGTGGCCGACGCGTGGTCGATGATCGGCGCGGCGCCGGTTTCGACCGGCCGTCCGGGCACCTACGACCATTTCGTGACGCCGCTCGGCGTGTTCGAACATACGCCGCGCAACATGGATTACCGCGCGGAAGGGACGCTGAACGAGTTCGGGATTCGCGGCTACGGCGCGCGCGATATGCGTATCTACGATTTCGGCTGGACGCAGGGCGAGCGCGGCTGGGGCAAGGGCGGTTTCTCGGAGATGCGCTTCCAGATGCACGCAACCGATCCCGACAAGCTCGAAGCCGTCCTCGGTATCCGTCATTCGAAGGGATGCGTGCGGATTCCGGCCACGCTGAATACGTTCTTCGACCATCGCGGGGTGATCGACATGGAATACGAGGCGCGGGCCGCGCGCGGGGATTCGCTGTGGATTCTCAAGAGCAAGCGCGAGGCGACGCCTTGGGCGGGGCGCTATCTGGTGGTGATCGATACAGCGCGCAAGTCGCGTCCGGCGTGGTCGCCTGTGCCGGGGAGCAGCTCGCGGGCGAAGGTTCCGGCTGCGGCGGATACGGCGGATTGAGTGGCTTCAGGCCGGACGCCGTGACGTTTATCCCGCCCGCGCCAGCAGCACGCCCACCAGCGCCACGCCAAACCCAACCAACTGCACCGCCGCAAGCGTCTCGCCGAACGCGAAATAACCTTCCAGCGCGGCGAGCGGCGGCGCGAGAAACAAGAGCGCCGTGGCGCGCGCTGCATCGCCGCGACGGACCATCCAGACCAGCAGCGTCGTCGCGATGCCCGACAGCATCACCACACCCCACGCGAGCGCGAACCAGGTCGTCGGCGATGGAATGAAGCGGTGTTCGCCGAGCGACACCGCGAGCAGCGCGGCGACCATCGCCGCGCCGAGATTCTGGAGCGCGCTCGCGCTGCGCAGATCGGCATCGGCGAGCGACGTCTTTTGATACAGCGTGCCGGCCGTGATCGCGACGACCGCGAACAAGGACACGCCGATCACCAGCCCCTGCGACCCGCCCGCGCCGCCGTGCAACTTGGGCCATAGCACGAGCGCGACGCCCGCCAGCCCGAGCACGAGCCCGCACCACGCGCGGCCCGACAGCCGTTCGCCGAACAAACGCGCGGCGACGGCGGCGGTGAAGATCGGCTGGAGCGCGCCGAGCAGCGCCATCACGCCCGCGCTGACGCCGTGCGCGACCGCCCAGTAACCTGCGCCGAGGTAGACGCCCTGCAGAAGCGCGCCCGCCAACAGATGCTTGAATACATCGCGTCCGGACGGCCAGCGCACGCGCGCGGCGAGGGCGATCGCGGTGAAAAGCAGCGCCGTGCCGCAAAAGCGAGCGAGCAGGTAGAGATTGGGGTCGACGTAGGGCGTGATCGCGCGCGCGACGATAAAACCCGTCGACCAAAGGAACACGAAGACGGCGGGAACCGCGAACTGGAACATGGCGACTTTTGGGAAAAACCGCAGTATCGGCGCGCTCGGTCCGGCGCGTCTTGTTCAGCCCTGCATTGTTTGAGCCGAGCCGCCTTAACGGATCGCGAAGACGAGCGGCGCTTGGCTGCCGTCCGGCGCGGGTTCAAAATGCCGGGCGAGTTGCGCGTGAAGCTGGCGGGCTTCATCGACGGTCAGGTCGATCCAGAAAGGATCGCCTGCCGAGTCGTTCAGCCGTTCACGGGGAAACTGCAATTCGAGCGCGGCGGATTTTTCGGTCATCTTCGTTCCGGGGATTCGTGTCGATCGACGTAGTTTACCAACGCGAGCCGCTCGCATTAACGCCGCAGGAGAAACAATCCCTTGCCGATCAGCACGGCAGCGGCGCGCCATCGAGTGCGTGGCGCGCGACCGCTTCCGCCAGCGCCGGGCCGATGCTCATGCCGACGCCCGAATGCATGAACACGCCCGCGACGCGCGGCGCGGGTTGCAGCACGCTGAACGGCGCGCCGCTCGTGCCGTTGCGCGCGCCGTAGACGCCCTGCCAGCGCTCGACGACATCGACCCGCTCGCCGAACGTCGATTCGGCCAGCCCGAGCAAGAGATCGTCGACGTGTTGCGCGTTGAAGGGCGACGGATCGGCGGCGTAATCGTGCGAATCGCCGATCACCAGATCGCCGTGCGGCGTCGGACTTGCCAGCAAATGGATGCCGTATTCGAGCAACTGCGGCGCGGTCGCGGCGACTTCGGCGTGCAGCGCGGCGGCTTCCGGCAAGTCCGCGAACGCGCCGTAATGCAGACAACTCAAGCCGGTCAGCACGGTGTGACCGAGCGCGAGCGGCGTGGACGGGCGCACCCGCAGCATTTGCAGACGGCACACCGACGGTTCGAGCGCGGCCAGTTCGGGCGCATACAAAGTCTGATAATCGTGGCCCGAGCACACGATTACGCGCTCCGCATCCCACGTGCCGGCGGTCGTATCGAGCCGCGTCCCATCGATCCCGCGCACCAGCGCGCCGAAGCGGAAATCCACGTTGTGTTCGCGCTGCAGAAATTCGACGAGCGCCGGAATCGCCTCACGCGAGTAAAGCTGCAGGTCGTCACGCCCATGCAGCGCCGCGCGATGATGCCGGAAACGCCCATCGTAGAGCCGTTCCAGCGCGGCGGCGGGCAAGAGAGCCGCGTCGTAGCCGCACTGGGACGCGCGCGTTTCGATAAACGCATCGAGCACGTGCGCCTCGGCTGCCGTCCGCGCGAACAGCAGCGAGCCGGAACGGCGGACGTGCAAACCGGCGCGCCCGGCCCAGTCGAGCCAGATCGCCCGCGATTCGCGTGCGAGCGCGTGCATCGCGCCGGGCGGCTGGCCGGTCACGAGCACCACGCCGAAGTTGCGGACGGACGCGCCGAGCGGCGTTCCGCTGCGCTCGAAAACGGTCACGCGCAAGCCGCGCCGCGCAAAAGCGTAAGCGTGCGACAGGCCGAGAATGCCAGCGCCGACAATCGCGACACTCGTTTGATTCAAAGTATTCATCGGTTTTCCAGAGGTGTTAGCGCGCGTCTTACTCGCGTACTACAATACGCGCGCCATTTATTACGACGCTCGCGCTTTAAGCGCGCGGCGCAACGGACCAGCGATGCTTGCGGAACAACGTCACCAATACATACTTGCGGAGTTGTCGAAGTCGGGCGCGCTGTCGGTCGCCGAACTCGTGCGGGCGCTCGACGTTTCGCGCGAGACCGTCCGGCGCGACCTCAACGCGCTGGCCATACGCGGCCTGATCGTGACGACGCATGGCGGCGCGCTCGCCACCGATCATCGCGAACCGCACGTCGATGTGCGCGAAGCGGCGAACGCGGCGGCCAAGCGCACGATCGGCGAGCGCGCGGCGCAACTGGTGCCGGACGGGGCGTCGGTGATCGTCGATTCGGGCAGCACGACGCAGGCGCTCGGCCGCGCGCTCGCCGGGCATCACCGGTTGACGGTATACACGAACGACTGGCGGATCGCGCTGCTGCTCGCGCGCCACAACGACAACCGCGTGACGCTGCTCGGCGGCGAGTTGTCCGATCACGAAGACGCCACTTTCGGCCTCGACACGCTCACCCAGCTCTCCCAATATCACGCCGATTTCGCGTTTGTCGGCGCGGGCGCGATCACGCCGGACGCGCATCTCACCGATTACTCGCGGCTCGCCGCCGAAGTGCGCAGCCGGATGATCGTCTCGGCGGCGACGGCGGTCGTGATCGCGGATCGCTCGAAGTTCGGCGGCCTCACGCCGGTGCGTATCCGCGATTTCGAGAAAGTGCGCTACGTCGTGACCGAACGCGCCCCCGACAAGGCGCTCTGCCGGGCGCTTGCGGCGCGCGGCCCCGAATTGCTGATCGCTTGAAGCCGCGCTCCGGCCGTCACGTTCCCGTAAGCAATTCACGCGTTCAAACGCACCGGCCAGCCGGATCGAAGGCGACGCGCCGAACATTTTTTTCTCCGAAATTCGTCGTTGTATGATCGCCAGTGTAGTGGCGAAATGTGTCATTTGTTGGATGGATGTGGCGTCGTCACTGTGCTGTCATACAGATTTGTGATGATCCGTCGCAGCCGCAGAACGCCTTTTCCTCGTTTTCAATCCGCTTTTCACCGACACCGATTTTTCGACGCGAGACACGCTCCATGACGAACAACAAGCGCTTTCAACCCGCACGCCGCTTTACGCTCAAGCTGATTCCGGCACTCGCCGTCGCGGCTTTCGCGGGCACGGCCGCCCCGGCTTTCGCCGCCGACGCCGTGGTGCTCTACACCGCCGACGGTCTGGAAAATCTGTACAAGGACGTGTTGCCCGCGTTCGAAAAGAAGGAAGGCGTGAAGGTGAACATCGTCACGGCGGGCAGCGGCGAGGTGGTGAACCGCGCGACCGTCGAGAAGGATTCGCCGAAGGCCGACGTGATCGTGACGTTGCCGCCGTTCATCCAGCAGGCGGCGCAGTCGGGCCTGCTGCAGTCGTACCAGAGCGTGAACTACAAGAACGTGCCGGCAATCGCCAAAGCGACCGACGGCGCATGGGCGACCTTCGTGAACAACTATTTCTCGTTCGCGATCAACCCGGAAGTGACGAAGACCGCGCCGAAAACCTTCGCCGATCTCCTGCATCCGAGCTACGAGGGCAAGGTCGCTTATTCGAACCCGGCGACGGCGGGCGACGGCATGGCCGTCATCATCCTGACCTCGGCGCTGATGGGCGAAGACCAGGCATTCGACTATCTCAAGAAGCTCGAAAAGAGCGCCAAGTTCCACACCAAGGGCACGGGTTATCTGGACGTCCTGCTCTCGCGTAACGAGATCGCGTTCGCGAACGGCGACCTGCAAATGGACCTCGACGACGCTGCAAACGGCGGTCTTTCGCTGAAGCCGCTGTTCCTCGCCGCCAAGCCGGGCGATGCGCCGACGACGTTCCAGTTGCCTTACGCCATCGGCCTTATCAAGAGCGGACCGAACCAGGCTGCGGGCAAGAAGCTGATCGACTATCTGATGTCGACGGACGTGCAGTCGAAAGTGCCGGATATCTACGGCATTCCGGCGCGCACCGATGTTCCGCTCGCGGGCAAGAACGGCACGGCGGTGAAGGAAGCCATCGCGGGCGTGAAGCTGATTCCGGTGGACTGGAGCCAGGTGATGGAGAAGAAAGCCGGCTGGACCGCGCGCTGGAAGGACGAGGTGATCGGCACGTCGGGTAAGCAGGTCGAAGTCGTGAAGCCGAAGTCCTAAAGCCGCCACGAGGTCGCGCGACCTATTTTTGAAGGAAGAAACGTGAACACTCTGGCGCTCGCTCCCACGCCGCACGGCACTGCCGCCGCGCCCGCCCGGCAAAACGCAGACGCGCTGCCCGGCGTGCATATCGACCGGCTGACCGTGCGCTTCGGCGCGCGGACGGTGCTCGACGATCTGTCGCTCACCATCCAGCGCGGCGAATTGCTGACCGTGCTCGGCAAGAGCGGTTGCGGCAAGACCACGCTGCTGCGGTTTATCGCGGGCTTCGTCGCCGCCGATGCGCTCGCGGGAAGTCTGAGCGTGGCCGGCCGCGATCTGACTCACGTGCCGCCGCATCGGCGAAATCTCGGGCTGCTGTTCCAGAACTACGCGCTATTTCCGCATCTTTCGGTGTTCGAGAACGTCGCGTTCGGGCTGCGGGCGCGCGGTTTGAAAGCGGGCGAGATCGCGCGGCGTGTCGCCGATGCGCTCAAGCTCGTGCAGCTTTCCGATGCCGGTCACGTCATGCCCGCGCAGCTTTCCGGCGGCATGCAGCAGCGCGTGGCGCTCGCGCGCGCGCTCGTGATCGAACCGGACGTGCTGCTGCTCGACGAGCCGCTGTCCGCGCTCGATGCCAATTTGCGCGCATCGGTGCGTTCCGAACTGAAGGCGCTGCACGAGCGGCTACCGAACCTGACCATCGTGTGCGTCACGCACGATCAGGACGACGCCCTCGTGCTGTCCGACCGCACGCTATTGATGCGCGACGGCCGCGTGGCGCAGCTCGGCACGCCGCGCGAACTCTACGACACACCCGCCGACGGTTTCGTCGCACGCTACCTGGGCGCGGCGAATTTGCTGCCGCCGGCGGTCGTGTTTCCAATCGGCGATGCCCGCCGCGAGGAACGCGAACGTGTCGCGTGCGTGCGGCCGGAGCAGCTTGCCATCGTGCCGCTCGGCGAAGGCCATTTGCACGGCACGATTGCGTCGGTGGAATGGTACGGCGCATCGCTTTCGATCGCCGTCTCGCTCGATGCCTTGCCCGATCAACCGGTGCTCGTCACCGCGCAACGCGGCCACGGCGCGATGCCCGAAAAGGGCGCGCGCGTTTCACTTCGCTACGAGGCTGCCGATGTCGTCCTTATCCGCCCCTGACGCACTCGCCGACGACGCGCGTCTCACCGCTCAGTTCGCCGAGCACGCGGCGCGGGTGAAGCGCCGCGAGCGCGGCGCGCAGTGGCATTTGCTGTTCATTCTGGTCGTGATTCTCGGGCCGCTAGTCGTGTATCCGCTCGTGCGGCTCGTGGAATTGAGCCTGTCTGGCGAGCACGGCATGAGCCTGCACGCCTACACGGCGTTCCTGAGCAATCCGGAGACGCGCGGCGTGATCGGCACGACGCTCGGCATCCTGTTCGCCAGCGCGACGCTCGCCTCCTTGCTCGGTGTCGCCATCGCGTCGATGCTTTTTTTCAAGCCGTTTCCCGGCGCGAAACTGGTGACGCGCTTCCTCGAATTGTTCGTCGCGTTTCCGTCGTTCCTGGTCGCGTTCACGCTGATTTTTTTGTATGGATCGCAGGGTTCGGTGAGCGTCGGATTGCAGCGGCTCCTTCATCTTGAGAACCCGCCGCTCGATTTCCTGTTCGGCATCGGCGGCGTGATTCTCGCGGAAGTCGTGTTCTACGCGCCGTTCGTCGTGCGCCCGACGCTCGCCTCGTTCGCGACGCTCGACATGCGTCTCATCGAAGCGGCCAGGAGTCTCGGCGCGAGCGGCTGGCGCGTCGCGTTCAAGGTCGTGTTGCCGATCGCGTGGCCGGGTATCGCGGCGGGCACGATCCTGTGTTTCCTGCTGACGCTCAACGAATTCGGCATCCTGCTCGTACTCGGCAGCGCGCATCTGGTCACGCTGCCCATCGCGATCTACACGGCGGCTACCGTCGATCTCGACCTGCCGACAGCCGCCGCCGGATCGGTCGTGATGCTTGTGATGTCGCTATCGCTTTATGCGCTGTACCGGCGGATGAATCGTCGTATCGGAGGCCGCAATGGCAGCTAATCCTGCGCTCATCGCTGGCGCGAGCCGCGCGCCGTTGATCAGGCGCATCGGCGGCGCGGTGCTGATGTCGTTCATGGCGCTGCTGTGCTTCTGGTTGTTCGTGTTGCCCGTGATCGTCGTCGCGCTGTCGAGCGTGGCGTCGCACTGGTCGGGCACGGTCCTGCCCGATGGCTTCAGCATGCGCTGGTTCGAGCGGCTCGGATCGAGCGACTTCGATGCGCTCACGACGAGCCTCGAAGTCGGTTTCGGCGTCGCGGTGCTCGGCACGGTGCTGGGCGTGTGGCTGGCGCTTGCGCTCGAAGGGCGCGACCGGCGCGGACTGGGCGCGATCGTCGATACCGTCGCGATGATGCCCAACGGCGTGCCGAGCGTCGTGCTCGGGCTGGCTGTGTTGATCGCGTATCACAAGCGACCGCTCGATCTTTCCGGGTCGGCGGCGATCGTCGTGCTCGTTCAACTCGCGCTCGTGCTGCCGTTCTGCTACCGGTGCGCCGCCGCCGCGTTGCGTCCTGAATTGACCGTATTGCGCGAGGCCGCGGCAAGTCTCGGCGCGAGTCCGCAGCGTGTCCTGATGCGCGTCGTGTTGCCGCAAATGGTGCCCGCGATCCGCGCGAGTCTCGCGCTCGGTTTCGCGTTGTCGCTCGGCGAACTCGGCGCGACGCTGACGGTGTATCCGCCGGGGTTCGCGACGGTGCCGATCGTGGTCGTGGGGCAGGTGAATCGCGGCTATTACTTGCCGGCGTCGGCGCTTTCGCTGATCTTGCTGGCCGTATCGCTTGCCGCGTTGTTGATGATTGCCGCGCGCGTCCCGCGCCGGCGTGTGGCTTGAGGTGATGCGATGGCATTGAGTCTCGGCGATATCCGCCATTTGTTCGATACGTACGGCGGGATCGCTTATACCGGCGAGCCGGTTACGCAGCTTGAGCACGCGTTGCAGACGGCGGAGCTCGCGGAGGAGGCGGGCGCGAGCGATGAACTGATCGCGGCGTCGTTGCTGCACGATCTGGGGCATCTGCTGAATTTGCAGGGCGAGACGCCGACTGAACGGGGTATCGACGATCTTCACCAGTACTTTGCGCTGCCTTTTATCAGGCCGCTGTTTTCGGACGCGGTGCTTGAGCCGATCCGTCTTCACGTCGATGCGAAGCGCTGCTTGTGCGCTATCGACGCTTCTTACTTTGCGCGGCTTTCTGCGGATTCTGTGCGTAGTCTTGAACTGCAGGGCGGGGTCTTCGATGAGCACGAGGCGGCCGCGTTTTTGGAGCGGCCTTTTGCACAGGACGCGATGCAGTTGCGGCGGTGGGATGATCTGGCTAAAGCGCCCGGACGGGGTACGCGTGATGTCGCGTATTTTATGGAGGTGGTGGAGCGCGTTGCGCGGGGTTAGGTTTTGCTGGCGCTTGTTGCTGTTGCGAGCAACTAAAGCCCTAGAGACGGAATCGGTCTGACCGACGAAAGAGAAAGCACGTTCCCGGAAAAGCGTCAAAGCAATCGTGCGACAGCGCGCCCCGGCGAGCCAATACCCGTCTTATCAAAAACTAAGCGCAAGCCCCACCGAAGTCCCGGAAATATTCTGCCCAAAGGCATAACGCCCGACCAGTCGCACGCGTGAAAAAAGCTTGGTCACTGCCCCCGTGTCCACCTCAAGTCCCGCACCGAGCGAAGTGAGGTGATTAAACCCGAGAATCCCCGCCTGGCTACCAAGATAAGTGGAGTGCGAAAGTTCGAGCACGTAACGCAGCGGCCTGTGCAGCACGATCGCACCCGTGGGCGCTCTCCACCGCGCATAGAGATTCGCAGTCTGCGCATCGGAACTGCCCCGGACGGCCTGCGGCGAAGCGAACGTTTGAAGGTGCATATAGGTGTAACGCAACTCGACGTCGATTTCGTAATTCTCGCGCACGTGCTCGAGATCGAGCATGACGGCGCCGCCAAGTCCGTAAGCACTCAACGAACCGTTATCGAGGAAATCGAGTTCCGTGCCCGCACGACGATTAATCAAAAACTGCGCGGCCTTGGCGTCGCTCACCGCATGCCCGAGCGAGACATTGAAGATCGGCCGGAACACGAGTTCCTTGCTCTCGATCAGCGGGAAATCCCAGCCGACTCCGCCCGTCGCCGAAAAATTTGTCCAACGTGTAGGCAACTTGCGCCGCTCCGCGCCGTCGCTTAAGACAAACGTCGGATCGTAGCGGCTGCCGCCCATCGAACCCTCAAGATAAAGCGGAAAACTCCGGCTCAGCGTGAAACCGCCGCCGAACTGCGAGAGCCCCACCGAGGGATTGTCGGTCGAGCCGTTGCGAATGCTGAGCGAACTCGACGATAAATCGGGGACCGCGGAATAGCCCATCAACGCAAGCACGCCATTCGCGCGCCGCTGGACATTGGCGCCGACCAGATGAAAATCCGGCGGCGTTTCCGGACGCGTCGCTTCCGCATGCGTCGCGTCGATTCCGCTCAAAGGCCCGGCCGCGAACCCCGCTGCCGCGAGCAGGATGGTCCTTGCGCAGGCCCGCAAACCGGCCACGCGGGCATGGGCGTGATGGATACAACGTGACATGGCGCGCCGTCTCTGAAGCTTCAGGGACACGAATTATATTGACGCGATCGGGCCGATTTGCCCGGATTTGTTGCAGACGGGCCGAGGTCTTTCCAAAATTTATGTCAAAAAATGCGGACTCGTCATTTTCGGCCGTCGACTCGCGATGGCCGCCATCCGTTCACCTCACGTTCATACCAAAAAAAATAAAATTAGCGTAACCTGCACCTTCACCTTGTACGGCGGGCATGACGCCGAAGGCCGCGCGACCGCCCGCGGCTCCGGCCTGCATTAAGCGCCCGTCGACTATCACGGAGGCTCTGATGACATCCGTCGATCTGGAATTCGACCAGCTCAACAGTACTGTCGAAGCGCTGCGGCGCTCCATTTCAAACCGCCTGATGTACGGCGTCGGCAAGGACGCGGTGACCGCGCAGCCACGCGACTGGCTCCACGCGGTGGAACTCGCGGTGCGCGACCGGCTCGTCGCGCGCTGGATGAAAACCACTCGCCTTCAATACGAACAGGACGTGAAGCGCGTCTACTACCTGTCGATGGAATTCCTGATCGGCAGGACGTTTACCAATGCCTTGCTGGCGCTCGGCATTCACGGCGAAGTACGCGATGCGCTCGCCGGTCTCGGCATCGACATCAATACGCTCGAAGATCTCGAACCCGACGCGGCGCTCGGCAACGGCGGCCTCGGCCGGCTCGCGGCGTGCTTTCTCGATTCGATGGCGACCGTCGGCATTCCCGGCTTCGGCTACGGCATCCGCTACGAATACGGCATGTTCCGGCAAACCATCGTCGATGGAAATCAGGTGGAAACGCCCGATTACTGGCTACGCGCCGGCAATCCGTGGGAATTCCCGCGCCCGGAAGTTACCTATCTGGTTCATTTCGGCGGACGCACCGTGCGGCACGAAGACCGCACCGAGTGGATCGAGACCGAGCATGTGAACGCGATGGCCTATGACACCGTCATTCCCGGTTTCGCGACCACCGCGACGAACACGCTGCGCCTCTGGTCGGCGCGCGCGACCGACGAATTCGATCTCTCCGCGTTCAATCAGGGCGACTATCGACGCTCGGTCGAAGCGAAGAACACGTCCGAACACGTCTCGCGGCTGCTTTACCCCGACGACTCCACGCAAGCGGGCCGCGAACTGCGTCTGCGGCAGGAATACTTCTTCGTCTCGGCGACGATGCAGGATCTGATTCGCCGCTATCAGCGCACGCACACGCATTTCGGACGGCTCGCGGAGAAGGTCGCGGTGCATCTGAACGACACCCATCCGGTGCTCGCGATTCCCGAACTCATGCGGCTTCTGGTGGATATTCATCATCTGCAGTGGGACAAGGCGTGGCGGCTCGTGCAGCAGATGTTCTCCTACACGAATCACACGCTGATGCCCGAGGCGCTCGAAACGTGGGATGTTGAAATGCTGTCGCGGCTGTTGCCGCGTCACCTCGAAATCATCTTCGATATCAACACGCATTTCCTCAAGCAGGTCGGCGAGAAATTCGGCCGCGATATCGAACTGATTCGCCGCATTTCGCTCGTCGATGAATACGGGCAACGGCGCGTGCGCATGGCGCATCTTGCGATTGTCGCGAGTCATACGGTGAACGGTGTGTCGAAGCTGCATTCGCAGTTGATGACGCAGGACATTTTCTCCGACTTCGCGCGCATGTATCCCGAGCGTTTCACGAACGTAACGAACGGCATTACACCGCGCCGCTGGCTCGCGCAGGCGAGTCCGTCGCTTTCGTCGCTGATCGACCAGCGGCTCGGACCGCGCTGGCGCACGGATCTTTTCGAACTCGCGCGTCTGCGCGAATGGCGCGACGATCCCGAGTTTTGCAAAGCATTTCACGAGGCCAAATTCGCGAGCAAGCTGCGGCTCGTTGAGCGCGCCAAACGCGAGACGGGTGCGATCATCGACCCGAATGCGCTGTTCGATTTGCAGGTTAAGCGCATCCACGAATACAAGCGGCAACTGCTCAATATCCTGCACGTGATCGTGCGCTATAACCGGATTCGCGAGGAGCCGGAACGCGACTGGACGCCGCGCGTGGTGATGTTCGCTGGCAAGGCGGCTTCGGCCTACAAGATGGCGAAGAACATCATCAAGCTCATCAACGATGTGGCGAAGAAGGTTAACGAGGACCCGCTGATCGGCGACAGGCTGAAGGTCGGCTTCATTCCGAACTACGGCGTGAGCGTGGCTGAACTGATCATTCCGGCTGCCGATCTCTCGCAGCAGATTTCGATGGCGGGTACCGAAGCATCCGGCACCGGCAACATGAAGCTCGCGCTGAACGGGGCGTTGACCATCGGCACGCTGGACGGCGCGAACATCGAGATTTGCGAGGCGGTCGGGCGCGAGAACATGTTCGTGTTCGGTCATTCGACCGACGAGATCGACGCGTTGCGCGCGGCCGGTTATCAGCCGCGGCAGATCTACGAGGAAAATCCGGAGCTGAAACTCGCGCTCGATCAAATCCGGCTCGGCCATTTTTCGCCGGACGAGCCGCACCGGTTCTACGACATTTATCACACGCTCGTGGACTGGGGCGACCACTACATGGTGCTCGCCGATTTCGACAGCTTCGACAAAGCGCAGGCCGAAGTCGATCTCAAGTTCCGCGACAAGGACGCGTGGACCCGCAGCGCGATCGAAAACGTCGCGGGAATGGGCATTTTCTCGTCGGACCGGACGATCGCGGAGTATGCGCGCGATATCTGGCATACCGAGCCGCTGTCGCTGGGTTAAGCGCCACTATGGAAGGACGGCGATCGGTCTCGCGCGGCCGATCGTCGCCTGATCGAGCGAGGACGCAATCGTGGCGAGAATGCTCGCGGCATCGCGCGTAAAAATAGTGTCAGGCCGCGGCGTGCGCCGTGCGTTCGTCGATCAACCCGCGCACCATCGCGGCGACGCGTTCGGCGAATTCCTGATCCTGCGTGATGAGCACTTCGCGCTCGCCTTCGGGCGTCGTCACCATCAATTGGTAAATGACGTCCTGCGTGATCCACGCGAGATAGCCGACCACCGCGACCATCAAACCGAGCACGAACGTCGGTCCGGAACCGATGGCGATGCCCGTCGCGAGCGCGATCATTCCGAGGACGCTGACCGTGACCGGTAGCGGCTTCTGGCGCGGCACCATGACGACCGTGGCGGCGCTCAGGTCGCGCAGCGCGAACATCTGACCGGCGGCGCTGAGTGCCGAGCGCGATAGCGTGACGCCGCGTTCGTTGAAGGGAAGGTCCGTGTGCATGAGTGGCAAGTGGCATCAAAATTGAAGCGGGGAGAGTACCAGACCCGCGCCGCGTTGGCATCGGACGCCTTGCCGCACGGCGGTTACAAATTCTCACCGTGGACATGTCGATCCGCCGGGTCTTCGCTCGTCTAGCGTGTATCGGGACAACCGGAGACGCCGATGAAATACCTGTGCCTGATCTACTACGACGAAGCCACGCTCGACGCGATGCCCGCCGCCGAATTCGACGCGCTGGTGAACTCGGCGCTCGCCTACGACGAGCAGATGCGCGCGAGCGGCCATTACATCGCGTCGGATGCGCTGGAACCGGTCAAATCCGCGATCACGCTGCGCGTGCGCGGCGAGCGCGTGTCCGTGACGGATGGGCCGTTCGCGGAGACCAAGGAGCAGCTCGGCGGCTTCGTGCTGATCGAGGCGAGCGATCTCGACGACGCCATCCGCATCGCATCGCGCATTCCGCCCGCGCGGCTCGGCTGCGTCGAGTTGCGCCCGGTGAAGACGCTTCACCCGCGCGCGGCCTCACTCTGAACGAAGGAGAACATTCATGGACGGCATTTTGAAAGCGAGCCGCGCGTTTAGCGGCTTCTCGGTCAGCGACGTAAAAGCGGCGCTGGCCTTTTATGGCGAAACGCTCGGACTCGACGTCTCCGAAGCAAACGGAATGGGCACGCTGCATTTCGCGAACGGCGGCCACGTCATGTTTTATCCGAAGGCGGCGCATGTTCCAGCGACTTTCACGATTCTCAACTTTCCGGTGTCGAGCGTGGACGACACTGTCGATGCACTCCGCGCGCGCGGCGTTCAGTTCGAGCATTACGACGAGCCGGACCTGAAAACGGACGGAAAAGGCATTTGTCGCGATAGCCGTGGACCGGTGATCGCGTGGTTCAAGGATCCCTCCGGCAACATCCTTTCCGTGCTGGAAGAGTGATCGCAACGAAGGCCCGCCGAACGCGGGCCTTCGCATTTGTCGCGCTCGCGTCAGGGCTTACCCCTACAAAAAACAATGCTATTTCTTGTATATCGGGAAAGTCCGATATATACTTCGCATCAACACGATTCAGAAGGGTTGTACGTCCCCATGGACATCGACGCGATTCACAAGGCGCTTGCCAATCCGGTTCGCCGCGAAATTCTCGCCTGGCTCAAGGAGCCGGCGGTGTATTTCAGCGAACAGCACATGTCGCTCGACAACGGCGTGTGCGCGGGCGTGATCGACGCGCGCTGCGGCATGTCGCAATCGACCGTGTCCGCGCATCTCGCGACTTTGAGCAAAGCGGGACTGGTGAGTTCGCGGCGGATCGGCCAGTGGGTGTTTTTCAAACGCGACGAAGCGGTCATTCAGGCGTTTCTCGATCACATCAATACCGGCCTTTAGCGGCACGCGGGTACGTTTCCCAGTGTCATCAAGCTGTCGAAGTACGAACAGGCACATTTCAAACTATTTAGGATTACTTTAAACAATGGCTAATCTTTTCGATCCGCTCAAAGTAGGCGACCTCACGCTGCGCAACCGCATCATCATGGCGCCGCTTACGCGTCAACGCGCCGGCGTCGAGCGCGTCCCCAATGCGCTGATGGCGCAGTATTACGCCGATCGCGCCGCCGCCGGCCTGATCCTGAGCGAAGCGACTTCGGTGACGCCGCAAGGTCTCGGTTACGCCGATACGCCGGGCATCTGGTCGGACGAACAGGTCGAGGGCTGGAAGCTCGTGACGAAGGCCGTTCACGACAAGGGCGGCAAGATCTTCCTGCAGTTGTGGCACGTCGGCCGCGTCTCGGACCCGGTGTTCCTCGAAGGCGAACTGCCGGTCGCGCCGAGCGCGATCGCGCCGTCGGGCCACGTGAGCCTGGTGCGTCCGCAGCGCGGCTACGTGACGCCGCGCGCGCTGGAAATCGATGAAATTCCGGGTATCGTCGCGGCTTATCGCAAGGGCGCGGAGAACGCGAAGCGCGCGGGTTTCGACGGCGTGGAAGTGCACGGCGCGAACGGTTATCTGCTCGACCAGTTCCTGCAGGACAGCACCAACAAGCGTACCGACAACTACGGCGGCCCGATCGAAAATCGCGCCCGTCTGATGCTTGAAGTGACGGACGCGTGTATCGACGTATGGGGCGCTGACCGCGTGGGCGTGCACCTCGCACCGCGCGCCGATTCGCATGCGATGGGCGACAGCGACCTCGCATCGACCTTCGGCTATGTGGCCCGTGAGTTGGGCAAACGCAAGATCGCGTTCATCGCGGCGCGCGAAGCGGCGGGTCCGGATAGCCTCGGACCGCAATTGAAGAAGGCGTTCGGCGGCGTGTATATCGCGAACGAAAAGTTCACGAAGGAGAGCGCGCAGGCGGCGCTGGATCGCGGTGACGCCGATGCGGTGGCGTGGGGCCAGTTGTTCATCGCCAATGCGGATCTGGTGCGCCGTTTCGAGACCGATGCACCGCTGAACGCGCCGAACACGGCAACGTTCTACGCACGCGGCACGGAAGGCTATACCGACTACCCGACGCTGGAAACGACCGAGTAAGCGTTTGGTCGACCACGCGCAGCAAAAAAACAGCGGCTCCGGCCGCTGTTTTTCTACGTGGGCGTTCAGAAGTGCTTCTTCAGATAAAACGCAGTTCGGCTCTCACTCACTTTCGCGACCTCGCGCGGCGTGCCGCACGCCACCGTCTTGCCGCCTTCATCGCCTGCGCCGGGCCCGATATCGATCACCCAGTCGCTCTCCGCCGCCACGCGCATGTCGTGTTCGACGGCGATCACCGTATTGCCCGCATCGACGAGGCCCTGCAACTGGATCATCAACCGGTCGACGTCGGCGGGATGCAGGCCGGTGGTCGGTTCGTCGAGGATATAGAGCGAATCGCCGCGTTGCGCGCGCTGCAATTCGGTCGCGAGCTTGATGCGTTGCGCCTCGCCGCCCGAGAGTTCGGTCGCGGGCTGGCCGAGCCGCAGATAACCGAGCCCGATTTCGCGCAGCACGTTGAGCGGACGCATGATCTGCGGTTCGTCGGCGAAAAAGGCGCAGGCCGCATCGACGGTCAAGCCGAGGACCGCCGCGATGTTGCTGCCGTGCCATTCGATTTCGAGCGTCTCGGCGTTGTAGCGCGTGCCGTGGCAAGTCGAGCAGGGCGCGTACACGCTCGGCAGAAATAGCAATTCGACGCTCACGAAACCCTCGCCCTCGCAGGTCGGGCAGCGCCCCTTCGCGACGTTGAAGGAGAACCGGCCGGCGTCGTAGCGGCGCCGCCTGGCGGTGGGCGTCGACGCGAACAACTGGCGGACGTGATCGAAAAGGCCGGTGTAGGTGGCGAGATTCGAGCGCGGTGTGCGGCCGATCGGCTTTTGATCGACGCGAACGAGCCGCCGGATCGCCTCCATCCCGCTCACGATCTCGCCCTCCGCCGGCGCGCTCGCGCTGGCGAACAGCGGGTCCGCTTCTTCGTCGCTGTCTTGCGTGGACGGCCGGCCGAGCCGCGCGGCGACGAGTTCGGGAAGCGCCTGACTGACCAGGCTCGATTTGCCCGATCCGGAGACGCCGGTGACGGTCGTGAAGCAACCGAGCGGGAAAGCGGCGTCGAGTTCGTGCAGGTTGTTACGCGTGACGCCCGCGAGCCGCAGCCATCCGGACGGCGTGCGCGGCGCGCGCAGAGCCTTCGTAGCGCCCGCGAAGAGGTGCCGGCCTGTCTCCGACCCAACCACCGACGCCAGCCCGTCTGGCGGCCCGCTATACACCACGTTACCGCCGTTTTCTCCGGCAGCCGGGCCGACGTCCACGAGCCAGTCGGCGCGGCGCATCATCTGCAAGTCGTGTTCGACGACGAAAAGCGAGTTGCCCGCCGCCTTCAGGCGCGCGAGCGACGCGAACAACGCTTCGCCGTCGGCGGGATGAAGGCCCGCAGACGGCTCGTCGAGCACGTACACGACGCCGAACAACTGCGACGCGAGTTGCGTGGCGAGCCGCAAACGCTGTAGCTCGCCGGACGAGAGCGTCGGCGTGCTGCGATCGAGCGCGAGATAGCCGAGCCCGAGATCGGTCAGGGTCGAGATGCGTTCCAGCAATTCCTCGGCGATCCGCTGCGCCGCCGCGCGTTTTTCGTCGGACATGTTCGGCGTGCGCCGCACGTCGGGGGAAGCCTTGTGCGCCGATCCGCCCGCTGCCACGCGACGATCGGTTGCGTCGCGGCGCGCGTCGCGGTCAAGTATGTCGCCGCTTGCAGCCGTTGCCTCGCCGCGGGCGATCGGGTCGAGCAACGCGGCGACGCGTGCCAGCGGCATCTGCGAAAACTCGCCGATATCGACGCCCGCGAAGGTGACCGAAAGCGCCTCGCGCTTGAGACGTTTGCCGTTGCAGGTCGGGCAGTCGCTGCTCACCATGTAGCGCGACACGCGTTTTTTCATCAGCGCGCTCTGGGTGTTGGCGAACGTATGGAGCACATAACGGCGTGCGCCGGTGAAGGTGCCCTGATAGCTCGGTTCGGCGCGGCGCTTGAGCGCGGCGCGCGTCTCGGCGGGCGTGAAGCCGGCGTAGACCGGCACGGTTGGCGTTTCGTCGGTGAAGAGAATCCAGTCGCGATCCTTCTTCGGCAGATCCCGCCACGGCGTATCGACGTCGTAACCCAGCGTCACCAGAATGTCGCGCAGGTTCTGACCATGCCACGCGGGCGGCCACGCGGCGACCGCGCGCTCACGGATCGTAAGCGTATCGTCGGGCACCATCGACTGTTCCGTGACTTCGTACACGCGGCCGAGTCCGTGACAGGTCGGGCAGGCGCCTTGCACGGTGTTCGGCGAGAAGTCCTCGGCGAAGAGCATCGGCTGCTTCGGCGGATACGTCCCCGTGCGCGAGTACAGCATGCGCACGAGGCTGGAAAGCGTCGTCACGCTGCCGACCGACGAACGCGCGCTCGGCGTGCCGCGCTGCTGCTGCAAGGCCACGGCAGGCGGGAGGCCGGTGATCGAATCCACTTCAGGCACGCCGACTTGTTCGATCAAGCGCCGCGCGTACGGCGCGACGGACTCGAAGTAGCGACGCTGCGCTTCGGCATACAACGTGCCGAACGCGAGCGACGACTTGCCGGAACCAGACACACCGGTGAAGACGACAAGCGCGTCGCACGGAATATCGACGTCGACGTTCTTCAGGTTGTGCTCGCGCGCGCCGCGCACGCTGACGTAGCCTGCTTTAGCGGGATCGGCGAGCGATGGCGAAGCGAGCGGTTTGTGTCGGGCGCTCATACGGGCGTGGAATTTTTGACGGAAGTGAAAGCGCTCAGCAAGCCCCGGACCCGGCGGACGGCATGCGGCGCACCCCTGTGCTATTTTTGAGCGCGGACATTCTTGTTCCGAAGTCCGCTAACCCAGGGAGGCCTATGGTCCAGAGTCTGGTGTCGGACATTCTTTTCGGTTTTACCGGGTTGATCAGCATCATCAACCCGTTCGGCATCGCGTTCGTTTTCCTGGACCGGACCGGCACGCTCACGGATGAAGAGCGCACGGAACTCGCCCGAAAAGTCGCGATCAATTCGCTCTGCGTGCTGCTTGTCGCCTTTTTCGCGGGCACGCCTATCCTGCATCTGTTCGGCATCTCGATCGAAGCGCTGCGGATCGGCGGCGGACTGGCGGTCGCCGTGGGCGGTTGGCAGATGCTCAACGCACCCGACGTGACGCCGGCTCAGGCGACCGTCAGGCCCGTCGATCCCGACAACGCGATGTCCAAGGCGTTCTTCCCTCTCACGATCCCGCTCACGACTGGTCCCGGCGCCATCGCGACCGCCATCGCGCTCAACGCGAACCGCACGCACAAGCTCTCGGCGTTCCTGATGTCGGCGGTCGCATCGATCACGATATCCTTGCTGGTCGCGCTCGTGGTGTACCTGACCTTCAGCCGTTCCGCGCTGTTTTCCAGCTACCTCGGCCGGGAAGGCACGACGGTCGCGCGACGCGTGTCTGCGTTCCTGCTGCTTTGCGTGGGCGTACAGATCATGTTGACCGGCTTCTCCGAATTCCTCACGCCGATTGCCGCCGCGCGCTAAGAAACGCTCACGCGCGGTCGGCGCTTAACCCGGCAGCTTGGACGCAATCACGTCGATCTTCTCGATCGACGGCGGCTTGGCGAGCAACTCGCCCGCGCGCGCCATCAAGGCTTCGGCCACCTTGCCCGCAAGATGCGCCTGGCGGCCGCTCTCATCGGGGAATGCGTCGAAGATACCGAAGGTCGACGCACCCAGGCGCAATGCGAACCACGCGACCGTAGCGGGTTCCTGCTCGACGAGCGCGAGACCGCCGAGCAGGAAAGCCTCGACCTCGCTTTCCTTGCCCGGCTTGGCTTCCAACTGAACGTACAGCGCGACCGTGACCATGACGTTTCTCCGGTTCCGGCGGACGCGGGGCGATCCGCCAGCGGCCATGATGGCATCAAACACCGGAGCTGTCACAAGGCGCGAAGACCCTTATACGGGGTTCGCCGCGACGTAATTGCGATACGCGTAGTACGCAGGGTTTCGCGTCGTGCCGTCGGGCTGGATGAAGCCGTAAGTGCCATCGATCAACGCGTAGGGCATCACCGATTGCAGCCCGTAGCGGTCCTTGATCGAGTGGTATTGCGACAGTACCGACGTAATGTATTCGGCGTCGCCGGACGCTGTGTCGAGCGACCCGGCCCAGCCGATCTCGGTCAGCCAGATCGGTACGCCGAACGAGTCCTTGAGGATTTGCAGCACGTCGATGCACGCGTTGTACGCGCCGCCGCATTGAATGTCGCCGTAGCCTTCGTACCAGTGGAAACACGTGAAGTCCCACCGCAATGCGCGCGCGTTGGCCGCTCCGTCGGCGGTGCCGTCCGGTGAGACGCCGTTCCACAGCATCTGCAGCGCGCGAAATCCCATCGGGTTGCCGACACCCACACCGCAGGCGATGGTCGAGTCGACCGATCTCACGCCGTCCACCATGCCGCGGATAATCCCGCGAAACGAAGGCCAGAGCGCAGGGCTCCAATCTGTCAGGCTAATGCCGCTTCCGCTGATCTTTAAACCGATTGTATCCAGTTCATTTCCGCACTCGATGTAGTTCACAAGGCCCTTAAGCGGCGTTGCGACTGCCGCGCCCAAGGCATGGCCGAGCGTATATGCATCGCTTTCACTGCCGGTCGGATCCCAATGTGCCGAACGTGGATTGATTACGGGAAGAATGGATACGCCGCTATTCGCGAAGGATCCATTTAATGCATCGGCAATTGTTTGAGCCATGCCGCCGCTAGCGACATCCACGCGGTAATTAGTGGCGCCTAAGTTCTGGAGCAAGGCGAGTTGAGCGCCCGCCGACATGCTTTCGTAAATCCCGCTGTTGTAGGCCAAATGCCCATTCATGCCATAGAAAAGCTTGCTTGAGGACGCTAGCGCCGCCATTGCGCGCGGGTCTGAGGATTTGATCCAGTCGCCGCTGCTCCACACATAGAACTGATCGAATGTGCCGCGATGATAAATCTTGCCGCCGACCCATAACAGCAATGTCGCGCTGTGTGTGTAACCAATTGCATTCCCATCGCGTTCTATTACGCCCTGATTGATAGTCCACACACTTCCGTTCGAATCCGTGAGCGAATTGAGCGGCGGTACGGTGGCACCATCCGAAGATGCGTTCGCCGACGCGTGAGCCAATGCCTGCGGGGCACTCGAGGCATTGGCGACGGCCGCGCCACTCGAAGTTCCACTCGAATCGCCGCCGCATCCGGGCAATGCGATGCTGCCTGCGCCCGCAGTGAGAATGGAAAGAAAACGTCTGCGCGAAACGGCCGAAAAGGAAGAAGAAGTGTTTAAAGCGGCGGGAATGGACCGGTGTCTGAATTTAGCTGGCGGCATGATATGAATGGATAAAAGGAGGGATAAAGAAGACACATAAAGGAAAGTGCTCCTTAGTATCGCCTCGCTTTTTCGACGCGTCGCCGGGGTTAGTGAAGATTGCCTCTAAATGGGGAAAAGTTCCCTAAGCTTAGCGAGAGACGTTCAATATCGTGCTAAGTATCGCGGATCGAGGTATTAATGCCCTTGCGCGATGACGCGAAATTTTCCACTTATGGAACAAATGTCCGATTATGCGGATATCTTCTAAGCGAATTGCACTAGGGCAGTAAATGCCACGCTTAACGCGCGCTTGAATCGGGTCAAAACTTAGCTATCGCGCTAAGCCAATTAGGGATAATGCTTAGTCAGGCGGCACTAATTGCCGGTCGAAAACAACCACCGCGCGCGTTCAAATTTTGGGACTAAATTTATGATGTTTGCGTCGATGCTCGTCTTAGCGCACGCTCCCAAGCGACTTCGAAAATGAGCAAGGCGGGTCAAGACATTGTCTTGACCCGCCTTTTGTCATTCATTGAAAGCGCCCGGTCAGGAGCGCATTCGACCTGCGTTTAGAACTTGTGGCGCATGCCGATCCGGACCGCCACCTGGTTGCTCGAACCCGTGCCCGACGAACCGAAGTAGCTCGTGCTCGAACCGATCTGAGCCTGCACGTCGCGTCCTGCATTCGAGCCCGACGCGTCCTGATAGATCGCGAGCAGGTACACGTCGGTGCGCTTGCTGAGCGCGTAGTCGACGCTGGCATCCACTTGCTGCCACTTGCCCGTCGTCGCATCCGTGAGCTTCATGTACGTGTAGCCGAGGCCGCCCGTGAGTGCCGGCGTGAGTGCGTACTTGCCACCGATTTCATACGCGTTCAGCTTCGACGAACCGCCCGTGACCGGCTCGAAACGCGTGTTCGTCCAGAGGGCGAACACGGTTGCAGCGCCGAACGCGTAGTTCGTGCCGATACCGAAGGTGCGCAGATCCTTGTTGCCGCCGGTCGCGACGTTGGCGAGCGACGTGCTGAACGTCGGCGTGGCCGAACCCGGAAAACGGATGTCCGTGTAAGCCGCGCCGATGCCGAACGTGCCGATCTTGTAGTTCACGCCGAAGCTGTATGCGCGCGACGAGCCCGTCACGGTCGTCGTCGTGGGCGCGCCCGCGAATGCGCCGGCCTGGTTCGAGAAGCCGTACATGCCGCCGAACGTCACGCCGTAGAAATTCGCGCTGCTGAACTTCACCGCGTTGTTGATACGGCTGGACGTCAGTTGATCGACGTCGTTGATGTGATACGCGTAGTTGCCCGCGACGGTCTGGCCGCCGATCGAATAGTTGCTGCCGAGATAGTCGGTCGAGAACGAGTATTGACGGCCGAAGGTCACCGAGCCGACGTCCGTTTTCGAGAGGCCGACATAAGCCTGGCGGCCGAACAGCGCGCCGCCCTGGCCGAGTGCGCCGGTGCCGCTGTTGAAACCGTTTTCGAGGGTGAAGATCGCCTTCAGTCCGCCGCCCAGATCTTCGGCGCCGCGCAGGCCCCAACGGCTGCCTTGCGCCACGCCGTCGTCGTACTTGAAGAGGTGGT
Organism: Caballeronia sp. SL1002; assembly: GCF_057814995.1. Lineage (NCBI taxonomy): Bacteria > Pseudomonadati > Pseudomonadota > Betaproteobacteria > Burkholderiales > Burkholderiaceae > Caballeronia > Caballeronia sp. SL1002. Next base: position 868,135 of record NZ_JBYMUW010000005.1, on the reverse strand, counting down.
CGCTGTTTGCGCCGCTGTGGTTCGCGTAGCTGATGCCGGCGTCGATGATGCCGTACAGCGTGACGCTGCTTTGTGCGTGAGCGGTCGATGCGAAGGCTGCGAGCGCGGCGCTAGCCAGCAATTTCTTGTTCAAAACATTCTCCGTGAGCGGTGATGGATAGTCGTCTGCGGCACGTCGGACTCTGAGGTCCGTGGTGGCGACGGGCGAAATGTAGCGGACGCTCAAGAAGGGAATGTGACAGTCGCGTTGCGCTCGGCCGCTGTATCGCTAGCGCCACACCGGCGCGCGCGGGCTGGCGCCTAGGCGCGCTCGCGTGCTATATGCGCTGGCCGATCACCTCGTGGTCACGATAAGCACATGAAAAACGATTGGTTAGCGGCGGCTAAAACGCGCGCTAGGATTCGCGTCCACCTATCACACGCTGATAAAGCGCTATCCGGAGACCTGCCATGCGCCGACGTTCAATGCTTGCCCTGAGTGCTTTCGCGGTACTCGCCATGACTTCCGCCGCCGCTCATGCGGACGACGCGGTGCTTAAGATCGGCACCATGAGCGGTCCGGACGCGCAGATCTGGACCGAAGTCGCACGCGTCGCCGCGCGTGACGGCCTGAACCTGAAGGTGATCGAGTTCAACGACTACGTGCAGCCGAATGCGGCGCTCGATGCAGGCGATCTCGACGCCAACGGCTTTCAGCACCAGCCGTTTCTCGACAGCCAGATACGCCAGCGCGGCTACAAGATCGCCAATGTCGGCCTGACCTATGTCGCGCCGATGGGCTTCTACTCGAAGCGCATCAAGTCGCTCAAGGACCTGCCGCAAGGCGCGAAGGTGGGCATTCAAAACGATCCGTCGAACGGCAATCGCGCGCTCCTGCTGCTGCAGAAGTACGGCGTTATCAAGCTGAAACCGGGCGTCGGACAGAACGGCGTGAACGCGACGCCGCTCGACGTCGCCGAGAATCCGAAGAAGATCAAGCTCGTCGAACTCGATTCCGCGCAATTGCCGCGCGCGCTGGGCGACCTCGACGCCGCGTCGATCAACACCGATTACGCGGTAAAGGCGGGCTTGTCGCCGGTCAAGGACGCGATCGCGATCGAGGACCTCAAGGGCCCGTATGCAAACCTGATCGCCGTGCGCAATCAGGATCGCGACAAGCCGTGGGTGAAGAAGCTCGTGGCCGCTTACGAGTCGCCGGACGTGAAGCGCTATATCGACACGCAATTCAAAGGCGCGATCATTCCCGCGTTCTGAGACGTGCGTTAAAAGCGGTATGCTCGCGTTTTGAACTTACTGCGAGCGAGCCATGGACCGTGACGGAATTCTCGAACTCGAAGCGCGCTTGCAACAGGCGATGCTCGCCTCGGATGTGACCGAGCTCGACACTTTGCTCGCCGACGACCTGAGCTTCGTCGATCCGACCGGCAAGATATGGAGCAAGACCGACGACCTCAACGCGCATCGCTTCGGCGTTCAGCGTATCGACCGGCTGGATATCGCGGAGCAGGACGTGCGGCTCTACGGCGCGAGCGCGGTGACGGTGACGCGCGCGGCGCTCAGCGGCACGTTCGGTGGCGCGCCTTTCGCGGGGTCGCTCCGTTACACGCGGGTCTGGAGCGAAACCGGCGCGGGCTGGCGCGTCGTCGCCGCGCATTGCAGCCTTATTGCGTTCTGAACGAAAAATGCCGCGCCAACGTTCGTCGGCGCGGCATTTTTCATGCGGTGAGCGATCGATCAGGCCGACAACAACGATCCCGTGCGGAACGCCTTCGCACCGGCGATGCGCGCCACTTCCAGGCCCGCGGTCGCGAAGCGCGTGATATGTCGCGCGTACATCACGCCGGCGGTCGTGCAGGTGAGCGTCGTGACCGTGTCCGTCAACGGATCGACGACATCCGCGATTGCGGAACCCGCCTCGATAAACGCGCCCACGGCCGCGCGGAACACGAGGATGCCCGACACGGGCGCGACGATCGGCTCCGCGCCCGCGAGCGGCGTGGCCGGATGCGCGAGCGGCGGCATCGGCGCGGCGGGCGCGTCGATCACGCCACGATGGATCAGGTAATTGACTACGCCTTGCGCGTCTTTGTCGGCGAAATCGTAGGACACGTCGTGCTGGCTGCGAAGTTCGACCGTCACCGAAATGCCGCCGTTCGGGATCGGATGGCGGTCGCCGAATTTCGCGCGCAAATCCGACCAGCAGAAGCTGTGAATTTCATCGAACGGATTGCCGACCGAATTGAGCGCGAGGAGCGACGCCTTCGAATCCAGATAACGCGCGAGCGGCTCGACTTCGTTCCAGATATCCGGGTTCGTGTACAGATGCAGCGCGGCGTCGAGGTCGCAGTGCAGGTCGAGCACGACGTCGGCGTCGTAGGAGAGCTTCTGCAGCGCGAGACGCTGCGATTCGAGTTCGGTATGCGGCGTCTGCTCGGCGAGCGCTTCGCGCATTGCCGCGCGCACCGCGAGCTTGTTGGCGTCGAGATCGTCGCTTAGCCGCCCTTCGATACGCGGCGCGACGAGCGCGGCGAGATCGTGGAAATTGCGGTTGAAGTTGTGGCCGCTGTTCGCTTCGAAACGGCCGAGCAACTGGCCGTGCAGCAACTGGTTCAGTCCAATCGGATTCGGCACCGGCACGATCACCACTTCGCCGCGCAACTTGCCCGCGGCTTCGTATTCGGCGAGCTGGCGGCGCAGGCGCCAGGCGACCAGCATGCCGGGCAGTTCGTCGGCGTGCAGCGACGACTGGATGTAGATTTTCTGTCCGCCGCCGGGGCCGTAGTGAAAACTCGTGATGCTGCGCGACGTGCCGAGCGTCGGCGAAATCAGGGTGTGCGTTTTGGTTTGCATGATGTTCGGGCGCGACAAAAACGGCTCGTCGCGCTTTTTGGGTTACCAAGAGTAGGGGAGCGGGAACGGATAAGGCCGGTCTGCCGGCCGCGGCCGCCGCGCTCCTGACCTTCGATCTTAGCCGAAATCCGTACGCCGGCCGCGCGACCCAAGCAAAACGGGCTCCGCGTGTAACGCGGAGCCCGTCGTGTTAGCGAGGCCGTGCGGCCTCGGCGCCTAGCGCAAGGTCAGCTTAGCCGCCGTACACGTCGAAGTCGAAGTACTTCTTTTCGAGCTTCTTGTACGTGCCGTCCTTGATGAGTTCGGCGATAGCCTTGTCGATCTTCGTCTTCAGTTCCGTGTCTTCCTTGCGCAGACCGATGCCCGCGCCTTCGCCGAGGATCTTCGTATCGACGATATCCTTGCCCGCGAAGTCGAAGCCTGCACCGCGCGGCGTCTTCAGGAAGCCGATTTCAGCCTGCACCGCGTCTTGCAGCGCGGCGTTCAGACGGCCCGAGATCAGGTCGGCGTAGACCTGGTCCTGGTTCTGATACGGCGTCACGGTCACGCCCTTCGGCGCCCAGTACGTTTTGGCGTAGGTTTCCTGGATCGTGCCTTGCTCGACGCCGACCGTCTTGCCCGCGAGGCTTTCGGCCGTCGGCTGGATGTTCGCGCCCTTCTTGGCGACGAGGCGGGTCGGCGTGTTGAACAGCTTGCTCGAGAACGCGATCTGCTCGCCACGTTGCGGCGTCATGGACAGCGACGACAGGATACCGTCGAATTTCTTCGCCTTCAGCGCCGGGATCATGCCGTCGAAGTCGTTTTCGACCCACACGCACTTGGCCTTCATGCGCGCGCAGATTTCATTGCCGAGATCGATGTCGAAGCCGACCAGTTTGCCGTCCGGTCCCTTCGATTCGAACGGCGCGTAGCTCGCGTCGACGCCGAAGCGGATCGTGGAATAGTCCTTGGCTTGCGCGGTGACGGTGGAAAGCGAGGTGACGGCGAGTACGGAAATCGTCAAAGCCGCGAGCAGTTTTTTCACTGTTTAAACTCCAGAAGGTGGTCAGTACAACCCGGACAGGTCTGTTTCCGGGGCGTCCGGTGCAAGCGTACCGGACAGTTGCATTCCACGGATCGTGTCCGCTTGGAATCCGCAGCAGATTACCAAGCCAAAATAGTTGGGGAGCTAGTGAAAGCCCCGATAGCCATCGATTAGAACCGTTGCTCGACGCCTCTGCGCATTCCGTGTGTCGTTTTTCATGTCGCCATTAATGCACAGAATCTACGCGCTGCCCATCCTCCGTTCGGTCGATTGACCCTCGCCACGCTGACGGGCGATGCTGGGCGGGCTTGTCCTGCAAGCATTCACGGATGCATCCGCGTAGCCAGCGAGTGGCATGTCACCGATGGCGATCACGTTTGCCTTGTTTTTCTATACCACTTAGAGTATAAATACATGTCGCTTTATGAAAGACCGATCGTCTGGGTCGGCAGTAGCAAGAAGGATTTATGTGCGTTGCCGGCGGAGGTGCGGCAGTTCTTCGGACACGCACTGGATTTCGCGCAGCGCGGCGGTCGGCATGACGCGGTGAAGGTGTTGCGCGGCTTCGGCGGCGCGGGTGTACTGGAAGTGGTGGAGGACCATGTCGGCGGGACGTTCCGTGCGGTCTATACGGTGCGCTTTGGCGAAGCGGTATTTGTACTTCACTGCTTTCAGAAAAAGAGCAAATTCGGCAGTGCCACGCCGAAAGAGGACATGGAAGTCATCCGCGTCCGGCTAAAAGTGGCTGAAACGTTGGCGAAGGAACTACGAAATGAACAAGCGTGTCATTGATGGCGTGGCAGTCGAAACCGGGTCTGGCAACGTCTTTGCCGACCTCGGCCTGCCCGACGCGGAGAAACTCAAGATCAAGTCCGGGCTCGTGTTCGAAATCACGAAGGCCATCCGGCGTCTCGAACTCACGCAGGAGCAGGCGGCTCGCCGCATGGGCATCGTCCAGCCAAAAGTGTCCGGTTTGATGCGCGGCGATTTCTCGAATCTCTCCGAGCGCAAGTTGATGGATTGCCTCAACCGGCTCGGCTACGACATTGAAATTACCGTGCGGCCGACATCCGCCGAGACCGGCCATCTCGTGTTCGCGGTCGCCTGAGCTTGGGCGTGTCTCGCAGCGGGTTAGTGTGTTATGGGCGAGAACTGTCGACTGTTGCGGGCCTGCGGTGCTTTTTCTGCTTCGGCGTTTTTGCTGGTTTTGTCGGCGAGGCGTTGTGGCGGGCGGGCTTGTCAGCCGTCATTGAGGACTGGCCTTCTCCGAAATGATAGGTTTCGGCACGTACGACAACCGGGAAAATCGTGCTCGTGCAGAGCACGGTGACCATCATGCGTTTGATCGACTTCATTGGCGAGTTTTGCGGGAAGCGTCAGGGGAAATTCAGTGCTTGCGCAAGGGCTGATTTTTCATCCCCCACGAAAGAGCGAACGCGATCAACACGACGGCGGCCGCGACCAGATACACGGTGTGCATCGACGCGGCGAACGCAGGGAGATAGTCGTCGCGCAGCGCGGCGGGCAGGTGCTGAATGGCTTGCGGGCCGAGCGAGCGCGGCAGTTCGACGCCCGCCGGAATGACCTGGGCGAGCCGCGACTGAAGCCCGTTCGTGAAGATCGCGCCAAACGCCGCGACACCCACCGAGCCGCCAATCGAGCGGAACAGCGTGGTTCCCGACGTCGCCACGCCGATGAACTTGAAGTCCACGGCGTTCTGCACGGCGAGCACGAGCACCTGCATGACCATGCCGAGGCCGAGGCCGAGCAGCCCCATGTAGGCGTACATCACGTAGAGCGGTGTGTCGAGTTTCAAGGTGGAGAGCAGCAGCATCGCGGAGGCGACGCAAGCGGTGCCGGCAATGGGGAAGAACCTGTATTTGCCGATCCGGCTGATCACGCGGCCGCTGACGATCGACGAAATCAGCACGCCGGCCATCATCGGCGTGATTTGCAGGCCGGCTTGCGACGGCGTCGAACCTTTCACCACCTGCAAATACAGCGGCAGGAACGTGACGGAGCCGAACAGCGAGAAGCCGATGATGAATCCAATCAGCCCGCTCAGGACGAAGGTGCGCTCCCTGAACAGCGAGAGCGGCATGATCGGCTCGGCGGCGAGGCGTTCTTCGTACACGAAACCGCCTATACAGATCAGCCCGAGCAGCAGCGTGCACCACAGCTGCGTCGAGGTCCACGGCAAAAGCGTTCCGCCCTGGCTCGTGAAAAGGATGATGCAGGTGAGCGCGGCCGCGAGAAACGCAGCGCCCATGTAGTCGATACGATGTTTGACATGCGCCACGTGCGGCTTGAACACGACGCCGATCACGCCGAGCGCGATCAGCCCGAGCGGCACGTTGATATAGAAAATCCAGCGCCAGGACAGATGTTCGACGATAAACCCGCCGAGCAACGGCCCGATGACCGTCGCGAGGCCATACACGCCGCCAAACAAACCTTGAAAGCGGCCGCGTTCGGCGGGCGGAATGACGTCGGCGATAGCGGCCATCGTGATGACCATCAGGCCGCCGCCGCCCAGTCCCTGCAGCGCGCGCAGGACGATCAACTGGGTCATGTCCTGCGCCACGCCGCACAGGATCGAACCGGCGAGGAAGATCAGAATAGACGCCTGAAGCACGATCTTGCGGCCGAACAGGTCGCCGAACTTGCCGTAGAGCGGCACGACAATCGTGGACGTGAGCAGGTAGGACGTGACGACCCACGAGAGGCTTTCAAGCCCGCCGAGTTCGCCGACGATGGTCGGCAGCGCGGTCGAGACGATGGTTTGATCGAGTGCGCCGAGCAGCATGACAAGCAGCAGCGCCGTGAAGAGCAGGCGTATCGGCGGCTTGTCGGCGACTGGCGTCAGTTCGGAGGTCTGTTGGAGCGTTCCCATGCAGCGGCTCGATTGTAATTAATTAACTTGCCTATTAATATAGGCGAATCGACTCATCGGGTCAATTCCTTGCCATGACAAAAGTTGTTACCGAATCTGCTGAGGCTTTGCCGCGTGCGCGTTCCGGCCGTCGTCCTGGACGTCCTACTGGCGCTCCGAGCGGGGAAACGCGCGAGCATCTGATGGCGATCGCGCTGGATCTGTTTGCGCGGCAAGGCATCGTCGAGACGACGCTCGGCGCGATTGCCCGTGAAGCGGGTGTGACGCCGGCGATGGTTCACTACTACTTCAAGACGCGGGACCAACTGCTCGACGTGCTGATCGACGAGCGGTTCGGGCCGCTGCGCAACGAACTCGGCCGCGCATTCGTGGGCGGCGGCACCGAACCGGCCGATGCGTTCCGGGCGTTCGCGGAGAGTCTCGTCGCGACCGTCGAGAAGAATCCGTGGTTCGCCAAGCTCTGGGTGCGTGAAGCGCTGAGCGACGGCGGACTGCTGCGCGAGCGCCTCGCGCAGCGTTTCGGCGACGCACATCAGAAGGCGACGATCGCGCGTATCGCGCAGTGGCAGAAGGAGGGCAAGCTCAATCCGGATCTGGAACCTTCGCTGCTTTTCGTTTCGCTGTTCGGCCTGACGGTGCTGCCGCTCGCTACGTCGAAGTGGCGTATGGGAGCGCACAAGGTGACGAGCGAGCAGATCGCGCGGCACGCGGTCGCGTTGCTGACGCGCGGCCTTGGGCCGGTCTGACGGCAGTCGCGCGGCGAGTCGATAAAGGTGCGCGGTCGTGTACGGCCGCGCGCCTCGGCGTGCAAGCCGTTAAAATGCGCGCCGGACTTCGACACCGGCGTGCGTCACGACTGCAAGCGACGGGCGCGAGATCGGCCTTATCAGGAGACAAATAAATGGCTATCCCACGCGCGAGTTCCGCGTTTTCACCGGCCGCGCACAGCGCCGGATCGATTTCGGCGCGGCTCGACCGGCTTCCGCCGACGCGTTCGGTCTGGACGCTCGTCGTCATGTTGAGTCTCGGATTTTTCTTCGAACTCTACGATCTTCTGTACACCGCTTATATCGCGCCCGGACTGGTCAAAAGTGGTCTTCTGACTTCGACCACGCACGGTCTCTTCGGCACTACGGGAATTGCAAGTTTCATCGCGGCGTTATTCGCGGGTCTTTTCATTGGAACCATAGCGTGTGGTTTCCTCGCCGATAAATTTGGCCGGCGCGCCATATTTACTTATTCGTTGCTTTGGTATGTTGTTGCTAATGTCGTGATGGCATTTCAGCACACCGCGACAGGACTTAATTTCTGGCGGTTTATAGCTGGCGTGGGAATCGGCGTCGAGCTGGTGACGATTGGCGCGTATATCTCGGAACTGGTGCCGAAGGAAATTCGCGGACGCGCTTTTGCGTGTGAACAGGCAGTCGGATTCACCGCCGTGCCGATCGTCGCTTTTCTGTCGTTTCTTCTGGTTCCTCGCGCGCCGTTTGGAATCGACGGATGGCGGTGGGTCGTGTTGATCGGCGCGCACGGTGCGATTTTTGTCTGGTGGATTCGTCGACATTTGCCCGAAAGCCCGCGCTGGCTCGCGCAAAAAGGACGCTTCGCGGAAGCGGATCGCGTTCTTTCCGAACTCGAACGTAAAGTGGAATCCGAATACGGAAAGCCTTTGCCCGCGCCGGCGTCCGCGCGCCCGGTTTCGTCCGAAGGGCGATTTCGCGACATGTGGATCGCGCCTTACAGCAAGCGAACGCTGATGATGGTGATATTCAACGTTTTCCAGACCGTCGGGTTTTACGGATTTGCAAACTGGGTGCCGACCTTGTTGATCGGACAGGGTATTACCACAACGACGAGTCTGATGTATTCGAGCATTATCGCCATTGCGGCGCCGATTGGTCCGATTATCGGTTTGATAATCGGCGACCGGTTCGAGCGTAAAAGCGTGATCGTGGCGATGGCAGGTTTGAATATCGTGTGCGGATTGCTGTTCAGTCAAACGTCCAATCCGATTTTTCTGGTTGCGATGGGTGTAGGCCTCACGCTTGCCAATAACATCATGTCCTACAGCTTTCACGCGTATCAGGCGGAATTGTTTCCGACGAGCATCCGCGCTCAGGCCGTGGGCTTCGTTTATTCGTGGAGCCGCTTCTCGGCGATATTCACCGCGTTTATTATCGCGGCGGTGTTGAAGGGTTTCGGCGTAACCGGCGTGTTCGTCTTCATTTCCGGGGCGATGATGATCGTGATGATTGCGATCGGCACGCTCGGGCCGCGTACTCGGAATATCGCGCTCGAAGAAATTTCAGGCTGATCGGTCACGGCGCGGTGTTTCATCCGTCACGGCGCTTCCCTTCAAACCGCCGCGTCGCCTCTTCAACGTCCGCCTTGAACTGAGCCAGCGCGGCCACCGACGCATTCGGCGGCTGCAACGCAGCCCACAGCACGTCGATCAACTCATCGGCGGTCGTGTCGATCTGAGCCTGGCTCAACTGACGCTTCGCGAGCGTCGCGTCCCACAGCACGTGCTCCATCGGCCCGAACACGACCGAGCGCATCAACCGTAGCGGCATGTCCGCGCGCACCTGGCCGAGCGCCTGCCCGCGCGCGAGCACGTTCATCAGCGGTGCGGTGTATCGGCGCTGCAGGCCCGTCAGCGTGTCGGTGAGATCGTGGTGCTTCGTCCGGCCCTCGGATAACACCAGCGCGCACAGCCCGGTGCCGTTCACGAGCATCAGCCGCAAATGCGTCCTCACGATAAACGCGAACTGCTGGCGCACCGTGCCATCGACCGGTAGGCCGCTCTCGAATGCATCGACGATCTCGTCGTACCAGTCCGCGATCACCCGCGCGCAAAGTTCGCGCTTTCCGCTGAAATAGCTGAAAACCGTCGCCTCGGAAATGCCCGCGCGCTGCGCGATCTCGGCGCTCGTCGCGGCGTCGTAGCCTTTTTCCGCAAACACTTCGCGTCCCGCGTTCAGGATGTCCCGCACGCGTTGCTGGGATTTGACGCCGGTGGGCGTGCGACGGCTGGTTGCGGTGGCAGACGACATGGCGGGATCTGAAAGTGAGCAGGGACAAATGTGAGCGTAGCTCAAAACCCTATTGACGGACAGCGATTTTAAGCGTGCAATTGGCAGAAATATTCGGCGTATCGAGGATGTGAGCGAAACTCAATACGGTAAAGAAAATCTCGCCATAGAACCCTGCATCAGGAGACAAGCCCATGAGCCAGCTTCCCGGCCTGAACTTCGCGTTGGGCGAAGATATCGACATGTTGCGCGACTCGGTTGCGCACTTTGCCGCGAAAGAAATCGCGCCGCGCGCCGCTGAAATCGACCGCACCGATCAATTTCCGATGGATCTCTGGAAGAAATTCGGCGATCTCGGCGTGCTCGGCATGACGGTCTCCGAGGAATACGGCGGCGCGAACATGGGCTACACCGCGCACATGGTCGCGATGGAGGAAATTTCGCGCGCGTCGGCGTCGGTCGGCTTGTCTTACGGCGCGCACTCGAACCTGTGCGTGAACCAGATTCATCGCAACGGCACGGAAGCGCAAAAGCGCAAATATCTGCCCGGTCTCGTGTCCGGCGAACACATCGGCGCGCTGGCGATGAGCGAGCCGAACGCCGGATCGGACGTGGTGAGCATGAAGCTGCGCGCCGAGGAAAAAGGCGACCACTACGTGCTCAACGGCACCAAAATGTGGATCACCAACGGCCCGGATTGCGACACGCTCGTCGTCTACGCGAAGACGAATGTCGAAGCGGGCGCGAAAGGCATCACGGCGTTTATCGTCGAAAAAAGCATGAAGGGATTTTCGGTCGCGCAGAAACTCGACAAGCTCGGCATGCGCGGCTCGCATACCGGCGAACTCGTATTCGAGAACGTGGAAGTGCCGAAGGAGAACATTCTCGGCGAACTGAACGGCGGCGTAAAAGTGCTGATGAGCGGCCTCGACTACGAGCGCGCCGTGCTCGCAGGCGGCCCGACGGGCATCATGGTCGCGTGCATGGACGCGGTCGTGCCGTATATCCACGATCGCAAGCAGTTCGGGCAATCCATCGGCGAATTCCAGCTGATTCAGGGCAAGGTCGCGGATCTCTACACGACGCTGCAGGCGTGCCGCGCGTATCTCTACGCGGTCGGGCGGCAGATCGACACGCTCGGCGCGGGTCACGGCCGGCAGGTTCGCAAGGATTGCGCGGGCGTGATTCTCTACACGGCGGAGAAGGCGACGTGGATGGCGGGCGAGGCGATCCAGATTCTCGGCGGCAATGGTTATATCAACGAGTATCCGGTCGGGCGTCTGTGGCGCGATGCGAAACTCTATGAGATCGGCGCGGGCACCAGCGAAATCCGCCGCATGCTGATCGGCCGTGAACTCTTTGCCGAAACGGCTTGAGGCGCGCCGCATGCCGATCCTCGAATCGAAACTGAACCCGCGCGGCGACGAATTCCGCGCCAATGCGGCGGCGCTCGAAACACTCGTCGCCGACCTGAAAGCGAAAGTGGCGAAGCTCGCGCTCGGCGGCGGTCAGGCCGCGCGCGACAAGCACGTTGCGCGCGGCAAGCTGCTGCCGCGCGACCGGATCGCGCAACTGCTCGATCCGGGCACGCCGTTTCTGGAGTTCTCGCAACTCGCGGCGTTCGGCATGTACAACGACGACGCGCCGGGCGCGGGCATCATCACCGGTATCGGACGGATCGCGGGGCAGGAGTGCGTGATCGTCTGCAACGACGCGACGGTGAAGGGCGGGACGTACTATCCGGTGACCGTGAAAAAGCATTTGCGCGCGCAGGAAATCGCGGAACAGAACCGTCTTCCGTGCGTGTATCTGGTCGATTCGGGCGGCGCTAATCTGCCGAATCAGGACGACGTGTTTCCCGACCGCGATCACTTCGGCCGCATTTTCTATAACCAGGCCAACCTGTCGGCGCAAGGCATCGCGCAGATCGCGGTGGTGATGGGTTCGTGCACGGCGGGCGGCGCTTACGTGCCGGCGATGAGCGACGAGTCGATCATCGTGAAGAATCAGGGCACGATATTTCTCGGCGGTCCGCCGCTCGTGAAAGCGGCCACGGGCGAGGAAGTCAGCGCGGAAGATCTCGGCGGTGGCGACGTGCATACGCGGCTCTCGGGCGTCGTCGATCATCTCGCGCAGAACGACGCGCACGCGCTCGGCATCGCGCGCAGTATCGTCGGCAATCTGAACCGCGTGAAAATCACGCCGCTCGCGCTGAAGACGCCGCAGCCGCCGCGCTACGATCCGCGCACGCTCTACGGCGTGATTCCCGCCGATACCCGCAAACCGTTCGATATCCGCGAAGTGATCGCGCGTATCGTCGACGATTCCGCCTTCGACGAATTCAAGGCGCGCTACGGCACGACGCTCGTGTGCGGCTTTGCGCATATCTGGGGGCATCCGGTCGGGATCGTCGCGAATAACGGCATCCTGTTTTCCGAGTCGGCGTTAAAAGGCGCGCACTTTATCGAACTGTGCGCGCAACGCAAGATTCCGCTCGTGTTCCTGCAGAACATCACGGGTTTCATGGTCGGGCGCAAATACGAGAACGAGGGCATCGCGCGAAACGGCGCGAAGATGGTGACGGCGGTCGCCACCGCGAAGGTGCCGAAATTCACGGTGATCATCGGCGGATCGTTCGGCGCGGGCAATTACGGCATGTGCGGCCGCGCGTTCTCGCCGCGCTTTCTGTGGATGTGGCCGAACGCGCGCATTTCCGTGATGGGCGGCGAACAGGCCGCGTCCGTGCTCGCGACGGTGCGTCGAGACGGCATCGAAACGAAGGGCGGCGAGTGGTCGAAGGAAGAGGAAGAAGCGTTCAAAGCGCCGATCCGCGATCAATACGAAGTGCAGGGACATCCGTATTACGCGAGCGCGCGCCTCTGGGACGACGGCGTGATCGACCCGGCGCAAACGCGCGACGTGCTCGGCCTCGGGCTTGCCGCCGCGATGAATGCGCCGATCGAGGACACGCGCTTCGGCGTGTTCCGGATGTGACCTTCGTTCTTACTCGGGCTTTGCCATGTTCAACAAAATACTGATCGCCAATCGCGGCGAGATCGCCTGCCGCGTCGCGGCCACGGCCAAGCGTCTCGGCGTGGGCAGCGTCGCCGTTTTTTCCGACGCGGACGCCAACGCGAAACACGTGGCCGTTTGCGACGAAGCCGTGCATGTCGGCGGATCGGCGGCGAGTGAAAGTTATCTGCGGATCGAGCGGATCGTCGACGCTGCGCTCGCGACCGGCGCGCAGGCGATTCATCCGGGCTACGGCTTTCTCTCCGAGAACGAGGACTTTGCCCGCGCCTGCGAAAAAGCGGGACTGGTGTTTATCGGACCGCCGGTCGAGGCCATTTCCGCGATGGGATCGAAGGCCGCGGCGAAGGCGCTGATGCAATCGGCCGCCGTGCCGCTCGTGCCCGGCTACCACGGCGACAGCCAGGACGCCGCGTTGCTGCACCGTGAAGCGGACGCGATCGGCTATCCGGTGCTGCTGAAAGCGAGCGCGGGCGGCGGCGGCAAGGGCATGCGGGTGGTCGAGAAAAGCGCGGATTTCGACGCGGCGCTCGCTTCATGCAAGCGCGAGGCCGCGAGCAGTTTCGGCAACGACCGCGTGTTGATCGAGAAATATTTGCAGCGTCCGCGTCATGTGGAAGTGCAGGTCTTCGCCGATACCCACGGCGGCGCGGTGTACCTGTTCGACCGCGATTGCTCGGTGCAGCGGCGTCATCAGAAAGTGCTGGAAGAAGCGCCGGCGCCCGGTTTAACCGAAGCCGTGCGCCGCGAGATGGGCGAAGCCGCCGTGGCCGCCGCGCGCGCCGTGAATTACGTGGGCGCGGGAACGGTCGAATTCATCATGGCCGCCGATGGCCGTTTCTACTTCATGGAGATGAACACGCGCCTTCAGGTCGAGCATCCGGTGACCGAAATGGTGACCGGTGTCGATCTCGTGGAATGGCAACTGCGCGTTGCTTGCGGCGAGCCGCTGCCGCTCTCTCAGAGCGAACTTAGCGAGTCAGGCGCGCGCGGCCACGCGATCGAGGCGCGCATCTACGCGGAAAATCCATCGCGCGGCTTTCTGCCGTCGACCGGCACGCTCAAGCATCTGCGGATGCCGGACGCCGCGCACTTCGAGACGCTCGGCGCGGTTCGTATCGACAGTGGTGTGCGTGAAGGCGATGCCATCACGCCGTTCTACGATCCGATGATCGCGAAGCTGATCGTCCACGGGCGCGATCGCGCCGATGCGCTCGCGTTGATGACGCGCGCACTGCGCGATTGCGAAGTGGTCGGGCCGCATACGAACGTCGAGTTCTTGCAGCGGATCGTGGCGAGCGATCCGTTCGCGAGCGGCAATCTCGACACCGGGTTGATCGAGCGTAATCACGACGCGCTGTTTGCGCCATCCACGGTTTCCGCGCGAGACATGCTCGCGCTGGCTTGCGCGGCGCTGCTTGCGCGCGACGCGGCACAGGCGCACGGCGATTCGCCCTGGGACGCGCTCTCTCACTGGCGTCTTTCGGGCGGCTACCGGCAGGATCTGAACTGGCGCGACGTCGCGAACGACGCAACCGTGCAGGCTGTGTTCACGCGCGAATCGACGGCGGGCGAGGTCCACGAAAGTCGCCTCACGCTCATGGATACATCGGTGCGCTTCGACTGGTCGCGCGGGGACGGCGCGAACGCGTTCATCGTTTCACTCGATACGGCGCGCATCAAGGGCCGTGTGTTTATCGACGGCGATGTGTTCCACGTGTTTTATCGCGGCGAGTCGCGGGCGTTCGAGTGGCAGAACCTGCTCGCGCACGCCGCCGATGCCGAGCACGGCGAAGGCCGGCTGACCGCGCCGATGCCGGGCAAGGTGATCGCGGTGCTGGTGGAACCGGGCGCGACGGTTGAGAAAGGCGCGCCGCTTCTCGTGATGGAAGCGATGAAGATGGAGCACACGATCGTCGCGCCCGCGACGGGCCGTGTGGGCGAGATTCTGTTCGGCGTGGGCGATCAGGTGACCGACGGCGCGCAACTGCTCGTGATGGACCTCGCGTAACGTCCGGCTCCAGGCGCCGAACGGTTCATCGACCGAGGATCGTTTCGGCGCTTTCGGCTTTAACCAGAATATCGACCCGGCGATTCATCGCGCGTCCTTGGGCCGTGTCGTTGCTCGCGACCGGCCGCAACGGCCCAAGCCCAATTGTCTTGATACGCGCGGCGGGCACGCCGCGTGCGATGAGCGCTTGCGCGACGGATTCCGCGCGCGCTTTCGATAACGCGTCGTTATACGCGAGCGTGCCGTCGTTATCGGTATGACCTTCGATCAGGATAGGCCGCGTGCTGCGCTTCAGAAGCTCGGCGGTGCGGTCCAGCGCGGGGCCGCTGTCCGGGCGCACGCTGGAATCGTCGGCGTCGAACAGCGAGGAATCGAGCAGACGCATGCCCACGCCGCCATTCACCGGCACGACCAGGACGCCGTATCGGCTATTGACGGCGGTTTCCTTGGAACGGTGGAGACCCGGCGTGCAACCGCCAAGGAGCGGAGCCAACGGAACGAGAAACGCGACGGTAGTGCAGGCACGGCTGAGCGATTGAATGACTTTCACTGCGATCCTGATTGCGTTGTCCCGGGACAGGTATGACGATTATAGGGAAACCGGCCGGCGCAATTTGTAAAGAACAATAAAGCTCGCAAATAGCCATCGCGCGGCGCGCTCTACAATGCGTACGCCGGACGCATCTCCATAGCAATCCTTCAAGGCCAGACTTCTACCGATGACCCAACGCCAACCCACGTCGTCCGAGAACGAACTTCGCACGAGACGCCTGCAGCGCACGGCGTCGGCTGTGCTTTACACGGTGCTGGTCGCGGTGGCGTTGTGGATGATCCGCGACTTCATCCCGGCCGTGGTGTGGGCCGCCGTCATCGCGATCGCGCTGTGGCCCGCGCTGCGCTGGCTCGAAGAGCGCCCGTGGTTCAAGCGGCACAACACCTGGCTCGCCTTCGGGCTGACGGTGGCGGTCGGGATGCTCTTCGTCGTGCCGTTCGCGATCGTCGCGGCGCAGGCCGGCAGCGAAGCCCGGGACATGATGCACTGGTTCCATGAAATTCTCAGGTCAGGCATCCCGATGCCGCAAATCATCGAGCGATTGCCGTTCGGCGCGACGCAAATCGCGAAATGGTGGGACGCCAATCTCGCGACGCCGCTCGGTTCGTCGCCCGCTGTGCGCGGGTTGCACGGCGGGACGGTCGTCGCGATGACGCGGCATTTCGGCAGCCGCGTGGCGCACGGACTCGTGGTGTTCAGCTTCATGCTGGTCACGCTGTTTTTCCTGTTTCAGGCGGGTTCGAAGCTCGGCGAGCAGCTTCTCGACGGCTCGCGCCGCGCGTTCGGCGCGGACGGCGCGGCGCTCGCCCGGCGCATGGCGGACTCGGTGCGCAGCACGGTGACGGGGCTGGTCGTGGTCGGTCTCGGCGAGGGCGCGCTCCTCGGCGTCGCGTACATGATCACCGGCGTCCCGCACGCCACGCTCCTTGGCATGCTGACCGCGATCGCCGCGATGCTGCCGTTCTGCGCGCCGCTCGTGTTCATCGGCGCGTCGCTGTGGCTCGTCGCGCAAGGGGCGACGGTCGCGGCCATTTGCGTGGTTGCGTTCGGGTTTATCGTCGTGTTCGTCGCGGAGCATTTCGTGCGGCCGGTGCTGATCGGCGGCGCGGCGCGGCTGCCGTTCCTGCTCGTGCTGTTCGGCATTCTCGGCGGCGCGGAAACATTCGGTCTGGTCGGCCTTTTCATCGGCCCCGCGCTGATGACCATCCTGACCGTGCTGTGGGTGGACTGGGTGCGTTGAAGAAACACGCTGGCGAAAACCGTCTGCACGCCGCAAATCAGCCGGTAGAATCGCCCGATAATCGACTCCCCGACGGAGCGTTCCGTGTTCAACCCGCGTAGTTTCACGAAGCCGCTGCGCAAGCGCCTGCCGCGCGGCGCGCGAATGCCGTGGCAGGCGGCGAATCGGCGAACGCTGTTTACGCGGCCTGGCATCTCGCCGCAGCGGATGCTGTTACGCCGCGTGTATATGGTGTTTGCGCTGTGTGCGCTCGCGTTCGCGATTCTCTACGCCGATCGCGCCGGCTTGCGCGACGCCACCAAGACCGGCGGCGAGCCGATGGGCGTCGCGGATCTGCTGTACTTCACGATGGTGACGGTCGCGACCGTCGGTTACGGCGATATCGTGCCGGTCACGGCGCGCGCGCGGCTGATCGACGCGTTTCTCATCATGCCGATCCGCGTCATTATCTGGTTCATCTTTCTGGGCACGGCGTATCAGCTCGTGATCCAGCGCGTCGCCGAGGACTATCGAATGAAACGTCTGCAACGCACCTTGCGCGAGCACGTGCTCGTCTGCGGCTATGGACTGAGCGGGTCCATCGCCGTGCGCGAACTGCTGGAAAGCGGCGTGGACCCGCACGGGATCGTCGTGATCGATACGAATCAGGCCGCGCTCGAAGCGGCCACGTCGCTCGGCGTGACCGGACTGCTCGGCGATCCATCGCGCGAGGACATCCTGAATCAGGCGCAGGTGCGCCAGGCGCGGGCGGTGATCGTCGCGGTCACCGACGATCCCACCGCCATTCTTGTCGCCCTGAGCGTGCGGAGTTTCGCGCCCGACGTGAAGATCGTCGTGCGGATTCAGGAGCACGTTTTCCAGCGGCAATTGCGGCAGGCGGGCGCGGACGTGATCGTTTCGTCGACGAAGATCGGCGGACTGCTGCTCGCGGATGCCGTCGAGAGCCGTTATCTCGTGCCGTTCGTCTCCGACATGCTGTCGGCGCGCGGGCGCGTTACGCTGCTCGAAAAGAAGGCTTCGCCGCTGGAAATCGGGCGCATGTCGAACGATGTCGAGGGCGCGATCGTGATCGGGCTAGCGCGCGGTTCGCGCGTGATGGAGTTCTACGAAGACCCGCACTGCGTGATCGAGGCGGGCGATACGCTGGTGATGATCCAGTCGTCGCGGCGGAGCGAGCCGGGCTGAAAGCGGCGGCGTTTAACCGGGCGTACCGCGTTCCTGCACGCACACCCAAGGCGACACCACCACGGCCCACAATTCCGGGTCGCGCGCGGCGAAATCGGCGGCCGTTTCCGCCTGCACGCGCTCGACCAGACCGGACGCGAGCCATTCGGCGACTTGCTTGGTTTCGTCGTTCGCGATGGCCTCCGCGACGCTCACGAGGTCGAGGTCGCGCGCCACGCGCAGCAGAATGCCGCGCGCGAAAAAACGTTCGAGTTCGGACCAGCCGATCTGCGCCGTTTCAGCGAGCAGGTTGAGATAAACAGCGGAGGGAGAGTGTGCTTCGGTCATGGCGGCAGCGGTGCGGTTTTTGTGCGTCCGACACTATAAACCATCGTGCCGGACGCACCGCTGCCGAGTCTCGTTACAGGTCGAAGAAGACGGTTTCTTCCGGACCTTGCAGGTGAATGTCGAAGCGATAGATCGTGCTCGACGTATTCGGCACGCGTTTGGCGACGAGCGTCGCGCGGCGTTCGGCCGGCACGAGCGCGAGCACGGCGTCCTTCGCGTTGGCGTCGGCTTCGTCGTCGAAGTAGAGGCGCGTGTACGCGTGCAGCAACATGCCGCGCATCAGCACGATCACGTCGATATGCGGCGCGGCGTCGTCGGCGGTCTTGCCCGGCTTCACCGTATCCACCACATAGCGCAGTTCCGGGTCCGTGCCCGTGCCGACTCGCGCGAAGCCCCGGAAGCCCGTCTCGCGGGCTTCGGCCACAGTCTCCACGTAGCGGCCGGTCGAATCCGCTTGCGCCATTTCGATCACGGCGTCGCCGACTACCGCGCCCGCGCCATCGTAAACATTGCCGACGATCGAAATATGCTCGCCCGCCGATTCGCGATCCGCGATGGACGGCGTGAACAGGCTTTTCAGGTCGAAGTTGTATTGCTCGGGGCAGAGGCCGTAGGCGAAATACGGTCCGACCGTCTGCGAAGGGGTCTGTTTGAGCGTCGTCATGGTTACTCCGTCGGCGTCTGGTCGGGACCGCGCAGCACGATGTCGAATTCGTAGCCGAGCGCGTAGGCTTCCTGCGTCGTATCGATCGAGAAGCGCGAGATCATGCGGATGCGCGCATTCTCGGGCGTGCCTTGAAAGATCGGATCGAGGTCGAGCAGCGGGTCGCCGGGGAAGTACATCTGCGTGACGAGACGCGAGCCGAAGTAGTCGCCGAACAGCGAAAAGTGGATGTGATTCGGACGCCATGCGTTCGAATGATTGCCCCACGGATATGCGCCCGGCTTGATGGTCAGGAACCGGTAACGGCCATCGTTATCGGTTAAGCAGCGGCCCGCGCCGAGAAAGTTCGGATCGAGCGGCGCGTCGTGCTGATCGGCCTTGTGGACGTAGCGGCCCGCCGCGTTCGCCTGCCAGATTTCAACCAGCGTGTTACGAACCGGACGGCCGCCTTCGTCGAGCACGCGGCCCGTCACGATGATGCGTTCGCCGAGCGGCGCGCCGTTCTTCGCGGCGTTCCTGGTCAGATCGCTATCGAGCGCGCCCAAATCTTCCGCGCCGTACACCGGCACGCGGCGGTCACGCAGGTTTTCCTTCAGCGGAATCAGCGGACGCGACGGGCTGCGCAGCACGGACGACTTGTAGCCAGGGTACGAATAGGGCGGGTGAGCGTCCCAGTCACGCGGAGTGAGGATGGGGGAAGTCATTCGACTGTCTCCTGTTTTTGGAAGAATTGACACATATTTGCGTGGGATAACTTTATCGAAGCGGCGAAGTTATGGAAAATGATGTTTTATGCACTCAGGCATAACTATTCGTCATGGATATCGACATTCCGAACACGCGTGTCAAATTCCGCCACCTTCAGTGCTTCCTGGCGGTCGCGCATCTCGGCAGCGTGCAGCGCGCCGCCGACAGCCTGTCGATCACGCAGCCCGCCGTCTCGAAGACAATCGGCGAGCTTGAGGACATTCTAGGCGTCCGGCTGTTCGAGCGGGGACGGCGAGGCGCCACGCCGACCCGCGAAGGGCGCCTTTTCGCGCCGCACGCGAGCGCCTGCGTGGCGGCGCTGCGTGAAGGCGTCGATGTTCTGATGCGCGAGAGCGGCGATGTTCCCGGTTCGATCTCCATCGGCATTCTCCCGACCGTCGCCATCGCGCTCTTGCCGCCCGCGCTCGCGGCGTTCAAGCGCCACTGGCCTTCGGTGTCGGTCAGTATCTCGACGGATTCGAACGTGCAACTGCTCGCGCGGCTCAAGGCGGGCGAGACCGATTTCGTGGTCGGCCGCGTGTCGGATCCGGAAGGCATGCACGGCCTGAGTTTCGAGCAGATTTATCGCGAACCGCTGGCGGTTGTCGTGCGGGCAGGGCACGCGCTCTCGTTCGAGGCGCCGCTCATGCCCACGATGCTCGCCGCTTATCCCGTGGTCGTGCCGCCGTTCGGCACGCTGATCCGGCAATCGGCGGAGAGCGTGCTGACCGCGTTCGGCGCGCATTCGCTGACGGCGTTCGTCGAAACGCTGTCGGTGTCGCTCGGCCGCGCGCTTGCACTGCACAACGACGCGGTCTGGTTCGTGCCTGCGGGCGCCGTCGAAAACGACATCACGCTCGGCCTGCTCACGCCGCTCGCGATGCCGTTCGCGGGCACCGACGAACCGATCGGTCTTGTGCGCCGCAACGATACGGCGCGCCGGGCAGCGGAAGATGCGCTGATCGAAGCGATCCGCGATGCCGGACGCGCGCGGATCGGGATCAAGTAGCGTCTCGCTGTTTCCCCCAAGTCGCGCGCCGGGCAGGTGGCGGCATACACTGCCATTTGAGCGCATCGCGATAAAACCCGGCAAAGTAGGCGCGCCGCGTGCTATCAATGATCAAAGAAATGACGAATGACACGCGAGCGAGATGAAGACGGTCGCGCGGGCAATGCGGAAGATGCAACGAATGCGTGCTGGCGCGGTCACAACCGCTATTGCTTTTTGAATCGACTTGAACGAGGCGCCTGTAAAAGCTGCTCCTGTAATGAAGACCGTACTCCTGGTCGACGACGACCCCGCTACCCTGGAAGCCTGGACCCTGTGCATGCAGAGCGACGACTGCACGGTGCTCTCGGCGGTGGACGGCCGCGCCGCGCTCCTTATCCTCGGCGAGACGCGCGTGGATATCGTGGTGTCCGACTGGATGATGCCGGTGCTCGGCGGCGCGCTGCTTTGCCAGACCATGAAGAACGATGCCGCGCTCTCGCACATTCCGTTTCTGATGATCTCCGGCCATCCGCATCCGCCCGCTTTCGTTCATTACGACGGCTATTTGCAGAAGCCCGTCGAAATGGAAACGTTGCTCTCGGCCGTGAACCGGCTTTGCGCGGCGAAACGCCGGCCGATGTATTAATCGGCCGGTCGTTATTTCAACGAAGCCGCGCCAAGGCTTAATGAAGCCGCGCCAAGGCTTAATGGAGCTGCACCAAGGCTTAATGGAGCCGCACCAAGGCTTAATGGAGCCGCGCCAAGGCTTAATGGAGCCGCACCAAGGCTCAACGAAGCCGCGCCAAGGCTTAATGAAGCCGCACCAAGGCTCAACGAAGCCGCACCAAGGCGTGCTCCATTTCCGCCTGCGCGATGCGGTTGAGTTCCTGCGGAATCACGCAATCGCCCGGCAATGCGGGCAGCACGATCACACGGATATGACCCGGCCGATCCGGCCAGCCCTTCGCGGGCCAGAACTTGCCCGCGTTATGCACGACGGGCACGGCGGGCGCTTGCGTCGCGCAAGCAAGCCGCACGCCGCCCGACGCCAGTTTCAGCGGCGCGTCGTGCGCGACGCGCGTGCCTTCGGGGAAAATCACTACGACATCGCCGAGCGCGAGCTTTTCCGCGCATTCCTTCGTGACCGCCTGATGCGCCTGACGCGGCGATCCGCGATCCAGACTCACCATGTCGAGCCCGGTCAGCACCCAGCCGAAAAACGGTATTTTTTTAAGTTCGCGCTTGAACACGAAACTGATGCGACGCGGAAAAAGTCCCATGAACGCGAGGGTTTCCCAGGTCGATTCATGGCGGCACAGCATGATGAACGGTTCGTCGGGGAGATGTTCCAGCCCTTCGACCGAGACGCTCACGCCGGTGATGACACGCATCATCGTGATCATGGCGCGGCACCAGAGGCGCGCGAGCCGATAGCGGCCGTTGCGGCCGACGAACGGAAACAACGGCAGAATCAGGATCGACCAGAGTGTCCCGCTGCCGAGGAGGTAGACGGCGAACAGCCATTTAGTAAGATTTCGGCGCATGGAAGAGTGAAAAGCGAGCGGATTTCGCTCGCAGAGGGCGGAGCGACAGGGGTTTACACGGAAGCCGAAGCATAGCCGCTATCGACGCTCCGTGCCGCGACGCGCAGGGTTTCATGTCAAAACTACTCACAAATCGCACAAAGCGAAAGGCGCGCGCCTTATCTTTATAACGGGAGCGAATTCGAGATGGAAGCACAGACGACAGGCGCATTCGAAGACGGCATGCTCGACGTGGGCGACGGCCACGCAATCTACTGGCGCGCGCAAGGTCCGCGCGACGCGCCGGTGATGCTCGTCGTGCACGGCGGTCCCGGCGGCGCGATGAACGTGAAGTGGGCCGACGCGCTCGATGCCGCGAAGTGGCGAATCGTTTTCTTCGATCAGCGCGGCTGCGGCAAGTCCACGCCGTTCGGCCGGCTGGAACACAACGGCATCGACGCGCTGGTCGGCGATATGGAAAAACTGCGCGAGGCGCTCGGGATCGAACGATGGGCGCTGTTCGGCGGGTCCTGGGGCACGACGCTCGCGCTCGCTTACGGCGCGGCGCATCCGTCGCGATGTCTCGGCTTTCTGTTACGCGGCGTGTTTCTCGCGCGGCGGCAGGATATCGACTGGTTCCTGTGGGACGTGCAACGCATTTTCCCCGAGGCGCACCGCGCGTTTCTCGATGCGATCGAAGCGGCGTGCGGACAGCGTCCGCAAAGCGCGCCGGAGATCCTGACGCTGACTGAAGCGCCGCTCGCCCGCTTCGACGAAGCTGGAGCGCGGCTCGCGCGCGCGTGGTCCGGTTACGAGGCGACGCTGTCGGTCGTCAATCGGCCCGCGCCGCCGAAGCCGGAGACGAAGACCGGAAGCGTGTCCGCGCAACTCGCGCAACAGGACGGGAAGACCGAAAGCGTGTCGCCGAAGCCGGACGCGGAAACGGACGCCAAAACAGACGCCAAAACAGACGCCAAAACAGACGCCAAAACGGACGCGAAGCCGGACAACGCGCCGGCGCAACCCGCGCAGGAGAAAAAGGAGACGGCGGAAGCGAATTCGTCGGCGGTGTCGATGGCGCTGCTCGAACGCCACTACATGGCGCAGGAACTGCCGCCTGAACCGCTGTTGCCGCGTGTGGGCCGTATCGCCCATTTACCGTGTCAGATCGTGCACGGCCGTTTCGACATGGTCTGTCCCGCCGATCAGGCGTTGGCGCTGGCGGCCGCATGGCCGGGCGCGCAGTTGACTGTCGTCGATGCCGCCGGGCACTGGACGTTCGAACCCGGCAACTTTGCCGCGTTGAAGAGCGGCGGGGAAGCGCTGGCGCGGGCGCTAAGCGCGAGCGCTAAGCGCGAGTTGATTGTGCCGCTATAGGCCGCGATCGTCCGCAAGCCCGGCGGCGGGCGCGGCGAGTTCGCGCCAGTCGAGATCCACGCCGAGCATGACCGGGCGGCCGCGATAGTCGATCGCCACCGCCAGCGTTACGCAAATCGACGATCCCGTCACCGATAGATACGGCGCGCTCGACACGACCTGCCGCGGTCGCGCGAGCGCCTGCACGAAATAAGGCCGATTGTCCCAGCGGCCGGACGCCGGATCGGCGATCGGTGCGAAACGGCGGCTTAACGGCTTCGCGCCCGACCCGGCGAGCGCGGGCAGGAACTCGCGGCCGCGTGCATCGAGGAAAAAGCACGACAGCGTGCAGGGCAGCGCGAGCAGCGGGGCGCACGCGGTCGCGGTTCCCGCGCCTGCTGCGAGCGCTTTTGCCGCCGTGCCGAGGCGCGTCTGGTACGGCATCAGCAGCAAATCGCTCGCGAGCCGCTCGGCTTGCCGTCCCTGCGCGAGCGTATCGAATATCGTCTCGAAAAGCGGTGTCGCCGCGCCGTCCGCATCGATCGCGGGCGCGGGCTGGCCGAACAGAAAGCCCTGCACGTAGTCCACGTCCGAGCGCGCCGCGAGCAGCAAATCGTGCTCGGTCTCGATCCCTTCCGCGACCACGAACATGCCCGATTCGTGCAGCAAGCCGACCAGCTTCGGCATCAGCGCGTCGCGCGTGTGCGCGCCGTGCGCCCGGACGAGACTGCGGTCGAGTTTCACGATATCGGGCCGAAGCGTCAGCAACCGGTCGATATTCGAATGACCCGCGCCGAAATCGTCCACCGCGACCAGAAAACCGTTCGCGCGAAACGCGAGCGTGGCCGCGGCGATGGCGTTCACGTCGCTGCCGCCCGATTCCAGCACTTCGATCACGATCTGCTCCGGCGACAGCCCGCAACCGCGCGCGAGGTCCGCGAGCCGCGCGGCATAACCGGCGTCCGTAAAGGTCGCGGGGTTCACGTTCAGAAAGAGCCAGGTGGCCTCGGGCAGGCGCGTGGCGGCATTGCGCAGATGCGTCGCGTGGCTCAGGCGGTCGAGCATCGGCACCGTGCCGCCGACGATAGCCTTCGCGAACAGATCGAACGGCGCGATGGTCGCGCCGCCGCTGTCGCCGCGCAGCAGCGCTTCGTAACCGACCGCGCGCTGGTGCGGCAGGCTGAAGATCGGCTGGAAATGGGACTTGAGTGCGATCCCGTCGAATGCGTCGGCGGTGAGGTCGCCAGCGCGCGAGAGCAGCGCTGAATGGGCGGCGGACAGCTTCGGCGGGCGCGCCATCAACGGGGAGCCGCTGGCGGCGTCGCCGCAAAAAAGTCGATCAAGCCGGACAGGTCGAGCATGGTGTCAGTCGCGGCGAACCCGGCGAACCGGTGCGCCCAGCGATCAAGGAATTCAGTTAACGCGTTATCGGTCGGACGGCGCGCGACTTGAGGGTTCGATGATGGCCGCTCGCGACTGAACTTCAAGTCAAACGTTTGCGCCCGCGCCAGGCCGCGTTGGACAGGGCGAGAAATAATTGCCCGGGGCGGCCCGCGCAAGCTATCTTTGAGACAGGAATGATAGGATCGCGCCTGCAACTATCGACGGGGCGCACTCGTCGAACGTGAATCGAAGACAAAGAGGCGAACGAATGGCGCAACAAAAAACCAATCCGAAACTTGAGCAGGCGCTGACGCGCGGCGATCTCGCGATCCGGCAGGCCAACTCTGGCCGCGCCACGGCTGTGCTGCGCGCGGTGGGCAAGATGATCGTCGAGGCATCGGCGACGATCGGCGTCGAAGCCTTTGTCGTGATTCACGACGGCGACAAAATCTACGATCCCGCCGACGGCATGTGGCCGCAGCAGCTTCTCGTGTCGCTCGACGGCCCGGTCGAGGACGCGGACCCGGACGAATTGCGCACCATCACGTTGCTCGCCGACACCCCGGCCACCGTGTTCCGCTGCGAGTGGCAGCGCGCGGACGGCAAGATCGGCCGTCAGGAAGGGCGTCCGCTTGCGATGGTCGCCTTCATTACCGATGTCGATATTCCCTGGCTCGACGACGAAGACTAAAGCGCGACACGGGTTATCGGCTTAGCGGTTTTTCACGCTGGCCGGGCCGCTCGAAAAAAGCCGCCGGACAAAAGTCCGGCGGCTTTTTTTTATCCTTTTTCATTCCATTTCTTTAGCGTTCGTTTGGCCGTGCCTCCGGTCCCTCGTTAGCGGTTTCTGCTTATTCCTTCGTTTGGTGCACGGCGGTTGTTGCTTTTCGGCATCCGCCGCGCCTCCGCGCGTCATAAAAGCGCATAAAGGCGCCCTCGCGACACCGATTATCTCGGTGCGCCGAAACGACGTTTCACAGGCGCGTCTTTTTTCCCCTGTATGCGACAGTCAGAAACCTGGCTTGAGCGGATGTGACGGAGAAGTCGACACGGGCGTTTAGAGGAAAACGTCTCATGTGTTTAACGAAAAGTTGGAAGAAAACATTTGGTTTCGCGCACCCCGGGAATTGCGTTCGTGAGAGGCTAATTCCGTCGCGTCCGAAGCCCGTCAGTCATACGTGCGCGGTGCGGCGATCTCTTAATCGCTCATATGGGGTATCACATAATGGACCGCAATAATCTCGCCACTCAAGCCCTCCAATTTCGTCCGGAAATCGCTCAACGTCCTGAACTCGCGGCAGTCATCGCGCTTCAGAAACCGGAACGGATGCCGTTTACTATTCGTATCGTGAGGGAGTTCGGAGACCTGGAGAAAGCCGTACAGATCCGTCGCGCCGCGTATGGCCGTCATTTACCCGAGTTTGCGGAAAATATGGTCGTCGAAGCCTGCGATCAGGAACCGGGTACGGCAATTCTTCTCGCGGAATCGAAACTGGACGGCGCGCCGCTCGGCACGATGCGAATTCAGACCAATGAATTCGCGCCATTGGGGGTTCAGAAGTCCGTGCAATTGCCGGAGTGGCTCGGCCACGGTCGGCTTGCCGAAGCGACACGGCTCGGGGTGGCGGGTGGATCGATTGGGCGGGTGGTGAAAATGATGCTGTTTAAATCGCTCTTTTTATATTGCGAGCAGCAGCAAATCGACTGGATGGTCATTACGGCACGTTCGCCGCTCGACCGCGAATACGAACATATGCTTTTCGAGGATGTTTTTGGCGACAAACAATTCATCCCGATGGCGCACGTCGGCGGCTTGCCGCACCGCGTGCTGGCGGGCGAAGTGGGGGTCGCGCGGCAGCGCTGGGAGGAAGCGAAGCACCCGCTATTTCAGTTTGTATTTCAAACGCGTCACCCGGACATCGATTTAAGTGCAGCAGATTTATCTTTCGGACGGGAAACGGTAGGATGCCCGGAAGAGCAGCAGGTCGCTTTTGGCAGGTAAAAGAACAAAACCGGGCCCTTTATGGCCCGGTTGACCAGGTTGGCGGCGATACACGGCGTCTGACGCGCGGGGCGCGATCAGGGCGCACGAATCGCCGCCGCGCGGCGGATGGCATGTCGTGCAATACGGGGGATTTCCAGGTATGGCGTCGGTTGGTCCGTTTTCCCTATCCCGATACCGGCGCACCGGCTCGTGCATCGACCGCGTGCTGTACGTGTTCGCGGTTTATGTCGTGCCCGCGCTGATCGCGGCGGGCACGATCGCGACGCTTTTGCTGCTGCCGCGTCAGTACGAGACGACGGGCTCGGCGACGCTGGCGCTCCATGTAATCGACGATCCGCGCGGCACGCTCGATCCCGCCAGCGCCTTTCACGCGCTCGCCGCGACGCCCGCCGTCGCGCGCTATAGCACCCATCTTTCCGAGGCACCCATCTGGTTTGCCGTGACCGTACCGAGCATGAGCCGGGAGGGCGGCACGCAACTCGAATTTCCCTCGCGCCATGCGCAAACGCTTTCGTGCTGGGTCGCCTCGACGCTCCAGCCGCTCGGCGTCGCCGACCGCTACGCCGCGACCGGCGAACTGCGCCCCGTCAAGGCGGGTTTCGCGGTGCATCTCGGCGTGGTCGCGACGCCCGTGCCCGTCGTGTGCCGCGGCACGTTTTCCGGACCCGCCCAGGTCAGCGCGCTCGCGTGGGATTCCGCGAGCCTGCGCACCTCGGCGCTCGACTTTCAGGAAAGCGCGGGATTGATCGGCGGCGGGTTGTTGACGCTGGCCGTCTTCGTCTTCGTGACGGCGATCATCAACCGCGAATGGACCTATGTGATTTTCGCGGTGTGGCTCGTCGGCAATCTGCGCCTGTGCGCGAATGCGATGGGCTGGGACACGCAATGGCTCGACCGCGTGATTTCGCCCGAATTCGTCCCGCTGCTGCGCAAGGTTACGTTCGCCGCTTACTACTTGCTGACCGGCGCGCTGTTCAGCCAGCTATTCCGGCGCGAACTGAAGGTGATCGGCTATCGCTGGCTGCTGCGCGCCGGGCAATACGCCGGCCTCGTGCTGCTGGCCGCCGCGATTTTTCTGCCGTATTCGCGCTTCATTCCGGCGCTTTGGGTGCTGGGCGGATTCGGCATCGGCGTGCTGATTTTTCTGCTTGGACGGCTCGTCTGGAAGACGCGTTCGCGCACGCTCGTCTGGTATGTGGCGTCGCTTGCCATCGTGCTGTTCGCGACGTTTTCCGAGGTGCTCGGCGCGGCGTTCGGCCTGAAGCTGCTGTTCGGCGGCGTGAACACGGTGACCGCCGCGTTGTCGTCGAGCATGATGGCCGCCTTCGCGATCGCCGAGCAGATGCGCGCGGAACGCGAGCATCGGCGGCAAGCGCAGACCGAATTGCGCAACACGTACGAAGTGACGCCCATCGGCCTTTTCACGCTCGACGAGCAAGGCCATTTCATCCGCGCGAACCCGGCGTTGCGCGCGATGCTGACGCTGAATAAAGCCGACTACAAGACGCATCACTGGAACGATTATTTCGAGCCGGGCGCGTGGGGCGCGTTGCAAGTGCTGGCGTCGAAGGGCAGCGAAGGCGAACTGGAAATGGGCGGCGCGACGGCGCGCGGAACGGGCGACCGGCATTATCTGTTGAAGGCGATCCGCTCGAACGGGTGGATCGAAGGGTCGCTGCAGGACGTGACCGAGCGCTCGAAAGCCATCGAGCGGCTGCGCTTTCTGACGGAGCACGACCCGCTCACGGGTTCGCTGAACCGACGCGGCGTGGAGAAGGCCATCGCGTTGCAGAGCGACGATACGACGCCATGGGCGCTCGCTTATGTCGATCTCGACCGCTTCAAGCTCGTCAACGATCTGTTCGGCCATCGCGCGGGCGACGAAGTGCTCAAGCAGGTCGCGGCCCGCACGCGCGCGCTTTTTTCGCGCGGCTTTCCGGTGGGCCGGATCGGCGGCGACGAATTCGTGTGCGTGCTCGCCGGGACATCCATCGACGAAGCCATCGCGCTCTGTCACGAACTGATCCAGGTGCTGAGCGCCGCGCCGTATCAGGTGGGCAATCGCGCGTTCCAGGTGAAGGCGTCGATCGGACTCGTGGAATGTTCGCACGGCGTGCGCGTGCAGGACGCGCTTTCGCAGGCGGACCGCGCGTGCCGCGAAGCCAAGAAGGGCACGCATACGCGGCTTGTCACGCATCGCAAGGGCGCAGCCGCGTTCGAGGAGCGCGCGGAAGAATTGCGGCTGGTCGAGACGCTCGGACGCAACCGTCTGCCGCCCGGTCTTTTCCTCGTGATGCAACCGATCATGTCGCTCTCGGAGCCGAACGGATCGCTGAATTTCGAGGTGCTGCTGCGCATGCGCGCGCACGATGGATCGACGCTGCCGGCCGGCAAGGTGATCGTGGCGGCTGAGGAATCGGGCAACATCGCGGCCATCGACAAGTGGGTCATCTCGACCTTGCTCGAATGGATCCAGGCGCATCAGCACTCGCTCGCGAACACGCGCATTATCTGCGTGAACCTGAGCGGCGGCTCGCTCAACGACGAACAGTTCATGGAAGACATCTTCGCGCTGTTCGGCCAGTACCGGTCGATTGTTCATTTCCTGTGCCTGGAAATCACCGAAAGCGTCGCGCTGCACGATCTGGAAAACACGCAGCGGTTTATTTCGCGCGTCCACGACATGGGCGGCAAGATCGCGCTGGACGATTTCGGCGCGGGCTACACGTCGTTCAAGTACCTGAAGGATTTGTCGGCGGACGCGCTGAAGATCGACGGCGAATTTATCCGCACGATGTGCGCGCATCCGGCGGATATCGCGATTGTCGAGGCGATCGTGGCGCTGGCCCGCAATCTGGGTATGCGCAGCGTGGCGGAATGGGTCGAGGATGCGGAGACGCTGCGGGCGCTGAAGGAAATCGGCGTGGACTACGTGCAGGGTTTCCTGATCGCGCGGCCGCAGGAAAGCGCGGCGATTCTCACGGCGCAGTCGGCGGCGAGTTTCGTGAAAGATCCGGAAGTGCTGCGGTTTATCGAGGCGCTGAGCGAACCCGCCCTCGATTACACCTACGATCTGCGCGCTCGCGCGGATCTTCACTGAGCGAGCGCATCGGGCCGGGAACCGGCGCGATGCGCCGATGCGCCGCCTCGCGACTCTACGCGGCCTTGATTTCGTTCAGCACCTTCGTCGCCGCGATCGGGATGCGCGTGTCGTCCCATTGCGAAAGCCATTGCACTTCTTTCGTCGTGAAATAGCCGGGATAGTTGCGCAAAGCGAACTGGATCGAATCCACGACGTGATCGCGGATGATCTGCGGCGCGTCGTTGTCGTTGACGATCGCGTGAAGGGCTTCGAGTGTGCTCATGGTGCGGGGTGCCCGGGTAAGAGGCTCAAGTAAGGGGTTTTCCCGACCATAACCCGAGAAAATTCCAGAAAACAATTAAACAAAACGATGGCGGGACAATTTTCCGCCTGCCTCTGCGATTGAAGCCGGCTCGTCGGACGCGAGAAAGCGCCTTGTTTCAGGCACTTACGAACCGGTTGAAAATCGGCAGGAACTTCGTGAAAGCGGACCGTGTCAACGGACCTCGTCGGCGTGACTTCACGCCGACCGACAACGAGGAGGACACGGGTGGAGAAATTCGGTACGCAACGCATCGCCGCACTCGACGCAGGCCGCGCCATTGCAATCGTCGGCGTGATCGCCGTGCATTTATCGTTTCAGTTTCCGCATCTGCCGAGAGCCGTCGCGCTCGTCGCGCGCATGGGCCAGTACGGCGTGCAACTCTTCTTCGTCATCAGCGCGATTACGATTTTCATGGCGCTCGAAGCGGACCGTGAACGCTTCGATCACGCGCGTCACGTCACGTTGCGTTTCTATATCAAGCGCTTTTTCCGGATCGCGCCGCTTTACTACGTCGCCATCGCGATCTACGGCGCGATCAGCTGGGGCGCGCACACCTCGGGCTACGAGCGCGCGTGGGTGCTCGGCGCGCACGGCCCGCTGGATGTCCTGCTCAACATCCTGTTCCTGCACGCGCTCTCGCCCACGGCGATCAACAACGTGGTGCCGGGCGGCTGGTCGATCGGCGTCGAAATGCTGTTCTACCTGCTCGCGCCGCTGATCTTCTTTTTCACGCAGACACGCGCGCGGATCGTCGCGGCATCGGCGATCGTGCTCGCGGTATCGGCCATGACAATGTGGTGGGGCGGTTGTAACGCCGCGCCCGAATGCAGCGTCGAAAACAACACGTTCCTGTACTTCTGGCCGCCGGTGCAGGTGCCGTGCTTTATCGTCGGCATGTGGGCGTGGTTCGCGTTCCGGCCATATCTCACGGGAGCGTCGGCGCTCGACGGGCGCGGCGGGCGGATCGCCGTGGCGCTCGCGCTCGGTTTCGCGGCGGTCACGGCCGCGCTCGGCGTGTGGCTCGACAAGGCGCACGAATTCGCGCCGTTCTTCGCTGCGTGCGGCGCGGTCGGCTTTCTGCTGTTCGCGTGCTCGCGAGCCGACACGCGCACGGCGGCACGCCCGTTCAAGCCGCTCGCCACCGCAATCGGACGCGAAAGCTACGGGATTTATCTGTGGCACTTCATCTGCACGTATGCGAGTTTTCACTTCTTCGAACGCGCGTTCGGTCAGACCAGCGAAGAGATGTCGCTGGCGCTTTTCGCCACGACCATCGTGGCGACGCTCGCCGCGTCCTACGTCCTCGCGCGGCTGTCCGACCGGCTGATCCAGGTCTCGGCAACACGCTTCTCGCGACGCCTGCTTGCCCACGTCGATGCCCGTTTTATCGGGCGTTAGCGTTTCTCCCTAGACGCGTTGCGTCATTGTCCGAGAGGCTTGCTGCGCAAGCCTTTGCGGGCGCCTCTCTCCTGCTTCGAGTGCGTCGCAGCAGTTCCGCTTGATGGGTACTGCTTGACTTCGCTCGCCCACACGGCTTTACTAAATAAACCAAATAGATTTAGTCGCCGGACGGCAGAACCCAATCGCCATCGATCAAGCGGTCGCCGCCGGCTCATAACGTCGTTAAAACTGGAGAGAGACATGAACCATGCACCACGCGCCGCCGTGCGCGCGTCCGTCCTTTGCGTGGCCGCCGCGCTTAGTTTTGGCACGATGAGCGCCGCGCTCGCCGCCGATCAACCCGTGATCGGCCTCATTACCAAGACCGAAACGAATCCGTTCTTCGTGAAGATGAAGCAGGGCGCGGAGCAAGCGGCGCAGCAAGGTGGCGCCAAACTCCTCACGGCAAGCGGCAAGTTCGACGGCGACAACGCGAGCCAGGTGACGGCGGTGGAGAACATGATGACGGCGGGCGCGAAGGCCATCCTCATCACGCCGAGCGACACCAAGGCCATCGTGCCGACGCTCAAGAAAGCGCGTGCGGCCGGCATCCTCGTGATCGCGCTCGATACGCCGACCGAGCCGCAGGAAGCCACCGACGCGCTCTTCGCCACCGACAACTTCAAGGCCGGTGTGCTGATCGGCGAATACGCGAAGGCGTCGATGGGCGGCAAGCCCGCGAAGATCGCGACGCTCGATCTCGCGCCGGGCGTGTCGGTCGGCGTGCTGCGCCATAACGGCTTTCTGAAGGGCTTCGGCGTGAAGGACGGCGACCCGAGCGTCGTGTGCAGCCAGGACACGCGCGGCGATCAGTCGAAAGGTCAGACCGCGATGGAAAACTGCCTGCAGAAATCGCCCGATATCAACCTTGTCTACACGATCAACGAACCGGCCGCGGCGGGCGCGTATCGCGCGCTCAAGGCGGCGGGCAAGGAGAAGAGCGTGATGATCGTGTCGATCGACGGCGGCTGCGAAGGCGTGCGCAACGTGAAGGCCGGCATGTTCGCCGCGACCTCGCAGCAATATCCGCTCGTGATGGCGCAAAAGGGCGTGCAGGCGGGGATCGAATACGCGAAGACGGGCAAGAAGGTGAGCGGTTACGTCGATACGGGCGTGACGCTGATTACCGACAAACCTGCTCAGGGCGTGGAAGGCAAGGACACGAAGTTCGGCCTCGACAACTGCTGGGGCAACAAGTAAGCACAGCGCGCGCGCCGTTCAGGCGCGCGGCCACATCTTTGTCGCGAGGTTCGACACCATGACGCAGACACCCACCACCGCAGGCGCGCCGCGCACGTCGATCGCGGACCGCCTTCCTTCGCTCACCGATATCGGCCCGCTCGCGGCGCTGGTGATCGCGTGTGCGTTCTTTATCTGGCAGAGCGAGCGCTTTCTCTCCATTCAGAATCTCTCGCTGATTCTTCAGCAAACCATGGTGGTCGCGGTGATCGCGATCGGGCAGACGCTGATCGTGCTGACCGGCGGGATCGACCTGTCGTGCGGCATGGTGATGGCGTTCGGTTCGGTCGTGATGACGAAGTTCGCGGTGACGCTCGGGATTCCGCCGGTGATCGCGATTTTTTGCGGGATCGGCGCGAGCGCGGCCTTCGGTCTGCTTAACGGCGTGCTGATCACGAAGATCAAACTGCCCGCGTTCATTGTCACGCTCGGGACGCTGAACATCGCCTTTGCGCTGACGCAGGTCTACTCGCACGCGGAGAGCATTTCGAACCTCCCCGACGCGATGATGTTCTTCGGCAACACGTTCCATCTCGGCGGCGCGGAAGTGACGTACGGTACGGTGCTGACGCTGCTGATGTATCTCGTCGTGTGGTTCGTGCTGCGCGACACGGTGCCCGGACGGCATCTCTATGCGCTCGGCAACAACGCGGAAGCCGCGCGCCTGATGGGCCTTTCGTCGCAGCGCATTCTCATCACGGTCTATTCGCTCGCGGGCGTGTTCTACGGCATCGCCGCGCTGCTGTCGGTGGCGCGGACCGGCGTGGGCGATCCACAGGCCGGGCAAACCGAGAATCTCGACAGCATCACGGCTGTCGTGCTCGGCGGGACGAGCCTTTTCGGCGGACGCGGCACGATCATCGGCACGCTGCTCGGCGCGTTGATCGTGGGCGTGTTTCGCAATGGGCTGACGCTGATCGGCGTGTCGTCCGTGTACCAGATTCTGATTACCGGCATTCTCGTGATTCTCGCGGTCGCCGCCGATAAACTCGCCCGTCCGCGCGCTTGAAGGAGCCGAACATGTCTACGCAAACAGCCGCTAAACCCGTGCTCGAAGCGCGCGGTGTCGTGAAGCGCTACGGTTCGGTTACCGCACTCGATGGTGTGGATTTCGAACTGCTGCCGGGAGAAATTCTTGCCGTGATCGGCGATAACGGCGCGGGGAAATCGTCGCTGATCAAGGCGCTGTCGGGCGCGCTCGTGCCCGACGAAGGCGAGATCCTGCTCGACCAGAAACCCGTGCGCTTTCGCAGTCCGCTCGATGCGCGCGCGCAGGGCATCGAGACCGTCTATCAGGATCTCGCGGTCGCGCCGGCGATGAGCATCGCGGAGAATTTGTTTCTCGGCCGCGAGATCAAGCGCGCCGGGATTCTCGGCTCCGTGTTCCAGATGATCGACAAGCGCCGCATGCTGCAGGAAGCCATCGCGCACATGCAGGGCTTGCAGATCGGCATCCGCTCGATGAAGCAGGCGGTCGAGACGTTGTCGGGCGGCCAGCGGCAGGGCGTCGCGGTGGCGCGCAGCGCGGCGTTCGCGCGGCACGTGGTGATCCTCGACGAACCGACGGCCGCGCTCGGCGTGAAGGAGTCGAACATGGTGCTGGAGTTGATCCGGCGCGTGCGCGACCGCGGCTTGCCGGTGATTCTCATCAGCCACAACATGCCGCACGTATTCGAGATCGCCGACCGCATTCACATTCAGCGGCTCGGGCGGCGCGCCGCGCTCGTGAACACGCGCGATATCCACATGTCCGAGGCGGTCGCGATCATGACCGGCGCGAAGCAGGCCGACGTGCAGGCTATCGCGTGAGCGCGCGATGAACGACCGAGAGCGCAGCGCGAGCCCGCCACCGACGCATTCGATCGGCTCGAACCAGGTCGGCATGCGTCAGTTCAACGAGCGCATCGTGCTCCAGACGATCCGTCTGCACGGGCCGTCGCCGAAAGCCTATATCGCGCGGGTCACGCGGCTTTCCATGCAGACAGTGTCCTTGATCGTGGACCGGTTGATCGAGGACGGGCTGCTCGAACGGCAGCCGCGCGTGCGCGTGCAGGGCCGCATCGGGCAGCCGTCCGTGCCGATCGCGCTGCGCGCGGACGGCGCGTTTTCGATCGGCGTGAAAGTGGGGCGGCGCAGTCTCGACGTGCTCGCGATGGATTTCGCCGGCCATATTCGCGCGCGCGAAGTCGTGGAATACGCGTATCCCGACCCGCGCACGCTCTTTCCCACCCTCAAGAAAAAGCTGGCGCGCGTGACGGTGGCGCTCGGCACGGACGCGGGGAAACTGTGCGGGATCGGCGTGGCCGCGCCGCTGTGGCTCGGCGGATGGCGTGACTTTTTCAACACGCCGCCCGATGTGTTCGCGGCGTGGAACGATATCGACATCAAGGCGCGCGTGGAAGCGCTGACCACGCTACCCGTCGATATCGCGAAGGACACGACCGCCGCGTGCGCCGCCGAACTCGTCATGGGACAAGGACGCGGCCTGCGCAACTTTCTCTACGTGTTTATCGGGACGTTTATCGGCGGCGGGCTGGTGATCGACGGCCGGCTGCACGCCGGGCCAAACGGAAACGCGGGCGCGGTCGGCTCGTTTCCACTGCATGGTCGCGAGCATCGCGCGCCGCAGTTGCTGAACGCGGCGTCGATCTACGTGCTCGAAAAGCTCTTCACCGACGCTGGCGCGCCCGCTGCCGCCGCGCACGACGACCGTGCGTTATCGGCGGAGTTGCGCGGATTGTCCGAGACGTGGCTCGACGCGGCGTGTCCGGAACTGGCGCGGACGGTGGCGGCGTCGTCGGCGCTGCTCGATCTGGATGCGATCGTGATCGACGGCGAGCTGGATCGCGAGTTATTGCGCGAAGTGATTCGCCGGACGCTCGATGCGCTCGATGCGTTCGACTGGCAAGGCATGTCGCGCCCGCAACTCGTGGAAGGGCAGATTGGCGCGGATGCGCGCGCGATGGGCGGCGCGATGCTGCCGCTTTACGCGCATTTCGCGCCTAAGCACGAGTTGTTTTTAAAGCCGCCGGAGCAGGTTTGAAGCGAGCGCCTTAAAGCTCGCACCTCGCGGTTCGCTACCGCCGTCACTCGATGGAAAGCCTGAGCGCGAACGCCAGCAGCGCGGCGGAAAACGTCCAGCGTTGCACGGTCTGCGCGCGCGGATGGCGACGCAGCCAGCCCGAAATCCGCACCGCGCCGAACGCGAGCGTCAGGTCGAAGGCCACGCCCATCGCGACGAGCACGACACCGAGTTCCAGCACTTGCGACCACACGGCGCCCGCTTCCGGACGCACGAATTGCGGCAACAAAACCGAGCAGAACAGCAGCGCCTTCGGATTCAGGATGCTGCTCAACATGCCTTTCGCTGCCGCGGATCGCAGCGTGCCCGCGCCCGCGCCCGTTCCCGTCGATGCATCGAGGCCGAACGCGGGCGAGCGGAAAATCTGGATCGCCACGTAGGCCAGATACAGCGCGCCCGCGATACGCACGCCGTCGTAGAGCCACGGCGCGCTGCGCAGCAACGCCGCGACGCCGCATGCCGAGAGCGTGACATGCGTAGCGCGCGCAATCGCGAGGCCGCCCGCCGTCGCGATGCCGTGTCTGAAACCGCGCGACGTGCTGGTCTGCAACACCAGCGCCATGTCGGGACCGGGCAGCGCGTAGACCAGCGCCAGCGCGCCGACAAACACCGCGAGCAGATGAAGCGAAACCATGATGACCTCCGTCGAGAAGGTCTCAATGATGCCGCCAGCCGACGAGCGCTTTCAGGCTTTATGAGCTGAAAATATGCTTGAACCTGGCGGAAGCCCCTAAAATATCCATCAATATTAGGGGAAACCATCGTGAACGATCTCGACAAAACCGACCGTGCGATCCTCGCCGCGATTCAGCGCGACGGACGTATTTCGGTCGCGAAACTGGCCGAGCGCGTGGGCTTGAGCGAGACGCCCTGCGCGCGGCGTCTGAAGCGGCTGGAAACCGATGGCTTTATCGAAGGGTATCGCGCCGTGCTGTCGCGCCAGGCGCTCGAACTAGGCGTGATCGCGTTCGCGCAGGTGCGTTTCAGCATTCACGACCGCGCGTTGTCGGATCGGTTCGAGCGGGAAATTCAGGGCATTGCGCGGATCGTTTCTTGCCACAACATTTCGGGTACGGCGGATTACCTGCTGCAAGTGGCCGCGCGCGATCTGGACGAATACGGCGTTTTCATGCGCGACGTGTTGCGCGCGCTGCCCGGCGTGACGGCGGTCGAATCGATGCTGTCGCTGCGCGAAGTGAAGCGCAATACCGGCCTGCCGCTGCTGTGAACGGACGCCCATTCCGCAGACTTTTTGCCCTGCCCGACGCACACCGCTCAGGAGGACAAATTTAAAAAGGGACGCTTGACCGTCACGAAATCTGCCGTATCATGGGGATATTGTTGCAATGCAGCAAACGCCGAGAATGACCTGGATCGACCGGGTCACGGCGCGTCTTCCAGGAGCGGTCAATGTTTCCTAAATTCCCCCAGCAGGCCTCCGCGCTTCCGACAGCAGGCTTCCAGGTATTTATCAACGTGACGAAGCGCTACACAAGCGGGCTGCAGCAGCTCGCCGAGCTGAATGTGCAGACGGTCAAGACGGTATTCGAAGAAAGTTCGTCCGTGCTCAAGGCGGGTTCCAGCGCGAATCCGGCTGACTTTCTGAGCTGGCAATCGACATTATTTGCCGAATGCCCGGAAAAGGCCGCGGCCTACACGCGCCATTTTCTGACGATCGTTCGGTCGACTGAAACCGACATCCTGAACGAAACGCGCGGCCAGTTCGCGCAGTTCGGCCCGGGCCTGAAGAGCATGTTCGACACGGCGGCGCAGGAAGGCCAGTCGGCAGCGGCGAACGCGGGCGCGCTTCTGACGGACGCGACCAGCGCAGCGGCCGTTACGGCAGAGGAAACCACGAACGTCGTGCTCGACGCGAGCGGCGAAATCGCGCAAACGTCCACCGATGCAGGCGCCGAAGTCACCGATACCGTGCAACAGGCAGCCGAAGCGCCGGTTCGTGCGTCCAAAGCGAATTCGAAGCGTTGATCCACGTGTTTCGCCGTTGTTCCGAAGCCCGCTTCACGCGGGCTTTTTATTGCGCTCGTTGCACCTGAGGAATCCCGATGAATCCGTTTGATCCGCTCGCCTCGGTGCATGACGCGTTTTGGTCCCTTTTCACAGGCGGCCCGGCCGGGCTCGCGGGGCAGTTCTTCGTCGATCCGCCCGCCACCGACGCGCCGGTTGTCCCGTCTACGCGCCTCGCGCGGCGCACGGGCACGCCGCAATGGCTCGACAATCGCTTCAGCCACGGCGGCGAGTCGCATCGCTACAAACTCTATATTCCGGGCTGCTACGACGGCGAGCCGCTGCCGGTCATCGTCATGCTTCACGGCGCGCAGCAGGACGCCGACGACTTCGCCGCCGGGACCGAAATGAACGCCGCCGCCGAGATGCACGGCTATATCGTGGTCTATCCCGAACAAGCGGAGAGCGCCAATCCGTTCCGGTGCTGGAACTGGTTCCGCCCCGCCGATCAAGCGCGCGAGTCGGGCGAAACCGCGATGGTCGCGGCCTTGACGCGCGAAATCATCGCCATGTGCAACGCCGATCCCACGCGCGTCTACGTTGCGGGCATGTCGGCGGGCGGCGCGATGGCGGTCAATCTCACGGTCACGCATCCGGACCTGTACGCCGCCGCCGCGATCCATTCGGGCATGGCGTTCGGCGTCGCCGACGAACCGTTCGCGGCGCTCTGCGCGATGAACGACGGCATGGGCAAGATTTGCCTTCCCGCGTCGCTTAAAGAAGGCGACCGGCCGCGCGCGGTACCGCTGATCGTCTTTCACGGCGATGCGGACGACACCGTGCATCCGCGCAATGGCGATCAGGTCGTGGCGATGAGCCGGCAGTTATTCGGCGATGCCGCGGCGAGCGGTGGCGGCGTGCAAGCACCTTTGTCGGTGCAATCCGGTCACGCGTACACACGCCATGTGTTCGAGGGCGGCGAAGGCTCGTTGCTCGGCGAGCAATGGCTCGTGCACGGACTCGGCCACGCGTGGTCGGGCGGGCACGCGCTCGGCACGCATACCGACGCTCGCGGACCGCACGCCACCACCGAAATCCTTCGCTTCTTCGGCCAGTTCGCGCTGGAGACTGTCTAGTCGAGCCGGCCGCCGAACAGCGCGGCTGCCGCAAACCCGCGTACACCGGGAATTCCCTAATACAACGCAAGTTGTATATACAAGACCATTGCGCCTATCGACCCATCACGCGCAAGGAGTCTTCCGTGGACCAATCCCCCCGTTTTCGCGACATCGAAATTCGCGCGCCGCGTGGCACGACGCTCAACGCCCGAAGCTGGCAGACGGAAGCGCCGCTGCGCATGCTGATGAACAATCTCGATCCCGACGTCGCCGAGAATCCGAAGGAACTGGTGGTCTACGGCGGCATCGGGCGCGCGGCGCGGGATTGGGCGTGCTACGACAAGATCGTCGAGACGCTCAAGCGGCTCGCTTCCGACGAAACGCTGCTGATCCAGTCCGGCAAGCCGGTCGGCGTGTTTCGCACGCATGAGAACGCGCCGCGCGTGCTGATTGCCAATTCGAATCTCGTGCCGCATTGGGCCGACTGGGCGCATTTCAACGAACTGGACGCGCGCGGCCTCGCGATGTACGGCCAGATGACGGCGGGAAGCTGGATCTATATCGGCAGTCAGGGGATCGTGCAGGGCACCTACGAGACGTTTGTCGAAGCGGGACGGCAGCATTACGGCGGCGATCTCGCCGGCCGCTGGGTGCTGACGGCGGGGCTCGGCGGCATGGGCGGCGCGCAGCCGCTCGCCGCGACGCTCGCGGGCGCTTGTTCGCTGAATATCGAATGCCAGCAGAGCCGTATCGACTTTCGTCTCAAGACGCGCTACGTGGACGAACAGGCGGCCGATCTGGACGACGCGCTCGCCCGCATCGCCCGCCACACGGCTGAAAAGCGCGCGATTTCGGTGGCGCTGTGTGGCAACGCCGCCGATATCCTGCCCGAACTCGTGCGCCGTGGCGTGCGTCCGGACATGGTCACCGACCAGACCAGCGCGCACGATCCGCTGAACGGTTATCTGCCGCAAGGCTGGACCTGGGCGCAGTACCGCGACCGCGCGCAAACCGACGCGGCGGGCACGGTCAAGGCGGCCAGGCAGTCGATGGCCGCGCACGTTCGCGCGATGCTCGCGTTCCAGCAACAGGGCGTGCCGACCTTCGACTACGGCAACAATATTCGCCAGATGGCGCTCGATGAAGGCGTCGAAAACGCATTCGATTTCCCCGGCTTCGTGCCCGCGTACATTCGCCCGCTGTTTTGCCGCGGCGTCGGCCCGTTCCGCTGGGCGGCGCTCTCGGGCGACCCGGAAGACATCTACCGCACCGACGCGAAGGTCAAGGAACTGATTCCCGACGACGCGCATCTGCATCACTGGCTCGACATGGCGCGCGAACGCATCAGTTTTCAGGGATTGCCCGCGCGCATTTGCTGGGTCGGCCTCGGGCAGCGCGCGAAGCTCGGCCTCGCGTTCAACGAAATGGTCCGGCGCGGCGAGTTGTCGGCGCCGGTCGTGATCGGACG
Organism: Caballeronia sp. SL1002; assembly: GCF_057814995.1. Taxonomy (NCBI): domain Bacteria; kingdom Pseudomonadati; phylum Pseudomonadota; class Betaproteobacteria; order Burkholderiales; family Burkholderiaceae; genus Caballeronia; species Caballeronia sp. SL1002. The sequence goes on along the minus strand of NZ_JBYMUW010000005.1, from coordinate 827,602 downwards.
CGATCACCTCGATTCCGGCTCGGTCGCGAGTCCGAACCGCGAAACCGAGTCGATGCGCGACGGCTCGGATGCCGTCTCCGACTGGCCGCTGCTCAACGCGCTGCTCAACACGGCGAGCGGCGCGACGTGGGTCTCGATCCACCACGGCGGCGGCGTCGGCATGGGCTTTTCGCAGCACGCGGGCGTCGTGATCGTGTGCGACGGCACGGACGAAGCGGCGGCGCGCATCGCCCGCGTGCTGCACAACGACCCGGCGACCGGCGTGATGCGTCACGCGGACGCGGGCTACGACATCGCGATCGACTGCGCGCGCGAAAACGGCCTGGATCTGCCGATGATCGCCGGTACGGGACCGCGCGCATGAGACGGCTTTGGCAAGGCTGTCACGCGGCGACGATGCGCGGCGGCCGCTATTCCATCATCGAAGACGCGGCGATCCTGACCGATGGCGGACGGATCGAGTGGATCGGCCCGCGTGCCGCGTTGCCGCGCCTTCAGCATGACGAAACGGTCGAAACAGTCGATCTCGACGGCGCGTGGGTGACGCCGGGATTGATCGACTGTCATACGCATCTGGTCTTCGGCGGCGACCGCAGCGGCGAGTTCGAGGCGCGGCTCGAAGGCGCGAGTTACGCGGATATCGCGCGGCAGGGCGGCGGCATCGCGAGCACGGTCCGGGCGACGCGCGAAGCCACCGAGGACGCGCTTTTCGAGAGCGCGAAGGTCCGTGCGCTCGGGTCGTTGCGCGACGGCGTGACGACGATCGAGGTGAAATCCGGCTACGGTCTGGACCTCGCGGGCGAGCGGAAAATGCTGAACGTCGCGCGGCGGCTCGCGCGCGAATTGCCGGTTACCGTGCGCGCGACATGCCTCGCCGCGCACGCGTTGCCGCCCGAATTCGCGGGCCGCGCGGACGATTACATCGCGTATGTCTGCGACACGATGCTGCCGGTGCTCGCGGCGGAAGGACTCGTCGATGCTGTGGACGCGTTTTGCGAACATCTGGCGTTCACGCCCGCGCAGGTCGGCCGCGTCTTCGAGACGGCGCGCACGCTCGGGATTCCGGTGAAACTGCACGCTGAGCAGTTGTCGGCGCAGGGCGGGGCGAGCCTCGCGGCGCGCTTTAACGCGTTGTCGGCGGATCATCTCGAATACATGACCGAGCACGACGCCGACGAAATGGCTCGAGCGGGCACGGTGGCGGTGTTGTTGCCGGGCGCGTTTTACATGCTGCGCGAAACTCAACCGCCGCCCGTCGATGCGTTGCGCTCGCGCGGCGTCCCGATCGCGCTCGCGAGTGATTTGAATCCGGGCACGTCGCCGGCGTTGTCGTTGCGGCTGATGCTCAACATGGGCTGCACCCTGTTTCGGCTGACGCCCGAGGAGGCGCTCGCGGGCGTGACGCTGAACGCCGCAAAGGCGTTGGGTCTCAAAGAGACACACGGCTCGCTCGAAGCCGGAAAAGCGGCCGATTTCGTCGCGTGGCGGATCGGGCGTCCGGCGGAACTGGCGTACTGGCTGGGCGGCGAACTGGACAAGCGCGTCGTGCGGGCGGGCGAGGACATCGCGCTCTGAGCTTGAGCGCGCGGCGCGCCGCATGAAAAAAAGCCACGCGATGCGTGGCTTTTTGCTTGTTGCGGCTCCGCTTGTTGCGGCTCCGCTTGTTGCGGCTCCGCTTGTTGCGGCTCCGCTTGTTACGGCTCCGCTTGTGCGGCCGGCGTGCCGAAGATTCAGGCGCGGCGGCGCGTCACGAGGCCCCACAACACCAGCAGGATGATCGCGCCGACCACCGATGCAATCCAGCCCGCCGGTTGCCCCGGCTGATACCAGCCGAGCGCGCGGCCCAGATAGCCCGCGATCAGCGAGCCGGCAATGCCCAGCACGATGGTCATGATCCAGCCCATGCTGTCGTTGCCCGGCTTGACCGCGCGCGCGATCAGGCCGACGACCAGCCCGACTATCAAAGTCCCGATGAAAGAGAACATGCGGATGCTCCTATAGGTGTGTAGCGGTGTGTGGCCGCGTCCGGGCATCTCCCGAACTCGTGCAAAGTAGCACGCCGGCACGAAATGGGTATGTGCCGACAAGCACGCTGCGTGCCTGTTGTTTGCTCGTTGCTTGCCTGTCTGATCGCTGGTGCCGACTTATCCGATCGGCCAATGCGCGGCGTTGCGCGCGCGGCGGCGGAGCGCGCAAGGTAAAATCACGCATCCAGGAACGCAAGTGTCTCCGCGCCGCGTCCTTCTGCCTCAAACCTGCCGTAAATCCAGACCAATATGACCGATTCCGATTCCAATCTCGATCCCCCCGCCGATACCCTCGACAACGTGATTCACGAAGACCGCTTGTGGCGCGACGACGGCTGGACCGCGCGCGTCATCAAGAACGAGGACGACGACGGCTGGGCGGTCGAAATGGTCAAGGAAGGCGAAGTGGAACCTTCGCTGGTGGGTCCGTGGACAATGGGCCGCGATAAGCGGAACCCGAAGCCGCTGGATGGAAACGCGTTCCGGACGCTCGTGAAAACGGCGTCGGAGGTGCTGCGCCGCCATGAACAGCAGCGTCACGCAATGCTGCATAAGAACGTGACGGTGAGCGCGCGCGGGGAAGACATCACCGTGACGCTGGATATCGTCCCCGACGAAGACGACCCGTATGCCGATCTCAAGGCGTTCGACCCGTTCGGCGCGCAGTTGGCGCAGGTCCGTGTGTCGCCGGCGTTCAAGCTGACGAAAACAAGCGCCGAGGCGTGGGTCGATAACGATTTTCAGAAGCCGCGCTAGACCGCTCGGTGCGAATTCCGACGCTTCAATACACCGGCGCCAAACCTTCGGGCCGATGCTTGAAACGCCGATGAACCCAGTAATACTGGTCCGGGAAACGCAGCACTTGCGTTTCGAGGAACGCGTTCATGCGGCGCGCGTCGATGGCATCGTCGTCGGAGGGGAAATCGGCGAGCGGCTCGAAAATAGTCATTTTGTAGCCGCGATAATCCGGCAGCACTTCGGTGACGAACGGCACAACGCGCGCGCGTCCGAGCCGCGCGAGCCGCGAGACGGACGTCAGCGTGCAAGCCGGCACGCCGAAGAACGGCACGAATACCGAGTTTTCGATACCGTGATCCATATCGGCTGCGAGCATGACCGACTTGCCGTGGCGTAATAGCGTGAGCACCTTGCGCGCGCTGTCGCCGCGTTTCACCATGTCCGCGCCGAAGCGGCCGCGCTGCTCGCGCGCAAGATTGCAGAGGCGGGCGTCGGACATCGGCGTGTAGAGCGAGGTGATCGGGAGTTTGATCGAGTACAGCATGCAGCCCATTTCGATCGCGACGAAGTGAAAGCCCATGAAGATGGTGGCGGGCATGTCCTTATCGTCGAGGTCGATATGGCTTTCCAGTTCCACGAGATTTTCGATCGCGCGAGCCGAACCGAACCATTGAACGCCGCGTTCCACGTAACTGCGCACAACATGGCGGAAATGCGCGCGGCCAAGTTGCGCGTACTCGTCCTCAGTGCGGTCCGGAAAGCAGAGCCGCAGGTTGACGAGCACGATGCGCTTGCGTCTGCTTGGCAGTGCATAAAGCGCGCCGCCAAGGAAACTGCCGAAGCGCGCAACGACGCCGTAGGGAAGAAGCGCGAAACCGCGCAGCAACGCTACGACGAGCGCGAAGCCGATATTTTTCAAGAAATTTCCTGAGATCAGCCGCGGAATTCGCGGGCTGGATTGCCGGAAGTTGAGCGACGGCTTCGAGGATTTGGCCGTGGGCCAGAGTCTTAGAAGAGTGCGAAAGCCAGCGTGTCGACAAGGTGTGGACAACGCGTGTGCGCCATGATCGCACAGGTGGAACGCGGATTGCGGAATGCGTCTGCCGTTAGGATATTTCTTATCATTTCCGCGCCCGATGCGGGCGAGTTCGCCCGGCCCAGCCAGCGCGCGGCGGATTCGACTCGTTCCACTCTCGAAAAAGCAGCGCGCCGTTCAGTCGACTTCTTCTACCTCGTCATCGCGCTTGGCGGCGACCGGCCGGGGACGCCGTCCGGCGGTGCGGAAGATGCGCGTCATCGCGTCGTCCATTTCCTGCGAGCGCTCGAACAATTCCGCGAGCCACGACACGAACACGTTCACGCGCGGCGCGCCCTGACGGCTTTTCAGGAATGCGACCGATACGTTCATCGGCATCGACTTCCATTCGGGCAGCACTTCGCGCAACTGGCCGGATCGGAGATACGGGAGTGCGGCGATTCTCGGCGGCTGGATCAGGCCGAGTCCTTCGAGGCCGCACGCGAGATACGCGTGTTCGTCGCTCACTTGCACGAAGCCCGGCATTTTCACCGCGACTTTTTCACCGTCCACTTCAAAGTCGAAATCGACCGGCCGGCCGGTGCGGCCGCAGACGCAGTTCACCGCGACGTGATCGGCGAGATCGGCGAGCACGCGCGGCGTGCCGCGTTGTTCCAGATACGCCGGGCTCGCGCACGTCACGTGCTCGAACGCGCCGAGCCGCCGCGCGATCAATCCCGAATCGGGCAGTTCGCCGAGTTGCACGCTGCAATCGACCCCTTCGCCGACCAGATCGACCGCGCGGTTGCCGATGCCGATCGAGAGATCGATATGCGGGAAGCGCGCGTGAAAATCCGGCAGCGCGGGCAGCACGATCGCGGTCGCGACGGTGTCCGGCATCTCGACGCGCAGGCGTCCGCGCAGCCGGTCCTCGCTGGAATGAAAGCCGGTTTCGAGTTCCTCGATATCGGCGAGAATCTGCGCGCAACGTTCGTAATACGCCGCGCCTTCGGCGGTCAGGTTGAGCCGGCGCGTGGTACGCGCCAGCAATTGCACGCCGACGAGCGCTTCGAGTTGCTGAACGGTGGTGGACACACTGGCACGCGGCAAACCGAGCGATTCGGCGGCGCGCGTGAAGCTGTTCGTATCGACGACACGACTGAAAACACGCATTGCATGGACGCGATCGAGCACGGAAGTTCCTTGGCTGACGTTTGGACGTGGCGGCGTGCGTCGCTGCGCTTTCGCGAAGCGGCGACGGGTTGCCGGCATGGTTCACATCGTAAGGATCCAGAAGGCTCGCGTGAATACACAAAAATCGCGGATTGTTGCCTAGTTCTCTTGCCGAATTTTTGCCGCCCCGGCGCTCATAGCACCGGCATTTCGCCGCGCAACCGGCCGGACAGTCCGGTCATGTCCGCGCCCGACGGCGACTGGTAAAGCCGCAGTCCCATCTCTGGCAGGATCGACAGAAGGTGGTCGAAGACGTCGCCCTGAATGCGCTCGTACTGCGCCCAGGCCGTGGTTGCCGTGAAGCAGTACACCTCGACCGGAATGCCCTGCGATTCCGGCTCCATCATGCGCACCATCATCGACATGTCCTGGCGGATTTCCGGATGCCGTTGCAGATACGCCAGCCCGTAGGCGCGGAACGTGCCGATGTTGGTCAGCCGCCGCCGGTTGGCCGGTTCGCTCGCGAGTTCGCCGAGATTGCGGTTCGCCTGCTCGACTTCAGTCTGCTTCTCCTGCAGATAATCGTGCAGGACGCGAAAGCGCAGCAGGCGCGCGGTTTCCTCGTCGGTGAGAAAACGCACGCACGTCGCGTCGATCCTGAGCGTGCGCTTGATGCGCCGCCCGCCCGATTCGAACATGTGCCGGTAATTGCGATAACTCTCCGAAAAGAGCTTGTAGGTCGGCACGGTGGTGACTGTGTTGTCCCAGTTCTGCACCTTCACCGTATGCAGCGCGATGTCTTTCACGAAGCCGTCGGCGTTCGACTGCGGCATCTCGATCCAGTCGCCGATCCGCAGCATGTCGTTCGACGTCAACTGCGTGCTCGCGACGAGCGAGAGCAGTGTGTCCTTGAACACGAGCAGCACGACGGCGGAGAGCGCGCCCAAGCCTGAGAGCATCCAGAGCGGCGACCGGTCGATCACGATCGACAGCACGAGCACGCTGCAGATCAGCGCGAGCGCGAGCTTGCCGATCTGGATATATCCCTTGATGGAGCGCGTCTGCGCCTGCTTGCTCGCGGCGTACACGTCCTGCCATGCCGACAGCGCGCTGCCCGCCGCCAGGAACACGCAGATCCACGCGCCCGCGTGCGCGAGCCGCTCGATTACCGTCGCCGCGGGTCCGACATACGGCACCTCGCCGATGCCGAGCGCCACGGTTGCGAACGGCACCGCGTACCAGAGCCGATGATAGGCGCGCCGCCGCGCGAGCGATTCGTCCCAGGTCTTGTGGCCGGAGAGCACGAGCAGGCGATGCGCGAAGTACAGCATGATCCGCGCGACCACCCACTGCGCGAACAGCGCAATGAGGGCGAGCGCCACGAGGCCCAGGCCGAACTGGGCCCAGGGATGCGTGGGAAGGAGCTGTTGCAACTCGTCGGAGAGGGTGTCGAAATTCATGCGGGCGTGCGGATGAGAAAGGGATGGCGCGGTCGGTATTGTGCATCAACGCGCTTGCTCTATCATTCACGCTGGCCTCGCGGCAGGCGCCGCGCGCTTACAACTCAACGTCACTTTTCCATGTATCTGTCGATTCTCGCCGTCGGTCTGGGCGGCGCGCTCGGTTCGCTGCTTCGCTGGGTGCTCGGCCTGCGGCTGAACGCGCTCTTTCCGAATTTGCCGCTCGGCACGTTTGCCGCGAATGTGATCGCTGGTTACGTGATTGGCGTGGCGATCGCGTGGTTCGCGCGGATGCCGGGCGTCGCGCTCGAATGGCGGCTGTTCGTCATCACGGGGATGATGGGCGGCCTTTCTACTTTTTCCACCTTCTCCGCCGAAGTCGTCATGCATTTGCAGCAAGGCCGACTTGGCTGGGCGGTGGGCGAGATTGCGATCCACGTCGGGGCGTCGGTTGCGATGACGCTGCTTGGGATTGCTACCGTGGCTGTGTTCCGGTGAACGTACACGGCGTATCTGCGCTGGTCTTGATTTCCGGGTAGCAGTGTCGGCGGCAGGATTTATCCTGTCTAGACAACTTTCGTGCGTGGAAAGGTGGATTGGATTGGTAGATTCCCGGGTACGCTGGGCTGGCTTGCGACGGGTTTGGGTTTCTGCTCGCGCCGTTTGCTTTTTGGTCCGCGTGTGCTTCCTGTGAACTCGCTTTCGTGTAGGTTTATTAGCACGCCGCTATGCGCGGCAGCAGTCACTTTCTTTGGCTAGCTGCAAAGAAAGTAACCAAAGAAAGCAGCACGGGATTCGGCGCCGTAGGGCGGCTCCAGGGTGGGTTACACCGTCTGATGTTCGGGCGCTTCTATGGAACTCGCTTTCGTGTAGGTTTATTAGCACGCCGCTATGCGCGGCAGCAGTCACTTTCTTTGCTGCTGCAAAGAAAGTAACCAAAGAAAGCAGCTTATCCGCCTAAGCGTCCACCACGAATAACTGCGCGGATAGGCGCGCAGGCTGATTCGGTCAACTCGCAGTTCAAGGTATTGGCACAGCGCCTGCCAATTCCATCCTCGCTGTGCTCGGACGATGGGCATATTCAGAAAAACGGCGGGTTGAGCTGCGGCCTTCGATTGACCTTAGATTTGGCCTTAGACTTGGATTCTCGGTTATGCCTTACCGGCAGGCACTTGTGCCTGTCGGGGTGGATGAGCGGCTCCACTCTGTTGTGTGGTGCGATGGCCGAATCAGCTTGCGCACCACTCCCGGTTGCGGTTCGTGGTGGACACTTAGACGGATAAGCTGCTTTCTTTGGTTACTTTCTTTGCAGCAGCAAAGAAAGTGACTGCCGCCGCGCACAGCGGCGTGCTAATAAACCTACATGAAAGCAAGTTCATAAGAAGCGCCCGAACATCAGACGGTGTAACCCATCCCAAGCCGCCCCACGGCGCCGAATCCCGTGCTTTCTTTGGTTACTTTCTTTGCAGCAGCAAAGAAAGTGACTGCTGCCGCGCATAGCGGCGTGCTAATAAACCTACATGAAAGCAAGTTCACAGAAAGCGGACCAAAATCAGACGGTGTACACCACCCTCAAGCCGCCCCACGGCGCCAAACAGCCGTGCTGCTTTCTTTGGTTACTTTCTTTGCAGTAGCAAAGAAAGTGACTGCTGCCGCGCATAGCGGCGTGCTAATAAACCTACATGAAAGCAAGTTCACAGAAAGCGGACCAAAATCAGACGGTGTACACCACCCTCAAGCCGCCCCACGGCGCCAAACAGCCGTGCTGCTTTCTTTGGTTACTTTCTTTGCGCTAGCCAAAGAAAGTAACTGCCGCCGCGCATAGCGGCGTGCTAATAAACCTACATGAAAGCAAGTTCATAAGAAGCGCCCGAACATCAGACGGTGTAACCCATCCCAAGCCGCCCCACGGCGCCGAATCCCGTGCTTTCTTTGGTTACTTTCTTTGCAGCTAGCCAAAGAAAGTGACTGCTGCCGCGCAACGCGACGTGCTAATAGACCTACAAGAAAGCAAGGCCCCAGAAAGCGCGGGGTAATCAATCGGTGTACACCCCGTGCGAACAGTCCGGCCTTGGCCATACATGTCCCACTTGTCGCCGCGTCCGTGTCCGTTTAGACTTGCCCCTAACTTGTATAGACAGGATCAAGCCATGATTAAACTCACGCCCGGCCATCTGACGATGCCCCAACTGCGCCGCATCGCGCGCGCATCCGACGCACTGGAACTCGATCCGGCAAGTTTCGCCGCCATCGACGCCAGCGCGCAAGCAGTCGCCGATATCGCCGCGAAGGGCGAGCCGGCCTACGGTATCAATACCGGCTTCGGGCGGCTCGCGAGCACGCACATCCCCGCCGATCAACTCGAACTCCTGCAACGCAATCTGGTCTTGTCGCACGCGGTCGGCGTCGGCGAGCCGATGTCGCGGCCGGTCGTGCGACTTCTGATCGCGCTCAAGCTGTCGAGCCTCGGACGCGGCCATTCCGGCATTCGCCGTGAAGTAATCGATGCGCTCATCACGCTGTTTAACGCCGACGTCCTGCCGATCATTCCGGTCAAAGGGTCGGTTGGCGCTTCGGGCGATCTCGCGCCGCTCGCGCACATGTCCACTGTGCTGCTCGGTATCGGCGAGGTCACGATTCGCGGCGAACGAGCGAGCGCGCTCGACGGTCTGCGCGTGGCCGGCTTGCAGCCGCTCACGTTGCAGGCGAAGGAAGGGCTGGCGCTCCTGAATGGCACGCAGGCGTCGACGGCGCTCGCGCTCTACAACATGTTCGCGATCGAAGATCTGTTCCGCACCGGGCTGGTCGCGGGATCGCTTTCCGTCGATGCCGCCGAAGGCTCGGTCGTGCCGTTCGACGCGCGCATTCACGCGCTGCGCGGGCATCGCGGACAAATCGATGCAGCCGCCGCTTACCGGACGCTGCTGGAAGGCTCGGGCATCAACCTGTCGCATCAGAATTGCGACAAGGTGCAGGACCCGTACAGCCTGCGTTGCCAGCCGCAAGTGATGGGCGCGTGCCTCGACCAGATGCGCCACGCCGGCGACGTTCTGTTGATCGAGGCGAACGCGGTGTCCGATAATCCGCTGATCTTTCCGGATACCGGCGAAGTGCTCTCGGGCGGCAATTTTCACGCGGAGCCGGTCGCCTTCGCCGCCGATAATCTCGCGCTCGCCGCCGCCGAAATCGGCGCGCTGGCCGAGCGCCGGATCGCGCTGTTGATCGACGCGACGCTGTCCGGCTTGCCGCCGTTTCTCGTGCGCGACGGTGGCGTGAATTCGGGCTTCATGATCGCGCACGTCACGGCGGCGGCGCTCGCGTCGGAGAACAAGACGCTCGCGCATCCGGCCTCGGTCGATTCGCTGCCGACCTCGGCCAATCAGGAAGATCACGTTTCGATGGCGACGTTCGCGGCGCGCAAGCTCGGCGATATCGCGAGCAACACGGCGAACATTCTGGCGATCGAATTGCTGGCGGCGGCGCAGGGCGTCGATTTGCGTGCGCCGCATCGCACCAGTCCGCGCCTCGCCGAAGTGATGCAGACCATCCGCGCCGACGTCGCGCATTACGATCTCGATCACTATTTCGCGCCGGATATCGCGGCGATGGCGCGGCTGGTCGAAGGTGGCGAGATTGCGAAGCACAGCCCGTTTTCGTTCGCGTCGGAACAAGCCGAATGAGTACGCCGGCCTATCAGGAGATCAAGGATTACATCCTGACGCGCATTCACGTGGGCGAGTGGCGCGAGGGCGATCAGGTGCCTTCCGAAAACGAACTCGCGCGCGAGTTCAAGGTCGCGCGCATGACCGTGAACCGCGCGGTGCGCGAACTGACGGCCGAGCAGATTCTGACGCGCGTGCAGGGCGCGGGTACGTTCGTGGCGAAACCGAAATATGCGTCCACGCTAGTCGCGATCCGCAGTATCTCCGATGAAATCATCGCGCGCGGGCACGCGTATCGCGCGGACGTGCTGACGCTTGGCGCAGTTATCGCCGACGATGCGCTCGCGGCGCAAATGCAGTTATCGCCCGGCAGTCTGGTGTTTCATTCGCGCGTATTGCACTTTGAAAACGACGCGCCGGTGCAACTGGAAGAACGTCACGTGAATCCGGCGCTCGCGCCCGAATACGGACGGCAGGACTTCACGCGCATCACGCCGAACCAGTATCTGATGGTGGCCGCGCCGTTGCAGCGCGTCGAATACCGTATCGAGGCCGCGCTTCCGGGCGATGAAACGCGCGCCGCGCTGACGATGAGCGCGCATGAACCGTGTCTGCTGCTGCATCGGCGTACGTGGTCGCGGGATGCCGTGGCATCGGTCGCGCAACTGTGGCATCCGGGCGACCGCTATCAGTTCACCGGTCATTTCTAATCCTTCGGTTTATCGATAATCGTGCCTGAAACAAGCATTATTCTTGGCGCGACGCTCGTGCCGGCGCGCTGGAAAAACGGCGGCGGCGTGACGCGTGAGATCGCGGCGGAGCCGGCGGGCGCGACGCTTGGGCACTTCGACTGGCGCGTGAGTATCGCGGATATCGCGCACGCGGGTCCGTTTTCCCGCTTCGACGGCGTGGACCGCGTGCTCGTGCTGCTGTCGGGCGCGGGCATGACACTGCGCGAAAGCGGCGGCACGCAGCACGTTTTCGATAAACCGCTCGACATGCTTTCGTTCGCGGGCGAAACCCACATCGACGCGACGCTCACGAACGAGCCGACGCGCGATTTCAACGTCATGGTGCGTCGCGGACTGGTTAGCGCTCAGGTAAGTGCGCATCGCGAGGCGGTGGCTTTCGCAGTCGAAGACACAGTGACGCTGCTTTACTGCGTACACGGACGGATCGACGTTTTATGCGGCGATGCGATGTATACGCTGGAACATGGCGATACATTGCGGATCAATGGCGGCGCCTCATGCCGCGTCACATGTCACGATGCGCAGTGGCTCCATATCGGACTCAAATCGACCCGTCACGAGGATTCACCGCGATGAACCATGCGCTTTTTTGCGATCACGCACGTCTTCGCGATGGATGGCATCGCGACGTGCTCCTCGAATGGAACGACGACGGCGCGCTCGTCGCGGTCACGCCGGGAAGCGTCGCACGCGAGGACGTGGCGCGCGCGGCGGGACCGGTGATCGCGGGCATGCCGAATCTGCACTCGCACGCGTTCCAGCGCGCAATGGCCGGTCTCGCCGAATATCGCGCGAATTCGACTGATACCTTCTGGAGCTGGCGCGATCTGATGTACCGCTTCGCCGAACGGCTCGATCCCGACTCGCTCGGCGCCATCGCACGATGGCTTTACATCGAGATGCTGAAGGCGGGCTATACGTCGGTGTGCGAGTTTCACTACGTGCATCACCAGGTTGGCGGCGAACCGTATGCGGATTCGTCGGAGCTTGCCGGGCGCGTGGTGAACGCGGCGCACGAAGCCGGTATCGGCATGACGATGCTGCCTGTGCTTTACCAGTACAGCGGCCTGAACGAGAGCGCGCCGCGCGATGACCAGCGCCGCTTCCTGCATTCGCCCGACACGCTGCTGACGATGCTCGACACTTTGAGCGACGCGCATCCCGAAACTGGCATGCTTCGCTACGGCGTCGCGCCGCACTCGCTGCGGGCAGTGTCCGAATCGTCGCTCGGAACGTTACTGAACGGACTCGACAAACGTTTCGATGCCGCGCCCATCCACATTCATATCGCCGAGCAGACCGCGGAAGTGGACGCGTGCCTGAACGCGCTCGGACAGCGGCCCGTCGAATGGCTGCTGGATCGCTTCGACGTGAACCCGCGCTGGTGCCTCGTGCACGCGACACATATCGATGAAACCGAATGCGCGCGCCTCGCGGCAAGCGGCGCGGTCGCGGGACTGTGCCTCACGACCGAGGCGAATCTCGGCGACGGCATTTTCCCCGCGCGGGCGTATCTGGACGCAGGCGGCCGCATCGGCGTGGGCTCGGACAGTCATATCGGCGTGGACTGGCGCTCGGAACTCCGGCTGCTCGAATACGGCCAGCGTCTCGCGCGGCGCGAGCGCAACGTGCTGGCGAGCGCGGCGCAAAGCCGTCCGGCGGATCGTCTCTTCGATGCCGCGCTCGACGGCGGCACGTGTGCAAGCGGCCGCGCGCTCGGCGCGCTTGCGCCCGGATGCCGCGCGGACTGGCTCGTGCTCGACGCCGATCACCCGAGCATCGCGGGGCTGATTAGCGAAACGTGGCTGTCCGGGGTCGTTTTTTGCGAGCATGGCGAGAGCCCGATCCGCGATGTCTACGTGGGCGGGCGTAAAGTAATCGATGCGCGCCGCCACGCGCTGCAGGACGAAGCCTTCGCGGCTTATCGCCGCGCGCTCGACGGGCTTGTCCGATAGCGGCGGGCGCGCCCCGCTTAAACCGAAACGCAGAATAAGGCAGCCATGACCGAGACGCCGATTTTCACGCTGGAACGGGGCACCGCGCCGCTACTCATTTCCATCCCGCATGTGGGCACGCAAATTCCCGCGTCGATCGCCGCCGCGATGACGCCGGTGGCCGCGCGTGTCGAGGATTGCGACTGGCATCTGGACCGGCTGTATGCGTTCGCGAAGGCGCAGGGCGCGACGCTGCTGATGCCGTCGAACGCGCGCTACGTGATCGATCTGAACCGTCCGCCCGACGACGCAAACCTGTATCCGGGCCGCGATACGACGGGCCTGTGTCCGGTCGATACGTTCGAGAAAGAGCCGTTGTACCAAACGGGCCGCGCGCCGGATCGCGAGGAAATCGACGCGCGCCGCGTGACCTACTGGCAGCCGTATCACGACGCGCTGGCGCACGAACTCGACGCATTGCGTGCTCAGCACGGGCGCGTCTTGCTATGGGAAGCCCACTCGATTCGCTCGGTGGTGCCGCGCTTTTTCGATGGCCGTCTGCCCGATTTCAACTTCGGCACGGCGGACGGCGCGAGCGCCGCGCCGGGACTCGCCGAGGCGCTGGCCGACATCGTGAGCGAAGACGGGCGCTACACGGCCACCGCGAACGGACGTTTCAAAGGCGGCTACATCACCCGCCGATACGGCCAGCCCGCCACCGGCATCCACGCGCTGCAACTCGAACTGACGCAGATCACCTATATGCAGGAATCGATGCCGTTCGCCTACGATGACGCCCGCGCCGCGCAAGTGCAGCCGCTGCTGGAACGACTGGTCGCGGTCGCGCTCGCGCACGTCGAGGCGGCTTGATCGCGGGCGAGGCGCATCGGGATTCTTGTTGTGAGCGAGATAAAGCGCGTGCGCTATGACCATCTATAAAAGCGCGGATGCCAACTTCCAGGCAAACACATAGAAACGAACGAATGGTCGGCAGCAGTACGTTTGACCCGGCTGAGCGCCTGACCAACGCGACGCAAAGCGCAAAAACGACCGAGCATAAACCAACCTTAACCCCACCTTAAATTCCGAAGTCTATTCTTGTCGATATTGCAAGAATGTTTCGCGTAATTAAGGGTTTCTCCTTAGTGAATGGCCGCCTAAACTTGTTTTCAATCGAAACGAATTCAGAACCTGCTTAAAACACTTTCGAATTTGCTTCGCATCTGAAAACAAATACTGGAGGTTCATCATGATCAAGTCTTTCGTTCCCGCCGTTGTTATCGCCGCCGCCCTTGCTGCTCCGGCTTTCGCTTTTGCTCAAAGCAACGCACCCGTGACCCGCGCGCAAGTTCGCGCCGAACTGGTCCAACTCGAAAAGGCCGGCTACAACCCGGGTTCGAGCGAGGTGTACTACCCGCAAGACGTGCAGGCCGCCGAAGCCCGCGTGCACGCTCAAAACGGTGACGCAACGGGTTATGGCGCACCGACCGCCAGCCACTCGCAAGCGGGTGCTCGCGCTGGGATCGTCCCGACGTCGCCTGTCGATTCAGTCTACTTCGGTCACTAAGACGAATAGCTGTTCGCGAGACCTCACCGGTCTCGCCATGAAAAAATCGCCGAAGCGCGCAAGCGCCCGGCGATTTTTTTTCGTGCCGCGCGATCTACGCATTCGATCCGGGCGACACCGCGCCGCACGCGCGAATGACCAGTCGCACCACTTCGTCGGTCGCGGTATCGAAGGACTTCTGCGAGAACGCGCGCTTGCCTTTGAGCGCGACGATCTGCGCGTCGAAGTCGGCGTAATGCTGCGTCGTGGCCCAGATCAGAAAGAGCAGCGTCTGCGGATCGACGGGCGCTAGCAGCCCGCGCGCGATCCAGCTTTCGATCACCGTCACCCGCGTATCGAGCCACGGCTTGACGCGCGTGCGCAGAATTTCCTGCATGTGTTCCGCGCCGTGAATGATCTCGCTCGCCCACACTTTCGACCCGAGCGGCCGCCGCCGCGACAACGCCATTTTCGCGCGCACATAGCCGCCGATCGCCTCGACCGGATCGTCGCTGCATTCGAACGTGTCGGCGGCGCGATGCCAGTCCTCGAACAGATCTTCGAGCACGCGCCGATACAGCGCGAGCTTCGTCGGAAAGTAGTAATGCAAGTTGGCTTTCGGCAAACCCGCGCGCTCGGCGATCATCGCGGTGCTCGCGCCGTCGAATCCGCGCTCGGCGAAAACGGCCTCCGCGCAAGCCAAAAGATGCGTCTCGTTCGTCTCGCGGATGTGCGCCTTGCGCCGCCGCAAAGGCGTCGCCACCGCTTCGGCTTGGCTATCGTTTTCCACTACCTCGGGTGTGGCTTCTGCCGCGCTTTCTTCATCTCTCATCATTTGCCTCCGCGGCTCATGTGCCGCGTCGCGCTTCATTCTAGCCATATCCGGCGTCCCTCACACCGCGTGAAGCGTGCGGCGCGCGCGTGCATGAGCGCGTCGTGCCGCGTTGCAATGGCACGCTTCTCGCTCTACATGAGCGTGCACGAAAGACGTTGATTTGCAGGGTTTAATCGGCTACAACCTGTCCAACCGGACAGGATTGGGCGCCAGACGAAACCGCCTCTCAGGCATCGTCGCACAAAATAAAAGACATGCACCTCACGCGTGCGGGTTCGCCCCAAAACCCGTCGCCGATGCACCAGTTTCACGTCAGTCAGAAGCGCAATTTCAGTTGAAAGGAGCGAGTCGAATGAACGCGGTAACGGATGCAGTGTCAGGCGCCAATCTCAATACGTCGATCCGGATCGACGGCAAGCGTCTGTGGGACAGCCTGATGACGATGGCGAAAATCGGCGCGACGCCGAAGGGCGGCGTCTGCCGTCTCGCGCTGACCGATCTAGACAAGGAAGGCCGCGACCTCATCGTGAGTTGGGCAAAAGAGGCGGGCTGCACGATCAGCGTCGATCAAATGGGCAACGTGTTCATGCGCCGCGCCGGACGCAATCTCGACGCGCTGCCGGTCGTGACCGGTTCGCACGCGGATTCACAGCCGACCGGCGGCCGCTTCGACGGCATCTACGGCGTGCTCGGCGGGCTGGAAGTGATTCGTTCGCTGAACGATCACGGCATCGAGACCGAGCATCCGATCGAACTCGTGATCTGGACCAACGAGGAAGGCTCGCGCTTCGCGCCCGCGATGGTCGCCTCGGGCGTCTTCGCGGGCGTCTTCACACTCGACTACGGGCTGTCGCGCAAGGACGTGGACGGCAAGACGATCGGTAGCGAGCTTGAGCGGATCGGCTACGCGGGCGACGTGCCGTGCGGTGGACGTCCGCTGCATGCCGCGTTCGAACTGCATATCGAACAAGGGCCGATTCTCGAAGCCGAGAACAAGACCATCGGCGTCGTGACGGACGCGCAAGGTCAGCGCTGGTACGAAATCACGCTGACCGGACAGGAAGCGCACGCGGGTCCGACGCCGATGCCGCGCCGCAAGGACGCTTTGCTCGGTGCGTCGCGCGTGGTCGATCTGGTGAACCGCATCGGCCTCGCTCATGCGCCGCTCGCCTGCGCGACGGTCGGCATGATGCAGGTGTATCCGAACTCGCGCAACGTGATTCCCGGACGCGTCTTTTTCACGGTCGATTTCCGTCATCCCGACGACGCCGTGCTCGCGCAGATGGACGCCGAATTGCGTGAGGGCGTCGCGAAGATTGCGGGCGGTATCGGCCTCGAAACCGCGCTCGAACAGATCTTCTACTATGCCCCCATCGCCTTCGACGCAGCCTGCGTGAAGTCGGTGCGCGCGGCGGCGGAACGCTTCGGTTATTCGCATCGCGACATGGTGTCGGGCGCGGGACACGACGCGTGCTATCTCTCGCAAGTCGCGCCGACATCGATGGTGTTCGTGCCGTGCGTGGACGGCATCAGCCACAACGAAATCGAGGATGCATCGCAGGAATGGATCGAGGCGGGCGGCAATGTCCTGCTTCACGCGATGCTTGAACGCGCGTTGGAGCCGGTTTCATAAAACGCATCCGCAGCCGCTGAAATCCGTTTGAAGCAACACCGTACCGGCTTCGCGCGCGCGAAGCCGGCGGGTATCGCTCGTCCCCACAAAACAAAAGGACCGCGCATGACGATCAAGCAAACCGGCGATGTCGCGTCGCATCGTCTCTCAAGCGAACAACTCGCGTGTCAGTTCTCCGATGTCGCGCCGCTGCTCGACGCGACCGCGGCGGCGGCGGCATCGAGCCGCTGTCACTATTGCTACGACGCGCCCTGCATTCAGGCGTGTCCGACGCAAATCGACATTCCGGGTTTTATCCGCAAGATCGGCAACGGCAATCTGAAGGGCGCGGCGGTCGATATTCTCTCGGCGAATCCGCTCGGCGGCATGTGCGCCCGCGTGTGTCCGACGGAGATTCTTTGCGAAGGCGCGTGCGTGCGCAATCACGACGGCGACAAGGCCGTCGCCATCGGCGCGCTGCAACGCCACGCGACCGACTGGGCGATGGCGCGCGGCGAGCATCTGTTCAAACGCGCCGCCGATACCGGCCGCCACGTCGCGATCGTCGGCGCGGGACCGGCGGGTCTTGCGTGCGCGCATCGCCTGGCGCTCGCCGGCCATCGCGCAACGATCTTCGATGCGCGTGCGAAGCCGGGTGGTCTGAACGAGTACGGGATCGCGGCCTACAAGACCGTGGACGACTACGCGCAACGCGAAGTGGAATGGCTGTATTCGACGGGCGGGATCGAGTTGAAAAGTGGCGTGATGCTCGGTCGCGATATCGCGCTCGCCGAGTTGCGCAAACAATACGACGCCGTGTTTCTCGCGATCGGTCTTGGCGGCGTGCGCGAACTCGCGCTCGAAGGCGAAGCGCTGGAAGGCGTGATGAACGCGGTGGATTTCATCGAGCAAGTGCGTCAGGCCGATCCGCTCGCGAGCGTGCCGGTCGGGCGCCGCGTGGTGGTGATCGGCGGCGGCAATACGGCCGTCGATGCAGCGGTGCAGAGCCGCAAGCTCGGGGCGTCGATGGTGACGATGGTCTACCGGCGCGGCATCGAACACATGAGCGCGACCTGGGCCGAACGAGAATTCGCGCAGACCAGCGGTGTGGCGCTCATCACGCAGGCCACGCCGCTCAGGATGATCGGCGTGGACGGGCACGTGACCGGCGTCGAGTTCGGCAGCACGTCGGGCGAAGGCGAATCGCGCTTCGTGGTCGATGCGGACATGGTGTTGAAGGCAATCGGCCAGACGCTCGTGCCGGTCGGTCTGGAGCACGACGTGCTCACGCTGGAAGCAGGTCGCATCGTGACCGACGCGGATCGCCGCACGACCCTCGCGGACGTCTGGGCGGGCGGCGATTGCGCCACGCACGAAGGCCTCGACCTGACCGTGCAGGCCGTGCAGGACGGCAAGCTCGCGGCGGCGTCGATCGATGCATCGTTCGCGCTCGCGGCGATCAAGGCCGCCTGAACCCGAGCCAATAGACACCACAATTACGGAGCCGATATGGCCGATCTTCGCTGCACGATTGCAGGCATCACTTCGCCGAACCCTTTTTGGCTCGCCTCCGCGCCGCCGACCGACAAAGCCTACAACGTGAATCGCGCGTTCGAAGCGGGCTGGGGCGGCGTGGTGTGGAAAACGCTCGGTCTCGATCCGCATGTCGTGAACGTGAGTTCGCGATACGGCGCGGTGCAATGGAACGGCCAGCGCATGGCGGGCCTCAACAACATCGAACTCATCACGGACCGTCCGCTCGATGTGAACCTGAAGGAAATCGCGCAGGTGAAGCGCGACTGGCCGGATCGCGCGATGATCGTCTCGTTGATGGTGCCGTGCAACGAGCGTGACTGGAAATGGATTTTGCCGCTGGTGGAGGACACCGGCGCGGATGCCGTCGAACTGAATTTCGGCTGTCCGCACGGCATGAGCGAACGCGGCATGGGCGCGGCAGTCGGTCAGGTGCCCGAGTACATCGAGATGGTCACGCGCTGGGTCAAGGAAGGCACGAAATTGCCGTGCCTCGTGAAGCTCACGCCGAATATCAGCGACATCCGGCTCGGATCGCGCGCGGCCTATCAGGGCGGCGCGGACGGCGTATCGCTCATCAACACGATCAACTCGATCGTGGCCGTCGATCTGGACGAAATGGCGCCGCTGCCGATCGTGGATGGCAAAGGCACGCACGGCGGTTATTGCGGGCCGGCCGTCAAGCCGATCGCGCTGAACATGGTCGCGGAAATCGCCCGCGATACGGAGACGCCGGGCTTGCCGATCTCGGGCATCGGCGGCATTTCGTCGTGGCGCGATGCGGCCGAATTCATCGTGCTCGGCGCGGGCAGCGTGCAGGTGTGTACGGCGGCGATGCACTATGGTTTTCGCATCGTGTCGGATCTGGCCGACGGCCTGTCGAACTGGATGGATGAAAAAGGCTACGCCACGCTCGACGACATTCGCGGACGTGCCGTGCCGAACGTCACCGACTGGAAATACCTGAACCTCAAGTACGACATCAAGGCACGTATCGACCAGGACAAGTGCATCAAATGCGGCCTGTGTCACATCGCGTGCGAGGACACCTCGCATCAGGCGATCACGCGCGAGAAGGACGGCGTGCGCCATTTCGACGTGGTGGATTCGGAGTGCGTCGGCTGCAATCTGTGCATGCATGTGTGTCCGGTCGAGCAGTGCATCACGATGGAACGCGTCGATGCCGGCGAATACGCGAACTGGACCACGCATCCGAACAACCCGGGCCGCGAGGACGCGGAACAACCGGCCAAAGCTGCATGAATCGTTATAAAGCGAGCTAGAAAATAACCGACAAGACTGGAGAGCCCCGATGAAGCAGACCCCGCATTCCGTCGATCCGCAGTTCGCGGCCGGCGTGGCGAGCAGCAGCCTCTACAACGACGACCTCGCACCGACCGGCCCCGCGCAACGCACCTGGAAGTGGTATCACTTCGCCGCGCTGTGGGTCGGCATGGTGATGAACATAGCGTCTTACATGCTCGCGGCAGGCTTGACCGAAGAGGGCATGTCGCCGTGGCAGGCGGTGGCGACCGTGCTCATCGGCAACCTGATCGTCCTTGTGCCGATGCTGCTGATCGGTCATGCGGGCGCGAAACACGGCATTCCGTATGCGGTGCTCGTGCGATCGTCGTTCGGCACGCAGGGCGCGAAATTGCCCGCGTTGCTGCGCGCGGTGGTGGCGTGCGGCTGGTACGGCATCCAGACCTGGCTCGGCGGCAGCGCGATCTACACGCTCCTGAATATCCTCACCGGTAACGCGCTGCACGGCGCGGCGTTGCCGTTCATCGATATTTCAATCGGCCAGCTCGCGTGTTTCCTCGTGTTCTGGGCGCTGCAGATCTACTTCATCGTGCATGGCACCGACTCGATCCGCTGGCTTGAAAGCTGGTCCGCACCGATCAAAGTGGTGATGTGCGTCGCGCTCGTGTGGTGGGCGACGTCGAAGGCGGGCGGCATCGGCTCGATGCTGTCGGCGCCGTCGCAGTTCGTCGCGGGCGGCAAGAAAGAGGGCTTGTTCTGGGTCACATTCTGGCCGGGGCTGACTGCGATGGTCGGTTTCTGGGCGACGCTTGCGCTCAATATTCCGGACTTTACGCGCTTCGCCCGCTCGCAGCGCGATCAGGTGATCGGCCAGTCCGTCGGCCTGCCGGTGCCGATGGCGCTGCTCTCGGTGATCTCGGTGGTGGTCACGTCGGCGACCGTCGTGATCTACGGCAAGGCGATCTGGGACCCGATCGACCTCACGAGCCGCATGACGGGAATCGGCGTGGGCGTGGCGCTCATCATCCTCACGCTCGATACGATGTGCTGCAATCTCGCGGCGAATCTCGTCGGTCCGGCCTACGATTTTTCGAGCCTCTGGCCGAAGGGCATTTCGTATCGCGCGGGCGGCATGATTACCGCGACCATCGCCATCGTGATGATGCCGTGGAAGATTCTGGCGACCACGCAGGGCTACATTTTCACGTGGCTCGTCGGCTATTCGGCGTTGCTCGGTCCGGTCGCGGGCATTCTGATGGTGGACTATTTTTTCATTCGCGGCACGCGGCTCGACGCGCGCGAACTCTTCGACGAACACGGCGAATACAGCTACACGGGCGGCTGGAATATCGCCGCCGTCGTCGCGTTGCTCGCGGGCGTCCTGCCGAACTTGCCGGGCTTTCTGCACGTCGCGTTTCCCGCGTCGTTTCCGAACGTTCCGGCTTTCTTCAACACGCTCTACACTTATGCGTGGTTTGTCGGGCTGGCGCTCGCATCCATCGTTTATGGCGCATGGATGAAGCTCGGCAAGAGCCCGACCGCGCGCGTCGCCAACGCATGAAAATTCAGGAGACTGCATCATGACGATCCTCATTCGCGGCGGTACCGTGATCGACGCCGACCGCACTTATCGCGCGGACGTGCTGTGCGCGGACCCGCAGGACGGCGGCACGATTCTCGATATCGGCGTCGATCTCGATGTACCGGCGGGAGCCGGGATCATCGACGCCAGCGGCCAGTACGTGATGCCCGGCGGTATCGATCCGCATACGCACATGGAACTGCCGTTCATGGGCACGACCGCGAGCGACGACTTCTACACCGGCACGGCGGCGGGACTTTCCGGCGGCACGACGAGCATCATCGACTTCGTGATTCCAAGCCCGAAGCAACCGTTGATGGAAGCGTTCCGCGAGTGGCGCGGCTGGGCTGAGAAGGCGTCCGCCGACTACGGCTTTCACGTTGCGGTGACCTGGTGGGACGAGTCGGTGCATCGCGACATGGGCACGCTCGTGCATGAGCACGGCGTATCGAGCTTCAAGCATTTCATGGCGTACAAGAACGCCATCATGGCCGACGACGAAGTGCTCGTGAACAGCTTCACGCGCTCGCTCGAACTGGGCGCGCTGCCGACCGTCCACGCGGAAAACGGCGAGCTCGTTTTCCAGTTGCAGAAGCAACTACTTGCACGCGGTTTTACCGGGCCGGAGGCGCATCCATTGTCGCGGCCGCCCGAAGTGGAAGGCGAGGCGGCGAATCGCGCGATCCGCATCGCACAGGTGCTCGGCGTGCCGATCTATATCGTGCATGTGTCGTCTAAAGATGCGGTCGATGTGATCGCCCGCGCGCGCAACGAAGGCCAGCGTGTGTTCGGCGAGGTGCTGCCGGGGCATCTGGTGATCGACGAATCGGTCTATCGCGATCCCGACTGGAACCGCGCCGCCGCGCATGTGATGAGCCCGCCGTTCCGTTCGAGCGAGCATCGCGAGGCGTTGTGGCGCGGCCTGCAATCGGGCCAGTTGCATACGACCGCGACCGATCACTGCGTGTTCTGTGCGTCGCAGAAAGCGATGGGACGCGAGGACTTCACGCGCATTCCGAACGGTTGCGGTGGCGTCGAAGATCGCATGTCGGTGCTCTGGCATCACGGCGTGAACATGGGACGGCTGACGCCGAACGAGTTCGTGCGTGTGACGTCCACGAACGCCGCGCAGATTTTCAATCTGTATCCGCGAAAAGGTGCGGTACAGGTCGGATCGGATGCTGATCTCGTTGTGTGGGACCCGGCGGCGAGCAAGACCATTTCCGTCAAGACCCATCATCAGAAGGTCGACTTCAACGTGTTCGAAGGCATGACGGTGCAGGGCGTCGCGACGCATACGCTGACGCGTGGCGCGCTGGCGTGGGCCAATGGCGATCTGCGAGCAGTGCGCGGCGCGGGGCGGTATCTCAAGCGTCCGCCGAATCCTTCGTATTTCGAGGCCACGCGCGTGGCGAACAAATTGAAGGAAACGCATCCGGTCGAGCGCGTGGGCGACAAGGCCGTGAAGGCGGCGTGAGTTTTTGGAGGTGATTTGCGGTGAAAGCCGGCGTTGCACGCCGGCTTTTTCTTTTCAGCGTTCATGGACCCAAGCGCGATAGTCACGTTGACTGCAGCCTTCAGCGTGACTTGCTAAACTCTTTGCGCTGTTCTGTTCTTACCGATTGCGCAATCGCTTCGCACGAAGCACCTGCGCCGCGAGCGAACCGCGTGACTCATCAAACGACGGCGTTGCGCGCAGGATCGTGTCCCCACGAACCAGAAAGAGGAGCATCCATGACGAACCGTATCTTGACGACGGCGGCCGGCGCGCCCGTCGGTGACAATCAGAATTCGCAGACGGCCGGGCCGCGCGGACCGATCACGCTGCAGGATTTCTGGCTGATCGAAAAGCTCGCGCACTTCGACCGCGAGGTGATTCCCGAACGCCGCGTGCATGCAAAAGGGTCGGGCGCGTTCGGTACGCTGAAGATTACCCACGACATCTCGAAGTACAGCAAGGCGCATGTTTTCAGCAAGGTCGGCGGCGAAACGAAGGCGTTTCTGCGGTTCTCCACCGTGGCGGGCGAGCGCGGCGCGGCGGACGCCGAACGCGACGTTCGTGGTTTCTCGCTGAGGTTTTATACCGAGGAAGGCAACTGGGATATCGTCGGCAATAACACGCCGGTCTTCTTCATTCGCGACCCGCTGAAATTCGCCGATTTCATCCATACGCAAAAGCGCGATCCGCGCACCAATATGCGCAACGCGGATAACATCTGGGACTTCTGGTCGCGCACGCCCGAGTCGCTGCATCAGGTCACGATCTTGATGAGCGATCGCGGCATTCCGAAGAACTACCGCCAAATGCACGGCTTCGGCTCGCATACGTTCTCGTTCATCAACGCGCAGAACGAGCGCTTCTACGTGAAGTTTCATTTCAAGTCGATGCAGGGGATCGAGAACTACACGAACGCCGAAGCGAAGAAGGTGATCGGCGAAGACCGTGAAAGCGCGCAACGCGATCTCTACGATCAGATCGAAGCGGGCAACTTCCCGAAGTGGCGCTTCTGCATCCAGGTGATGACCGAGCAAGCGGCGCGGAGTCACCACGAAAATCCGTTCGATATCACGAAGACGTGGTCGCAAAAAGAATATCCGCTGATCGACGTCGGCGTGCTCGAACTCAACAGGAACCCGGAGAATTATTTCGCGGATGTCGAGCAAGCCGCGTTCACGCCCGCTAACGTGGTGCCGGGAATCGGCTTCTCGCCGGACCGGTTGCTGCAAGGGCGGCTCTTCTCTTACGGCGATACGCATCGTTACCGGCTCGGTATCAATCACCATCAGATTCCGGTCAACGCGCCGGTCAATCCCGCGCACGCGCCTTATCATCGCGATGGCGGCATGCGCACGGACGGCAATCTCGGCGGCACGGCGAACTACGAGCCGAACCGCTTCGGCGCGTTCCCGCAAGATGCGTCCGTGAACGAGCCGCCGCTCGCCGTGGAGGGCGCGATCGAGCGCTATGACCATCGCGCAGACGACGACTACTACAGCCACGCACGAGCGCTCTTCAACCTCTTCGATGCAGGCGAGAAGGAGCGCCTCTTCGACAACATCGGCGAGGCTATCGCGGGCGTGGATGAAGAAATCGTGCAACGCCAGCTCGATCTGTTTGCGAAGATCGACCCGGCGTATGCGGCCGGTGTGCGTCAGGCGCTCGGCAAGCCTGAGCCGGTTTCGGAAACCGCGCTGCCTTGATGCTGCGGTCAGAACCGCATCGCATCGAGCGATGCGGTTTTGATCTCGAACTCAAACGGGAACGGCGACGGCCTGGGTAATTGCCGTCTCGCGCGTTTGGACGATCGTATCGACGATATACGCGGCGTCGCGCGCGACGCCCGAAAAGCGTCCCGATCCCCATGTATGCAGCCACGGCAGTCCGACGAAATAGAGCCCAGGGCAGGGCGTTATGCCACGTTGATGCGCCGGATAGCCACGTCCGTTGAACACGGGCGCATCGAGCCAACTGAAGTCCGGCGTGAAGCCGATACACCACACGATCGAACCGATCCCGCTCGCGCCGATATCGAGCGCGGTACGCTCTTGCTCGGGACGCCACATCGGCGCGTAGACGCTTTCGGGCGGCGCGTCGATGCCATGCTTCGCGATATACGCATCGATACCCGCGTTGATGCGGTTGTACACGCCGTCCGCGCTGTCGAGATTGGCGGCCAGGTTCGGCGCGAAGCTCAATACGCCGTCGCGCAATCCATCGAGCCGTCCGTAGAGTTCCATACCTTCCGCCGCGAATTTGCGCAGGTCGATATCCCGTCCGCCGTCGCGTCCGGTGACGTAGTGGTTGGTGTTGTCGCGCACGCCTTCGCGTAGCGGATGCTGATCGACGGGCATGTCGTAGTACTTCATGTCGGCGAGCCAGTCCACCACATCGCGACCACGATAAAAGCGCGCGCAACGCGGCGCTTCGCCCACCGCGAGCAGCACCTTGCGCCCCGCGAGATGCAAGTCCTCCGCGATCTGCGCGCCCGATTGCCCCGAGCCCACGACAAGCACCGCGCCCTCGGGCATGGCCGCCGGATTGCGATACTCGGACGACTGCATCTGCACGATGGACGCGGGCAGACGCTCGGCCATGCGCGGCACGACAGGCGTGTGATAACCGCCCGATGCAACCACCACCTGATCCGCGCTGAACGTGCCTTGCGACGTCGCGACCGTATAGCGGCCGTTCGCGCCGCGCGTCACGCGTTTGACTTCCGTGTGTTCGAGCACGGGTGCATCGAGCGACGCGATAAAGCCGTCGAGATACGCGATGATCTCGTTCTTCTTCATGAAGCCGTGCGGATCGTCGCCGCGATACGGATAGCCCGGCAGCGCGCATTGCCAGTTCGGCGTGACGAGACAGAACGTGTCCCAGCGCTGGCTTCGCCACGTGTGCGTCAGCGTCTTTCGTTCGATCACGAGATGATCGATTTCAGCGCTCTTCAAGTAATGGCTCACTGACAGACCGGCCTGTCCACCACCAATCACGATCACGCTGTAGTGCGCGTCGTCCGCTTCCTGGGCTGCTTGCGACATGATGCGTTCCTGTGCGTGGTTTTAGTTAAAGCCGATGACCTTGACGCTCGCGCCGGGGTGATCGGCGAAACGTTCCGCTTCGCGTTCGATACGCTCAAGCTGATCCATCGCCGACGAACACGCGAAGCCGTACTTCTGCCGCACGCGTTCCGACGCAAGGCCGAGCGCTTCACGGGCGCGTTTCATGAAGTCGTCGAGCGGATAATCCGCGCCCGCCGTGAAGAATTCGCCGATCACGGTGGACGGCGAATAGCAGACAGCCTCGCTGCGATCGGGCCATTGAATGCGAAAGTGCATGACTGGCATGACGGATTCCGGTTAGTGTCGATGCGACGCGGTGATGAACGCGCGCTCGTTGAAGTCCCACAGCGTCGCCGTTTCATCTTGGCGGCACAGCACGACTTCACGCGATGCGTCCACGCTGCCGATCGCCGCGCACGCGAGTTCACGCGCATGAAAAAGTCGCGCCACTTCCTCGACGTGTTCAGTCCGCACGGACAACACGAAGCCGTAGCTCGGAAACGCACTGAGCCAGCGGAGCAACGGCACGTTATCGGGCGCGGGAATGCTGTCCATGTCGATCCGCGCGCCCGCCTGCGAACATTCCAGCAGCATCAGCGCGGTGCCGAGCGCGCCCGCCATGCTGATATCTTTCGCCGCGCTGCACAGGCCGTTTTCCGCGAGATGCGGCAATATTTCGAGGTCGGCGCGCAACCGCTCGGATGGCGCGCCGACCGATGCGTTCCAGAACGGATACGGGTCTTCGAACGCGCCGCGCAAATCGACAGCCATCATCAGCGTGTCGCCGGGGCGGGCATCGAAACTCGAAAGCAGATGCTTCGCCCGGCCCACGATCGATACCGCGAGCTGCGCGCGATCGCTGCGCGTATTGCTGTGTCCGCCGACAACCGGCACGCCATACGCCGCCGACGCCGCCGCCATGCCCGCGAGCACCTCCGCGCCCGCTTCGATGCCGTCGCTCCACAGCGCGTCCACCACCGCGAGCGGACGGCCGCCCATCGCGTAGATGTCGCTCACGTTGACCATCACGCTGCTGTAGCCCGCAAACCACGGCATGTCGCGCACGAAGTCGCTCACCATGCCTTCGATGGCGAAGAGCAGATAGCCGTCGCCATCGACGATAGCCGCGCAGTCGTCGCCGATACCGACCGCCTGCACGAGCGCGTTATCCGCATGCGGACGATTGCGCGCAAGCGTCTCGACGACCTCCGCGATATCCGTCTTGTGCAGGAAGCCGCGTGTTTCGCGCAACGCGCGGACGAGTTCGGCGAGCGTCATGCGGCCCTCGGCAACGTGAGCGAATGACTCATGTAACCGCTGTGCGGCGTGGCGCAGGGCGGATAGAAATCGAGGTCCGCCTGCATCAGATGATGCGGCCTGCCGTGCATCGTCTCCTCGCGCAGCGTCCGCCAGTTGAGCGCATGAAAGAGCGCCGCGTTCTGGCTCTGCACATGCGCGAGAAACGTCTCGCAGCCGAGCGCGTTCGCGCTGCTGACCGCGAGGCGAATCAGCGTCCCGCCGATCCGCCCATGACGCCGGAACGCGGGATGCACCGCGAGCCGCGAGCCGAGCCAGACGCGCGGCGCATCTTCGTGAATGCGGACCGTGCCGACCACTTGCTCAGGCATGCCCGCGATGCAGCTGACCGCCACGAGAAGCTGCGCGTGGTCGTCGATTTCATCGCGGTCGTCGCCCGCGAAAATGCCTTGTTCGATGCAGAAAACCGCACGCCGCAGCTTATACGCTTCATCGGTTTCCCACGGCAGCGTCGTCCACTTGATGACGAAACCCACGGGCGTGTACGTCCTGACGAGATCTTCGGTATCGGCGAGCATCGTCACACCTCGTAGGAAGCCAGCGACGAACACGCGCCGCATTTTCCGCAGCCCGCCTTGATATCGGCCGAGCGCAAGCCCGCTTGCGACACCATCGCGCCGAGCGGCTGCAGGATCGACTTCATCAGTTCCGGCGAAGGAGCGGGATGATCTTCGAGCGGCGTGCCGCTGATCGGCACGAACGGCACCACGAACGGATACACGCCGATCTCGACCAGTTCGCGCGAGATCGCGAGGATCGCCTCGGGCGTATCGCCGAGTCCGGCGAGGATGTACGTGCTCACCTGACCGCGCCCGAACACCTTCACGGCGGCGCGAAATGCGTTCATGTAGCGCGCGATCGGTACGCTCGCCTTGCCCGGCATGATCTGCGCGCGCAACGCGGGCGTGACCACTTCGAGGTGCATGCCAAGCGCATCGACACCGGCGGCCTTCATGCGCTCGAACCACGCGTCGTCGTCGGGCGGCTCGCATTGGGCCTGGATCGGCAGATCGACGGCGGCCTTGATGGCGAACGCGCTCTCGCACAAAATCTGCGCGCCGCGATCTGGCGTGGGCGGTGTGCCGGTGGTCAGCACCATGTGCTTCACCCCGTCGAGCAGCACGGCCGCGCGCGCCACTTCGGCGAGTTGCTCGGGCGTCTTGCGCGCGATGGTGCGGCCCGCCGCGAGCGATTGCCCGATCGCGCAGAACTTGCATGTTTTACGGCGGCTTTCGTAGCGAATACAGGTTTGCAGCACCGTCGTGGCGAGCACGTCGGAAGCGTGCAACGTCGCGATGTGCGAATAGGGCACGCCGTCGAAAGTCTGCAGACGATAAAAACGCGGCGACGCGGGAAAGCTCAGGTCCGCGATGCGAATCGTGCCGCGCATCAGCGCGCTGCGGCCGTCCGCTTCCGGCGCGCTCGCGACGAACGGCGAGTGCCACGCGGTGTTGGTATGCACCGGAACCATGATCGTCACGCCGTCGATGGTCACGGCTTTGTGGTCCGACGGACCCGCGCCGCCGCGACGGCTCGCGACGCTCGCGCCCGCGGCGGGATCGGCGAGACGCAAGCCCGCCGATTGCAGTTCAGTCATCAATTGCCGGCTCGCGGCCGACATGCTCGCGTTCGCGTTCAAGGTTCATCCCTCCGTTCGAGAAGTCGGCCATCGGCGCGGACGTGGCGGCCGGCCGGTCGTTGATCGCCAAGCTCAGCAATTCGGGCCGCGCGTAGTGGCCGACCGAATCCATCATGCGTTTGCGCTTGGTGATGAGCGCCATGTCGAGATCGGCGATCACCATGCCTTCGCCCTCGCGCAGCGCGGGCGCGAGATGCTGGCCTTCAGGCGAAATGATCGCCGTGTTGCAGCCGCCGCGCAGCGCTTTTTGCAGCGCGGGATCGGTCGTGACGGATTCGATCTGCTGCTCGGTCAGCCAGCCCGTTGCATTGACGACAAAGCAGCCCGATTCGAGCGCGTGATGCCGGATCGTCACTTCGATCTGTTCCGCGAAGATCGGTCCGACCAGCGAGCCGGGAAACTGGCTGCAATGAATTTCCTCGTGCTGGGTCATCAGCGCGTAGCGCGCGAGCGGGTTGTAGTGCTCCCAGCACGCCAGCGCGCCGACCCGCGCAATCGACGTTTCCGCGACCTTGAGGCCGCTTGCGTCGCCCTGGCCCCAGATCATCCGTTCATGGAATGTCGGCGTGATCTTGCGGCGTTTGAGGACCAGTTCGCCGGTGGTATCGAAGATCAATTGCGTGTTGTAGAGACTGCCGTGATCGCGTTCGTTCACGCCGAGCACTACCACCATGCCGTGACGCCGCGCGCGCTCGGCCACGGCCTGCGTGACGGGTCCGGGCACCGTGACGGCGCGTTCGTAGAGCCGCAGATGCTCCGCGCCCGATGCAACCGGCGGCCGCACGAACGAGAAGTACGGGTAATACGGCACGAACGTCTCGGGAAAGACGATCAACTGCACGCCTTGCCGCGCGGCGTCCTCGATCGCGCCGCACACGCGTTCCAGCGTGCCGTCCGGCCGCTCGAAATCCGGCGCGATCTGGACGGCGGCGGCGCGGACGATTCGTTTCTCTGACATGGTGGCGGTCGCTCCGTTCGCTCGTTAGGTGTTGGCGTGAAGAGGCGTCAGACCGTCCACGTGTGGATCACGAGCGCGTTGTCCTTCCGGTGAAGCAGTTGAATATCGAGCACGTCGAGCGGACTGACCGGCTTGATGCCTTCGATAAGCGACGCCTCGCCGTGGCCGTACAGCGCCTGCAGCGCGAAGCGGCACGCGTAGACCTTGCCGCCTTCTTCCATGAACTTCGTCAGTTGCTTGTTGAAGTTCAGATGGCCGGGGAATGCTTCGTCGCCGAGCGTCGGGAAGCCGCGCTGAAGGCCGAGCGTCACGCCCGGTCCGTAGAGCAGCACGGAGGTCTCGAAACCTTTGCGTTGCAAACGCGTGGCCTGAAGCATGTTGACGAAGCCGATGGACCCTTCGAACGCGACCGTGTGGAACGTGACGAGCGCTTTTTCGCCCGGTTCGGCTTTCACGTCCTCGAATACCTTCTCTTCGTAATCGACCAGATAATCGCCTTTCTGATGCATCGGTTTATTGACGGCGGGCATTCCAATCTCCAGTGGAAAATGAATAAATGTCCTGCGCTTTTTTATTCGGCGCAGCGGCGAAACGACAGTGACGACAATGCAACCGCCGTGCCATTGGAGACGCAATGAAAAGCAATCAACGTCCAATCAATGCGAGGCCGGAACGTCGCGCGAGACGAAAAAAAGTTGGGTCGTGCCAAATCGCTGCGCCACATCGCGCCGCCTTGAGCGCCGGGCGCGCACCAGCCTGGCGTGAATGCACCGGAACGGTCGCGCAGGCATGGTGCAACGCACGCTTTCGAGGCGCAACACCGCGTTCCCTTGCAGCCCGAATGCGATCAGGAATCCGATCAATTATTGTTGCCGATGCAATCGGCGTGTTATCGTTTTTTATCCACGTCAGGGATAGAAAATCATGGCCGGCGCATTGCATCACTGGATTAAAAAATTATCCGAAAGCCGGAAGCCGGCTTATCTGCTCATTCCGGAACTTATAGAAGAAGATCTCGCGAGCGGGCGGCTTCGTCCACGCGACCGGCTGCCCGGTCTGCGCGATCTCGCCGACGAGCTTCAGCTCAATTACACGACGGTCGCGCGCGCCTACGCCGAAGCGCGCAAGCGCGGCCTGCTCGATTCGCGCGCGGGCAGCGGCACCTTCGTGCGTGGCCGCACGGCCACGTTGCCGCTCGCGGGCGGCAGCAGTGTCGAGATGACCATGAACATGCCGCCCGAGCCGGCCGAGTTCGCGGCGCGTCTGCGCGAGTCGTCGGCGCGGCTGTTCGCTTCCGCCGACCCCTATCGCCTGCTGCGCTATCAGGATTTCGGCGGGAGCGCGGAGGACCGCGCGGCGGGAACGCACTGGCTCAAGCGCCGTTTCGACGATTGCGACGAAGACAAAGTGCTCGTGTGTCCCGGCATCCACGGCGCGCTGGTCGCGCTCGTTTCGCAACTCGCGCGACCGGGCGGAACGATCTGCCTCGATACGCTCGCGTATCCCGGCATCAAGGCGATCGCGGCGCAACTCGGCGTGCGTCTGCAAGCGCTCGCACGCGACGACGAAGGCCCGCTCGCGCACGCGTTCGAAGCGCTGTGCAAGACCGAAAAGCCGAGCGCGTTCTATTGCAATCCGACCATTCAGAACCCGAGCACGGCGACGCTATCGGCCAAGCAGCGCGAGGCGCTCGCGGATGTCGCGCTGCGCTACAGCGTGCCCATCATCGAGGACGACGCCTACGGCATGCTCCCCGAACGCGCGCCCGAAGCGTTCGCCGCGCTCGCGCCTGATTTAACCTACTACGTGACCGGTTTTTCCAAGAGCTTCGGGGCGGGCTTGCGCGTCGCGTATATTCGCGCGCCGAACGCGCGGCGCGCGCAGCATCTGGCGGGCGCCTTGCGGGCGACCACGGTAATGGCGAGTCCGTTCACCGTGCTGCTCGCCACGCAATGGATTCAGGACGGCACCGCCGCCGATATGCTGCTCGCGATCCGCGCCGAATCGAACGCGCGGCAGGCGATTGCATCGCGCGTGCTGACCGACTGGCCGTTCGACGCCGATCGCGACGGCTTCCATCTGTGGCTGCCGATTCCGCCCGCGTCCGGCTGGCACGCGTCCGAACTCGCGATGCAGCTTCGCACACGCGGGATCGGCGCGGTGTCGGCGGCGGCGTTCTCGACCGACGGCAATCCGCCGGAAGCCGTGCGCGTGTGTCTCGGCGGCCCGAAGACGCTCGACGAATGCGAGGACGCGCTGCGAATGATCGCCGATACCCTCGATCACCCGCATCATCTGCATTCGCCCGTCATGTGAGGGACGCGAAGGGCAGTTAAGATGCGCGCATCGCATCTTTGAACCGCTATGAAAACTTCGACCTTCATGTGGCGCTGGATCGGCGGCGTCACCGCGCTGTGCTTCGTGCCGTGCGCCCAGGCCTACAACCCCAACGCGCTCTGGGAGATCGTTCACGGCTATTGCGAACCGGCGGCGCTCGGCGCGAGCGTGCAGCAGAAATGCGCGGAGGTGAACGTGGCCGAAGGCTACGCGGTGCTCAAGGACATCAACGGCCAAGCGCAATATCTGCTGATCCCGACGCGGCGAATCGCGGGCATTGAAAGCGCCGAACTGCTCACGCCGGGTTCGCCCAACTACTGGCGCGCGGCGTGGCGGTCGCGCGGGCGCGTCGCGGCGGCGCTCGGTCGCGATCTGCCGCGCGAGGCGCTGTCGCTCGCCGTCAATTCGGCAAGCGGGCGCACGCAGAATCAGCTTCACATTCATATCGATTGCCTCGCCGTGGATGTGATCGCGACGCTGCGTGCAAACGAGGCGCGTATCGGCACGGACTGGACGCCGCTGCCGGTGCTGCTGCGCGGTCACGCGTATCGCGTGCGTCGCATCGACGACGCCGGTCTCGACTTCACCGATCCCTTCAAGCTGCTTGCGCCGACGGTCGCCCGCGAAGGCCGCACGATGGGCGAAGAGACCTTGCTGCTGGCGGGCGCGGTGCGTGCGGACGGCACGCCCGCGTTCTATCTGCTCAACGACCAGACCGGCCCGGGCGATGCGGCGTCGTCCGAGGAATTGCAGGACCACGGCTGCAAGGTGGCTGCGCCATGAAGATTTGTGATGCTTCGCGCGGCCTCTTCGACGCAAAATAGAAGACCTTCACTCAACATGCAGGCGACTTTGAACATGCGGACGATTGGGTTGATCGGCGGAATGAGTTGGGAATCGACGGCGGAATACTATCGGCTCATCAACCGTGACGTGCGCGCGCGGCTCGGCGGGCTGCATTCCGCGCAAATTCTCATGCATAGTGTGGATTTCGCGCAGATCGAACGGTTCCAGCGCGACGCGCTGTGGCACACAGCGGGCATGCGTCTCGCCGACGCCGCGCGCAATCTCGAAGCGGGCGGCGCGCAATGCGTCGTGCTCTGCACGAACACCATGCATCTGGTGGCGGCGCAGATTGCGGCGGCGGTGTCGATCCCGTTCCTGCATATCGTCGATCCCACCGGCCTCGAAGCCCGCGCGCTCGGCGTGCGGAAAGTGGGTTTCATCGGCACGGCGTTTTCGATGCGCGAAGCGTTTTTCCGCGATCGGCTGATGGAACGTCACGGCGTCGAAACCATCGTGCCCGACGCCACCGCGCAAGCGGCCGTCCACGACATCATCTATCGCGAACTGTGTGTCGGCGTGGTGAGCGACGCGTCGCGGGCCGTATATCGCGACGTCATGCGTGCGCTCGCGGACCGTGGCGCCGAGGCCATCGTGCTCGGCTGCACCGAAATCACGCTGCTCGTGAATCAGACGGACAGCCCGGTGCCGCTTCTCGACACGACAGCGCTCCATGCGCGCGCGGCCGTCGATTTCTCCTTGGCGACAAAGTAAGAAAGAGGGAGATGTCCACGTTTCCCCTAGGTTTGTTTCGTCGATGGTAACGCTACCATCGGCGAAACAAAGGGCGAAGCGAACTATCGCGATGCCGAGGAGACGCAGCTTGACAGCAAACCGCAAGACCCCGGAGCAGCTTCGCAGTCACCGCTGGTACGGCGCGAACGATCTGCGCTCGTTCGGGCACCGGTCGAGAACCGCGCAGATGGGCTATCACGCGAGCGATTACATGGGCAAACCGGTGATCGCGGTGTTGAATACGTGGAGCGAGATCAATTCGTGTCACACGCACTTCAAGCAGCGCGTGGAGGAGGTCAAGCGCGGCGTCTGGCAGGCGGGCGGCTTTCCGGTCGAAATGCCCGTGATGACGCTCGCCGAGCCGTTTCAGAAGCCCACGACCATGCTCTACCGCAACTTCCTCGCGATGGAAACGGAGGAACTGCTGCGCTCGTATCCATTCGACGGCTGTGTGCTGATGGGCGGCTGCGACAAGACCACGCCCGGCCTGCTGATGGGCGCGATCAGCATGGATCTGCCCGCGATCTACCTGCCCGCCGGCCCGATGCTGCGCGGCGACTGGAACGGCCGTACGCTCGGCAGCGGCTCGGATACCTGGAAATACTGGGCCGACCTCCGCGCGGGCAAGATTTCCGAGGACGAGTGGAAGGGCATCGAAAGCGGCATCGCGCGTTCGCCGGGCCATTGCATGACGATGGGCACGGCGTCCACGATGACCTCCGCCACCGAATCGCTCGGCCTCACGTTGCCCGGCTTTTCGTCGATTCCCGCCGTCGATTCGCGTCACGCGCAGTTCGCCTCGCTGACGGGCCAGCGGATCGTCGAGATGGTATGGACCGATCTCAAGCCGTCCGACCTGCTCACGCCGAAGTCATTCGATAACGCTATCACCACAGTGCTCGCGATGTCGGGTTCGACCAACGCGATCGTGCATTTGGTCGCGGTCGCGCGCCGTGCGGGCATTCCGCTCACGACCGCGCGTTTCGACGAACTCGCGCGCGTGACGCCGGTGCTCGCCAACGTGCGTCCGGCCGGCCAGTACCTGATGGAGGACTTCTTCTACGCGGGCGGTTTGCGCGCGCTGCTGGCCGAACTCGGAACGTTGATCGACGGAACGCAGCGCACGGTGAACGGCGCGACGCTCGGCGAAAACATCGCGGGCGCGGAGATTTTCAACGACGACGTGATCCGCCGCCGTGATAACCCGCTCGTGCCGAATGACGGCCTTGCCGTTTTGACCGGCAATCTCGCGCCGGACGGCGCGGTCATCAAGCCGGCCGCGATGGAAGCG
Organism: Caballeronia sp. SL1002; assembly: GCF_057814995.1. NCBI lineage: Bacteria > Pseudomonadati > Pseudomonadota > Betaproteobacteria > Burkholderiales > Burkholderiaceae > Caballeronia > Caballeronia sp. SL1002. The sequence continues at coordinate 792,790 of NZ_JBYMUW010000005.1, read as the reverse complement.
CGCTTGCTGAAGCACCGCGGCCGCGCTGTCGTGTTTCGCGATTACGCGGACATGGCCGCGCGCATCGACGACGAAGCGCTCGATATCGACGCGGAATCGGTGATCGTGTTGCAGCATGCCGGACCGGTCGGCGCGCCGGGCATGCCGGAATGGGGCCAACTGCCGATCCCGCAAAAGCTGCTGAAGCAGGGCGTGCGCGATATGGTGCGTATCTCCGATGCACGCATGAGCGGCACGAGTTACGGCGCGTGCGTGCTGCACGTCGCGCCGGAGTCGTTCGTGGGCGGGCCGCTCGCGCTGGTGCAAGACGGCGATACGATCGAACTCGACGTGTCCGCGCGGCGTCTTCATCTCCACGTCAGCGACGCGGAACTCGCCACGCGCCGCGCCGCGTGGGTCGCGCCGAAACGGCCGTTCGAGCGCGGCTTCGGCGTGATGCATCAACTGCACGTCACGCAGGCGAACAAGGGTTGCGACTTCGATTTTCTCGAAGAGCCGGTCGCGCAGGTGAGCGCGGCGGCCGAACACGGCCCATCGCGCGGCGAGCCCGAAATCCACTGACTCCAATCGACACGAACGCCATGACCGCCATCAGCGACACCACGCTCGATCAACTCCGCCACGTCAGCACCGCGACACTCACAACCGTGCTGTTCAAGCGCGGCCTGCGCAACGTGTTCCTTCAGGGCGTCGCGCCGCTCGTCAAACCGGACGCCGACGCGCCGAATCTCGTCGGCCCGGCGTTCACGCTGCGCAATATTCCGGCGCGTGAAGACATCGATCACGTCGGCATTTTCCAGGACCCGGATCATCCGCAGCGCAAGGCCGTCGAAACCGCGCCGCCGGGCAGCGTGCTCGTGCAGGACTGCCGGGGCGAGCGCAGCGTGGCGTCGGTCGGCTCGATCCTCGCCGCGCGGCTGAAGGTGCGCGGCGTCGCGGGCATGGTGTCCGACGGCCCGGTGCGCGACAGCGCATCGATCGCCGCGCTCGGCCTGCCGCTCTTTTGCGCGGGCGCGAGCGCGCCGATGAATCTCGGCAAGCATCACGCGGTGGATATCGACGTGCCGATCGGCTGTGGCGGCGTGGCCGTGTATCCGGGCGATATCGTCGTGGGCGACGCGGACGGCGTCGTGATCGTGCCGCGTCATCTCGCCGCCGATGTCGCGCGCGATGCGGTCGAGCAGGAGCATATGGAAGCGTTCATCAGCGAGCGCATCGCGGCGGGCAGCGCACTGCGCGGCACGTATCCGCCGAACGAAGCGACGCTTGCCGCGTATGCCGAGTGGCGCGCCGCGCGGCCTTGAATCGTAGGGCGGCGCGAGACCGTCCGATATCTTTCATCACAACGATCCGCCCGCGCAACACGCGATAAAGCGGACACAGGAGACATGTGTGAATAGCGTCCAGCATCCGGCGATCGACGAATCGCGCCTCATCAACCGGCTTGCGCTGCGGCTCATGCCGCTCGTCGGGCTGCTTTATCTGGTCGCTTATATCGACCGCTCGAATATCGGCTTCGCGAAGCTGCAGATGATGGGCAGCCTCGGGCTTACCGAAGTGGCCTACGGGTTGGGCGCGTCATTGTTCTTTATCGGCTATTTGATATTCGAAGTGCCGAGCAATGTTTTGCTGCACAAGTACGGCGCGCCGCGCTGGATCGCTCGGATCATGCTCACATGGGGCATCGTCACGGTGCTGCTCGCGTTCACGAAGAACGCGACGAGTTTTTACGTGCTGCGCTTTTTGCTCGGCGCGTCCGAGGCGGGACTCTATCCGGGCGTGATTTATTACCTGACGCTGTGGTTCCCGTCGAAGCATCGCGCGCGGATGCTCGGCTACTTCACGGTCGGCAGCAGTCTCGGCAACATGGTGGGCGCGCCGATTTGCGGCTATCTGCTCGACAAGGGCGGACTGCTCGGCTTGCAGGGCTGGCAACTTGTGTTCATCGTAACCGGCATACCGTCGATCCTGCTGACCGCTGTCGTGTTGCTGTATCTGCCGGAGTCGCCGCTGAAGGCCAAGTTCCTCACCGATCCCGAGAAGAAATGGCTCGCGGACACGCTCGAAGGAGAGCGCGCGCTCGCGCGTAAATCCGAGACGCGCGGGTCGCACTTGATTGGCGTGTTGACGGAGCCGCGCGTGATCGGCATGGCTTTGTACTACATGATGCTGTCGATGTCCGTCTACGGGGTGAGTTACTGGCTGCCGACGCTGGTCAAGGGATTTGGCGTCAGCAACACGACCAACGGTTTGCTGAACATTTTGCCGTGGCTAGCCGCGACGCTCGTGTTGCTTTGGCTGCCGCCGAAGCTGAAGGCCGGCAATCACACGACGCTTGCGATGCTGATCGCGGCGCTTCTTGGTGTCGTGTGTTTTCTGTGCAGCGTTTTCCTGCCGACCAATACGTTGCGGTTCGCCGCGCTCTGTCTTGGCGCGCCGTGTATGTATTTGCTGTTGCCGTGTTTCTGGACTTTGCCGCCGAAGTTTTTGACTGGGGCGCGGGCGGCTGCGGGGATTGCGGCGATCAATTCACTTGGGAATGTCGGCGGGTTTGTCGCGCAGAATCTTGTGCCGTGGGTACGGCAGACCAGTGGCAGCGTCAAGGCGCCGATGCTTATTCCGGCGGCTTGTTTGACGGTGTTTGCTGTCGTGACGGTGGGGTTGCTGCGCAGGGAACGCGCGCTGCGCAGGGAGCGCGCGCTGCGCGGGCAGGGTTAGCCGGGTTTGGCTTTGCTGGCGCTTTTGCTTTTGTCTGCCTGTGCTTTCTGGAAACTTGCTTTCGTGTAGGTTTATTAGCACGCCCCTGCGCGCGGCGGCACTTTCTTTGGCTAGCTGCTGAGAAAGTATCCAAAGAAAGCAGCACGGGATTCGGCGCCGTGGGGCGGCTTCAGGGTGGGCGGGGTAAACCGTTTGATGCTCGGGCGCTTTTTTGTGAACTTGCTTTCATGTAGGTCTATTAGCACGCCGCTATGCGCGGCAGCAGTCACTTTCTTTGCTGCTGCAAAGAAAGTAACCAAAGAAAGCAGCTTATCCGCCTAAGTGTCCACCTCGAATAACCTCGCGGATAGGCGCGCAAGCTGATTAGGCTAACTCGCGCTCGTTCGGATTGGCACAGCTCCCGTCAGTCCCATCCTCGCTGCGCTCGGACGACGGGCATATCAAAAACCTTCGGTTTTGCCATGCTGGCCTCGAACCTCGAACCTCGAACCTCGAACCTCGAACCTCGAACCTCGAACCTCGCTCCGGCTCCGGCTCCGGCTCCGGCTCCGGCTCCGGCTCCGGCTCCGGCTCCGGCTCCGGATTCGGATTCGGCTTCGGCTTCGGCTTCGGCTTCGGCTTTGGCTTTGGCTTTGGCTTTGGCTTCGGCTTCGGCTTTGGCTTTGGCTTCGGCTTTGGCTTTGGCTTTGGCTTTGGCTTTGGCTTTGGCTTTGGCTTTGGCTTCGGCTTCGGCTTCGGCTTCGGCTTTGGCTTTGGCTTTGGCTTCGGCTCCGGTTTCGGCTATGGCGTTGGCTTTGGCTTTGGCTTTGGCGTTGCCGGTGGATTTTGCTCTGGATTTCAGTTATGCCTTACTGGCAGGCACTTTGTGCCTGCCGGGATGAATGAGCGGCTCCACTCTGTTTTGTCGTGCGATGGCCGAATCAGCTTGCGCACCACTCCCAGAAACGGTTCGTGGTGGACACTTAGATGGACAAGCTGCTTTCTTTGGTTACTTTCTTTGCAGCAGCAAAGAAAGTGACTGCTGCCGCGCATAGCGGCGTGCTAATAGACCTACATGAAAGCAAGTTCACAAAGGGCGCAGGCAAACAAAAGCACGAGCGCTAGCAGACCAAACCGTCCGCTGCGGACAGGGGTATCGCTAATAACGGACACGAAAGCAAGTTCGTGCAAAGTGCTAAACGACAAAAGAAAAGGCGCAAGCAGAATCGCAAGCGCAAGCAACATCCCAAGCGCAAGCAAAATCCCAAGCGCAAGCAAAATCCCAAGCGCAAGCAAAATCCCAAGCGCAAGCAAAATCCCAAGCGCAAGCAAAACCCCAAGCGCAAGCAAAACCCCAAGCGCAAGCAAAACCCCAAGCGCAAGCAAAACCCCAAGCGCAAGCAAAACCCCAAGCGCAAGCAAAACCCCAAGCGCCAGCAAAACCCCAAGCGCGTACAAACCAAAGACCCAAACTGACCAATGCCGACCACGAAGAAACCCACTACCGAGCCGCCCGAACCCGACCCAGCGCCAGCGCCGAACCTCCATCGTCGCTCCCGCAGAGCCCCCAAGTCCATCCGCATCACCGACGTAGCGGCCTCAGCGGGCGTCTCACCCATCACCGTCTCGCGCGTCTTCAACGCGCCCGAATCGGTCGCGCCCGACACGCTCCTGCGCGTGCGGCAAGCCGTGCAGCAACTCGGCTACGTGCCCAACCGCCTCGCGGGCGGGTTGTCATCGGCGAAATCGAAGCTCATCGCGGCCATCGTGCCGACGCTCGCGCACTCGCTTTTCTCCGCGACGATGCAGGTCTTCAGCGACACCATGACGCGCGCGGGCTATCAAGTGCTGCTCGGCCTAAGCCGATACAGCGACGCCGACGAGGATCAACTCCTCGACGCCATCCTGAGTCGCCGCCCCGAAGGCGTGCTGCTGACCGGCGTGGCGCACGCGCCGTCGCTGCGCGAACGGCTGCTCAAGATCGGCATTCCGATCGTGGAAACCTGGGACATGACGGATGCGCCCATCGACATGCTGGTCGGCTTCTCGCATTACCAGGTCGGCGCGGCCGTGGCTGCGCGGTTTATCGCGCGCGGGTCGCGGTGTCCGGCGCTCGTGTCGGCCAACGACGACCGCGCGCGCGCCCGCCAGCGCGGTTTCGCCGATACCTTCGCGCGCCACGGCATCGCGGATGTGTTCGAAGTCCTGATGCCGCCGCCCAGTTCGGTCGCGATGGGGCGCGCGGGCCTGCAACGCATCCTCGACGATCGGCCCGGCGTGGACGCGATCTTTTGCAGTTCGGATCTGCTCGCGCTCGGCGTGGTTTCAGCGGCGCGGCGGGCTGGCGTGGCGATTCCTGAGCGGATCGCGGTGTGCGGTTTCGGCGATCTCGATTTCGCCGCCGATACCGCACCCGCGCTCACCACCGTGCGCGTGGACGGCACGCGGATCGGCGCGAGCGCGGCGCGCTGCCTGATCGACCGGTTGAACGGCGCGGTGGGGCAGACGCTGATCGACGTGGGGTTCGAATTGATTGAGCGGGAAACGACCTGAGTTTCAGTCGATCCCGTGAAACACCGCGTCGTCCGGGCCGACATACGCGGGCGATTTCCACGCGGCGTCGCGCATCGAATGCTGCACCTGATTCTCGACGCCCAGCAACACGGCGAAAATCGCCATCCGCACTGGAATGCCGTTGTCGGTCTGACGGAAGATCGCGAGCCGCGAGTCGTGGTTCAGGTCCGTGCTCAGGTCGTTCGCGCCCGGCCGGCCGTCGCGCGGCAACGGATGCATGATGAGCGTGTCCGGGCCGCAGACGGTATCGACGAGCGCCTGATTGATCTGGAAATCCGGCGTATAGCCTTCGATGGATTCATCGGCGAAGCGCTCTTTTTGAATACGCGTCGCATACACGACGTCCGCGCCCGCGAGTCCCGCGTGCAAGTCGGTGGTCTGCTCGACCACGTGGTCGCCCTGCGAGAGTTTTTCGAGAATATAGTCCGGCATTTCGAGCGAAACCGGCGAAATCAGCGTGAATTTCAGGCCCTTGTAGAGCGCGAGCAGTTTGCTGAGCGAATGCACGGTGCGCCCGTATTTCAGATCGCCGACCATCGCGATATGCGCGCCATCCACGATTTTTCCGACCCGCGAAAACTCGCGCTGGATCGTGTAGAGGTCGAGCAGCGCCTGGCTCGGATGCTCGCCGGGGCCGTCGCCAGCGTTGATGACCGGGATGTTGGTCGCGCGCGCGAATTCCGCGACGGAACCTTGTTCCGGATGCCGCACGACGAGCGCGTCCGCGTAACCGGCGATCACGCGGCTCGTGTCGTAAATGGATTCGCCCTTCGCCATCGACGAAAACGTGAAGCCGGTCGTGTCGCACACCGAGCCGCCGAGCCGGCAGAACGCCGATCCGAAGCTGACGCGCGTCCGCGTGCTGGCTTCGAAGAACAAATTGGCGAGCACGGCGCCTTCGAGCACGCGCGTGATTTTTTGCCGCCGCGCGATGGGCTGCATCATGTCCGCGACGCGAAAGAGCGCTTCGGCGGAATCGCGCGAGAACTGATCGACGGAGAGCAATTGCGGGCGGCCTTCGAACGAAATGGCAGGGTGTACGCGCTGCGTATAATCTGCGTCGGTGGGGACGCGTTCCAGAATTTCGGAGACGTAACGGCCCGCGATTTCGGGCATCGCGCGGGATTCCGGCGATTCGTCGGGCAGCAACCAGGTATCGAGTGCGCGTCGCGATACGCCGATCCGGTTCGCGAAAGCCTCGCGGGTCATGTTGAGGCGGCGCATTGCGTCGCGAAGAACGGTTTGTTGTTGCGTGCCCACGCGCTTGCTCCCAAAATATGTACGCGGAGCGTATATTAGGCTACTCGCCTAGCAGATGCAAGACGATATCCCGCCGATGCGCCGCCCGGCGATGCTCGAACAGATAAATGCCTTGCCACGTGCCGAGCACCATCCGTCCATTTTCGACCGGCACGGAAAGCTGCACCTGCGTGAGCGCGGTACGCAGGTGCGCGGGCATGTCGTCGGGGCCTTCCGCATCGTGCACGTAACGGCCGCGCTGTTCCGGCGCGATCGTCTCGAAAAAGGCTTCGAGGTCGGTGCGGACGTCGGGATCGGCGTTTTCCTGAATCAGCAGCGATGCCGACGTGTGCCGGCAAAACACCGTCAGCAAGCCGTCGCGGATCTCCTGCTGCTGAATCCACTTCTGAATGCTGCCCGTGATTTCGACAAGCCCGCGCGTTCGCGTCGGGACGTCCAGATGGTGTAGCGCCTGTTTCATGGAGATATAAAGTCAGCGTTGTCTTGATGGAGTGTAGCGGGGCACACGCGAAGTCGGGCGGGGAATTCGGAGTCGTCCGGTTTAAGCGAGCGGGGCCGCGCCGTATAGATAAGGGTTCCCCTTTCGCGCGTCAAAAACCATCCCATGCCCGCTATTACGCTTGAACTTTCCCCACACTTGCGACTCGTCGCCGGCCGCCACGGCTGGATGATCGCCAATCCCGGCGACCGCTGCATCGGCCAGGCGCTGATCCAGTACGGCGAGTATTGCGAGATCGAATCGCGCTTTCTCGTCCAGTTGATCAACAACGCCGGAATGGTGGTGGAAGTCGGCGCGAATACCGGCGTCCATACGGTTGAACTGGCCCGCGCCGCCCGCCGTCACGGCCAATCGGTCCTGGCGTTCGAGCCGCAGCGGTTGGTCTTTCAACAGCTTTGCGCCAACCTCGCGATCAACGGGATCGACAACGTGCGCGCGTGGCCGTTCGCGTGTTCGTCGGCGGCGGGTTTGGTCTATTTCGACCAGCCGGATTACCTCGCGCCCGGCAATTTCGGCGCGGTCGCGATGAAAGAAGAGCGCGCGGCCGGCGCGGTGCCTGTTGCGTGCGTGAAGCTGGACGATCTCGTCGGCAGCGATCCTGTCGGGCTGATTAAAATCGACGCGGAAGGTCTCGAACTCGCGGTGCTGCAAGGCGCGGACGAGACCATCGCGCGGTCGCGGCCGGTCATGTATATCGAGAACGACTGGCCCGACCTGTCGCGCGAACTGATCGAATGGTTGTGGTCGCGGCATTACCGCCTGTGGTGGCATCTGCCGGTTGTGTTCAACGAGTCGAATTTCTTCGGTAAAACCGAGAATGTCTACGGCGAGGTCGTATCGATCAACATGCTCGCGATTCCCGTCGAGCGCGCGGGCACCGTGAACGGACTGCACGAGATTACCGATTCCTCGATGCATCCGACCCAGCGCCGTCCAGCCTAGCTGCCGTCTTTCTTCCGCGCGGCCGCGGGCTGCGGTCGCCGGTGATTGATGGCGAGAAATATCGCCATCAGCACGAGAAAGCCGATCACGAGCAGCGTCGAATTGAACAGCACTTGCCGGTAGCCGAGTTCGCTCACGTCGATAAACGGATACGGATAAAAATCGGACCGGCTGCCGCGCCACAGCGTAAAAAACAAATAGCCGAGCGGATAGACGAGCCACAGCGCGCACTGGCGCCGGCTCGGGTGAAAACGCGGTACGAACAGCAGCCAGTAGAGCGCGCACAGCAGCGGCACGACCGTATGCAAACATTCATTGAGCACCGCGCGATAGCCCGACGGCGTCCACAAATAGCGCAGCAACACGTTGTAAGCCAATCCGACGAACACCACATACACGACGACCGCCGTCACCACCGGCGGCGCGCGCAAAACCCGCGCGACCGGCGCGCGGGCGCGCGTCGCGACACACGAAAACACGATCGCGCAGATCAGCACGGTCAGGTTCGTCAGATAACTGCCGGTGCGCTCGATGCCGTCGAACACCGTCAGTCCGCGCGCGAGCATGCGGCCGATCGTCAGGTCGGTCTGCGCGGCAAAGGCAATCCACGCGACGCTCGCAATCAGCGCGGCCATTCCCGCCGACGCGACACTCGGCGTCGGTAGCGGTAAGTCGGGGGCGTCGGTGGCGTGATCGGTTTGCGGGTCCATGCGCCGATTTTATCCGCGCGCGGCGGCCTTTGCCGGCCGCTCGAAAATCGGCGCCCACAGCACACTCAAGCGTGTAGCGACAGCCCTTTGACGGCTTTATCGACGGCCTTGCGCGGGCCGCGCACCGCCAGCCCCACCAGATCGGGCGCGTCCGCCGGTTCGGCGCGGAACGCGTCGCGATTGGCCTGATCGTGACCGGTCGAAAACATCGCGCGCACGTAGACGGCGCGCGTCAGTTCGCGCTCGATGCCCTGCCGGAACGCGCGCAGCAAGCCGGCGCTGTCCGACTGATAGATCATCATCGGCTGGCCCAGAAGGCGCGCGTGCTGGCGGCCGGCGGCGTCCTCGTAAGGCTCGCCCATCGCCTCGGGCGCGGCGCCCGCGATGCCGCTCGCGAGGAACGCGGTGACGTTGAGTTTTTGCCACGTGGCGAGATCGTCGAGCACGATCAGGGCGACTTTCGTATCGAATTCCATAGGTTTCGTTAAACAAGCGGTTAATAAAAAGTGCGAGGCTCGATGATATTAGAGCCGTCGGCGAAAATGCGCGCGCTCGGGCAAGATACGAACTCGCTGCGTCCGAATCGACATAAAAACGCGTCGCGGGTTTGTTTGTTGCGACTTCGTTGCGCTGAAACGCAACGCGCGCCGCGCCGATCCCGCGTTCTGGCAGCGACTACTGTATAGGTGTACAGTGTCGGGCGCGTGGCGCGCCGGGCCGTAAACGGTCCGCACATACCATTCGCCGTATTTCTCGAAAGCGATCTAACTCATTGAACCGGTTAGGAAAAATTGTCATCCAATAACGCAATCCGCATTCGCGGCGCTCGTCAGCACAATCTCAAGAATCTCGATCTCGATCTGCATACCGGCCAGATGACGGTGGTGACCGGGCCGTCCGGCTCCGGTAAATCCAGTCTCGTGTTCGACACGCTGTACGCGGAAGGCCAGCGTCGCTATGTCGAAACATTCAGCGCCTACGCGCGCCAGTTTCTCGACCGGATGGACCGTCCGCAGGTGGATCGCGTGGACGGCGTGCCGCCCGCCATCGCCATCGACCAGACGAATCCCGTGCGCAGTTCGCGTTCGACCGTCGGCACGATGACCGAGCTGAACGACCATCTGAAGCTCTTCTACGCGCGCGCCGCCGAGCTGTTCGACCGGAAGTCGTCGCTGCAGGTGCGCCACGACACGCCGGAGACGATCTACGCCGAATTGATGGAGCGCACGCGCGAGACGGATCCGCGTATCGCGATCACGTTTCCGGTCGAGCTGCCCGACACCGCCAGCGACGACGAAGTCGCGCAATGGCTCTCCGCGAGCGGCTACACGCGCGTGCAGGCGAAGCGCCATGTCGTGACCGAGAGCGGCGCGCGCCAGTTGCTCGACGTGGTCGCGGACCGTTTCCGTTTGCAGAATACCGAGCGCTCGCGCGCGCTCGAAGCGATCGAAAGTGCGCTGCTGCGCGGCACCGGACGCGTGAACGTGTACCTGCTCGCGGACGAAGCCGAGCCGGAAATCTGGCGTTTCTCGACCGGCCTGCACAGTCCGGAAAGCGATATTCGCTACGCCGATCCGCAGCCCGCGCTGTTCTCGTTCAACTCGGCCTACGGCGCGTGCGAGACGTGCCGGGGCTTCGGGCGGGTGATCGGCGTGGATCTCGGACTCGTGATTCCCGACGAGCGCAAGACGCTCCGTGAAGGCGCGGTCAAGACGCTGCAGACGCCCGCATGGAAAGAGAATCAGGACGATCTGCTGCGCTACGGCGCGAAGGCGGGCATCCGGCTCGGCGTGCCGTGGAGCGATCTGACGCAGGACGAGCGCGACTGGGTGATCGACGGTTCGCCGAACTGGAACGGCAAGTGGGGCAGCCATTGGTACGGCGTGCAGCGCTTCTTCGATTATCTGGAATCGAAGGCGTACAAGATGCATATCCGCGTGCTGCTGTCGAAATACCGCAGCTACACGAAATGTCCGACTTGCGATGGCGCGCGGCTGAAGACCGAAGCGCTGCTGTGGCGTCTAGGCACGAAGGAGCAAGCCGACGCGGTGCTCGCGCCGGCAAACCGGTTCCTGCCGAACGGCGTCGACTGGACGCGGGCGCAGCTCGAAAGCCTTCCCGGCCTGACCGTGCACGACCTGATGCTGATGCCGATCGAGCGCATTCGCCGCTTTTTCGACTCGCTCACGCTGCCGAGCACGCTGCTCGACGAAGCGCTGAAACTGCTGCACGCCGAAGTGCGCACGCGGCTGAAATATCTGTGCGATGTCGGCCTGGGTTATCTGACGCTCGACCGCCAGAGCCGCACGCTGTCGGGCGGCGAAGTGCAGCGGATCAACCTGACCACGGCGCTCGGCACGTCGCTCGTGAACACGTTGTTCGTGCTCGACGAACCGAGTATCGGGCTGCATCCGCGCGATTTGAACCGGATTGTCGAGGCGATGCACCGGCTGCGCGACGCGGGCAATACGCTCGTCGTGGTGGAGCACGATCCTTCCGTGATGCTCGCGGCCGACCGGCTGATCGACATGGGGCCGGGTCCGGGCGAGCGCGGCGGCGATATCGTCTATGACGGCGATCCGAACGAGATCCAGAATAGCGACACGCTGACGGGCGCGTATCTCGGCGGCCGCAAGCACGTCGCGCACGCGTCGAACTGGCTGCGCCGCACGGTCGATGCCGCCACGCCGCGGCTCGTGCTCGAAGGCGCGAGCGATCACAATCTGCGCGACGTGACGGTCGAGATTCCGTTGCAGCGGCTCGTCTGCGTGACGGGCGTGTCCGGGTCGGGTAAATCCACGCTGATCCAGGACGTGCTCGCGCCCGCGCTCGCCCGCCACTTCGGCAAGGCGACCGAGGCGCCCGGCGCGTTTCGCGCGCTGATCGGCGCGGACGCCTTGAGCGACGTGGTTTTCGTCGATCAATCGCCGATCGGCCGCACCGCGCGCTCGAATCCGGCCAGTTACGTCGGCGCGTTCGACGAAATCCGCAAGTTGTTCGCGAAAGCGCCGCTCGCCGCGCAGCGCGGCTACAGCGCGAGCATGTTCAGCTTCAACTCCGGCGACGGCCGCTGCCCGACCTGCGGCGGCTCGGGCTTCGAGCACGTCGAAATGCAGTTCCTGAGCGACGTGTATCTGCGCTGCCCGGATTGCGACGGACGCCGATACCGCGCCGAAATTCTCGACGTGAAAATCGAGCGCGGCGGCCGCGAATTGAGCGTCGCGGACGTGCTCGAACTCACGGTCAGCGAAGCCGTGGCGCTGTTCGAGCGCGACGCGGAAGTGCTGCGCGTGCTCCAGCCTATCGTCGATGTCGGGCTGGAATACGTGAAGCTCGGCCAGCCGGTGCCGACGCTCTCGGGCGGCGAAGCGCAGCGGCTCAAGCTGGCGGGTTTTCTCGCCGAAACGTCGCAGCAGAAGAACGCGAAGCAGGGCCGTCTCTTCATGTTCGACGAACCGACCACGGGCCTGCATTTCGACGATATCGCCAAGTTGATGCAGGCGCTGCGCCGTTTGCTGGAGCGCGGCCATTCGCTGATCGTGATCGAGCACAATCTCGACGTGATCCGCGCGGCCGACTGGATCATCGACCTGGGGCCGGAGGGCGGCGACGGCGGCGGGCAGGTCGTGTGCGTCGGGACACCCGACGATCTGGCCGAATGCGAGCACTCGCACACGGGCCGCGCGCTGGTCGATTACGAAGAATCGATGGCGCCCGGCGCCGCAGAAAAGCGCGCGGCGGGCGTGCCGCTGCAACTCGCCGCCGAGGTGGCGAGCGCGCGGCGCGCGTTGCAGGGCGAGAACGTGGTGCGGATCGTCAACGCGCGCGAGCACAACCTGAAATCGCTCGACGTCGATATTCCGCACGGCAAGTTCAACGTGGTGACGGGCGTGTCGGGATCGGGCAAATCGACGCTCGCGTTCGATATTCTTTTTCACGAAGGACAGCGCCGCTATCTCGAATCGCTGAACGCCTACGCGCGATCCATCGTGCAGCCGGCCGGCCGCCCCGAGGTGGACGCCGTCTACGGCATTCCGCCGACCGTCGCGATCGAGCAGCGTCTGTCGCGCGGCGGCCGCAAGAGCACGGTCGCGACCACGTCCGAGGTGTGGCATTTTTTGCGTTTGCTGTACGTCAAGCTTGGCATTCAGCATTGCATCCACGACGGGGCGCCGGTTCAGGCGCAGAGCGCGGAATCCATCGTCGCGCAGATTTTGCGTGACTTCAAAGGCCAGCATGTCGGGCTGCTCGCGCCGCTGGTCGTGAACCGGAAGGGCGTCTACACCGATATCGCGAAGTGGGCGAAAGCGCGCGGCAATACGCATCTGCGCGTGGACGGCGAGTTTCTGTCCGTCGATCCGTGGCCGAAACTCGACCGCTTCAAGGAACATACGATCGAACTGCCGGTGGGCGATCTGGTGGTATCCGCGAACGACGAAGCCACCTTGCGCCGGATGCTCGACGACACGCTCGAACTCGGCAAAGGCGTGATGCATCTGCTCGCGCCGCTCGACGACCTGCACGGCGCGTTGAACACGGGCAAGAAGGGCACGAAACACATCGGCGAAACGCGCGTATTTTCGACCCGGCGTGCGTGCCCGGTGTGCGGCACGAGCTATCCGGAACTCGATCCGCGCATGTTTTCGTACAACAGCAAGCACGGCTGGTGTCAGACCTGCGTCGGCACGGGGCTGACGCTCACGCGCGAACAGCGCGAGGCCTACGACGACACTGTGCTCGCCGAAGACGGGCGCGGCCGCGAGCAGACCATTCCGTCGGCGCAGCAGGAACCGGACGACGTCGGCGATCTGCCGTGTCCGGATTGCGAAGGCACGCGCCTGAACGAAGTCGCGCGCGCGGTGACGTTCGGCAATTTTCCGATTACCGAAGTCGGCCGCTGGACCGTCAGCGACACGCGGGCGTGGGTCGGCAAGCTCGCGCTGAAAGGCCGCGACGCCGATATCGCGCGCGACGTCGTGAGCGAAATCGAAGGCCGGCTGCAATTTTTGGAGGAAGTCGGGCTCGGTTATCTGAGCCTCGACCGCGCCGCGCCCACGCTCTCGGGCGGTGAAGCGCAGCGCATCCGGCTCGCGGCGCAGCTCGGCAGCAACTTGCAGGGCGTGTGCTACGTGCTGGACGAGCCGACCATCGGCCTGCATCCGCGCGACAACCAGATTCTGCTCGACGCGCTCAAAAAGCTCGGCGACAAGGGCAATACGCTGGTGGTCGTCGAGCATGACGAGGACACGATCCGCCGCGCCGATCACATCATCGATATCGGGCCGGGCGCGGGCAAGCGCGGCGGCACGGTGGTGGCGCAGGGCAGTGTCGCGGATCTCGCGGCCGAGCCCGATTCGCTGACCGGCCAGTTCCTCGCTAATCCGATCAAACATCCGCTGCAGACGCGCCGCGAGGTGAAACCGGCGACGGCGAAGCGCGTCGCGACGCCGGAGCAATGGCTGACGGTCGAGGGCGCGACGCTGCACAATCTGCGCAACGTCACGGCCAGCCTGCCGCTCGCGCGGCTGGTGGCGATCACCGGCGTGTCGGGATCGGGCAAATCGACGCTCGCCCGCGACGTGCTGATGACCAACCTGCTCGACGCCGTGGGGCGCTCGGTGCTGTCGTCGCCCGCCACGCGGCGCGCGCGCAAGACCGCGCAGGCCGACGCCCCGGCGCGCAACCGCGCGAGCGTGCTGTCGCGCGAGGCGCCGCGTCCGAAGTTCGACGTGACGCACACGTGGCAAGGTTGCGCGGGCGTGACCGGCTGGGAAAGCATCGACCGCGTGCTGGAAGTCGATCAAACGCCGATCGGCAAGACGCCGCGTTCGTGTCCGGCCACGTATATCGGCATGTGGGACACGATCCGCAAGCTGTTCGCCGACACGCTCGAATCCCGCGCGCGCGGTTACACGCCGTCGCGCTTCTCGTTCAACACCGGCGACGGGCGCTGTCCGGCGTGCGAGGGTCAGGGCGTGCGGACCATCGCGATGAGCTTCCTGCCCGACGTGAAAGTGCCGTGCGACGTTTGCCACGGCCAGCGTTTCAATCCCGAGACGCTCGCGGTGACGTGGCGCGGCAAGAACATCGGCGAAGTGCTGACGATGGAAATCGACGAGGCCGTCGAATTCTTCGCCGCCATGCAGAGCATTGCGCATCCGCTACAACTGATGAAGGACGTCGGGCTGGGTTATCTGACGCTCGGCCAGCCATCGCCGACGCTTTCCGGCGGCGAGGCGCAGCGCATCAAGCTCGTGACGGAATTGTCGAAAGTTCGCGACGATATCGGGCGGCGCGGGCAAAAGGCGCCGCACACGCTGTATGTACTGGACGAGCCGACGGTCGGGCTGCACATGGCCGACGTCGCGAAGTTGATCCGCGTGCTGCACCGGCTGGTGGATGGCGGGCACAGCGTGGTCGTGATCGAGCACGATCTCGACGTGATCGCGGAAGCCGACTGGATTCTCGATCTCGGGCCGGAAGGCGGCGTGAACGGCGGGAGTATCGTCGCGGCGGCCGATCCGGATACGCTCGCGAAGAATGCCCGCAGCCATACGGGGCAGGCGTTGAAGGCGGTGCTGGCGCGATAAGGGCGGCGTTGCGGCATCGGTTCAGCTTGAACACGATGCCGCATTTGTTTGGAACCCGGCGGTAGGTAGAATCCGTTTTGATTCGCAGTGTGTGGGTCGCTGAACCGGGCGTACGCTGTCCTCTCTCACTCGACGCGGCTAACCGGCTGGTATTCTTCCGCCTTCCCGAAACAACACGTCCAGAAAGCAGAAAAAGATGGAAAACCCGCAGGACAAAGCGCTAGCGCTGAAAAAAATGAAGTGGTTCGCGACCGCGCTGCTGGTCGTATCGGCGGGACTTTTCGTGCTTGCGAAAAGCCGCCATGACGCCGGCGCGTGGGCGTGGCTCTCGGCGTTCGCGGAAGCGGCGATGATCGGCGCGCTCGCCGACTGGTTCGCGGTCGTCGCGCTGTTCCGCCATCCGCTCGGCGTGCCGATCCCGCACACGGCCATCCTGCCCGCGAACAAGGCGCGCGTCGCCGATAACCTCGCGGAATTCGTGCGCGACAAGTTCCTCGGCACCGAGGCGCTGGTCGCGCGGGTCGCGGCCTTCGATCCCGCCACGCGCCTCTCCGCGTGGCTTTCCGAGCCGAAAAACGCCGAGCTGCTCGGCAAGAAGGCGGTCGGCGCGGCGGGCCAGATTCTCAATCTCGTCGACGATGAGCGCATCAAGAGCACGCTGCACGCCGCGCTGCGCCGTCGCGCGGACGATTTCGATCTCGCGGGCGCGGCGGGCAGTCTGATGTCCACGTTGACGGCCGAGCGGCGTCATCAGCGCGTACTCGACGAAGGGCTTAAGCAACTCGCGCAATGGCTCGAACGCGGCGAAGTGCAGGCGTTGCTCGCGGGCAAGATTATCGAAGTGGCGGGCGAGGAGTATCCGAAGCTGATCGGCGCGCTCGGGTTTATCGGCCTGAATGCCGAGGAACTGGGCAACAAGTTCGCCGCCGGGCTCGTGCGCGGCGCGAACAACTGGCTGCAGGACATCAGCGCGAACCCGGATCACGAGCGCCGCGCGGCGTTCGACAGCGCCGTGGAAGGCTTTATCGAGCGGCTGAAGTCGGACCCGGCGTTCAAGGAACGTATCGACCGTCATAAACGCGAATGGCTCGACCGTCCCGAATTGCGCGAGTATGTGAACGGTCTCTGGGATGACTTCAAAGCGTGGCTGCATCGCGATCTCGGTCGCGAGGATTCGACGCTGCACGCGAAAATCGTCAGCGTCGCGGGCACCTTCGCGCAGGCGCTCGGCAACGACCCGGCGTTGCGCGACTCGATCAACGACCACATGCGCGACGCACTCCGCGCGCTCGCGCCGGAATTGCGCGACGGCATCGCGAAACATATCGCCACCACCGTCAAGCAGTGGGACGACGCGACGCTCGTGCGCGACGTCGAACTGAACATCGGGCGCGATTTGCAGTTTATCCGCGTGAACGGCACGCTGGTCGGCGGCGCGGTCGGCCTCCTGATCCACGCGGTGACGCTCGCCGCGACCTGACATCCGCGCCATCTTCCGGGAGCCGTCCATGACCGATCCGAACGCCGCGCTGATCGAGCGCTTCTACAGCGCGTTCCAGCGGCTCGACGCCGAGGCGATGGCGGCGTGCTACGCGCCGGACGTGCGTTTCAGCGATCCGGTGTTCGGCCCGCTCCACGGCCGCGAGGCGGGCGACATGTGGCGCATGCTGCTCGCGCGCGCGAAGGATTTTTCCCTCACTTACGGCGATATTGCGACGGTCGGCCAGGCGGGGACGGCTAACTGGACCGCGCGCTATACGTTCACGCAGACCGGGCGACCGGTGGTGAATGCGATCCAGGCGCGCTTCATGATCCGCGATGGGTTGATCGTCGAGCATACGGACAGCTTCGATCTCTGGGCGTGGAGCCGTCAGGCGCTCGGCATGAAGGGCGTGCTGTTGGGGTTCACGTCGTTCGTTCAGGACGCGATCCGCGAGAAAGCGCGGCGTGGGCTGGCGGAGTATCGACGGAATAATCCGCGATGACGCGCATCGAGTCTCCAATCGATCCCGCCCGTTTCGACGACGAATGGCTCGAAGCCGACGGCCTCGGCGGTTTTGCATCGGGCACGGTGGGCACCGCGCGCACGCGGCGCTATCACGCGCTGCTGCTCGCCGCGACCCGGCCGCCAGCGGGGCGCGTCGTGCTCGTGAACGGCGTCGAGGCGTGGCTGGAGGCGGGCGACACGCGATTTCCGCTCAGCATGCAGCGTTACGCGCCGGATCTGCTGTATCCCGATGTATCCGCGAGTCTCGCCGGTTTTAGTACGGAACCGTGGCCGACGTGGCGGTTTTGGATCGGCGCAGATACCAGGCCCGTCACGCTCGTGGCCGAGGTGTTCGTCGCGAAGGCGAGCCGCGAGACGGTGTTGCGCTGGCGGCTCGAAACGCCCGCCGAATTCACGCTGAAAGTGCGGCCGCTCTTGTCGGGTCGCGATTACCACGCGCTGCATCACGAAAACCTGGCGTTCGATTTTTCCGCGCACACGGACGCGGCGGACCCGGCTGAAATAAGCTGGCAGCCGTATGGCGATTTGCCGCGCGTCACCGTGGCGAGCAATGGCGACTACACGCACGCGCCGGACTGGTATCGAAATTTCTGCTACGTCCGCGAACGCGAACGCGGTCTGGATTTCACCGAGGATCTCGCGACGCCCGGCGTGTTTTCGTTCGATTTGTCGAAGGGCGAGGCGGTGATGATTCTGTCGGCGGGCGCGTTGCCCGGCGCGGATGGGCTGCCGCAAACGGGTGCCGACCGCACCCGCACATTATCGGACGCGGCGGCGCGGGCAAGCGATCGCGCGGCGACCACGCGGCGCACGCTGTCGCCGGTCACGCACGCAACCGCGCTCGCCGATGCCGAACAGACCCGCCGGGCCGCGTTAGGCCGGGCCGCGTTAGGCCGGGCCGCGCTCGGCCGGGCCGCGCTAGGCTCGCGTCTGGAACGCAGCGCGGACGCGTACATCGTCGCGCGCAACCTCGGCCAGACGGTGCTCGCGGGCTTTCCGTGGTTCACCGACTGGGGCCGCGATACGTTCATCGCGATGCGCGGCCTCTTGATCGCCACCGGCCGTCACGCGGATGCCGAATCGATCCTGCTCGAATGGGCCGACACGCTTTCCGAAGGCATGCTGCCGAACCGTTTCCCGGACTACGGGAGCGCGCCGGAGTACAACGCCGTCGATGCGTCGCTTTGGTTCATCGTCGCCGTGCACGATTATCTGGCGACCGGCCACGCGCTCGCCGCCACGGAAAGCCGCCTGCAGCGCGCCGCCGACACGATTCTCGACGCGTACTCGCGCGGCACACGTTACGGCATCGCCGCCGATCCTGACGACGGCTTGCTCCGCGCGGGCGCACCGGGCGTGCAACTGACGTGGATGGACGCGAAAGTCGGCGATTGGGTGGTGACGCCGCGCGCCGGCAAACCGGTCGAAGTGCAGGCGCTGTGGATCAACGCGCTGGCGATCGCCGCGCGCTGGAACCCGCGCTGGGCGGCGTTCGAGACGCGCGCGCGGGCCTCGTTCGCGGCGCGTTTCACGAATCCGGCGAGCGGCGGCCTTTACGATGTGATCGACGTCGATCACGTCGCGGGCACAACCGACGCCGCCATCCGGCCGAACCAGATTTTCGCGGTCGGCGGTTTGCCGTTCGCGCTGCTCGAAGGCGACGGCGCGCGCGGGGTTATCAATGAAGTCGAAACGCATCTTCTGACGCCGCTCGGACTCCGCACGCTCGCACCGTCCGATCCCGCTTACCAGCCGCATTACGGTGGCTCGCCGCGCGAACGCGACGGCGCGTATCACCAGGGCACGGTGTGGCCATGGTTGATCGGGCCGTTCGTCGAAGCGTGGCTGCGCGTGAACGGCAACACCGCCGAGCGCCGCGACGAGGCGCGCACGCGCTTTCTCGCGCCGCTGATCGCGCATCTCGATACCGCCGGGCTGGATCACGTTTCCGAAGTCGCGGACGGCGATGCGCCGCACGCCGCGGGCGGCGCGCCGTTTCAGGCGTGGTCGCTGGGCGAATTGCTGCGGATCGGCCGGCTGCTCGACGCGAGCGACTTGTAACAGTTCGCGTCCGACGGCGCCCGGCCGCGACGCTCGCCGCCAAACGCGCTAAATTGTGGGTCTTCCGAACCAGGCTCAGCACAGCCACGAGGACGCACCATGCCGCCGCTGCGCGCCACCAATTTGCTCGACACTATTGAAGGCGCCCGCCTGCACTCCGCCGAATGCGCCCATTGGCAACGCTGGGGACCGTACCTCAGCGAACGCCAATGGGGCACCGTCCGCGAGGATTACAGCGAAAACGGCACCGCCTGGGACTATTTCCCGCACGATCACGCGCGGAGCCGCGCGTATCGCTGGGGCGAGGACGGCATCGCCGGATTCAGCGACGACAAGCTCAACTGGTGCGTGTCGCTCGCGCTCTGGAACCGCTGCGACGCGATCATCAAGGAACGGCTGTACGGCCTGACGAACGAGCAGGGCAACCACGGCGAGGACGTGAAGGAACTGTACTTCTACGTCGACGGCACGCCCACGCATTCGTACATGAAAATGCAGTACAAATATCCGCACGCGGCGTTTCCCTACGACGACCTCGTTCAGGAAAACGCGCGGCGCGGCGCGGACATGCCGGAGTACGAAGTGCTCGACACCGGCATCTTCGACGACAACCGCTATTTCGACGTCTCGGTCGAATATGCGAAGCACACCGCCGACGATATCGTGATGCGCGTGACGATCGAAAATCGTGGCGACGAAGCGGCCGCGATCGACGTGATGCCGCAATTCTGGGCGCGCAATACGTGGTCGTGGAAAGGCACCGCCGATAAACCGTCGCTCGAACTCGACACCACGAGCGGGCAGGCGCGCGTCGTCGCACGGCATCAGCACCACGACCGCCACGAAGCGCTGATATTGACGGCGTCTGCGAAAAGCGGCGCGCCGGTCGAATGGATTTTCTGCGAGAACGAGACGAACGTGCGCCGCTTGTTCGGCATGGACGGCGCGGGTCCGTTCAAGGACGGCTTCAACGATTACCTCGTCCACGGCGAGGAAAATGCCGTGCGACGCAACGCCGGCACGCGGGCGGGCGCGCACGTATCGCTCTCGATCGCGCCGCACAGCCGCGAAGTCGTCCTGATGCGCTGGCGTCCGGAAAACGCGCCGGATACGTCGCCGCTCGATCTCGATGCGCTGTTCGCGCGGCGGATCGCCGAGGCCGACGCGTTCTACGCCGCCCTGCAACACGAAATGCCGGACCCCGACGCGCGCCTTGTGCAACGTCAGGCGCTCGCGGGCATGCTCTGGTCTAAGCAGTATTACCAGTTCGACGTCCAGCGCTGGCTCGACGGCGATCCCGCGCAGCCCGTGCCGCCGAAGGGCCGCAAGCGCGGCCGCAACGCCGACTGGCGGCATCTGTGCAACGCCGACATCATTTCGATGCCGGACAAGTGGGAATATCCGTGGTACGCATCGTGGGATCTCGCGTTTCACGCGGCCGCGTTCGCGTTGATCGACCCGGAATTCGCCAAGCGCCAATTGTTGCTGCTGGTGAAGGACCGCTACCAGCATCCGAATGGACAGTTGCCTGCCTACGAATGGGCGCTCGGCGACGCCAATCCGCCTGTGCACGCATGGGCCGCGTGGCGCGTGTACGAAATCGACCGCGCGATCACGGGTCGCGCCGATCGCGATTTTCTCGAACTCGTGTTCCACAAACTGCTGCTGAATTTTTCGTGGTGGGTGAACCGCAAGGACACCGATGGCCGCAACATTTTTCAGGGCGGCTTTCTCGGGCTGGACAACGTGGGCATTTTCGATCGTTCGTCGCCGCTGCCGACGGGCGGCCGCATCGATCAGGCCGACGGGACCGCGTGGATGGCCGCGTACGCGCTCGATCTCATGCGCATCGCGCTCGAACTGGCGATTGCGAACCATGTGTTCGTCGATATCGCCGTGAAGTTCTTCGAGCACTTCCTGTATATCGCCGAAGCCGTGAGTTGCGACGACGGCTGCGAAACCGGCCTCTGGGATTCGCAGGACGAATTCTTCTACGACAAACTGCGCCTGCCCGATGGCACCAACGTCCCGATGCGCGTGCGGTCCATCGTCGGGCTGATACCGCTGTTCGCCGTGCATGTGCTCGAACAGCGACTGCACGGCGATCTCCCCGGATTGCGCGACCGTTTGCTGTGGTTCCTCGAACATCGGCCCGATCTTGCGCGGCTCGTGTCGCGCTGGAACGAGCCGGGCAAGGGCAACAGTTTGCTGCTGTCGCTGCTGCGCGGACATCGGATGAAGGCGCTGCTTAAACGCGTGCTCGACGAAGCCGAGTTTCTCTCCGATCACGGCGTGCGCGCGCTGTCGCGTGTGCATCGCGATGAGCCGTTTGTCTATCATCACAACGGCAATAGCTTCGGCGTGAAGTATCTGCCGGCGGAATCGGATTCGCGGGTGTTCGGCGGCAACTCGAATTGGCGCGGACCGGTTTGGATGCCGGTGAATTTTCTGCTGATCGAATCGCTGTATGAGTTTCACCGCTATTACGGCGATGATTTTCGTGTGGAGTATCCGACTGGGTCGGGGCGGAAGTTATCGCTGAACGAGATCGGCGATGAGCTTGCTCGGCGGGTGACTACGCTGTTTCTGAAGGATAAGGATGGGTCGCGGCCGGTGATGGCGGCTTATCCGATGCTGCAGGCGGATCCGCATTCGCGTGATCTGGTGTTGTTCCATGAGTATTTTCATGGCGATAACGGGCGTGGGGTCGGGACGTCGCATCAGACCGGGTGGAGCGGGCTGGTGGCGTTGTTGTTGCAGCCAAGGGCGGCGGTGAGTTCGGGAGTGGTGCCGGTGGCGGGGGAGGAGGTGGGGGTTGAGGCGGCGGCGGTGAAGTGAAGGGGTGGGGTTGGGGTTTGCGTCGGTCTTAACTTTGGCTAATTAATTTTTGAGCTTGGCCTGCGCATGGTGACCCGGATCGAGATGGGGAAGAGCGAGTAAGGTCGCCCGGAGGAATCGATTTTGGGACGGCTTTCGGATGGCGCGGCGGCATCGCGCCGGGGATGGCCGACGGCTCAGTTCGGCCAGTTGCGGACGTTCGCCTTCGAGTATGCGCGGTGGTTTGAGCGGCGGATCACTTTAGAAAGCGGCCGTCGCCAAAAGCACCCGAACACGGAGCCGATTTCACGAAGCACCGGCAAGGAGCATGTGGCTACCGGTGAATTGGTGGGCGACTTCGTCTTACGAAATTTCTTGCTGTTCTTGATGTTACTCAGAAGCAGACAGCCGATGGCGATCATCGCCTGTCTGCCGACTACCCGACGGTAGAGGGTCAGTGCTTCCGTCCCGACAACCGCCCAAGCGTCATCGTGAACTTAGAAGTCGGTCCGCACACTCAACATGACGTTACGCCTGTCGCCGAATACACTGTAGAACTGGCCGGGTGGGCGAATGTAATAGCCGCGGTCGAAGATATTATTCAACTGCAGCGTCGCTTCGAGATGCTTGTTGAAGCGATATCCGACCTGCGCATTGAAGATGGCATACGCGCCCTGTTCGACGCCGCGCGATATGCGTGTCTGCGCGAGCATGCCACCGCCGACCGACACCCCGCGCAACGTGCCCTGCGTGAACTGATACCGCGTCCACAGTTTGAAGAGATGCTTGGGGTCCGTGCCATCGGTAAGGCCGGGCGCATCGTTCTCGAAGTGCTCGTTCAGGTACGTGTAGCCCGCATAGACGTTCCAGTCCGGCATCGGCTGCCCGGTGACTTCGAGTTCGACGCCCAGACTGCGAGCCTTGCCGGCGGCAAGGTAATAAAACTGATGATCGGGATCGTCGACTGCGCGGTTGTTGTCGTTGATACGGAACAGCGCCATGTTCGTATTCAGGCGTCCGCCGAGCACGCTGCTCTTCACGCCGACCTCGTATTGCTCGCCGGAACGCGGCGGAATGCCCGCGCCGGAGAATGTCGTTTGCGTCTGGGCGTCGAGGAAGCGCGCGTAATTCGCATAGGCGGTGACCGCCGGCACGATATCCCAGACGAGTCCCGCCGACGGCAGAAAACGATGGTCGATCTGCGCGTTCGTCGCCCATTCCGAGAGGTCGGGCAGCGTCGATTGCGTGCGATCCTGCACGAACGCTTCGCGCGCGCCGAGCACGAGCGTCAGCGGATTCGCGAGCTTGATGCGCGCCTGCGCGTAGATGCCGTACTGCACGGTGCGCTCGTTCGTGCCGAAGCTGAAGGGCGTATCGACCTGCGGCACGGCGTTGGGATCGAACAGGCTGAAGGTGCTGCCGTCGAACGGGCCATCGACAGACTGGAAGCCGGAGAGCGCCGTCGACGACATCACCGAATAATTCGCGCCGACCGTCAGTGTGTGGGTCTGCCCGAAAAGCTGGATGGGACCGGACACGTTGCTGTCCGCGCCGAACCAGTTGTAGGTGTTGCGCTGGTTCTGATCGCCGTAGAAGCTGAGGCCATCGGCGGTCGCGCCCGGTCCCGAGTACGCGTAATACGCCCGCGTCAGCATGTGCCGGTAGAACAGCGTCGTCGACGACTTCCAACCGCTCTCGAAGCGATGCACGAGGTTCGCGTTGGCTTCCTCAATCGACGTGTACGACGTGTTCCAGCTCGGGCTGAAGTTCTGTGCATACGAACCCGGCACGCGGCCGACGAGCGCGGTCTGATCCGCATTGAGCACGCCGCTCGCGCCGTAGTCGAGGCCGTACATCGGTAGGACTTCATAGCCGCCTGAGAGCGAGAGCGTCGTGCGCGGCGTGAAGTCGTAGTCGATCGCGCCATACGCCATGAATTCCTTGCTGCGCGCCCGGTCGATGGACTGATGCCCGGCCTCGCCGACGATTACCGCGCGCCCGCGCAGGCTGCCGTCCTTGTTGAGCGGTCCGGTGACGTCGATCATCTGCCGCACGCTGCCGAAGGAATCGACTTGGGTGTCGGTCGTCAGATGGAACTGATTCTGCGGCCGCTTGCGCACGAGATTGACGACGCCGCCCGGCTCTCCTGCGCCGTCGATCACGCCAGCCGGTCCGCGCAATATTTCCACGCGGTCATACATCTCGAGGTCATATTGCGTCAGATATTGCAGGCTGCTGACGATGGGCGTGCCATCGAATTCGATGCCGAGCTGCGAGCCGCGCGCACGGAAGTAGGCCGTGCCGTCGCCGTAGCTGACGGAGTTGACACCGGTCACGTAGCGCAAGGCTTCCTCGATGGTCGTGTCGTTGCGGTCGTCCATTTGCTGGCGCGTGACGACGGAGACTGAATACGGAGTCTCCTTGATCGATTGCGCGCTCTTGCCCGCGATGGTCGCGTTCTTCGCGGCGTACGAGCCGCTGTCTTCGGTCGTCGCATCGGCGCCGGTGCTGTCGGTCACAACGACGGCGGGCAACGTCACATCGCTGATTGGCGGGTTCTGCGCGCGCGCGAGCGGCGACATCGCGCCGAGCGTCGTCAAAAGCGCGAGTGCAAGCGGCGTGATGCGCGGCGCACGCACGTGCCATCCCGTCGTCGGCGCGGGCATCGCGCCGCGCTGGTCTTTCCCTCTTCTCATGTTTTCTCATCCCATCGTTGAATAGACAAACGGCGTCGTCCCGCTGGAGGCGGGCCTGAATCGGATGGGGGACATTCGTCTTATAGGTCGAGGCACGCGCGGCCCCGTTCGTTTTACTTCGAGGCAACCTTCATGTTCGCCGCGCGCCGCGCAGCAGGATCAGCGTGACGAGCCACGGACCGCCGAGCAGCGTCGCGACGAGACCGGCCGGAAGTTGCTCCGGATACGGAATCTGCCGGCCGAGCCAATCGGCGACGACCATCAGCAGCGCGCCGAGCATCGCTGCGAGATAGAGCTGCGGCAGCGGACGCCGCCCGCCCGAGAGCCGCGCGATATGCGGCGCGATCAGCCCGACGAACGACAGCGGCCCGACCACGACCGTCGCCGCCGCCGTCGATACCGCCGCGAGCAACAACAGGCCGAAGTGCGCGCGCTCGACCGGCACGCCGATGCTCGCCGCCACCTGCGGACCGGCGCCGAGCGCCGCCAGCCAGCGCGCGAACAGCGGCGCCACGGCGAGTACCAGCACCGCGAGCACGGCCATGACGCAGGCCATCGCCGGCTCGATGTAATAGGTCGAACCGACCAGCAGATCGAGCAGCACGCCCGCGCGCGGATCGCCGCTCGCCATCACCGCGCCGACGACGGCCTGAAAGAGCGCGCTGATCGACAATCCGACGAGCAGCAGCCGCTCTGGCGCGAACTGCGCGCGACGCCCGAGCCACAGCAGCAAGCCGAGCGTGACGCACGCGCCGGCCACGCTTCCCGCGAACAGCGCGGCCGGGTCGAAGCTGCCCGCGATCAGCAGCACCGCGACGACGCCGAACATGCCGCCCGAACCGACGCCGAGCAGGTCGGGACTCGCCATCGGATTGGCGGTCATGCGCTGCAGCAGCGCGCCCGCCGCGCCGAGCAGACTGCCCGCTGCGAGCGCGGCCAGCAGGTGCGGCACGCGCCAGAAGAGGAGCGCGTCGATGTCGGCCGGATGCGCGAACCGCCAACCGTCCGGTCCGCGCGTGACGACGAACGACAACGCGCACGTGATCGCGAAGAGCGCTGCCCACACGAGCGGCATCGTGCGCACTGCGTGCGGCGCAGTGCCGCGATCATGCGTTTCGCGGATGTCCGGCGTGGTGCGAAGGCGCGGCAGCAGGACGACCAGGAGCGGCACGCCGATCATCGACGTGACCGTGCCGGTGGGAATCAGATGCGCCGAGAACAGCTCGCCCTGCGAGACGATTCGCACGAGTTCGTCGGTGAGAAAGAGCAGGGCTGCGCCCACAAGCGGCGCCCACACGAGCCGTTCGCGCAGGCGGCGCGCGCCCGCGAGCCGCGCGAGGAGCGGCGCCGCCAATCCGACGAACCCGATCACGCCGACTTGCGCCACCACGCTCGCCGTGAGCACGACCGCGACCAGCAGCGCCGCGCCGCGCATCCGGCCGACGGCGGCGCCGAGATTGCGCGCAGTGGCATCGCCGGCATCGAAGAGTTGCAGCGGTCGATGCAAGAGCGCCGACGCCAGCGCGCAACCGCCCAGGCTCGCCGCAACGCGCGCGGCGCTATGCCAGCCGGTCTGATCGAGCGCGCCGCCGCCCCAGATTTGCAAGCCCTGCAGCAGATCGAAATGCATGACGCCGATCGCGAGGCAGATCGCGCCGCAGTACAAATTCACCACCATGCCCGCGAGAATCGCGGCAAGCGACGACATGCCTTGCAACCATGCCAGGCCAAGCACGAGGATCATTGCCAGCGCGCCACCCGCGAGCGCGATGGTTTCGCGGCCCGCTGCGAGCCAGCCCGGCAGCCACACGCTCACGACGGCGAGCGCGAGATACGCGCCGGGGAAGATGCCGAGCGTCATCGGTTCGGCAAGCGGATTGCGCAACACCTGCTGCACCAGCACGCCCGCAAGCCCGAGTGCCGTGCCGCACAGCAGCGTCATGGCGATGCGTGGCAGCACGCTCTCGTGCACCAGCACGTCGCGCATGTCGGTGAGGTCGGGCGACACGAGCGCCTTCCAGAACGATGCGCCGTCGAGCGCGCCATGCAAATGCAACGCGGCGAGGCACAAGGCGGGCAGCATCAGGCCGGCGAAAAGCGCGAGCCGCCAGTCGCGTGGCGGCGCCGAAGGGCGAGTGAGTGCGACGCGGCTGCTACGCAAGACCGCCTCCGCCGTTATCGATGATGGCGCGCGCATTCGCCATCGCGGTCGCGAAACGTTGCATCGAAATCAGGCCGCCGTACGGGGCGACCACCGGCAACACGGCCACGCGTTTCTCGCGGACCGCTGGCAGCGCGCGCCAGAGCGGGCTCGTTGCCAGCGCCGCTCGGATGTCGGGCGCGAGCGGCCGAGTCAACGCGATGTCGGCGTCGGCGGCTTCGAGGAGACGGGGCAACGGCACGACGGTGGAACCCATCGCGTTCGTCGTCCAGCGCACGCGCGCAGTCGCGGCGTTCAACACACCGATTTTCGCGAGCACGTCGTTGAAGAGACTGCCCCTGCCGTACACGCGCAGATGCCGCTCGTCGATCACGTCCGCGACGATCACCGGCCGGCCGCGCGGCACGCGCGCCGCGACGTCGCTCATGACGCGCTCGGTCGATGCGAAGAGCGCATCCAACCGGGCGCGGGCGTCGAAGGCATCGGCCATCACGCGGGTTTCGGCGCACAGGCTCGCGTAGGGATGCGCGGCGGTCATATATGCGCCGAGCGTGAGCGTCGGGGCGATACGCCGCAGCGGCGCGAGCAGTCCCGCATGCGCGGGCGTGACGATCAGCAGGTCCGGCGCGAGCGCGATCAGTGCATCGAAATTGGGCTGATAGAGAAGGCCGATATCCGCGACATCGGACGGCAGCGGCGGAACCGCGATCGTGTTCGCATACCACGCGGGCAGCGGAATGCCGACCGGCGCGCGCCCGAGCGCGAGCAGCGTCTCCGTCAGCTCCCAGCTCAATACGACGATACGTCGCGGCGCCGGTCCGGCCACGACGCGCGCGGCGCGCGGGAACGCGAACAGCGCGGCGGCGCCTCGTAACAGCGTGCGTCTCGGTCGCGACTTCATGACGGAAAACACATGCGGCGGCCAGTGGACGCATCGGTCGTGACGGACATCGGCACGCCGTAGATGGCTTCGAGCCGCGCCGGATCGACGATGACTGCCGCATCCTCGCGCATCAGCAGACGCCCCTCGCGCAACGCGACGATCCGGTCGCAGAAGCGCGTCGCCATGTTGATGTCGTGCATGACGATGACGGCGGTCATCGCGCGTTCGGCGCACAGCGTCCTGACGAGTTCGAGCACGGTCAGCTGATGGCCGACGTCGAGCGCCGACGTCGGTTCGTCGAGCAGCATGCAGCGCCCGTTCTGCGCGACCAGCATCGCGATCCACGCGCGCTGGCGCTCGCCGCCCGACAGGCTGTCCGCGGTGCGGTCGGCGTAGCGATGGACATCGGCGGCTTGCATCGCCCGGTCGACGTGCGCGGCGTCGCCGGCCGTGAAGCGCCCGAGCGCGCCGTGCCACGGATAGCGGCCGAGCGCGACGAGTTCGCGCACCGTCATGCCATCGGTCGATGGCGTCTGTTGCGGAAGCCAGGCGACTTCGCGCGCGAACTCGCGCGTGCTCCAGTCGGCGAGCGGCCGGCCCGCGCATCGGACGACGCCCGTATCCGGCGCGAGCTGTCCTGCGAGCAGCTTGACGAGCGTGGATTTGCCGGAGCCATTGTGGCCGACGAGCCCCGTCACGCGGCCCGGTTCGATATGCAGATCCAGCGGATGCAAGAGCGTGCGCCCGCCCGCCGAGCGCGACACGCCTTCGAGCGAGAAGGCGGGCGGTGTCGCGGTCGCGTACGCCGTCTGGTAGACGTGGCCGTTCATGCGAGCGCCGCCTTTTTCGTAAAGCTCACCTGACCGCTGTCGAGCTTGACGATGCGATCGGCGAGATCGAAATAACGGTCGTCGTGGGTGATGACGAGCACCGTCTTGGCACGCGCCTTCAGTTGCGGCAGCAGCACGCGATAGAAGACGTCCTTGAACGCGGGGTCCTGATCGGCGGCCCATTCGTCGAAGAGATAGAACGGGCGGTCTTCCAGAAACGCCACCAGCAAGGCAAGACGCTTCCTCTGGCCTTGCGATAGATCGAGCGTCGAAAAATGGCCGTTGTCGATGCGCACCTTGTGTTCCAGTTGCAATGCCACGAGCAGCGCGCGCGCCGTGGCCTCGCGGTGCGCGGGCAGGCCGAGCAGCGAATCGAACAAATGGAAATCGCTGAAGACGACGGAGAAGAGCTGGCGGTAAGCGGCGCGATTGCCGTCGTCCACCACCGTTTCGTCGATCACG
Source organism: Caballeronia sp. SL1002 (assembly GCF_057814995.1). Lineage (NCBI taxonomy): Bacteria > Pseudomonadati > Pseudomonadota > Betaproteobacteria > Burkholderiales > Burkholderiaceae > Caballeronia > Caballeronia sp. SL1002. The sequence continues at coordinate 763,600 of NZ_JBYMUW010000005.1, read as the reverse complement.
ATGCGTCCCGCCTCCGGCGCATACAGCCCGACCAGCACCTTCGCGAGCGTGGTCTTGCCGCTACCGTTGCCGCCCACGAGATAGACGAGTTCGCCCGCCCAGAACGTCAGATCGATAGGTCCGAGCATGAAAAAACCGTCCTCGGCTTCGCGCACGTAACGATGTTCGACGCCTTCGAGCGTAATGCTCGCGAACGCATCGGCGTCGAGCGAGGCGCTTGCGGGCTCGGGCGGCAGGGTTTGTTCGAGCTGATCGATGCGCTCGAACGCGATCCGCGCGCTGCCGATGGCGGGCAGGGCCGCCAGCAATCCTTCGACCGGCATGATGAGGTACAGAAAGACGAGCGCGTAACCGGATATCACGTGCGCGTTGGCATCGAAGAGACGCGCGAGCACGAAGAGGGTCAGGCCGACGAAGCCGAACAGCAGCAGATTGCCCCAGCTCGCGGCCAACGCGTGCAGCATGTAGCCGCGCGTGCGTTGCGCGCGCACGGCTTCGACATGCGGCGCGAGATCGCGCGCGACGAATGCATCGGCGCGCGCGCGATGCAGCTTCAGTTCCTTCGCGCCATCGAAGAGCGAGCGAAAGCGTTGCAACAGGCCGTCTTCACGCTGCCGTGAATCGCGCAGATGGCGGAGCGCCCGCGAGCCGATCAGATGCGTGCCGAGCGATCCCGCGCCGATCACGACGAGCGCGAACAGCAGAATCGGCAGGGACAGCATGCCGAGATAGACCAGGCAGCCAGCGATCACCGCGCCCTGCATGGCAATCGACGGCAGACTGATGAAGAACACGACGATGGTGTCGAGGTCCTGCGTGAGCGCGTTGATAGCGCGCGCCGCGCCGCATCGCTCGAGATCGCGGTACGACGCGCCCGCGATGCGGCCGATCGTCTGCAAGCGCAACCTCGCCTTGGCGTGCTGTCCGAGATACATGAACAGCATCTGCGAAACCACCCGGGTGAGAATGACCACGACGCCCAGCGCCGCGAAGCGCACGCCGAGCGCGAGCAGTTCGCCGCCGGTTGCGCGCAGCGCCTGATTGATCAGCGCGACGAGCGCCGCGTTCGCCGCGCCGCTGACGAGGCTGACGACCAGCGCGACAGGCAACAGCCCGCGCGCGCTGCGGATCGACGAGGCTATCAGAGACATGTGCGCACACCCTCGTTGAAAGCTACCAAGGCAGGCGGCTGGCCGTAAAGCGCATTGGGCGGCAACAAAAATGCGAGAATGCGAATCATTAACATTTCAACCGATGAGTCGGCGCAAAGCGTTGAGTGACGACGAGTTTAGCGTTTCGTCGAAAAAGCAGGCCGACATCGGATATCGAATTTCTGACAAATATTGGTGTTTTATCGATAACTTGTGCGTACTACTTTCTCGCGACCATGAAAGAATTCCTGCTCAAACGCTATCCGATCGAACGCGTCCCGCTGCCGCGAGACGTGATGGCGATCCTCGTCGACTATCGTCATGGCGAGCGTATAACCTGGCATCAACACAAGCACGGACAACTTGTATTCGCCGTGCGCGGCGTCGTGCGTGTGCTCACGCCCGCGCGCACCTGGACGCTGCCGCAGTCGCGCGCAGTTTGGCTGCCATCCGATGTCGATCACGAACTGCACGCGGTCGGCGACACGCAACTGTGCAGTGTTTATTTCGAACCGCGTGTGTTTCCGTGGTCGTGGCATCAACCGGCCGTGATTGCCGTGTCGCCGTTGATGAGAGAGCTGGCCATCGTGTTGGGCGCCGCGGGCGAGCGATACGCCGAGGGGAGCCATGCCTCGCTCAGCGCGCCGCTGTTGCTGAAGGTGTTGAGAGAGACGCCCGCGCTCGCCGAGCCCGGCGTGCCCTTGCCGCGCGACGCACGGCTGCTGCAGATCTGCGAGCACATGATGAACGACCCGGCGAGCGATCTGACGCTCGATTTCTGGGGCGAGCAGTTTCACACCAGCGGGCGAACATTGGCGCGCTATCTGACTGCCGAGACCGGATTGACGTTTGGCGCATGGCGCCAGCAGATACGAGTCGCGGAGGCAATCACGCTCCTTACGCTGGGACAACCTGTGACGCAGGTTTCGAAGAAGCTTGGCTATCGCAACGCCAGTGCCTTCATCGTCATGTTTCGTCAGGTCACGGGAGAGGCGCCACAACGTTACCTGGCCTCGCGCCCGTCGAGCAGATGAACGGAGAGCTGAGCGGCTTATGCAGACTTCGAGTTGAAAATTTAGATGTAAATCGCATCATTGCTCGAATGACGTTCCTATTGCTGCAGTCTTCTTACGGGCCTCGATAGCGGAATGTCGAATGACCGTTGTAGCGTTGAAAGCCGTCGTCGTCGGTACGTGAGGGAGAAGGACCGTTGAGGGTCGACAGCGGCCGTTCGCTATTTCTAACGTCGGAAGCGCGCCGTTCCCGCGACGGAAAATTCAAAGCTACGCGAATCGTACGGCCGATAGTTCGAAGTTAGATGTACCTCGGATTAGCGTTCGAGGAGAAGCCCTCGACGAAGACATTCCCCATGTACCGCCACCGAACCAAAGCTAAAGAAAGAACCCCAACAGCCGAGACCTGCGCCTCGGCCTGACTCTGTTAAGCCGGCATCTTCCGAAACGCAATAGCAAGCCGATTCCACCCATTAATCGCGACCACGAGCAGCGTCAGATCAACAATCTCCTGCTCGCTGAAATGCGGCTTAACCGCTTCCCAAACGTTATCCGGCACATGATCCGCCGCTACCAGCGTGACCGACTCCGTCCACTCAAGCGCAGCCCGCTCCCGATCGGTAAAGAACGGCGTCTCACGCCAAGCCGAAACCGTCGCGAGCCGGCGTTCATCTTCGCCTCCACGCCGCGCGTCCTTCACGTGCATGTCGAGACAAAACGCGCAGCCATTAATCTGCGAAGCGCGCAGACGCACCAACTCGGCCAGCGGCTTTTCGATACCACTCTTTTCAATACGCGCTTCCAGGCCGAGCATGGCCTTGAGCACTTCGGGACCGGCTTTGTAGAAATCGAGACGTTCGGACATTTGAATCTCCTCATTAAATGGATTGGGTGCGGCGATGAAGTAATCCTAGACTCCCGCGTGGCTATGTAAAATAACCAATAATGATTAATTACAGGTAGCCACTAAACATGGACATCCAGGTCACGATCCATGGCCGACGCGATCTCGCCGGGCAGGTCTACCGGCAGTTGCGGGCGGGAATTATCGAAGGCCGGCTGGCGGCGCGCACGCAGTTGCCTTCCACGCGCGATCTCGCGCTGCAACTCGGCGTATCGCGGAAAACGACGCTCGATGTGTTCGAACGGCTGATCGCGGAGGGCTTTCTACAGAGTCTGCGCGGCAAGGGCACGTTCGTGGTCGAAGGGATGCAGCGCTTGCCGTCGGAAACCGCCGCGCGGCCGGGCGCGGAGTGGCGCGGCAGGACGCATCATCTGGCGATGCCGCGCCCGCCCGCCGGTCCGGCGCTCGCGTGCGATTTCATGGGCGGCGTCACCGATAAATCGCTGTTCCCCTACGATGCATGGCGCCGCTGCATCAATCAGGCGCTGCGCGTGCAGGCGCGGGCGAGCGGCGGTATCGCCGGATATCGCGATCCAGCGGGCGAACAGGAATTGCGGCTCGGCATCGCGCGCTATCTGGCGTTCAGCCGCGCGGTGACGTGCAACTGGGAAGACGTGGTGGTGACGCAAGGCGCGCAGCAGGCGCTCGATCTGATCGCACGCGTCGTGATTCGCCCCGGCGATGTCGTTGCGGTCGAGGAACCCGGTTATCCGCCTGCGCGGACCATTTTCGGGGCGCTCGGAGCGCGGCTCGCGCACGTGCCGGTGGATCGCGAGGGCATCGTGGTGAGCGCGCTGCCGGACAACGCGCGGCTCGTGTATGTCACGCCGTCGCATCAGTTTCCGCTCGGCATGCCGATGAGCCTCGCGCGGCGCGTCGAGTTGCTGGCGTGGGCGGAGCGGCGCGGTGCGCTGATCGCGGAAGACGATTACGACGGCGAATTCCGTTTCGAAGGCCGTCCGGTGGAATCGCTGAAAAGTCTCGATCGCACGGGACGGGTCGCGTATGTGGGCACGTTTTCCAAGACGCTGTTTCCCGATCTGCGGATGGGTTACGTGGTGCCGCCCGCGTCGCTCGGCGAGCCGCTATGGCGCGCGAAGCAGGCCGCCGACTGGCATAGCTGCATGCTGACGCAGACCGCGCTCGGCGCGTTCATGCTGAACGGCGATTACGCAAAGCATCTGCGGCGCATGCACCGCGCGTATGCGGAGCGGCGGCGGGTGTTGATCGACGGTCTGACGGGGCCGCTCGCGCGCTGGTTCGCACCGCTCGACGCGACGGCGGGCATCCATCTGGTCGCGCGGCTAAACGCGGATTTCGATGAGACGCGCGTCGTCGATGCGGCGCGCGCGGTGTCGGTGGGTATGTACGGGATCGGCGGTTTCTATGCGGGCGAGCGCACGACGCAGGCCATGTTGTTCGGCTATGGCGGCGTGAGCGCGGACCAGATTCGCGATGCGCTCGTCCGCCTCGCCGCGCTGATGCCGACGCTCTGACGCAAACTCACTCGCAGAGCATCAGCACGCGTTCCTGATCCGTGCATTCGCGCTTCTTCACTTTTTGCACGGGCGGCGCGCTGGTGTCGCGCGCGCTTGCGGGCGGCGCATCGGCGGCGGCGAGTCGGCGCGCGACGCACGCACGCAGACGCTTTTCGACCGGCGGATAGTAGCGCCAGCCGCGCCCGAGTTGCGGCAGATCGAGGTGAACCTGCTTCCACTTCGGATGGCCGTTCGCCTGAAGCGTGTCGAAGTTCGTACAGAGCGAATCGGCGAACTGCGTCATGGCGCCGACGGTATTGCGCAGTCCGTAATCGTAGGTGACGAGGAACGCCTTTACGGTCAGCGTCGGCGTGTCTTCCTTGATCCAGTTCGGATAGCTCGTGGTGCGGATCGTCGCGGGGAAATACGTCTGTTTCGCGCGCGCCGTTTCGGGCGATGACGGATCGAGACGCAGCAGCTTGATCTGCTGAAGCAGTTCGGGATTCATGTCCTGGAAGAGCTTCGCCGGTTGCCCGGCCACGATGATCGCGACGTCGATCTTCTTCACGATCAGCTTCGCGAGCGCATCCTCGTTGCTGAAGTGCTGGGCATTCTGCTCGGGAATGGGCTGGCCGAACATGAGCTTGTAGAGCGTCGCCGACGACTGCGCCGTGCCGCTGCCGATCAGCCCGACGCTCAGGTTTTTGTCCTTGATATCGCTGATGTACTTGAGCGGGGAATCCGAGCGCACGACGAAATAAATCTCCTCGTCGTAGAGCGGCATGATGAGGCGCAGCGGCTGGATGATCTTGCCCGCTTCGGCGTTGCCGGCCGACGCCATGTCCACGTAAGCCTGGTAGACGTCCGACTGCACCAGCGCGAATTTCACGCCGGGTTCATAGCGCATGCGCTGCACGTTTTCCGCCGATCCCTTCGACGGCAACACTTCGAGTTCCATGTTGATCGGATCCGCGACCCAGCGCGAAAGATCCTGCCCGATCTGGATATACGTGCCGCGCTCCGGCCCCGTGACGATCTTGAACTGGCCCACCGGCGCCGGCGGCGCGGAGGAAGCCGTCAGTGAGACGCCCGATAGCCCGCTGAACGCCAGCGCGAGGAGAGCGCGGCGCATGAAGGTCGTCTTGTGCATGTTGAACCCTTTGTGTCGGAGTTGGACGGGTCGCGCGCCGTGCTGACGGCACGGCGCGCGTTATTCAGCACTTTTTATGGGTCGAACCGGAGGCCGTCGGCGTCCGGTGTGTCGCTCGCGTCTCCAGCGGCTCGCTTGTCTTTAGTGCGGCGTTTTGTTTGGCGCGTTGTCCCCGCTCCAGCCGTATTGCTTGATCGCGCGTTCGAGATCCTCGGCGTTCGCCGGATCGGTGGACAGCGCGTGCGCCGGGCGCGGATCGGAGCGCGTGTCGGCGCTCGCGCGGGTCGCCACCGCTGCGGGCGGCAGATCGGCTGGGCCGGGCGCGGCCGCCGTCGTGGCTGCGGCTGGATGCACGGGCTGGGGCTGGATATCCGTGGGCTGGGTCAGCGCTTGAGTTTGCGTGGGCGCTGGCGCTGGCGCTTGCGTCGGCTGCGGCGGCGTGACCGCCGTGGTGGCGCGCGCATCGACCGGCGCGGCGGTCAGTTCACGCGTAGTCGGGCGCGTGACGTCCAGCGTGGCTTCGCGAGGGACGGCGCCGCCGGTGCGCGCGGAATCAGCGTCAGCAGCGGCTTCGGCTGCCGCCTGCTTCGCCGCCGCGCTGCGCGATTGCCCGGCCCAGAGTCTGCGGCGCGGCGCGGGCGCGGCGCCGGGCGTAGCTGAAGCCGCGAGCGTGGCTGCGGCTCCGCCCGATTTAGCATTCGTCGACCACCCCGAATGCGCGATCACCCGTTCGAGCATCGCCTGCGATTCGACATTGCTGCCGTCGAGCGAAAGCGCTTCCCCCGCGTTTTGCTGCACGCACGGCCAGGCCGCCGCTTTCTCGCAGGCGCGCGCGAGCTTCAGCGCCGTATCGCGTTCGATTTCGAGTTGCGCGAGTTCGTCGGTGACGGTCGCCAGTTCCGCGCTGTTTTGTTGTTGCGGCGTGAGCGCGAGAAAGTGCGCGCGCGCCGCGCCGAGGTCATGCGCGAGCATGGCGTCGCGCACCGCCTGAATCCCGCCGCGCGTGCCCGACGGCCGGATTGCCACGACGGCGGGCGGTTGCTCGGCAGGCTTGGCGGCATCCATGGCACTGCCTGCACTGAGCGGTTCGAGAAGGCGCTGCGACGCTCCGCTTGCATCGCCCGAACGCGAGTCGATCGCGCCGGAGACGCTGTGCAGCGTCGAATCGTATTCCGCGCCGCCCGTGCGCTGCTGCTGCAAGTAGATCGCGACGCCCGCGGCGAGCGCCAGCGCAACCGAGCCGACGATGGCGGTCTTGCCATGCGTCCATCGTTCCGCCGATGAATCGATGCCGTCGTCCGGCAGGAATTCGCCCTTTTCGGGGATGGCGGAATAGTCCAGTGTTTTGGCGTTCCACGGCTGTGCGGCGGACGCAACACCGGTGCCGCCGACGTGGCTCGCGGAGGCGAGCGCCGTCGAACCCGAGGGCTTGAAAGCGCCGGGCGATTCGCCGAAAGCGGCGTCGCGGTCCGCGCCGCAATTGGGGCAGCTCTCCGCGTTTTTGCGAAGCGCGCTGCCGCAGCGCTGGCAGGCCACGGAAAAGATGGATGCGGGAAAAGTGAGACGGTTCATGCCGAAGCCCTCGCGGACATATGCGATGTCCAATGCCGCCCGTAGCGACCGCGCGACTAGACTTCGGGCGTGGCCGGCAGGCAGCGATCCTTCGTACTCGGTATCCGCCTTCATGCGCGGCTAACGGGCAACGACGCGACAAATATGTGTCAACTCGGCCCCGTCGTCAATTGCGTTTCACACCTAAGGGACAGTTAAGTTTCGCCGATGAATCACGCGAGTGGCCTGGCACTTGCAGAGTCAAAATTGTCTGTTTATACGGCCACATTTCGAGCGAAGTGAAACTTTCGAAACGCAGTTTCATCCCGTCGATAAATCGGCGGTTGCGAGCAACATGAAAAAGCGCGCCGCGTTCGTTGGAAAACGAACGCGGCGCGCCATTTTGCAATCGGACCGCTTATTCGCCGAGCGTCAGCTTGCCGTCCAGACGACGATTCAGCCCAAGCGGATTCGCCGTTTGCAGCGCGTCCGGCAACAAGCCTTCCGGCATGTCCTGATAGCTGACCGGACGCAGGAAGCGGTCGATCGCAAGACTGCCGACCGAGGTCGAACGGCCGTCCGCGGTAGACGGATACGGGCCGCCGTGGACCATCGCGTGGCCGACTTCCACGCCCGTGCCGAAACCGTTCACCAGAATGCGGCCCGTGCGGCGTTCGAGCGCCGGCAGGACGCTGCGGGCGTCGGCGTGATCGGCTTCGTCGATATGCAGCGCCGAGGTCAACTGGCCTTCGAGCGATTCCACCAGCTCGCGCAACGTCGCGAGATCCGGGCAGCGCACGACCAGCGACGACGCCCCGAAAATCTCTTCCTGCAACTCGGCGTGCTGGCGGAACGCGTCGGCGGTGGTAGAGAACAGCGCCGCCTGACCCTGATTCGGCGATTTCGCTTCCGCGCCGCGCGCGAGCGTCTTGACGTCGGCGTGATGCGCGGCTTTATCGACGGCGCTTTCGTAGGTCTTGTGAATGCCCGGCGTGAGCATCGTCGAGGCGGGCAGGGTGGCGAGCGCCGCCGACGCCGCTTCGATGAAGCGGTCGAGGTCCGGGCTATCGACGGCGAGGATCAGTCCCGGGTTCGTGCAGAACTGACCGGCGCCCAGCACGAGCGACGCGGCGAACGCGCGGCCGATGTCTTCGGCGCGGTTCTTGAGCGCGTTCGGGAACAGCAGGACCGGGTTGATGCTGCTCATTTCTGCGTAGACCGGGATCGGCTCGCGGCGCGCGGCCGAGAGCTTCATCAGCGCCGTGCCGCCGCCGCGCGAGCCGGTGAAGCCGACAGCCTTGATGCGATGATCCTTCACCAGTCCCTGACCGATCTCGCGGCCGCTGTCGAACAGCAGCGAGAACGTGCCTTCCGGCATGCCGCAATCCTTGACCGCCTTCTGCACGGCCTGCCCGACGAGTTCCGCCGTGCCCGGATGCGCCGAGTGCGCCTTCACGATAACCGGACAACCCGCCGCCAGCGCGGACGCGGTATCGCCGCCGGCGGTGGAGAACGCCAGCGGGAAGTTGCTCGCGCCGAACACGGCGACCGGGCCGAGCGGCACATAGCGCAGACGCAGATCGACGCGCGGCAGCGGCTTGCGCTCAGGCTGCGCCGGATCGATGCGCACGCCGAGAAAATCGCCGTTACGCACGACGGACGCGAACATGCGCAACTGGCCGACCGTGCGGCCACGCTCACCTTCGATCCGTCCGCGCGGCAGGCCGCTTTCCGTCACGCAGCGCTCGATCAAATCGTCGCCGATATCGAGAATGTTCTGCGCGATCGTTTCGAGAAACGTCGCGCGGGCGTCGAGCGACGTCTCGCGATAAGTATCGAACGCGGCCCACGCGAGCGCGCACGCGGCTTCGAGATCCGCCGCCGTCGCGCCGCCGAAACCCGGCTCGATGGCCGCGCCTGTGGCTGCGTTGACCGCCTTGATGGCGCCGTTGGTGCCGCGCACGGCCTTCTGGCCGATGAGGAGATTGCCTGCGATCTGCATGTCCGTTCCTTGAAATGGAGACGGCGAACCGATCGGTCCGCCGTGTTCAGCGTGTTTTTAGCGTGTTCGAAGTATGACCGGGTGCGGCTTAGCGGCCCCAGCGCAGCACGACCGGATCGAGTTTGCGCGCGACTTTCAGCAAGCCTTCGCGCACCGCCGGATGCATCGGCGCGAGCGGGTGGCGCACGGTGTCGGATTTGATGACGCCGCCTTCCTTCATCAGCACCTTGCAGGCGGCGAGGCCGCACTGGCGGTTTTCGTAGTTGATGAGCGGCAGCCATTGCTGATAAAGATCGGCGGCGCGATCCACATCACCGGCCGCGTACGCATCGACGATCAGACGGATGCCGTCCGGATAGCCGCCGCCCGTCATCGCGCCGGTTGCGCCCGCGTCGAAATCGGGAATCAGCGTGATCGCTTCTTCGCCGTCCCACGGACCGACGATCGCGTCGCCGCCGAGTTCGATCAGTTCGCGCAGTTTCGACGCCGCCTGCGCCGTTTCGATCTTGAAGTACGACACGTTCTTCACTTCCTTCGCCAGTTTAGCGAGGAACGGCGCGGACAGCGGCGTGCCGGAAACCGGCGCGTCCTGGATCATGATCGGAATGTCGATCGCGTCGGACACGCGGCCGAAGAAATCCTGAATGCCGCGCTCGGTCACGCGGATCGTCGCGCCGTGATACGGCGGCATGATCATCACCATCGCCGCGCCCGCGTCCTGCGCGGCCCGGCTGCGCTCGGCGCAGATGTGCGTGCTGAAATGCGTCGTCGTGACGATCACCGGCACGCGGCCCGCGACGTGGTCGAGCACGGTCTTCTGCACGATGCTGCGTTCGTCGTCGGTCAGGACGAACTGCTCCGAAAAGTTCGCGAGAATGCAGATTCCGTTCGATCCCGCGTCGATCATGAAGTCGATCGCGCGTTTCTGGCCGTCGAGGTCGAGCCGGCCGTTTTCGTCGAAGATGGTCGGCGCGACGGGGAACACGCCGCGGTACACCGTTTGAGCGCTTTGAGTCGTCACTGCTGTCTCCTTTTATTGAGTGCTGCGGCGACTATACGACCCGCCGCGCCGCGCTGTATAGTGAAACCTTTCCATCTGGTGATCGCTTTTGCGACTCACTCTTGCCTGAATTGTCCGGCTTTTCGCCATGAAGACCACGCTCGACGTGCTGATGTCGCGGCTGCGCATGAAGCAGTTCCAGTTGCTCATCGCGCTCGACGACCATAAATCGCTGCATAAGGCATCGACCGCGATGTCCATGACGCAATCCGCCGCCAGCAAAGCGCTCGCGGAACTCGAAAGCATGCTGGAGGCGCCGCTGTTCGAGCGCGCGAAGAGCGGGTTGATCCCGAATCCGTTCGGCCATTGCGTAATCCGTTACGCGCGGCTGGTCGCGACCGATCTGACTTCGCTGTGCCAGGAAGTCGCCGATATCCGCACCGGCATGGGCGGGCGGCTGACCGTCGGCGCAATCATGGGGTCGCTGCCGGACGTCGTCGTGCCGATCGCGAACGAGTTGCACCGGAGCCATCCGGGCGTGTCGATCGAAATTGTCGAGGACACGAGCGGGCGCATGCTGACCTTGCTCGACGATGGTCGGCTCGATCTGGTGATCGGCCGCTCGACGGTGTCGGGGCAGCCTTCGAAATATCACTATCAGGCGCTCGGCGACGAGCCGGTGTCCGTGGTTGTCGCCCACGATCACCCGCCGCTCGACGCCGCTCAGGATGCCGACGCGGAAAGGGAACTCACGTTCGCCGATCTCGCGGGCCACCGTTGGGTCATGTATCCCGGCGACATGCCGATGAGCGCGCTGCTCGCGCGTGAAATGGACCTCGCGGGACTGCCGATGCCGGACAATCCGATCTCCACCGCGTCCACCTTCGTGACAGTGGCGCTGTTGCAGGGCAACCCGGATCTCGTTTCACTCTTGCCGACAGGCGTCGCCGAATTGTTCGCGCGACACAGGATGCTGCGGATTCTTCCGGTGCGGCTCAAATCGAAATCGCAGACGTTCGGGATTGTCACGCGGCGCGGCGGCGTGTTATCGCCGACCGCGAAGCAGTTCGTTCAGTTGTTGCGGGAGCGGATACGGGGTGTGGGATAAACCGGGCTTCAGTCATTTATGGATGCACTTACCCCGCGATAGCGCGGAATTTACCGACGCACGCGCCTATACTCGAACAAATCCCTGTCCGCGCGCCGTCCGCCCCTCGACGAAACGCCGCTGGACACACCTCCACCACAGCGAGCGGGCCCGGCCATGCGCGACCCCAGTATCGGCGGAATGAAGGCGCTTGGCGCGGCGCTGCGCGACCAGCAGGGCGCGCTGACCGAGCGCTGGATGAAAATCGTCTTCGGCGATGCCGATGTCGAGCATTCGGACCGGTTGACCCATCGCCAGTTGGCGGATCATCTGCCGGCCATCTTCAACGAAGTCTGCGATGTCCTGCAACTGGACGATCCCCACGCCCGCGACGGCGCGCTCGAACACGACGCGCGCGAGCATGGAAAATGGCGCTGGAGCCAGGGCTATCGCATCGACGAACTCGTGCGCGAACTCGATCTCTTCCGGCAGGTGCTGATCTGGGCCACGGGCGAATTCGCGTCCGCCGAACCGGACGTGTTCGAACGGCCCCACGAAGTACGCGCGTGTCTCCTGATCGACGAGGTGCTGAGTTTCGTCACGCTCACGTCGATCCGCCAGAGCGTGAGCGAGCGCGAACGCAAGATCGACGAATACACCGGCATGCTCGAACGCGCGAATCAGGAACTGACGCTGCGCGAACGGCTGATCAGCGAGCTTTACGAATCGCGCATGCAGGTCACGCGCCGCGTGTCGCACGACTTGCGCAATTTCCTGAATGTCTTTTCGACGGCGCTGCAACTCGTCAAGCGTTCGCCCAGCAAACGCGAGGCCGCCATCGCGCTCGCGGCCCGGCAAGCGGCGGACATGGGGACGCTGGTCGATGAGATGGTCGAGTATTCGAAAGTACTCGGCGACGATTCGGGCTTGAGCGTCGAACCCTTCGACCTGAACGGCCTCTTCGAGGAACTGATCGACGCGTGCCGCGCGCCCGCCGAGGCGAAAGGACTCGTGCTGAAGGGCCGCGTCGATCCCGCGCTCGGCACGGTCACGTCAAACCGGTTGAAGACCAAGCAGATCGCGTACAACCTGTTGTCGAACGCAATCAAGTACACGCATTCGGGCGAGGTCGATCTTCAGATGCTCGCCGATGGCGACTCGCACTGGCGTCTGCGCGTGTCCGACACGGGCGTCGGCATCAGCCCGCAAGACCACGCGCGCGTGTTCGGCGCGTTCGAGCGCGCCACCAGCGAGGATATTCCCGGCAGCGGCCTGGGACTCGCGATCGTCGAGGAACTCGCGCGGATGCTTCACGGCACGATCGAATTCGAGTCGTTCAAAGGGCAGGGCAGCGTGTTCGAACTGCGCGTGCCGCGCGTGCTCGAACCCGAAGCGCCGCGCTAGCCGCAGCGCGAGACATAGGGTTAATTTCAGCGCGCGCTGAAACAAAAACGACACGCCCGGTCTTTACCATCGTGAGCTTCGCTCTTCCGCTCCGAAGGAACATCCTATGTCCGATCTGCCGTCCCGCCGCGCCTGGCTCAAAGGTCTCGTTTCTGTGGCGGGCGTCGGGCTCGCCGGCTCGCGTATCGGCGATGTGCTTGCAGAAGGCGTCGCGCCTGCGGTGGTCACCTCCGAGCGCTTGCGCCCGCAATTGCCCGGCGGCGTGATGTCGGGCGACACCACGGCCACGAGCGGTATCGTCTGGAGCCGCACGGACCGGCCTTCGCGGATGATCGTCGATTATTCGACGAGCGAAACGTTCGCGACCTTCGAGCGGCGCATCGGCCCGGCGGCGCTCGACAGCAGCGACTTCACGTCGCGCATGGATCTGACCGGACTGCCGCCCGGCGCGGACATTTTTTATCGCGTGCGCTTTCAGAGTCTGACCGACGAAAAAGCCGTGAGCGAGCCGGTTGCCGGGCGCTTTCGTACCGCGCGCGTGCGCGCCGATCAGCCGGTCACGTTCGTCTTTTCAGGCGACGAAGCGGGCCAGGGCTGGGGCATCAACGAGCGTTTCGGCGGGTATCGCGTGTACGAGGCGATGCGTCGCGAAGCGCCGGATTTCTTCATCCATTCCGGCGACCAGATTTACGCCGATGGCCCGATCGAGGCCGAGGTCAAACTACCGGACGGCACGATCTGGACGAACCTCGTGACCGAGGCGAAGTCGCACGTCGCACAGACGCTCGACGATTATCGCGGCGCGTTCGCGTACAACCAGCTCGACGCCAGCAAGCGCCGTTTCATGGCGGAAGTGCCGTTTCTCGTGCAGTGGGACGACCACGAAGTGCGCAACAACTGGTATCCGGGGCAGAAGATCGGCGCGGCTGAGAAGCGCTATCAGGAGCGCAACGTGTCGCTGCTCGCGGCGCGCGCGAAGCAGGCGATGTTCGAATACAACCCGTTCCGCATCAATCAGCTCGATCCCGAGCAGATTTATCGCGGCTTTCAGTTCGGGCCGCTGCTCGACGTTTTCATGCTCGACGAACGCAGTTATCGCGGGCCGAATTCGCCGAATACGCAAACGCGGCTCGATCGGGAATCCGCGTTTCTCGGCCCCCGTCAGACCGCGTGGCTGACGGCATCGCTGAAACAATCGAAGGCGACGTGGAAGGTGATCGCGAGCGACATGCCGATCTCGCTCGTCGTGCCCGACCTGAATCCCGATGTGCCGAAGGGCACGTTCGAGGCGTGGGCGAACGCCGATAACGGCGCGCCGTCGGGACGCGAACTCGAACTGATGGAAATACTGCGCTTCATCAAGCAGGAAGATATCCAGAACGTGGTGTGGGTGACCGCCGACGTTCATTACGCGCAGGCGGCGCATTATCATCCGTCGCGCGCGAAGTTCACGGAGTTCAAGCCGTTCTGGGAATTCGTCGGCGGTCCGCTGAACGCGGGTACGTTCGGGCCGAATGAAACCGACATGACGTTCGGCCCCGAAGTGCGCTACGTGAGCGTGCCCGCGAATAATCCGCAAAATCAGTCGCCGGCGGCCAAGCAGCAATACTACGGCCGCGCGAAAATCGACCCGGCGAGCCGCGCGATGACGGTGTCTATCCACGATCTCGACGGCCGCTCGCTCTACGCGATCAAACTCGATCCCGAAGTGTGATTCGCGCATAAAAAAGCGGCGAACGGAAAAACCGTTCGCCGCTTTTTGTGGCTAGCGTCAGAGGCCTTTTACGCTTCCACGCCCGCCGCTTCCTGCACTTCCGCTTCGGCCGCGACCGAGTTGCGGATCAGGTAATCGAACGCGCCGAGCGACGCTTTCGCCCCTTCGCCGACAGCAATCACGATCTGCTTGAACGGCACCGTGGTGACGTCGCCCGCCGCGAACACGCCGGGGACGGAGGTCGCGCCACGCGCATCCACGACGATCTCGCCGTGCCGCGACAGTTCGACCGTGCCCTTGAGCCATTCGGTGTTCGGCACGAGCCCGATCTGCACGAAAACGCCTTCCAGTTCGATCTTTTTCGCGTCGCCCGTGCGCAAATCCTTGTACACGATACCGTTGACCTTCTTGCCGTCGCCGGTGATTTCCGTGGTTTGCGCCTCGGTCACGATAGTGACGTTTTTCAGGCTGCGCAGCTTCTTTTGCAGCACGGCGTCGGCACGCAGTTCCGCGCCGAATTCGATCAGCGTCACCGCGCTCACGATACCCGCGAGGTCGATGGCGGCTTCGACGCCCGAATTGCCGCCGCCGATCACCGCGACGCGCTTGCCCTTGAAGAGCGGGCCGTCGCAATGCGGGCAGTACGCCACGCCGTGATTGCGGTATTCGCGCTCGCCCGGCACGTTGATTTCACGCCAGCGCGCGCCGGTCGCGAGCACGATGGTTTTGGCCTTCAGCACCGCGCCGTTCGCAAGGCGCACCTCGTGGATGCGGCCCGGAATCAGCGCGTCGGCGCGCTGGACGTCCATGATGTCGACGTCGTAGGTCTTCACGTGCTGTTCCAGCGCGGTCGCGAATTTCGGTCCTTCCGTTTCCGTCACCGATACGAAATTTTCGATGGCGAGCGTATCCAGCACCTGGCCGCCGAAGCGTTCCGCCACGACGCCCGTCGTGATGCCCTTGCGCGCCGAGTAGATCGCCGCCGCCGCGCCCGCCGGTCCGCCGCCGACGATCAGCGTGTCGAATACCGGCTTGTTTTCCAGCGCCTTCGCAGCGCGCGCGCCCGCATTGCTGTCGAGCTTCGCGAGGATTTCCTTCACGCCCGTGCGGCCCTGGCCGAACACTTCGCCGTTCATGTAGACGGTCGGCACGGCCATGATCTGGCGCGCTTCGACTTCGCCCTGGAACAGCGCGCCGTCGATCGTGACCTGGCGGATACGCGGATTGATGATGCTCATCACGTTCAGCGCCTGCACGACTTCCGGGCAGTTCTGGCATGAGAGCGAGATGTACGTTTCAAACTGATAGTCGCCGTCGAGATTGCGGATCTGTTCGATCACCGCATCGTCGAGCTTGACCGGGTGGCCGCCCACTTGCAGCAGCGCCAGCACCAGCGACGTGAATTCGTGGCCCATCGGGATGCCCGCGAAGCGGATGCCCGCAGCCTTGCCCGGCTCGCCGATGGAAAACGAGGGCGTGCGTTCTGCGTCGTCGCGCTTTTCGATCACCGCGATGCGGTCCGACAGCGTAGCGATTTCGCGCAGGAGGTCTTGCAATTCGGCCGATTTCGCGGAGTCGTCGAGCGAAGCGACGATCTCGATCGGCCGGCTGACCTTTTCCAGATAGGCTTTCAACTGAGTCTTGAGATTGGCGTCGAGCATGGCGAGTCCGATTCCTTCAGCGAGGAGGTGTTGAGCGTGGCGATGGTCTGCCTCGTCAAGGTGAGGCGAGAAGTCCGGACCCGAACGGGTCCGGACGTTGTGCAACTTAAAGCGTGAAGCTTAGATCTTGCCGACCAGGTCGAGCGACGGCGTCAGCGTTTCAGCGCCCGGCGTCCACTTGGCGGGGCAGACTTCGCCCGGATGCGACGCGACGTATTGCGCGGCCTGAACCTTGCGGAGCAGTTCGCCCGCGTCACGGCCGATGCCGTTGTCGTGCACTTCGCACAGCTTGATCTCGCCTTCCGGGTTGATCACGAACGTGCCGCGCAGCGCCATGCCTTCTTCTTCGATCAGAACGTCGAAGTTGCGCGAGATTGCCAGCGTCGGATCGCCGATCATCGGATACTTGATCTTGCTGATCGTGTCCGACGTGTCGTGCCATGCCTTGTGCGTGAAGTGCGAGTCGGTCGACACGCCGTAGATTTCGACGCCGAGCTTCTGGAATTCAGCGTAGCGGTCGGCCAGGTCACCCAGTTCGGTCGGGCAGACAAACGTGAAGTCGGCCGGATAGAACACGACGACGGACCATTTTCCCTTGAGGTTTTCGTCGGTAACGGTCACGAAATCGCCGTTGTGATAAGCGGTTGCCTTGAACGGTTTGACTTGGGTATTGATGATCGGCATTTACGAGTTCCTTGTTTGGATCGTTGGGGTGATGAAGATTAATGCAGCGTTTTGAAGCAGTGGAGCCATTATGAGCGAAAACTATCGCTTTTGAAATTCGATTGCGTCAATCGGTGTCATTGGGTTTGGCTATCGCGGACCAGCCTGCGCCGTTTTCGCGCGCGTTTTAACATGAACGTGCTGCCGCGAGCAATGGCGGCGTTCGGTTCACAACCAGGAGGCGGTATGAAGATCGGCATTATCGGCGCGGGAAATATTGGACAGGTGCTGGCGCTCAGGTTCGTCGAACATGGGCATGACGTGCGGATCGGGAATTCGCGAGGGCCCGATACCTTGGGCGATGTGGCAAAAGAAACCGGCGCCACGCCCGCCGAGCTTGCGGAGGTCGTGGCCGGCGCGCAGGTGGTTGTCGTGACGATTCCCGAGGCCAAGGTGCCGAATCTGCCGCATGACCTGTTCGCGGATTTGCCATCGGATGTGATCGTGATCGATACCGGCAATTACTATCCGCGTCAGCGCGACGGTCGGATCGACGGGATCGAGCAGGGCGCAACCGAAAGCCGCTGGGTGTCGCAGCAGATCGGCCGGCCCGTGGTGAAGGCGTTCAACAATATCTACGCCGCGCATCTGCGCAACAAGGGCGCGCCGGACGGCACGCCGGGACGCGTCGCGTTGCCGGTTGCGGGCGACGATCCGGCGGCGAAGGCGGTCGTGATGAAACTGGTCGGCGAGGTCGGTTTCGACGCGGTGGATGCGGGCACGCTCGATGAATCGTGGCGTCAGCAGCCCGCAAGCCCGGTCTACACGTCCGATTTCGATGCAGAAGGCGTGCGCGCCGGATTGCAGGCAGCCAGTCAGGAGAGGAAGCCCGACTGGCGGGCCTCCGACGAAAGCCCCGGCGACTTCGAAAATCCCCGCTGAATCGGAGATAGAAAGACGGCGGCGTCAGTCGAGCGTGATGCCGTCGAAGCGATGACCGCCGAGCGGGCTGATCTCGTAGCCCTTCACGCGCTTCGAGATGGGCTGATAGGCATTGGCGTGGACGATCGGCGTGTACGGCACCTGGTCCTTGAAGACCACTTGCGCCTGCTCGTAAAGCTTGGTGCGCGCGTTTTGGTCGGTGATGAGACGCGCCTTTGCAAGCAGATCGTCGAACTGCTTGTTGCACCATTTCGCCATGTTGCTGCCGTGGACGGCGTCGCAGCCGAGCGTCGTGCCGAGCCAGTTGTCCGGATCGCCGTTGTCCCCTAGCCAGCCATACAGGATGGCGTCGTGCTCGCCGTCCTGCTTCGCGCGCTTGTTGTACTCGGCCCACTCGTAGCTCACGATGTTCGCCTTCACGCCGATCTTCGCCCAATCCGACTGGATCAACTGCGCCATCAGCCGCGCGTTCGGGTTGTAGCCGCGCTGCACCGGCATCGCCCAGAGCGTGATGGTGAAACCGTTCGGAAATCCGGCTTCTTTCAGCAGTTCGCGCGCCTTCGCCGGATCGCGCGGCGCGTCCTTCAGCGCCTTGTTGTACGACCATTGCGACGGCGGCATCGGATTCGTCGCGATGGTCGCCGAGCCTTCATAGACGGTTTTCAGAATCGCCTGCTTGTCGACAGCCATGTCGAGCGCGCGGCGCACGAGCACGTTGTCGAGCGGCTTGTGCTGCGTGTTATAGCCGACATAGGCCACATTGAAGCCGACGCCCGACAGCACGGTCAAGCTCGGATTCTTGCGCGTCGCCTCGATATCGGCCGGGCGCGCGAACGCGGTCAACTGGCATTCGCCGCTCGCGAGTTTTTGCATCCGCACGGCGGCGTCCGGGGTGATCGAGAAGACGAGCTTGTCGATGTGCACGTCCTTGCGGTTCCAGAAGGTCGGATTCGCGTCGTAGCGGATGGTCGCGTCCTTCTGGTAGTCGCGGAACACGAACGGACCGGTGCCGACCGGCTTCTGGTTGATGTCCTCGGGCTTGCCTTCCTTGAGCAGCTGCGCGGCGTATTCGGCCGAGACGATCGACGCGAACTCCATCGCGATGTTGCGCACGAACACGACGTCGGGCGTCTTGAGCGTGAAGCGCACGGTGTAATCGTCGAGCTTTTCGACCGACGCGATGTTCTTGTCGTAGCCGAGATCGCTCAGATACGGAAAGCTGACCGGGTGCGCTTTCTGGAACGGATCGTTCGGGTCGATCATCCGCTTGAACGTAAAGACCACGTCGTCGGCGTTGAAATCGCGGGTGGGCTTGAAGTACGCCGTATTCTGAAACTTCACGCCGTGGCGCAGATGAAACGTGAAGGTCTTCGCATCAGGCGACTCGTCCCACTTTTCGGCCAGTCCCGGCACGAGATCGAGCGAGCCGCGCTTGAATTCGACGAGCGTGTCGTACACCGCATGCGCGCCCGCGTCGAAGTCCGTGCTGGTCGTGTATTGCGCGGAATCGAAGCCCGCCGGACTTCCTTCGGAGCAGAACACGAGCGTTTTGGACGCCGCTGCCGCAACGCCGGTAACGCTGCTCAAACCGAGCAGGAGCGAGACGGCGACGGTGTTGATCGAGCGGATGCGCAGGCGTTGCGAAGTAAGGGATCTGGACAATTTTCGTGGGTCCGCTGAAGTTGAGGATGGACCCTACTGTAACCCGTGCTTAATTTTGCGCGAAGGTGTGTTGCGCGCGGCACGGTAATGAAAACGCGCGCACAGAACGCGAACACGAGCGCGGCAGGTAAAATCAGGCTTCGATGCCGGGGAGCTTGCAAACGAGTCAGCAAAGATTCCCCGCCGGCTTTAACATGGCGTCCCGGGCGGCCTTCATCCGGCGCCTCACAGACTCGCTGCGCAGAACTGCCGAAATAACATGAAAACCGCTTCCGAATCACACGATGCACCCGCCGCCCACGACATCCACCATGCCGCGCCGCGCTTTGGCGAATGCGCGCCGCAGGAAGACGTCGAGTTGGCCGCGACCGCGACCATTCCCACTCGCTACGGCACGTTCACGTCGTATGTGTATCGCGTCAAGCGCACGGACATCGAGCACATCGTGTTCGTCATGGGCGACGTGAAGAACGGCGAGTCCGTGCTCACGCGGCTCCATTCGGAGTGCGTGACGGGCGACGTATTCGGCTCGTACCGCTGCGATTGCGGCGAGCAACTCGATCTCGCGCTGCGCTATATCGCGGCGGAAGATCGCGGCATCTTGCTGTATCTGCGCGGTCACGAAGGGCGCGGAATCGGCCTCGCGAACAAGATCCGCGCGTATGCGCTGCAAGAGCAGGGACTGGACACCGTGGACGCGAACCTGCATCTCGGTCTCCCCGACGACGCCCGCGAATACGATTCGGCCGCCGCGATCCTGCGCGCGCTGAACGTGAAATCCGTGCGTCTGATGAGCAACAATCCGTCGAAATTCGACACGCTGCTCAAGCACGACATTCCCGTGTGCGAACGCGTCGCGCTCGCCATTCCGATGCGCGAGGAAAACGAGCGTTACATCAAAACCAAGCAGGCGCGCTTCGGCCACTACTTCGACGAAAACGAATAAGTGGGCTACGTGTCGCGCTTAAATCACGCGGGGCATCATTCGGCGTCGTGAAAAATCACGCCGAGCGTATGCCGATGCCCCGAGCGCAACCGGCTCACGCCATGCCGCAAATTCACGCGATACGCCCCGCGCGTACCCTTCACCGGGCGATGATGCACGGCAAATACCACGGCGTCGCCTTGCTGAAGCGGCACCACTTCCGCACGCGATTGCATGCGCGGCCGCTGTTCCGTCATCACGAATTCGCCGCCGGTAAAATCGCGGTTCGGTGCGGACAGCAGAATGGCGACCTGCAGCGGAAACACGTGTTCGCCGTATAAATCCTGATGCAGACAGTTGTAATCGCCTTCGCGATATTGAAGGATCAACGGCGTCGGACGCGTCTGTCCGGCTGCGTGACAGCGGTCGATGAAATCGGCGTGTAGCGACGGATATCGCGCCTCCACGCCCATGATTTCGTTCCAACGGTTGGCAACTGACACAAGCCGTGGATAAAGCCCGCTGCGCAGCGTATCGACGATATCGGGCAGCGGATACGCGAAATACCGGTACTCGCCGCGTCCGAAGCCGTAACGCTCCATCACGACACGGCTGCGAAACAACGCATCGCGCTTATACAGGGCCGTCATCGCGCCGCACTCGGCGGCCGTGAGCAGACGCGGGAGCGGGGCCGCGCCATAGCGGTCGAGTTCATCTGCCACACCAGCCCAATCGATAGCCGCAATCCTTTCCTCGATTTTTTCCGTGCCCGGCGTGTGTTCCAAAGCCAGATTCATTGCGTCTCTCCGAAGTCGATGCGAACAGTGTGCGGCACGCGCGCCGCGCTCGCACTCCGGGACTTGCGCTCGAATTCGATCAGACGGCGCCAAGCGGCGTCTAGCGCGCGGTCGCCGTGGCGACTGCGGTCAGGCGCGATTGCATCGCGGCCTTGCGCGCCACGATCTTTTCGCCGATCGCAACGAGGTCGAGTTTTGTCTTGCGGAGCTTTGGAAACAGGTCGTCTTCCTCTTCCTTGACGTGATGGCTGACGTTTTCCGTCAGCACCTTGAAGGTAGCGTCGAAGCCTTCCTCACCCGCTTTGAGCAGCGCGAATTTTTCGATCAGCGACTTGACGAGATAGTGCTCGACTTCCGCTTCGAGAACGTCGTCGCGGCCTTTGAGGTCGAGCGCTTCCTTGGCGGCGGGATACAGCAATTCCTCTTCGACGAGCGCATGAATCGCGAGCAACTCGCAAGTGCGCTGCACGATGGTGGATTTGCGTTCGAGATCGTTCTTGTCCGCGCGTTCGAACGCATCGAAAAGCTGTTCGAACGCGCGGTGATCGGCCTGAAGAATGGTGATGGCGTCCTGAACGGACATGGCGGGCTCCTGTGCGACGGTATAGGTTTTATGAGGTTCATCATAGGAGCAAACCCGATACCCGCGCGTGGCCGGTTAACCCTTGTACGTCAGGCCGCGAACGATATCCACGCGCCACCACGGCGGCAAAAGGCGTCGCACCTCGGGCCGCGCGAAACGGTCGTCGATCAGATACACCACGCCGCTGTCGAGCGGTCCGCGAATCACGCGGCCCGCCGCCTGTACGACTTTCTGCAAGCCTGGAAAAAGATACGTGTAGTCGTATCCCGCGCCGAATGCCTGCTGCATTAACGCTTTCATCTGCTGATTGACGGGATTTAGTTGCGGCAACCCGAGCGTTGCGACGAACGCGCCGATCAACCGCGCGCCCGGCAAATCGATCGCCTCGCCAAACGCGCCGCCGAGCACGGCGAAGCCGATGCCGCGGCTCTCCGGCGTAAAGCGCGCGAGGAACGCTTGCTGTTCGGCTTCGCGCATCGCACGCGATTGTGCGAAGAACGGCACGGCGGGATGGCGTGCCGAAAGCTCGGCCGCGACTTGCGCGAGATAGTCGAAGCTGCTGAAAAAACTCAGGTAATTGCCGGGCATGCGCGCGTATTGCGCGGCGATCAGATCGGCCACTTGCGCGACGGATTGCGCGCGATCGCGAAAGCGCGTCGAGATATCGGCGACGGCTTTGACCTGCAATTGCTCGGTCCGGAACGGCGAGGCGACATCGATACGCGCGCAGGATTCGGGTAATCCCAGGGTGTCCGCGTAAAACGCGGCGGGCGTAAGCGTAGCGGAAAAAAGCGCGACGGAATGCGCGCGCGCGAGCCGTGGGCGAAGATGCGGCGCGGGCACGACGTTACGCACGCATAGCGTGGTTTGGCGACCGTTGAGCGAGATATCGAAGATGGAATGGGTGTCGAATTTTTCCGCAATACGCACGAAATGCATCGCGTCGAAATAGAACCGCAACGTGTCCGGTTCGATAACGTCGGGTTGCTCCGCGAGACTCTCGGTGACGAGCGAAATGGCCTGTTCGAGCGCGTCGATCAATCGCTCCGGCAACGCGGCGTGGACCACGTATTCTTCGGTCTGCTCGCGGGTCAGCGCATTCCACGCGCGATTCACGCGATCGAATGCGCGTTTCAGAATGGACGGCGCGCGGCGGCGCACGGCCTGGAACGCGGCTTGATCGAGCGTGGCGGAATACATGCCGCGCGCACGCTCGACGAGGTTGTGCGCTTCATCGACAAGCACGCTCACGCGCCAGCGGTTCGCCTCGGCGAGTGCGAACAGCATCGCGCTCGTGTCGAAGTAATAGTTGTAGTCGCCGACGATCACGTCGCTCCATCGCGCGAGTTCCTGCGCGAGGTAATACGGGCACACGTCGTGCGCAAGCGCGGTTTCGCGCACCGCTTGGCGGTCTAGCGTGACGCGATCCAGCGCCGCCGCGCGCGCCGCAGGAAGTCGATCGTAAAAGCCGCGAGCAAGCGGACACGACTCGCCGTGACAAGCGCGGTCGGGATGCTCGCAGGCCTTGTCGCGGGCGACGAGTTCGAGCACGCGCAACGGGGTATCGAGTGTTGCCATTGCATCGAGCGCAAGCTGACGGCCCGCTGTTTTCGCGGTCAGGAAATAGATTTTGTCGAGTTGCTGGCCCGGCCACGCTTTAAGCAGCGGAAAGAGCGTGCCCACGGTCTTGCCGATACCCGTCGGCGCTTGCGCGAGCAGGCATCGCTCTTTGATCGCCGAGCGATAGACCGCTTCCGCGAGTTCGCGTTGTCCGGGGCGAAACGCGCCATGCGGAAAAGCAAGCGCGGTGAGCGCGGCGGCGCACTCGCCGCGATGTTGCAATTCCTGCGCCGCCCACGCGACGAAACGTGCGCAGTGATGCTCAAAGTGCTCGCGCAGCCACGCGGCCGTTTGCGTTTCGAGCAGCACGGTTTCGCGCTGGCTTGTGATATCAAAGTAGACAAGCGCCAGTTCTATTTCCGCGAGACCGAGTTTCTTGCACATCAGCCAGCCGTAGACGCGAACCTGCGCCCAGTGCAAATGCCGGTGATTCTCGGGCATTGCGTCGAGTTTGCCGCGATGCGTTTTGATTTCTTCGAGCCGGTTCGTGGCCGGATCGTAACCGTCTGCGCGGCCGCGTACGAGTAGCGTTCCAATCTGCTCGGACAGCGTGATTTCGGTCTGATAACCCGCATGGCGGCGCGCCGTGACCACACCATGTCCGACGATGCCTTCCAGGGCCGTGGGCGAAGGCGTGAAGCGCAAGTCGAGATCGCCGCGTTTCGCCGTGAATTCGCACAGCGCGCGCACGGCGACGGTGTAGGCGAGAGGCGCGGAGAGTTCGGTGGCTGTATGCATGTACAGTATTTTAGCATCGAGGATGCGGGCTGTTTGCTCGAGCTTAAGCGAGCGTTCGTTTAAAAGTGCGTCACGCATTTCGTTTTAAACAGCGGGCGGATTGCGCATCAGAGCAGCGCATTCGTCAGTCGAAACGATGCTGGTCAATCCGAACCGATCGAGGCAGCCGATGAACATGGTCCCTGTGAAGGACGCGTCAAGTTCGTTCGATGAACTCATCTTCAAGCGTGAGCTCAACGAGGTGTATCTGCTGCTCGATTTCATTTCGGGCCGTCCGGACGTGCATATCGGCAGCATCGATCTGAAAATTCCCAAGCCGGATGCGCCGAACGAAACGCTGAGCGCGTTCGAAACCATCGAATACATTTGCAAGCTGCGCTATCCGCCCGACCCTCACGGCGCCCTGCGCGCCGCCGACGCCACGCTGCTCCTGCTCGTGAAGGACAAGCTGTCCTCGCTCGCGTATCCGGCGCGCGGCATGACCATCGCTTACACGTATAGCTTCATCGAGCCGACCGGTTCGCTCGTATTCGCGGACAAGATCGAGACCGGCGGTCCGCAAACGCGCATTTCGGTGGCCAAAGAAGCGTATCCGGGGCTTTACAGAAGCGCGCGGCGGTATCGCAAGGTGCATCGCGCGACGACGTATCTCGGCGTGTTCTGCACGGTGCTCGCGGCGATTTCGCTGTGGTACGTCGCCTACGGCGTGCAGATCACAACGCGCTTCGAGGAAGGCCGCAAGAGCGTGCTGGCGACGACCGCGCAAATTTATACGGCGCTCGATAAGGAGGGCGCCGGCAAGGGCGTGGCGGCCCGCGATTCGATCTTCGCGACCTGCAACGCGGACAACGTGAAGAAGGAAGGAAGCGAGATCAACCAGTTGTGCAACGAATGGTCTTACGTTCAGGCGCGCTACGTGAAGACCATCGCCGACGCGTGCATGTTCGCGACCAATGCGCCGTCGCGCTGGCTTATCAAGGCGTTTCCTTCGGAGCTTGGCTACGAAAAACTCGGCTGCGGCAGGAAGCCGGCGCCGGCCGTGAAAGAAGAACCGAAAGGCGCGGCGAAGACGGCCGATGTTCCGGACAGCGCCGACGCGCCCGATATCTATGCCGCTCAGGAAGATATTCAATCGATCACGCTCGTGTTGTCCACGTACGCGACTTATGTGTTGCCGATTCTGTTCGGGCTGGTCGGGACCATTGCGTCGATGCTGCGAGGTGTCGGCGACAAAATCGCGGCGAGCGTGCTCTCGCCGCGCGACGAAGCGCTTGCGTTCTTGCGCATTCCGCTCGGGTTGATGGCAGGCGTCGCGGTCGGCCTCTTCTTCAGTCCGACCACGGTCGCGACGCAGGTGAGTTCGGGATCGGGCGTGCTCACGTTGACTGCGTCGGGGATCGCTTTTCTAGCCGGATACGGCGCGGAGGGATTCTTCCGCATGGTCGACGGCATGATCGCGCGGGTCTTTAGCCTTGACCGTAACGACCGGCCCGGTCCGGTGAAATAGTGCTGCGTTGAGACGATCGTCTCAATTGCGCCGATGCTGCACTGCAGTGTGTCTCGCCCATCCCTGTGTGATAAAAATCGGCCATCGGCATTTTCGGGCCGATCGGGTAAACGCCGGGGAGAGCTGTCATGCCGTATGTTTCGCAGACCCTTCATATCGACCGCGTGCGCAATGTGATTGAAGGCCGCGTCACGCGTCCCGGCGACGAGTCGCGGCGTCTTGCGCTGTCGTACCGGCGTTCGCTCGAACAGCATCATCTCGATCCCGGCGCAACCATCGGTCCGCGCGTGCTCACGTCGCCGGAACTGCGCCAGATCCAGCAGCGTGAAGATGCGTTTTTGCGCGCGTCGGGCCAGTGCCTGACGCGCCTTCACGACATGATCCGCGAAGACGATTACTGCGTGATGCTGACCGACTCCTTCGGCGTGACGATCGACTATCGCGTTGATCGCGAACGCCGTCACGATTTCAAACGCGCGGGACTGTATGCGGGATCGTGCTGGGCGGAGCACGAGGAAGGCACGTGCGGCATCGCGAGTGTGCTGCTCGATCGCGCGCCGATCACCGTGCACAAGATCGATCATTTTCGCGCGGCATTCACGACGCTCACCTGCAGCGCATCGCCGATCTTCGCGCCGAACGGCGAACTGATCGGCGTGCTGGATGCATCCGCCGTGCGTTCGCCCGACGACCGCGCGAGCCAGCGCCTCATCAACCAGCTAGTGCGTCAGAGCGCGATCCTGATCGAGGATGGCTACTTTTTGAACGCAACGTCCGATTGCTGGGTGTTGCTCGCGCATCGCAACCGCCATTACGTCGAGGCGCAGCCTGAAATTCTGATCGCCTTCGATGCTCGTGGTGTCGTGGTCGCGGCGAACCGGCGCGCGCGCGAATGCGTGACGGCCTTAAGCGAGCCTGGCTCGCACGCGAGCGAATTGTTCGATCTTGCGCCGGAGCGTCTGCTCGATGGCCGTCCGGGCCGCGAGTTCGTATCGTTTCGCATTCTTTCCTCAGGCTCGTCGTTGCATGCGCGTGTGCGCGCGCCGTTGCGTGCGACTCTTTCTGATCGTCGCGTGACATCGCCGGTGTTGAATGCGCCCACGCTTGGCGTCGAAGCGGAAGCGCTTCGAACGCGCATCGTCGCGGCGCTGACCGAGGCCAAGTGGCGGCCACAGTTGGCAGCCCAGCGGCTTGGGATCTCGCGGGCGACGTTGTATCGGCGGATCGCTAAGTATGGGATTTTGCCGCCGCACAGGAGGTAACCGGGGCGGTTGGGTTGGTGGGTGTTTGCTTGTGCTTCTTGGGAATTTGCACGGTTTGTTTTGCTGGCGCGTTGCTTTTGTTGGCCTGTGCTTTCTGGGAACTTGCTTTCATGTAGGTTTATTAGCACGCCGCTGTGCGCGGCAGCAGTCACTTTCTTTGCTGCTGCAAAGAAAGTAACCAAAGAAAGCAGCGTGACCGTCTAAGTGTCCACCACTGGCATTAACCCGGAGTGGTGCGCAAGCTGATTCGGCCATCGCACCACAAGACAGAGTGGAGCCGCTCATTCATCCCAGCAGGCACGAAGTGCCTGCCGGTAAGGCATAACCGAATAAACCAAATCAAACCAAACCGATGGTTTTAGATATGCCCGTCGTCCGAGCGCAGCGAGGATGGAACTGACAGGCGCTGTGCCAATACCCTGAACTGCGAGTTAGCCGAGTCAGCTTGCGCGCCTATCCGTGAGGTTATGAGTGGTGGACACTTAGGCGGATAAGCTGCTTTCTTTGGTTACTTTCTTTGCAGCTAGCCAAAGAAAGTGACTGCTGCCGCGCATAGCGGCGTGCTAATAGACCTACATGAACGCAAGTTCACAAGAAGCGTAAGGCAACCCGACGGTGTAACCAACAGACCCCAAGCGATGCAAACCAACAACCCGCCGGCGAACAGATCGAAGGCAACGAAGATAAAAAAAACCCACGGGCTATGCACCCGTTTCTCAGCATCAAAATCAACATCCATTCATCGTGGAGGAGCGACCATGTCTGAGCAAGACAACAACCCGGACCAGCAAGTGTCCGGTGTCCTGGAACGTCTCGAAGCAGCATTGCGGGACCGCGATACGAAGAAGGCGGTCGAACTGTTCGATCCGGATTGCTTCTGGCGCGATCTCGTCACGTTCACCTGGAACATCAAGACGCTCGAAGGCCCTGACCAGATTGCCGCGATGCTCGACGCGCAAGTCGCGAGCGGCGCGGTGCGGCCGTCGAACTTTCGCATCGCCCCGGACGAACACGCGAGCGACGCGGGCGGCGTGACCCAAAGCTGGATCGCGTTCGAGACGGAAGTGGCGCGCGGTACGGGCTTCATACGACTGAAGGACGGACGCATCTGGACGCTCCTCACGACGATGAGCGAACTGAAGGGCCATGAGGAACCCAAGGGCACGCAGCGGCCGATGGGCGCGGTACACGGCGTGCGTACGGAGCGCAAGAGCTGGAAGGAGGAGCGCGAGGCGGAGTTGACGGAACTCGGCCGCGAACGGCAGCCGTATTGTCTGGTGGTGGGCGGCGGGCAGGGCGGCATCGCGCTCGGTGCGAGGCTGCGGCAACTGGGCGTGCCGGCCATCATCATCGACAAGAACGAGCGCCCCGGCGATGCGTGGCGGAAGCGCTATAAGTCGCTCTGCCTGCATGATCCGGTGTGGTACGACCATTTGCCGTATCTGCCGTTTCCGGATAACTGGCCGGTCTTCACGCCGAAGGACAAGATCGGCGACTGGCTGGAGATGTACACGAAGGTCATGGAGCTGAATTACTGGGGATCGACCGTATGCAAGTCCGCGCGCTACGACGACGACGCGGGCGAGTGGATCGTTGTGGTCGAACGCGGCGGCGAGGAGATGACCTTGCGCCCGAGGCAACTCGTGCTTGCAACCGGCATGTCGGGCAAAGCGAATATTCCTGCGTTCAAGGGTATGGACGTGTTCAAGGGCGAGCAGCATCACTCGTCGCAGCATCCGGGGCCGGACGCTTATCGCGACAAGAAGGTCGTGGTGATCGGCGCGAATAATTCGTCCCACGATATTTGCGCGGCGCTATGGGAAGCGGGCGTGGACGTGACGATGGTGCAGCGTTCGTCGACACATATCGTGAAGTCGGCGTCGCTGATGGAGCACGCGCTGGGCGACCTCTATTCGGAACGCGCGGTCGCCGCCGGCATGACGACCGGAAAGGCCGATCTTACGTTTGCGTCGATCCCGTACAAGATCCTGCACGAGTTCCAGGTGCCGGTCTTCAACACGATTCGCGACGAGGACGCCGAGTTCTACGACCGCCTGAAAAAGAGCGGCTTCATGCTCGATTTCGGCGACGACGATTCCGGGCTGTTCATGAAGTATCTGCGGCGCGGCTCGGGTTACTACATCGATGTGGGCGCGTCCGAACTCGTCGCGGACGGCAAGATCAAGCTGAAAAGCGGCGTGGACGTGAAGGAACTGAAGGAGCGCTCGGTCGTGCTTTCGGACGGCACCGAACTGGAAGCGGATGTAGTTGTGTATGCAACCGGTTACGGATCGATGAACGGCTGGGCGGCGGACCTGATCTCGAAAGAAGTTGCGGACAAGGTCGGCAAGGTGTGGGGACTCGGCTCGGCAACGACTAAAGATCCGGGTCCCTGGGAAGGCGAACTGCGCAACATGTGGAAGCCGACGCAGCAGCAGGCGTTGTGGTTCCATGGCGGCAACCTGCACCAGTCGCGGCATTACTCGCAATATCTGTCGCTGCAATTGAAGGCGCGGATGGAAGGGCTGCCGACGCCGGTCTTCGGGCTGCAGGAGGTGCATCACCTCTCGTAGCGTAGTGAAGCGGGCGCCTCGACGGCGCCCGTTTTTGCTATCAGCCGAACAGCTTCATCGCCTGCGTGATCGTATTCACGATACCCCACGCGAGCGGTGCCAGCACGTAGATCCAGAAAACCGCGAGCAGCAGCTTGTTGCTCGGATGCGCGTTCAGTTCTTCAGTGGCATTCATCGCAATCTCCCCGTCTTTATTTTGCGGCAAGCGCAGACGCGCTCATGTGATGTTTGTCATGCACGCGGCGCAGCAGCAGATTGCAGATGAATCCCGCCACGAGCAGTCCCGCCATGATGTGCAGCGTCAACGTGTAGGCATCGGCTTTCGGCACGCCGCGCGCCACTTCATACGCGCGGATGTAGTTCACGAGCACCGGACCGGCGATACCGGCGGCGGCCCACGCTGTCAGCAAGCGGCCATGAATGCCGCCGACGAACGCCGTGCCGAACAGGTCCGCGAGATACGCGGGGATGGTCGCGAAACCGCCGCCGTACATCGAGAGAATCACGCCGTAGGCAAGCACGAAGAGCGCGATGTTGCCGCTCTGCGCGAACTGCGGCACGAGGAAGTAAAGCACCGCGCCGAGCGCGAAAAACACGAAATACGTGTTCTTGCGGCCAAGCCAGTCGGATGCCGACGCCCACACGAAGCGCCCGCCCATATTGAAGAGCGAGAGCAGTCCGACGAAGCCCGCGGCGGCGGCTGCGGTAATCGACGTCTTGAAGCTTTCCTGGATCATCACCGAGGCTTGCCCGAGCACACCGATACCCGCTGTCACGTTCAAGAAAAGGACTAGCCAGAGCAGGTAGAACTGCGGCGTTCTCAGCGCCTGGTCGATGTGGACGTGATTGCGCGTGATGAGCTTGCTTGCGACGGTCGGTGGCGTCCAGCCCACCGGCTTCCAGTCGGGATGCGGCACGCGGATCGCGAGCGCGCCGATGGTCATCGAGATGAAGTACACCACGCCAAGAACTAGAAACGTCTCCGCCACGCCGTTGCTTGTCGCGGTCTTGAAGTGGTTCATCAACGCGACCGAGGCGGGCGCGGCGATCATCGCGCCGCCGCCGAAACCCATGATGGCCATGCCGGTCGCCATGCCGCGACGGTCCGGAAACCAGCGGATCAGAGTCGAGACGGGCGACACGTAGCCGAGGCCGAGTCCAATGCCGCCGATCACGCCGTAGCCGAGATACACAAGCACGATCTGATGCAGGTAAACCCCCGCTGCCGCGACCAGAAATCCGCCGCCGAAGCAACAGGCTGCGGTGAACATCGTGCGGCGCGGGCCGACTTTCTCCAGCCATTTGCCAGCGAACGCCGCCGATAAACCAAGGAAAACGATCGCGAGCGAGAAGATCCAGCCGAGCGTGGTGAGCGACCAGTCGTCCGGGGCCGATTGCGTAATGCCGATCACCTTCGTGAGCGGCGCGTTGAATACGGAAAACGCATACGCCTGCCCGATACACAAGTGCACGGCGAGCGCCGCAGGCGGCACCATCCATCGCGAGAATCCCGGCCCGGCGATGGTTGCTTCCTTGGAGAAAAATCCCGGCGTCGGTCTGACTGTCCGGTCGTGGGTGGTGCTATTCATGGTCGGTCTCCTGATCCCCGCGGCTGAGCGCCGGATTACGTGCAGCTTTTTATAAGTGTTCAAGTGTCTGACGATCGACACGGCTGAAACATAGACCAGGCTGCGCGGCGTTGGCAATATGTAGTGCAAGGGCATAAGCGTTTGCCCTGAGTCCGGCGGACCAAGGGCTTTCCACGAGTGGCCCGCCGTCACGCAAACGCTTGCGCCATTTGTTCTGAAGGCAACTTCTGTGTCATCGTATTGGCGTCATACGAATCGACAAGACGGACCTGCACGAGACAGGCGCACTCACTCAACCACGCGGCAACGTTCTAACGGGCAAGCGAATCATTCATGTGGATCGTCCGACTCGCGCTGAAGCGCCCGTACACCTTTATCGTTTTGTCGTTGCTCCTGCTGATCATCGGTCCGCTGACGATCATGCGCACGCCCACGGATATTTTTCCGAACATCGACATTCCGGTCGTCAGCGTGATCTGGAGTTATACGGGCCTGCCGCCCGACCAGATGGAGCGACGTATCACGCTCAACTACGAGCGCGGGCTGTCGGTCGCGGTCAACGATATCGAGCACATCGAGTCGGAATCGCTGCCGGGCATCGCGGTCATTCGCATTTATTTTCAGCCGAACGCGAACGTGGACGAGGCGATCGCGGAAATTACCGCGCTCTCGCAGACGCAGCTCCGCTCATTGCCGCCGGGCATCACGCCGCCGAATATCCTGCGCTTCAACGCGTCGACGGTGCCGATCCTGCGGCTCGCGCTGTCCTCGGCGGAACTCACCGAGCAGCAGCTTTACGACTTCGGCAACAGCTTTCTCAAGACGCAGCTCGCGACCGTGCAGGGCGCGTCCGTGCCGCTGCCTTATGGCGGCAAGCAGCGCCAGATCATGGTCGATATCGACTCGCGCAAGCTGCAGGCAAAGAACCTCGCGCCCACCGATGTGGTCAACGCGATCAGCGCGCAGAACCTGATTCTGCCGACGGGCACAGCCAAGATTGGCGCGACCGAATATTCGGTCGGCCTGAACGCGAGTCCGGACAGTATCGAAGGACTGAACGATCTGCCGATCCGTACCGGCCCGAACGGCACGATCTATATTCGCGACGTGGCGCACGTTCGCGACGGCTTCCAGCCGCAGACCAACATCGTGCGCGTGGACGGCACGCGCGCCGCGCTTCTGACCATCAATAAAAGCGGCAACGCGTCCACGCTGGATATCGTCGCGCGCGTGAAGGCGTTGCTGCCCACGTTGCACGGTCTCGTGCCGGCGTCGCTCAAGATCGAGCCGGTGTCGGATCAGTCGCTCTTCGTGCGGGCGTCGGTCTCCGGCGTGTTACGCGAGGCGGTGATCGCGGCGGGGCTGACGGCGCTGATGGTGCTGCTCTTTCTTGGAAGCTGGCGCGCGACGTTGATCATCGCGGTCTCGATACCGCTTTCGATGCTCGCCTCGGTGCTGCTGCTCGCGGCAATCGGGCAGACCATCAACATCATGACGCTCGGCGGTCTCGCGCTCGCGGTCGGTATTCTGGTGGACGACGCAACGGTCGCTATCGAAAATATCAGTCAGAATCTGGAGCAGGGCAAGGAGCTGGAGCAGGCGATCCTCGACGGCGCGCAGCAGATCGCAGTGCCGACGCTAGTCTCCACACTCTCGATCTGCATCGTGTTCATTCCGATGTTCCTGCTGACCGGTGTCGCGCATTATCTGTTCGTGCCGCTGGCGGAAGCCGTGGTGTTTGCGATGCTCGCGTCGTATTTTTTCTCGCGCACGCTGATCCCGACACTGGCGAAGTACCTCCTTCGCCATCACGAGCACATGGGCGGCGACATCGAGGGAATCCGCGAAACACGTAACCCGTTTCTGCGTATTCATCTCGCATTCGAGCATCGCTTCGAGAAGGTACGCACACGCTATCGCGGCTTTCTCGCGGCCCGGCTCGAACATCCTGGCCGCTTCGCGCTGATCTTCCTGTTGTGCTGCGTGCTGTCGCTCGGACTCATGCCATTCCTTGGCCGCGATTTCTTTCCCGCTGTGGATTCTGGCGAAATAGCGCTTCATTTACGCACTAAAACGGGTACGCGGATCGAAGAGACGGCGGCGCTCACGGATCGCGTCGATGCGCGCATACGGCAACTCATTCCCAAGGAAGAAGTGCGTTCGATCATCGACAACATGGGCTTGCCGGTGTCGGGCATCAACCTCTCGTACAGCAATACCGGCACCATCAGTTCGGCCGATGCCGATGTGCTCATCAGCCTGAACGAAAACCACAAGCCGACTGCCGACTATGTACATCTGCTGCGCCAGCGCCTGCCCGCTGAATTTCCGGGCGTCGCCTTCTCGTTCCTGCCCGCCGATATCGTTAGCCAGATTCTCAACTTCGGTACGCCCGCGCCGCTCGACATACAGATCGTCGGACGCGACGTGAAGGGCAATCGCGTGTTCGCGAACAATTTGCTGGAGAAGATCCGGCGCGTTCCCGGCCTGGTCGATGCGCGCATTCAGCAGCCCGCCGACCTGCCGACGATCGACGTGAAAGTGGATCGCACGAAAGCGATTCAGGCGGGCTTCACGCAGCGCGACGTGGCGAACAATCTGCTCATTACACTGTCCGGCAGCCAGCAGACGACGCCCACGTTCTGGCTCAATCCAGCGAACGGCGTGAGCTACAGCGTGATTACTTCAGCACCGCAATACGACATGGATTCGCTGCAATCGGTCGCGAATATTCCGCTGACCTCCGCGAGCGGCCGGACCAATCTGCTCGGCTCGCTCGCGACGCTCTCGCGCGGCTCGCGCGAAGCGGTGGTCACGCACTACAACGCGCAAACCAGCATCAATCTTTTTGCAACGACCGAGCGCCGCGATCTCGGCGCGGTGTCGGACGACGTGCAGAAGATCATCGACGCTTCTCGCGGCACATTGCCAAAAGGGTCGACGGTCGAGATACGCGGGCAAGTGGAGACGATGAACGCGTCGTTCAGTGGGCTCGCGTTCGGCTTGATCCTCGCGGTCGTGCTCGTGTATTTGCTGATCGTGGTGAACTTCCAGTCGTGGCTCGATCCGTTCATCATCATCACAGCGCTGCCGGGCGCACTCGCGGGCATCGTGTGGATGCTGTTCCTCACTCACACCACGCTGTCGATTCCGGCGCTGACGGGCGCGATCATGTGTATCGGTATCGCCACCGCGAACAGTATTCTTGTCATCAGCTTCGCGCGTTCGGAGCTTCGCGACGGCCGCGATCCGGTGGCCGCCGCGCTCGAAGCCGGCTTCACGCGCTTCCGCCCCGTCTTGATGACGGCGCTCGCCATGATGATCGGCATGGTGCCGATGGCGATCGGCCTGGGCGAGGGCGGCGAACAGAACGCGCCGCTGGGACGCGCGGTGATCGGCGGCTTGATGGTCGGCACGATAGCGACGCTGTTCTTCGTGCCGGTCGTTTTTTCGATGATCTATTCGCGGCTCGCCAAACGCAATGCTGCTGCTGGCGACGCACCGCCCGCAGCAGAGCAATCCTAGGCGCCGCAAGACACGCATCAAGCATTATCTGGAGACTTCATGGAACAGCAGGAAAGCAGCCGAAGGCCAGCATCGAAGCGCGGTCGAATATGGCTGCTGGTCATCGCGCTGGTGGTGATCGCGCTCGTCGCTCAAGGCGTGTTGTCGCGACGTTCCGCGCACGCGGAACTCGAACGCGACGCCGCGCAATACAGCGTGCAGACGGTGGAAGTGATCGCGCCGACGCGCATGAAGGGCACGCAGGATCTGATTCTGGCGGGCGATATCCGGGCCTTTTCCGATGCGCCGATTTTCGCGCGCGTGAACGGCTATTTGAAGCGCTGGACCGTGGATATCGGGCAGCATGTGAAGAAGGGCCAGTTGCTCGCGGAGATCGACGCGCCGGAAACCAACGACCAACTGCGTCAGGCGCGCGCCGACGAACAAACGGCGCGCGCGAATTATCTGCTCGCGAAAACCACGTCGGATCGCTGGGCGCAGATGCTCAGGAACAATTCCGTCTCGCGGCAGGAGACCGACGAGAAGAACGGCGACATGCTCGCGAAGCAGGCCGCGCTCAATGCGTCGCAAGCGAACGTGTCGCGGCTTTCGCAACTCGTGTCGTTTCAGAATATCTACGCACCGTTCGACGGCGTGGTCACGGCGCGCAACACGGACGTCGGGCAACTGATCGACGCGGGCAGCGGCGCGGGCGGGCGCGAGTTGTTCCATGTGCAGGACGCGAGCACGTTGCGGGTGTTTGTCGATGTGCCGCAGGCGTATGCGCGGCTCGTGCATGTCGGGTTGCCGGCGGAACTGCTGCTCACGGAACAGGGCGACCGCAAGTTCGAGGGCGTGACGGTGCGCACGGCGGGCGCGGTCGATCCGGTAGCGCGCACGATGAGAGTCGAGGTCGATGTGAAGAATCCAGCAGGTGATCTGCTCGCGGGCGCGTATGCGCAAGTGCGTTTCAAGCTGACGAGCGCGAACCCTGCCGTGATGCTGCCCGGCAATGCGCTGCTGTTCCGGCCCGAGGGTGTGCGCGCGGCGACCGTCGATACGAACGGGCGTGTGAAGCTCGTGCCGATCGTGCTGGGCACGGACTACGGCACGCGCGTCGCGATCCAATCGGGTCTGACCGGCGACGAACGGGTGATCGTGAATCCGCCGGATTCGATTGTCGAAGGTGCGAGCGTGCGCATCGGGAAGAAAGCGCCATGAAGCCGCTGCTGTGGATCGCGGGGCCGCTTTTAGCCGCATCGTTCGCGGGCTGCACGGTCGGTCCCGACTACGCGCGTCCCGCGATGCCGACGCCCGCCGCGTACAAATCCGCCGATCCAGCCGATCCAGCCGACCCGCGCACCGCACAGGACTGGAAGCCCGCAGAACCCGCCGACATGCACGCGCGTACCGCGTGGTGGACCGTCTACGGCGATCCGCAACTCGATGCGCTGGAGGAGAAGGTCGCGTCGGCGAACCAGTCCGTGGCCGCGGCGGCCGCGCGTTTTCGTGGCGCGCGCGCAGCGGTTGCGCAAAGCCGTTCCGCGTATTTTCCAAAGGTGACGGCGAATGCCGCGTTCAATCAGTCGAGCGCGTCGTCGAACATCTTGTACAAATCGAGCGCGGGCGTAACCGTGCCGGACTACCTCATCGACGCGCAGATTTCGTGGGAGCCCGACTTGTGGGGCCGCATCTCGCGCGCGGTTGAAGGCGGGAAAGCCGAGGAAGAAGCGAGCGCCGCCGATCTTCAAAGCGCGATCCTGTCGATGCAGGCCGAACTCGCGACGAACTACTTCACGCTGCGCGCCACGGTTCAGGAAGAACGCCTTCTGCAGCAGACGCTCGGTGCCTACGAAAAAGCGCTTGCGCTCACGCGTGATCGTTTCGCGGGCGGCGTAGCGGCTGAGTCTGATGTCGCGCAGGCCGAGGAGCAGTTGAAATCGACCGAAGCGCAATCGATCGATCTGGAATCGGCGAAGAACAGTCTCGTCAACGCAATCGCGATCCTGACCGGCGAGTCGCCTTCCACGTTTACGCTCGACGTTCCCGCGCTCAACGAAGCGAACTCGCCGAACCCATCGGCCGCGCTCGATGCGTTGCCGCTCGGCATTCCGTCCGCACTGCTCGAACGGCGGCCCGATATCGCGGCGGCCGAGCGGCGCGTGGCGGCCGCGAACGCGCGCGTGGGCGTTGCCACAGCCGCGTTCTTTCCGAACCTCCTGCTGGCCGCGACAGGCGGCCTGGAGGCGACCAATTTCAGTTCATGGCTGATGGCGCCGAGCCGCTTCTGGTCGCTCGGGCCCCAGCTTGCGTTCACGGTGCTCGACTTCGGCGGACGAGCGGCCGCGCGCGATGCGGCGCGGGCCGTGTATGACGAAAGCGTCGCGGATTACCGGCAAACCGTGCTTACCGCGTTCGGTCAGGTCGAAGACAATCTGGATGCACTGCGGGTCTTGCGCCGCGAACTCGATGCACAGCGCGACGCGGTTTCGGCGGCGGAGCGCGCGTTAGGCAAGGTGGGTGATCGATATTCGAATGGCGCAGTCACTTACCTCAGCGTGGTGGTGACGCAAGCAATCGTTTTGTCCGATCAACGCGCCGCCGTGCAGATCGAGCGGCGCAGAATGGCCGCGAGCGTCGCGCTGGTGAAGGCGCTGGGCGGCGGATGGCATGCAGCCGATCTGCCGGGCGAGGCGCAAATATCTCACAGTGAATGACATGTTGGCGTTCGCGAGAGTTATCAACAGATTCTGTTGACAGAGCTGTTGATAACTCCTGAGCACGCCGCGCAAATGCTTGATGCAACAGGGATTGGCATGCGCGATGCATGCCGCGCCGTCGCGCATCAATCGCGACGGCTGACGGGCAGGCCGTTCTCGCGCCGAATTTCGCGGATCAAGCCGCTGTGGTCGAGATCGCCGTCCCCATGCTCGACCATCGCGGCGAACAACGCATCGACGATCTTCGCGACCGGCAGTTCCAGACCCAGCGACGCCGCGCGTGCGAGTGCGGTGCGCGTATCCTTCAGTTGATACTTCGCCGGGCCGCCGGGCGCGAACGATTCGTCGATCATGCGCTTGCCGTGCTTCTGCATGATCGGCGAATCGGCGAAGCCTCCGCCTAATGCCTCGCGAACCTTCGCCGGATCCGCACCGCCACGCTCGGCAAACAGCAGCGCTTCGGCCACGGTCGCAATCGTGCTCGCGACGATCAACTGGTTCGCGAGCTTGGTCAGCTGTCCGCATCCCACAGGGCCGACCCGCACCGGATGTCCCATCGCGACGAACAAGGGACGGGCGGCTTCGAAGGCCGCCTCGTCGCCGCCGACCATGATGGCGAGGCTGCCGTCGATCGCGCCCGGCTGGCCGCCCGAGACCGGCGCGTCGAGATAGCGGACACCGTGTGCGACGCAGCGACGCGCGTGATCGAGCGCTGTTTCCACCGGGATCGAACTCATCACGATCACCATCGCGCCTGAGTCGAGCGCCGCGACTGCACCACTTGCGGCCTCGTTCTCGCCCGTGTTTTCGCCGAACAATACGGCGTCGCAAGTCGGCCCGTCACTCAGCATGGCGACGAGCACACCGGCCCCGCGCGCCGCGTCCTCAGGCGTCGCGCATACGGTCGCGCCCGCCTTTTCCAGCGCATCGAGCTTGTCCTTCGAGCGGTTCCATGCCTGCACGCGATAACCCGCGTCGAGCAGGTTACGCGCCATCGGCTCGCCCATCAGGCCCGTGCCGAGAAAGCCGACGATCTGGTTCGCTGCATCGTTCATGCTGACCTCGTCGTCTGCTTAGCGCAACAATCCGCGCGCCGCGAGATTCGCATAAAGCGCGCGCACGCCAAACGTCCACGGCGGAATCTCGGTTGAGAAGCGCACGGTGTTGACGAGCGCGCCGAGGCTCGGTGTCGAGATGGTCACGACGTCGCCTAAGTGATGCGTGAAGCCGCCGCCGGGTGTGTCGCGGTCTTTGATCGGCGAGAACATGGTGCCGAGAAACAGCATGAAGCCATCGGGATACTGGTGATGCGCGCCGTGAGTCTGACTGACGAGGTCTTCGGGATCGCGGCTGATCTCGCTCATGTGGCTCACGCCTTCGAGCACGAAGCCATCGTCCGCGCCTTCGATCTTCAGCGAAACGCTAGAGGCACGCACGGTGTCGAGCGTGAAGTGCTCGTCGAGGAGCCGCACGAACGGGCCGATCGAACACGACCCGTTGTTGTCCTTGGCCTTGCCGAGCAGCAGCGCGCTACGGCCTTCGATATCGCGCAGGTTCACGTCGTTGCCGAGCGTCGCTCCGACGATGCGGCCCGCACTGTTCACGGCCAGTACGATCTCAGGTTCCGGGTTATTCCACTGCGACGTGGGATAGAGGCCGACTTCCGCGCCGAGTCCAACCGATGACATCGGCTGCGATTTCGAAAACACTTCCGCATCCGGACCGATGCCCACTTCCATGTATTGCGACCACGCGCCGCGCCGTTCGAGTTCGGCCTTGAGTTTCGCGGCGCTCTCGGAGCCTGGACGGATTTGCGAAAGATCCGCGCCGATCAGCTTGTTGATGGTCTCGCGCACTTCCTGCGCGCGCGCCGCGTCGCCGCCGGCCTGTTCCTCGATCACCCGTTCGAGCAGGCTCACGGCGAACGTGACGCCGCACGCCTTGATGGCTTGCACATCGCACGGCGCGAGCAGGCGCAGGCCATCGGGCTTTGCATCGAGCGTGGCCTGGACCAGATCTTCGATCGAGCCGAGATGTTCGCCTTGCGCGCTGCGTGCAAGTTCGAGCGCATCCGGGCGGTCGAAGAGGTCGGCTGTCGTCGCGACGGCGTGGGTGATGTCGAATACCTGAGCGTCGCGCACGACAAAGACCGACGGGCCGTTCACCGGAGCGGGACGCCAGACGCGGCCGATCAGGATTGCCTGGGCGAGGTCGTCGGGAAGACAGGAGGAAGCTGTGACTGGCTGCATGTTGTTCGTACCATCGCGCGTGTCGGAAGGGAAACCGATCGTAGCCCGCGGGGGATGCGGTGTCCATTGTGTTGCAACTTTATCCAACCTGTTGGAATATCGGGAGGTCGAAAAAAGAGGCGCTGCAATGGAAAAGACTTACGAGGTACCCGCGCTGCGGCGTGCGAACGACTTACTGGAGTTGCTCTCCGGCGCGCCCAAGCCGGTGCGGGCCGCCGCATTGCTGGATGCGACCGGGCTTTCGCGCAGCACCTTGTATTTGATGCTCGATACGCTCGAACGCCTTCAATGGATCGAGAAGCGTGACGACGGCTATATCGTCGGCGTGCGGCTTTTCGAACTGGGTAATGCTTATGTGCGTCACGATGGCATGCAGGCCGCGTTTCGCGCGCAGGCGGGTGCGTTCATCGCCAAGCATAACGAGGTGGTTCAACTTGCGGTGCTCGACGGCGCGGAGGTGGTCTATATCGCTCGCGAGGATGCGCAGCGACCGGTGCGTCTCGTCTCCGATCTCGGCTCGCGCTTGCCGGCTCATTGCTGTGCGCTTGGCAAGGCCCTGCTTGCGGGCTTGACCAATGATGTGTTGGTCGCGAGGCTCCCTGAGCGGCTTGAAGCGGTGACGCCACGCACTATTACGCGGCGTGCGAGTTTTATCCGCGAATTGGACGTCGTGAGGAAGAGTGGGCTTGCTGCGGAGCGGGAGGAAGTGACGGCGGGGCTTGCGTGCTTCGCGGCGTTTGTTGGCGTGACGCCGTTGGGGAAGCGTGTGGCCGTTAGTACGAGTGTGCCGGTTGGGCGGCTCGATGCGCGGCGCGAGAAGTTGATTTCGATTGGAATCGTTGAGTTGGCGGCGAAGATTCGCCTCGCACTTTAGTTTTGCGTTGAACGCGGGGTTTTGGGTTTGCTGGCGCTCCCTGGGAACTTGCTTTCGTGTAGGTCTATTAGCACGCCGCTATGCGCGGCAGCAGTCACTTTCTTTGCTGCTGCAAAGAAAGTAACCAAAGAAAGCAGCTAGTTCGCCTAAGTGTCCACCACGAATAACCTCGCGGATAGGCGCGCAGGCTGATTCGGCTATCTCGAAGTTCAAGGTATTGGCACAGCACCTGCCAGTTCCATCCTCGCTGTGCTCGGACGACGGGCGCATCAAGGACCAGCGGTCGGTTTGGTTTGGTTTTTCGGTTATGCCTTACCGACAGGCACTTCGTGCCTGTCGGGATGAATGAGCGGCTCCACTCTGTTGTGTGGAGCGATGGCCGAATCAGCTTGCGAACCACTCCGGGTTACGGTTCGTGGTGGACACTTAGGCGGATAAGCTGCTTTCTTTGGTTACTTTCTTTGCAGCAGCAAAGAAAGTGACTGCTGCCGCGCATAGCGGCGCGCTAATAAACCTACACGAAAGCAAGTTCCATAGAAGCGCCCGAACATCAGACGGTGTAACCCACCCTGGAGCCGCCCTACGGCGCCGAAACCCGTGCTGCTTTCTTTGCTCACTTTCTTTGCAGCTAGCCAAAAAAAGTCACCGCTGCCGCGCACAGCGGCGTGCTAATAAACGCACACGGAAGCAAGTTCCCAGTAAGCGCAGGCATACCAAACCCATGCACCTCAAGCGGCTCGCCCGCGCCCAATCGCATTGCCAAGTTCAGTAAGATCCCGACCCTTGGTCTCGATAGAGAGCATCGTCCCAACAAGCGTAAGCACCGAAAGCGTCGCCATATAAACGCCCATCACCCAAAACTGTCCACCCGACAACCCCACGAGAAAGAGTCCGAGCAACGGAGCAAGACCCCCCGCGAGCATCGCGCCGATCTCCCGTGACAACGCCACACCCGAGTATCGATAGCGATTGCCGAACAGTTCCGCAAAGTGCGCGCACTGCGACCCGAGCATGCTGTTCGCGCCGATGGAGAAGCCGCCTACCAGCGCGATCGTGACGAGCAACGAGTCGCCCGTGCCGATCATCCACCACGCGGGGACGGCCCACACAACCGAAAAAATCGCGCCGGCCTTGTACACCGTCAGCCTGCCGATCCGGTCCGTCAATGCGCCGAATAGCGGCGTCGTGAACACGCTCAGCAAGCTCGCGATCAGCACCGCGCGCGTGCCGATGGCGGCGAGTTCGGCTGTGGGAATGTGCCGCTGCACAGCGGTGAATCCGGTCAGATACGCAATGGCAACGGCGGTATAGATCGTCGATCCGCCAGTTTCGGCAAGCCGCATCAACGCCGTGGCGACGAGCGGGCGGCGGCCGGTCTTAAGCATCAATCGCATCGGCGCGTGAATCACTTCGCGATTCGCTTCGAGTTGCTCGAACACCGGGCTTTCCTTGAGACGCAAGCGAATCCAGATCGCCATGCCGATCAACACGACGCTGCCGACAAACGGAATCCGCCAGCCCCACGAAAGCATCTCGGCTTCGCTCAGCGTGAGCTGGAGAATCTTGAAACTGAGCGTAGCGAGCGTCAGGCCCGTGAAGATGCCGATGAAGGGAAGCGCTGAATAAAAGCCGCGTCGCTCGACGGGCGCCATTTCCGCCATCAACGTGGCCGCCCCGGTTTGTTCCGCGCCCGCGCCGAAGCCCTGCATCAGGCGCAACACGACGAGCAAAACCGCGCCAATCGCGCCGGTCGGCAAGAGACCGATGAGCGTGGTCGCCACGCCCATCAGCGCGACCGTTGCCAATAAAACGAATTTGCGTCCTTTGCGATCGCCGAGCGAACCGAAGAAGAGTCCGCCGAGCGGTCGCGCCAGGAAGCCCGCGCCGAAGGTCGCGAAACTTGCAAGCACGCCTGCGGTGCTGCCGAGCCCCGCGAAGAAAACGTGATTGAAGACGAGCGCGGACGCCAGGCCGTAAATGGCGAAGTCGTAGTATTCGAGCGCGCTGCCGACTGCGCCCGTGAAGATCGCGCGGCGCAATTGCTCGACCGACGGTGCGCTTCGCGCGGTTTCACCGCCGGCTGCACTGGTTTCGAGGGTTGCCTGGGAATTCATTTTGCCTCCTGATGCGTTGCCGGCGGATTCGCTGCGGTAAGGTGAAAAGTGCCCGAACGGGTACGTTCCAGCCATTTGGCGCGCAAAATGATACCGGTAACGTATTTTTAAATTAGCACGCGCTGTTTCGCATCGACAAGGCGAACCGTGCAATGGTTTTCCCGTAGAGACCGTCTCCGCGCATCGGAGAAACGCGCAGGCGCACGGCGACGCTGGTTATCATACGAACCTGTTCCGACTTCCTATCTCTCTCGATGATCGACAAGGTCACATTGCAATCCGGCCCGCCGCGCATGTCCGACGTGGCGCAACTCGCCGGCGTATCGAAGATGACCGTTTCGCGCGTGCTCGCGGGGCACAGCGTCGCGCAGGCAACGCGTGAACGTGTGCAGCACGCCATCGATGAACTCGGCTACGTGGCCGATGCGGCGGCGGGCGCGCTGTCGTCGGGCCGCTCGGAATTCGTCGCGGTGCTCGTGCCGTCGCTGGCAAGCTCCAACTTCTCCGATACCGTGCGCGGGCTCGCGGCGACGCTCGAACCGCACGGTCTTCAGTTGCTGCTCGGCGATACCGATTACCGCCTCGATCAGGAAGAGCGCCTCGTGCGGTCGATGCTTCGGCATCAGCCGCGCTGTATCGCATTGACTGGCGGCCAGCATACGGACGCTACGCGCACCCTGTTGCAACGTGCAGGCGTTCCGGTGGTGGAAATGTGGGATCTGCCGATGAAGCCTATCGACGGCGCGGTCGGTTTTTCGAACGTGAAGGCGGCAAGGGCGATGGTCCGCTATCTTCACGAACGCGGCTATGAGCGGATCGGATTTCTTGGCGGTGCGAGCGAACTCGATCGTCGCGGGCTGGACCGTTTGCGCGGCTATCTCGCCGAAACCGAAGCGCTGCAATTAGGCGAGCCGCGTGTCGTGCGACTCGGTGAATCGCCGATTAC
This sequence comes from Caballeronia sp. SL1002, assembly GCF_057814995.1. NCBI lineage: Bacteria > Pseudomonadati > Pseudomonadota > Betaproteobacteria > Burkholderiales > Burkholderiaceae > Caballeronia > Caballeronia sp. SL1002. Next base: position 720,217 of record NZ_JBYMUW010000005.1, on the reverse strand, counting down.
GATGAATCACGGCGGGCCCGCCGTCGAGGCACTGCTCGATCAATGGCCCGATACGCAGGCGGTAATGTGCGTGAGCGACATGTCTGCGTTCGGCGCGATCATGGCGTGTCAGCGGCGCGGCATGAAGGTGCCGGACGATATCGCGATCGCGGGTTTCGGCAACTTCGAAGTGTCGTGGTGCTGTCACCCGACCATCACCACGGTGTCGGTCGACGCCTATGGCATCGGCGTGAAGAGCGGCGAAGCGCTGCTCGTCGCGCTCGGCATGGCGGAGCCGCGGGCGGGAAAGCGCGGCAAGCCGGACGGCAAGCGCGTCGCGATCGACTATGCTGTGATTGCGCGCGAAAGCGCCTGACGCAACCCGCTCAGGGATTTCCCGCAGTTGTAGGCTCACCGCCGCGCGCGTAGGATATCGTGCTGTTACCGGTAACAAATTTACCGCAGCGAGCGTAAAAAATGAGCGATACATCGAACCCCGCACCGCGTCGTCTGAGAAGCCAGAAATGGTTCGACGATCCTTCCAACGCCGACATGACCGCGCTGTATGTCGAGCGCTTCATGAATTACGGCCTCACGCGCGAAGAACTGCAATCAGGCCGGCCGATCATCGGGATCGCGCAGACGGGTAGCGACCTCGCGCCGTGCAACCGGCATCACATCGAACTCGCGCAGCGCACGAAGGCGGCCATTCGCGACGCCGGCGGCATTCCGATGGAATTCCCCGTGCATCCGCTCGCGGAACAGAGCCGCAGGCCCACTGCCGCGCTCGACCGTAATCTTGCGTACCTCGGTCTTGTCGAAATACTGCACGGCTATCCGCTCGACGGCGTCGTGCTCACGACCGGTTGCGACAAGACGACGCCCGCGTGCCTGATGGCGGCGGCGACCGTCGATATGCCGGCCATCGTGCTCTCCGGCGGACCGATGCTCGACGGCTGGCATCAGGGCAAGCGGGTCGGCTCCGGCACGGTCATCTGGCACGCGCGCAATCTGCTGGCGGCGGGCGAGATCGACTATGAAGGATTCATGGAACTGACGACCGCGTCGTCGCCCTCGGTCGGCCATTGCAACACGATGGGTACCGCGCTTTCGATGAACAGTCTTGCCGAAGCGCTCGGCATGTCGCTGCCAGGTTGCGCAAGCATTCCGGCAGCGTATCGCGAGCGCGGACAGATGGCGTATGCAACGGGCAAGCGCATTGTCGAGATGGTGCGCGAGGACATTCGTCCGTCGCACATCATGACCCGCGATGCGTTTGAAAACGCGATCGTCGTGGCATCCGCGCTAGGTGCATCGAGCAACTGTCCGCCGCATTTGATTGCGATTGCGCGGCACATGGGCGTTGAACTGAGCCTCGACGACTGGCAGCGCGTGGGCGTGGACGTTCCGATGCTCGTGAACTGCATGCCCGCAGGCGAGTATCTCGGCGAAAGTTTTCATCGTTCGGGCGGCGTGCCGGCCGTATTGCGCCAGTTGTCCGAAGCGGGTTTGCTCCATGGCGAGTGCATGACGGTGTCGGGGCGGCTCATCGGTGAGATCGCGGCCGCCGCGCCCGATGCCGATGCCGACGTGATCCGGTCGCATCGCGATCCGCTGAAGCATGGCGCGGGGTTTATCGTGTTGTCCGGAAATTTCTTCGACAGCGCGATCATGAAGATGTCGGTGGTCGGCGAGGCATTTCAGCGAACCTATCTGAGCGAGCCGGGCGCGGAAAACACGTTCGAAGCGCGAGCGATCGTGTTCGAAGGACCGGAGGATTACCACGCGCGCATCAACGATCCATCGCTTGAAATCGACGAGCGCTGCATTCTCGTGATTCGCGGCTGCGGCACCGTTGGTTATCCGGGTAGCGCGGAAGTTGTCAACATGGCGCCGCCGACCGCGCTCATCAAGGCGGGCATCACGTCGCTGCCTTGCATGGGCGATGGTCGCCAGAGCGGCACGTCGGCGAGCCCGTCGATCCTCAACATGTCGCCGGAAGCGGCCGTGGGCGGGGGATTGTCGCTGCTCAAAACGGGCGACCGCATTCGCGTCGATCTCAACGCGCGCAGCGTCAACGTGCTAGTGGATGCAGACGAACTCGCCCGGCGCCGTGAACACGCAAGCTATCGTGCGCCCGAATCGCAGACTCCATGGCAGGAGTTGTACCGCCAACTTGTCGGGCAGCTTTCGACGGGCGCGTGCCTCGAACCCGCGACGCTGTATCTGAAGGTGATCGAACAGCGGGGCGATCCGCGTCACTCGCATTGAACGCGACGTCGCGTTAAAGAAAGCGAGGCCGTTGCACGGCCTCGCTGCTTTTGCTGCGCTTTATCCCGTCCAGGTCCAGTTGCGAATTTCGTCGCGATCAATACCCTCCGCGTGCGCGTAGCGAATGCTTTCGATAATCTGATCCTTCAACCAGTTCTTTGCATGCGCGCCCGTATCGCGGAGTCGCGGCACGCGGTCGATCACGTCGATGGCAAGGTTATAGCGGTCCACTTCGTTGATGATCGCAAGCTCGAATGGCGTGTTGATGTTGCCCTTCTCGCGGTAGCCGTGCACGTGCATGTTCTCGTGATTCGTGCGGTTGTACGTGAGTTTGTGCACGAGCGTCGGATACGAATGGAAGTTGAATATGACAGGGCGGTCGCGCGTAAAAAGCGAATCGAAGTCGCGCGCGGAAAGGCCATGCGGGTGATCGGTATCGGGCATCAGGCGGAACAGGTCCACCACGTTCACGAAGCGGATGCGCAGGTCGGGAAACTGCTGCTTCAGTATCTCGACGGCCGCGAGCGATTCCATCGTCGCGATGTCTCCCGCGCACGCCATGACCACATCCGGTTCGCGGCCCTGATCGGTGGACGCCCAGTCCCAGATGCCGACGCCTTTCGCGCAATGGACGATCGCGCCCGCCATGTCGAGATACTGCAGGTGCGGCTGCTTGTCCGCGACGATCACGTTCACGTAGTCGTGCGTCCGCAGGCAATGATCGGCCACGCTCAAGAGGCAATTGGCATCGGGCGGCAAATAAATGCGTACCACTTCAGGACTCTTGTTCGTGACGACATCGAGAAAGCCGGGGTCCTGATGCGTGAAACCGTTGTGATCCTGACGCCAGACGAGCGACGTGATGAGCAGGTTGATCGACGGAACGGGCGCGCGCCAATCGAGTTCCTTCTTGGCCTTTTCGAGCCATTTTGCGTGCTGGTTGAACATTGAATCGATCACGTGCACGAAGGCTTCGTAAGTCGCGAAAAGACCGTGCCGACCAGTCAGCACGTAACCTTCGAACCAGCCTTCGAGCGTGTGTTCGCTCAGCATTTCCATCACGCGGCCATCGGTCGCGAGCGCGCCGCCGTCGCTGTCCTCGGGCTTGTATTCCGCGATCCAGCGTTTGCCCGACGCTTCATACACACCATCGAGCTTGTTGCTCGCGGTTTCGTCCGGACCGAACAGTCGAAAATTATTCATGTTGCGGCGGATCACGTCGCGCAGGAACGTCGCGAGCACGGCGGTCGGCGATTCGTACGTTGCAGCGGGCTTCTTGACTTCGAATCCGTAATCGCGGATATCGGGCAGCGCGAGCGCATGCCGCAAGCGTCCGCCGTTAGCGTGCGGATTCGCGCTGATTCTTCGCTCGCCAACGGGCGCGAGCGCGCGCAGTTCGGGAATAAGCTGACCTTGTTCGTCGAATAGCGCTTCGGGCTGGTAACTGCGCATCCAGTCTTCGAGCAGCTTGAGGCTTTTCGTGTTGGTCGCCGGGTCGAGCACGGGCACCTGATGCGAGCGCCAGAAATCTTCCACCTTGTGCCCGTTGACCTCTTTCGGACCCGTCCAGCCCTTGGGCGAACGCAGCACGATCATCGGCCAGCGCGGACGCGTGGCGTCGTTGTTCGCGCGCGCATGCGCCTGAATCGCCTTGATCTCAGCCACGCATTGCGCGAGCGTCGCCGCCATCCGCTGATGCATGTCGGCAGGTTCGTGACCCTCCACGAAATACGGCTTATAGCCATAGCCGACGAATAGCGCCTCCAGTTCCTCGTGCGGAATGCGCGCGAGGATGGTCGGATTCGCGATCTTGTATCCATTCAGATGAAGAATCGGAAGCACCGCGCCGTCGAGCACCGGATCGAGGAATTTGTTCGAATGCCACGAGGTGGCAAGTGGCCCGGTCTCGGCCTCGCCATCGCCGACCATGACAGCCACGATCAGCTCCGGGTTGTCGAATGCCGCGCCGAAACCGTGCGAGAGGCTATAGCCCAACTCGCCGCCTTCGTGAATCGAACCCGGCGTCTCGGGCGTGCAATGCGAACCGATGCCACCGGGCGACGAGAACAGCCGGAACAGCTTGAGCATGCCGGTTTCATCGGCGCTTCGATCCGGATAGACCTCGGAGTAATAGCCTTCCAGATACGAATTAGAGAGCGTGGCCGGCGCGCCGTGACCCGGGCCGGACACGAACATGACATCGAGATCCTGCTCGACGATCAGCCGGTTCAGATGCACCCAGACGAACGATTGTCCGGGGTCGGATCCCCAATGCCCGAGGAGACGCCGCTTGATGTGCTCGGGACGCAGCCGTTCGCGCAGCAGCGGATTCGCACGCAAATAGATCATGCCGACCGAGAGGTAATTGCACGCGCGCCAGTAGGCGTCGATTTTCTGCAATAGTTCGGGAGAAAGGGGATGTTCCTGTTGCGGACGTTCGTTCAATTGCCTCTCCTTCGATGCGGTTAGAGTCGATCTGGCGATGCGCCCCGGTTCGAGAGCGCGCCGCGTGCCGAGTTCCGCGCGCGGCACGCGGTTTTCGCGCTGGACCGAGTCAGTGGGCCTGCTCGTTTCGCTGCATGCAACAACGGTTGTGGAGGCGTTGCCGTGCCTCCCCGCCGCATGACGTGTATCATCCGGCCTACCGGTTTTCCGTGCCGCCTCGCGGCATTCTGGCCGCTGTAGCGCGTGTCCCGGCCGCGCAGCCCGCGGCAACCTGCCGGCGCGTGCGCATCCAGCGTTCGCACCGCCCGATCTTTCCAGCACAGATGTCAGTCTCCGAACTCAACCGACGCCGCACGTTCGCGGTCATTTCCCACCCGGATGCGGGTAAAACGACGCTCACGGAAAAGCTCCTGCTGTTCTCGGGCGCGATCCAGATCGCGGGTACCGTCAAGGGCCGCAAGAGCAATCGTTACGCGACGTCGGACTGGATGGATATCGAAAAGCAGCGCGGCATTTCCGTCGCGAGCTCGGTCATGCAGTTCGAATACGGCGACACCGTCATCAATCTGCTCGACACACCGGGCCACGAAGACTTTTCCGAGGACACGTACCGCGTTTTGACGGCCGTCGATGCCGCGGTGATGGTGATCGACGGCGCGAACGGCGTGGAAGCGCAGACGCTCAAATTGCTCGAAGTGTGCCGCAGCCGCCGCACGCCTATCGTCACGTTCATCAACAAGCTCGACCGCGAAGTGCGCCAGCCGCTCGAACTGCTCGACGAGATCGAACAGAATCTCGGCGTGGCTGCCGTGCCGTTCACGTGGCCGATCGGCATGGGCAAGGAATTCCAGGGCGTCTACGATATCGCGCGCGACCAGGTACGCGTTTTCCGCGCCGGGCAGGACACGGCGGGCGGAGCGGTCGAGACGCTGCAAGGTCTCGACGATGCAGAAGGCGCGCGTCGTTTCGGTCCGGGCTGGACGCGCATGAAGGAAGAAGTCGAACTGATTACGGGTGCATCGCCGGCATTCGACCGCAAGGCGTTTCTCGCGGGCGAGCAGTCGCCGGTGCTGTTCGGATCGGCGATCAACAACTTCGGCGTGAAGGAAATTCTCGACGCACTCGTGGATCTCGCGCCGCCGCCGTCGATGCGCATGACGGTGCAGCGCCCCGTGATGCCCGACGAGCCGAAGTTCACCGGCGTCGTGTTCAAGGTGCAGGCGAACATGGACCTGGCGCACCGCGATCGCGTGGCGTTCATCCGCGTGTGTTCGGGACGTTTCGAGCGCGGCATGGCGCTCAAGGTCACGCGTTCGAACAAGACGTTCCGCGCGAATAACGTGGTGACGTTCCTGTCGCAGCGGCGCGAAACGGTGAGCGAAGCGTATCCGGGCGACATCATCGGTATCCCGAATCACGGCACGCTGAGTCTCGGCGACACGCTGACCGAAGGCGAAATGCTGCAGTTCGTCGGTTTGCCTTTCTTCGCGCCGGAAATTTTCCAGACCATCGAAGTGGTCGATCCGATGCGCGCGAAGCAATTAGGCGACGCGCTGCGCCAGTTCGGCGACGAAGGCGCGATTCAGGTGTTCCGCCCCGTGGTCGGCGGCTCGATCATCCTCGGCGCAGTGGGGCAGTTACAGTTCGAAGTGGTCGCTTCGCGGCTGTCGGCGGAATACAAAGTGGACGTGCGTCTCATGCCCGCGCGTTATCGCATGTCGCGCTGGGTGACGTGCGACGATGCCGCCGAACTGCGCCGCTTCATGGACTCTTACTCCGCACGTATCGCGCTCGATGCGTCGAATGCGCCTACCTATCTGGCTTCGCATATCTCCGAGATCGAGGTCGCGCGCAAGGCGTGGCCGAAGATCGTGTTCAACGAATTGCGCGAGCATTCCGGCGCGCCGTTCCGCAAGTCGCTCTAAAGCGTTCGCCGCCTCAGGCTTCGGATCGCGTCTCGATTGAATCGACGCGATCCGGATAAAACGCGACATATCCGGCTATTTCCGCCACCGCGTCGTACGGCGCTTCGTAAGTCCACACGGCGTTCGCCGCCTTTTCGCCGCCAGCCGGAATGCTGAAATACGCGCCGTCGCCCTTGTACGGGCAGTACGTCGCGTGCGCCGTGCGCGTCAGCAACGTCATGTTCACATCGTTGCGCGGAATGTAATGCACCGGCGGATACGCGGCTTCACGTAGCACCCATGCGCGATGTGTATCGGCGATCACGCGCCCGCCCGCCTTCACGACGATATGCGCACGCGCCGGCTCGACGGTGATGGGATGATCCGGGCCGGGTATCTTGATCGTTCGTCGATAACGCTCCAGCACTTCCAGGTCGAACGCTTCTTTCAACGAAAAGTGATTGTGAATCGAGCCTTGAGGAACGCCCGCCGCATGAATGATGTCGCGCACACTCGCGCCGACGAGTCCTTTTTCGACGACCACGCGAGGGCCGGTTTCGAGGATTTTCTCGCGATGCGACGGGCGGGGCATCGTTCGAACTTGGACGTTCGTATTAGCAAAGACACGCGGCTGCGCTGGATGGATCGAAGCCTCCAGTAGCGGCTGCGAGAGCGTTTCGCTATATTTCAGGGTATATTACGGTAGACGTTCCGGTGTGCTGAAACGTCGTGCTTTCGTCGGTTATTGCATCGGGAAGATTCAGGGGTGCGTCAACCATTTCTATCGGACACAAGCGCCGAGCAGGTCGGGTCGGCTGGCTTGCGATTGACCATTACCGCGACGAGTTCGTCGCGCGATCACGAACGAACCGAAGCAATACGTCATGTCGTCGATGCGTTCCGAGGGCTCCATGGCAGCGTATTGCGTTTCATGATCCTGCTCGCGCACGAGGAGGGCGAAGCGGCGACGGATGCGAGCGCTCCGGACTGCGCGCTCGACGGTTTGCTCGTATCGCTCGAAACGCGCGCACGAGCGGTTGGTTTCGCGCGTCTGCGGGAGCTTGCGGGTTTGATCGAGGAAGCCCGCGCGGTCGAAGGGCGGCGCGACGCGATTTTCCTCAGCGACCACGCGAGCGACGCCACGCATCTCCGGCGCATCGCGAGCGATCTCGAACGGCTCGATACATCGTTTGTCGGGCTGTGTGTCGAGTACGTGATGGAGCGGCGCGGCGGAATGCCCGCCTGAGGTTTTGCGCGTGGTGTTCGAATAATCGCGCGCTCGTCCAGCGCTATATTCGATGATATATTTCGATCCAGATGCGGCATGACGTGCTTGATGAAGGACTTTGGATCAGAACCGCTTTCGAGGTGCATATGCAGAATTCTCCGTTCCGCCTGATCGACGTCACGTCCGCGAAACGCGATTCCGATGCGGACAGCGCATATCTGCGGGCGGCCGATCTGTGCTGCCGGCCGGCCGGCGCGCCGCCTCGCGTTTCGCGCAGCCGGACACGTCTCGTGGAACTGGATTCGCATCTGCATTGCTCGATCATCGGTACGTGCCTGAGTACGACTGAACTGCGACGTCTGGTGCCGCGTTTCACCGACCTCGGGCGCGAAAATGCGAGCGATCTGCAGATTCATCATGCCGCGGTGGAACTCGCGATTCAGGGCGGCGCGGGCTGCAAGGCGCTGCAAAAGGCGCTGGACGAGCGTTATGCAGGCGCGCTGCGTCGCTTCGACAAAGCGAAGGACAGCGCGGCTTTAATGACGCTTTGGCGCGAGTCGCTCGCAAGCGGCGATATTCCGGCGGGGTACTGGGCGGCGATGACGCATCCGCAGGCGACGCTGGCGACGCGGCAGGCGGCGTTCGGCGAGGTGCATATGCTCTCGCATCTCGTCGGCGCGGCCAACCGTGCGGACATCCGGCGTCTGATGGCGCTCGAAGAAGAGAATGCCGCGCTAAAGGAAAAGAGCGAGCGGCAGCAACGCAGGCTTCAGGAAATGAGCGCCGAACGCGATCAGGCGCAGCGTTCGCTCGCGCATCATCTCGAAGAAGCCGCAAAAGCGCCGCACCGCGCCGACGTGGATCGATCCGAACTCGAAGCGGAACTGGCGCGGTTAAAAGAGGCGCTGGCGAATCGCGATGAACGGCTCGCGCTGCATACGAGCCGCCGTGAAGCAGCAGAGCAGCGGGCAATCGACGAACACGCGCGCGGGTCCGCACTCGGCCGCCAACTCGATGAAGCCGTGGCCGTGTTGCAGGCGCTCGGCGCCGAATGCACCGCGCTCGAACAGGCGCTGGTTCAGAAGGCCGATCATTCCGGCGCGCGTCGCGTGCAACTGGATCATCTGGCGGGCAAGCGAATAGTGTATGTCGGCGGGCGTCCCGGCTCGAATGCGGCGATTAAGCAAATTGTCGAGACGGCGGGCGGTGAACTGCTCGTGCACGATGGCGGCATCGAGGATCGCAAGGGCATGTTTGCCGCCGCCTTACCGAATGCGGACCTCGTGGTCTTTCCGGTGGATTGCATCGACCACGATTCGATGGGGACGATCAAGCGCGTCTGCGTGCGCCATCAGGTGAGTTATTTCCCGGTGCGCACCGCGAGCGTCGCGAGTTTTGTCGAGTTGATCACGCGGCTCAGCAGCACGAAGGATGCGAATGCTGATGCGGCTTCGAGTTCGCGTTTCTGCATGCGCCACGGCTGACGCGGACGTGTCGCGGGCTAGCGCTTGACGAGTTTCGTCAGCGCCGAAATTTCCTTGGCGCAGGCCCTTTCTGCCTGCGTTTCTATATCGCGATACAGCTTGACGATATTCTCGCCCACGGTCGTCAGCGCGCATCCGCCGCCGGTTTGTCCGCCTTGCTCGGACACGGTCGCGGGTTGCTTCAACGAGCGGTTGAGTTCATCGATCAGCAGCCAGGCGCGCCGGTACGACATGCCGAGACTGCGCGCGGCGGCCGAGATCGAACCCTGCTGCTGGACGGCTTCGAGCAGTTCGATCTTGCCCGGGCCGATCGCGACGACGCCGGCCTGACGCACGCGCATCCGGAATCGGACTTCGGGTTTCTCGTGGCCTGTAGTCATGGTCGAATTCAAAGGTGAGCCGAGCGGCCAAGGATACACGATCGCGCCCCCGATTCGTTCGCTTGCACGGGCCAGGCCGATCGCGTCACTTCGCCGGGAAACAGAATGTGAAATCCTCGCAACCCGGGCACCCCGGCGCGGGTCCCGGTGCGTCGCCGGTCGCGTGTGCGAGTTCACGCGCCAGGAATTTCTTCCACCTCACGTTCCCCGTGTTTCGCGCGACCAGCGCGGGAAAATAACGCGTGAGCATCGCGGTGACGTCGTCGCGTCCGGTCAAACCCAGATCGCGCCAGAGATGGTCCGGGCGCAAGCACGCGTGCGCGACGATCGTGGCGACGCATGCTGCGTCGTCGGGTGATGCCGAAGCATTCGCAAGATCCCGCATCAGCGCGCGCAGGTCGCCGACGAATCGCGCATGCGATTCGGGAAGCACGGCGATCGACCGCAACACCGGCCCGTTCCTACCGAAATGCCGCTGACAAAGCGCGTCCAGTTCCTCCGGCGGCAACCCAAGCAACGCTATCTCGCCACGCATCTCGCGCGCCGCGATGAGCGTGGCGAAAAGGTGCGCGTCCAGCGCGGTTTCATTCGTATCGGACATGGAGAGCATCGACGCGTTGATTTGCTTCACATACTACGCGGACGCCCTAAGCAGATACGTGTCGCCAGATACCAACAATTCGTAAGGGAGATGTTTACGTTAGAAAAACATCCCGTTATATTTCGCTCGATATTACGAGTGGCGATGCGGTGAATCAAGCCGCGCGTCAGTCGATGCCGCTCGTGCAGGAATCGCAACCACGCCACCCGAGCTACAAAGAGGCTGCCGGGATGAGCCACATATCAGGAAGAAAAATGAATAAGAAGATCATTGCCGCTGCCGTGCTCGGCGGATTCGGCGCACTTGCGCACGCACAAAGCAGCGTCACGCTGTACGGCATTATCGACGCTGGCGTGACCTACGTGAACCACGCCGCGACCGCGACGGGTCACGACAGTCTCGTCAAATACGGCGACGGCGTGGCACAGGGCAGCCGCTGGGGCATGCGCGGTGCTGAGGATCTGGGTGGCGGACTGCAAGCCATCTTCACTCTCGAAAACGGTTTCAACTCCGGTGACGGCACGCTCGGGCAGGGCGGCGCGCTGTTCGGCCGTCAGGCATTCATCGGTCTCGCGCAGAAGGGCATGGGCTCCGTCACGCTGGGACGTCAGTACTCGTTCTCGACCGACTACCTCGGCGGCAACTACACGATGGGCAGCCAGACGCCTGCCGGCAACTACGCATATCACATCAACGATCTGGACCAGTTGACGTCGAGCCGCATCAACAACGCCATCAAGTTCAGCAGCGCGAATTTCTCGGGCCTGACCTTCGGCGCGATGTACGGCTTCTCGAACCAGGCCGGTTCGTTCGCCGGATCGCCGACGACCACCGCTGGCGGCGTCACCACGCAAGGCTCGTCGAGCGCATACAGCTTCGGCCTGAACTACATGCAAGGACCGTTCGGTATCGGCGCGGCCTATACGAACATCCGCTTCCCGAACGGCGCGACGCCGGCGTTCAGCGTGAGCATTGCGAACATCAACACGGGCGGTCTGCGCGATCTGGAAACCTACGGCGTTGGCGCGCGCTATGCGATCGGCGGCGGCACGATCTGGGGCAACTGGACGCACACGACGTTCGAACCGATCGCAGGCGCTTCGTCGAAGCTGAATAACTACGAACTCGGCGGCAAGTACGCGTTCACGCCTGCGTTGAGCGCCGGTCTCGGCTACACCTTCTCGAAGCTCGACGACCGTTTCGACGGCAAGTGGCATCAAGTGAACGGTGTCATCGACTACGCACTCTCGAAGCGTACGGATGTGTACGTCCTCGCCATTTATCAAAAGGCGCTGGGCAGCAACACCATTGCAGGCCGCGATGTTCCGGTGCAAGCCGAGATCGGTTCGAGCAGCAGCTTCATCGGCAACTCGGGTGCCGGTACGAGCAACCAGTTCGCCGCGCGCGTCGGTTTGCGCACCAAGTTCTAAGGCATTGTTCGCCGGAGAAATCCGGCGAAACCCGTTGCCATTTGGCGCCGCGAGGGCAACCTCGCGGCGCTTTTTTTCGTCAGGCGGCGAGTACGCGTGCGACGACGCGAGCGAGGCGCTTCACGTGTCGCGGCGCGGGAAGAATATCCGCGCCGGAAAAGAGGATCGGTGCGCCGTCTTCGGGATTCAGCGGACGTCCGTCACATTCGTGCGCGATCAACACGCGCTCGCCGACCGGCGTGTTGAACAGTTCGTGCCACGAGAACGTGACAACATAGCCGTCGTGCGCGACGGCCAGAAAAACGGTGCGCTTGAACTCGCCGGGCGGATGGCTGCGGAGTCCGGCGCGCAGAATAAGCTCTTTGAGCAGGACGCCACGGTACGATCCAACCGTGCGGATAAACCGGTTCGTGGTGTAGCAGCGCAGATCGAACGGATCGGCGGCGATGCCGGCGGCGGCGTCGCTGCCGAGCGCGTTCAGTTCGCCGAGCGTCAATGTCAGCGGTCTGACGAAATCGCCTTCCAGCGAGAGTGCAACGCCGGTTTCGCATTCCGTCGGAGCGATACTGGCAGTGGTCTGGCTCAATGTCATCTTGACCCCTCTGGCGCGCCGGTCGTGCGAAAGGCTACCGGCGTATCCGGGAATATATTACGCTTCGTCTCCGCGCCGCGGTGTATCGAAAAGCGCATGACGCTCATGGGAGACAACATGTTGATTTTTTCGAAATGGAGCCGGAAGACGCTCGTGTGGTGCGCCGCGCTGGTGCTCACCGGATGCCTAACGGCTCCGTCGCCCCGGCCGCCTTCGCTTGCGCTTAACGCGGTGCCGAACGGCATCGCGATCCGCGCGCAGGACGGCACGATCTTCATCACCGACGACCGCACCAACAGCGTGCTGTCGTCGAAAGCCGATCATGATTTCAAGCTCTACGCCACGATTCCCGTGGTGGCAGGGCAACCAAACGGGCTGAGTCAGGTGAGCGTCGCGGAGTCCGGCGAGGTGCGGCTCGCGCGCTTCGGATTCGGTACGGCGGGCGCGCTGCTCGGTGTCGACAATCATGGCGCGGTGGTGACGTACAGCGGTCCCGATCCGGCGCGCCGCCGCTTGGGACTGGCCGATATCGGCGGCGGAAGATTGCTCTCGACATGGTTCGTCAAGCGCGCTTCGGCGCCCGCGCAAGGCGGCTTGAGCATGCTGACAATCGATAGTCAGGCGCAGACTGCAACCGAACGCGATCTGATGAGCGGCTTGGGCAAGCCGGTCGGCGTGGCCGTGTTCGGCGACACCGTGTACGTATCGGATCAGATGAATGACAACGTGGTGAAAGCGCGTCTTTCCACGTTGATGAGCGTGGCGATGCCCGCGCAAACGGGCGAGGCTTTCGCGCACGTGACCGCACCGGACCTGCTCGCCGTCGATACGGACGGCACGCTCTACACGAAATGCAATTCGACGAGCGTTTGCCGCATCGCCGCGGACGGCACCGTCACGGCGATCGCGAACGACTTTCAGGACGCGCGCGGCGTGGCGCTGGATGCCGCGCATCGGCAACTGCTCGTCGTCGATCGCGCGAAAGCCGCCAATGGTACGAGCTATTTGCGCACGATACCGCTACGCTGAAGCGCGTCCGGCAAGGAATCGCGCGCGCCAATAAACTAGCGGTATGAACCTTCCCGCCGCAACCGACCTCAAGCCCGATGCGCCACACGCCGCGCTCGACGGCTTTCATCCCGCCGTCGTCGCCTGGTTCGTCAGGCATTTCTCCGCGCCCACGGCCGCGCAGACCGGCGCGTGGCCGCTGATCCGCGCGCGGCGTTCGACGCTCGTCGCCGCGCCGACCGGGTCGGGCAAGACACTGACAGCGTTCCTCGCCGCGATCGACGAACTCGTGCGCGAAGGGCTCGCGCACGGCAGCGCGCTGCCTGATCGAACGGCCGTGGTCTACGTGTCGCCGCTGAAAGCGTTGTCGAACGATATCCGCGTGAATCTTCAGGAGCCGCTCGCGGGAATCGCGGATGAACTTGCCGCGCAAGGTCTCGCGCCGATCGAAATCCGCGCGGCGGTGCGCACGGGCGACACCACGCAGCAGGAGCGCAACGCAATGCGCCGCCGCGCGCCGCATATTCTCGTGACGACGCCGGAGTCGCTCTACGTGCTGCTCAGTTCCGACTCGGGCCGCGCGATGCTGGCAGGAACGCGCACGGTGATCGTCGATGAAATTCATGCGGTGGCAGGGTCGAAGCGCGGCTCGCATCTCGCGCTCAGTCTCGAACGGCTCGATGCATTGTGCGAATCGCCGCCGGTGCGGATCGGCCTCTCGGCGACGCAAAAACCTATCGGCGAGGTCGCGCGCTTTCTGACCGGTGGCGAGCGCGAGTGCGCGATTGTGGACGTAGGCCATATTCGCGCGCGCGATCTGCAACTCGATATCTCGCCGGTGCCGCTCGAAGCCATCATGTCGAACGACGCGTGGGAACGCATCTACGATCGTCTCGCCGATCTCGTCGCGCAGCATCGCACCACGCTCGTGTTCGTGAACACGCGCCGCATGGCCGAACGCATGGCGCGTCATCTGACCGACCGGCTCGGCCGTGAAGCGGTCGCGGCGCACCACGGCAGTCTTGCCAAGGAGCATCGGCTCGACGCCGAACAACGGCTCAAGCGCGGGGAACTGCGCGTGCTGATCGCGACTGCATCGCTGGAACTGGGCATCGATATCGGCGACGTCGAACTGGTTTGTCAGATCGGCTCGCCCGGGTCGATCGGCGGATTTTTGCAGCGCGTCGGTCGCTCCGGGCATCAGGTGGGCGGTACGCCGAAAGGGCGGCTTTTTCCGACCTCACGCGACGATCTGATCGAATGCGCCGCGCTGCTCGATTGCGTGCGGCGCGGCGAACTCGATGCGTTACGCATCCCGTCCGCGCCGCTCGACGTGCTGGCCCAGCAGATCACCGCCGAAGTCGCGTGCCGCGAATGGAACGAGGACGCGCTGTTCGAACGCATCCGCGGAGCGTATCCGTATGCCTCGCTCGAACGCGCGCAATACGACGCCGTGCTTCGCCTTTTATCGGATGGCTACGCGAACCGGCGCGGCGCGTACGTCCATCGCGATGCGGTGAGCCGCACACTGCGCGGACGTCGCGGCGGCAAGCTCACGGCGGTCACCTCGGGCGGCGCGATTCCCGACAACGCCGATTTCGCCGTGCTGCTCGAACCGCAAGGCTTGCAGATCGGCACGGTCAACGAGGACTTCGCGGTCGAGAGTCTCGCGGGCGACGTGTTTCAGCTCGGCAATACGTCGTACCGGATTCTTCGCGTGGAAGGCGGCCGCGTGCGGGTTGAAAACGCGAACGGACAGCCGCCGAACATTCCGTTCTGGCTCGGTGAAGCGCCGGGGCGCAGCGACGAATTGTCGGCGGCGATCGCGCGGCTGCGCGAGGAAGTCGATCGACGTCTCGCAACCGGCGAACCCGGCAGGAAGCCACTCGATGCCGCCATCGGCTGGCTCGCAACCGAGGTGGGGATCGACGGTGAAGCGGCGCGGCAGATCGTCGAATATCTCGCGCGGGCGCGCGCCGCGCTCGGCGTGCTGCCGACGCAGGAAACCCTCGTCATGGAGCGTTTTTTCGACGAATCGGGCGGCATGCAGTTGGTTATTCACTCACCGTTCGGCAGCCGTGTGAACCGCGCGTGGGGACTCACGTTGCGGAAGCGCTTTTGCCGCACGTTCAACTTCGAACTGCAGGCCGCCGCGACCGAAGATGCGATCGTGCTGTCACTCACCGGCAGTCACAGCTTCGCGCTCGATGAAGTGTGGCGTTATCTGCATTCGAACACGGCCGAGCATCTCCTGATTCAGGCGCTGCTCGACGCGCCGCTCTTCGGCGTGCGCTGGCGCTGGAATGCCACGAACGCGCTCGCGTTGCCGCGTTTTTCGGGCGGCCGCAAGATCGCGCCGCAACTTCAGCGGATGCGCAGCGAGGACCTGCTCGCGCTGGTGTTTCCGGATCAGGTCGCGTGCCTTGAAAACGTCGTGGGCGAGCGCGAGGTGCCGCACCATCCGCTCGTCGATCAAACCATCGACGACTGTCTGCACGACGCGATGGACAGCGACGCGTGGCTTGCGCTGTTGCGGCGGATCGAGCGTGGCGAAGTGCGGCTCGTCACGCGCGATCTGCCCGCGCCGTCGCCGCTTGCCGCTGAAATTTTGTCGGCGCGGCCTTACGCGTTTCTCGACGATGCACCGCTGGAAGAACGCCGGACGCAAGCCGTGCTGAACCGCCGCTGGAGCGATCCGGAATCCGCCGACGATCTCGGCGCGCTCGACGCCGACGCGATAGAAGGCGTGCGTGAGGAAGCGTGGCCGACCGTGCGGAACGCCGATGAAATGCACGAGGCGCTGATGGCGCTCTCGTGCATCACGAGCACCGAAGCCGGGCAGAACGAAGGTTGGCGCGCGTGGCTCGATACGCTCGCCGTGGCGGGCCGCGCGACGCGTCTGAGGGTGTCGGAGCGCGACAGCCTCTGGACGCCCGTGGAGCGGCTCTGCTGCCTTCGGGCGGTGTATCCGGAACTCTTGGCCGATCCGCCGCTGAAACCCCCGCCGGGTTTCGATCAAGCGTGGGATCGCGACGACGCCATCGTCGACATCGTGCGGGCGCGGCTTTCGGGTCTGGGCCCGGCGAGCGTGCCGGTGATTGCGCGTGCGCTGACGCTGCCCGCGTCCACGGCAGCGCTCGCGCTCACGCGTCTCGAAGCCGAAGGCTACGTAATGCGCGGCCGCTTCACGCCGGGCGCGATCGAGGAAGAATGGTGCGAGCGGCATCTGCTTGCGCGCATCCATCGCTATACCGTGCGGCGTCTGCGGCGCGAAATCGAACCCGTGGCGCAGCAGGATTTCATGCGTTTCCTGTTCGACTGGCAGCGCTTATCCGCCGATACGCGCGGCGAAGGACGCGAAGCGCTGATGTCGGTGATCGAGCAGCTCGAAGGATTCGAAGCGCCCGCCGCCGCTTGGGAGGAAGAGTTGCTTCCGGCCCGCGTCGAAGGCTATTCGATCGAATGGCTCGACGAGATTTCGCGCGCGGGCAAGGTCGTGTGGACGCGGCCGGGCGGCCGCGCGAAGTCCGCCGGCGGCCCCGTGCGCGCGACGCCGATCGTGCTTCTGCCACGGCGCAATCTCGCCGCCTGGACCGCGCTGATGCAAAGCGACGCGCCGCCGGAAATGTCGTCGCGGGCCGAACGCGTGTTCGATGCACTCAAGTCGCACGGCGCGATGTTCTTCGACGAACTGCTCGCCGACGTCCGTCTCTTGCGCACGGAACTGGAGACCGCGCTCGGCGAACTGGTGGCGCTCGGGATCGTCAATGCGGATAGTTTCGCGGGTCTGCGCGCGCTCTTGACGCCCGCGGCGAAACGCAATGTTTTCGCGCGCAGGCCACGTCGCGGCGGAATGTTTATCGGCGGTATGGACGATGCCGGACGCTGGGCGCTGCTGCGCCGTCCTACCGTGGAAGCAAGCACCGACACGAACGAAAAACGCGATGCGCTCGAACACGTCGCGATGACCGTGCTGCGCCGATACGGCGTCGTGTTCTGGCGTCTGCTCGAACGCGAAGCCGACTGGCTGCCGCCGTGGCGCGACCTGCTGCGTGTGTTTCATCGGCTCGAAGCGCGCGGCGACATTCGCGGCGGACGCTTCGTGGCGGGTCTGTCGGGCGAGCAATTCGCGCTGCCCGAAGCGGTGCCGCTGCTGCGCGAAATGCGCAACCGTCCGCTCGACGGCGCGCTGATCGCGATCAGCGCGGTCGATCCGCTGAATCTCGTCGGCACGTTGCTGCCCGGCGAGAAAGTGCCCGCGCTGCCGGGCAATCGCGTGCTCTTTCGCGATGGCGTGCCGGTCGGCGCAATGGTCGCGGGCAAGCCGCGCTTCCTGACCGAACTCGATGGCGTGGGGCAGGAGATCGTGCGGCTGGGACTCGTGCGGCGCGGGCGGCGCGCGGTGCTGGCTATCTCCTGATGATTTACCCGATAACCGCCCCCAGCGCCTCCATCCAGATCACGACCGCCACCGCGCCGCCATCCGGCGAGCCCACCGCGCGCGCGCCGAGATAACTCGCCCGTCCAACGCGCGGAATCATGTCGCGCGTGGCGTCCGCCCCGGTGCGCGCCGCCGCGACGCATTCCGCCCACGCGTCCGCCAGCGGCGCATTGCGCGCGATCGCCGCCGAAAACGCGTCGGACGCGGGGCGCAACGCGTCGAGCATGGTCCGCTCGCCCGGTTTCGCGCCGCCGAGTTCAGCGATCGCATCGACTGCGAGGTGCAACGCGTCCGCCCAGTCGTCGGGCGCGGGCGCGGCGGATTGCGCGAGCCGTCGCGATGCCCGCAACAACGCGGTCGCGTAGAAAGGTCCCGAACTGCCCGCGATCGCCCGGCGCAGCGTCGCGCCGAGCGCGCTCAGGACGTCGGCGGGCGACGCCGAAGCGGGCGCGGGCATCGCGAGGATCGCTTGCGCGGCGCGCGTCATGCTCGCGCCGAGATCGCCGTCGCCGGCTTTCGTATCGAGATCGGTGAGCGTGGCTTCGTTGTCGATCAACGCTTGCGCGACCGCTTCGAGCGCGCGCGCCGGGGGGCCGGTGAGTTCGGTTGCCGCGCGGGAAGAAGGCGCGGCGGGCGGGACGAGCGGTGCATCGTTTGGATTCAGACGACCCGCGCCTGGCCACGCGGGCGCGGCGGTGGCGGCGTCGATCAGCGCGAGGCGCGCTTCGTCGAGGCGCAGCACCGACAGCGAGCAGCCCGGCATATCCAGCGCCGACAGCAACGTCCCGCTCCACGCACGCTCGACCTTCAGACCACGTTGCCGCAATCCCGCGATCGCCGCACGCACGACGATCGCGAGTTCCATCGGCGGCGTCGCGCCGAGTCCGTTCACGACGAGCGCCACGCGTTCGCCTGCCTGCAGCGCGCCGTCCTCGACGATCACCCCGAGCAGCGTCTCCACCAGTTCGTCGGCGCGCGGCATCGTCGTGCGTTCGACGCCTTTCTCGCCGTGGATGCCGAGCCCGAGTTCGATCTCGTTCGCGCCGAGGTCGAAGCCCGCGTGGTCCGCGCCCGGCAACGTGCAGCCGCCGAGCGCGACGCCCATTGTGCCGAGGTTTTTCGCGGCGTCCCGCGCGACGCGCGCGACTTCGTCGAGCGTGCTTCCTGCGCTCGCCGCCGCGCCCGCGACCTTGTGAACCAGCACGGTTCCGCCGATCCCGCGCCGCCGTTCCGGCTCGACCGTGTGGCGCAGCGAGACATCGTCCGCGACGATCACGACCTCGACCGGAATCCCTTCGCCGCGCGCCAGTTCCGCCGCGAGGCCGAAGTTGAGGCGATCGCCCGTGTAGTTCTTCACGATCAGCAACGCGCCGCGCGCGCCGGCGGATGCGCGGATCGCGGCAAGCACGGCGTCCGCGCTCGGCGACGTGAACACTTCGCCGCAGACGGCCGCCGTCAGCATGCCTGCGCCGACATAGCCCGCGTGCGCCGGTTCGTGACCGCTGCCGCCGCCCGATATCACCGCGACGGGGCGCACGGCGGGATCGGCGGGAACGCGTGCCACGACGACGTTTTCATCGCGCAGCAGCGACGTTTCCGGCGACAGCATGACAATGCCTTCGAGCATTTCCCGCACGACGTGGAGCGGATCGTTGATCAGTTTTTTCATCATGGCGGTCTTGTGTGGAGTAGAGGTTTGCAGATGGATCGCAATTCGGGGACCACCCGAGTGCGATTCGGGAACCATGCGCTGACGTCGCGGAAAACGCTACGCCACGACCTGAGGATAGCCGCAACGGCATAGCGATTGCTCTATCCATTACGCGGTCATGTCTTCGTCTTCGGGCGACGCCGCGATGGCTCGCGCGAATGGCGCGTCGGCGAATGGTTTCATGCACGCCGCCGGCACAACGTTACGCGAGCGCCGAATCAACGGAACCGATCCTTTGGGAGGGTCAAGTCATGGAAAGCACGTCGCAGGAAGATCTGATTCGCAGGCGCGCCTACGAGCTTTGGGAGCGCGAGGGCAGCCCGGATGGTCGCGCGGATGAGTTTTGGGATCAGGCGGCCGCGAGTATCGCCAGTGAATCGCCCGCGGCGAGCGAAACGGGCGAGCAGGAGGCCGCGCCGCTCGGCAAGACGCTGGACGCGGACGGTGTCGTCGAGGAACCGCTCGGCAGAAGCTAAAGGCGCGTGTCGGTTTGATGTGATGAATGCCCGGCTTCGTCCGGGCATTGTTTTGTGCGGGGAACGCGCTGCGCCATGCTCGCGCGTCGCTTGTACAAATGCCAGGCGAATCGTGCAATCTGCGCGGCGTCCCGCAACGGGCTGGACGAAAAAAAAGCCCTGTCTTCGCGGGAACAGGGCTTAACGTGGAGCGTGATGAAAAGACTGCATCTGCTGCTTTACTGCGGTGTTACGGTCAATCGATCCTTCGTTAAAGCACCGCGCCTGGCTGCTTCGCTCGGCGCGGATGGTGCATCGGTCAGCACCATGAAATACAGTTTGGGCCGGGTCGCGGCGGGACAAAAGGCCGAGAAAGCGGGCATATTCGCGCCTGTTTACCGAATTGATAGCTGGGGCGGCTAACCAGGCCGGAACAGCGGACCAACGCAGCGGGAACGCAGTATGCGCATGATGTGGACACCGATTCGAGATACTTCGGAGAACGCACATGAATGACCGACTGCCCGCCGCAACCGCGCGTTGCGAAGCCTTTACTTTGGCGCCAAACCAATGGGTCCCCAACAATTCCCGCTTGCCCGTGCTGCTATGGCGCGCCGCACTCGATCCCGCGCGCGCAGGCGGCGCTGCGGGCACCGAATGCGCCGCTCGCTTCGAGGCGCTATTCGGCGGCAACGGCTGGCCCGCGCAGTGGCGCGACGGCATCTTCGATTACCATCATTTCCACTCGACCGCGCATGAGGCGCTCGGCATCGCGGCCGGACACGCGGACCTGATTATCGGCGGCCCGAATGGACGGGTCGTGCGGGTCGAGGCGGGCGACGCGCTCGTGCTGCCCGCCGGGACGGGCCACTGCCTGATGTCGAGCGGCGGGCGGCTGCTGGTGGTCGGCGGGTATCCGCCTGGACAGCAATGGGATATCCGGCGCGATGCGCTGTCTCCCGACGAACTGCGCGCGATGGAGTTGCTGCCGTTTCCGTCGAGCGATCCGGTGGAAGGCGAGGGCGGCGCGTTGACTGAACTGTGGCGCTAGAGGTTGAAACGAACGTCGTTCAAATCAGCTTCACGATGAAATCGAAGAACGCGCGCACCTTCGCCGGCAAATGATGGCGCGACGGATATAGCGCGTGCAGCGGGAATTTTTCGTCGGGCCAGTCTGGAAAGAGATTCACGAGGCGGCCGCTCGCGAGCAACGGCTCGGCCCCGAGCGCCATGATCTGCGCCACGCCGTAGCCCGCCGCGCACACGCTGTGCATCGAGCCGACGTCGTTGACGATCAGGCGGCCCGGCGGCGAGATCACGACGCGTTTGCGTCCGCGATGAAACTCCCACGAAAACGGCTGGCCGGTCTCCGGATCGCGAAACCTGATGCACGAGTGCTCCGGCGCTTCGAGATCTTTCGGCTGCAGCGGCCGCCCGTGTTTCTCCAGATAAGCCGGGGACGCCACGGTCAGGATGCGTGTGTCGAGGAGTTTCCGCGCGATCAGCGTGGACACGCGCGGCACGCCGAATCGCACCGCCAGATCGAAACCATCCGCGATCATGTCGCCGAGCTGATCCCGGTTGATGAGTTCGAGGTGCAGGTCCGGATGCGCATCGATGAACGCACCGAGGCTCGGACCCAGCACGAGCCGCGAGAAGAACGGATCGACGTTCACGCGCAAGCGGCCACGCACGGCGGTTGCGCCCGCCGCTGCGGACGCGGCCGCCTCTTCGAGACCGCCGAGCAGCGGGACGATCTGCTCGTAGAAGCGCCGGCCTTCGTCGGTGAGCGTCACGACGCGTGTCGTGCGGTCGAAGAGGCGAATGCCCAGGCGCGCTTCGAGCCGCGCAACCGACCGGCTCACGCCCGATTGCGACATGCCGAGCGTCTCGCTCGCCCCCGCGAAACTTCCACTATCGACGATAGCCGACAGCACGCCCATGCCATTCAGGATACGTTCATCGAAAACCATGCGAATGCTCTCCCGTCATTAATCCGCTCGCCGCGATGCTAGCGGGAAATGAATGGCCGCGCAGCGGGCGCATTGCCTGAATTGGGACCGGTTCCAGTGAAAGCTTGTTTAAAGTAAGACTTAAATGGCGTGTAATTAGGATGGATGCGCGTAAACCCTTGAAATAGTCCGACTATTGCTGGATAAAATTCTTCAGCGTATTGTCGGGAAAACGCGTGCTATTCTCCGCGCGTAATTGCGGCGTCCGACGCCGCGATCGACCGTCACCAGCGCGGCGAACCATGTTTTCATGGCAACGCCCGCGCGCCCCAACGCACGCAAAAACAATGGATTATCGTCATCTACAGGAACGCAAGAGTCTGCACGGCCGGATCGTGCAGGAACTCGGCATGGATATCGTGAGCGGCAAGGTTGCGCCCGGTGAGCGTTTGCCCGCCGAGGTCAAGCTGTGCGAAAGCTATGGCGTGAGCCGGCCGGTGCTGCGCGAGGCGACGCGCGTGCTGGTGGCGAAGGGTTTGGTGGTGTCGAAGCCGCGTGTGGGCAGTGTGGTCAAGCCGCGCGCGGAGTGGCACATGCTCGATCCCGACGTGCTCTACTGGACGCTCAGCAGCGTGCCCGAAGGCGAGTTTTTCCGCTCGCTGCTGACTGTACGGCGGATTATCGAACCCGCTGCCGCCGCGCTCGCCGCGAGCAGCGCGACGCCGGAGGAGGTCGAGCGTATCGGGGCCGCGTACGCGCGGATGGAGAACGCCGAGACCGTCGGCGCGCTACTCGATCCCGACCTGGAATTTCATCGCGAGATCATGGCGGCGACGCACAACGACATGCTCGCGTATATCGGCAACATGCTGTCGCTCGCGCTGTCGGAATCCATCCGCTTGACGAGCCGTCATCCGGATACGCACGCGCTTTCGTTGCCGCGTCACAAAGCCATTCTCACGGCCATTCAAAGCCGCGATCCGCTCGGCGCGCGGCAAGCGAGCCTGGTGCAATTGGAAAGCGCGCGCGTCGATGCGGACACGATTCTGGAAGATCCGCATCGCGCGGCGTGATGCGTCGGGCTAGTGCGAATGCCGCGGCACATCCGCGCCGCGACAGCCGACCAGAAAGTCGAAATCGCAGCCCTGATCGGCTTGCAGTACATGATCGACGTAGAGCTTGCGGTAGCCGCTCGAATCCGCTGGAATTTCGCGTTGCGCTTCGCTCCAGTCGGCGAGGCGCGACGTCAGTTCCGCCTCGCTTATCTCCAGATGCAAGCGCCCCGCGAACGCATCCATTTCGATCCAGTCCCCTTCGCGCACGACCGCCAGCGGCCCGCCCGCGCGCGCTTCCGGCGCGACGTGCAGCACCACCGTGCCGTACGCCGTGCCGCTCATGCGGGCATCGGAGACACGCACCATATCGGTCACACCTTGCGCTAAAAGCTTCGGCGGCAGGCCCATGTTGCCCACTTCCGCCATGCCCGGATAACCCTTCGGCCCACAGTTTTTCATCACGAGAATCGAATCGGCGGTGACGTCGAGATCGGGATCGGCGATACGCGCCTTGTAGTCGTCGAAGTTCTCGAACACGACCGCGCGGCCGCGATGCTTGAGCAGCGCGGGCGTCGCCGCCGACGGCTTGATGACCGCGCCGCCCGGCGCCAGATTGCCGCGCACGACGCACAAACCGCCATCGGCGAGCAGCGGTTTTTCGAGCGGACGGATCACTTCTTCATCGTAGATCGGCGCTTCCTTCACGTTCTCCCAGAGCGATTTTCCGTTCGCCGTGAGCGCATTCGGATGCGGCAACAAACCCGCTTCGCCGAGGCGGCGCAGCACGCCCGGCAAGCCGCCCGCGTAATAAAACTCCTCCATCAGAAAGCGGCCTGAAGGCTGCAAATCCACGAGCGTCGGCGTGCCGCGCCCAATTGTCGTCCAGTCGTCGAGTTCCAGATTCACGCCGATCCGTCCCGCGATCGCCTTCAAATGAATCGCCGCATTCGTCGATCCGCCGATCGCCGCGTTCGCGCGGATCGCGTTCTCGAAGGCTTCCCGCGTGAGCAGTTTGGAGAGCCGCAGATCGTCGAGCGCCATCTCCACGATGCGCATGCCCGACATGTGCGCGAGCACGTAGCGGCGTGCATCGACAGCCGGAATCGCGGCGTTGTGCGGCAGCGTGACGCCGAGCGCTTCGGCCATGCAGGCCATCGTGGAAGCCGTGCCCATCGTGTTGCAGGTGCCCGCCGAGCGCGACATGCCGGCTTCCGCCGACATGAATTCGTGCAGCGTGATCTTGCCCGCTTTCACTTGCTCGCTGAGTTGCCACACGACCGTACCGGACCCGATGTCCTTGCCGTGATGCTTGCCGTTGAGCATCGGGCCGCCCGACACGACAATCGCCGGCACGTCGCAACTGGCCGCGCCCATCAGCAGCGCAGGCGTGGTTTTATCGCAGCCGACCAGCAGCACGACGGCGTCGATCGGATTGCCGCGAATCGATTCCTCGACGTCCATGCTGGCGAGATTGCGCGTGAACATCGCGGTCGGTCGCAGATTGGATTCGCCATTGGAAAACACCGGAAACTCAACCGGATAGCCGCCTGCTTCGAACACGCCGCGCCGCACGTGTTCGGCGAGCTTGCGGAAATGCGCGTTACACGGCGTGAGTTCGGACCAGGTATTGCAGATGCCGATAATCGGCTTGCCGTGGAATTCGTGATCGGGAATGCCCTGGTTTTTCATCCAGCTTCGATACATGAAGCCGTTTTTGTCGGCGGTGCCGAACCATTGGGCGGAGCGCAGCGGGCGTTTTGCGTCGGACATGGAATCTCCTCGAATATCGTGATTATAGTAATACTATTTACGACTGTCATGCGGGTTAACGTTGGGATGCCGGCCCGAATAGGCGGGAATATAGTGTGACTATTCATCGTTCGCTAAACCCTTAATCGCGCGACATCAGGAGACGTTCATGGACAACAGGATCGCGGTCGGCACGGAGGCCGGCGCGCAGGGAAATATCCGCTGGCAGGTACTGATCTGGCTGGTGATCGGCGGGATCATCAACTATATCGACCGCGCGAGCCTGTCCATTGCCGCGCCCGAAATGATCCGCGAACTCGGGCTGACCCGAACGCATATCGGCTTGCTCGGCACCGTGTTCGCGTGGACCTACGCGGTCATGCAACTCCCGGCGGGCTGGGTGATCGACCGGTTTGGGGCGAAGCGCGCCTACGCCGTCGCGATGATCTGGTGGAGCGTCGCCACCTACATGACCGGCGTGGTCGGCTCGCTCTCCGGGCTGCTCGTGATGCGCGCGCTGCTCGCGGTGGGCGAGGCGCCGTGCTGGCCGACATCCGCGAAAATCACCGCTGCGTGGTTCCCGACCAAGGAGCGCGGTTTCGCCACCGGCATCTGGGATTCGTCGTCGAAATGGGGGCCAGCGCTCGCGCCCGCGCTGCTCGTCGCGCTGATGGTCGCGTTCGGCTGGCGCTCGCTCTTTCACGTCGCGGGCGCGGTCGGTATCGTCTTCGCGGGCGTGTTTCTTCTGCTGTATCGCAATCCGGCGCAAAGCAAGCGGCTCTCGCGTGAGGAATTCGCGTATATCGAAGCGGGCGGCGGCGGGCAGGAACGCTCGATCAGCAATTCGAAGCGCCAGTGGACCGGCCTTTTCACGCACCGCAGCGTGTGGGGCATGATCCTCGGCTACTTCTGCGCGATCTGGCTGTGGAATCTCTTCCTCGTGTTCCTGCCGCTGTATCTGCTCGACCGCTTCCACATTTCGCTCGCGCAACTCGGCGTCTACGCGAGCATTCCGTGGGTGGGCGGCGCGGTGGGCGAGATTATCGTCGGCTATTTGACGAAGAAAATGGTCGATCGCGGCATGGCGACGCCGATCGGCGCGAAGCGGCTGATGATCGCGGTTTGCGCAGTCGGCGCGGCGGTTTCCGCGGTCGCGCTGCCGTTCGCCACCTCGCTCGCGCTCACCATCACGCTGATGACGCTCGGCCTCGCGTTCCTCGCGGCGATCATCGGCACGGCGTGGGCGCTCGCCGCCGACGTCGCGCCGCGCTCGATGGTCGCCTCCGTCAGCGCGATCCAGAATTTCGGCGGCTACTTTGGCGGCGCGTTTTCGCCGGTGGTCGCGGGGTTTATCGTCGATCGCACGGGGTCCTATACGGTTGCGCTCGTCACGGGCGGCCTGATTGCGGGATGCTCGGCGCTGTTTTACTGGTTCATGGTGAAGCGCGTCGTGCCGGAATCGGGTGAAGCGGCCGTGTCGTAAAAAGGTGCGTCAGGCGCGCGCTTCGAATACGAGGTTGAACGGTGTCTCGGCGGCGCGGCGAAAGCGGCTGAAGCCCGCGCCGCCGACGATCCCGCCGAGCCGCGCCTCGCCCGCCTGCGCGCCGAGGCAGGTCGCGCCTTCCTGCGCACGCGATGCAGGCGTGCAGATAAACGTCGACGCCGAATAGAAAATGCGTCCGACCGGATTCAGGTTGTCTTCCAGACGATCGTTCGCGAACGGTTCGACGATCATCCAGGTGCCGTCCGCGCTCAGGCTCTTGAGCACGTGACCCGCCGCGCCCGCCGGATCGCCCATGTCGTGCAGGCAATCGAACATGGTCACGAGGTCGTAATCGCGGCCCGGATAATCCTTCGCCGTCGCCACCTCGAAACTCACGCGCTCGCCGACGCCCGCAGCGGTTGCGGCGTCGCGCGCGTGCTGGATCGACGGTTCGTGGTAATCGAAGCCGGCAAACGTCGCGTTCGGAAATGCCTCGGCCATGATGATCGTCGATGCACCGTGCCCGCAGCCGACGTCCGCGACGCGCGCGCCCGCGCGCAGCCTGTCGCCGACGCCATCGAGCGCCGGAATCCAGTCCGCCACCAGATGCGCCGCGTAGCCCGGCCTGAAAAAGCGCTCGGTGCCGTGAAAGAGCGATACATCGTGCTCATGCCAGCCCAGACCGAGGCCGGTCTTGAACGTCGAGACCATCTTGGGGATCGCGCGGAATTGCGCGACGGCAATCTGGAACGCGCCGGGAATGAACGCCGGGCTACCTTCCTCGGCGAGCGCGAAACTTTGTTCGGCGGTGAGACTGAAGCGGTCGCTTGCTGCGTCGTAGGTGACGTAGCCGCTCGCGGCCTGCGCGGACAGCCATTCCCGCAGATAGCGTGCGTCGGTTTCGGTCGCCGCCGCGAGTTCGGCCGCCGTCAGCGGCTTCTCAGCGAGCGCTTTATAGAGGCCGAGCTGATCGCCGACCACGACCGTTGCCGCATGCATCACCGCGCCGAGATCGTGGACGAAAGCGCCCATGAAAGCGTCGAGTTTGTTCGAATCGACTGGCATGACCTGTCTCCTGATTGAACGTGAGTTGAGGGTTCAATGCATCGGCGGGTCTTGCCTGAAGGGCGGCTCGTCGATCGAGGCCAGTGTGCTACTTTTTACGGGCGATCGCGACGGCAATTTGTAAGGCGCGCGTCGCGTTCTAGGAAGCCGCGCGGCCTTCGCCGGTTTCAGCGGTTTCACTCACCGCGCCTTTCGCGGGCCGTCCAGCCCAATAACCCGCGAGCAGCGATCCCGACAGGTTGTGCCAGACCGAAAACAGCGCGCCGGGGAGCGCCGCGATCGGCGTGAAGTACAGCTTGCCGAGCGTGGCTGCAAGACCGGAATTCTGCATCCCGACTTCGATCGCCAGTGTGCGGCAAACGGCTTCGTCGAAACCGAGCAGACGGCCGCCCCAATAGCCGCCGAGCAGGCCGATGCCGTTATGCAGCACCACGCCGAACGCGACCAGCAGCCCGACCGACGCAATGCTCTTCTGCGTCGCGCCGACGACAGCGGAAATAATCAGAAGGATGGCGATCATCGAAATCAGCGGCAGATACGGCTCGACCGCCCGCACCGCGCGATTGAAGAAGTGATTGATGAACAGCCCGACGACGATCGGCAGCGCCACGATCTGCAGAATGCTCATCAACATGCCGTGGACATCGACGACGATCGACGCATCCACGTAAAGCCGCGTCAGGAGCGGCGTCGCGAACACGCCGACCAGCGTGGAAAGCGCGCTGATCGTGACCGACAGCGCGACGTCGCCGCGCGCGAGGTAGATCATCACATTCGACGCCGTTCCGCTCGCGACGCTTCCGACCAGCACCATGCCCGCCGTGAGATCCGGCGGCATCCGCAATACGCGCGCGATGCCCCACGCGGCGAGCGGCATCACGAGATAGTGCAGCGCGACGCCCGCGGCGACCGGCGCGGGTCGCGTGATGACGCGCCGAAAATCGGCGAACGAGAGCGTGACGCCCATCGCCAGCATGATGATGGTGAGGAGCGTCGTGACGTGCGGCGCGACGCCGGTGAACGTGGACGGCGAGAAATAGGCGGTGATCGAAATGAGCACGGCCCAGATCGGAAACAAGCGGGTTACGCGGGAAAGCATGGAAAACGGTCCTGTTTGAAGCGGTTGTGTTTGTGCGGCGTGCGCGCGTTCTACGCGAGCCTTTCGAGTGGCTGCGGGTGCGACGGTCGGAATTCGCTTGAGGCGCGAGGCGCGGATGGACCGGCGCGCGATGGCTGAAATGCGTGCGAGATGCGCGCGCCCTCGTGAGATGCGCGCGGCGTGCATTGTAACGTCGGGTGGGAAACGGCGGCTCGTTTCAGCTAAACGCCTACAGAAAAGCGGCGTTCAGGTGAACAACGAAACAAGCACGGAGAGCCACATCGCGGCGACGCCGATCAGAAACGCGCGACGCGCGATGCCGAGCATGCGTTCGTCTTCGGGATTTTTCTGCGGCGCAGTGGCGAGAAAGGGCACCGAACCGAGGAAGAGGAATCCGCCGAGCGCGAGCACCGCGACCGCGAAGTCAGCGAAATGCCACTCGGTGGCTTCGTACATGCCCCAGTAGCCGAGAAACACGATACCGATGGAAAACACCGTCGCGGCGGCCGAACTCAATGCGGCGACACTCCCGGCGGGACTTTGCATGGCGCGCTCCAGGCGTGTCTATTGTTCTCCATCATAAGTTCCATCGGCGCTCGGGAGCGGTTTTTTCTGCGGCCCGGGACGCGAGCGCGCCGGATCAGCGACTACGCGCCGCCCGCTTTCAGCCAGCCGAAATCCACTTGCAACATTTCCGACAAGCGCCGGATTTCTGCGCGTTCGGGCGCGGTCACGCCCGCGCGCCACATCGCCACGTCCTGCTCCGGCACGCCCACATAGCGCGCGACGCGGCTCGTGCTGACCCGCGCGCGCTTGAGCGTCATGTCGAGGCGGGCGGCGAACGCGCGCATGGCGGTGTCGCGGGTGATCGGGGATTGCGAAGGCGTCTGGATCTGCATGGGAGGGTTCAATCAGGTCGTTCAAAAGTAGCGTTGAGGCGAAAGTTACGCGCGCCCCGCGACGCCCATGTGACAGCCGCCTTACCCCGAATTTCCATCGATACGTCCCCGTATTTGAGCATTGACTCCATCCGAATACCAGCCTATAACCATCCCATTGGATGGAAAAAAGGAGCCCGCCGTGACTGTGCAACTCGTCGAAGCGCCGCGCCCGAAAGGCGGCGAGACGGAAAAAATCACTATCAACCTCGGTCCGGTCGATCTCGGCCAGATCGACTTGCTGGTGGAAGAAGGCTTTTACTCGAACAGGACGGACCTGATCCGCACGGCGATCCGCAATCAGCTTGCGATCCACGCGCAGGTCGTGAATGAAACGGTCACGCGCCGCGAACTCGTGCTCGGGCTTCAGCATTTTTCGAAGGCGGACCTCGAAGCGGTGCGCGCGGCCAACGAACGTCTGAACGTTCAGGTGCTCGGCCTCGCCAGCATTGCCGCCGATGTGAGCGCGGAACTTGCGGCGGCCACCATCGAATCGATTGTCGTACTCGGCGCATTCCACGCCTCGGCCGCGGTGAAAGCCGCGCTGGCCGGGCGGATCCGCTGACTTTGTATTGAACCGGACAGGATAGAAACCATGAAAATCGATGCAGGCTTTTTGAACACCATGAAGGACGTCATGGCGCGGTTGCGCTCGAACGGACCGGTCGAGGCGACCGAGGCGATCCAGCGCGCACTGCGCGGCGAGATGCCGGAACCGCTGGAAGCCCATTTCGCGGCGCCCGGCGTTCATTTCAAAACACGCCCGGAAGCGCGCCCCGAGTCGCGCCCCGAGTCACGCCCCCAAGCCCGTCAAGCCGAAGATCGCGGCC
Organism: Caballeronia sp. SL1002; assembly: GCF_057814995.1. Classification (NCBI taxonomy): domain Bacteria; kingdom Pseudomonadati; phylum Pseudomonadota; class Betaproteobacteria; order Burkholderiales; family Burkholderiaceae; genus Caballeronia; species Caballeronia sp. SL1002. Next base: position 690,117 of record NZ_JBYMUW010000005.1, on the reverse strand, counting down.
ATTTCAGCCGCCACACCTTTCGCGGCGCGGCGGGCCAGCGCGACTACAAGCTGTATGTCCCGGCGTCGTATCGCGGCGAACCCGCGCCGCTCGTCGTGATGCTGCACGGCTGCACGCAGAACGCCGACGACTTCGCCGCCGGCACGCGCATGAACGCGCTCGCCGAGCAGCACGGATGCATCGTCGTATATCCGGTGCAGGCGCAGGGCGCGAATGCATCGAAGTGCTGGAACTGGTTTCAGCCCGCCGATCAACGGCGCGACAGCGGCGAACCGTCGCTGATCGCGGGCATCACGCGCGAAGTCATGGCGAACCACCCGGTCGATCCCGCGCGCGTCTACGTGGCCGGGCTGTCGGCGGGCGGCGCGATGGCGGCGATCATGCTCCGCGCGTATCCGGACTTGTACGCGGCGGCCGGCGTCCATTCGGGACTGGCGGCGGGCAGCGCGCACGATTTGCCGTCGGCGCTCGCCGCCATGCGAGGCGGCAAAGGCGTGGCATCGCGCGGTCCGGTTGCGGCTGTGGATCGGCCGGTGATCGTTTTTCATGGCGATGCCGACGCGACCGTCCATGCGTCGAATGCGGACGCCGTGCTGCGCGGATTCGAGCCGGACGCGGCGGCGTCGCCTCGCGCCGCATCGTCCGGAGGCCGCGCGTGCAGCATCCGCCGATACCGCTCGGCGAGCGGCGCGGCGGCGGAATACTGGACCATCCACGGCGCGCCTCACGCGTGGGCAGGCGGCGACGCGCGCGGCAGCTACACGGACCCGAGCGGTCCCGACGCGAGCGCGGAAATGCTGAGGTTTTTCTTCGATCATCCCAAAGCGCACGCCTGATCGCATCTGATCGCGCACGCGCGCGCTTGATCCAACCGCGCCTGATCCGGCCGCGCTTGATCCAACCGCGCTTGATCCAACCGCGCCTGATCCAGCCGCGCCTAATCTAACCGCGCCTGATCTAACCGCGCCTGATCTAACCGCGCCTGATCCAACCGCACCTGATCCCCCCGCACCCGATCCGCCCGAGCCTGATTTACGTCTATTCCCGCCGGGCGGCCCGCGCAACTGGACAAATTCCTCTCGTGTGAAAGAATGTTGCAAACCCTCTCGCACACACTGGACGCCTGACGCATGAAACCCTCCGCCGATGCGCTGCCAGGCTTCGCCGCACTCGCCGAGCACGCGGCGTGCGGGATGCTGCTGACCGCGACCGACGGCGCGATCCTTCACACCAACACCACCTTTTGCCACTGGCTCGGGACGACCGAGCCGGAACTCGTGGGCCGCCGCCTGCAGGAAATCCTCACGATGGGCGGGCGCATCTTCCACCAGACCCATTGCGCGCCCTTGCTCCAGACGCAGGGGTCGATCGCCGAGGTGAAGCTCGACATGGTGCATCGCGATGGCCACGCCGTGCCGGTGCTCATCAACGCGATCCGCCGCCGGCACGGCGAATTCATCTATGACGAGATCGCCGTCATGGTCGTGCGCGACCGCCACAAATACGAACGCGAACTCATTCGCATGCGCGAAAACGCCGAGGCCGCGCTCACGGCACAACGCGAGGCGCAACGCTCGCTGCACGAAAGCCGCGACGTGCTCGGCCTCGCGATGCGCGGCGGACGCATGGGCGTGTGGTCGCGCAATCTGGCGAATGATGCCGTCTGGTGGAGCCGCGAACTCGAAGATCTCGTCGGCTTCGAGGAAGGCGCATTCGGCGGATCGGAGGCGGCGTTTTTAACGATCGTCCACGAGGAAGACCGGCCGGCGGTCAACCGCGCGGTGCAACAGGCGATCGAGCAGCACTCGGATTACATCGTCGAATTCAGGTTTCGCCACGCGAGCGGCGAGTGGCGCTGGATGGAAGGGCGCGGCCGCGCGGCCTACGATCGCGCGGGCCGCGCGCTGTCGCTTTACGGGCTTGGCATCGACATCACGGATCGCAAGGAAGCCGAGCGCATCGTGCTGCGGCAGGCCGCGATTTTCGAGCATCAGAACGACGCGATCATCATCACGGACCTGCGCGGCGGGATCGTCGATTTCAATCCCGGCTGCGAGCGCATGCTCGGCTACAGTGCGCCGGAAGTACTCGGCCGTCCGATCTGGCGGCTGTGCGAGGCCCGCGGACGGCGGCGCGTCGTGCACGCCGCGCGCGCGGGCGTGGCGGCATCGGGCGAATGGCGCGGCGAGGTGGAATTCATCCGCAAGGACGGCAGCCAGGGCGTGTGCGAATCGGTCGTCAAGCTGCTCGTGAATGCATCGGGTCAGATTTACGGCGCGGTCAGCGTGAGCCGCGACATCTCCGAGCGGCGGCGCAACGAAGCGCAACTGCGCCAGTTGAACGAGCAGCTTTCCGCCGCCGACCGCCGCAAGGACGAATTTCTCGCAACGCTCGCGCACGAACTGCGCAATCCGCTCGCGCCGATGCAAAGCGTGCTCGCCGCGCTGCGCATGAAAGATCTCGACGATCCGCAACTGCGCTGGGGCCGCGAGATTTTCGAGCGGCAGTTGCAGCACATGACGCATCTCGTCGACGATTTGCTGGAAGTGTCGCGTATCACGCAGGGCAAGCTCGAATTGCGGCGCGAACGTCTTGAACTCGCGCGCGCGGTGAGCAGCGCGGTGGAAGCGGCGCGGCCGCTCGTGCAGCAGTCGGCGCACGAACTGACGGTCAAGCTGCCGCGCGAACCCGTGCTGCTCGACGCCGATCCCACGCGGCTCGCGCAGATCATCCTGAACCTGCTGAACAACGCCGCGAAATACACGCCGCCCGGCGGGCGCATCTGGCTTTCGGCGGAACGCGTGGACGGCCACGCGATCGTGTGCGTGCGCGATTCGGGGATCGGCATTGCAAAAGAACATCTGGCGCGTGTCTTCGAGATGTTTTCGCAACTCACGCCCGCGCTGGATCGCGCGCAAGGCGGGCTTGGGATCGGTTTATCGCTGGTGCGCGGGCTGGTCGAGTTGCACGGCGGATCGGTATCGGCGTCGAGCGAGGGGCCGGGACTCGGAAGCGAATTCACGGTGCGGCTGCCGGTTCTCGCGGAAACGCGCGTGCCGCGCAAGCGCAAGACCGACGAGACGGAAGACGCGCCGAGCCGCCGCGTGCTCGTGGTGGACGATAACCGCGACGCCGCCGACAGCATGGCGCTGGTGCTCGAACTCTGCGGTCACGAACTGAACACCGCCTACGACGGCGCGAGCGGCCTTCAGCGCGCGCGCGATTTAAAGCCGGACGTATTGATACTCGATATCGGCTTGCCGCAGATCAGCGGTTATGAAATCGCCCGCCGGGTCCGCGCGGAGCCGTGGGGCGGCGGCGCGTTATTGATCGCGGTGACCGGCTGGGGACAGGAACAGGACAAACGCGCGGCGCGGGATGCGGGCTTCGACCATCATTTCACCAAGCCCGTCGATCCCGCCACGCTGAACGCGCTGTTGACGCGCGCCCGCAGCCATTAAACGTCGGACTCAGGCGGCTCTCGCCGCCGCCGCGCGCGCGTCGCTGCGCTGAAGCACCGACTTCACCACGAACGTGAGCAGTACGGCAAAAATCACCACGCCGCCCGCCAGAAAGTACAGCCCATCGGCGAGATTGCCCGTATGCGCCTTGATCGCGCCGATCCCGAACGGGCCGATATAACCGCCCAGATTGCCGATCGAGTTAATGACGGCGATACCGGCCGCCGCCGTCGGTCCGGCGAGAAAACGGCTCGGTAGCGTCCAGAAAATCGGCTGCGCGGCGTACAGGCCGAACGCGGTGAAGCAGAGCGCGCCAAGTTGCACGACATGCGACTGCGCCGCCGCCGACACCGCAAGACCGGCCGCGCCGATCGCCGCCGATATCGCGATGTGCCAGAAACGTTCGCCGGTCCGGTCGGAATTGCGCGGTATGGTCAGCAGTCCCAACACGGCGAAGAAGTAAGGAATCGCCGAGAGGAAGCCGGTTTCCAGATTCGTCACGCCGAACGCCTTGATGATGGTCGGCAGCCACGTCGATAACCCGTAGATCGCGAGCGGATACGGCAGGAAATACAGCGCGAGCAGCAGCACGCGCGGGTCCTTGAGCGCGCGCAGCGGATTCTCATGCTGCTCCAGCCGCGACTCGCGGCGTTCGCGTTCCAGTTCGGCTTCGAGCCACACGCGATCTTCGGCGGCGAGCCAGTGCGCATCACGCGGCGTGTCGGGCAAGAGGCGCAGCGTCGGGTAGGCGAGCAGGATCGCGGGGAGGCCGGTCAGGATGAAGAGCCACTGCCAGCCGTGCAAATTCGCCATGCCTTCCATGCCGAGCAGGCCGCCCGCAAGCGGCCCGGTCACGATCAGCGCGAACGGCTGGGCGAGCAGGAACAGCCCGAAAATGCGCGCGCGATGACGGGCCGGAAACCACTGGCCGAGAAAGAACACGACGCCCGGATAAAAGCCCGCTTCGGCCGCGCCGAGCAGAAAACGCAGCGCGTAAAAACTGAGCGGCCCCCGAATCAGCGACATCGCGACCGTGATCGCGCCCCACGTGATCAGAATGCGCGCGAACCAGCGGCGCGCGCCGAAGCGCACGAGCATGACGTTGCTCGGCACTTCGCACAAAAAATAGCCGATGAAGAAGAGACCGGCGCCGAGGCCGAAGGCGGTGTCGCTGATTCCTGCATCCACGTTCATCTGCAGCTTGGCAAAGCCGAGTGTCGACCGGTCCACGTAGGCGACGACGTAGAGCAGGATGAGGAAGGGAATGAGCTTGGCCGTCATCCGGCCGATGATGCGCGATTCGGGATTCACCGCGAGTCTCCATGATGGCCGCGCCCCGTTATGGACACCGTTCCGGCGCGGGGTTTGCCCGGCGTCATCGCCGGTGTCTGTGGAACTTAGTTAAACAGCATCACCGCGTCAATGAGGGTATGACCGCTTCAATATGTGGATCGCACGGCGCGTTCGACGGGCGATCGAGGCAGCGCATAAGGGAAAAAGCGGAATACAAATCGCGCGGTTGTGCGGAAAATCTGCCTTACAATTCGTGTCTACCCAGACAAGCGCACGCGCCTCGACAATGAACGAGCCGAAACCGCCGGGACTCGCCGACCGGATCTACAGCGACATCCTCAACAGCATCCTCGAAGGCGACTTCAAGGAGGGCGACCGCTTGCCGACCGAACATGCGCTCGCGGAGCGCTTCGAGACCTCGCGGCCGACCATCCGCGAGGCGCTGGCCCGGCTGCGCGCGGACGGCATCATCGTGACGCGGCGCGGTTCCGGCACGACGGTCGGCAAAAAGCCGGACCCGGACGTGCGCCGTTTCGCGCCGCTCGAAACGCTTTCCGATATCCGCCGCTGCTACGAATTCCGCGTCACGACCGAGTCCGGCGCGGCGGCGCTGGCCGCCATCAAGGCCGACGAGGACGACCTCGCGGCCATTACGCACGCGTGGGAAGAGCTCGAACGGATCGTTGAATCGCAGGGAATCGGCGCGAAGGACGACTTCGCGTTTCACGTCGCGATCGCGCGGGCGTCGAAGAACCAGTTCTTCATTACGGTGATGTCGTATATCGAAGAACAGGTGGTGTTCAGCATGAACCTGTCGCGCAATTTGTCGCTAGTGAAGACCGTCGAGCGGCAGCGGCTCGTGCAGGCCGAACATCTCGCCGTGCTCGACGCCATCCGCGCACGCGATCCCGCGCGCGCGGGCAAAGCGATGCGCGAGCACCTCGAAAGGGCGCTGGAACGCATGTTCGGCTCCTGACAACCAAGCGTCTGCGTGGAAACACCGACGTAAAGTTGTTTGACAACATATCGGCGCCGATGCAACCTTGGACGCTCCAATGCGTTGCAGGGTCCGAGGTGCCATGAACGTCGCTCCGATCACCGAAGCCGAATTCGCCGCATCCGTCATGGCCGTGCCGCCGCTCGCGCGCCGGGCAGATTTCTCGCTCGATGCCGCGCAAAACCGCGCGTTGCTGACGCACATCGAAGCGGGCGGCGTGCGGACCGTGCTATATGGCGGCAACGCGAATCTCTATCACGTCGCGGTCAGCGAGTATCGCGAACTGCTCGATATGCTGGCCGATTGCGCCAGCCCGCAGACGCGTGTCATTCCCGCGATCGGCCCGGATTTCGGCAAGATGCTCGATCAGGCGCGCATTCTCGCGCAAACCGCTTACCGCACCGCCATGGTCTTGCCGCTCGCCGGTTTCACGACGCCGGACGGCGTGGCGCAGGGCCTCGAACGTATCGCCGATACAGCGGGCATTCCGCTCACGCTGTACATCAAGAACGAAGACTACGTGGACGTGGATACGCTCGCGCGGCTCGTTCGCCAGGGCACGCTGATCGCCGTCAAATACGCGATCCCGCGCGCCGATCCCGCCACCGATCCCTACCTCGCGCGCCTGCTGCAAAGCGTTCCGGCGAGCAAGGTGATCTCCGGTATGGGCGAGCGTCCCGCGCTCGTGCACGTCTGCGATTTCGGCCTGACGTCGTGGACGACCGGCTCCGGCTGTATCGCGCCGCACTCGGTCATGGCGTTGCTGCGCGCGGCGAAGGAGCGGCGTATCGGCGACGCGCAGTTGCTCTACGACGCGTTCATGCCGCTCGAAACCCTGCGCGACGATATCTCGCTGATCCGCGTGCTTCACGACGCCGTGACCTTATCCGGCATCGCCGATATGGGTCCGATCCTGCCGTTGCTCAGCGCGACGCCGGAAAAGGAAATCGCGGCGGTGGACGCGGCGACTCAGGAATTGCTGGCGTTCGAACGCGACCAAAGCGTCCAGATCGAAAGAAACATGTAGGCAAAATGAGTCAAACAAGTTTCGTAAACGCGGCTTCGGGTTTGTCCCGATAATCGGCGCGAACCGCGATCAACTCGTTGATAACGCTGGAATTATCGAAGAACCCGGCGCGCGCTCAGGGTTCCGACTTGCTTGACATATAAGCTTGCAGTTCGTTATGTTCGAGCATCAAAGCAACCAATGATTTCCAGCGGCGCGATGGCCGACCGGGAACCTTCCAAACACGAGAAGTGAGGAGACGAAATGGCTATTCCCGCGGGGTTGTCTGTCAAATTGGCCGCCGTGTGCGTTGCCGTAGGCGCGATGTTCGCCACGGCGGCGCATGCAGAACCGGTGTCGATCAATATCGTCGATGTGGCGGGCAATCTGCAGTTGACGCAGAAGGGCTTCGAGGCGTTCAAGACGAAGTACCCGGATCTGGTCTCGAACTTCACGTTCACCAACGCGCCCGCGCCGCAACTGCCCGGCAAGATCAAGGCGATGCAGGCGGCCGGCCGCTCGGATATCGACCTCGTCGTGACCGGCACCGACGCGCTCGCCGCCGGTATCCAGCAGGGCCTCTGGACGAAACTGCTGCCGGACAACGCCGCCGCGTTCCCCGGCGTGCTCGACAAATACGCGCCCGGTCCGCGCAAGATGCAGGAACTCGCGCAGGGTTATGGGCTGGAAGTCACGTACATGCCGGCCGGCCCGTTGATCGAGTACAACCCGGCGAAAGTCACCGACGTGCCGAAGACGCCCGCAGCGCTGCTCGCGTGGTGCAAGGCGCATCCGAACAAGCTGATCTACGCGCGTCCGGCCAACTCCGGCCCGGGCCGCACCTTCCTGATGGGCCTGCCGTACGTGCTCGGCGACAAGGACCCGATGGATCCGGTGAACGGCTGGGACAAGACCTGGGCGTTTCTCAAGGAACTGAACGAATGCATTCCGTACTATCCGGGCGGCACGTCGGCGGTGATGAAGGAGCTGGGCGAAGGCACGCGTGACATGACGCTCACCGTGACCGGCTGGGACATCAACCCGCGCGCGCTCGGCGTCGTGCCGGCCGAGTTCAAGGTGCAGGCGTTCGACAACATGACGTGGGTGAACGACGCGCACTACATGGTCGTGCCGAAGGGCGTGCCGAAGGAAAAGCTCGCCGTCATCTACAAGCTGATGAACTTCATGCTCGAACCGGCGCAGCAGGCGCTGACCTTCGACGACGGCTATTTCTATCCGGGTCCGGCAGTGAAGGGCGTGTCGATCGAACAGGCGCCCGCGAAGAGCCAGGAAACGATCCAGAAATACGGCCGTCCGGAATACGCGAAGCTTTTGGCCGACCGTCCGCACGTCGTGCCGCTCAGCGCCGCGAACATGGTGGCCGCGTTCCAGAAGTGGGACCGCGAAGTCGGATCGCAGAAGTCGAAGTAAGCACCTCATCGTTCTCAGCGTCAAACTGCGCGGCGGCGGTCTTTCAGCGACTCAGCGCCGCCGCGCTCTCCGGACAAACACCATGAAGCATGATTTCGAGCAATTGCGCCTCGATTCGGTCTCGCGCAGCTTTACCAACGCGGAAGGCCAGCAACTCGCGGCGTTGCGCGGCCTCGACCTGAACATCCGGCGCGGCGAATTCATCGCGCTGCTCGGGCCGTCGGGCTGCGGCAAATCGACGGCGCTCAACTGTATCGCCGGGTTGCAGCCGCTGACAGGCGGCGGAATCTGGCTCGACGATAAGCGGATCGACGTGCTGCCGCCCGAAAAGCGCGGCTTCGGCATGGTTTTCCAGAATTACGCGCTGTTTCCGCATATGTCGGTGCTCGATAACGTCGGCTTCGGCCTGAAGATGCGCGGGTTGTCGAAGGCCGAAACCACGCGCCGCGCGCGCGAGGCGCTGCAACTCGTCCAACTCGTCGGCCACGAAGCCAAACTGCCGGGCCAGTTGTCCGGCGGCCAGCAGCAGCGCGTCGCAATTGCGCGCGCGATCGTGATCGAACCGCCGCTCGTGCTGATGGACGAGCCGCTCTCGAATCTCGACACCAAACTGCGGATCGAAATGCGTGCGGAAATCCGCCGCATCCACGGTCAGCTTGAACGCGCGACCATTTACGTGACCCACGATCAGGACGAAGCGCTTTCGATGGCGGATCGCATCGTGGTGATGAAGGAAGGCGTCGTGCAGCAAGTCGCCGCCCCGAAGGAAGTGTATGGACGCCCGAAAAACCTCCACGTCGCGCGCTTCATGGGTTACCGGAACGTGATGCCGTTCACGCTCGAAGGCACGCAGGGCGAAGCGGTCGCCGTGAGCTCGAACGGCGTGCGTCTCACCGGCACGCCGATGGAAGGTTTCAACAGCAAGACCGTCAGCGTCGCGATGCGTCCGGAAGACATGGAGCGCGTCGCGCCCGGCACGGACAACGCGTTCGATGCGCAGGTGGAAACCGTCGAATACGGCGGCCGCGACTCGCTGATCCGCGTCAATACGGTGTTCGGCAAGATGTGGGCGCGGATCGAAGGCGAATGCGAAGCGGGCGAGCGCGTGTGTCTGCGTGTGCCGGTGTCGCGCACGCTGGTGTACGACGGAGAACAGAAATGAGCACGCTCGCGCTGCCTGTCAAGCGCGATGCGAAAGCCTGGCTCGTCGCGCCCGCGCTGATCTTCATTCTGGCGCTCTTTATCTACCCGTTCCTGTACGGTCTCGTGCTGTCGTTCAATCCGATGAACGGCGGCAGCGCGTGGGCCAATTACATCGCGTTTTTCACCGACACCGCGATGTGGCCGACCATCATCGTCACGCTGAAACTGGCGGTCCCGGCGACGATCATCAACGTGGGCGTCTCGGTGCCGGTCGCGTTCGCGCTGCGCCGCAACTCGCCGTATCAGAAGTTCGTGACGACGCTGCTCGTGATTCCGGTCACGCTCGGCACGGTGTTGATCGCCGATGGCATGCTCACGTACTTCGGCCCGAACGGCTGGTTTCCGCAGGCGCTGCAAGGGCTGCATCTTTATACGGATGAAGTTCGCCTGACGCACAACTTTTGGGGCGTGCTGATCTCGCTGATCGTTTCAGGCTTTCCGTTCGCGTTCCTGCTCACGCTTTCCTACGTCACCGGTATCGACCCGACGCTCGCGCGCGCTGCCGCCACGCTCGGCGCAAGTCCGTGGCAGCAGTTCCGCCAGATCTATCTGCCGCTCCTGCTGCCGGGTCTGACGATGGCCGCGTGTCTTTCGTTCGTGCAGGCGTTTTCGGTGTTTCCGTCGGCGATCCTGCTCGGCGCGCCGGCAGGTCCGACGCGCGTCATCTCGATCGCGGCGTCGGAAGCGGCGTTCGAAAGTTACGATTACTCGCTCGCCTCGGCTATCGCGATCGTGATGGGCTTCGTGCAGTTACTGGTGGTCGCGGGGATGCTCAGCGCGCGCCGCTTCTTCTACACGGGACCGGTCACGGGAGGGAAAGGCTGATGACGACCGACCTGACCACGCAGGCGTCCGATAATCGCGACGCCACGAACTGGGCCGCATCGGCGCCGCATTCGCCGAGCGGCGCCAAGCCGGGCAAAAAGATGAAAACGCGCACGAGTTTGCCTGACCGGGTGTGGAAAGCACTCGTATGGGGAGCCATGGGGTTCTTCCTGCTGAACGTCCTGCTGCTGATCGCGACCGTCGCCGTGAATTCAGTGGCGACGCGCTGGTTCGGCACGCTCTTGCCGCAGGGCTTCACGCTGCACTGGTACGCGCAGGCGTGGACCGACTTCCAGTTGAGCAGCGTGCTCTGGGTGACGATGGAGGTGGTCGGCGCGGTGGTGTTGCTGTCGATCGCGCTTGGCGTGCCGGCGGCTTACGCGCTCGCCCGCGTGCAGTTTCGCGGCAAGCGGTTCGCGACGCTCGTGTTCCTGCTGCCGCTGATGGTGCCGCCCGTCACCTACGGCATTCCGATGGCGACCGTGATGTACAAGTTCGGTCTCGCCGGCACGCTGTCGGGCGTGATCCTGGCAAATCTGGTGCCCGCGCTGCCGTTCGTGATTCTCGTGATGACGCCGTTTATCGAACAGATCGATCCGAATCTGGAATCGGCGGCGCGCATTTTCGGGGCGAACACGTTCAAGTATTTCCGCTACGTGCTGCTGCCGCTGCTCGTGCCGGGCATGCTCGCGGCCGGTTTGCTGGTGCTGGTGCGGACCATCGGCATGTTCGAGCTGACGTTTTTCACGGCTGGCCCGGCCACGCAGACGCTGGTGGTGGCGCTGTACTACGCGGTGTTTTCGACCGGGGTGCGAGCGTCGCAATCCATCGACGCGATGGCGATGATCTATATGGCGATCACGCTGGTCTGGGTGCTGATCGCGCTGCAATTCGTCAGCCCGACGCAGATCGTCTCGCGCGTGAAGGAGCAGAAGCAGTAACGCCGATTCAAGCCGCAAAGCCATTGGCGAACGTCTCGCGCAAATACGCGACGAACGCCGACACCGCGCGCGGCACATGCGACGCATACGGCCGCACGATGTAGAGCTGCTCCGCGAACGCGCCCACGGGCCGCCAGTCGGGCAGCAGACGCACGAGGCGGCCGCCCGCGAGCGCGGCTTGCGCGCTGAAATCCGGCAGCAGGGCGATACCGAGGCCGTCGAGCGCGGCATCGCGTAACGCTTCGCTGTTGTTCGCGGCGAGCGGCCCGGCGATCGGCACGGTGACGCGCTCGGGCGGCGCGCGCCGCGCGGCGGCGCGCTCGAAGGTCCACGCGGGCGCTTCTTGCGCGCGCGGATAGTAGAGACAGTCATGTGCGCTCAGGTCCGCGGGCGAGACCGGCGTGCCGCGCGCATCCAGATAATCGCGCGTCGCCACGATCACCGATTGCGTCGCGCACAGCGTCCATGCGACGTGCGTCTCCGGCGCGGCGGCGCTGTGGCGGATCGCCAGATCGAAACCTTCGGTCGCGAGCGAACTCAGCCGGTCCGACAATTCCAGTTGCACGCGCACTTCGGGGTTTTCCCGCAGAAAGGCGGCCAGCTTCGGCACGAGTTGCTGGCGGGCGAACGCGACCGGCGCGGTGACGCGCAACACGCCGCGCGCGACGCCCGCCAGATCGCGCACACCCGCGAAACTTTCCGCGATCTGCGCGTACTGAGCGCGCGTTTCATCCACGAGCCGTTGGCCCGCTTCCGTCAGCCGCACGCTTCGCGTGGTGCGCTGCACCAGCGATACTCCCGCCGCGCGCTCCAGTTCCGCGATACGCTGGCTCATCGCCGCCTTGCTGACGCCGAGCCGGGTCGCCGCGCCCGTATAGCTGCCTTGACTCGCCAGCACGGTCAGCCAGTGCAGGTGCGTCCACAGCCCTTCGATTTGTTGCTGATTTTTCAGCATCGCGCTCGCTCATTGTTCACGACAGAAAACAATCAGTTCAATGATAGCGCCTTTGCACGCGGCCCGGACCTTTCTACACTGTCGTCACCGTCAACCCATCAGGTGCCCAACATGCAAAGCTTCAACGATCGCGCGGACGTCGTCCATTTCATCGCGGGCCGCCGCACGCCCGGCTCGGGCGACCGCACGCAGCCGATCTTCAATCCCGCGACGGGCGCCGAAGCGCGCACGCTGCGTCTCGGGACGACGGCTGACGTCGATGCCGCCGTCGTGAGCGCGAAAGCCGCGTTCGACGGCTGGAGCAACACGCCGCCGATCCGCCGCGCCCGCGTCATGCTGCGTTTCCTCGAACTGATGAACAAGCACCGCGACGAACTCGCCGCGATCATCACGGCGGAGCACGGCAAGGTGTTCAGCGACGCGCAGGGCGAAGTGTCGCGCGGGATCGACGTGATCGAGTTCGCCTGCGGTATTCCGCAACTGCTGAAGGGCGACTACACGGAGCAGGTGTCCACCGGCATCGACAACTGGACGACGCGTCAGGCGCTCGGCGTCGTCGCGGGCATCACGCCGTTCAATTTTCCGTGCATGGTGCCGTGCTGGATGTTCCCGGTCGCGATCGCGGCGGGCAACACGTTCATCCTGAAGCCGAGCGAGCGCGATCCGTCGGCGTCGCTGTTCATGGCAGGTCTCCTGCAGGAAGCGGGCTTGCCGGACGGCGTGTTCAGCGTGGTGCAGGGCGACAAGACCGTGGTCGATGCGCTGCTCGTGCATCCCGATGTGAAAGCCATCAGCTTCGTCGGCTCGACGCCGATCGCGAACTATATCTACGAGACGGGCGCGAAGCACGGCAAGCGCGTGCAGGCGCTCGGCGGCGCGAAGAATCACATGGTCGTGATGCCGGACGCCGACATCGATCAAGCCATCGACGCGCTGGTCGGCGCCGGATACGGCTCGGCGGGCGAGCGCTGCATGGCGATTTCGGTCGCGGTGCTGGTGGGCGACGTCGCCGACCGGCTGATTCCGCGTCTCGCCGAACGCGCGCGCACGCTGATCGTCAAGAACGGCATGGAAGCCGATGCCGAAATGGGCCCGGTCGTCACGCGCCAGGCGCTGGAGCGGATCGAAGGCTACATTGCGCTCGGCGTGGAAGAGGGCGCGACGCTGGTGGTGGACGGGCGCGGACTCAAGGTGCCGGGACACGAAGAGGGCTTCTTCACGGGCGGCACGCTGTTCGACCACGTCACGCCGGACATGCGCATCTACAAGGAAGAAATTTTCGGCCCGGTGCTCGCCTGCGTGCGCGCGAAGGATTTCGGCGAAGCGGTCGATCTCGTCAACGCGCATGAATTCGGCAACGGCGTCGCCTGTTACACGCGCGACGGCCACGTCGCGCGTGAATTCGGACGACGAATCGAAGTGGGCATGGTCGGGATCAACGTGCCGATCCCGGTGCCGATGGCGTGGCACGGTTTCGGCGGCTGGAAGCGCAGTCTGTTCGGCGACATGCATGCTTACGGCGAGGAAGGCGTGCGCTTCTACACGCGCCAGAAATCAATCATGCAGCGCTGGCCCGAAAGCACGGAAAAAGGGGCCGAATTCGCGATGCCGACGGCGAAGTAACGCCGAGTTTTTTCGCTGATTGCACCGCTTAAGCGCCGCTTTCGTTCGACGAAGGCGGCGTTTCTTTTGTCGCGCATCGTGCGCGAGCCGTCACCGGGACCGCACGGCATGCGTTAACATTCATTACTCACAGTCAATCAGCCGTAAGTGCAGCCGATGAAAGAAAGCGAAGACGAAATCGCCCGCGACGTGGCGGCAGTCTGCCGGATCGGCGCGGTGCCGGCGATTCTTCGCGTCATCTGCAAGAACACCGGCCTGGGGTTCGCGGCCGTCGCGCGCGTCTCGAACGAATCGTGGACCGCGTGCGCGGTACAGGACGACATCGCGTTCGGCCTTAAATCGGGCGGTCGGCTCGACGTCAACACTACGCTGTGCATCGAGGCGCGGGCCGCGCGCCAGCCGGTCGTGATCGATCACGCGAGCCTGGACCCGACCTATCGCGATCACCACACGCCGCGCATCTACAACATCGAAAGCTATATTTCGGTGCCGATCGTGCTGCCCGACGGCGAGTATTTCGGCAATCTGTGCGCCATCGATCCGCGCCCGCACGTCGTCTCGGACCCGCGCACGGTGACCATGTTCACGACGTTCGCGGAACTGATCGCGCTGCAACTGGAGAACGAGCGGCATCAGCGCGCGGTCGAATCGGCGCTCATCTCCGAGCGCGAGACGGCCGAACTGCGCGAACAGTTTATCGCCGTGCTCGGCCACGATCTGCGCAACCCGCTCGCGGCGGTCGGCGCGACGGCGGAACTGCTCGCGCGCCGCGCCGACGACGCCGGACTCGTCAACGTCGGCCGGCGACTTCAGGCGACCACGCGGCGCATGGCGCGGTTGATCGACGATGTGATGGATTTTGCGCGCGGCCGGCTCGGTGCCGGCATCGGCGTCGCGCCCGCGCCGTTCGCGGATTTGCCGCAGGCGTTGCGCGAAGTGATCGCGGAGGCGCGCGAGGCGAACGAAGGACGCGTGGTGATCGATCGTATCGCGCTCGACGTGAGCATTCACTGCGACCGCGGGCGCATTCAGCAACTGCTGTCGAACCTGCTCGGCAACGCGCTCGCTTACGGCGCGCTGGAGCGGCCGGTGACGGTCACGGCCGCCATCGACGGCGATTCGTTGCTGCTGTCCGTCGAGAACCACGGCCAGCCGATCGCCCACGCCGACCTCGACCAGGTGTTCCAGCCGTATTGGCGGCCGCTCAACAGCAAGCCGGGCGGCGGCCTCGGCCTCGGGTTGTATATCTGCTCGCAGATCGTGAAAGAGCATGGCGGAAGCCTCTCGGTCACCTCGTCCGACACGGACGGCACGCGTTTCACCGCGCGTCTGCCGCATTGCGTCTGCACCTGAACAAAAGCAGGGCACTGCGCGCGTCATAGTTGAAAGCCGCTAAAGATTTGGAAAGATCTGCCGATAAGCAGGGCTGATCCGATCCACTCGCGGCCCGAGGCCCTCGCCATCCCATGTTTGCGCCGCCAGCGTCACCGAGGTTTGCCGCCGACTTCAAGGTCCGCTTCCATCGACGGTCGCTTGAGCATCAACGTCCGCTTTCCACCATCACGATGGCGTTCACCGTCGTCGCGTTTCTCACGTTCGTGGGCGCGCGCGGGTTTGTCGCCGGGACGCCCGCGCCGCTGATCTACCGGCTCGGCTGCGGCGCGGTGCTCGCAGCGCTGGTGGCCGCGATTCCGCGCGTGCAGACGACGCGCGGTTTCGGGTTGATCGGCGTGGCGTATATCTGCGTGCTGCAAATGGGCGCAGTGCTCAACGTGAACGGCTTGCCGCAGCCGCTGCTGTGGCTCTTTCCCGCCGCGCTCGTGATTCCGATCTGCGCCGCGCCGCTCTGGCTCACGCCGCGCCATTTTCTGGCGGGCACGGCAGCGTTCTACCTGACCGGACTGCCGTATCTTTTCTCGATGCCGCTGCGGCGCGACGACTGGGTGCTGTGCGTGATGTGGGTGGTGATCGGCGTGCCGACGTCCACTGTGTTCAACTTCGGCTTCTACCGGTTCCGGCGCAACCACTTTCTGCTGGAAGAAAAACTCGCGCAGATTGCCGCGACCGATCCGCTGACTGGCCTCGCGAACCGCCGCGCGTTTCTCGGCGAAGCGACGGAACTGCTCGAACACATCGATCGTTACGGCGGCTCGGCGACGGCGATTTTCATCGATATCGACCATTTCAAGTCGCTCAACGACCAGTACGGCCACGCCACCGGCGACGACGCGCTGCGCGAAGTCGCGCGCACGCTGCGCGAGAACGCGCGGCCGGAGGACCGGATCGGGCGGCTCGGCGGCGAGGAATTCGTCGCGCTCAGCACGACAGCCGGTTTCGAAGATGTGCTGAAAGGCGCCGAGGCGCTGCGCCGCGCGATCGCGGAAATCCGGCGGCCGGACGGCCATTTGACGGCGAGCTTTGGTGTCGCGCGCTACCGGACCGGCGAGACGCCGATGGAACTGCTCGACCGCGCCGACGAAGCGCTGCTGCGCGCGAAGCATGCCGGGCGCAACCGCGTGTTCGTCGAGCGGTCGAACGCGGTCAGGCGCGTGCGCGCGGAGTCGGTGGCCATTGCGCGGGATTCGACTATTCCCGCGCCCGCCGCAATGCCGGAGACGGTGGATGAAACCTGGCGCTGGGGCGATTATTTCCTGTCGTCGCATTTTCAGCCGCTTTACAGCCTGTCGCACCAGAAGCAGGTCGGCTTCGAGGCGCTGGTGCGCGGCGCGACGGCGGACGGCGCGAGCATTTCGCCCGCGCTGCTGTTCGCGCCCGCGAACGCCGCGAACAGCGATATCACGGCGCTCGATCGCCTGACGCACGATCTTCATCTCGCAACCGGCCGTGGCGTGTTGCCGCTCAACGCGTGGCTGTTTCTGAACGTGACGCCGGCCACGTTCATCCACGAGGATTATCCGCGCGAGCTCGACGATAAAGCCCGCGCGCTCGGCTTCGATCCCGCGAATATCGTGCTGGAGATTCTGGAATCGCAGGGCGGCAGCGTGCAGGAATTGTCGCGGGCGGCGGCGCGGTATCGTGAGCGCGGCTTTTTGATCGCCGTCGACGATTTCGGCGCGGGCCATTCCAATCTCGACCGCCTGCTGCGCATCCAGCCGAATTTCGTGAAGCTCGACGGCGAACTCATTCGCGCGAAGAGCCGTGGCACGAATCAGCCGATCCTGCCGAGCCTCGTCGCGCTGCTGCATCACGCGGGCATGCTCGTGGTGGTGGAGGGCATCGAGACGACCGAGGAACTGATTCTGGCGGTGCAGTCGAATGTGGATTTCGCGCAGGGATATCTGCTCGGCAAGCCGGCTGCGGCGATCCGGCGGGGCGAACCCGCGAGTCCGCGTATCGATCATGCGTTCGATGTGATCGCGGAAAGCCGCGTGCATCGGCGCACGACGTTCGAATCGCAGGTCGAGCCGTATCTGGCCGCCATTCGCGACGCCGGCGATGCGCTCGCGCAACGCGCTAGTGTCGATACCGCGTTTGCAACGCTCGCGGCGCTCGATTACTGCATCAGTTGTTTCCTCCTCGACGAAACCGGCCGGCAGATCGGCGCGGAGATTCGCGGGCCGTCGTTCGTGAGCGACGCGCCGCCGCTTTATCCGATCGCCGATCCGCGCGAGGCGCGCTGGGACAACCGGCCGTATTTCCGCCGCGCGGTGTTTAGTCCCGGCGAGCCGGTGGCGAGCGGCCCGTATCTTTCGCTGACGAGCGGGCGGGCGTGTGTCGGCGTGACGCTGTCTGTTGTGATCGACGCGAAGCCGATCGTGCTGGGGGCTGAACTCGACTGGACTGCGTCGCGGCTGTCGTGGCCGGATTCGGCGAATGTTTGAGGGGAGAGGGATGCCGCGAGGGTGACGGGAATGGATCGTGCAATCGACTGCGTGCCGCCCACCCCACAAACCCACCGTGACTTCCTTCAAAATCGCCACTTTCAACATCAACGGCATCCGCTCCCGTCTGCCTGCGCTGCTGGCGTGGCTCGAACGCGAACAACCGGATGTCGCGTGTCTGCAGGAACTGAAAGCGCCCGACGCCGCGTTTCCGGTCAAGGAGATAAACGCCGCCGGATACGGCGCGATCTGGCACGGGCAGACTTCGTGGAACGGCGTGGCGATCCTCGCCAAAGGCACCGAGCCGCTGGAAAGCCGGCGCGGCCTGCCCGGCGACCCCGCCGATACCCACAGCCGCTATCTCGAAGCGGCGGTCAACGGCGTGCTGATCGGCTGTCTTTATCTGCCGAACGGCAATCCGCATCCCGGTCCGAAGTTCGATTACAAGCTCGCCTGGTTCGAGCGCCTCATCCGCTACGCGGCGGCGTTGCGCGAGAGCGGCCATCCGGTCGTGCTCGCGGGCGACTATAACGTCGTGCCCACCGACGAGGACATCTATAACCCGCGTTCGTGGCTGAAGAACGCGCTGCTCCAGCCCGAAAGCCGCGACTGTTACGCGCGCCTCCTCGCGGCAGGCTGGACCGACGCGCTACGGACGCACTTTCCGGACGAACGCATCTACACGTTCTGGGATTATTTTCGCCAGCACTGGCAGACCAATTCGGGGCTGCGTATCGACCATCTGCTGCTGTCCGCCGATCTCGCGCCGCGTCTGGCGAACGCGGGCGTGGACCGCTGGGTGCGCGATCTGCCGCACGCGAGCGATCACGCGCCGACGTGGATCGAGTTGAATTTACGCGCAAAAAAAGCACGCAAGCCGGCGACGAAACGCGCCGTCAGTGAACCTGCGTGACGATCAGCGCCGCACCGACAATCGCCACGGCGTCCTCGACCAGCGCGGCGGGCAGGTCGCGTCCGAACATCTGCGCGAGCGCGCCGCGCGCCGCTGCACCGCCGAGCGTGCCCAGCACCGCGCCGATCAACCCCGCGATCAATCCGCCCAGCAACATTCCGCTCGCGGCGCCGATCGCCGCGCCGCTCAAGCCGCCCGTCACGAGGCGCGCGCCGAATTGCATCGGCACTTTGCGGCTGGGCGTTTGCGGCAGTTGATCGGTGACGAGTTCGACAATGGCGAGCGCCGTCAGGATATAAGCCGTCGCCGTGTTGCCGAGAAAGGCGAGCGGCGTGTCGTGCAAGGGCAACCAGCCGAGATGCGCGGCCCAACTGATCGCGGCGGGCGCGGTCATCGCGCGAAGGCCCGCGACGACGCCGATCAATAAAGCGAGCAGATACACGATCATGGAACCCTCCGGAAGAATGAAAGGACGCGTTTGTAGCGGCGTCGGCGAGGGTGCGGATGTGACGGTGAATCGAAAATTAACCGAAACTAAATGTAAGCAAGAAACGACGCTAAATTGTCCTGAAGAGTGGAAAATGACGCGGAATAACGCGAATTGACAGACAAATAGCGCGCCAAATGCGGGATCAGCGCAATCAAGATACCTTAGGAAATTGTCGCGATGTTCGGCGCGGGGCGCGGATTCGGCGTGTTACGTGCGGTGGCGCTCGTTCAGCAGGCCGCTTCGGCCAAGCCGGTCCGCGATCCCGCTCGCGGACCGGCTGCGCGTCGTTGCATGCATGAACCACGCAGCGAGCACGAACGGCGCGGTGAGCGCCGGAAAGCCGAAATAAGCGGCGGCGCGCTCGATCGCGACGCAAACCGCGACGGCCCCAAGCATCCGGCGTGTTCCGGCGCGCGAGGTGGCAAGCGCAACGAGCGCGGGGTTGAAACCGCACGCGCCGGAAAGCAGCAGCGTGGCGGACGCGCCGGACATCGCGTGGAGTGCGAGCCCGAGGGCGCTGCCCGCGAGCGCCACACCGGCGCAACGCACGCCGGACACGGCGAGCGCGGCGCAGACGAGCGCGCCCGCGAGTACGCCGCTCGCGAAGAGAATCGGCGATAAACCGGCCAATACCGCGCCAGGAACGGGCCAGACAGCGGGCGTGACGGCCGTCGAATCAGCAAAAAGCGGCAGCCACAGCCAGGTGACGACCACGGCCGGGCTGGAAAAGAGCGGCAAGCCAACGCGGGCGAAATACGGCGCGAGCTTGACGGCGAGGAATGTCGCTAGCATCGCGGCCACGATGGCGACCGCGCCGGCCTGTGAATCGTCGCGGATGAAAGCGAATGCCGCGAGCGCCGCCAGCGCGCCGTTGAACGCGTTGAGGTCCTGACGCGCGGACGGCGAGTCGTCCGTATCCACGATGGACGCGAGCACGTTGCCCGTCACCGCGCCGATCACGAGCGCGCAGGCGAGCCGCGCGCTCTGGCTCAGCACGGCGGCGAACAGCAGCGCGCCGGTGGCGGCGTTGCGCTGCAAGACAATCTGGCCGATACCGCGCAGAAGCGCACGCAACGGCCCGGTCTGAGCTTGCGCGCGGGTTGTGGGGAACGAAAAGCAAAACGTGGACATGAAACTCCGCCGATGAGCGCCGCCTGGCGGCAGCGCGCGTGAGAACCGGCAGAAGAATAAGGCGCGCGGCGTCGCCCGTGGTCTGCACGGGCGAATACCGGCTATCAGGCATCAACTATTCGATCGGCGCCGCCGTCCTACTGCGGCGCGCAATGCACCACGAACTTTTGCAGCACGCTTGGGCCGAAAGTGTTGCTGATGGCGACATCGGCGGCATCGCGGCCACGCGCCATCAGCACGCGGCCGATCCGTGGCGCGTTGTTGCGGGCGTCGAAGGTCTGCCACGATCCGCCGATATACGCCTCGAACCACGCGGCGAAATCCATTGCGGCGTAGGGCGGCGGCAAGCCGATATCGCTGATATAGCCGGTGCAGTAGCGCGCCGGGATATTCATCGCGCGGCAAAGTGTGACCGCCAGATGCGCGAAATCGCGGCACACGCCGAGCCGCTCCTCGTAGACCTGCCACGCGGTCTTGGTCGAGCGGGCGTGGCCGTAGCCGAAGGTGATGTGGTTGTGTACGAAGTCGCAGATCGCCTGTACGCGATCGCGCCCCGGCGCTTTATCGCCGAAACGCTGCCACGCGATATCCGAGAGCACGTCCGTTTCGCAATAGCGGCTGCCGAGCAGGAACACGAGGGCGTCGTCGGGAAGGTTTTCCACCGGATGCTGCTCGCCGCGCAACGGCGGCGTCTCGAATTCGCCGGAAATTTCGAGCACGGCGGTCGTCGAGAGCCGGATGCGCCCGGGCGGCGCGACGATCCGGCTGCACCAGTTGCCGAAGCCGTCGCGGTAATGCGTGATCGGCACCGGTGGATCGACCACCATCAGATCGGCGGTCAGCACGTCCTGCGCATGCGAGAAATGCGTGTTCAGCATGAGGATCATCGGCGTCGACTGGGGACACTCGTATTCCAGTTCGTAACCTACGCGCAGTTTTAGCGGCGCGGCAATTTGCATCGGATGTGCCATTAATCGTCCTCGTCCTCGGTTACCGCCACCGTCACTTCGAGATCGCGAAATGCGCCCTCGGCCCCGTACCAGGTTCCCCACAACGGCAACGCCTGCTGATGGTTCCACGCCACCGCCACGCGGATCAGATGACGATTGCCGACAATGCTATTGGTCGGATCGAAATCGACCCATCCCGCGCCCGGCAAGTAAATTTGCAGCCACGCGTGCGTGGAGCCGCCGCCGCGTGTGGTGTCGTGATCCGGAATGAAGATGTAGCCGCTCACGAAACGCGCGGCCAGCCCGAGAAAGCGCACGGCGTCCATCATCAGCACGGCGAAATCGCGGCAGCTTCCGCTTTTCTGGCGGAGCGTTTCGGCGGGCGAGTACACGCCTTTTTCGGTGCGCCGGACGTACTTGAACTTGTCCTTGATTTCCTGCGTCATGGCGCGCAAGAGCGACATGGTGCCGTTCGTCACGCCCGGCGCGAGAAAGCGCTGCGCCCATTGATCGACGGTCGGATCCGGCTCCAGCCGATGCCGCGCGTGGACGAGATCGGCGGCTTCTTCGTCGGTATAGATGAACGGAAATGTGGTCGCGTAGGGTTCCAGCGCGTACTCGGGTTGCGGCGATTCGTAGTGTTCGAGCGTCACCTGGCTCACGAAACGCAGCTCCTTGGCCTGATCGGCAAAGGTCGCGATGGCAACGGAATTGTCGAATACGTCATGCAGCCAGCGCAGGCGGCTCGGCTCGGGCGTGATGCGCAACTCGCTCGTGACAAGCCGCAGATCGTGGCCGGAACGCGGACGGAACATCATCCGGTGTTCGCCGAAATCGACCGGCTCGGCGTACCGGTAGACGCTCACGTGAAGGACGGTCAGGCGTTGCGGGGCGCTCATTGGAGTCCGTCCTGAGCGTTGCCACGGCGGCTGACAGCAGCGCGACGGCAATTCGCGCTCGCTCGTTCGAGTGCCATGATGAACCCTTGAGTGATTGGATTGGCCTTTCCAGCGCGCGTCAGGCTGGCCTCAGGCGGCGCGGCCCGCGCCGAATGTCAAACAATGTGTCTTGAGCATACACGAGACGATATGGCGGAAAGTATTCAACTTGTCCGCCATGGTTCGGTAAAGGCAGCGCCACGTGCTCGGCGCCACGCGCTCAGCGCCACGCTTGGATTACGCGGTGAGGTCCGTTCCGGCCGCGTCGGCGTTCGATTGCACCTGGAGCACGGCGTCGCGCTTGTCGAGCAGATGCTGACGAAGGATTGCGGCAAGGCGCTTGCCGTCGCGCGCATCGAGCGCTTTGAGCATTTCGTCGTGATCGTGGATTGCGCGATCCCATTTCGGCGTCTGGAAATTGGAGCGAAAGCGCAGCGCCTGCAAGCGCCGGTTCACGGCGATATACGTCTGACGCAGCGCCGAATTGCGCGCCGCTTCGTTTATTTTGTCGTGGATCGCCTGATTGCGGCTGTAGTAACCGGCCAGATCGTTCTGGGCGCGGCAGGCGAGCATCGCGTAGTGCAGCGCCTTGATATCCGCGATTTCGGCCGCCGTGATCCGCTCGCACGCCAGTTCGCCCGCAAACGCTTCGAGGCCGCTCATCAGCTCGAAGGTCTCGCGCAACTCGGCTTCCGACATTCTCGACACCGACGCGCCGCGATTCGGCGATATCTCGATCAACCCTTCCGCTTCGAGCACCTTCAGCGCTTCGCGCAACGGCGTGCGCGAAATGCCGAGCGTCTCGCAGAGTTCGCGCTCATTCAGCTTCTTGCCCGCTTCCAGCACGCCCTCAACGATAAACCGGCGAATGTGATCGACCACCGTGTCGTGCAGGCGCTGGCGTTCCACTTTCGGCAAGAGCGGAACGATGGCGCCGCTTGCCTCGATTTCCGGATTTTGCATACAAAAGTCCACTAGGAGGTTGCTCTAATTCTAACGCAACTGTCAGGCCAACAAGCCAACAGGGTAAACACCGCGCATATTTACCTTGGGATCGTAACATTCCGTTGATATAGTTTTTTGCATGCAATATTCAACCGGAGAAGCCGAATGCTCAAGTTAGATTTTCATCCCGCTGGCCGACATTTCCTGCAAATTCCCGGACCGAGCCCGGTGCCCGACCGGATCCTGCGCGCCATGAGCTATCCGACCATCGACCATCGCGGCCCGGAATTCGGCGCGCTGGGCCTGAAGGTGATCGACGGGATCAAGAAGATTTTCAAGACCGAGCAGCCGGTCGTGATCTATCCGGCGTCCGGCACGGGCGCATGGGAAGCGGCGCTCTCGAACACGCTCAGTCCCGGCGACGCCGTGCTGATGTTCGAAACCGGCCACTTCGCGACGCTCTGGAAGAAGATGGCCGAAAGCCTCGGCCTCAAGCCGGAATTTATCGGGCTGCCCGGCGTGGAAGGCTGGCGGCGCGGCGTGCAGCCGCAAATGATCGAAGCGCGGCTGCGTGAAGACACCGGTCACGCGATCAAGGCCGTGTGCGTCGTCCATAACGAAACGTCCACCGGCGTGACCTCGGATATCGCCGCCGTGCGCCGCGCGATCGACGCGGCGGGGCATCCGGCGCTTTTGATCGTCGATACGATTTCGGGCCTGGCCTGCGCGGATTATCGCCACGACGAATGGGGCGTTGACGTGACCGTGTCCGGCTCGCAAAAGGGCTTGATGCTGCCGCCGGGCATCAGCTTCAACGCCGTCTCGCCGAAAGCGATCGCGGCGAGCGCAACCGCGAAGCTGCCGCGCAGTTTCTGGGCGTGGGGCGAGATCATCGAGATGAACAAGACCGGCTACTGGCCGTACACGCCGAACACGAACCTGCTGTACGGGTTGTCGGAAGCGCTCGACATGATCCTCGACGAAGGGCTCGACAACGTGTTCGCGCGCCACGACCGGCTCGCCGAAGCCTGCCGCCGCGCGGTGCGCGCGTGGGGCCTGGAAATCCAGTGCGACGATCCGGCCGTCTACAGCCCGGTGCTGACCGGCGTGATGACACCCGAAGGCGTGGACGCCGACGCGGTGCGCAAGGTGATCTACGAGCGCTTCGACATGTCGCTCGGCACGGGCCTCGGCAAGATGAAAGGGCGCATGTTCCGCATCGGCCATCTCGGCGACTGCAACGACCTGACGCTGCTCGCGACGCTCGCCGGTTGCGAAATGGGGCTGCAACTCGCGGGCGTGCCGCTTGCCGCGAGCGGCTTGCCCGCTGCGATGGCGTTCCTGACCGAGCAAGCGCGCGCTACGTCGCCGCTGAAAGCCGCCGCCTGAGCACGCTTAAAACTTATCCAGAACACGAGGCCGCGCAGAGAACGCGGCCCGCGAAAAGCTTCGCGCGCATCTGACACCTCACACCTGACAGCGCCGCGCCCGGCTGGGTTCGCCATTCGGCGGGCTGCCGATATAAGTCACGGAGACAGACGATGAAACGGTTCCGACTCACCAGTGCGACCAGTATCGTTCTAGTAATGCTCTGCATCATGTATTTCATTACCTATCTGGACCGCGTGAACGTCAGCACGGCGGCGGCGGGATTCGGCAAGGAGTTCGGACTGTCGAACACGCAGATCGGCCTCGTGTTCTCGGCGTTCGCGTACCCGTACCTCGTGTTCCAGATTATCGGCGGCTGGGTCAGCGACCGTTTCGGGGCGAAGCGCACGCTCGTGTTTTGCGGCGCGCTCTGGGCGCTGGCGACGCTCCTGACCGGCTTCGCGGGCGGCCTCTTTTCGCTGCTCGCCGCGCGCGTCTTGCTCGGGCTCGGCGAAGGCGCGACCTTCCCGGCCGCGACTGCCGCGATGTCGCGCTGGGTCGCGAAGGAACGGCGCGGCTTCGCGCAGGGCATCACGCACGCCGCCGCGCGGATCGGCAATGCTGTCGCGCCCGGCGCGATCGTGCTGGTGATGGCGACTTACGGCTGGCGCGAATCGTTCTACATTTGCGGCGGGATCAGCCTGGTGTGGGTGATCGTGTGGTGCCTGACCTTCACCGAGCACCCGAAGGACCATCCGCGCATTACCCGCGACGAACTCGAAGTGCTGCCGCCGCCGAAGCCGAAAGCCGCCAAGGTGCCGTTCAAGCCGCTGTTTAAACGCATGCTGCCGGTCACTATCGTTTATTTCTGCTACGGCTGGACGCTGTGGCTGTTCTTGAGCTGGATTCCGCAGTACTTCCTGCATAGCTATCACCTCGACCTCAAGAAATCGGCGATGTTCGCCTCCGCCGTGTTCTTCGCGGGCGTGATCGGCGATACGCTCGGCGGGATCGTCACGGACCGCCTGTTCGAGAAGACGCGCAGCCTGAAACGTGCGCGAAGCTGGATGGTGTCGGTGTGCATGCTGCTCACGCTTATTTCGCTCGTGCCGCTGATGTTCACGCACAGCCTCTACGTCTCCATGACGTGTCTCGCGGCGGGCTTTTTCTTCGCGGAGATGACCATCGGCCCGATGTGGGCGATCCCGATGGATATCGCGCCGGAATACTCGGGCACGGCAAGCGGCATGATGAACACCGGCTCCGCGCTCGCGGCGATCATCTCGCCGGTGCTGTCGGGCTTCGTGATCGACCGCTTCGGGAGCTGGGAACTGCCGTTCGCGGGCAGCATGCTGCTGATGGCGATCGGCGTGGTGCTCGCCTTGCGGATGCAGCCGGAAAGCAAGTTCGACGCCGCCGAAGCGGGCCGCGTCCATCCCGCGCCGGGGCTCGGCGCATGACGGCCGCTTTTCGCTATCTCACTACCGGATAGAGCGCCATGACCGACATGCTGAATCCTAGCGCTGGCTTACTCGTCAAGCCGATCCACCTCGTGCCCGGCGCGGCGCGCGGCCTCTCGCCGCTCGCCGCGCGCCTGAAGCGCGCGCTGCGCGGCGACGTGCTGTTCGATACCGCGAGCCGTGGCCGCTATGCCACCGACGCGTCGATCTACCAGATCACGCCGCTCGGCGTGGTCGTCCCGCGCGATCAGGCGGACCTCCGCGCCGCGCTCGAACTGGCGCGCGCCGAACGCGTGCCGGTGCTCGCGCGCGGCGCGGGCACGAGCCAGTGCGGCCAGACGGTGGGCGAGGCGCTGGTGATCGATACGAGTAAATGGCTCAACAATATCGTTCACTTCGACGCCGACGCGCGCACGGTGACGGTCGAGCCGGGCGTCGTGCTCGATCATCTGAACGCGTGGCTCAAGCCGCACGGGCTGTGGTTTCCGGTGGATGTATCGACGGGCGCGCAGTGCACGATCGGCGGCATGGCGGGCAACAATTCGTGCGGCTCGCGCTCTATCCAGTACGGCAACATGGTGCATAACGTGCACGCCATCGACGCCGTGCTCGCCGACGGCGCCGACGCGCATTTCGCCTCGCTGCGCGAGCCGCCGCAAGGCGCGCGGATGCAAGAAATCCTCGACGGATTGCGGCGCATCGCCACCGCCGAGCGCGCCGAGATCGCCGAGCGCGTGCCGAAAGTGCTGCGCCGCGTGGCGGGCTACAACATCGATCTGTTCGATTGCCAGAATCCGCTCGCCTATACCGACGACGGCCACGCGAATCTCGCGCATATCCTGGTCGGATCGGAGGGCACGCTCGCGTTCAGCCGCCAGATCACGCTGAAACTCGCGCCGCTGCCCGCGCACAAGACGCTCGGCGTCGTCAATTTCCCGAGTTTCTATCAGGCGATGAACCTGACGCAGCATCTCGTCAAGCTCGGACCGAGCGCGGTCGAACTGGTCGATCGAACGATGATCGAACTCGCGATGAGCAATCCGGCGTTTCGTCCGGTGATTTCGCGCGCGCTGGTCGGGCGGCCCGAAGCCATTTTGCTGGTCGAGTTCGCGGGCGAATCGCAAGACGAGCAGACGACGAATCTCGACCGGCTGGTCGAATTGATGGACGACCTCGGCCTGCCCGGATCGGTCGTGCGGATGCCGGGCGCGGCCGAGCAGAAAGCGCTCTGGGACGTGCGCAAGGCGGGTCTGAACATCATGATGAGCATGAAGGGCGACGGCAAGCCGGTGTCGTTTATCGAAGATTGCGCGGTTCCGCTCGAACATCTCGCGGAATATACGAGCCGGCTGACCGAGGTGTTCCATCGACACGGCACGGAAGGCACGTGGTACGCGCACGCGAGCGTCGGCACGCTGCATGTGCGGCCGATCCTCGATATGCGGCGCGACGGCGCGGCGAAAATGCGCGCGATCGCCGAAGAAGCGGCGGCGCTCGTGCGCGAATACAAGGGCGCGTTTTCCGGCGAACACGGCGACGGCCTGTGCCGTGGCGAGTGGGTCGCGTGGCAGTACGGGCCGCGCATCCATCAGGCGTTCGTCGAGATCAAGCAGCTTTTCGATCCCGGGAACCGTTTCAATCCGGACAAGATCGTGCGTCCGCCGAAAATGGACGACACGCGCAACTTCCGCTTCGCGCCCGGTTATCGCGAGAAATCGATCCAGCCGGTGCTCGACTGGTCGGCGTGGAACGTCTTGCGCGATCCGTTGAGCGGCGAGGAAACCGATCCCGGCAGCGGCGGCGATCTGAGCGGCGGACTCGCGAAGGCCGTCGAAATGTGCAACAACAACGGCCATTGCCGCAAATTCGATGCGGGCACGATGTGTCCGAGTTATCGCGTGACGAAGGACGAACAGCATCTGACGCGTGGCCGCGCAAATACATTGCGGCTCGCCATTTCGGGGCAACTCGGCGGCGACGGGCTGGCGAGCGTCGAGGTGAAGGAAACGCTCGACCTGTGCGTTTCCTGCAAGGGCTGCAAGCGCGATTGCCCGACCGGCGTGGACATGGCGAAGTTCAAGATCGAGGCGCGCGCCGCGTGGGCCGCGCGCCACGGCGTCGCGTGGCGCGAGAAACTCGTCGCGTTCATGCCGCGCTATGCGCCGTATGCGAGCCGCGCGGCGGGATTGATCGCGTTCGCCGAGCGCGTGCCGATGGTGTCGGCGTTCGTGAAACGGCGTCTCGGCCTCGCGCCCGAACGATCGCTGCCGAAGTTCCAGCGCTCGTTTCTGTCGAACGCGCGGCGTTCCGGCGCTTCAAGCGTTACTCAAAAAGAAGTGCTGCTGTTCGTCGATACCTTCAACGACAACATCGAGCCGGAAAACGCCCGCGCGGCCCAGCGCGTGCTCGAAGCGGCGGGTTACACCGTGCATTTCGGCCTGCGCGCGGGCGAGCGGCCGGTGTGCTGCGGGCGCACGTTCCTGGCGGCGGGCATGGTCGATGAAGCGAAGCGCGAGGCGCGCCGCCTGCTCGATACGTTCGCGCCGTATGTCGCGCGCGGCGTGCCGGTGGTCGGGCTGGAGCCGTCGTGTCTGCTGTCCCTGCGCGACGAATTTCTCCAGTATGGTTACGGCGACGAAGCGCGCCGTCTCGCCAGTCTCGCGTTCCTGTTCGAGGAGTTTCTGGTCCGCGAGAAAGCCGCCGGCACGCTGGAACTGCCGCTGAAAGCGATCGGCACGCCGCGCGCGTGGGTGCACGGGCATTGTCACCAGAAGGCGTTCGACGCGTTCCGGCCGGTGACGACCGTGCTCGGCTGGATTCCGCAACTGGATGTGCAGCCGATCGAATCGTCGTGTTGCGGCATGGCGGGGAGTTTCGGCTACGAGGCGGAGCATGTCGAGGCGTCGAAGGCGATGGCGGAGCTCGCGTTGCTGCCCGCCGTGCGCCGTGCCGCGCCGGGGGAAATCGTGGTCGCGGACGGCACGAGTTGCCGCCATCAGATCTACGACGGCGCGGGCGTCGAGGCTTTGCATGTCGCGCGCGTGCTGGCGATGGCGCTTTAAAATCCTGGCGTTCACCACGGAGAGAATCTTTTGACGCTTCACGTTCCCGCCGCCGCGCAGCCCGGCGGTCCACTCGACGCGGTCGGCACGCCTTCGCTGCTGATCGACCTCGATGCGTTCGAATCCAATCTGCAACAGATGGCCGCGTTCGCCGCGTCGAATCGCGTTGCGTTGCGCCCGCACGCGAAGGCGCACAAGTCGAGCCGGATCGCCTTGTTGCAACGTGCGGCGGGCGCGGCGGGCGTGTGCTGCCAGAAACTGAGCGAGGCGTATCCGTTCGCGGCGGCGGGGATCGAGAGTATCCATATCAGTAACGAATTCGTTGGCGCGGACAAGCTCGCGATGGCCGTCGAACTCGCGGCGCATGTGCGTCTGAGCGTGTGCGTGGATGCCGTGTCGCAGGTCGAAGCGCTCGGCGCGGCGGCGGAGCGGGCGGGCGTCATGATCGATGTGCTGCCCGAAGTGGATGTCGGGCAGCGGCGTTGCGGCGTGACGAACGCGGATGCGCTGCTCGCGCTGACCGATGCGATCCACGCGGCCGGATCGCTGCGATTTAACGGATTGCAGGCGTATCACGGCGGCGCGCAGCACATTGCGGACTACGGCCAACGACGCGAAGCCGCGCTGCTCGCCGCCGACGCCGCCGCCCGCTATGTCACAGCGCTTGCGGCGCGCGGGCAAACGTGCGCCGTGGTGACGGGCGGCGGCACCGGCACCATGGAATTCGATGCGGCGAGCGGCGTCTATACCGAATTGCAACCCGGCTCGTACCTTTTCATGGACGGCCACTACGGCGAGAACGAATGGCCGGGCGCGCTGCATCCGCGACACAGCCTTTTCATTGCATCGACCATCATGAGCGCCACGCGGCCGGGCGCGGCGGTTTGCGATGTGGGGCTGAAAGGACTCGCCGTGGATTCCGGCTTGCCGCGCTCGGTGCGTCGCTCAGGCGACGCGTTTCAAGCGTTTCACTACGAAGCCGCAAACGACGAGCACGGCGTCCTGCGCGTTCCGTCACACGAAACGCCCGATAAGCTGCTGGGCGAGCGGATTCTGATCGTGCCGGGCCATTGCGACCCGACCGCGAACCTCTACGACGAATACATCTGTTTCCGGGGCGAGCGCGTCGAAGCCGTCTGGCCGATCGACGCGCGCGGCCTTTCCCGCTGACTCGGGGTTCAGGCGCCCGGCGGCAACGCCATCAACTGGTCCCGCAGCACGGGAAACTCCGCCAGGAAGTCGCCCGCTTTCAGCCGCGCGAGCAGGCTCGGATCGACGGTCTGATTGAGCGCGTGCGTGCTGGTGGGATCGGCGATACGGGCCTGGCGGTGACACACCTGCCGGAGAAGCAGGTTGTCCTTGACGAACTGTTCGTAGGAATCGATCGGCTGGGCGTGGAATGCGGCCGCCGACACGTCGATCGCGCCGCTCGTCTTGAGCCCGTGCTTCACGGCCATGTCGAGCAGCCACGCGGCGGGAATGCTCGGCAGCAGATCCTCCGGATTGAGCGGCGGCGACGTATAACCGCCGCCCACGTTCGCGTGCGCGCCCATGAACCAGCGCTGTTCCACCGGCATCGACGGATCGCGTGTCGGTGTGTCGTCCGG
This sequence comes from Caballeronia sp. SL1002, assembly GCF_057814995.1. Taxonomy (NCBI): domain Bacteria; kingdom Pseudomonadati; phylum Pseudomonadota; class Betaproteobacteria; order Burkholderiales; family Burkholderiaceae; genus Caballeronia; species Caballeronia sp. SL1002. Next base: position 659,676 of record NZ_JBYMUW010000005.1, on the reverse strand, counting down.
CGCTTCGGTCCAGAGCGTCGGCGCGTACAGCGAGCGGAATTCGTTGGCGGCGATGGCGTGATACGCGGCCCGCGTCGTGTTGCCGAGCGTAGTGTCGTGGAATTTATAGTGGCCGGCGAAACCCGGAATCGTGACGCCGCCGAGCGGAATACCCAGTTCGCCGACCGTATCCCACACGCCGACGAACTCGATGTCCGTTTCGACCGAATGCGTCGCGCGGAAATCGGCGGTTTTAGGATCGGTCGCGGGCGTGTCGTCGCGATAGATCGCGTAGGCAGCGTCGACTTCGGCGTCGCTCGAATCTCTCAGAATGCCGCATTTGCGCACGAGTCCCGCGAGGCTGCGCGCGGAATACGCGCCGCGGCTGAAACCGACGACATAGATTTTCGCGCCCGGCTCGAAGTTCTGGCAGAGCCATGTGTAGCCGAGCTTGATGTTTTCGCTCAGGCCGTCGCCGAACGCGCCGCCGAGCAGTTTATCCGCCATGCCGAAGAGGCCCCGCACGGGCGCGGCGCCCACGCCGATGATGTACTTCACCTTCTGGTCGGCATCCTGCAAGGAGAGGTTGGACAGGGTGAAGGCGTTGGTCTTGTCGTCCGGCGCGTTCCAGGTGCCGTCGAAAAAGAGCGCGAGATTCATGGTGGTGTGTCTCCGTTGGATTGGCCGCCGGCCGGCCGACTGTCCCAAAAGAACGAAACACGACCGTGGAAAATGAATACTCAAAGCGGCGCTTTGATGCAAACGGTTAATCCTGCAATACCCAAGAGCCGGCCCATCCCGATATCATTCGCCTTCCACCAAGCTTCGCGACGCCGCGTTCCCCCGACTCATGGACAAGTCTTCGACCAACCCGATCCGCTATCTTCCGTACCTCGTCGCGGCGACGTTCTTCATGGAATATCTCGACACCACGGTCCTCGCGACCGCGCTGCCGCAAATGGCACGCTCGTTCGGCGTTGGCCCGAACGACCTGAGCCTCGGGATGACCGCGTACATGCTCGCGCTCGCCGTGTTCATCCCGATCAGCGGCTGGATCGCGGACCGCTTCGGCCCGAAGACGGTGTTCGGCAGCGCGATCGTGGTGTTCACCGTGGCCTCGGTGCTGTGCGGGATGTCGAATGGACTGCTCGAATTCACGGCGGCGCGGGTGTTGCAGGGGATCGGCGGGGCGATGATGGTGCCGGTCGGGCGCTTGATCGTCGTGCGCAATACCGACAAGCGCGAGCTCATCAAGGCGATCTCCACCATTACGTGGCCGGCGATCGCCGCGCCGGTCGTCGGTCCGCCGATCGGCGGTTTCATCACGACCTACGCATCCTGGCGCTGGATTTTCCTGCTCAACGTGCCGTTCGGCATCGCCGCACTGATCGCGACGATGCTGATGGTGCGCAACGTGCGCGAGACCGAGCACAAGCCGCTGGATAAGGTCGGCTTCCTGTTGAGCGGCGCGACGCTCACGTTCGTTCTGTACGGCACGGAACTCGCGAGTCAGCAATCGTCGAGTCTCGCGATGGCGGCGGGTTTCGTCGGCGCGGGCCTGGTCCTTGGCGTGATCGCGGTGCGGCACGCGGCGGGGCAGACGCATCCGCTGCTCGACTACACCACGCTGCGCGTGCCGACTTTTTCCGTGACGGTCATCACCGGATCGGTGACGCGGATCGGGATCGGCGCGGTGCCTTATCTGATGCCGCTGCTGTTTCAGATCGGTTTCGGCTTGTCGGCGTTTCGCTCGGGCCTGTTGCTGCTCGCGAGCGCGCTCGGCAATCTCGGCATGAAGGCGCTGACCACGCGCGTGCTGACACGCTACGGGTTTCGGACGACCGCGATTATCGACGTCACGTTCGCGGGCGTGTTTATCGTGCTGTGCGGCGTCCTCACACCGGACACGCCGCTCGCGCTCATTTTGCTGGTCGTGTTCCTCTACGGCGTCACGCGCTCGATGCAGTTCTCGACGCTCGCCACGCTCGCCTACGCCGACATTCCGCCCGCGCAGATGAGCAGCGCGAACACGCTCTGGAACGCGGCTGCGCAAATGACGATCGGACTCGGCATCGCGTTCGGCGCGCTGTCGTTGCGGATAGGCGCATCGATCCGCGGCGAGGGCGTCGATACGGCGCACTTCACGCTCGGCGATTTCCGTTGGGCGTTTCTGTTTGCGGGCGTGGTGACGCTGGCGTCAGTGATCGGCTATGTGCGGCTGTCGCCGTCGGCGGGGCGCAATCTGGGCGGCGCGCGGCGGGCGGCGAGCTGAGTGGCGAGTTGAGTGGCGAGTTGAGTGGCGATAAACCTATGAGAAACCGGCATTTCCGGTTTCTTGTGCGGTGCACTAAGCTTTGATTCGAGGGCGGCGGTTTGTTTGCGCCGGCCCGGTCAAACTGCCACGCCGGAGGCCTGACATGTTCGCGAACCGCCGCCATTCCGTCCGACAAAGTCCCGCTCGACCGCGCTGGTCCGAACGCTTGCGCCGATGGTTCGGCGCGCGGCCTGCGGCCCGCATGCCGCCGCGAGCGCCACACGACCCCGCGCATCTTGAGCGGCTCGCCGTGTGCGCGTGCAGCGGATATTTTCATTCGGGGTTCGTTTCGGATCCGTTTGTGTTTACGGCGGAGATTCCGTTGGAGGGCGAGCGGACGCGCGGCCGGTGAACGCGCCCCCCAAAAACAAAAAACCCGGTGACAGCCTCTCGCGCCATCACCGGGTCAAACTCCCGACTACCTCTACCGCTACTCCCGGAAAACCCGCTTAGAACCGATGACGCAGGCCGATCGTCGCCGCCACCTGGCTATTCGTCGACGATGCGCTCAAGCCGTTGATCGCCGCCGTGATCGACGAGCCGTCGGTATCGCTGACGTGCTGGAACACGCCTTGCAAATACACGTCGGTACGCTTCGACAGCGCGTAGGCCGTCTGCACGGTCACCTGATTCCACTTCGGATTCACACCATCGACGTGACCGTCGGTGTACGTGTAAGCACCCGACAGCGACCACGCCGGCGTGAAGTTGTAGCGGCCGTTCAGTTCGTAGTTGCTGAAGCGCGCGCTGCCGTCGGTGAGCGTCAAGCCCGCCGTCGTACCCGATGCCGACGCGCCGATGCCCGTCCCGCCGTCGAGGTGCGTCTGCGTGAACACGAAGCCCGCTTGCGCCGCGCCGAACGCGTAGCTCACGCCCGCGCCGAAGGTGCGCTGGCGGCTCGCCGCGAAGGTGGCGTCGTCGCTGACCGCGCCGCTCGCGTTGAGCGTCGCGCCCGCGTTGTTCAACTGCATGTAGCCGGCGGCGAAGTTCAACGGACCGAAGTTATACGATGCGCCGAAGCTGTACGCGCGGTTCGTCGCGAAGCCGCCCGATGCGTTCGAGAATCCGTACAGGCCGCCGAACTTCACGCCGCCGTAGTTCACGCTCTGGTACTTGACCGAGTTGCTGACGCGAAACGAGTTGTCGAGGTTGTCGTTATCGAACGGGTGCGCCGCCTGCGTGCCACCGAACTGCTGGCCGGTCAGCGCGAGCGGGCCGAGGTAGTCCACCACGGAATCGTACTGGCGGCCGAGCGTCACTGCGCCCGCGCGGTCGCTCGACAGGCCGAGGTAGGCCTGACGGCCGAATTCGCGGCTGCCCTGACCGAGCTTGCCGGTGTCGATATTGAAGCCGTTTTCGAGGACGAACACCGCCTTCAGGCCGGCTCCGAGGTCCTCGGCGCCGCGCAGGCCCCAGCGGCTGCCGTTGACGGAACCGCTCGTCGCCTGGACGTTGTGGCTGCCGCCCTGGTTGCTCGTGTAGGTCAGACCTGCGTCGATCAGGCCGTAGAGCGTCACGCTGCTTTGTGCGTGGGCCGCGCCCGCGACGGTGCCGAGCACACCGAGGGCCAAGAGGGATTTCTTCATTGTGATTCTCCGAATTTACAGTTGGGCCACGAAGCGCGCGGCATGCGCGGCGCATCGCGTTCCGCGCGGCGAGTCGACGTTCGCCGCGCAGAGGCCGCATTAAACCGCGCTGCGGGGCGTGCGCAGTGGGGTTCTGACAACGGCCGGGCTTACCGCGAGTTGCGGGGCGTCGCAGATGTAACGGGGCGCGGGCGCGCGTGCACGGGCCTCGGTTGCCCGCCGGCTGGCGGATCGTGGCGTGTCAGGCGGGCGGTTCGCGGCGCGCGCGGCGTAATCGAAAAAACGGCGGGTCACAACGCGTAATCTCTTGAAAGGGCGGCGTTGGCTCTGCGGCAGTGGATCGAAACCGGTAGCATGCGGTTGGACTATCAATCGGCGGCATGCCGCTTTCATCGATTCAATCCAACTCAGACAAGGACTCGAATGATCGTCGAACTTCGCACTTATCATTGCGCGCCGGGCCGTCTGCCCGCGCTCAACGACCGCTTCAACAACATCACGCTGGGCTTCTTCGAGAAGTACGGCATCGAGCAGATCGGTTTCTGGACGACGCTCATCGGCCCGAGCAACCACTCGCTGACCTATATGCTGAAATGGGACAGCCTCGCCGATCGCGAGACCAAGTGGAACGCCTTCCAGTCCGATCCGGACTGGGTCGCGAAGCGCGCCGCGACCGAGGCCGAGCGGCCTATCGTCGAGCGGATCGAAAGCCAGTTCCTCACGCCGACGGCGTATTCGGCGCTGCGTTAAAAGCGAAGCGCGCCCGACCAGTAAAGATTTGCGGCGATCAGCACGGCGCGCATCTGCGTGGTGTGCGCGAGGCGGAAAGCGTCGTCGTAAAGCGTCTGGTCGGGATATTCGGTGACGAGCGTGAACGGCACGTTCGAGCGGTGATCTTCGGCGACCATGCACGGAATGCCGTTCAGCACGGCAAACGGCAGAGCGCCCGCGTGCTGCTCCCAGGTCCGCAACTGCGCGGCATTGAACGCGGCGAGTTCCGCCGATTCGGCGAGGCGCGCCGTCAACCGTTCGAGGAACGGCAGGCCGTCGAGCCCGGCGTGATGCCGCAGGATCAGGAAAAAACCTTTGGGAAGGGTCCAGTGCTCGAAGCCGCGCGGAATGTAGCCGGAGAGCGGCCGCGTCCATTCATGCGCCGGATAGCCGTGCATGCTGATGTGCAAGCCCGCCCCGGTCCGCGCGATAGCATCGAGGCGCGCAGCCTTCTCGCCGAACGGCGGCGACATGCGCGCCTCCAGATCGTCGCCGAGCGCGGTGTAGCGCGCCGCGTGCAGCATGTGACGCGGATTGTCCTGTCGCAATCGGCGATGCAACGCGTAGCCGTCCGGATTCTCCACGCCGATCACGGCGAAGTTCGCATCGGCGCGCGCCTTGAGCGCGTGCGCCGCCCGCAACGCACCGACGATCCCCGACGTTTCATTGGCATGCTGTCCCGCCGTGACGACGAGCCCGGGCAACGTGCCTTCGATATGCGTACCGGCCACTTCGCGGCCCTCGCGGCTGCGGCACGCGAACGGCGTGCCGCTCAACGCGTGCAACGCCCGGGCGACCCGCGCGAGCGTCGGCGGACGCGGCGTGGCGGCGAGTTCGATGTCGGCTTCGGGTTCTTCGTTTACGGACGCGTAATGGCTCAAGCTCACGCGCACGGTCGTATCGCCGTCGCGCGCGCGGATAACCGGCACGATCTGGCCCGGTTGCAGCGTGCGATCGCCGGGCGGCATATCCGCGCGATGCTGGAAAAATTCGAGGATCGAAAAGTACAGTTCCTCGTGAAGCGCCTCGCGCGTGCTGATGCATTCGTCGAAATACGGCAGACGCCGCTCGATGCCGCCCGTGCCGATCGCCACCGTCAACCGCTCGAAATACGGCGTCTCGCGCGGCCACGGATGCGCCGCGATACAGCGCATCGCCGCTGCGAACGCGGCCTCGAATTCGGTGACGAGCGGCGCGTCCTCGACAAGCGTGTCGCCTTGCCAGACCCGCAGCCAGCCGGACGCTGACGGACGCGCCGGATCGCCGGTAACGGGCACGAACACGCGATGCGTCGCGCCACGCATCGTCACGACGTAATGCGCGGGTTCGTCGCCCGGTTCGAACGCGAGCCGCGTGGACGGGTCCAGCAAAGCGCCAAGCGGATAAGCTTCGAGCCGATACCGGCGAGCATCGCCCAAAGGCGTCTTGACGACGATATCCGCGAGTCCTTCGAGCGCGGTTTCTTCCAGCATGAAATGCAGCAGCGGCTTGTAGGCGCTCCGAAAATGCGCCTCGATACCCACCGCCGCGAGCCGCTGACGCGCCGCCTCGCGCGCGGCGGCATCTTCGAAAAGCCACGCCTCGATACGCGTCGCGTTTTCGTGGGTGAAACGCTCGACGATACGGTCCAGCGCGCGGGGAATCGTGATGTCGAGCAGGGTAGTCATGGGGCGATGGCGGATTGGATGATGCTCATCTTAAATCAGCCGCCGTGCTTGAACTCGGCCTCGCCCTCGGCCTCAGCCGAAATCGAAAATCTCGCCGAGCAGCGACTTTTTCTTTTTATACGGTTGACGCCGCTCGCGATCCCCATAAGCGTTGCCGCGCTCGCCGTTCCAGTGATCGCGCCGTTGCGGATCGTGTCGAGGTTCGCGCAGCAGCGCGGCCTGCGCCTGCTGCGGCCGCGCGGGCATATCGGACTGACTCGCGGACGGTCCCATCGCGCGGTCGATCAGCTTGTCGAGTTCACCGCGGTCGAGCCACACACCCCGGCACGTCCCGCAATAATCGATCTCGATTCCATGACGGTCGGACATCGCGAGATCGGGCGTTTTGCAAACCGGGCATTTCATCGCTGCCTCCTGAATCCGTTTAGCGAGACTTCAATTTATCGAAATTCGGTTTCATATAAAATTCGTATTTTCGCGTTAAAAGATTCGAGAAAGCCGAACGATTTAATTCAGATCGGGGACCGTCAGTGAACTTCAAACACCTTCATTATTTCTGGGTCGCCGCGCACGCGGGTGGCCTCGCGCGCGCCGGTGCGCAATTGCATATCACGCCGCAGACGCTGAGCGGCCAGATCAAGCTGCTCGAAGAATCGCTGGACAAGAAACTGTTCAAGAAGAGCGGGCGTTCGCTCGAACTGACCGACGCGGGCCGCGTGGCGCTCGACTACGCCGACGAAATCTTCTCGCTCGGCGCGGAACTCGAAAGCGCCGTGCGGCGCGACAAGGAGGCGGCGCAGACCGTTCTGCGCGTGGGGATCGCGGATTCGGTGCCGAAAGCGGTTGCATACCGGCTGCTCGATCCCGCGCTCAACGGACCGGATTCGCTGCGGCTCATCTGTCACGAAGGCAAGCTGCACGCGCTGCTCGGACAACTCGCGGTGCATCGGCTCGATTTGATCATCGCCGATGCGCCGATTCCGCCGGATGTGAACGTGAAGGCGTTCAACCACCCGCTCGGCCGCTCCACATTGAGCTGCTTCGCCACCAAACCGCTTGCCGCGTCGTGCGCGAAAGGGTTTCCCGAGTCGCTCGGCGGCGTGCCGATGCTGTTGCCCGGCACCGACTCCGCCGCGCGCCGCAAACTCGATCACTGGCTGAAGTCGCGCAGTATCGCGCCGCGGATCGTCGGCGAATTCGACGACGGCGCGCTCACCATTGCGTTCGGCCGGGAAGGGCGCGGCGTGCTGTTCGCGCCCACGGTGCTCGCCGCGCAGTTGAAGCGCGAACACGGGCTGATCGCGATCGGGCGGATCGACACGATCGTGGAGGAATTTTTCGCGATTTCAATCGAACGGCGAATCAGCCATCCGGGCGTCGTCTCCATGATGAGCGCGGCGAGAGGGAAACTTTTCGGTGCGTGAAACGGGTGACTGTCTGGAAAGACGCGGTCAGGAATGAAGCCGCGTCGAAGTCAAGCGGAACGATCTAAACCTGTTGTTTAGTCGAGAATACGCAAAACTTACTTGGCCTGATAACAAAGCGCTGAATGCGCGGCAATTAATCCTACAAAGATTTAAATCAAATGAAGAATCCGATCTAAAAAATTAGTGTGCCGCTAAACGTTTGCGTTTTTGCGCTTAATGTCGGTAAACCCGCATACTGAACTCGAATAATAAAACGACGAGAGAAAAGCCATGCCGGGGAATATCAGAACACTTTACTTCGTAGGCCGCGAAATGCCCGCTCCATTGCGGGAACAATTACTCGAACGCGGCTGGACGATTGAATCAGTAACGCCGGGCAAGCGGCTCAAAAGCCCGCGATCCGACATCCAGGCCTGCGCGGGACTGGTCGATTTCGCCGCCTGCCTGGACGAACTCGATCACCCGGATTTACAGCAGCTATTTTCGTCGACGCGAATTGGCTGGGTCGGGCTCGCCATGCCGGATCTGGTTTCGGAGCCGGCGGTCAGGCGCGTGCTGCGCAATTACTGCTCGGATTATGTGACCTTGCCGGCATCGAACGATCGTATTGCCGATTCAGTCGGTCACGCGTACGGCATGGTCGCGTTGAACGATCCGGCCGGCGCAGGCGAAGTCCGCGCCGAGGGCGCAATTGCCGAGGGCGAAATGATCGGCTCGTGCGACGCGATGCTCGCGCTGTTCCGCTCTATTCGCAAAGTGGCGATGACGGACGCGCCCGTGTTTATCTCCGGCGAATCGGGTACGGGTAAAGAACTGACGGCCGTGGCGATCCACGAGCGTTCGGTGCGCCGCGAGCAGCCGTTCGTCGCGATCAATTGCGGCGCGATTCCCGCGCATCTTTTGCAATCCGAGTTGTTCGGCTACGAACGCGGCGCATTTACGGGCGCGAATCAGCGCAAGATCGGCCGGGTGGAAGCGGCGAACGGCGGCACGCTGTTCCTCGATGAAATCGGCGATCTGCCGCTCGAAAGCCAGGCGAGCCTGCTGCGCTTTTTGCAGGAACGCAAGGTCGAGCGTCTCGGCGGACACGGTTCCACGCCGGTGGATGTGCGCATTATTTCCGCGACGCACGTCGATATGCAGACTGCGATGATCGAAGGGCGCTTTCGTGCCGACCTGTATCACCGTCTGTGCGTGCTGCAAATCGACGAACCGCCGCTGCGCGCACGCGGCAAGGACATCGAGCTGCTCGCGAAGCACATGCTCGATCGATTCAAGAAGGACGCGAGCCGCCGTTTGCGCGGTTTTGCGCCGGACGCGATCGCCGCGATCCATAACTACGGTTGGCCCGGCAACGTGCGCGAACTGATCAATCGCGTGCGTCGGGCCATCGTGATGTCCGAAAGCCGGCAGATCACCGCACGCGATCTCGAACTCGGCGAATACGTGGAAGTCGCGCCGGTTTCGCTGGCGCAGGCCCGCGAAGCAGCCGAACGTCAGGCGATCGAACTGGCGCTCCTGCGTCATCGCGGCCGCCTCGGCGATGCCGCGCAGGAACTCGGCATCTCGCGCGTGACGCTGTATCGCTTGCTGACCGCGCTCGATTTGCGCAACGCAACGAACGACGTTCAGGGCAGTGCGCCGGTGTGCGCGCGGCCCGCTGCGTGAGTTTTCCGGAACGCGACGATCAACAGGCTTTTGCGAGCCGGGACCAACGGGCCGTTTTCGTGTGCTCCGCGCGGGCGGTCATCGCGCAGCTCGTGCACATCCGCGCGGACTGTCTCGCGGGCGAGCCGTGCCGGATCGACACGGGCGAATACCGTTGCAGCGATGCCGATGGCATCGACCGGTTAAAGCGCGACATTCGCGCCGGACGCGTGATGCGCTTCAGCATCGACGAACGGCGCTGGGGCGCGCGCAGCATCGTGGTCAATCAATATGCCCGGTGACTGACGGCGGTTGTCCATCGCCCATCGCGCATTACCCGCGGCTCGCGCCACCAGAAGAATAGAGAACGAGATGAATCTCGAATACCGAGGTCAGGCCGTGACCATTCGTCTTTTTCCATCCGCGAGCGGCGAATGGCATTGGGCGTTCTGGATGAGCGGCGTCGACTATTACGAAGACAGCGACCAGCCGTTCGGCACGGGCCGCGCCGCGCTGGCTTCTGCGCGCGAGGCGGCCGTGCGCCATCTCGACGCGCTGGACGTGCGCGAGGCGAGCTGACCGGCTGACCGGTTGACGGCTCGCCGTCACGGCAAGCTAGCTTGTATGACGCCGCGCGCGCAGCGGATATCATAGGGCGCGAAGCAGCAGCGGCTCTGTCGGCCGCGCTCCGCCGGGCCTTATTCCAATCATCCGCATCCAGCCTTTTCCATGAATTCCACCCTTACCGATTCTCCCCGCCCGGCCATTCGCGCCCTGACGCCGCTCGAAGGGCGCGTGCTGGCGGTGCTGCTGGAAAAGCAGCACACCGTGCCGGATACTTATCCGCTTTCGCTCAATTCGCTGACCTCCGGATGCAACCAGAAAACCGCGCGGATGCCGGTGATGAACGTGACCGAGGCGGACGTGGTTGCGGCTATCGACGGGCTTAAGCGGCTGAGTCTCGTGTTCGAGGGCAGCAGCAGCCGCGTGCCGCGTTTCGAGCACAACCTGAATCGCGTATTCGGCGTGCCGAGCCAGTCCGCGGCACTGCTTGCGACGCTGCTTTTGCGCGGCCCGCAGACGCCCGCCGAATTGCGCCTGAACGCGGCGCGTCTGCACGGTTTCGCCGATGTGTCGTCGGTCGAGGCTTTCCTGAACGAACTCGCCGCGAACGATCCGCCGCGCGTGGTCAGGTTGGCGCGCGCGCCGGGCGCGCGCGAAAGCCGCTGGATGCATCTGCTGTGCGGCGAAATCGCGTCCGACGAAGTGCCGGCGGGCGAGGGCACAGTCGACGATTCCGTTTCCTATACCGAACTCGAAGCGCTCAAGAACGAGCAAAAGCAGATGGCCGCCGACCTTGCGCGGCTGCAGGCGCTGGTCGAGCATCTGGCGGGCGAACTCGGCATTTCCATCGATCGGTTCAAAGCGGGCGATTAGTACCGACCGGCTCAAGCCTGGTCTGATCAATACGGGTTTCTACGGCTCGCCGCGCGCGCAGTGTGGCGCATCAGACAAACTCCGCCGTCGGCACTCACGGACGATACTTTCCCGGCGCGGAGCGTGATATCGTTTTCACACCGCAATCATCTTCGTGAGCACGGCCATGAACGATGTCCGTCACCCTCTAAGTCCTCGCGACCGCGTGGAACTGCTTTGCTGGCTGACCTGTGGAAGCCTCGGGGCGTTCTACCTGAACGGTTCGTGGCCGCCGGCTTCTTTCCACGTTCAGGCCGCGCACAAATGGCTCGAACGGCATCATCGGCTGGCCGACTGGCTCGCGGTGGCGAAACTCGCCGCTGTCGCCCGCGACGTGGCGCAGACGCGCGTGGCCCTCGTCGATGCCGACTGGGCGCGCGATGCGGTGGAGGAGTTTCTCGATAGCGAAGACCTCAACTACCAGTCCGAACTGGTTCTTCGGCTGTACGAAGATTGCACGCGCGCGCTCGCGGACAAGCGGCGCGCGGATTGAGGTTGCGTCAATACGCTACCGGCTTCCCAGATCCGCGCACGACGTCATTGCCAATGGCCCGACGACGGTTCCGGGCGGGAACGGAAGTGTCCAGTGCGTGCCGGAACTCATCAGCGCGCCTTGCGTAGTGCCGTTGAGCACCAGCAGATACAACTTGCCGCTCGGCTGAGCCTGCCAGTACGCCTCATAGTCGTTGCCGGCGCGGGTGATCTTGAGCACGCCAAAAATCTGCTTGCCCTGTGTGTCGAAGAGGGCGACGTTGGCGCGATCGACCAACGGAAACGCGCCTGGCTGAAAATGCGTGGCGTGGCCTTCGGTGACTTGCGCCCCGGCGCCCTTGAGCGTCGCGCAGTCGGTGGCCGCCTCCGCGCGGAAGGAATGTGCGGCTAGCGCGATCGATAGGGAAATGATCCATCCGGCGCGCTTGCCGAAGCGTCTCTTGCGAGACGCGACGGTTTCAAATCGCCCGCTCATCAATAGATCGTCGTGCTCGGCGCGCCGCCCGGCCCATACGGATTCGGGCCGCCGAAACGCGGCAGGGAGCCGTTCGTCCGCGCACGGTCGAGTTCCGTGCGGACCTGTTCGCGTGTCTTCGCGGTTTTACCGGAATCCAGCGCGATCGCGGGCGGCGGCGCGGCCTGTGCGATCGGCTGCACGATTGGCTGCACGGCAACCGGAAGCGCTTCGGGCTTCGCGGGCGGTGCCTCCTGGGCGACCGGAACGGCTTGCTCGTGAGCGGCGGGAACGGAATCGGCGGTGGGCTTTTCCATCGCCACATGATCGACCGGCGTGGCTTGTACCTTGGCGACGCTCTGACTGCGCGCCGGGCGCGTCACGCTGACCGTGCGCTCGCGATACTTCACGGAATCGCCGCGAACGCGCCGCGCCATTCCAGCGGGTTGGGCCACGGGACGCACCGGCTGTTCCGCCGTCCGGTCGCGTGCGCGTTCAACGGGCGCTGCAAGCTGCGCCGTATTGCCCGACGCACCTTCGCGCGCCTGAAGATCGCGCTTGAGACTCAGCGTCTGTTCATCGTCCTGATGCAGCGTGCTGACCGCGTTCAGCAAGACCTTGGCGGAAGCGAGATCGTTACGTTGCAGACTGTCTTTGACTGCCTGGATCACCGGTCCGGAAACCGTACTCGATCCGCTTTGCGGCACCACCGCGCCTTGCTTCAACGATGCAGGCGGCACCGCGTTCGGCGCTGTCGTATCGCTTGGGCGGGCGGTATCGGCGGAGTCGTAGCGGCCGGAGAAACTCTGGTCTTCCGAAAACTTGCCCTTGTGCGGAAGCATCACATAGGCGGCGATGGTAAGCGTCCCCGTCAAAACGAAAACGGAGGAAACACGCATGGCGTTATTCATCATGACGTCTGTCCCTAAAAATCCCGCGCTCGGCCTCCGGCGCGGCAATATCTGTCCCACCCGCCGGACGCTCGCGGCGGTGGGACATTACAGAATGACCTCGGCGAAACACGCGCCTCAGGACGTACTGGCACACAGTGATTACGTGCTTATCCGGCGAGCGGATGCGCCAATTCTTAGCGAAATTCCGCCATCCCGGCGTGGATGATCGGGTAGCGAACGCGGGCTTTTGGAGAAAGCGACTGCGCGGATCGCGGCGACCTGCATTGGATTCGCGTTTCCGCGTTCATACCGCGAAACCGTCCTGTAGGATCGGGCTTTAAACCTGCGCTTAAATCCGCGCTCGAACCCTCCTATCCGCCGATGCTCGCGCTCAAGCTCACACTCGTTCCGTTCTTCATTCTGGTCGTTTCGATGTCGGGCAAATGGTGGGGCGCGGCGGTCGCAGGATGGCTGGCCGGGCTGCCGGTCGTCGCCGGGCCGATCCTGTTCCTGCTGGTTTTGTCGCACGGACCGGCCTTCGGCGCGCACGCGGCGATCCTGTCGTTGTCCGCTGTGTTGGCATCGGAGTCGTTCAACTTTGCCTATGCGTGGACGTGCCGGATCAGATCATGGCGTGTCTCGCTCGCCGCCGGGCTGGCCGCGTGGTTCGTCGCGGCTTTGGCGCTTTCCTTCATGCCCGTCTCGCCGGATTGGGCGATCGCGGTGGCTGCCGTTGCCGTCGGACTCGGCCAGCGCTTTCTGCCTCGCAGTTTTCACTCGGCTAGGAATTTACCGCTGACCCGGATCGACCTCGCCGTCCGCATGGCCGCTGGCGTCGTGCTCACGATCGCAGTCACGGCATTGGCGACGATCGTGGGCGCTCAGTGGAGCGGCATTCTCACGGTTTTTCCGCTGCTCGGCAGCGTGCTGTCGGTGTCGTCGCATCGCGCGCACGGCCCCGATTTCGTTATCGCGTTGCTCAGAGGCATGGTTCTGGGGCGATTTTCGTTCGCCGCGTTCTGCCTTTGTCTCACGTTCACGCTCGGGACGCAGACCGTGGCCGTCGCCTTTATCTCGGCGTCGATCGTCGCGATGGCCGTTCAGTGGGCGACGAGAACGCTCGCGCGAGTTCAGCGGGTCTCATCCGTGACCGCATCGAGCGAGTGACAAATATTGATCACGGCTCAGTGTCAAAACATCGCCGGAATAATATCGACGAAGAGGATTTTCGCGATCGTCATGCCCGGAAAAATCATCGCGTAGCCGATATCCGGGCGCTCCGTCGGCGCGAGCTTGTTCGCGAATGCAAGGATGGCGGGATTGCCGGTCGCGCCGGCGACGATGCCCGCGACTTCGTCGAACGGCATCCGGTACACGAGCAAGCCGAGGATCAGGATCGGCAGCACGAGCGCAAGCAGGACGATCGCGCCGAGTCCAAGCATCATCAGGCCCGTGTCGGTCACGGTCGCGGCGAACTTCGGTCCCGACGCCATACCGACCTGCGCGAGAAAAAGCGTCAGGCCGAGGTTGCGGATCACGAGATTGGCGGAGAGCGGCAAGGTCCAGCAGAGGCCCGCCGTGCGCCGCAATTTGCCGAGGATCAGCGCGAAGATCAACACGCCCGACAACCCCAGCGCGAGCTTGCCGACGCCCGGCAACGGCACCTGCACCGCGCCGAGCAGGAAGCCGAGCGCCATGCCGAGCCCGATCGAGATGTAGCTGAACTCGGCGGTGCCCTTGATCGAATCGCCGAAGTATTTGCGCAGCGCCGCGAAATCCCGGCGATTCGCAATCAGGCCGACGCGGTCGCCGTACTCCAGCACGAGGTCGGCGCTCGGCATCATGTCGGCGTCGCCGCGGCGGATCTGCGCGACGATCGACGCGTTCTCGCTCGGCAACCTGAGATCCGACAGCGGGCGTCCGACGATGGTGGCGCGTGAAGCGAACACGCGCAGATAGTCGAGGTCGCTGCGGTCCTTGAGCAAGCGGCCGGGCGCTGCATCGCCGAGCAGTTTGCGGGTTTCCTCGAGCGCCAGCCGCTCGGGCGCCACCACGAGCACGACATCGTTTTCGGCGAACACCATGGCGGGCGTCGCCGGTTCGTTGTGGTGCGCGGCGCGCCGAGCGACAACCTGTACCGAAGGCGGCAGCAGCGTCAGCACTTCGCCGAGCGTCTTGCCGAAGAGGTCGCGATTGTGCAGCGCGATCTCGATGATCTCAAGCCCGGTTCCCGCCGTGGCCGCGATCTTCGGCTTGAAAATCATGAACGCGGCGTAGAGCAGGATGATCGGCCCGGCGACGCCGAACGGATACGAGACCGAGTAGCCGACGGCGGCATCGTCGTTGCCGAGCGTGGCGATGGTCGCCTGCAACGCGGCCGTGCTGGTGCCCGATCCGGCAAAGAGACCGAGCGCGTGACCCAGCGGCAAGTGCATGAATTTCTCGATGGCGATACTCGCGAACCCCGACGCCAGCACGCCGATCAGCGCCAGCAGATTCGCGCGGCGCCCGGATGCGCTCGTCAGGCCGAGAAAGAACTGCTTGCCGTACTGGACGCCGACGGTATAGAGAAAGAGCGCGAGTCCGAGCGTGCCGACCATCGGCGCGGGTGCCGACTTGGGCGCGAACCAGCCGACGCCGAGCGCGACGAACAGCACCGCGCCGACGCCGAGCGAGAAGCCCTTGATGTTGATCTCGCCCACCAGATAACCGATGGCGATGGTGAAGAACACAGCCATCAACGGTTGCTGCTCAAGCAGCGTCTTGACGAACTCCACGTTTCACCTCGCGGTAGCAGCGTGATCCGATTGGAACGGCTTTCGGCAACTCAGCGGCGATTGTTGCGCGGCGTGCAAGTCATGAGCGACCTGCACGCCGTGCTCACATTAGCACCGATATGGGCGAACTTCCCAAGGGCATGCCAACGCGATCCGCGATCGAAATTCGCGCTAAGGTTTAGTCTTGCGTATTTTCTCTACATCGCTTGCGGCGACAGCCGGCGCACCGTTGTTCCAGCCGCCGCGCATGAACGTGAGGACATCGGCGATCTGCTGGTCGTTCAGGACTTTCGCGTATTGCGGCATCGGGTACGCTGCGGGCACGCCCTGAATGACGAGATCCTTCGTGCCGTTCAGCGTTACGTTGATCAGCGACGATGCGTCTTTCTCCAGCACGTTCGGATTGCCCGCGATCGGCGCGAGCAACGGCGCGAAGGCCCGGCCGTCCACGCCGTGACAGTGCATGCAGTACGCCGTATAGACCTTCGCGCCCGGATCGTTCGCCGGACGTCCGAGCAGGGCGACGGTCGCTTTCGGGTCGTAGGTGTACGGCGGCATGTTCGTGCCGCCGGCCGCCGGCAGCGACTTCAGATAACCCGAAATCGCGGCGAGATCCTGATCGTTCATCGCCTGCGTGCTGTTGTTGATGACATCCGTCATGGAACCGAACGCCGATGCATGCGCGTTCGCGCCGGTCTTGAGGAACGTGTGCAGCTCGGCTTGCGACCAGCGTCCGAGTCCGACGTTGCCTTCGCCCGTGAGGTTCGCCGCGAACCAGCCGTCGAGCACGCCGCCCGTGAGCCATGCGCCGCCGCTTTCGTCGAGCGCCTTTTCCTGGAACGCGATGCCGCGCGGCGTGTGGCACGAGCCGCAGTGTCCGAGTCCCTGGACGAGGTAAGCCCCGCGATTCCACGCGACGTCGTGGCCGTCCTTGTCGCGATAGACGGTCTTGTCGAGGAAGACCAGATTCCAGAGTTTCAGCGGCCAGCGCATGTTCATCGGAAACGGGATATCCGAAGGACGGTTCGCCTGCATGACGGGAGCCACGCCCTTCGTGAAATACGCGTAGAGCGCGGCGATGTCGTCGTCGCGAATCTTGGCGTAGGACGGGTAGGGCATCGCCGGATAAAGATTGTGACCGTCCTTCGACACGCCGCGCCGCATGGCTTGATCGAATTCCTGCTCGGTCCATCCGCCGATACCCGTCTGCGCGTCGGGCGTGATGTTGGTCGTGTAGATCTTGCCCATCGGCGTGTTCATCGGCAGGCCGCCCGCGTATGGCTTGCCCTTCGGCGCGGTGTGACAGGCGGCGCAATCGCCGGCGGTCGCGAGGTAGGCGCCGCGAGCGACCAGCGCGTCGTCGGGCGTCGCGGCGCGCACGGCCATCGACGCCGACAGCGCAAGCGCGCCCAAAGCCGCGATCATTGTCTTTACCATCGTGTTATCGATCATCGGGTCGGCCCTCATGCGCTAAGTTGACGGCCGACGGGCAATTGCCGAAGGCGCTTGCCGGTCGCGGCGAAAATCGCGTTGGTCAGTGCGGGCGCGAGCGCGGCCGTACCGGGCTCGCCGATCCCGCCGGGCGCCTCCACGCTCTTCACGATATGCACATCGATAGGCGGCGTCTGATCGAGCCGCAGCATGCGGTAATCGGTGAAATTGCTTTGTTCGACGCGGCCGTCCTTGATGGTGATCTCGCTGTAGAGCGCCGCCGTGATGGCGAAGATGACGCCGCCCTGAATCTGCGCTTCGATCGTGTTCGGGTTCACGACCATGCCGCAATCCACCGCGCAGACCACGCGATCGACCGCGACTTCGCCGTTCCCGTTGACGCTCACGTCCACCACCATGCTGAAGAAGCTGCCGAACGCGTGCATGACCGACACGCCGCGTCCCTGTCCCTTCGGCAGCGCGTTACCCCAGCCGCCCGCGCGGCTCGCGACATCGAGCACGTTGCGCGCGCGTGGCGACTTGTCGAGCAGACCGCGACGGTAGGCCACCGGATCGGCCTTCGCCGCCGCCGCGAGTTCGTCGATAAAGCTCTCCACCACGAACGTGCCGCGCGTCGGTCCGACGCCGCGCCAGAACGCCGTGGGTATGTCCATCGGTTCCTGCCTGACGTAATCGACGAGCTGGTTCGGCAGGTCGTAGGGCAGGTCGGCCGAGACTTCGACCGCGTCCGGGTCGAGGCCGTTCTTGAACGCGGGCGGCGCGAAGCGCGCCATGATCGACGATCCGACGATGCGGTGCTGCCACGCAATCGGCTTGCCGTTCGCGTCGAGGCCGGCGGAAATCGTGTCGTAGTAATACGGCCGGTACATGTCGTGCTGGACGTCCTCCTCGCGCGTCCACGTGACCTTCACCGGCACGCTGAGCTGCTTGCCGGTCTTGAGCGCCTGCGCGATGAAGTCCGTCTCAAGGCGCCGTCCGAAGCCGCCGCCGAGCAGGTGATTGTGGATCGTGATTTTGTCGGCGGGGAGGCCCGTGATTTTCACGGCGGTATCCACGGCGCGTGTCGGCACTTGTGTGCCGACCCAGATATCGCAGCCGTCGGGCCGCACGGACACCGTGCAGTTGACCGGCTCCATCGTGGCGTGCGCGAGAAACGGCTGCTGATACACGGCATCGACACGCGTCTTGGCGTCGTTGAAGCCCTTCGTCACATCGCCGTCGCGACGTGCTACCGCGCCGTTTTTCTTCGCGGCGTTTGCGAGTTCCTGCACGACTTTATCGGTGGAATACGTCGCGCCCCGGCCTTCGTTCCACGTGATGACGAGTGCCGCCGCGCCGCGTTTGGCCGCCCACGTATGGTCTCCGATCACGGCCACGCCGTTGTCCAGTTTTACGATCTGCCGCACGCCGGGGATTTTCTTTGCATGAGTGTCGTCGACGCTTGCCAGCGTGCCGCCGAAGACCGGGCTGTTCACGATGGCCGCGTACACCATGTCGGGCAATCGGACGTCGAGGCCGAACTGCGCCGTGCCGTCCACCTTCTGCGGCGAATCGAGACGCTTGAACGCGGTGCCGATCAGCTTGAAATCCTTCGGATCCTTGAGCGCCACCGATTGCGGCGCGGGCAGCTTCGCGGCTGCGTCGACGAGCTGGCCGTAGCCGATCCGACGCGACGTCGCCGCGTGGACCACTTCGCCGCGCTCGGCGTGACAGGTGGCGGGATCGACGTTCCATTGCTGCGCGGCAGCGCTCACGAGCAGCACGCGCGCGGTCGCTCCGGCGCGGCGCATCGGTTCCCACGCATAGCGGATCGAAGTCGAACCGCCAGTGAGCTGGCCGCCGAGCAACGGATCCTTGAAGAGCGCCTCGTTGGGCGGCGCGTGCGCGATCGTCACGGCGTCGAGCGGCACTTCGAGTTCCTCGGCGATCAGCATCGGGATCGACGTATAGACGCCTTGTCCCATCTCGACCTTCGGCATGACGAGCGTGACCTTGCCCGCCGAGTCGATCTGCACGAATGCGTTGGGTTCGAAGACACCGCTTCGGGGCGCTTCGTCGCCGTCGCTGCCGATTGCCGGGCTGTTCTTCGCCGCGTCCTGACTCGACGCGGGCAGGCTGAAGCCGAGCATGAGACCGCCGCCGGCAGCCGCGCCGATCGACACGCCGAACTTCAGAAACGTGCGCCGGTCGATACCGACGGCCGATTCTACGCGGCGATTTTGCGCGTCCAGGAGACCTTTGGACATGTCAGGTCTCCTTCGCGGCTTGCTTGATCGCCGCGCGAATGCGGTTGTAGGTGCCGCAGCGGCAGATGTTTCCGGTCATGGCCGCGTCGATATCCGCGTCGGTCGGATTCGGGTTCGACGCGATCAGCGAGCTTGCCGACATGATCTGTCCGGACTGACAGTAACCGCACTGCACGACATCGAGCGCGAGCCACGCCGTCTGCACTTTCTTGCCGGCGGGCGTCGCGCCGATGGCTTCGATGGTCGTGATCTTGCGCTCCCCGACGGCCGCGACCGGCAGCACGCACGAGCGCACCGCCTGACCGTCGAGGTGGACCGTGCACGCGCCGCACTGCGCGATGCCGCAGCCGAATTTGGTTCCCGTGAGGCCGACCAGGTCGCGCAGGACCCAGAGCAGCGGCATGTCGGGCGGGGCGTCGACCGTGTGGGTCTGGCCGTTTATGTCGAGAGTAGGCACCGTCCGCTCCTTTTTTATCGTGGGGTCGCCGACGATTATGCAGAGGGTTACGATTTCGCGCACAGACGGTGGGCGCGGCCTTGCAATTTGCTTGCGACGCGAGTCGATGCAATCGTAGGAAAAATAGCCGGAATGGCCGTCCGATAAGCGCGAGGACGCGCGATCGATCAGGCTTCTCGGAGAAGCGACGCGCCGATCGCGCACGCGGCGTGATGCAAAAAAAGCAGTAAAGAATGGGGCGTTCGTGTGTCTTAGCTAATGGACCGCCCGGCTAGAACACGCCTTCGACGATCTCGCAATTGGACGGCATGCCGACGCATCGGGCGCCGTCGTCCGCGCTGATTTCGCCGAGGATGACGCGCACGGCCTGAAGCGTCCAGCCATGGGCCACGACGAGAACGGTTTCGGGGCTGCTCAGCTTGATATCGGCGATAAGCGCTTCGACGCGTGCGAGCAGGCCCATGAACGGCTCGCCGTCGAACGTTGCCGTGGTGGACGGCGCGGGTTCGATAAAGCGCTGGAATTCAGCGCCGGTTTTTCCCTCGAAGTCCGAGCCGACCCGATTCTCGTTGGCGAGCCGATTGACGACTTGAGGAACCTTGAGGACTTGATTCACGAGCCACGCCGTTTCGCGCGCGCGGAGAAATTCCGAAGTAACGATGAGTTCGATTTTCTCGTCGCGGAGCCGTTCGCCAAGCGCCATGGCTTGCGACTGGCCTTTCTCGGTGAGGTTGAAACCGTTGCGGGGATTGCTGTTGCATACGCCGCGAACATTGCAGGGATATTCGCCGTGGCGCGCGAAGATGATCCGTTTGGATGCGGTACTCGGCTCGGACAACCAGTTTTTGTCGTGCATTGTCGGGGAGGGGTTGGACTTGCGTGGCGTAAAAGGGGTGGTTGATTGTATCAGCCACGATTTTTTTATTGCGTGTGTGGGCGCTCGGGGGCTCGCCATTTGGGGTTGGATTTTGCTTTGTTTGCTTTGTTTGCTTTGTTTGCTTTGGTTACTGGGGCGCTTCTTGGGAGCTTGCTTTTGTGTAGGTTTATCAGCACGCCGCTATGTGCGGCAGCAGTGGGGCTTTCTTTGGCTAGCTGCAAAGAAAGTAATTAAAGAAAGCAGATCCGCCTAAGTGTCCACCACACATAACGAGTTGGATAGACGCGCAAGCTGATTTGATTAGCGCGCATTCGTTCGAACTGGCACGGCGCCTGTCATTTCGATCTTCGCTGCGCGCGGACGACGGGGACATTGAAACTGGCGGTCGGCTTGGTTTTGTTGATTATGCCGTTCCGGCAGGCACTTTGTGCCTGTCGGGATGAATGAGCGGTTCCACTTTGTTGTGTGGTGCGATGGCCGAATCAGCTTGCGCACCACTCCCGGTTGCGGTTCGTGGTGGACACTTAGACGGATAAGCTGCTTTCTTTGGTTACTTTCTTTGCAGCAGCAAAGAAAGTGACTGCTGCCCCGCACAGGGGCGTGCTAATAAACCTACACGAGAGCAAGTTCCCGAGAAGCGCAAGCAACCAAAAGCAAAGTGCGCCAACAAACCCACAATCAATCAAAGCGCGAAGCGCTCCCCCCCGTACATCCACAAGAATCGCGAATCGCAAAGCTAGGATCCAACCGAACAATCTCATTCCCCTCGGCAGCAAACTCAATGCGCCGCCTGAGCAACGCCGCCGCCGTCCGTCCGATCTCATGACAGGGCTGGACCATCGTGGTCAGACGAGGCTCGAACGCATCGGCCCAATCGAAATCGTCGAAGCCCGCGACGGCGACATCCGCCGGAACGCGCAAGCCACAATTGCGGGCCGCGAGCATGATGCCGATCGTCGTGAGGTTGTTGCCGCCGATCAGCGCGGTCACCGGACGCGCGCCAGTGAGCAAATGCGCGGCGGCTTCTACCGCGCTCGCAAGATCGGTATGTCCCACTGAAATGCGCGCCTCATCGACGCTGAGTCCGCAAGCGCGCAATCCGTCGCGAAAGCCGTCTGCACGCTCAATAGCGGTCGTGAAATTCGACTGCCCCGCAAGAAAGCCGATCCGCTCATGGCCGTGGCCAACCATGTGCGTCACCATCGTGACCAGGGATCGCCGGTTCTCGACGCCGACGCCGTCGAGCGCGACGTCGGGCAGGCGATCGACCATCACCGACGGAATACGCTGTTCGCGCAGGTACGTGAGGGCGCATTCGTTCGCGCCGCACGACGGCGCGATGATGATCCCGTCCACGCGCCGCTTGTGAAGCGCGGCGACGATCTCGAATTCCCGCTCGGGATCGTCCTGCGTGTTCGCCAGCAACACCATCATTCCGAGCTTCGCGCATTCTTCTTCGATGGCGTTGATGACGTCGCAGAAGTAACGGTTGCGCGTCGACGAGATGGCGAGCCCGATCGTATTCGTGGTCGATCGCGCCAATGCACGCGCGACGATATTCGGCGTGTAACCGAGCACGCGCACGGCTTCCTGAACGGCGTGCGTCGTCTCGGCGCTAACGAAACGCGTGCCGTTCAGAACGTGCGAGACCGTCGATGTCGCGACGCCCGCAAGCCGGGCTACGTCAGCAATGTTTGCCATCGCTCGCTCGCCGGACGATGCAGACGGTGTCGCCATGCCGATACATTTGGAGTCCTGTTTTAAGCGTTTATAAACGATATGACCCGTGCATGGCCCGTCTCGGCTGCTTTCAGAATATGAGGGTAAACAGGCCAACGCAAGCGCTTGCGCAAGCGATTGCT
The DNA here is from genome assembly GCF_057814995.1 of Caballeronia sp. SL1002. Lineage (NCBI taxonomy): Bacteria > Pseudomonadati > Pseudomonadota > Betaproteobacteria > Burkholderiales > Burkholderiaceae > Caballeronia > Caballeronia sp. SL1002. The sequence goes on along the minus strand of NZ_JBYMUW010000005.1, from coordinate 637,299 downwards.
TATGAATAATCTTGGGTCAGCAATAGAACAAAAGTAGCGAAGCCCATCGATATGGGAGGAGACGTGAGAACGACGATCATCACGCGGGGCCGCCCCTGTGCGGCATCACTGCGCGCCACCTCGCTAGAAGAAGGCCCGGCAAGCGTACCGGTGAAGTCGCGACGCTTGCGAGCGTCGATCTCATTGCCTGTTTCGATACCGCGGACGATCCGTTCGGTGTGACGCATGTCACGCATCAAATCGTCGTCATGCGCGCTCCCTTGCCGCGCACGCGTGGCCTGAGTCGCAAACGCGTTTTTGAACAACGTTCCCGCGCGCCGAGTGCATGCCGCGGTCGACGGTATAGACGGCGCAGCGCAACTTCCACCGGCACGATTCACGCGCTGAAACCTGCCATCAAGACCTCGTCCGAACGCGCCGCGGAGGTGTCTCGCGAGGTCGATGGTAACGAGACGTTCCAGCACCAGCCGGGCACGAAGCGTTGCGAAGCATGCCCGGCGACACCGGTACACGAGGCACAAAATGAGCAAGGTCCCTGCGGCGGCAACGAGTGTAAAACCCCGGATCGGATTTGGCCGGCAACTCTTGCGATCTCGCGAAACGGGCATCATCGGCGCGCTTCTGATCATGGTCATCGCGTTGTCGATTGCAGCTCCGGATTTCGCGAGCGTCGACAATCTGCTCAACGATGCACGCAACCTGTCGTTCATCGGCATCGTCGTGCTCGGGCAAGCGGCGGTGATGATTACCGGGGGTATCGATCTGTCTGTCGGCAGTGTCTGGGGCCTGGCGGCCGTCGCTTCCGCCGCGATGATGCACTCCGGCATGGGCGTATTCCCGGCGTGCTTTCTGACGTTGCTGATCGCTGGCGCGGTCGGCCTGTTCAACGGTTTCTGCGTGACCAAGCTGCGCATGTTGCCCTTCGTGCCGACGCTCGCCACGATGAGTATCGCGCGTGCGCTCGCGCTCATCATCACGCGCGGCAAGGCGATCGACGGCTTCAGGCCGGATGGCGATGCATTCTTTGCGCTCGGCGGCGGCGACCTTCTCGGCTTGCCGGTGCCGTTCCTGATCTTCGTGGTCTTGTCCATCGTGGCCGCCGTCGTGCTCAAGCGCAGCGTCTACGGCAGGCAGCTTTACGCGGTTGGCGGCAACGAACGCGCCGCGATGCTGACCGGCCTGAACGTGGACCGCCTGAAGATCAGCGTCTACGTGATGTCCTCGCTTTTAGCCGGTCTCGCCGGGATCATCGAGGTCAGCTATCTCTCGTCGGCGATCTCGAATCAGGGTCTGGGCAAAGAGCTCAGCGTGATCGCGGCGGCGGTCATCGGCGGGACCGCGCTCAGTGGCGGCGAGGGCACCGTGATCGGCGTTTTCGTCGGCACCGTGATTCTCGAAGTACTGCGCAACGGACTCGTGCTGCTCGGCACGGACGCCTACTGGCAAGGCGTATTCGTCGGCTCCGTCATTGTCTTTGCCGTATTCATCGACCAGCTGAGAAAGGGCGTCTGGCGTCGTCGATGACTGATTGACCCATAACGACTCTTTGGAGAAAACAATGAAACGCATCTTGCTCGGCGTCGTGGGCGCCACGGTTCTGGTGGGACTTGGGATCGTGAACGAGGCGCAATCCGCCGATAAAAAAGTCTTCGCCGTCGTACCGAAAGCGCTGGGCGTGCCGTTCTATGCCGATGCCGAAAAAGGCTGCAAGGAAGAGGCTGCGAAGATCGGCGCGGAATGTCTCTTCACCGGCCCGGCGCAACTCGACGACGCCGAACAGGGCCGCATCGTACGCGACCTGATCACGAAGAAAGTGGCCGGCATCGCGATTGCCCCGAACAATCCTGATTCGATCAGCGGCGTCATCAGTGCGGCGATGGCGAAGAATATTCCCGTCGTGACATTCGATTCCGATGCGCCGAAATCCAAGCGTGTCGCGTTCATCGGCACCAACAACGAAGCGGGCGGCGCGTCGGGCGGCGAGGCTTTCGCCAAGGCTTTGCCGAAAGGCGGCAACTACGCGGTGATCACGGGCGGACTCTCGGCCGCGAACCTCAACGACCGCATCAAGGGCTTCAAGTCGAAGCTGGGCGGCAACTTCAAGGAAGTGTCCGGATCGCCTTTTCCCTGCAATGACGATTCCAGCACGGCCATTCAACTGATTCAGGACATTCTCGCGAAGAACCCGAATATCGACGGTATTTTCTTCGCGGGCGGATGGCCGATGTTCGCGCCCGAGGCGTATACGCGCGCGCTTAAAAACAAGGCAGCCGATCTCAAGGCCGGCAAGTTCGTGATCGTCTCGTTCGATACGCTGCCTACGCAGATCAAGCTGTTGAAAGACGGCTACGCGACCACGCTGATCGGACAGCGGCCGACGCGCATGGGTTCGGAATCGGTGGATCAACTGGACAAGCTGACGAAGGGCGGAAAGGTGCCGGCGGTGACGGATACCGGCGTGGATATCGTCGATTCGTCGAACGTCGACAAATTCACGGCCGGCAAGTAATCAACACGCGCGATGGCGCTTAAACGCGCTGTTGCGCTCACTTTCGTGCTGCGAGTGTCGCCATGACCGTGCTGCTAAGCGTTGAACATGTTTCGAAGATCTACCCCGGCGTGAAGGCGCTGCAGGACGTGTCCTTCGAAGTCGAGGCGGGCACCGTCCATGCGGTCATGGGCGAGAACGGCGCGGGGAAATCGACGCTGATGCAGGTGATCGCGGGCGCGCATCAGCCCACCTCCGGCAAGCTCGTTTTCGACGGCGAGGAGATGCATCTTTCCGGCACGCGGGACGCCGCGCGCAAGGGCATTTCCATCGTTTTTCAGGAGCTGATGCTCGCGCCGAACATGAGCGTCGCGGAGAATATTTTCCTCGGCGCGGAACCGCGGATGGCGGGCGTGCTGGTCGATCGCGGCGTGCTCATCGCGAGGGCGACGGAGGCGATGGAACGCCTTGGAATCGCGCTCGATCCCGACACGCGCCTGGGCGACCTCACCATCGCGCAGCAGCAGTTGATCGAGATTTGCAAATCGCTGATTCACGAGCCGCGTCTGCTCATTCTCGACGAACCCACGTCGAGCCTGTCGGAGGCCGACTCGCTGATTCTCTTCAAAGTGGTACACGATCTGCGCGCGCGCGGCGTCACCATTCTCTATATCTCGCATCGCATGCGCGAGGTGTTCGACAATTGCGACGCCGTGACGGTACTGCGCGACGGCAAGCATGTGCGGACCGCGCGGCTCACCGATACCTCGCCCGAGGAAGTCGTGCGCCTGATGGTCGGTCGCGATCTCGCCGAGGTGCGGCGCATCCGGCCCGAACACGAGGGTCAACCGGTCGTGCTGGCGGTGCAGGGTATCGGCGACGATTCACGTTACCGCAACGTGTCGTTCTCGCTGCGTCGTGGCGAGATCGTCGGCCTCGCTGGCCTCGTCGGCGCGGGGCGTTCCGAGGTCGCGATGGGCATCTTCGGCGCGCCGCCGCCGACCTCGGGAAGCATCGCGATAGAAGGAAAACCCGTGAACGTATCGAGGCCGCGCGATGCGATGAAGCTCGGCATCGGCCTCGTGCCCGAAGACCGCAAGGATCAGGGACTCGTGCTCGGGATGTCGGTCGGCAGTAATCTGTCGCTCGCGGCACTCGGTCTCGGCCGCATTTCGAGCGGAAATTTCATCAGGCCGAGGCGTGAAGCGCGGATGATCGAAGGCTACGTGGGGCGCTTTCAGATCAAGACGCCGACCGTCGAACAACTGGTCGGCCTGTTGAGCGGCGGCAACCAGCAGAAGGTGGTGCTCGCGAAATGGCTCGCGGCGAAACCGCGCGTGTTGATCGTCGATGAACCGACGCGCGGCGTGGACGTCGGCACGAAGGCCGAAATCTACGCGCTGATGCGCGAGCTTGCCGCCGGCGGTCTCGCTATCCTCGTGATATCCAGCGATCTGCCCGAGATATTGACGATATCGGATCGCATCCTGGTGATGCGTGCGGGCAATCTTGCGGGCGAGATCAGCTTCGACGACGCATCCGAGGAACGCATCATGTCGCTCGCCGCACTCGAACACGCTGACCCGGCGCATCCTGAAACGAAGCCGACCGGATACGTTTCGGCGGGTGCGCCACCGTAACCCGCGCGGCTTCAAAGCGGCTAGCTTCCCGCTGCGCTCACTGTGCGGGTGACATCGACCACCGACAGACGGATCGCGTCGATCAATGCGCGAGCGGCAGGTGACGGCGTGCCCGCGGCTCGCATGGTGAGTCCGATATCGCGGCCGGTATTGTGCAACTTCAGTTCGAGCACGGCCAATTGACCCGACTGAACCTCGTAGTGCAACTGCTGCGCCGACAGCGCGGCGACCATGTCCGTGCCGACTAGCAAACCCCGGATAACGGCGAGGTCAGCAGTCTCCACGGTCGCCATCGGCGGCTTGACCTTGAGCCGTTTGAACTGCGTTTCGAAAAGCGCCCGCGCCGGCGCGTTGCTGCGTGGCAAGACCCATTGCGCGTCGCGCATGTCCATGATCGTGAGATCGCGCGCGCGCGTGAGCGGATGATCGCGGCGGGCCAGAATCACCATGTCTTCCGACATCAGCCGCTCGTTTTTCAGGCCGCTCGCCGCGTCGTTGTCGCGCAGCGCGCCGAGGATGAAATCGATATCGCCTGCGCGCAGCCCGGCGACCAGCGCGTCGTAACTGCTCTCGTCTGTCACGACCTGCACGCCGGGATTCTCCGCGCTCATCCGCGCGATCGCTTTGGGCAGGATCAACGTGCGGCCGAGCGGCAGCGCGCCGACGTTCACCGCGCCCTGAATTTTGCCGTGCAACGCGGCGATATCGTCGGGGACGTGGCGCAACTCGTTCAGCGCGCGGCGCACGTGAAGCAGAAAAGTTTCGCCTTCGGCCGTAAGCAGGATGCCGCGCGGGCTGCGATGAAAAAGACTCAAACCCGAGCCGCTCTCGAGCACGCGAATAGCGGTACTCACGGCAGGCTGGCTGATACCGAATGTTTTGGCCGCGCTCGGCATATGCCGATGACGCGCGAGCGCGATGAACAACTGGAGCCGTCGCGTATTGAGCAGATACGCGGGCAGTGCGCCTTCGGCGGCCGGCCGCCGTCGTGCCTGCCGCGCCGCGCACCAGTGCGCGAGATCCTGCAGTTCGGAGAAGATCCGCTCGCAACGCGTCAAGACCGCGCGTCCCACTGCCGTGGGCAGCATGCCGGCCGGGCTGCGATCGAACAGCGGTTCACCAAGCGCCGATTCCAGTTCCTGAACGGAGCGCGTCACGGCGGATTGCGCGCGAAAGAGCGCCGCCGCCGCGCGCGTCGCGCTGCCCAGTTCGGCGACAAGCCGAAATGCGCGCAGTTGCGCCAGATTGAGCAGTTCGCTGTTGCTCACGGCGCGAGACGCAGCGATGCGTCGTTAGAGGTCAGCGTTTCGCTCGCCATTGCGCTGCGTAAGTACAGCGGCTTGAGACTTCGTTTCGTTGCCATCTGTTCTGTTTATGGATCGATCATGGACTGAGCGCCGGGTTGCGCAACACGGATTATCCGCGATTCCGGCGACGCGTCACAGTCTATATCTTTAGATCCAGATGTCGATGAAAGCGCTCTGGCTTCGGCAGCAGCGGGTCATGCGAACGGCACGTGGCAACGCGCCGCCGCTACTTTCGTTCTATCACTACCTCCAGATACTCGCTCGGTAGAACCAGCGCGCTATCGCCCGAACGATTGTGGCTTTCCATCAATGCCATGATGTCCTTCGTCAGCGCGCTTTGCTGCGTGTCGTCGAGCGTGCCATAGGCCTTGGCGAGCGGTCCGTAATAAGTGCGGAATACGTCGAGCCAGTGCTCCGGCGAGCGATAACGGAAGGTGAAATGGCGGCTTGTCGTATGAATATCCCGCGCGACGCCACTGAAAAATTCCTCGAGTGCCGAGACCGTGCCCCACAGCGCGGGAGACCGGACGCCCGGCGCGGGCGGCACATATTTGCCTAACGTCTTGAACACCTGACCGATAAAGCTTTCCGGCGTCCAGTTTGCGAGCCCGATCTTGCCGCCCGGCTGGCAGACGCGCGCGAGTTCGCTGGCGGCCTTCTTCTGATCCGGCGTGAACATCACACCAAAGGTCGAAATGACGACACCGAACGATGCATCGGCGAACGGCAGGTTCTCGGCGTCGGCTTCCTGAAACAGGATCGTGTGGCCTTCGGCGGTGGCGCGTGCGCGGCCCGCTTCGAGCAGCGAAGGCACGTAGTCGGTGGACGTGACCTCGCACCAGCGGCGCGCTGCTGCGAGCGTCGCGTTGCCGTTGCCCGCCGCGACATCGAGCACGCGCGTGCCGGCTCGCAGATCGAGCGCCTCGCACAGGTTTTCTCCGACGATCTGCAGCGTCGTGCCGACCACCGCGTAGTTGCCGGTGGACCAAGCGCCTTGTTGACGGGCTTTGACCGCGGCGAGATCGACGGAGCGCGATGAATCGGGAGCAGGTGTAGACATAGGAATTCCTCAGGGATTTGATGTACGCGGGTCTTAGCCGGGACGAGAGCCAAGAAAGTAAAGCCGTCAGCGTGACTTAAGCGTCGGTCGGATGCTGCGTATTTTTGAGTCTCGAAAGCGCGTTTCTTTCACGCTGAAAATTCGAGTGCGCGACATTCGAACGAACCCGATAAATGGTGCGACGCGCGTACCGTTGCGCACAATGCGGCGGACGTTGTCGCGGTTGCGCAAAACGCGATTACCGTCCGCCCGCGTTCAAGAAGACGAACGACCCGCGCCGCGTTTTGAACCGTGCGCGGATCTTCTCGCCGGTGGCTGCATGGCCGCCGCTCTGGCGCTATGCTAGCGACTCCGCCCAACCAGGAGTCACCCGATGAAACACGCGCTTGGATCGACGATCACCTTTAGCCGGCCTGACGGCCAAGAGGTCCAGGGTTATCTGGCAAAGCCTGAAAAAGCCGCAGGCGCGCCCGCCATTGTCGTGATTCAGGAATGGTGGGGCGTGAACGCGCAGATTCGGGGTGTCGCGGACCGGCTTGCCGAGTGCGGATATGTGGCGCTGGTGCCGGATCTCTTTCGCGGCAAAACGACTGTGGAAGAAGCGGAAGCGGAGCATTTCCTTGGCGAACTCGACTTCGGCGATGCTGCGAGTCAGGACATTCGCGGCGCGGTCGATTATCTTAAGACGTATTCCACGCGCATCGGCGTGACCGGTTTTTGCATGGGCGGCGCGCTCACGCTACTCGCGCTGTCGAATATTCCGGATCTGTCGGCGGGCGTCGTCTGGTACGGCTTTCCGCCGCTCGAATATATCGATGCAAGCAAAATTAAAGCGCCGGTGCTGGGTCACTGGGCTACGCAGGATGCGTTCTTCGCGGCCGAAACGGTCGATGCTTTAGAGACCAAGCTGACGGACGCGACCGTCGATGTCGAGTTTCATCGTTACCTCGCGCACCATGCTTTCGCCAACGAAGATGCGGTCGGCACCGGTCGAATCTCCAGGACTCAGTTCGACCCGGTCTGGTCGCAACTGGCCTGGGATCGGACGCTTACTTTCCTCGGTCGCACGCTATGGTGACGCGTGCGCCGAAACGGCGTGCGCCGAAGCGGCGCGAGCCGAAGCGGCGTGCGCCTTAGCGCTTCGAGCCGCCATCGACGTGCCGGGTCTTACCGGTGATCCAGTGCGCGCCGTCCGACGCGAGAAACGCGACGGCGCCGCCGATATCGCCGGGTTGCGCAATGCGCTTGAGCGCCTGCATGCCGAGCGTGACCTCGCGCCCGGCATCGGTTTCAGCAGAGCGGCGTGACGATCACGCCCGAGCACGGTGTCGACAATCTGGCGATGGCGATGGCGATGTCGCTCGTGGCGTCCACACGCGGCCTTGTCTTGCTGCCCGAATACGCTAAGAATCTGCTGCCTTGGCCGGTTGTTAGCCGGCTTCTGGTAGGCAACGCGCCCACCATCGATCTCGTGATCGGCTATAGCCGCGCTAACACGTCGGCGGTGCTGAAGTTATTTTGGTCGAAAGAGAACGAGTTGATTGCGTCGGACTAATCGTGACTGTGATGTGGGACCAAGGTCCAATATCGCGCGCGAAGGGCTTGAGCTAGTCTCGTCCGGATCGCAGGACGCGAGCGAGGCGTCGATATTCCGGAGAATTCAGCATGTACCTTGTTAAGAAGCGGCGCGCATCGCTAAGCGCACTTGTCATGGCTGTCCTGACAATGGCCGCATTGCCGGTTCCGGCGAGCGCCCAAAGCGTGACGGAAGTTTCGGCCGCCGGACCCGACGGGGCCGGCGCGGCTGCGCTGATCCAGACCCGTGCGACGGTTATCGGCATCGACGCGGCGACCCTCACCGTGACATTGCACGGCGTCGGCGGACGGACTTTCGAGGTGACGGTGAGCCCGGAAGCAGGCGATATCAACAAACTGAAGATAGGCGATTCCGTCGCTATCGCGTATCAGGAATCGCTGCTGATTCACGCGGACAAGGTGCAATCGAACGGAATCCGCGAACGAATCGACTCGACTGAAATTATTCCCGCGTCGGGCGGCGTGGCCGCGTCCGCACATCGGATACAGGTGCTGGCGACGATCGTAAAGGTGGACAGGAAAACTCGCCTCATTACGCTGCGCGGTCCGCTCAAGACAGGCACCGTGAAGGCTGGCCCGGATATAACGCTGGCTGATCTCAAGGTCGGCGACAGCGTTCGCGCCGATTTCGTGACAGCGACGGCCGTAAAGGTCACGCGCGATTCGTCGCCTTTGAACTGACAGCCGCGCTTCGCTTCATTTCTCGATGCATCAAGCTCTCTCGGTGTCGGCCATGATAAGGAAGATGCGTTGGGCGTTTTGCATCCTGTTGCTCGCGAGCATTAGCGGCTCGCTAGCCGCGCAGACCGACGCCATGGGTGCGCCGGACGACATGATGAAGGCGGTCACGCGCCAGGTTCTGCAGCAGATCAAGAGCGACAAGGCCATTCAGGCCAGCGACATGGCACGCGTTACCGCGCTCGTCAACAGTGCAATCCTGCCATATGTCGATTTCACGCGTACGACGCGGCTCGCGATGGGCCGCAACTGGAGTTCGGCAAGCGAGCCGCAAAGGAAAGCGCTCATCGACCAGTTCAGGCAACTGCTTATCCATACCTACGCAGGCGCGTTGTCGCAAGTACGCGATCAGGAGATTACTTATCAGCCGCTGCGCGCTTTGCCCGCCGATAACGATGTCGTCGTGCGTTCGACGGTCGCCAGCAACGGCTCGGCGGTGGAACTGGACTATCGCCTTTACAAAACGCCGCAAGGGTGGCGCGTGTACGACATCAACATTCTGGGAGCGTGGCTGATTCAGGTTTATCAGCAGCAGTTCGCGGAACAGGTCGCACAGCACGGTGTCGATGGCTTGCTCACGTTCCTGACAAAGCGCAACGAGCAACTGGCAAGCGGACAATAGAGCCGGCCTCGATCAGTTGCAGCCTTGATTCGATGCCGTCTTTACGCAGGTCTTGCCAGTCGGGCTACGGTAAACACCTTTGCCGTTTTTCGTCTTGGCTTCTCCGCCGTTGCTCGTATGGCTCGTCGCGACGCCATTCTGATTTTTCTCGGACGACCATGCTTTCCCGGTCCGCGCGTTGTAGCCGCCAGCCTCTTGTCCGTTTTCGCAAACCGTACGCCCTGTCGCCGTTCTGGTGCATCCGGCATAGGCATGGCTCGCGAACACGATGCATATCGCAACTGCTAAGAATTTCATGTTTGTTTCGCCTTTCGATTAGCCAAAAATGCGAGGAAGTCGTCCGCTTGAATGAATAGTAGGTCAGCTAGCGCATGAACGATGGTCAAGTTCGACTCTCACATCGCGTAAGCAGATCCGTTGTAGCTAAATGTTGCTAAGCGGCGTGTCCAGGAGGCCGTTAAGCAGGCCGATAAGCGCTCAAAGGAAGCCACCGTGACAACACCGCTAGCGGCGATCTCAACGACGTGTTCGCGGTTCGCATTACCGGGACTCGTCGCGATTCATTCGGTCTCGGCGACAGCGCAGGGAATGGAGCCGCGTGCATATTCGGCGGTGCCGACCGGAACGAACCTCGTCGATCTCGATTACACCCGGTCGAGCGGCGACGTGCTTTTAACTCATCGCTTCCTGTTAGCGATCTGCACGCGCAGATCAATACTTATTCGCTAGGCTTCTCGCATAGCTTCGATCTGCTAGGCCGCGTCGCGATCGTCGGTCTTTTGACGCCCCATGGGAAAGCTCGCGGTATCGCATGGCTTGACGACGACAACCGGAGGCAACTTTCAGCGTATCTCGCTTGCGCGTCAGTATCGCTGGTTCAACCGCTGATCGGATTATTGTCCTAAGCGGTTCAGGGTATCGTGCATTGGCGTAATCGATACTCGCACGATACTGGCGAGCGGCGTTCCCATTTCCTCGATGGAAGCTTAGCGCGCACGCAAGCGCCCACGCTAAAGCAAGACTAGACGACTGTGGACTATCACGGTATTGGACCTTGGCCCAACACAATCGTAGGATGTGAGTCATCCGTGCGTGCCAAACTATTGTCTTTACGTTCTGAACTTATGTGACTACCATTTGTTCAGGCATCCGGAAGTTATTGCCGATATATAACGCCGATGTGCGGCCGCGTACCTGCCAATTCCAGCCGCACCCGTGCGGTGCCGTGCCCTTGGTGAAGACCAATATAGAAAAATCAATAAGTGAAACAATGCGACACGCATGACCGACGTTGCGCGTAATAGACGTGCGAGAAAGCGTCACTCCTGCGATGTCACACGATCAATGTTCCCGACTATATGCACGGGTCTATGCTCCCCGCCGGTCGAGCGCCAACGAGCGCCAAACGAACGGCCACGGAATCACAGCGAGAACTCGTGTCCAGTTGTGAAACGCCTGGGAGAGCAGGACACCATGACGCAATTCCGAAGGCTTGTTTCCTCTGCGCGTGTATTGGGATCTCAACTCTTTAATCGCTTTCTGAATTCGAATGAACCTGCTGCCGGCAAAGGCAACGCGCTTCGCGCCGCCGGGACGTTTCCTTTGCCATTGCCTTTGCCAGCCAGTGAGCAAAGTTCTGACACCCACTCCGCCGACGCAAGAAGCGCACGTCCCTTCTGGCCGACCGCCCGACCGGTCGGTCGCATGAATTACGACTCGCCCTCAGCCGCGCGGCCACAGTCTCAGCGCGCCGCTGGCCCAACGGCTTCGTCACGCGGATCGCGGTACGACGCATTGCCCGGGCAGTACGCGACTCAATCGTCAGAGCGCCACGGCGATCCGGCAAGCGATGTAATCGACTATCTTCCGATTGCCATCATGGTGGCCGATTGGGGCGGCAGAATCGTTCGCGTCAATGCGTCGGCGATTAAGCTGCTGGGTTATAGCCGCGAAGAGCTAATCGAAACACCTCTAGACATTCTGATCCCTTGGCGAACGACGGCGACGAATGCGTTAAACGACATCGGCGATCAATCGGAAAGCGTTTTTCGACGCAAGGACGGTAGCGAATTTCCCGCCGAGATTACCGTGTCCGCGATGTCGCGAGACGGCGCGGCGGGATCGCTAGTGAGTATCGTCGATAGAACAGAGCGGCACGAGTTGCAGCGAAACCGAATGCAGTTGGCGCACCTGACGCGCGTGTCCGCGCTAGGCGAACTTGCCGGATCGCTTGCCCACGAATTGAATCAGCCGCTAACGGCAATACTTAGCAACGCGCAAGCCGCGCAGCGTTTCATGGGAACAGACCCAATCGATCTCGACGAAGTAAGGGAAATACTGTGCGATCTCGTCGATGACAATCATCGCGCAAGCGACGTGCTCCGCAAGATAAGATCGCTCGTACAGAAAGGTGAATTCGAAAGCGCTCCCTTAAGCATCGCGAGTGTCCTCGACGACGTCGCGCTCCTCATGCGTAGCGACGCCGTCGTGCGCGGAATCGGCCTCACGGTATCCGTCGCGGCCGATCTCTCGCCGGTTCACGGTGACAGGGTGCAGTTACAGCAGGTGGTGATCAACCTGCTTCTCAATGCATTCGATGCCGTCGAGTCGTCGCCGTTGCGCAGCCGGATCGTGTCGGCCGAGGCCGTTTCGCACGGCGCGGACGAGATCTTGATCGCCGTGCGCGATAACGGCCCCGGCGTTGCAGCCGATACGTTCGACAAGCTGTTCACGCCTTATTTCACATCCAAGCGCGAAGGCCTCGGGCTAGGACTTTCGATCAGCCGTTCGATCGTGGAAATGCATGGTGGCCGAATCTGGGCGGAGAGCAATCAGCAGCAGGGCGCTGCATTTTTCTTTACCTTGCCGACTAGGCAAGAACCGAATCTCGCGCGTTAGGAGTGGCTGCCATGAACGAAGAGGTCTTCACGGTCTACATAGTGGACGACGACGCCAGCGTGCGTCGTGCGTTGTCGCGGCTGATTCGGTCGGCGGGCTACACGGCGATGCCGTTTGCATGCGCGCGTGAATTTCTCGATGCGTTTAACGATTCGCACGGGGCCGCGTGCCTGGTGCTCGACGTCGGAATGCCCGATATAAACGGTCTCGATCTGCAACGCCAGTTGAACGGTACCCACGATGCGATTCCAATCGTCTTTCTGACGGGACGCGGCGATATCGCAATGACGGTCGGCGCAATGAAGGCGGGCGCCACCGACTTTCTCACGAAACCCGTCAACGATACCGCGCTGCTCGATGCGATCAAAAGCGCCTTCCGGCGCGCCGCCGAAATTGCCGCAACTCGAATGGAACTGGCCTCCATCACTACGCGCATGGCGCGGCTTACGCCTCGCGAACGCGAAGTCCTGTCGCTCCTGTTAGGCGGACGGGTCAACAAGCAAGCCGCCGGCGAACTCGGCATTACCGAAAAGACCATCAAGGTGCATCGCGCTCGCGTGATGGAAAAAATGGAAGCGCGCTCGATGGTCGAACTGGCGCGCTGTGTCGATAAGGTTGTCAGTCCGCAAGCGCCGCATCCCTTCGCCTGAAACCCTCCGCAATCTCCAGGCGCCGCCCGTTTCGCCGGGGGCTCGGTGCTATTGGACCAAGGTCCAATAGCACCGATGTATCAATTGTCATAACCTCGTTGCAAGGTCAAACCACATTCGCCAGGCGCCAGGATGAGGATCATTTGCCATGAGCCAGAACAGCCCATTCGTCGCAATTGTGGATGATGACGAATCGGTGCGTCGCGCGATCAAGCGGCTGTTGCGTTCCGCCGGGCTTGCCTCGGAAACCTTCAAATCGGGCGACGAGTTTCTGGAGATGTTCGACTCGATCCCTTCGTATCGTCCCGCCTGCATCGTGCTCGATGTCCAGATGCCGGGCCTGAACGGGCTCGAGATTCAAAGGCGTCTAGGCGCGAGCGCCATTCCCGTTATTTTCATCACGGCCCACGACGAGGCCGGCGTCCGCGAGCAGGCGCTGGCCGCGGGCGCGGCGGCGTATCTGCGCAAACCGTTCAACGACGAAGTGCTGATCGAGGCCGTGCGCACGGCGTTAAGTCCAGGCCACGCTTGAGCGGCGATGCTCGTTTCGCGCCGCTTGGGGAAAGATCTATTGGACCAAGGTCCAATTGCATTAGTGCGATGCCAATACCACTATTGCCTAGACCCCGGAGCTAGGCCGAGCCGGATTTGCGCTTACACCGTGACGTCGTTTCCGAATGGAGTACGCACCATGATCAAGCACTTAAGGCTGATGCTCGCGGTTCCGCTTTTGCTCATGGCGCTAAGCTGCTCGACGCAAGCGCCTTCGACGATTGGCGACCCCGATCTCGAAGCAAAGGCGCGTGCCTCCCTGCAGCAACTCGCCGGTACGGCGCCGCGAACCGCGCAATTGCAAAAGCTGGCGAAAGGCGTTCTGGTGTTCCCTGACATTCTCAAGGCGGGCTTTATCGTCGGTGGTCAGACAGGCAAGGGCGTCATGTTCGGCCCTGACGGTCAAGTGCTCGGGTATTACTCGATAGATGCAGTCTCCTATGGCCTTCAGGCAGGCGGGCAGTCGTTCTCGCAAGCCATGTTTCTCATGACGGACTCCGCGATGAGCTACCTCACCAGCAGCGACGGCTGGTCGGTCGGCATGGGTCCGAGCGTGGTCGTGGTAGACGAAGGAGTGGGGAAGACGCTGACCAGCGATACGCTTCAGTCCGATGTCTATGCCTTCATTTTTGGCCAGCAGGGCTTGATGGCGGGACTCGGCGTAACGGGACAGAAGATTTCCAAATACAACCCTTGAGGCAGCTTTGTCGCGCGTTCGACGCGTCGCGATGGTCTGGCCGCGGGCTTTGAATGAAACACCCGCAACCAGTGATCGACCCTCACTCCGGCCAAGGGTCAGCGTTCGCCGGATACGGAACACCGCTCGCGCCGGGCTTCTGGTTGGAGACTCACATGGTGATCTCAGCTTCGCAGGTCGATCGTGCCGATGCCACGCGCGCGCGCTGGCGGACACGCCTGACATGGGCTATCGCTGGCGCGGCGCTCGCGTTGCTCAGCGCGTGTCACAAGGAGGCGGCGGCGCCAGCGCAAGGTCCGATCGAAGTCTCCGTGATGACGGTGACCGAGCGCGATACCCCGGTCGATTTCGAATTCACCGCGCAGACCGAAAGCTCGCGCGAAGTCGAAATTCGAGCGCGCGTGGACGGTTTCCTGGAGAAGCGCGTCTATACGGAAGGCCAGCCCGTGCGCGCCGGCGAGACGCTCTTTCTGATGGACGCCAAGCCTTTCGAAGCCACGCTGCAATCCGCGCGCGGCGAACTTGCGCAGCAGCAGGCACGGCTCACGGTAGCGAAAGCCAATTTGCAGCGCGTGCTGCCGCTGGTCGAACAGAACGCGTTGAGCGTGAAGGATCGCGACGATGCAACCGGCAGCGAGCAGGAAGCCGAAGCCGCGGTGATCGCGGCGCGTGGGCAGGTGCGAACCGCCGAACTCAATCTCAGCTACACGACGATCAAGTCGCCGCTCGCGGGTTTGTCGAGTTTCGCGAAGCAGCAAGACGGCAGCTATGTGACCGCTGCCGCGACGGGACTTTTGACGTCTGTCTATCAGCTCGACCCGATGTGGGTGAACTTCAGCGTCTCGGAAAACGAGTTGCTGCAGTATCGCGACGAGGTCGAGAAGAACCGCCTGCGCTTTCCTCGCGGCAACGATTTCGATGTCACCGTCGTGCTCGCGGACGGCACCGTGTTCCCGGTCACCGGCCATATCAACTTCACCAACCCAGCATTCAGCGCGCAGACCGGCACGTTCCTCGTGCGTGCGTCGTTCGCCAATCCGAAGGGTCTCCTTCGTCCCGGCCAGTTCGTGCGGGCACGCGTGTCGGGCGCGGTGCGTCCCAATGCGATCCTCGTCCCTCAGCGCGCGGTGCTGCAAGGCTCGAAGAGTCATTTCGTATGGGTCGTCGACAAGGACTCGAAGGGGCATCAGCGCGTCGTTGAAGTCGGTTCCTGGCACGGCGACGACTGGTTCATCACGGACGGTTTGAAGCCGGGCGAACGCGTCGTGGTGGATGGCGCGATCCGGGTTGCGGCCGATGCACCGCTCAAGGTGAGCGACGCGCCGCCCGAGGCGGCGAAAGGCGAATCGCCGCAAGCGGCGAAAGGCGAATCGCCGCAAGCGGCTCAGGGTCAGTCCCAACCGACCGCGACGAACTAACCGGGCCGGTGAAATGAACATTTCCCATTTTTGTATCGACCGGCCCATCTTCGCTTCGGTCATCTCGATTGTCATCACGCTTGGCGGCACGCTGGCGATGCTCGCCTCGCCGATCGCGCAGTATCCCGACATCACGCCGCCGCAGATCACGATATCCGCGACGTATCCTGGCGCGACGGGCGATGTGGTCGCGAACAACGTGGCCGCGCCGATCGAGCAACAGGTCAACGGCGCGGACAACATGATCTACATGAACTCGTCGAGTTCATCGACGGGATCTTTCACGCTGAACGTCTTCTTCGAAATCGGCACGAACCCGGAACTCGCGCAGGTCGATGTGCAGAACCGCGTGAACCTCGCGTTGCCGCAATTGCCTTCGTCGGTGCAGGCGCAGGGCATTCAGGTGCAGAAGAAATCGTCGGCGTTCATGATGGTGGTCGCGATCTATTCGCCGACCGACCGCTACGACCCGACCTACATCGCCAACTACGCGAACATCTATGTGCTCGATGCGCTCAAGCGCATTCCGGGCGCGAACCAGGCCAGCATCTTCGGCACACCCGATTACGCCATGCGTATCTGGCTAAAGCCGGACCGCATGGCGCAACTGGGCGTGACGGCCTCCGACGTGCAAAAGGCGGTTGCCAACCAGAATGAGCAATTCGCGGTCGGCAGCATCGGGCAGTCTCCAACCGGCAAGCCCGTCGAGCAGTCGTTTGCCGTGACCACGACAGGGCGGCTGACGGATGCCGCCGAATTCGAGAACATCATCATCCGGGCAGCAAGCGGCGATGCCGCCATCGTCCGTCTGAAGGACATCGGGCGCGCCCAGCTCGGGCAGAAAGACTACTCGATCCGCAGCAAGTTCCAGGGCAAACCGGCCACGGTGCTCGCGGTGTATCAGCAGCCCGGTGCCAACGCGCTCGAAGTCTCGAAGCAGGTTCGCGCGACGCTCGAAAAGATGAAAAAGAGCTTCCCGGAAGGCCTGGAATACAAGGTCGCGATGGATACGACCGAGTTCACGCGCGCGTCGATCTCGGATGTGATCCACACGTTCTTCGAAGCGCTCGTGCTCGTGGTGGTCGTCGTGTTCGTGTTCCTGCAGAGCCTGCGCGCCACGCTGATTCCGGTGCTCGCCGTACCTGTATCGATTGTCGGCACCTTCATGGGTATGCTGGCGCTCGGCTTCTCGATCAACATGCTGACGTTGTTCGGCATGGTGCTCGCGATCGGCATTGTGGTGGACGATGCGATTGTCGTGATCGAGAACGTCGAACGCAACATGAACGTTCACAAGCTGAATCCGAAAGATGCGGCCAAACGCGCGATGGACGAGGTCGCGGGACCGGTGATCGCGATCGTCCTCGTGCTGTGCGCGGTGTTCGTGCCGGTCGCGTTCCTCGGCGGGATCACGGGCCAGTTATACAAGCAGTTCGCCATCACCATCGCTATTTCGGTCATCTTGTCAGGCGTGGTCGCGCTGACGTTATCGCCCGCGCTGGCCGCCTTGCTTCTGAAACCCGGACACCACGAAAAGCGCGGTTTCTTCCGATGGTTCGATAACGCGTTCGGCCGCCTGACCGAGGGGTACACGCGCGCCGTCCGGCTTGTCATCAAGCGCTTCGCGGTGGCGTTGTTTTTCTTCGCCGGCATGATCGTGCTCGCCGTGATCATGATGCGGGCGATTCCAACCTCGTTTCTTCCCCCGGAGGATCAGGGCTATCTGCTCGGCGCGGTCATCATGCCGGACGCGGCGAGCCTCGACCGCACCGGCGATGTTTCGAAGCACGTTACCGATTACTTCATGAAGCAGCCAGCCGTGGACAGCGTCACCATCGTGGACGGTTTCAGTCTGCTCGACAGCCAGAACAAGAACAATGCGTCGACGTTCTTCGTGGGCTTCAAGAGCTTCGACGAGCGCTATGAATCCGCGAACATCAGGACGCAGAATGCGAAGGCGGTTTTGCTCGGTGCGTACGAGAAACTGTCGCAAGTGAAGGAGGGGATCATCCTGCCGGTCAATCCGCCGTCTATTCCAGGGCTCGGCACGACCGGCGGCACGGAGATGTGGATCCAGAGCAAAGGCGACGCGAACACGGCGCAACTCGCGGGCGTCGTGAACGATTTTCTCGCGAAGGCAAAGCAGCGCCCGGAACTCGCGCGCGTGACGTCAACGTTCAACGCGTCGTCGCAGCAGTTGCTGGTCAATGTCGATCGCGACCGCGCGGAGACGCTCGGTGTTCCGGTCGAGGAAGTCTATAGCGCGATGCAAACGATGTTCGGCTCGCTCTATGTCTCGCAATTCAACCGGTCGAGCCGTCTCTGGCAGGTGATCGTGCAGGCGGAGCCGTCCTACCGGCTGAAGCCGCAGGATCTCGACCAGATCTACGTGCGCAGCAAGACGGCCAGCATGGTGCCGCTCAAGGCCGTCGTGACGACGAAATTCGTCACGGGACCGGACCTCGTCACGCGCTTCAACAACTTCCCGGCGGTCAAGATCACTGCCAATCCGGCGGCGGGCTATAGCTCGGGCCAGGTGCTCGCAGCGCTCGAGGAAGTCGGCCATGAAGTGATGCCGCAGGACTACGGTATCGGATGGAGCGGGGAAGCTTACGAAGCGAAGCAGGCGGGCAGTACCTCGGGACTGGTGTTTGTCTTCGGCCTCATCATGGTGTTCCTCATCCTCGCGGCGCAATACGAGAAATGGAGCCTGCCTATCGGCGTGCTGCTGGCCGTGCCGTTCGCGCTTTTCGGCGCGCTGCTCGCGATCATGCTGCGCGGTCTAGAGAACGACGTCTACTTCCAGATCGGCTTGACCATGCTGGTCGCGCTCGCCGCCAAGAACGCGATCCTGATCTTCGAGTTCGCGGTGCTGAACCGCGAGTCGGGCGAGTCCGTCTACGACGCAGCGGTGACGGCGGCCACCGAGCGCCTGCGCCCGATCGTGATGACTTCGCTCGCATTCATCCTCGGTTGCGTGCCGCTCGCCATCGCGGTCGGTGCGTCGGCCAATAGCCGGCATTCGATCGGCACGGGCGTGATCGGCGGGATGCTGGGCGCGACCGTGATCGCCGTATTTTTCATCCCGATGTTCTTCTACGTGCTCGAATCGCTCTCGGAGCGCACGAGCAAATCGAAGACGCCAGGCCCTTCGGCAGGCTCGCCGGATGCGGGCAGCGGGGACAGCAGCGGCAGCGGCGGTGCGCCGAGCGTCACGCCGTCCGCCAGACGCGAGGGCGATTGACATGCGCGCATCGGCTCTTTCGCTCCTGGCGGCGCTTGTACTGCTCGCGCTCAACGGATGCCTCCTCGGACCGGACTACCAGCGGCCTGTCGTGGATACGCCCGCAACGTTTCGTTTCGCCGACTCGGATGCCAAGGACGTCGTCGATACCGTCTGGTGGGAGCAGTTTCAGGACCCCGCGTTAAACGATTTGATCGCCACCGCGCTCACCGACAACAAGGACGTCAAGATCGCCGCCGCTCGCGTCGAGCAGTTTCTCGGGCAGTTCGAGACCACGCGTTCGCAACTGTTCCCACAAGTGGTCGCTGGCGGCGATGCGCAACGCGAGCGCGTTCCGCTCGGCACGACGCAACTGCCCGCTGGAGTCGGTCCAGTCTTCAACCAGTTTCAGGCGACCCTCTCCGCGTCGTGGGAAATCGATTTCTTCGGCAAGCTGCGGCGTCAGACAGAGAGCGCGCGAGCGAGCCTGCTCGCAACCGAGGAAGGCCGTCGCGCGACGATCCTCGCGCTCGTGACGTCCGTGGCGACGACGTATGTCAATCTGCTGTCGCTCGACCGGCAGCTCAAGATCGCGAACGCGACGGTCGAGAGCCGCGCGGCGTCGGTGAAGGTATTCGGGCTGCGCTTCGCTGGCGGCCAGGTCTCGCAGATGCAGCTTGCGCAGAATCAGTCGGAATACGAGGCATCGGTCGCGACGATTCCGCAGATCGAATTGCAGATCGCTCAGCAGGAGGATGCGCTGTCCATTCTGCTCGGCCACAATCCCGGCCCGATCGTGCGCGACCGCGAACTCGACGATCTCGCGTTGCCCGCCGTCCCGGCCGGGCTGCCGTCCGAATTGCTCGAACGGCGGCCCGATTTGCGGCAGGCGGAGCAGGATCTGATCGCGGCGAACGCGCAAATCGGCGCGGCACGTGCGCTGTATTTTCCGTCGATCTCTCTCACCGGCCTGTTCGGCACCGCGAGCGGCCAGTTCTCTTCGCTCTTCACCGGACCCGCTCGCGCATGGTCCTACGCCGGCGCGCTGACGCTGCCGATCTTCACCGCGGGCAGCATCGGCGGGCAGGTCAAGCAGGCCGAGGCGTTGCAGCAGCAGGCGCTGTTCACCTATCAAAAGGCGATCCAGACCGCATTCAAGGAGGTCGCCGACGCACTCGTCGCGCTGCAGAAAACGCGCGCCCAGCTCGTCGTGCAGGGACGTCAGGTGGATGCGCTCTCGACCTACGCGCGGCTCGCCCGGCTGCGCTACGAGGGCGGTTATACGAGCTATATCGAAGTGCTCGACGCGGAACGGAGCCTGTTCAACGCGCAGTTGAGTTATGCGCAGACGCAGGGCACCGTGTTCACCTCGCTCGTAGACCTCTACAAATCGATGGGCGGCGGCTGGGTGGGTAATGCCGAGCGCATGACGCCGGTCGCTTATGGCGCGAATGGAGGAATGACCGGAGGCACAACCGGCGGCACGTCGCCGCCGGCCGCGACCGTTGCAGGCCCGCCGCCATGAAGATGAGTCGGCTGACGGCGTGCCACGAATGCGATCTGCTGCAACGGGAAGCCACGCTCGGAAGGAGCGCGACCGCGCGCTGCCGGCGCTGCGGCGCGGCGCTGTATCGAAGCCTGCCAGTCGGGCTGGATCGCGCGATCGCGCTTAACCTTGCCGCGATCGTCCTCTTCGCTGTCGCCAATTCGTATCCCGTCGTCGGGCTATCGGTCAACGGCGAACTGGTCCAGACGACCCTCTTCGGCGCGGCGCAGGTGCTCTACGCAGACGGTATGTGGCCGCTCGCCGCGCTCGTGTTCGTCACGACGCTCCTGATGCCAATGGTGCAGATGGCGTCGGTCATGTATCTGCTCCTGCCTCTGCGGTTCGGGCGCGTGCCCGGCAGGCCCGATCTCGTGCTGCGCCTCCTTGCCCGCGTGTCGCCGTGGGGCATGATCGAAGTGCTGATCCTCGGCATGCTGGTGGCGCTCGTCAAGCTCGCGGTCATCGCCGCCGTGGTGCCCGGCGTCGCGCTGTTCGCGTTTGCGGCGGTGATGGTGCTGCTCGCCGCGACCGGAGCCTCGTTCGATTCACGCGACCTGTGGGCGAGAATCGATCGTGCCCGGGGACGGCCCGCGCCCGGCGAGATGCGTATCGATCCTTCCGCGAAAACGGCGGCCGCGGCGGGTCTGTTCGTGTGCCACGATTGCGCGCTGCTGTCGAGGCCTCCGCCTCACGCTCACGAGGGAATCTGTCCGCGCTGCGGCGCGGCGCTGCATTTTCGCAAGCCCGGCAGCATTGCGCGAAGCTGGGCGTTCGTGATCGCGGCCATCGTGCTCTACATTCCGGCGAACGTTCTGCCCGTGATGAACACGAGTTCGCTGTTCGGCGCGGAGAAGGACACCATCCTGAGCGGCGTGGAATATCTCTGGACCTCGGGTTCATGGCCGCTTGCGATCATCGTGTTTATTGCGAGCATCGCCGTGCCGATGCTCAAGATCGTCTCGCTGCTTCTGCTCATCCTGACGGCGCAATTCCGCTGGCGCTCGCTGCCGGAAAAGCGCACGCGCATCTATCGCCTCGTCGAACTCGTTGGCCGCTGGTCGATGCTCGACATCTACGTCATCACCATTCTCGTCGCCCTCGTGCAATTCAGCGCGCTCGCGACGATCCAGGCCGGCCCCGGCGCGGTCGCGTTCGGCGCTGTCGTCGTGCTGACGATGTTCGCCGCGATGTCTTTCGATCCGCGCCTGATCTGGGATCCGCTGGAGCCCGGACATGAATAAGCCGCCAGGGCCGTCCGGCGAGCCCGCGACGCCTGATTTCCCCGAGGCGATCGCGGTGCGTCGCCCGCGCTGGCGCATACAGCTGGTATGGCTGGTGCCGCTGATCGCAATATTGATCGGCGGCTGGCTCGCGGTGCAGTCTTACCTCGAGAAAGGGCCGGTGATCACCATTTCGTTTGCCACGGGCGATGGTCTGGAGGCCGGCAAGACCAAGCTCAAGTTCAAGAACGTGGATATCGGCACGGTCAAGAAAGTCGTGCTGTCGCCCGACGACAAATCGGTGATCGCCACGGCGGAACTGACGAAAGACGCGTCACGGCTACTCGTCGACGACACGCATTTCTGGGTCGTGCGGCCGCGCATCTCCGGCGGCACCGTGTCGGGAATCGGCACCTTGATAACGGGTTCGTTCATCGGTCTGGATGTCGGAGGCAGCAAGAAGGGGCGGCGCGATTTCGTCGGTCTGGAGACACCGCCGGTGGTGGCGAGCGGTGTCGCGGGCCGCGAATTCGTGCTGAGAAGCGATGACATGGGTTCGCTCGATGTCGGCTCGCCGATTTTCTTCCGCCGCCTTCAAGTAGGTCAAGTGACGTCGTTCGCGCTCGATCCCGACGGCGAAGGCACGACCCTGCACGTATTCGTGAACGCACCTTACGACAAATACGTGAGGCCCGATACGCGCTTCTGGCACGCGAGCGGCGTGGACGTGACGCTCGATACATCGGGCGTGAAGGTGAATACGGAGTCGCTCGTGTCGATATTGATCGGCGGCCTCGCGTTCCAGAGTCCGCCCGATAGTCCCACGACGACCGAGGCCGCCGTCAGCACGGAGTTCCGTCTGTTCCCGACTCGCGAAGAGGCGATGAAGCGGCACGACACGATCTCGGACACCTACGTGATGAACTTCAAGGACACGGTGCGCGGCCTGACCGTGGGTGCGCCCGTCGATTTCCGCGGCATCGTGATCGGAGAAGTGGTCGCAATCTATACGCACTTCGATCCGGTCAAGAAGGAGTTCAGCATACCCGTGGAGGTGCGGCTCTATCCGGAACGCTTCACCTCGCGCTACGCGTCGGGCGACAGGCCCGGGCGCGTCGTCCAGGATCGCAAGCCGTTCGCGGACTATCTGGTTGCGCACGGGTTGCGCGCCCAGATGAAAACCGCGAGCCTGCTCACCGGTCAACTCTATGTCGCGCTCGACTTCTTCCCGAACGCGCCGAAAGCCGCGATAAACTGGAGCGGCAAGCTGCCGGAACTGCCGACCGTGCCGGGCGGACTGCAATCGTTGCAGGACTCGCTGACGAGTCTCATCGCGAAGATCAACAAGGTGCCTTTCGAAGGAATCGGGAACGATCTGCGCAAGACGCTCGCCAATGCCGACGTGCTGCTCAATACACTTTCGACCCAGGTTGCGCCCGAGGCGCGCGCGACGCTTGTGGCCGCCCACGAGGCGCTCGTCTCGGCCAACAGCGCGCTTCAGCCGAACTCGCCGCTGGCGCAAAGTACGGTCGATACCATGCGCGAACTATCGAGCACGGCCGCGTCGTTCCGCGCGCTCGCGGATTATCTGGAGCGTCATCCGGAAGCGCTGCTTCGCGGCAAGTCGGAGGACAAGAAATGAACCGGACTTTCGCACCCGCCGCATTAGCGCTGCCGTTGTTGCTTGCGCTCGCGTGTCTCTCCGGATGCGCGGGTTCGCCCTCGGCGAGTTTTTACACGCTAAGCGCGCAGCCGCCCGCCGCGTCCGTTACTTCCGTTACTTCCGTTAGGTCCGTTACTTCCGCGATCACGATTTCCGCGATGACCGTTCCCGAAATGGTCGACCGGCCTCAGCTTGCGTTGCGGGTCAATTCGGGCGAGGTCAAGTTCGATGAATTCGCGCGCTGGGCGGACCCGCTGAAAAGCCAGATCCGGCGCGTGCTCGCCGCCGACCTCGCGCTGATTTTCCCGGACGCGTTCGTCACGGGCAATACGGGTACGGTGGATTCGACGCCGGGTTATCTCGTGTCCGTCGATATTCAAAGCTTCGAGTCGTCACCGGGCGATGCCGCTTCGATCGCCGCGCTGTGGTCCGTCCGGACGCAGAAGAGCGCGGTGGTCAGCGGCCGCAGCGTGGTGCGCGAGCCGGCCGGCGGCCCCGGCTACGACGCGCTGGTGGCGGCGCAAAGCCGTGCGCTCGCGACGGTGAGCCATGACATTGCGGTGGCGATCGGCGGCATGGCCGCGCGCTGATCGTTACCGCGGAGTCACCGCGGCTGGCCGTTGCCGTTTGAATCGGCGGTGCTGCCCGCCGCATGCAAGGACACGAGCCGCGCCAATACGATGGCGGGGTAGAGTTGTCCGATCAGCGCTTCGAGTATCGCGAGCGAACGTGCCATTGGCCCGAGCGGCGTGATGTCGCCGTAGCCCACGGTGGTGAGCGTGACGAAGCTGAAGTAGATCCAGGTCGAGTGGCCGATTTGGGCGGCATCGGCCGGCAAACCGGTGAATGCGCCGTGCGTGTGCAGGCTTACAAGGCGGTAAGCCTCCGCCCACACCACGCCGACCATGACGTAGAACACGACGGCGCCCAGCAGCCGTTCGAGCGTCACCGTCCCCCGTCCGAACACATGGATGCCTATCACCACGCTCAGCACGCCGAGCGCGGCGAACGCGGATTCATCGACCAGTTCCGGCGCGCGCACCGCCGGAAAAATCCATTCGGTCCAGCGCAACAAAATCGCGCCGATAGCCACTGCCGCGATGATCGCGAAAATCCGCCGATGACCGGACGCCGTGGTCGCGCCGCTTAAGAGAATGAGCGATAGCAACAGGTCGCGCATGAGTCTCGCCAACACGCTGTCCGATGCCACGGCGAATGGCAAGACGAATACATCGAGCACGAGCAGGCCAAGCAGTACCGCCATGTTGATGACGCGTGCGTTGACGTTCGGTCTTTCTTCGCGTTGCATCGCGGCCTCCCGGGCTTTGCTTTTTGGGCTTGCGCTGAGCGCTCGCGCTCAGCGCTTTGACCCGGTAACGCGTTCAAGCCGGCTTGGCTTGCATCGAATCACTCAGGCAATCTTGCGCTCATTGGATGCACGAGGCGAGTCGCGCACGATAAATGGGCCGCGAACTTGCCGTCATACAAAGCGTCTATAACGCAAGTTCCCTTTATGTTTTTTTAGTGTTCTTCAGGACTTTTCCCCGGCGGTGCAATAGCGTGTGTGACTTCATCCGGTATTGAAGCGTCGAAGGTCCGGACCGGACGCCAGCCGGCATGCCCGGCGCGCAGTCGATTTTCAATTTTCCCTCACCAGGAGTGAAGCATGGCTAAAAATACCATCGCGTCCTATTTTGCAGGCACCCTCGCGGCAGCAGGCGTCGAGCGGATCTGGGGCGTGACGGGCGACAGCCTGAACGGACTTGCGTATAGCCTCGATCAGCTCGGATCCATTCGCTGGATGCACACCCGTCACGAGGAAGCCGCCGCGTTCGCCGCCGGCGCGGATGCGGCCACGACAGGGCGACTCGCCGTCTGCGCAGGAAGTTGTGGACCGGGCAACCTGCATTTGATCAACGGGCTTTTCGACTGTCATCGCAATCAGCAACCGGTCCTCGCAATAGCCGCGCACATTCCGTCTACAGAAATCGGGCTCGGCTATTTTCAGGAAACGCATCCGCAGGAACTGTTCAAGGAGTGCAGCCACTTTGTCGAAGTCGTGTCGTCGGCCTCCCAGTTTCCGCGTGTGCTCGCCCGCGCGATGCGCACCGCCATCGAGGAACGCGGCGTCGCGGTGATCGTGCTGCCGGGCGACGTGGCACTGAGCGAAGGCCCCGAGGAAGCGCCGTCGTGGACCGAAAGCCTGCCGCCGAGCATCCTGCCGGCCGCACCGGATCTCGACCGGCTCGCGGCCATGCTGAACGCGTCGGACGCGGTCACGATCATGTGCGGCAGCGGCACACAGGGCGCGCACGACGAAGTCGTGGCGCTGGCCGACACGCTCGGCGCACCCGTCGTCCACGCGCTCCGTGGCAAGCAGTTCATCGAGTACGACAATCCCTTCGACGTCGGCATGACCGGGCTGATCGGCTTCAGCTCGGGCTATCACGCGATGATGTCGTGCGACACGCTGCTCTTGCTCGGATGCGACTTCCCGTACCGGCCGTTCTATCCGAAAGACGCCAAGATCATCCAGGTGGACTGGAAAGGCTCGCAACTCGGCCATCGCGCACCGCTTGCGCTCGGACTGGTGGGCACGGTCAAGGAGACCATCGCCGCGACCTTGCCGAAGCTCACGCGCAAGGCCGATCGCAACTTTATCGATAACGCGCGCAAGCATTACGTGTCGGCGCGAAAGGGACTGGACGAACTTGCTACGCCGTCGGGCGCAGGCCGCCCGATCCATCCGCAATATCTGGCCAAGATGATCGACGAAACCGCGAACGACGACACGATCTTTACCGCCGACGTCGGCACGCCGACCGTGTGGGCCGCGCGCTATCTGACCATGAACGGCCGTCGCCAGTTGCACGGCTCGTTCAATCATGGCTCGATGGCGAACGCCATGCCGCAGGCGCTCGGCGCGCAAGGCGCGAATCCCGGGCGGCAGGTGGTGTCCTTGTCGGGCGACGGCGGGTTGTCGATGCTGCTCGGCGACCTGCTCACCGCGCGGCAACTCGACCTGCCGATCAAGGTCGTGGTGTTCAACAACAGCCTGCTTGGATTCGTTTCGATGGAACTCAAGGCAAGCGGTTATCTCGACACCAACGTCGATCTCAGCAAGACCGACTTCGCGGCGATTGCGCAAGGCGCCGGCATTTTCGGCATCCGCGTGGAGGAGTCCGAGGATGTCGCGGACGCCCTGAGACAGGCATTCGCGCATCCCGGCCCGGCTGTCGTGGATGTCGTGACGTCGAAGCACGAACTCGCGATGCCGCCCAATATCGAACTAGCTCAGGCCAAGGGCTTCAGCCTCTACATGATGCGCGCGATCATGAACGGGCGCGGCGACGAGATCGTCGAACTCGCGCGGACGAACTTGCGCTAACGGGCGCGCATACGGCATCGCGAATTGAACGAACGTAGCGGCGAATCCCGGCATTCTTCATAGCTGGGATTCGATCGGCAATAGACCGAGGAACCAGATTCCGATCCGCTTGAACGCGGACACGTCCGGCTCGCCGAGTTCTTTTTGCGTGCCGTCCGGCGCGGTTTCGATCCACACCATTTTGCTCTTGCCATTGGCGTCGGTTCGCTTTTCGACGCGCCACGCGATCTCGTCGAGCTTCGGTGTAAGGCCATCCACGACCTGCGCGGCAAGCGGGGCGCTCTCGCAATACACGCCGATCTCCGTGTTGAGCGTTACCGATCTCGGGTCGAGATTCATCGAACCGATGAAGATGCTCGTGCTGTCGAAAACATAGGTTTTTGCGTGCAGCGACGCTTTCGACGAGCCGAGGATCGACTTCTTTTTCTCCGACGGATCTTCGCTTGCAGCGGGTTTCAGCTCGTAGAGGCGCACGCCGGCATCGAGCAGATCCTCGCGATAACGCTGGTATCCCGCGTGGACCGCCGCCACGTCGGTGGCGGCGAGCGAGTTGGTCAGCACCGTCACGCGCACGCCGCGCGCGGTCTGTTCGCGAAACCACTCGACGCCCTTTTTGCCCGGCACGAAGTAGGGCGAAACGATCAGAACGTCATGCGCGGGATTGATGCTCAGCGTCTTGAACTGTGACATCAGATGGCCTTCCGGATCGTCGGGCGAGCGCGTTATTTTCGCGGGATCGTCGTAAAGCAGCGTGGCCTCGCCCCACGAAAAATTCACCGCGCCGGGTTCGAGCATTTCGGAAAAACGCCGCTCGACTTGCGTGACGTACGGCGAATCGCGCTCCGACGCCACGAACGCCGCAAGTTTCGCGCGATACGCTGCCGCCGTTTCGGGGTCCGCCGGATGACCCGTCAAACGCTCGATCGGATAGGCCGCTTCCGAGTTCCAGAATTCGTCGAACGCAGTGGAAATTTTCGGCACGACAGGTCCGAACGTGAGTACATCCAGATCGCCGAACGACACGTCGCTTGACGCACCGAAGTATTCGTCGCCGATATTGCGGCCGCCGACGATGGCCGCTTCGTTATCGGCGATCATCGCCTTGTTGTGCATGCGCCGGTTCACCCGGCCGAACTCCAGCGCCGAGCCGAGCCGCTTGAAGTGCCGGCTCGCGACCGGATTGAACAGGCGCACCTCGATATTCGGATGCGAAGCGAGCGCGAGCAGGACGCTGTCGTCGCCGTTCGTGCCGAGATCGTCTAGCAGCATGCGCACCTTGACGCCGCGGTCGGCCGCGCGCAGCACCGCATTCGCGAGATGACGGCCGGTCAGGTCGTCGTGCCAGATGTAATACTGCAGGTCGAGCGTGCGATCGGCCGCGTCGGCGAGCACGATTCGCGTCAGCAGCGCATCGACACCGGTCGAGAGCAGATGAAACGCGCTGTCGTCCGGATGGGTCTTCTCTTCGCTGGCGAACGCCGCGCCGAGCCGCGTGCTGACCGACGGTTCGATCGCGTGCGTGACCGCGCGCCCGGTTTGCGGCGGCAGGCTCGCACAGGCCGATAGCAACGTGAAAGCCAGGAGTGCGAGAGCACTGCGGAACGTCTTCATGCTTGCACTCCAGAACGCTGAGCAGATCAGAGTTCCATCGATATCACAAAAGCGGCGGAGCGGAAAAAAGCGGCGTACGTATGGACTCGAGCGCCGCCCGCGCGCGGCCTTCATCGGATGTGTCGGGTATACTGCCGCCTGCAAAAAGAGGGGCGCTATCGGCGTGACCCTGGCGCGAGACGCGTCACGCGAGAACAAACATAACGACTCGGGAGATAACAAATGACGCAAGCAACGGTGACGTATCGAGGATACGAGCTGGTCATCAAGGCCGCGAACGGTGTGGCCCAGTGCTGGGCGTGGAAGGACAAAAAGGCCCCGTTCAAGGAACGCGGCGAGTCGCTCGAGGCGGTCGAGCAGGCCGTGCGCGCCGCAATCGACGCCGAACTCGGCCCGGCGCCGGGCGAGGGCGATGCAGCCGTTGCGGCGTACATCACTGCATTCGAAGCGCTCATGCCGATCACGGAAGGCCAGCAGAAAATGCTGCGGGCGCATTACCGCGCGCCCGAACGGACCATCACGGCCGCGCAATTGGCGAAGGCGGCGGGCTATGTCGATTTTCGCGGCGCGAACGCGCAGTACGGCATTCTCGGCCGGCTGGTGTATGAGCAGCATCCGGTCGATCTGCCGCGCCGCCGGGACGACAGCCTCGTCTATACCTTCTCTATCGCCGATCCGGAAGCCACCGACACGGGCCGTCTGCTCGACGGTTTGTCGGAGGACGAGGAAGCGCAATGGCGCTGGGTAATGCGGCCCGCCGTAGCCGAGGCGATCCGGGCGGTCGGGATCGTGAAGCGCTAAAGCTGCGCAGCGCACCGTACCTTTAGCTGGCGATAGCAGCGCTATCGCCAGCCTTCACACCGCTCGGCGCGATGCGCTGCGCGTCGGTCGACCTTTCCCGCCATCTCTCATCCTGCTTGCCGGCACGCCGCTCAATGGCGTGTTCGCTTATTTAGGGTCATCCGCTATTCCCGGCCGAATATGTATGGCATATATTGCGGTCTGAGCCGATAAAAACCGGCTTACCGAAATCAATGCGCCAATACGTCTGCTTTATTCACGCGGCTTCCAGCCCGCCACGATGAGCTAAAGAATGCTGAAGCTTCACGATTCGATCGTTGCCGAGATGATCGACGCGATCGTGTCCGGTCGCCACGCGCCGGGCGCGGCATTGCCCAACGAGATCGAACTGGCGGAGTCGAAAGGCGTGAGCCGCACCTCCGCGCGCGAGGCGATGCAAAAGCTGCAGGCGCTCGGCTTGATCGAAGTGAGGCGGCGCAAGGGCGCAAGCGTGCTCCCGCGCAGCGCGTGGAATCTGCTCGATCCGGCCGTGCTGGATGTCGCCGTCGTCCATGTCGCGGACTTCGAGTTTTTTCAGGCGCTGATCGAGGCGCGTTTGCTCATCGAACCGCGCGCCGCCGAACTTGCCGCGCAACGCGGCAGCGAGCGCGATCTGGACCGGATCGAAGCCGCATTGATCGCGATGGAAGCAGAGGGCGATGGCACGCGCGGCGCCGGCTGGAACCCTGCCGATCTGTCGTTTCACACCTCGATCATCGACGCGGCGGGCAACTGGGTCTTGCGACAGCTAATCGTGACGATCCGCGCCGCGCTCGCCGCTGAAATCCGCGTGACGGGTCAGCACGCGACGTCCCCGGAAGAGTCGCTGCGGCTGCATCGAAATGTCTATGAAGCGATTCGTCGGCGGCAATCTTCCGAGGCGCATGCCGCGATGACGTGGCTGCTGCTCGCGACTCGCCGCGACCTCGACGCCGTCGCGCGCAACGGGCCAGCCCTTGCTTAGCGATTGACCGGCGTTTATCCCAAACAAACTCCACAGACCCGGAACAAGACATCATGCGCAAACTTCGCTCGCAAAGCTGGTTCGGCAAAAACGACAAGGACAGTTTCATCCACCGTTCATGGATGATGAATCAAGGCATTCCGCGCGACGCGTTCGACGGACGTCCGGTGATCGGCATCTGCAATACGTGGTCCGAGTTGACGCCTTGCAACGCGCATTTCCGTGAGCTTGCCGAGTATGTGAAGAAGGGCGTACACGAGGCGGGCGGACTTCCGCTCGAGTTTCCGGTGATGTCGCTCGGCGAATCGAATCTGCGGCCCACCGCCATGCTGTTTCGCAACCTGGCTTCAATGGATGTAGAGGAATCCATTCGCGGCAATCCTATCGACGGCGTCATTCTGCTCGTGGGCTGCGACAAGACTACGCCCGCGCTGCTGATGGGCGCGGCGTCGTGCAATCTGCCCGCGCTCGCGGTTTCCGGCGGCCCGATGCTCAACGGACGCTTTCGCGGCCGCACGATCGGTTCGGGTACGGGCGTCTGGCAGATGTCCGAGGACGTGCGCGCGGGGACGATGACCCAGGACGATTTCATCGAGGCCGAGTCGTGCATGAACCGCTCGCGCGGCCACTGCATGACGATGGGCACGGCGTCCACGATGGCTTCGATGGTGGAGTCTCTCGGCATGGGCTTGCCGCATAACGCGGCCATTCCCGCCGTCGATTCACGCCGCCAGGTGCTTGCGCATCTCGCGGGCAGACGGATCGTGGACATGGTCCGCGACGATCTGACGATGGACAGGATTCTCACGCGCGAGGCATTCGAAAACGCGATCCGCACGAACGCGGCGATCGGCGGATCGACGAACGCGGTCGTGCATCTGATCGCGCTCGCGAAACGGATCGGCGTCGAATTGAACCTGGAAGATTGGGAGCAGGGGACGAACGTTCCATGTCTCGTGAACCTGCAACCGTCGGGTGAGTATCTGATGGAGGACTTCTACTACGCGGGCGGATTGCCGGCGGTGCTCAGGCAACTCGGCGAACAAGGACTGCTGCATCGCGAGTCGCTGACCGTCAACGGCAAGACGATCTGGGAGAACGTCTGCGATGCGCCGAACCACGACGAAAAAGTCATCACGACATTCGCCGAACCCTTCAAGCCGAAGGCGGGTATCGCCGTGCTCAAGGGCAATCTCGCGCCCAACGGCGCGGTGATCAAGCCGTCCGCCGCGACGCCCGAGTTATTGCAGCATCGCGGGCGCGCGGTCGTGTTCGAGAACGTGGAGGAACTTCACGCCCGTATCGACGACGATTCGCTCGACATCGACGAACACTGCGTCATGGTGCTGAAGGGCGCGGGTCCGAAGGGTTATCCGGGCTTTGCGGAAGTCGGCAACATGCCGTTGCCGAGAAAGGTCCTGCAAAAAGGCATCACGGATATGGTGCGGATATCCGACGGCCGCATGAGCGGCACGGCCTACGGCACGGTCGTGCTGCACGTATCGCCCGAGGCGGCTGCGGGTGGTCCGCTCGCGCTCGTGCAGACCGGCGACATGATCGAACTCGACGTGGCCGCGCGCCGCCTGCATCTCGATGTATCCGACGACGAACTGGCACGCAGGCGCGCCGCGTGGCAAGCGCCCGCGTTGCCGGAACGCGGCTACTACCGGCTTTACGTCGAGCACGTTCTACAGGCGGATCAAGGCGCGGATCTCGACTTTCTGGTCGGATCGAGCGGCGCGCCGGTGCCGCGCGATTCGCATTGAATGGACCTTACCCGATGACCTCCGATATCCATGCGTCGCCGAGCGGGATGTGGCCCGTTCTCTATGCGTACTTCGATGCTAACAATCGCCTGAGTCGCGAAGCGATCACCGCGCAGATCGAGTTCACCATCGCGGGCGGCGCGCGCGGTATCGTCATTCTGGGACTCGCGACGGAGGTGGGCCGTCTGTCGCTCGACGAGAAGCAGCGGTTCATCGACTGGGCCGCCGAAGACATCGCGCAACGCGTGCCGCTTGCGGTCACGGTCTCGGGTGACACGGTGGACGCGCAATCCGCGTTGGCCGATTACGCGTGTGAGCGCGGTGCATCGTGGCTCATTTTTCAGCCGCCTTCGATGCGCGACAGGCCGGAATCGTTCTACTTCGATTTCTTCGCGGCCGTGATGCAGCGCACGTCCGCGCGGGCCGGAATCCAGAATGCGCCGGAGTATCTGGGCGTCGGGTTGTCGGCGGAATCGATCGTGGCACTTGCGCGGCGCTGCGAGAATTTCGGCTTACTCAAAGGCGAGGGACCGGCGACCACGATCCACAACACCATCGAACAATTGCGCGCGCTCGGACACACGATCCCCGTCTTCAACGGCCGGGGCGGTCAGGAACTCGTGGACAATCTTCGTGCGGGCTGCGCGGGCCTCATCGTCGCGCCGGATATGTTCGACTGGCAGGTCGCCATTCAACGGGACTTCGCGGATGGTCGCGAGCAGCAGGCCGAGGAGCGCTATGCCCAAGTGCTGCCCGCTATCGTCTTCGTGATGCAGTCGCTCGATGCACTCACCTGTTATGGCAAACGTATCGCGGCGTGGCGAATGGGCTTCGATGTCGAGCACGATCGGGGCATCGCGCCTTCGGCATTCGGGCTGGAATGCGCGCGGCGTTTCGCGACACACCTCGGTCCATTGAACGTCGTGAACGACGCGGCGAATTCACGATAGCGCGGTGAATCAGTTGAAGCCGTCCCTGAGTATCTGCGCGCTCAGCTTGCGGTTTTTCCACTGCATATCGTGGATACGCTTCTGCAGATTGCCGAGCACGACGAGGTCCATATCGCGGAACGTCACGAGCACGCCCGGCCTCGAACCGGCGCCGGGCATCGATGCGATTTCGTCGATTTCCGGGAATCCATACTTCGTCAGAAACGCGCGTATCTCGTCATCCGAGGTGCCGGGTTCGATGTTTCCCAACAGCAAGCGGGCCATGGTGTCACTCCTTCGGCTGTCCATCCGCGAGCGCCGCCGTATGGCGCGCGATCATCAGTTCTTCGTTGGTCGGGATGACCCATACCGGGATTTTGCTGGCCGCCGTGGTGATACGCGGACCACCCGCCTGATTGGCCGCCGCGTCCAACTCCACACCGAGCCACGCCGCGTCGCGGCACACGCGCTCGCGGATCTGCGGCGCGTGCTCACCTATACCCGCCGTGAACACAAGCGCATCGATCCCGCCGGCCGCTGCCGCGAGTGACCCGAGTTCTCGCCCGATCCGATAGCCGAACAAATCGACGGCGAAGCGTGCGCGGGTGTCCGAGCTTGCGAGTAGCGCACGCATATCGCTCGATATTCCCGATACGCCGAGCAACCCCGACTGCTTGTAGATCAGGTCCTCGATCGCCTGTGCATCCATATGCATTTCGCTCATCAGATACAGGACCACGCCGGGATCGAGCGTGCCGCAGCGGGTTCCCATCGGCAAGCCGTCGACAGCGGTAAATCCCATCGTGCTCGCAACACTCTTGCCCGCCACGATCGCACACATGCTGCTCCCGTTGCCGAGATGCGCGACGACGCTGCGTCCCGAGGCCGCTTTCGGATCGAATTGCCCCAGCACGCTCGCGATGTATTCATACGAGAGCCCGTGAAATCCGTAGCGCCGGACGCCGAGGTCGGTGATCGAAGGCGGCAATGCGAATGCTTGCGCCACGTCGGGCTGTACGCGATGAAACGCGGTATCGAAGCAGGCTACCTGAAGGACGTCCGGCCGCATTTTCGCGAGAATCTCGATAGGCTTGAGATTGTGCGGCTGATGCAGCGGCGCGAGGGGCGTCAGCGCCGAGAGCGATGCGAGCACCTCTTCGGTGACGACAACCGACCGCGAAAAACGAATGCCGCCATGCACGACCCGGTGACCGACCGCGGCGAGCCGATGATCTTCGCGATGCTCCTGCAAAAATTGGATCAGATAACTCATCGCGCCCTCATGCCCGAGTTCGACGCCGTCGCCCCAGGCTTTCGAGCCGATGATGTCACCTTCGGCATTGACCGCCGAAAATTTCGGCGCGGTATAGACACCTTCGATCTGCCCGTGCAGCAGGAGCGCAAGATTGCCGTCGCCGGCCTCGAACGCACTGAACTTGATGCTCGACGAGCCCGCGTTAAGTACGAGAATCACATCGGACATGACTTACCCCAATACTTTTGCGTTTTCGCGGCGCGCCTTCGCGACCAGCGCGGCGACCGCGCAGGACGCGAGCCGTGTCAGGAGCGAATCGGCGCGGCTCGTCAGGATGATCGGCACGCGTGCGCCGAGCACGATGCCAGCCGCGTCCGCACCCGCGAGAAACGAGAGGCTTTTCGCGAGCATGTTGCCCGCTTCCAGGTCCGGCACGAGCAGGACGTTCGCGCGGCCTGCGACGGGCGAATCGATCTTTTTGATGCGCGCGGCTTCCGGGTCGATGGCGTTGTCGAGTGCGAGCGGGCCGTCTACCAGCGCGCCGGTGATCTGGTGCCGGTCGACCATCTTGCAGAGCGCCGCGGCCTCCAGCGTGGACGGAACCTTGGGATTCACGGTTTCCATCGCCGACAGAATCGCCACCCGCACCTCGACCATGCCGAGCGCATGACCGAGGTCGATCGCGTTCTGCAGGATGTCCATTTTCTCTTCGAGCGTGGGCGCGATGTTGACCGCCGCGTCGCTGATGATGAGCGCGTGCTCGTAGCCCGGCACGTCCATCACGAAACAGTGGCTGACGCGGCGCGCCGTGCGCAGGCCGGTGTCGCGCTTGACGACCGCGCCCATCAGTTCGTCGGTATGCAGGCTGCCTTTCATCAGCGCTTCCGCCTGGCCTTCACGCACGAGCTGCACGCCGGTTGCGGCGGCTGCCGTGCTATGCGGTGCATCGACGATCGGCAGGCCGCTGATGTCGATGTTGAACTTCGCGGCGACCGCCTGAATGCGCTCGCGCGGCCCGACGAGAATCGGCGCGATCAACCCGAGGCGCGCTGCCTCGACCGCGCCTTCGAGCGAAGTCTGGTCACAGGGATGCACGACCGCCGTAGGCGTGGGCGGAATCGCCTTGCAGCGTTCGATCAGAAGCGCGTACTTTTCGTGTTTCATGTCCACCTCGTAGGCGTGACGTCCATGATGATGTACTTCGGCGCGGATGCGGACGCGAACGTGTCGCCCTCGCGTGCTGCCGAAAACGAATGCCGTTGCTTCGACGTTGCAGACGACGAAATGGTTCAGCAGCCTTGCACTGCTCGCGGGATGTGCGCCATCGTCCATATTACGCACCCCGCTGCGGTGCCGCAAACAATGCCGAGTGCTCGGTTCGCTGCTGTCAGGGCGAAGCGTTGGTCGGAGGCGTCGATGTTCGGGATTGACTTATTGCGGTCACATCGCGGCCCATAAAATTCGACGAACGCGAAATAGAACGGGACGCGGTTTTTCTTTGGGCGCGACGAACGATGATCGAATCGCGCGCGCCCAGCGCTCTTACAGATAGCTGCAGATATAGTCGAGCGTGTCGATCACGTCGATATCGAAGCGGCTCTTGCCCGGCACGGAGAACGTTTCGCCCGCGCCATAGGTTTGCCATTCTTCGCTGCCTTCGAGGCGAATGCGGCATT
Source organism: Caballeronia sp. SL1002 (assembly GCF_057814995.1). NCBI lineage: Bacteria > Pseudomonadati > Pseudomonadota > Betaproteobacteria > Burkholderiales > Burkholderiaceae > Caballeronia > Caballeronia sp. SL1002. Next base: position 601,552 of record NZ_JBYMUW010000005.1, on the reverse strand, counting down.
GGCCGGCCTGCACCTCCATCAACTCCGCGGCGTCGGTGCCGAAGTTGAGGGCGCCCGGCAGGATGACGCCAAGCGTCTTGCGCGTGCCGTCGGCGAAAAGAACGGTATGCGAGACGCACTTGCCGTCGAAATAGACGTTGGCGCGTTTGACAACGGAAACTTGATCGAATTGTGCTGCGGCCGTCATGGCGGTCTTTCCTCTCGGTCGTCGTTGATGGATGCGTTGGCGTGGCGGATTGTGCGTGCGCCAGATCGCATGATACAGGCGGTCGGCGGCGGCAAGCAGCGCTCGCGCGACAAGAGCGACCGCCCGCGCGATGGCTATTCGACCGGGCACCACCGGCCGGACTCCGGACGCACCATGACCCGTTCGCCGTTTGACTGCACTTGCTCTTCGCCGGATTGCCACGAACCCGGCTCGGCGATATCGAAGACTAGCTTGAGTGCCCGTCCAACATTGTCATCTTCGATAGGAAGCTCCCACGTCAGGAATAGCTGGACGTAGTCCCGGCCTGGCGCAAAGTCGGCTGCATCGAAGCCGCTACCATCACGCGGAACGACGCCGTGAGGCTGGCCCGTATCGAATAAGACCACGGTGCCACGCTCAAGCGGAATGCGTCGGTCTAGAGACGGAAAATGCAGGTCTAGCCCTCGGTCTTCGCTTAGGAAGAGATTGCAGAACGCCGCGCCGCCATATTGATCGGCATCGTGGTGATAGCGCGCGCCGCGGCAAGCCATCAGCGCAACATCGCTCGCGGCAAGCGCCGAGGGCAACCCAAGCGCGGAGGTCCAGTCGGACGCCGCTTGCACGCAGTGTTTGTATTCAGGCCAGCGCGTTCGTGCTCGCGCCAAAGGCATTGGCTCGACGTCCCCCAGCTCCAGAACCATGCGCGACGATATTTCCCGTTCCCAGTCCGCTAAGAGACGCGCATTCGGAACAGGCACGTCCACCACGCCCGATAAAACAATGTCGCTAATGCTTCGACTGCGCATAGCATCCCCGCTCCAGTAATAGGACGTCAGCATGTCTCGCGCTCGGTACCGTGGTGGTGTGTACTCATCGAAAACATTGTAGCGGGTCGATAAATCGCTTTGATCTCAAGTCGTTTTTACCGTGCTTATTCATCATTTATACGGCTGCCGGTAATACGGAAAATAGCTCGATTTGCGAGCGACACGTCAGCTGATCCAGCGTCCATTTCTTGCTGATCGAACGCAACAGTCCTGACAGGTAAACGCTAGGTTGGCGCACGCGAATTGTGCACTATTCTTTACTGACCCTTCACGGGTTGTAAGCGACGATGCCTTGATTCGCCGCGATCTTTTGGACTATTGCGCCGAGGTAAAACCATGTTCTCGATTGCAAGGATATTTCAGACTGCTACACGCTTCTACGATTTCGTAAGCGTCAATGAAACGGCAAGATCGAAAAGAAATCGAGAGCGGATTTTCACATCGCATAACTTACGAAACGCTTTCTCGCTTACACCCATTGCGCTTGCCGTCGCATACGTTGCGAGCGCATCGGCGGCGGGCGCGCTTCCCCAAGGCGGTCATTTCGTAGCGGGCGCAGGCTCGATCGCGACGCAAGCCACTTCAGTGGGCGTCACCCAAACTTCATCGCGCGGCGTGATCAACTGGAACAGCTTTTCCGTCGGCGAGGGCAATAGCGTTTCCATCAACAATGGCACAGGTGCGACGCTTAACCGCGTAACAGGTAATAGCGGACTTTCGCTGATCGACGGAAAACTTAGCGCGACGGGAACTCTATATCTGATTAATCCGCAAGGCGTCGTTATCAGCTCGACGGGTGTCGTATCGACCGGCGGCCGCTTTGTTGCATCGGCGTTAGGCGCGGACACGACCGCGTTCATGAACGGCGGCGATTTGAGCTTGACTGGAACAGGTACCGGCGTCGCGGTTAATCTCGGCAAGATCAGTTCGAGTGGCGGCGATGTGTTCCTCATCTCGCCGAGCTTGATCGTGAATCGTGGCGATATTACCGCGGCCAAGGGGACCGCCGAACTCGCGGCGGGCAGTTCGGTTTTACTGCACGATTCGGCGAGCGGCCAGCAAGTGTTCGTGCAGACGGGCAGTCAGGGAAGCATCTACAACACGGGCGCGATCAAGGCAGCGCAGATCAGCCTGCAGGCCGCCGACGGCAACATCTTCGCGTTCGCCGGCACCAACAGTCAGTTGCGCGCCACGGGCACGGCCAAGCGAAGCGGTCATGTGTGGCTCGTCGCCGATACGGGCGCGGTGAATGCGGACGGCATCATCAGCGCGATGAATGCCAACGGAAGCGGCGGCACGGTCGATACGAACGCAGCGACGTTTCACTTCGACAACGTAGTGATCGACGCGGCGCAATGGAATCTCACCACACCCGCTTATACCGCTGGTCCGCTTGCAACGGCGACGCTCGCAAGGGTGCTGTCGGGCGGCGTGTCGGTGGATATCGACACCACCGGCAAAGGTGGAAAGACCGGCGACATCGACGTGATTTCGAGTCTGCGCTGGAACGGCAACGCATCGCTTGCGTTGAACGCGAGTCACAGCGTGTCGGTCGGGCAGGGCGCGACCGTCGCCAACACGGGCGCGGGCAATCTCACGTTGCGCGCGGACGCGAACGGGATCGACGACGGCGGCAGCGTGAGCAATCGCGGGACCATCGACTGGTCGCACAGCACGGGTGCCGCGGCCGCGCTGCGCGATATGAACGGGACGTATACGGCGGGAACCATCCATACGAATCCGTTATGGCTAGCCGCGCCGTATAGCGGTCTCAAGACGCAGTACACGGCGTATCGGCTCGTGAATACTGCGGCGGATCTTAATGCCGTATCGAACGATCTTGCCGGCATTTATGCATTGGGCAAGGATCTTTCGCTGACGACAACCGGTGGCGGCGGCATCGGTGTGACGACGCAAAGCGCCTTCACCGGACAGTTCGACGGCATGGGGCACACCATCTCCGGGTTCGCCATTGCGGACACTGTCAATACCACGAGCGACGACTATATCGGCATGTTCGGCATCATCGGCACGACCGGCGTCGTGCGCAATCTCACCGTGAGCGGATCGGCGACGACTGAAACCAGCGCGATGGTGGGCTTGCTCGCGGGCCTGAATCGCGGGACGCTCGTCAATGTGCATACGGCAGGAAACGTCGACGATGAAAACGCGTTCTTCGGTTCGATCATGGCAGGGTTCGTTGCGAGAAACGACGGAACGATTCAACGTTCGTCGAGCACGGCCGAGGTGAGCGGCCAGGCAGGACTCGGTGGACTTGTCGCCTTGAATACAGGGACCATTAACCAGTCCTTCGCGACCGGGGCCGCGTCCAGCGGCTCGCATGGGAGCGGAGTGGGCGGACTGGTCGCGGACAACAAAGGAACAATCACGCAGTCGTATGCGACGGGAGAAACGTTCCTCGATTTGGGTAACAACGGCGGCCTCGTTGGCGACAACACCGGCACCGTACGGGAGTCGTTCTCGACCGGAGCAGTCACGCTCTTCGGGCCTGATTTAATCGCTGGATTTATCGGTGCAAATAGCGGACCGATCTCGAATGACTTCTGGGACACGCAGACCAGCGGCAAGACCATCGGCGTCAACGGCGCCGGAGCGAGCGGCGTAACGGGACTTACGACCGCGCAAATGAGCGTGCCGCAGAGTTTCGGCGCGACGTGGGACTTCGGGCCGAACGGCACATGGGTGATCCCGGCGGGCGGCACTCATCCGATTCTTCGCTGGCAGTTGCAGTCGCAATGAAGGGCGCGGTTTCGTTACGAAACATGCGATGACTGTATGGCAATCAGAGCGCCGTTCGATGGACGTGCGCTCTTTTTCTTGTGTTCTCAAAGCGCTAGAAACGTAAAATATCTCGAACTGCGCAAGATCGCCGGACTCGAACCGCCGTTCGATAACGCTTCAATGGATCGGCCTTCATCGCTTTGGCTTGGTCCGGCAAGGCTCCGATGTCTGTCTGCCTCGGCCGTGGCACCGCTTCGCACTACGATAATCCTCGTCTATGATGCAGCGGTCGTAAGTCTGTGCGACAGTGGCGGCTGGGAAGCGGGTTCCATGTAGTGGCGACTCGCGTCCTTGCCTGGCATCGGAAAGCGTATTGATGTCGGCAATTGCCCGGTCCTGATCGCCGCTTCTGCGATTGACCGTCCTTGAAGTCTCTATCGATTATCGGCCGGGACTGGATCTTTGTGAACCCGAATAGCGAGCGGATATGAAGACCGTACTTACGAAATCTCTAATTCTTGTAAGTTTATTTTCGCTTTTTAATGGTGTGCAAGCGGCAGGGGGAGGCGGTGGAGGCGCGGGCGCCGGCGGCACAGGAATTGGAACACCCAATGGCGCGGGCGAGAATGGGGCGGCTTTGCCGGGCGGGGTCGTCGTTCCTCACAGTTCGCCGGCTGCTTCTTCGCCTAAGGCGAAGAAGCACGGCAAAGCGAAGAAGCAGAAATCCAGCAGCAGCACCTCAGCCAGCTAAGCGCGAGAATAGCCATCGTGCTTGCTGACTTCAAAGCGAGACCTGCATCTATCGATCCCGGCGTGCCGTTCCGATAGGGTCTATGTCCGCAAGACTTGCCAGACGCTAAGACTTTAGCGTCGGCAGATTCGCAAAAAGCGTGCGAGTTTTCAGCCAGTTTCCTTAAGCTTTAGTATGCCATTCCGGCCGAATGTTTCGAGAGCCGTGCCGCATTTACTCATTGAACGCGTGGAGCCCGATGTTGAGTACATAGGGGGGGCGGTTGCCGTTGACGGAGACGACGAGACGACGCTGCCGGGGTGTCGCGCGAAGACTTTTGTCGCTCATCACCCGTTTTGCAAACGGACGTGTTCAAGTGTTCGATCGGGTCGATACACCGAAATCGAGCGACGCAGATCCCGCTTAGGCGACCTTCTAACCGAGCGATATAGCTGCTGATCTCATCGGTCGCGCTAGCCGGGCCGTCGTGCGGCGCATGTTAGCGCTCACGGACGAAGAGCGCGAAGACTTCACCGTCGTTTAGACATCGATCCTGACTTTGCTCGCGCTGCTCGTTGGATTTCCCCTTCCGATGACGGTCGGTCGCTGCGATTAGCGCCAGAGCCTGAACGAGGGCGAAGCCAATGCAATCGGCACCGAGTATGCGAGCGCGAACTTGTCGGACGCCGCCGTTGAAGCAACGATCAAGTCAGGACTTGTCCGCTATACGAGGTTGAGACTTTCTAGTTTCGAAACTCGACACGCGACAGAGCCGAAACGCAAATGGCGGTCGACGTTTCGAAAACGTAACGGTTTTCATCCTCCTTTCACCGCGTGCCTGCATCGGGACAGCGAGTGAAAGGTGAATGTGCCAAACGCATAGTAGGCGGGGCTTGCGCGGACAAGTTCGTATCGTTGTCTCGCCCGCTAAGCGCGGCGCCTCGCTAGGTAAACGTCAGACTTGCAACACTTTTGACGCCCCTTGCGGTTATATGCCTCGTTAGCGACCGAAGGCGAGTGGTCCCTTACCCGCGCGAACGCGCAAACGATAACGTTAATTTTCGACGCCGCTTCCCGCGCCGATTCCCAAGGCCCTCAATTCATTTCGTCTATTCAAAACTGAATCAAATCCGCGCGCGAGCGCAGCGTGCGGCGCGCGACATATCGTGAGCCTGCTTACTGGTAGCGGATTCGTCGTTCCTGGCACGACTCTCGCTTATGTCTGACAAAGCACACAAAACAGCCGTGAGGGGTTTCATACAAACGGCGATAGATGTGCTCCGGGGCTGGTCGCTGCGGATTTTCGATGAACGCCATCAGATGCGAACACGAAATCCGCAGCGCGCCAGATAAAAATACAGCGCACATCGCGCGAGACCAAGAGAAGCAAAAATCATGTTGACCCTTCAGTCCGACCTGCACGGCAATCATTTGTTGGGCGCGCTTCCCGCGCAAGAATGGCAGGCGCTCGCACCGCATCTCGAACTCGTCCAGTTACGCACCGAGCAACTGCTGTGCGACTCCGGCCAACGCATTCATCACGTCTATTTCCCGACGACGGCCATCGTGTCGCTGCTCCACACGATGGAAGATGGCGGCACCGCCGAAGTCGCGGCGGTCGGCCGTGAAGGGATGACGGGCGTGCCCGTCTTGACCGGCGGCGACACGATGCCGACGCGCGTTCAGGTTCAGCGCGAGGGCTTTGCGTATCGGATGAGCGCGAGCGCGTTGCGTGAACACTTTGGCCGCTCGGATTTCCTGCGCCGGATCATGCTGCTGTACATGCAAGCGCTGCTCACGCAAGTGGCGCAAACGGCGGCGTGCAATCGCCATCACACGCTGAGCAAGCAACTGTGCCGCTGGCTGCTGATCCAGGCAGATCGTACGTCGTCGGAACAATTCCGGGTGACCCAGCAGATGATCGCGGACATGCTCGGCGTGCGTCGCGAAGGCGTGACGGAAGCGGCCGGCAAGCTGCACGATGCCGGCTTGATCCATCACAGCCGTGGATGCATCAAGGTGCTCGATCGCGCGGCGCTCGAAGCGCGTGCTTGCGAATGCTACGGAATCGTCAAGCGCGAGTTCGACCGGATGCTGCCGAGCACGCGTCGTGTGGAAGCGGTGGCTTAAGGGTAAGTGAAGTATGCGTGGGTCGGATTGTGTTCATAGGTCAGTGGCCGGCCTTCATCGGCGGCCTAGCGACGCTTGTTGTTGATCGATTCCTCGGCGACATGCTTGACCGGCGTGCGCCGAAACCACCAGTACGACATTTCTATTGCTCTAAAGTCCGACACTACTATTGAACGCTAACAAACGAAAACATCGATAATTATGATTATGTCAATTTAACGTTTACCAGCCGCGAGCGTTTCGCAGCCCGCAAGATTCCGCGCGGATTCGACCAGTTAGGCCGTGGCCCAGTTCGACCTCATGGTATAGACCTTCGCGAGCGTTTTGCTTGCTCGCGCACATGTGTCGCTATTGTCGTTCAGCGCTTTCTAGCAACTATTGGCACGCCGCCGTGCGCGGCAGCTTAGCGCATCGCAAATGAATCAGAACGCCCGTCCTCGCGCACACCGGAAACTCAGCAAATCGAAGCCTCGCAAAACCAGCCCAACGAGGCATTCGCCGCTGAATGGAAAACACCGAAACTTAGCAGAGTCAGTCGCCTAGCGCGCCAACACCGCCGGCAACGACTCCCCCTATCAAAACAACTTCCGCCACTGTTCCTGCTGCATATCTGCGCGGGTCGTCACCTCGATCAGCACACCGCCCGGCGCGCGGCAGAAGAACCGCGATCCGCGTGTGTTGTTGAATACGCCGGTCTCCATCTGAGCACCGCCCGCCAGGAATTCGTCGTGGAGGGTGTGCACATCGTCCAACGTGTCAACCTCCAGGCCGAAGTGAAAGTTCTTAGGCCAGACCGGCGCTTCGTCGGTGACTTGCTCAAGAACAATGTCAAAGCCATTGCGCTTTAGCAGCCGATGCTCGCCCGCGGCGACCACGTCACAGCCCAGGAATCTTTCAAAGAATGCAGCCGTCTCGGCTACGTTGGTCGTGGGAAAACTCAGGTGGTTCAGTTTCGCCGTCTTATGAAGGTTCATGATTAATCTCTCAGCAATGGTTTCGAAGGGTCGGGAAGCATGTCGCACCCGTTCCGCTACCTCGCGGTGCCGGTCCAGTAACTTGCCGCGGGATCAATTTTGCGAGTATTTACTCGTGTTTCATACTCGCATTCGACACTTTCCCTCACTTCCCACAAGACCCAATAGACACAAGGTATCTGGACCTGCACCATTGCTGGGATATGAACGATTGCTCACATTTCAGCGGCACTCCAAAAGCGCTTCCTCGTGCGAAAAAATCAATGAAAACTCATTTTCGTTGGCGAGGCTTTTTGACCTGATCCTCTGCGATCCCCAGGTAGCCGAACAACGCGCGGCCGACTCGGCTCTCCAGCGCTCGCCGGTCCGTTTCGCCCCGCTCGCCCGCGCCATCCACGATGGCGCGAACAATGGCCACGAGATCATCGGCGGCAATCGACGTATCAGGTTGTTCAGGAATGTCGTCGCGCGCAAGAATCTGTCCGATCACCTCATAAAACGAGCCTTTGGACGAAGCGAGTTCCTTTGCAATCGCGGGGCGCGCTTCCTCAAAGTCAAGCGCGCGAGCAAGCGAAGGACGGCGCAGTTGCTGGTGGACCGATACCGCAATCAGATGCTTCAATGCAGTCTGGCCCGTAGACTCGTTCAATGCGGCTTCGGCGTCCATGAAAAACACCGCCATTTCGCGTTTGCTAAGTGCAACGATGAGCGCATCCTTGTTAGGGAAATATTGGTAGAGCGTGCCGACGCTGACCCCCGCTCGTTGCGCAACGAAATTGGTATTCAGTCCCGCCGATCCCTTGGTTTCGAGGATACGCGCCGCGGCTTCCAGAATCGCCGAAACGGTTGCTTCGGCGCGGGATTGTTGCGGCATCTTCCGCGGCTTCAATGATGGGCGTTTGCTTTTTGTCACCACGATGCGTTCCGATAAGAAGCGAGTATTAGCTCGGATTCTACGCGTCGTGGAAGGTACAGTTTCTGTCTGGGCGGCCGGCTGCCCGCTGATCGTTGCAATATCTGCGCCCTACTCCGCGACCGGGGCGCGGCCGCAAACGATATACCGCCCTACAGCGCCGAAACGACGGGCAATTCACGGATTGATGCCATAAAATGGGATGCTCGTGATTGCATTGTCGGGTTACATCCATCGGCATCACGGCTCGCCCGCCGCGAGATGAGCGCTCAATTTCAGAAATGATCAAATGGACAATCCCATTACCATCGCGGGCACTCAGATGGACGCTTACCATGTCTGCGCTTTTTCGACAGCCGCGACAGCGAGTACGACGCATTGAATCCGTTCTACAAGCAAGCAATCAATCGACAATGGAGAAGAGAATTTCCAGATCGTCGATCCAGCGTTGCTCGACGACCGTAGGGCGAGGCTTGAAGCGGCTTCGCCGCGGAACCAGCCTATCTCAAGCTTTGCGCAGACCCTGCCCTTTCTCGGTAATCAAGGAATTGAAATCGCCCAGTTCGGAAAAACGCATCGCTCTCACCTTCCCGATCTTGCTGCCGTCCACTACGAGATGCCGTTCGACCGCACTCGCCATAGCCGCCTGCTTGATCGCCACTTCATGGAAATTCCAGCACGTGACGCCGCGCGTTTCATCGACACCGCCCGCCGACATGAATGCCTTGTTGATGCCCATGCGTTTGAGCGTAGCCACGCTTTCGTCGCTTGCAAACGAATCGGACGACGCCGCGTACACACCGCCGAGCAACATCATTCTCACGTTCGACTTGCGTCGCAAAATCTCCGCGACGTTGAGCGAGTAACACACCACCGTCAGATGCATGTCGGCGGGAATGAGGCGCGCAAGCGTGGTGAGCGTCGTACCGCAATCGATGAACACGGTGTCGTTGTCGGTGAGCAATCGCGCCGCCGCCGCCGATGCCTCGGCCTTCGCCTGAGCGAAGTGATCCTTCTCTTCGTCGATGGTGTAGTCCGCGCCGTTGGGCAAATCCGAGGCGCGGACGATGTAGCCGCCGAGATAGGTGAAGACGCCCGGACTGGCGGCGATATCGCGGCGCACGGTCATCTGCGAAACATCGAGCAGCGCGGCCGCGTCGCGCAGGCGCAATACGCTCTGCTCGCGCAGCGTGTCCGCCAGCGCGCGCAGTCTTTCGGTTTTTGTCATGCGTAGATGCCGTTCGCCAGGTCGAGAACACCGGGCGACGCGCATATCGGCGCCGCCTGCGTGACGGTCAGCCGCAGGCGGGCCCCGCCTTCTTGCACGCATCCGCGAGAGGCGGCGGCGGATCTTTCTTGAACACCGTTTTATACGATTCCAGCACGTTCGACTGCACCACCGGCAACGACTGAATGCCGATCCACGCAGGCGGCGTCTGGCCGAGTATCGCCTTCATCATCGCGAGTGCTTCCGCCACGCCCTGATCGTAAGGACGCTGCGAACCGGTTGCCTTGAGCGGTCCGCCCTTGGCGATTTCGATCGCCGATTCGAGACCCAGATCGACGGTCGTGACCGGGATATTCACGCCCTGCGCGCGCATGGAGGTGAGCGTGTCGAGCGCCGGTTGGTCCCACACCGCGAACAGTCCCTTCACGTCCGGATTGCCGGTCAGGAAGTCGCCCGCGATCTGGCCGACCTTCGAGGGATCGGTGAAATCGACCTGCTTGATCTTGAGGTCCGGCCGATTCTTTTTCATCCAGTCATTGACGGCCTTGGTCCGCTCCTTCGTGCTGAAATAGTCCACGCCGAAATTGACCAGCCCGATCGTGCTGCCCTTAGCCACGCACGACGCCAGCACTTTGGCCGCGATCTGGCCGTTGCCTTCGCTGTCGGCGGAAATCATCGACGCGTATTGCTCGGGATGCTTGAGGCCCGTCGGCACGTTGTCCATGAACACGAGCTTGATGCCCGCCGCCGATACCTTCTTGTACGTCGCGGCCGTCGCCGTGCCGTCGACGGGAATGGAGATGATGCCGTCAGGGTGACGCTGGATCGTGTTCTCGATGTCCGCGATTTGCTTGTCGACCTGATATTCCGCCGACGCCACGCCGATCACTTCCACGCCATATTTCTTTAGCGTGTCCGTAATGCCGGCCACTTGCAATTGCGACCAGTCGAGGTTCATCGTCTGCATCGACACGCCGACCTTGTATTTGCCGGCTTTGATTTTCGCTTCTTCTGCCGGGGTCAATTGCACGGCGCTGACCGACGAAGCTTTCTCGCCGTTCGGTCCTTGTCCGATGATGGACGTGGGGCCGATCGATCCGGCCGGCAAGCCCGTGACGCATTGCGCGCCCGCTTGCGATGAACAAAACGCGGCGACGCTTGCTGCAGCCATCACGCTGACTAGCATCGATTTCGAGGCACGACGATGTTTCATGATCTTATCTCCGTTGGTCTTTTTTACTCACTGTCTTGCCGTTTTTTGAAAATCCCGCAGCGCGTTGCCGGGATTGCCACATCACGAGTGATCGACGCGCCCTCGTTGCTGCTACTTTTTCGTGAACGCCACCGCCGCGACGATAATCGCGCCCTTGATGACGAGTTGAAGCGATGAACTGACGCCGAGCAATACGAGGCCGTTATTCAAGGTGCCGATAATGAGGCTGCCCAGCAACGTGCCCAGCACGAAGCCACGTCCGCCGAAGAGGCTGCAACCGCCGAGCGTCACGGACGCGATCACGTCGAGTTCGAGACCTTGCACCACGTCCGGCCGCGCCGCATGCGAACGGGCGGCGAGCACGAGCGCGGCGAGTCCCGCGAGCGCGCCGGTCAAAATGAACGCGAGCGTCGTGACGCGCTTGATGTTGATCCCCGAATAGCGCGCCGCCGTCGGGTTGCCGCCAGACGCATAGATCTGGCGGCCGAATACGCTGTAGTGCAGCAGCAGGACGCCTGCGATCACGGCCAGCAAGGTCCACAGAATGGGGACGGGAACGCCGAAGATAACGCCCTCGCCGAAGATCGACAGGAACGAATCGTTGGTGACGATCACGGGCTTGGTCGTCGTCACGAGCAACGCGAGCCCGCGTGCCGCGCTAAGCGAGCCTAGCGTGACGAGGAACGACGGTATGTTCAGCCTTGTGATGATCACGCCGTTAAGCGCGCCGACAAGCGCGCCCGTGCCGATCCCGGCCAGTGCGCCGATGACCCAGGAGTCGCCGATGTGCGCCATCGCGAGCGCGGCGGACATGCCCGACAACGCGAGCGTCGAGCCGACCGACAGATCGATCTGCCGCGCGATGATGACGAACGTCATGCCGATCGCGATGATCGAAACGAGCGCGGTCTGCCGGCCGATGTTCAGGAAGTTATCGACGGAAAGAAACCACGGCGAGGCGAAGCTGAACACCACGAGCAGGATCGCGAAGGCGAAATAGAGCATGTAGGGCCGGTCGCCCTGAATCAAACTCTGCGCGATCCGCCACGCCCGGCTGCGTTGCGGTGAAGTGGCCGGACGGTCGGCGACCATCGGCGTGACGGAGTCGTTCATGTTGCGTGCTCTTCGAGAAAACGAGGGAGTTGGATCAGGTGATGAAGCGCTTCTGCGTTAGCGATTTCCGCGCGCTCGACCGTATTGACGATGCCACCGTCCACGACGATGGAAATTCGGTCGCACAGGCGCAGTACTTCGTCCAGGTCCGAGGACACGACGAGCACGCCCGTGCCTGCGCGCGCGGCGTCATGCACGACGCCATAGATTTCCTCGCGCGCGCCGACGTCGACACCGACCGTCGGTTCATCGAGCAACAGCAGCCGCGGGCGCGGGTTGTTCCATTTCGCGAACACCACTTTTTGCTGGTTGCCGCCTGAGAGGAACTTCACATCGGTCGAGGGACCTGGCGCTTTCACCGAGAGCATGGACATGGCGCTGCGAGCCTGACGCGCGGCGGCACGGCTTCGCAACCAGCCGAGCCGTGAAAATATCGATAGCCACGGCAAGGTCAGATTGCGCTCGATCGAGTGATCGAGCACGAGACCTTCCACGTGCCGGTCCTCCGGCACGAGCGCGATGCCGAGCTTGATCGCGGATGCCGGATTGAGGCGCGCGGGCGATGTCCCGCCGATCGCGAGCGCGCCTGTCTCGATTGCGCGCAGGCCAAAGATGGTTTGCAGAATCTCCGTGCGGCCGCTGCCGATCAGCCCGGCGAGGCCGTGGATTTCGCCTTCGCGCACGGTGAGATTGACGTCGCGCAAGCGGTCGTTGCTCACGCCGGAAAGCGTGAGCACAGGCGGCGTCGTGGCGCTCTGAACGGGCCTGGACTCCTCGACTGTCCCGCCCGTGGCGGATCGCTCGCGGGCTTCGAGCGCCGCATGGCCCGGACCGACGATGGCGGCGACCAGTTGCTTCATATCGGTCTGCGCCGTCTCGTAGACGCCGACGTTCGAGCCGTCGCGAAACACCGTGACGCGCTGCGAAATACGAAAGACTTCGTTCAGCCGGTGCGTCACGTAGATCACGCCAACACCACGCGCCGTAACGGTGCGGATCGCGTTGAAGAGGATGTCCTCCTCGCCGCCAGTCAGCGCCGACGTGGGTTCATCGAGGATCAGCACGCGCACGTCGCCCATCAGCGCCTTGCAGATTTCCGTCATCTGCCGATACGCAAACGGGAGCGAGCCGACGAGCGCGCGGGGATCGAGCGGAATGCCGTGTTCGCGCAGAAATGCGCTGACCGTCGCCATGAGTTCGCGTTTCTTGATGAAGCCGAGACGCGTGCGCGGTTCGCGCCCGAGCATCAGGTTCGCGCCCACCGACAACGACTCGACCAGGCTCAAGTCCTGATAGACCACGGCCACGCCTGCGTCGCGAGACTGGGCGGGCGAGTCGAACGCCACGTTCACGCCATCGATCTCGATTGCGCCCTGATCGTAAGCGTGCACGCCGCTCAGGATCTTGATCAGAGTCGATTTCCCGGCGCCGTTTTCGCCCAGCAGCGCGTGGACTTCTCCGGGAAGGACTTCGAGGTCCACACCACGAAGCGCCTGCACGCCGCCAAACCGCTTGGTCACGCCTGCAACGCGAATCAATGGCTTCAAAGGCGATGAAGCGGCCGCAAGCGGCTCACTCATGTCGCTGCCTCCTTCGTCGAAACGACGAATTGTTCTCTGTTATGCGCACGCGTTTGGACGCGCGCTTTTATGATCTGCTCGTATCACATCGATGATGAATCGTTAACATTTGCGTTCCGAACAGCAAGCAGAATGGGCCGGTTACGGCGCAAATGTAATGCTCGTATCTTCTAATGTGAAGATCCTATCTTTCCTGCTAATTTTGTTGGATGGGTGTCAACGGGTCTGCCGACGCCGCCGTTTCCGCGACGACGAACACTGCGTCCACGTGCTCAGGTTGCGGGTCCAGCCGATGCCGTGCTTTCAAACTCCCCGGCAAATCTTCCAAAAATAAATCCACGATGGCAACGACGCCGCGAACTCGCGATTTATAGGATTAATGCGGGGTAAGTAATTAAGATAATTGATAATACTTAATTCGCCGAGATTGCGAAGACAGCCAAAAAAACCGTGCTACCATAATTCGAACATTCCGAATTTTGCCTGATTCGCGAGATCCCGATCGCCTTTTCCGGGCTTACGGCTTGCATATTAAGCATCACGTACGATGTCATCTAATATTCTTCGGAAGCGATTTGGCGTCTTGAAATGAATGGCGCGCCATTTACAATCTTTCCATGAAACAACGGACTATTTTTAAAACGGTTTTTGCCGTTCTGTTTGCGTCGTCGTTAGTTTATTCTCACGTAATATCCGCCGCTGTCACGATGAACTTCGTGAATTCCGATATTGACGAAGTAGCCCGCGCAATTGGGGCTGCGACAGGAAAAACCATTGTTGTGGACCCGAGAGTCAAGGGTCAATTGAATCTCGTCTCCGAAGCCCCGGTTTCAGAAGATAAAGCCCTTAAAACCTTGCAATCCGCCTTGAGAATGCAGGGGTTTTCGTTATTGCAGGATCACGGTGTTCTAAAGGTCGTGCCGGAAGCCGATGCAAAACTTCAAGGTGTTCCGACGTATGTCGGAAATACGCCAACTGCAAAAGGCGATCAGATCATCACGCAGATATTTCAGCTACACAGGGAATCTGCAAATAATCTGTTACCGGTCCTGCGCCCGCTCATATCGCCCAATAATACGATTGCGGCGTATCCCAGCAATAACACGATTGTCGTCACCGATTACGCCGATAATATCCAGCGAATCGCGACGGTGATTGCCGGAATCGATAACGCGTCCGCCGCGAATATCAACGTGGTACAGCTCAATTTCGCCGATGCGGCCACGATCGCTCCGCAAGCCCAGAAGCTGCTGGATTTGAGCGCGATCGGAAATTCCGATCCCACTCAGAAAGTGACAGTCGCGGCCGACCCGCGCACCAATTCCATCGTGCTCCGGTCCAGCGGCGCCACGCGGCTGACGGAAGCGGAGACGCTGATCGTCAAACTCGATACGCCGACCCGGACACCGGGCAATATCCATATCGTTACGTTACGGAACGCCGATGCCACGGAGCTGGCGAAAACGCTCCGAAGCATTCTGGGCCAGAAAAGCGCGAGCGATGCGAAGACGAGCAGCACGCAAAGCAGCGGAAGCGGCCAGAGTTCGTCGGGGTTATCGAATGGCAACGGCTCGCTGCCGCCGCTTCCGAGCATGGACAGCAGCACCGCGTCCACGGCGACCGGCGCTTCGTCGGCGTCCGCTACTTCACCGTTCGGCGGCAGCGGCACCGGGTCCGATTCGACCAATTCGGACAGTGACCGGGGCAGCGGAGAAATCGTCGCCGATATATCCACTAACTCGTTGATCATTACGGCTTCCGAACCCGTCTTTCAAAATCTCAGCGTGGTTATCGCCCGGCTCGATCAACGCAAAGTCCAGGTTTATATCGAGTCGCTGATTATGGAAGTATCGTCGAATAACACAGGACAATTCGGCATCGAATGGTTGACGCCTGCTGGTTTGGCGACTTTGGCCGCATCGACCACCAATGTCGGCATCGTGGCGGGCTTCGGCAATATTCTCGGAACGAAAGGATTATTTCAGGCCCTGCAAACCAACTCCGACGTGAACATTTTATCGACGCCCAGTCTCGTCACGCTCGACAACCACGAAGCCCGCATATTGGTCGGCACCAATATTCCAATCGAATCGGGCACGTATTCAACCAATACCACCAGTTCTTCATCGGTGTCCGCGTTCAATACTTTCGATAGAAAGGACGTCGGGATCATGTTGAACGTCAGACCGCAAATCAACCAGGGCGGCACCATCAAGTTGCAGCTTTATCAGGAGGATTCGAGCGTCGAAAGCGGGACGGCCGATCAATCCGGCGGATATTCCATAGATAAACGATCCTTGCAATCGACGATACTGGCTGACGACGGTCAGATCGTCGTGCTGGGCGGACTGATTAGCGACGCCTATACCAACGGCAACAGCCGGGTGCCGTGGTTATCGAAAATTCCCTTGCTCGGCACGTTATTCAGAAACGAGACGAAAAGCCGGGTCAAGACGAATCTCTTGATATTTCTCCGGCCGGTCATCATAAAAGACGCGGCTTCGTTAAAAGCCATCTCGCTGGATCGTTATGGCTTCATGCAAAATAAATCGGGCAACTACCATACCGGTAACTGGACCGAAAAAGACGATTCAGTTCCCGCCCTGCCACCGCCGGCTCCTGACCGGGCGGGCAATGGAACCGGTGTGCTCGACCTGACGCATATGGAGCACAAGGTCGATTCCCCGTGATACGCGAGCGCATACACACCGTTTAACGGCGGCTTTCCGAAAGGCGCGCAACCTCGGTCGACAGGCGCTCGAGCGGAACCGGTTTGGCGAGATGCCCGTCGAAGCCCGCCTTCAGCGCCTCGGCGACATCCTGCTTCCGGCCAAAACCCGTCACCGCGATAATGATCGCTTTTTCCGTGCGCGCCGACGCACGCAGGCGGCGCACCAGTTCGTAGCCGTTCATCGTCGGCATGCCGATGTCGGAGAGAATCAGATCGAAGTCGTGTTCGGTCACGGCGGAGAGCGCCCGTTCACCGCTATTGACCGCATGCACGATCGCGCCTTCGAGTTCGAGCAACGTGCGAAGTGCGTCGAGGGCCTCCAGCGCGTCGTCCACCAGCAAAATGCGCAAACCCTCGAAGATCGCGGGATTGCCGGCGCCCGGCGGCGTGCCGATCGCGTCCAGGACGTTCATCTCTGGCAGCGACAGCCGGAAAAACGCGCCGCGACCAAGCCCGTCGGAGCGCGCCTCGATCATGCCGCCCTGCATTTCCGCAAGTTGCTTCACCAGTGACAAGCCGATTCCGAGGCCGCCCCGGTCGCGCTTTCCGCCCCCTTCCTCCTGACTGAACATATCGAAGATGCGCGGCAGAAATGCCGGCGCGATGCCCTGCCCGGTGTCGGCGACCTCGATAGATCCGATACCGTTCGACCGGCTCACAGTCAGCGTGACGTCGCCGCCTCGCGGCGTGAACTTGAGCGCGTTGCGAACGAGATTCCACACGATCTGCTCGACACGCACCGCGTCCGCGTGCACCCGCACTTCGCTGTCCGCGCCGCGCACCGTGAGACGAATCCCGCCCGCCGCCGCATCGACGTCGCTCGCATCGGCGACCGCGCGCACGACCGCCGCGAGATCGACGAGCGCCAGGTTCAGCGCGAGTTTGCCCGTGCGGGAACGCGATAAATCGAGCAGATCGTCGATGATCTTGGCCTGGCTCACGACTGAACGCTTGATTGCGTCGGCGGCATCGCGCACGACCGGAATATCGCGTGCATCGGGCACGCGCGTCAGCAATTCCGCCTTGACGTGAATCAGGTTCAGCGGATTTTTCAGTTCATGCGAGAGCACGGCGAAAAATTCGTCCTTCAGACGATTGCTCGCTTCCGCCTGCGCCCGCACCGCGCGCTCCAGCGCCAGTTGAAGCTGCTGCTGGCTCTCCACGCTCTTGCGGTCGGTCACGTCGCGCACGATTTTCGCGTAGCCCTTGAACGTCTGCGCGTCGATGGGCGTCGTCACGCCGCTGCAATAAATCTCGGTGCCGTCACGGCGCACATGCCAGCGCTCGTCTTCCGCGCGACCTGTGCCGTCGGCCCGCTCACGCTCCGCGCGCGGCACGCCCTCAGCGCGATCGCCGGCCGAAAACACCACGTCGATCGGCTTGCCTACGACTTCGTTTTCCTCGTAACCGAACACGCGCGTCGCGCCCTTGTTCCAGCTTACGATCACGCCGTCGACGTCCTGCACGATGATGCCGTAGTCGTCGGTCGCGAGTGCCGCGAGCTTGAGCCGGTCTTCGCTCGTGCGCGCTTCCGCTTGCGCCTGCCTTCTCTCCGTGACGTCGATCAGCGTCAACACCGCGCCGTCGATACGGTCGTCCAGTGTGCGATAAGGCAAGAGCCGCGCGAGAAACCAGCGGCCCTCGTGGCTGCGCACTTCGCGCTCGGTGACCCTGAGTTGCTCGAACGCGACGGCGGCATCCGAGGCGAGTTCGGGGAATTCGAGCCGGTGCGTCAGGTCGAGCAGCGGCCGGCCAACGTCGGATTCGATCAGGTTGAAAAGCGCGACCGCCGGCGCGGTATAGCGCTTGATACGCAGCGCGCGGTCGACGAAAATCGTCGCGATGCCAGTTGAGACGATCAAGTTCTCCAGATCGTCGTTTGCCTTGTCGGCCTCGTTCACCTTGGCTTCGAGTTCGCCATTGACGGTGGTCAGTTCTTCGTTGACCGACTGGAGTTCTTCCTTGCTCGTTTCCAGTTCCTCGCTCGCCGAGCGCAGTTCCTCGACGATCGCCTGCAGTTCCTCGTTCGACGCCTTCAGTTCCTCGTTCGAGACACTCGACTGCTCGGCGCTCAGCAGCAACTGCTCCTTCACGCGATGCAACTCCTCTTCGAGTTGCGTCACCACGGGATTATTTTTGTCGGCGGAGGAATCGGAATCGTCGCGCGGATCGGCCTCGGGAATTTCGTCGAACGAGATCAAGACGACTTCCGCGCCGTCCGACGTTTCGCGAAACGGCCGCACCGAAATGTTCACGTACCCGTTGATCGAACCGCGCGCGAAACGAACGCGCCGCGCGTCCACGCTTTTGCCATGCTGGAGCGCCTGAAAGAGCGCGGTCCGCACTTCGAGCCGCAAGTCGGGGTTGATCAGGGTCAGCAGGTTGTGGGTCGGCTCGCCGCCGACATAGCGCAGGAAGTGCGTCGCCTGCTCGGACATGTGCAGAATCTCGCCGTTCTTGTCGACCAGAACGCTCGGTTGCGCGTAAAACTCGCGCACCCGCTGATGCAGATCGGCGGGCGAAGACCGGGAATGTCTGACTTCAGGTTTCACGACGGTTGGTTGCCATGGTTGAGATATCCGCCCCGCCACGGGCGCCGGACTTCTGGTTCGCGGACGCGAGATCAGAATCTTCGCCCGGTAGATTCGGTGCTTCTTGTCCACCGCGGTGAACAGGTCGTCCGCGGCCTCCGCAGATTCTGCGTTGCCTAGAAAAAGAAAGCCACCAGGTTTCAGCGCGAAATGGAACATTTGCAGAATCTGGCGCTGAACGGTCCGGTCGAGATAGATGAGCAGATTCCGGCAACTGACAAGATCGAGGCGCGAGAACGGCGGATCGCGCAGGATATTATGCGCCGCGAACAGGACGCGCTCGCGCAGCGCCTTGTTCACGACATAACGGGCGCGGCTGTGGGTGAAAAACTGGCGCAAACGCCTCGCGCTGACGTCCGCGAGAATCGACTCCGGGTAGCTGCCGGCCCGGCCGGTATCGATCGCGCGCTCGTCGATATCGGTGCCGAAAATCTGAATCTCCGGCGCATCGGGGGTTTGCTGCGCGCGCTCGGAGAGGAGCATCGCGAGCGAATAGACTTCCTCGCCCGTCGAGCATCCGGCCACCCACGCGCGCACCTGGTCGTCCGTGGGACGCGCTTCGAACAGCGCGGAAATGACGTCATGCTCAAGCGACTCGAACGCCTCGCGATCCCGAAAAAAGTTGGTCACGCCGATCAGCATGTCCTTCAGCAGCGCGGGCGTTTCGTCGACGTTCGCGTCGAGAAATTCCTGATAAGCGGCCAGATCGGCGAGCGCGTTCACCTGCATGCGCCGCTCGATACGCCGCAGGACCGTCGCGCGCTTGTAATGGCGAAAGTCGTGACCGGTGCGCCGCTGCAGCGTCGTGAGGATGCCGTGCACCGACGACTGCGCGTGCATCAGCGCCGATCTGTTCGCGGTCTCCGCCAGGTCGGGAACGCTCGCCGCTTCCGGCAACTTGATGGCGCGCGCGTTGTGCCAGAGCGCAATGAGTTTTCGCGGTATCTCGTTGACCGGCAGCGTGAAATCGACCATGCCGGTCGCGATTGCCGCGCGGGGCATCTCGTCGTATTGCGCGTCTTCGGGGCTTTGAACAAGCGTAAGACCCGCGCATTCCTTGATACGGCTGATGCCGACCGCGCCGTCGCTGCCCGTCCCGGATAGCACGACGCAAAATGCCCGCGTGCCGTGGACTTCGGCGAGCGTCCGGAAAAACAGGTCGATGGCGACCGGACGGCCGTACGGACGCTTGGCCGCGCTGATGCGCAGCGTGCCGTCCACCATCGAAAGGTCGTTCGACGGCGAAATCAAGTAGACGCAGTTGGTTTCGATACGCGTCGTCGACCGGACTTGCATGACGCGCATGCGGGTCACGCGCTGGAGAATCTGATCGGCGACACTCTCGTGTTTCGGCGACAGGTGCAGCACCACGACGAATGCCATGCCGGGACTGTCGGGCATGTGTTCGAAAAAGCGCAGCAAGGCCGGAATTCCGCCCGCCGACGCGCCGACGCCGACAACCGGAAATTCGGGCGATCCCGGCGAAGGCGGGACAGGCGACGCGAAAGGGTCGCCCGCGCTCGACGGATCGGGCATTTCGTCGCGTGACATGGGCGCGTGTTCTCCGCGAAGCGCAAAGGTTTAAGAGACTGCGGCTCGATCCCAATGGATCGCGCCCGGTGCGGAGGGGCGAATTGTCGATCGAAGCGCGTCGCGGCGACCGCCGAAAATTCTAAAGGACGCACGATAAATGTACGAGAATCGCGCAATTTTCATACCCGACACGCGCTCCGACCCGCGTTCGGCGGCGAATCATCACATATTTCGAGGGTGCGCGTCGAATGGGAAAAATCGCGCGCTTACGCCTGACACGGCATTTCTGGCCGGAAATAATCCCGACGAATCCTGACGAATCCCGCGTATTCAGCGCCGGGCATCCGATAACCTGATCGATGGAGAACGCCATGATTTCGAGCCGCGCAGAAGTGTCGCAGATGATCGTCGCCGCGAAGGTTGCAAAAAGACTTGCGTGGCGCGATGTCGCCGAGCAAATCGGCCAGAGCAAGGAATGGACGACCGCTGCATGTCTCGGGCAGATGACGCTCAACAAGATACAGGCGGAAAAAGTGGGCGAATTGTTCGGGCTGCCGGACGACGCCATCGCGTGGCTGCAGATCGTGCCGTACAAGGGATCGCTCGACACCGCCGTGCCGGCCGATCCGCTGATCTACCGCTGGTACGAGATCGTCAGCGTGTACGGGACGACCATCAAGGAACTGATTCACGAAGAGTTCGGCGACGGAATCATGAGCGCGATCGATTTTTCGATGGATATCCAGCGCGAAACGGATCCGAAGGGCGATCGCGTCAAGGTCGTGCTGTCGGGAAAATTTCTTCCCTACAAGCAATATTGATCACGCGCTGAAATGCAAAACGGCGCCCGCAGGCGCCGTTTGCCAAACGTTCCGGCGCTTGGCGCCGCCCTACTTACCGGGCCGCAGCACCCGTGGCGACCATACGCGGCTCCGGCGTGCGGTCGCTGCTGCGTGCCAGCCAGCACACCACACAGGCCGCGATGATATCGAACACGGCCAATACGACGAACAGCGGGCTATAGCCGATTCGCGTCACCAGTACGCCGAACAGCGCCGTGAACGCGGCCGCGCCCAGGTAACCGGCCATGCCGCCCATGCCTGTCGCCGTCGCGACTTCGTTCTTGCCGAACATATCCGACGTGATGGCGTAAAGCGCACCCGACAAGGTCTGGTGAGCGAAACCGCCGACGCACAGCAGCGCAACCGCCGCGTAAGGGCTTGCAACCAGTCCGACGCACGCCGGCCCGACCATGCACAGCGCCCCGAACACGAAGACCATCTTCCGCGACGTGAACAGCGATACCTTCGCGTATTTATGGAACAGCGGGCTGAGATAACCACCGAGCACGCAGCCGATATCCGCCGCGAGGAAAGGCATCCACGCGTACAGCGCGACTTCCTTCAGGTTCATGTGACGCTCGGTCATCATGTACAAAGGAATCCACGCGTTGAAGGTTTGCCAGGCCGGCTCGGAAAGAATGCGCGGAATGCCGATCGCCCAGAAGTTGCGGCTGCGCAGCATTTCCGACCAGCGGCGCTTTTGCGCGCCCGCGTCGCTATGCTTCGCTTCCTGACCACTCAGGATGTAGTCGCGTTCGGTGTCGCCGAGCAGCTTTTGCTGACGCGGATGCTTGTACAGCACCATCCACACCGCGGTCCAGACCACGCCCGCCGCGCCGACGATCAAAAACGCCCACTGCCATTGTCCGTGCAGCAACGCCCAGACGACCAGCGGCGGTGCGAGCAGCGCGCCGATGGACGAGCCGATGTTGAACCAGCCGATCGCAACCGAGCGCTCTTTAGCCGGAAACCATTCGCTGGTCGCCTTGACGCCGGCCGGAATGCCAGCCGCTTCGGCAATCCCGAGCACGCCGCGGAAGAACGCGAGGCTGCGCCAGTCCGTCGACCATGCCGCCGCCGCGCACGCCACCGACCACGCCAGCGCGAATGCCGCGAAACCGATCTTGGTGCCGACCGTATCGAGCACATAGCCCGCGACCGGCTGCATGAACGCATAACAAAGCTGCCACGCGACCACGACATGCGAGTACTGCGCGGTGCTGATGTTGAGGTCCTTCATCAGCGTGGGCGCAGCCACCGAAAGCGTATTGCGCGCGAGGTAATTGATGATGAGTCCGGCCGCGACCAGACTGACCATCCACCAGCGGATGCCCTTGATTTTCATTGTCGTGTCTCCTCTAACTCTTTAACTGATCAGTTCGGCTGGGTGGTGGGCGCAGTCGCAGACGCAGTCGCAGCGTCGGGGCCACCGTCCGTGCGCGAATAATCGATGCCGACGAAACCGCCGCCCTGGAAGCGTTGACCCAGCGCATCGAGCGGGTTTGGTTTCGCGAGCACTTCGGCCGCGTAGTCCTCGGCGTTTTGGGTCGGCTGGTAGCCGAGCCGCGCGGCGCCGCTGTTGTCCCACCAGCTGCGCGTGTTGGCCGAGACGCCCCAGACGTCGAGGTAACCCACGTCCTCGGCTTCGATACAGCGGTCGAGGAAATGCATCAGGTCGCGATGGCCGAACCACGTGCTCAGGTGGCGCGGCTCGGTCGGCCGTTCGAGACAACTGCCGATCCGCACGCAAACACTCTCGATGCCGTGCTTGTCCCAATACATTCTTGCCAGCGCTTCGCCCCACACCTTACTCAGGCCGTAGAACCCGTCCGGGCGCAACGCGCAATCGAGCGCGAGATGCTCGGTCACCGGATACATGCCGATCGCGTGGTTCGAACTGGCGAACACGATGCGCTGCACGCCGTGCCGCCGCGCGCCTTCGTACACTTCGACGAGACCGCGCAAATTGTTCTCGATGATTTCCGGCAGCGGACGCTCGACGCTCGTGCCTGCGAAATGGATCAGCACATCGACGCCTTCGAGGAGACGATCGACGACGGCCGGATCGCGCAGATCGCCGTGCATGACGTCCTCGCCTTCCACGAGCGGGGTGAGCGGTTTGGAGCCGGCGGCCGAACGCAACGGCGTGCCGCGCGCGACAAACGCGCGCCGCACGACCGAGCCGAGCTGACCACCCGCGCCACTCAGGGCAACTTTCTTCATAACGTTCCTTTAAGCGCCGAGTGCTCGATAGGCGTCGGCAGTAGCCAGCGATCAAACCGTGGCGAAAGCGACTGTTGGATGGGTCGCTAGTTGTACGATAACGTACTATCGACGATCCCAAGGTTCATCTCAAATAGGCATTTACCCGGACAAAATCTGTGCCTGAGCGGAATTTGTTTGCAAAACAAGGGTATCTTGCGGCGATGTTTGTGCGACATCGTATAACTGGAAGGTTTAAGCGCGGGTTCGGATCGCGTATTGGGAAGTCGGCATGCCGGTGGCGCGGCTGCGCCCGGCCACAAGCGGCGAGTGCGTCGCGGCCGAAAAAATGGGATGTCGCGGACAGGACCTTAAGGTCCAGTAATGACGCGCCTTACTGTCCCGCGCGACTTTCCGGGAAGATGGTTTTCCAGTCGTCTTTCATGTCGACCATCACCCAGCCCTTGGTCCGCGCTTCACGCACGATGGCGGGAAGCGGGCTTTTCGCCGCGCCATCGTAGTTATATTCGCGGGTGGCGTCGGTATGACGGACGATACCCACCAGATGCGCGCCCGCCTGGCTATCGGTCCATTTGAGCAGCGGCAAGTCGTTGTCGGCGCTGCCGAACGCGAGGACCGGCAAGCGGCCGTTCATCGCCTCGGCAATGGGCGCCACTTTTGCTGCGGTGTCGTCGGGCTTCGATGGCGGCCGTGCGCCTTTTCGCGGGGCTTTGCGCGAGGTTTGCCGATTCGGCGGCGGATTCGCGTCGCTGCGCGCGGTCGCGATGACATGCGACGGCGCGATGCCATACGCCTTCTCGGCGAAAGCGCGCATGAAGTCGATATCGCCCGTTGCAACGAGATAGATTTCGAATCCGTTTGCGCGCAGATACTTCAGCATCTCGATCATCGGCTGGTACACGAGCTGCCCGTAAGGCCGCTTGAAACGCGGATCGATTGCCGTTGCCGACCATTCCTCGACCGCACGCCGATACGCCTCGCTGCTCGTCCCGGCGTGCGTCGCGGCTAGAAGTTGCCGCTTCGCGCTGTCGCCGCTTGCAGTCACGCCTTTGATATTGCCGGCGATTGCCGAGCGGAACGGCTCGCGGCCCTTCCACGCCGGATGCTGCGGCGCGAGCGTCTGAACGCGCTGAATCACGAACAACGTCTGCAGATCGGCCGGTTGCTCGACACACAGCGCGCCGTTGTTCTGAAACACCGCGATGCGTCGCGCCGGCGGCAGGTAATCCGGCGCGCCTTCCGTCGTGACGCGCATCACGAATTCCGCGATCGATGCCTTGGTGATCGTTTCTTTC
Organism: Caballeronia sp. SL1002; assembly: GCF_057814995.1. Classification (NCBI taxonomy): domain Bacteria; kingdom Pseudomonadati; phylum Pseudomonadota; class Betaproteobacteria; order Burkholderiales; family Burkholderiaceae; genus Caballeronia; species Caballeronia sp. SL1002. The sequence goes on along the minus strand of NZ_JBYMUW010000005.1, from coordinate 576,700 downwards.
CATGAGGGCAACTCGGCCATACCGGAGACGAAGACCGTCTGCTCTGTCGGGCGTGGCGGCGGCGCGCTCGTACACGCGACAAGCGACAGCACCGACAACAGCGCGACCCGGCCAAACGAAAAATGGCGATGCATCCTCGACCCCGCATTCATTGAGCGGCCTCGCGTAACGGCCCGGAACGGCGAATGCCAGATTGTATTGGGAGGACGAACGAGAAAGACATAGCGGATGCCCGCGTTGACGACGCGTCGAATAGAAGGACCGGGCGGGCGCACTCGATACCCGTGGACCCCGTGGAAGCATGAATAACTGCCGTGGATTGCTCACGCGTCACGCGTCACGGGCGGTTTGATACGTAACAGGAAGTACGACAACCTATAACATTTAGCGCTATTTGAAGTCATATCGAGCGCGATTAGAGTTAAAGTAAAATATCGATATATTTTACAACCCATTGTTCTATAAGTTTTATCGAAAAAATAAAGGGAAAACCCCGACTGTCATTCGCATTCGCGTCGCCCCTAAAATGTCATACGACGACAGTTTTCCACAGTTGCGGGTCACGACCCGCATGCACGAAGTCGTTGAATCCATTGCCGCGCATGCCGGATACAGGAATCATCATGGAAATCAGCCGAACCGCCAGCGTCGCAGGCGTCGCGAAACGCTCGAAAGTCCGCTACGGAATTCTGGCGATGATCTTCATCATCACCACGTTCAATTACGCCGATCGCGCCACGCTTTCCGTCACCGGGTCCGCGATGCGCGGCGAATTGGGATTCGACGCGATCCAGATGGGCTACATCTTCTCCGCGTTCAGCTGGGCGTACGTGCTGTCCCAGTTGCCGAGCGGCTGGCTGCTCGACCGCTTCGGCGCGCGCCGTGTCTATGCCGCGAGCATTTTTCTCTGGTCGTTTTTCACGCTGCTGCAAAGCACGGTCGGCGTGATCGGCACGGCGGCGAGCGCGGTCTTCATGCTGTTCGCGTTGCGCTTTGCGATGGGCGCGGCCGAAGCGCCGGCTTTTCCGGCGAACGCAAAAGTGGTCGCAAGCTGGTTTCCGACGGCTGAACGCGGCACGGCATCGGCGATCTTCAATTCGGCGCAATACTTCGCCGCCGTCGTTTTCACGCCGTTGATGGCGTGGCTCACGCACGCGTTCGGCTGGCACCACGTCTATATCGTGATGGGCACAGCCGGCGTCGTGCTCGCGCTGACGTGGCTCAAGGTGATGAAGAATCCGGCGGATCATCCGGGCGTCAACAAGCTGGAACTCGATCATATCGAGCAAGGCGGCGGCGTGATCGCCGGACACAAGCGGCCGGCCAGCGCCGCGTCCGCGTCCGAACCCGGCACGCGCACCGGTGGCATGCGCTACGTGAAGCAGTTGCTGTCCAACCGGATGCTGCTCGGCGTCTACCTCGCGCAGTATTGCATCAACGTGATGACGTACTTCTTCCTCACGTGGTTCCCGATCTACCTCGTCCAGGCGCGCGGCATGACGATCCTGCAAGCGGGCCTCGTCGCCTCGCTGCCCGCGATCTGCGGTTTCACCGGCGGCGTGCTCGGCGGCGTCTTCTCCGATGCGCTGATCCAGCGCGGCCATTCGCTGACGGTGGCCCGCAAGGTGCCGATCGTCGCGGGCATGCTGCTGTCGGTGTCGATCATCGGCTGCAACTACGTTTCGACCGACTGGATCGTCGTTGCGCTCATGTCGCTCGCGTTCTTCGGCAAAGGCATCGGCGCGCTCGGCTGGGCGGTCGTCGCGGATACGTCGCCGAAAGAAGCCATCGGCCTCTCCGGCGCGATCTTCAACATGTTCGGCAATGTCGCGGGCATCGTGACGCCGATCGTGATCGGCTATCTCGTCGCGACCACCGGCTCGTTCAACGGCGCGCTGGTGTTCGTCGGCGCGAACGCGCTGATTACCGTGTTCAGCTATCTCGTGATCGTGAAGGACATCAAGCGCGTCGAATTGCGGCAGGCGTGATCGGCGCGTGAATCCGCCGCGCGTCGAGCGGCTTGAAATTGGCGGCGTGGCCGGGGCGTTTAATATCGACGCATTACGCACCGCTTAGGTCACTCCTCACGCCGCCATGAAAACCTACGACGCGCTCACGACTCGCCAGTCCCTGCCCTTCGACGCGCTCATCCCCGCGCTCGAAGCCCTGTTCGCCGAGGGCTGCGAAGTGCCGTTGCGGCACACGCACCGGATCGGCGTGCCGCAGCAGACGCCGGGCATCGTTCTCATCATGCCCGCGTGGCAGCCGGGCGGCTTCCTCGGCATCAAGACCGTGAACATCTTCGCGGACAACGCCAGCCGGGGCCTGCCCGGACTTTTCTCGACCTACCTCCTCTACGACGCCACCACGGGCGAACCGCTCGCGCACATCGACGGCAACGAGATCACGTCGCGCCGGACCGTCGCGGCGTCGGCGCTGGCGGCGCGCTATCTCGCCCGCGAGGACGCGAGCCACCTGCTGGTTGTCGGCAGCGGGCGGGTCGCGCAGCTTTTGCCCGAGGCGTATCGAGCGGTGCGGCCGATCGAGACGGTGACGGTCTGGAGCCGCCGCTTCGAAACAGCCGAGGCGCTGGCACGGCGATGGACCGACGAAGGTTTCAACGCCGTCGCCACCGGCGATCTCGCGAGCGCGGCCGCCAATGCCGACATCGTCTCGTGCGCGACGCTCGCGACCGAACCGCTCGTGCGGGGCGAATGGCTGCGTCCGGGAACGCATCTGGATCTGATCGGCAGCTTCGCGCCGCACTTGCGCGAAGCCGACGACGACTGCTTCGCGGGCAGCGCGCTATACGTCGACACGAACGAGGCGCTGGCGAAATCGGGCGACCTGCTCGGTCCTCTGTCGCGCGGCGTGTTCGTCGCGGGCGATGTCAAAGGCACGCTCGAAGCGCTGTGCCGTGGCGAGGCGCGTGGACGCGAAGACGTTCGACAGCGGACAGTTTTCAAGTCGGTCGGCTCCGCGCTCGAAGATCTCGCGGCGGCGATTCTGGTGTATCGGGACCGAAGTCAAGCGGCGACGGATCGGTTGGCTTAACGTCTGTACAACCGTTGCACGACGCGCCAACGTCACTATCTCCGCTATAACGACAGCCTGCACAGGAACACCCTCACATCCAGTTCTCCGCGCTGAAAGGCACGAGTATTGATGCTGCCAAAGGCTGCTGCCGCCGTCGGCGTGCTGCGGCGCGGCTGGATCAATTTCGACCGGATCTGGCTGTGTGCGCTGGTGCTGACCGGGTCGTGGATGATCGCAGCCGCTTGATGCCGCTTGATGCCGCTTGATGCCGCTTGATGCCGCTTGATGCCGCTTGATGCACGTTAAAACGCGTGGCGCAATCCCATCATGAACGCCGTGGTTGCCATTCCGGGCGCGACCGGCTGGCCGTAGGCGATGGTTTGCGTCATGTTTCCCTTGTTGTTGACGTGTCCCGCTTCGCCGTAAATCATCGTGCTTTTCGACAGGCTGTATTCGGCCCCCGCCGCGATTTCCGTGGATTTGTTGGCCGAATTATTCCTGTCCTTCAGATAGTAGATCCCGCTCGTGAAGTTGAGCGCGGGGGTCGCGCGATAACCGATGCCGGCCGTGAACATATCGATATCCACCTGATTGGCGCGCGCGGGATTCTTGCCGTTGCTGTACGACGCCGACACCGATACATCGTGGAATGTGTACAGCGCGCCGAGGTACATCAGCCGGTTATTCGCCAGGCCGCTCGGAACGGCGTTCGGTCCTGGATTCGTGTCGTGTCCGTTGTAATAGACCGCCGACAGCCTCAAGCCGTAGTTCGAATATTTCAGCACGGCGGACTCGCGCGTGTTGCCCTGCGGGCTGCCCGCAACGCCGCCGGGCGCATATTCGAGCAAGGCTTTCGCGCCGCCGAGACTCGGCGATTCGTAGACGATCGCGTTGCTGTCGTACAGCGCGCCGAGCGGGCCGTTCGTGCTCGCGCCGAGCCAGCCCGCCGCCTGATTCATGCCGAGCCACGAGGTCAGGATGCTGCCGAACCAGCGTCCGCCGCGAACATCGGTTTCGGCCATCGCGTAAGCCATCGGCGCGATCTGGCGACCCGCGTTCACGGAGCCGAATTTCCCCGAGACGCCAACGCTCGCGATCTGGTTGAACATCGCGGCGACGCCGGGCGTATCCGACAGGCCGGATTTGCCGGTGCCGGAATCGAAGGTGCCCTGCAGCTTGAAGTTGACGCGATAGCCGCCGCCGAGGTCCTCCGTTCCCGTCATGCCCCAGTTGCTCGAATAAATGCCCGCGTCCTTGAACCGGTAGAGCTTGCCCAGATTCCTGGCCGCCGGACTGAACGAGGCCGCCGCCGTGCTCTGATAAAACACCCCGGCGTCGATCACGCCGTACAACGTCACCGAAGACTGCGCTTGCGCGGTCCCGCCGAGCGCACCGAGCGCACCGGCAGCAGCCGCAACCATCCATCTCGACTTCATGTCGTCTCCTCTATTTTTTTGATGTAACGAGATCCGGTTTCGCCGCTGGTCTTCGCGCCGCGTTCGAACGATCCCGGATCCGCATGTCTCGCGATTCCGCTATGAAGCCGGATTACGGTCGAAGCATTGCGCTCCGTCGGCGACCGGCACCCACGGCTGGGCCGACGCGCGCCACAAATGAACTTGCGGCTCGACCCGCGACGGGTCGTCGAGCGTGCCTGCCTTGATCGCCACGACGCCCGGATTCGCTTCCAGCTCCGAATAGATCGGCGATCCGCAACGCCCGCAAAAATGCCGCTTGACGCCGAGTCCGCTGTCGCCGATGTCGTCGAACGTGGCGAGCGTCTGCGACGTCACCGAAAACGCCGCCGCCGGGACCATCAGATTGACCGAGAACGCGCTCCCCGACTGCTTCTGACAATGCGAGCAATGACACACCGCGCTCACGACCGCCGGCTCGCGGCTTTCGTATCGAACGCTTCCGCACAGGCACCCGCCTGTCAGTTCACTTTTCATCTCATTCTTCATTTCACTCATCGATTCCTCGTCGTTCCAAGTTATTACTTTCGATCCAACATCCGCCGCGCTACCGGCGCATCACACCGCGCACAGCACCTCCGCGTACTGCCGCCGCAAGTCCATCTTCCGCACCTTGCCCGTCGCGCCGAGCGGCAACGCATCGACGAAAATCACTTCTTCGGGCAGCCACCATTTCGGCACCTTGTCCGCGAGATACGCGAGAACGCTGGCCTTGTCGGCGTCGTGCCCGGGCCTGGTCACGAGCAGCATCACCGGCCGCTCATCCCACTTCGGATGCTTCGCGCCGATCACCGCGGCCGTCAAAATGTCCGGATGCCCGACCGCCGCGTTTTCGAGATCGATGGAACTGATCCATTCGCCGCCCGACTTGATGACGTCCTTCAGGCGATCGGTGATCTGCATGTAGCCATCGGCGTCGATGGTCGCGATGTCGCCGGTCGGGAACCAGCCATCACGCAGCGCAGGCTTTTCGCCTTTGAAGTACGCCGCCGCGATCCACGGACCGCGCACCTCCAGTTCGCCCGCCGAGTGACCGTCGCGCGGCAGCACATCGCCGTCGGCATCGACGATGCGCAGTTCGACGCCGAACACCGGCCGTCCCTGCTTCGCGCGCTGCGCGCATTGCTGCTCGACCGGCAGGCCGGCGTGCCTCGGCAGCAGACTTCCCTGCGTGCCGAGCGGACTGGTCTCCGTCATGCCCCACGCGTGACGCACTTCGACGCCGAACTTCTCGGTCCACGTGCGGATCAGCGCGAGCGGCATGGCCGCACCGCCGACGATGCTGCGCTTCATCGTCGTGAGCGTGAGACCGCGTTGCTCCATGTACTGCGTCAGTCCGAGCCAGATGGTCGGCACGCCCGCGCTGCACGTCACGCCCTCACCTTCGATCAGTTCGTAGAGGCTCGCGCCGTCGAGCTTCGGACCGGGCAGGACGAGCTTGCAGCCGTTCATCGCCGCCGCGTAGGGAATGCCCCACGCGTTGACGTGGAACATCGGCACGACCGGCAGCACGCAATCGCTCGCCGAGAGCGAGAGCGTGTCGGGCAGACTCAGCGCGAAGCTGTGCAGGATCGTGGAGCGATGCGTGTACAGCACGCCTTTCGGATTCCCCGTCGTCCCGGACGTGTAGCAAAGCGCGCTCGCGGTGCGCTCGTCGAATTCGGGCCACGCGAAGGCGTCGTCGCACGCCGACAGCAGATCCTCGTAACATCGAAGATCCGGCAGCGTGCTCGCTTGCGGCATGTCCGCGCGGGCGCACAGCACGACGTAGTGGCGAAGCGCGGGACAGCGCGCCGCGATCGCTTCCACGAGCGGCAGGAAGGCCGGATCGAAGAGCATGACTTCGTCTTCCGCGTGGTTCACGATGTAGGCGAGCTGGTCGGGATGCAGACGCGGATTGCACGTGTGCAGCACGGCGCCGCTGCCCGACACCGCGAAATACGCCTCCAGATGCCGATAGTCGTTCCATGCCAGCGTGCCGACGCGCGTGCCGTGCGCAACGCCCAAACCGGCAAGCGCGCGGGCCAGTTGCCGCGCCCGTGATGCAGCCGCGCGGAAGGTGTATCGATGCAGCGCGCCGGTCGCTTCGCGCGACACGATTTCGGTATCGCCGAACTGCCGCTCGGCGTGTCCGAGCAGGGACGAAACCAGCAGCGGCCGGTCCATCATTGATCCAAGCATGGTGTAGTCCTTATCCGATGCAGACGTAAAAAACGCCGGCTCACTGAAGCGGCATTTGCACCGACTTGTATTCGAGGTATTCCTCGATGCCGTACTTGCCGAACTCCCGCCCGTTGCCGGACTGCTTGAAGCCGCCGAACGGCGCGAGCAGGTTGAACGGCGCGCCGTTGATATCCACCTGACCGGTGCGCATGCCGCGCGCGACGCGTCTGGCGCGCTCGATATCGGCGGACCAGACCGCGCCGCTCAGGCCGAAGATCGAATCGTTCGCGATGGATATCGCGTCGGCTTCGTCGTCGTAGGCAAGGATGCTCAGCACCGGGCCGAAGATTTCTTCCCGCGCGATGGCCATGTCCGGCGTGACGCCGGCGAACACGGTCGGCTGGACGAAGTAGCCGCGCGTCGTGCCCGATGGCGCGCCCAGCCCGCCCGCGACGAGCTTCGCGCCGCCTTGTATTCCCTGCCGAATGTAGTCGTGGACGCGTTGTTGCTGGACCGCCGAGACCAGCGGCCCGACCGCGTTGCGCGCGTCGAGCGGGTCGCCCACGGCCATGCCGCCGACCACGTCCGCGGCGATGCGCGCGGCTTCGTCCATGCGATGCGCGGGCACGAGCATGCGCGTGTGCGCAAAGCAGGTCTGGCCGTTGTTGAGATAGCAAGCCTGGACGACGCCGGGCACCGCGTTCGCGAAATCGGCGTCGTCGAGGAGGATCGCCGCCGACTTTCCGCCCAGTTCGAGCGCGACGCGTTTCACGCTTCGCGCGGCCAGTTCGCCGACCCGCCGCCCGGCAGCGGTCGATCCCGTGAAGGACACCATGTCCACCTGCGGATGCGACGCCAGCACCTCGCCGATCACCGGACCCAGCCCCGGCACGAGGTTGAACACGCCGGGCGGAAGCCCGGCTTCATCGATCACCTCGGCCAGCAGATAAGCGGTCATCGGCGCGACTTCCGACGGCTTGAGCACCACCGTGCAGCCCGCCGCGAGCGCGGGCGCGACCTTCGCCGCCATCAGCGTGAGCGGATAGTTCCACGGCGTGATGCACGCCACCACGCCGACCGGCTCGCGCAGCACGTCGGAATTGCCCACGGTTTCGCTGAAGCAGAAGGACTCGAGGAGTTGAGCCGCCACCGCGAAGTGAGCGACCGGCGCGCCGGCCTGCGCGAACTGCGACCAGCCGATCGGCGTCCCGACCTCTTCGCTCACGAACCGCGCCGCTTCGCCCGCCCGCGCTTCCAGCCCTTTGGCGATCTTGCCGAGCCATTCGGCGCGTTGCTGCGGGGTCGTCCGCGACCAGCCGTCGAAAGCGGCGCGCGCGGCGCGCACTGCGTCGTCGGCGTCGGCCGCCGTGCCGAGCGGGATACGTCCGATCACGGCTTCGGTCGTGGCATTGCGCACCTCCGCATAGTCGTCGCCGTGCGGGCGCACCCATTTACCATCGACGTAGATAGTTTCGTGAATTTTCATTGGTTCTTTCCTCGTTGTAGTGGGACTGGCCGCCGTGAGACGCGCGCGCAAACGCGCGCGTCGCTCAAGGCGCGCGGTGGATAAAGCCAGGTGTCAGGGGTTAAGCCGGTCGCCTTGCGTCAGTGCGCCACGGTGCGAAGCTTCTCGGGCTTGGCCGGCGGCGACTGCGAAGGCGCGGGAACCCACGCCGCTGCGCGATCGAGCGTGTCGGCATAAGAAGCGAAGCCGCGTCGAAAGGTGATGCAGGCAAGGCCGCCGAACACGGCGCACACGCATCCGATCGAAACCCCGATCGCAAGCGGATCGCGCAGCACGTAGTCGGTCAGGAGGCCGACCGCGACAGGTCCGCAACCCGCGCCGAACAGCGTCAGGATGCCGGTGTAAAGCGCCGCGAACTGGCCGCGCATCGGTCCCGGCGACACTTCCTGGATCGCAAGCGGACCCGCCGCGAAGAGGAAGAACGAAAATATCGAAGCGCTTGCCATGAACACGAGCGCCAGATTTGCGCTCGGCATACACACCATGCCGAGCGTCGAAGCGACGATTCCGATGCTTCCCGCCAGCGCGACCCGAAGATAGGCATGACGCACGCCGCGCCGTTGCCACCGTCCGCCCAGCCAGCCGCCGAGTACGGAACCGAACGGGCCGAAAACCGCCAGCAGCACGCCGATGGCTTTACCGATCTGCGGATATTTCCAGCCGAATTCGCGGACGAAATACGTCGGCATCCAGGATGCCCAGGCGTACACGCAAGCGTAGAAGAAGCCCGCGCCGAACATGAGCGCGACGAGCGTCCTGCGGTTTTCGGCGAAGTAGCGGGTCACCGCTGCGACGGGCGGCTCGGTCGGCGCGCCGTCGTTCACGCTGCCAGCGTCACCGCGTGCGCCGCGTGCTTTGCGCGGCTCGGGCACCGCGAGCATCAGCAACGCGACCACGAGGCCGGGCAAGCCCAACGCCATGAGCGTCGCCTGCCACGGATAGACGACGCCCAATCCCGGCAGAACCGGCGGCGTGAGCGTGAAGACGCCGAGTATCAAGCCGCCGGCGATCAGCCCCGCACCGGAGCCGAACGAGCCGCTCGCGCCGAAGAGCGTCATCGGACGGCCGCGCTGGCCGGGCGTAAAAAGATCCGCGACGAGCGACACCGTGCCGGGTATCAGCACCGCTTCGCCGACAGCCACGACGATCCGCGCCAGCAGCAGATGCCAGTATTCCGTCGCCAGCCCGCCCGCCGCCGTGGCGAGACTCCACAGCGCGATGCCCGCCGCGATGACGAAGCGCCGGTCGCCACGGTCGATAAAACGCGCGATAGGCAATCCCATCAGCGCATAAAAGGCCGCGAAGGTAAAACCGTGCAGGACGCCCATCTGCGTGTCGTTGACGTGCAGGGTCTGCTGTATTGGCCCGACGAGCAGCGTGAGAATCTGCCGGTCCATGATCGAAAAAAAGTACGCAACGAGTAGCACCCCGACCGCGTACCATGAGCGCCGGCCGTTCAGACTCGAACCTTCTTGATCTGCCGTCTGTCTGTTCTGTGTTTTCATGCTTGTCTCCCCCTCATATCCGATTGCCTGTATTTTCGCTTCGGCAACCTGTCGGGAATTCGTCCGCTCGCGATATCGCTATACCGCTATACCGCTATACCGCGATACCGCGATACCGCGCTACGGACGAAACGTCTTTTCCGCCGGTGTGTTCCCGGCTCTCAAGGAACCTTCGATAACCCCCGATCGCGCCATAGACTGCTTTCCTGCCAGAACCGCTCCTTGCGCCAGTGATCGGGAAGCTCCGATGCGCTCGACCGGATCAGCCGCTTGAGCAGCAGCGTCATGACCTGCGCTTCGCGATAATCGAGATCGCGCTCCGCGTCGCTTTCCGAGGCTTTCGCGATCGCTAATAGTTCGATCGCGTAACGGCGGCCGTCGTCGGTGAAGCTCACCTCGCGTCGCGATACGTCGCGCTGGTTCAGCACGAGAAGCCCACGCTCGACCAACTGTCCGAGGTCGTCCTGCGTCACGCGCGAGCCGGAAATTGAAACCAGTTGATCGAGTTCTTCGAGCGTTCGTCCCTCGCCCATGCTGAGGACGGTCAGGATGTTGTAGTCGATCTCGCGCAGGCCGTGATGGCTCAGGTTTTTCCGCACCGGAATCAGCAACTGGTAATAGGCGCGAGCCAGCAGAAATCCGAGCCAGCCATCGCCGAAGCTGCCGTCGGCTTCAATGGCTTCGGCGGCGCTGTCGGATTTCTTCATGACCAGACCGTAATTGCCGCCGTGAAAGGCGAGCGGCGGATGGTCGAAGCTGTCGAAGTTCATCACCTCGCCGACGAAAATCACGTGGTCGCCGCCTTCGTACCGATGCACCACGCGGCACTCGAAACGCGCCGAACAGCCGTCCAGAAGGGGGACGCCGCCGTGCCCGCGGTCGAGCGCGCAGCCGGCGAACTTGTCGGTTCCCGACTTCGCGAACCGGTTCGACAAATGCTCCTGATCCGCCGCGAGAATGTGAACCGCGAAGTGATCGGTCGCCGCGAAAACCGGCAGATTCGACGACTTCTTTCCCAAGCTCCAAAGCACCATCGGCGGGTCCATCGAAACCGAGTTGAAACTGTTCGCCGTCAATCCGTAATCGTTGCCGTCGTCGCCCTGGGTCGTCACGATCGTCACGCCGGTCGTGAACGAACTCAAGGCCCGGCGAAATTGCTTGGCATCGATTGCCATGTTCATGCTTGTCTCCTGCTTGAGCACCCTGCCGCTTATTGATTTGCTGTTACTTGGCTAGGGTAGATAAAGGATGGTTCTGTTACACGAGCAGCGGCATCACCAGACGTCCAAAACGCTCCGCTTCCTCGTGATGCGGATAGCCGGACAGGCAGAAGCCGCTGCACCCGGCCTCGATGAACGCCTTCAGTTGATCGGCCACCTGCTGCGGATTGCCGACCACCGCGACACCGGCGCCCGGCCGGACATCGGTAATGCCCGTCCACAGATGCGGCGTCATCTTGCTGCCGACGGTCTTTGAAAGTTCCTGCTGGCGCTGATTCGCGACCGAATCCATTTTCAGGTTCTTAACCTGCTCCTTCCACCCGTCCGCGTTCGCCACCAGCCGATGCGCGGCGTCCCATGCCTCTTCTTCAGTTTCCCGGCAAACGATCTGCAAGCGCATCGCAAAACGCAATTCGTCCTCGCGGCCGTACTTGGCGGCGCGCGCGCGCAGGTCCTTGATCTGTTCCGCGATCCGCTCGGGGTAGTCGCCCCAGAACAGATGAACGGCCGAATGCCGGGCGGAAATATCCGCCGCCTGATCCGAGCCGCCGCCGAGGAAGAACGGCGGAAAAGGCTTCTGAATGGACTTCGGGATAATGACCGGCTTGTCGATATGAAAATACTTGCCGTGGAATTGAACCTGCTCTTCGGAGAGCAGCTTCTTGATAATGATGACTTCCTCTTCGAGCTGTTCGTAGCGCTCTTCTTTCGAAGCGAGCTGCCCCTCGGCGATCGCATCCTTCTCGCTGATACCGGCAATCAGGTTCATGTACAGACGGCCCTGGGATAACTGCTCGAATGTCGAGATCATCTTGGCCTGGGCGACCGGGTGAATGAAGCCCGGTTTCATCGCGACGAGCGCCTTGATTCGCGCCGTGCGGCTCACGAGGAACGATGCCGCGACCCACGCGTCCCAGCAATGCGCCGAGACCGGAATCAGCATGTAGTCGAAGCCCGCGTTTTCGGCGGCCACGGCGACGCGCTCGAAATGTTCCATCGACTGCGGCAGCGTTTGCGAGGGATCGCCGAACGCGCTGGTGTCGCCGAGCGTGGGGCAAAACCAGCCCATGGAAAGAGGTGTTTTACTGCTCATGTCCGTCTCCGTTGATAGATGTTCTTTGCGCTATATCAACAGGCACGGGGCCATAAGTAAAATGAAGTGTCTTCATCCATGCCATGCACGGCGCTAATGGCACGCGCGACGGACTGTCGGTTCCGAAGGAGCGGCGTCCAGCGGATTCACGCAGCGCAAATCCGGCGCCGTCAAGCGCTCTCGACCGCCGCGCGGATTTGCTCGAGCAGCCAGGCGTGGGCCGGATCGGCGTCGAACCGGCGGTGCCATGAGATAAAGAGCGGCGATGCATCGAAGGCGACCGGCGGTTTATGCACGCTCAGCTCGAAGAGTTGCGCGAAGGTGCGGGCCATCCGGCTGGGGACGTTGCAGATGTAGCCCGTTCGGGCGGCGACCATGAGCATGGTCATGAAGTTCTGCACGACCGCGCCGATCGGCCGGGACAAGCCGCGCGCGGCGAGCGTGACATCGACGATGGACGCCTGCTGGTCGGCCATCCGGATCACGACATGCGGCCGCTCCAGATAAAGCGCCAGTGGAAAGCGCCGCGCCGTCAGATTTTCACGATGCCATATCAGCGTGGAGAGTTCGATTTCGGTGAGGACTTCGTGACGGATGCCCACGCCTTTCGAAGGCTGCGCGCCGATGATCGCATCGAGGTCGCCGGTCTCCATGCGCTGACTCGCCAGATCGCCTTCCGGCAACGGCCCGAGTTTGACGACGATCCCCGGCGCGACCTGCCTGATGCGCTCGACCAACTGCGGCACGACGGAGAACTCGACCATATCGCCCGCCGCGATGTTGAATTCCCGCTTCGCCAGCGATGGCTCGAAGGCGTCGTCTACCTGAAGTGCGTGTCCGATTCGCTCGAGCGACTCGCGGACCGGCTCGATCAGCGCCTCGCTGCGCGGTGTCGGCACAAGACCGCCTTTCGCGCTGACGAACAACTCGTCGCCGAGCGCGTCGCGCAATCGTCGCAACGCGTGGCTGACCGCCGGCTGGGTCAGCGCCAGCCGGTCGCTTGCACGCGTCACGCTGCGGGTTTCCCAGAGCATGACGAATACGGCGAGCAGGTTCAGGTCGAAGGACTTCAGGTTAATCTTTTGCATCGGTCGGACAATATCAGTTTGGTCAGCGCGTTAATGACGGTGTTTAACCTTAGGATGGAAACGCCCGCTTCCACGCGCCATGCCGGTCAGTGCGCGCGCTCGCTCAGCATGAAGCCGGAAATCGCTCGACACCCATTGTCCAGCACGCGTCCGGTAATCCCTTCCGGTTCCATTATCACGCCCCTTTTATTTCCTCTATTCCATCATCAAGTCGCGCGCCGCGCCGCCGTAAGACTGGGAAACCAACGGCTAGCCGCATCGACGCGGCACGCCATGACGATTCGTAATTCGTAAGGAATGTGAAATGAAGTGGTTCGACCGCATGACCGTATTCCGGAAATTGTTGTTGTCGTTTGGCATCGCCATCAGCTTCTGTCTGGTGGTCGGAGCGACAGGCTTGTCCACGCTCTCGACGATGAACAACGCAACCGAGCAGATCGGCAACCTCCACATGAAGGGTCTGTATTGGCTCGAAGAAGCCAACCGCAGCAAGTTGACGGCCGATCTCGGCGCGTCGAATCTCGGCTATGCCGCCGACGACGCCGCCCGCCAGCGTCTGAAAGACGGCATCGCCGGATCGCTGAAGGACATGCACGACGCGTTCGATAAATACCAGCCGACCATGGTCACCAGCCGGGGCCGCGAAATGTTCGCGGACGTCACGCGCAAAGCAGCAGACTGGGAAACGATCGTCCATCAGGAAACCGGACTGAGCGCCCCGCCCGCCGACATCGATCACGCCGAACTCGTGCGCCGCGCGATCGCCTCGAGCGAGGCGCTGCGGGACAGCATCGCCGCGCTGGTCGATTATCGTCGTGAGAGCGCGGTCGAAGCGCAAAAAGCGGCGGCGGACACCTACGGCGAAATGCGGATCGTGATGGCCGCGATGATGCTCGCCTCCCTTGCAGCCGGCGCGCTGCTGGCTTCGCTGATCGCGCGGCGTCTCTCGCGCCAGTTGGGCGGCGAGCCGGATTACGCCGCCGATATCGCGCAGCGTATCGCCGGCGGCGACCTCGCCATGCGTGTCGCGACGCGTCCCGGCGACACCACCAGTATGCTGTACGCGCTCGGCGACATGCGCGAGCGGCTCGCGGGAATCGTCGCGGATATCAGCCAGTCGAGCGAGTCGATCCTGACCGCATCGAGCGAAATCGCGCAGGGCAATACGGACCTCTCGCAACGCACCGAGGAACAAGCCGCGTCGTTGCAGGAAACGGCGTCGAGCATGGAGCAACTCACCGCCACCGTGCGCCAGAACGCCGAAAACGCACAGCAGGCAGGCGGCGTCGCGAACGGGGCATCGGAAATCGCGGCACGCGGCAGCGCGCTGGTCGGCGACGTCGTCGACACCATGCGCGAACTGGCAGCCGGTTCCAAACGCATGACCGACATCATCGCGGTGATCGAAGGCATCGCGTTCCAGACGAACATTCTCGCGCTGAACGCGGCGGTCGAGGCCGCGCGCGCGGGCGACGAAGGACGCGGCTTCGCGGTCGTCGCGGGCGAAGTGCGCTCACTGGCGCAGCGCAGCGCGGTATCGGCGAAAGAGATCAAGGAACTGATCGAAAATTCGACCACCCGTGTCGATGGCGGCGCGGAACTCGCCGAGCAGGCAGGCCGCACGATGGCCGAAGTGACGCAGGCGGTGCGTCGCGTGACCGACATCATGGGCGAGATTTCGTCGGCGTCGCAGGAGCAAAGCACCGGGATCGAGCAGGTCAACCGCGCGGTGTCGCAGATGGATGAGGTCACGCAGCAGAACGCGGCGCTCGTCGAGCAGGCAGCGGCCGCGGCGTCGTCGATGGCCGATCAGGCACGGCAGTTGAAGAGCGCCGTCGCGGTGTTCTCGCTGGCCGGCTGAATCGGCTTTAACGCGCCTTGCAAGCCGATCTGCCTGGCGTTCAAAACCGGCCGCAGACCGAGCGTCGCGCTAGCAGCAGCCGCGATCCGGTCGATCCGGTCGACCCGGCGCTTTGCGCGACAGTACGCTTCGCGCGGGCGCCGACTCGAAAAACACAGCGCGACGACCGTGTACCACCCCGCTTCCACGCCGAACACGAGCGGCGGCAACGCGGCGTAAACCCACCCGGACGGATGCCGCGGCAACAGCGCGGCGAAGATGCCGTACCAGATCGCCGTTTTCGTGCGGCCTTCGGGTTGCTCAGCGTAGTCGCGAGACTGATCGAGAATTCGGCTTTCACGCGCCGATCAACGCCGGATGCAGTTGCGTGAGCAACGCGTCGAGCGCGCCGGCGTCGGGTTCATCGAGCAAACCGTCCACCCAGAGACACGCGTAGCCGTGAACGCACGACCACGCGAGCGCCGCGCGCACCGTCAACTGCGCATCGGACAGCGGCACGCCATTTGCCGCCTCGTATTCGTGACGGAGCGCGTCGTGCAGACGACGCTTCGTCGCCGCCGTCGCGTCGCGCAGACGCGGTGAATCGGCGAGCGAAGCCTCGTTGCGCGTCATCACGCGGAAATGCTGCGGGAATTGAACCGCGAACGTCACATAGCCTCGACCCGTCGCGTGCAATACATCGCCGCTCGATGCGCGAATCGCTTCGTCCATCGACGCCGCCAGCCGCTCGTAGCCATCCGCCGCGAACTCGGCCAGCAATCCGCCGAGACTTCCGAAATGATGCAGCGGCGCGCCGTGCGAGACCCCCGCCCGCCGCGCGCACGCCCGCAATGTCAGCCCCCCGATGCCCTCTTCCGCGACGATCGCACGCGCCGCGTCGAGCAGCGCTGTCCGCAAATCGCCGTGGTGATAAGCCATTTTCAAACTTGACATTGTATAGATCACCCGCTTTAATGGTATCTAGTCATTGTATAGATCGGCGATGCCGGGCGCCATTTTTCCCGGTCCACGAAGCGAAGGGATCGTTTATGAAAAGCCTCAAAGTGGCAGCGGTGCTGTTGCCCGCCATCGTCGTGCTTGCTGCGTGCGCGGGACCGGACAGCGCGTCGGGCGGCGTTGCCGCCGGTCGATACGAGAGCGGCGCGCGCACGACGCAAGCCACGAACCCGACGACCAGTGAAAACAGGAACCGGATGCTGGTGGATTACGCGCGGGGATATTGAGCGCATCCGGACGTTTGATCGAAGCTCCGCGCACGCCGTGGGCGGCACCGCCGCCCGCGCTTTACAGCATCGATTTGCCTTGCGCGAGAATCTTGTCGCAGACCTGCTTGGTGATCTGCTCTTTCAGGCCGCTCGCGCTCAGGTCGAGCTTCTTGCCGTTGCCGCCGTCGAGGATGCCTTTCGCGCCGTCGGTATAGCCGCCATCGGATGGAGCGGCGCTCGATCCGCCCGGCAGCTTGCTCATCAGCGAGTCCTTCACCGAGGACACCCCGTTGCCGCTGAGGTAGTTGTTCTTCACGCAATATTCCAGCACGCCGGCGACGTTGCCCATGCTGCCGGAGGTTAGCGACTGTCCTCCCAGCGCGCTGCCCAGGCTGCCGAGGCCGCTCAGGCCACCCGACGATCCCTGCGAGCCGCCCTGGTTCAGCAAGTTGCCGAGTTGCGCGTGCGCGAGCGGCGCGACGCCCGACATGACGATCAGAACCGCGGCTGCGGCGGCTCTACGTGTGCGACGAAAATCAGCTTTCATAGACTCAACCCCTTTCTGTCTTAACGGACGTGGCCACCCGTGTGGTTTCTATTTCACCGTCTGGATCACGTCGAAACCTTCGAACTCCGGGTGCCCCAGATATAACGACCGCGTTTCGCCGCCCGCGTTCCGATGCGCCGCGCGAAAAGCGTCCGATTGCGTCCAGCCTTCGAAGGCCGCGTGATCGGCCCAGATCGTGTGGCTCGAATACAGCGTGTGATCGTCCTTCTTCGGGCCTTTCAGCAGATGAAACTCGACGAAGCCGGGAACGTCCTTCAAATGGGTATCGCGTGTGGTCCAAAGTTCTTCGAAAGCCGCTTCGGAGCCGAGTGCCACCTTGAACCGGTTCATGGCGATGTACATGCTCTGAGATCCTCATCTTGGTGAAACTGCGCTGATGGATGAGCGCGCGGCCGCGTGAATTGCCGAACGGCTAGCGCGACATTCCGCTCGCGCGCCCCGCCGATTCTACGCCCGCCGAACAGCGGCAAATCACTCTTGGGTGCGGCCAAGCAATGGGTTCGCTCCGGGCGGTTTGATCCGGTCAATACGTGCGTCCATATTGCAAACCGATTTGCTCGACGGCAAGAACGAATCGCGCGCGATGACGCTCGCACCGGAGGGTGGTCTGAGGCCCACGTTCGTCGGTTTCTTTGCGCCGGAGTGGCGGTTTTGGTTTTGCTGGCGCTTGTTGGTTTTGTTTGCCTGCGCTTTCTGGGAACTTGCTTTCGTGTCGGTCTATTAGCTCGCCGCTATGCGCGGCAGCAGTCACTTTCTTTGCTGCTGCAAAGAAAGTAACCAAAGAAAGCAGCTTATCCGCCTAAGTGTCCACCTCGAATAACCTCGCGGATAGGCGCGCAGGCTGACTCGGCTATCTCGCAGTCGTTCGGATTGGCACAGCACCTGTCAGGTCCGTCCTCGCTGCGCTCGGACGACGGGCATATCTAAAAACCATCGGTTTGGCTTGGTTTGGTTTGGTTTCTTCGGTTATGCCGTTCCGGCAGGCACTTCGTGCCTGCCGGGATGAATGAGCGGCTCCACTCTGTCTTGTGGTGCGACGGCCGAATCAGCTTGCGTACCACTCCCGGTTGCGGTTCGTGGTGGACACTTAGACGGTCACGCTGCTTTCTTTGGTTACTTTCTTTGCAGCAGCAAAGAAAGTGACTGCCGCCGCGCATAGCGGCGTGCTAATAGACCTACACGAAAGCAGGTTCACAGAAAACGCAGGAATATCAGAAGGTGTAGCCCCGCGCCAAAGCCGCCCACGGCGCGGAATTCTTTGGTTACTTTCTTTGCAGCCAGCCAAAGAAAGTGACTGCCGCCGCGCATAGCGGCGTGCTAATAGACCTACACGAAAGCAAGTTCACAGAAGACGCAGGAATATCAGAAGGTGTAGCCCCGCGCCAAAGCCGCCCACGGCGCGGAATTCTTTGGTTACTTTCTTTGCAGCTAGCGAAAGAAAGTGACTGCTGCCGCGCATACCCGCGTGCTAACGAACCCACACGAAAGCAAGTTTCCAGGTAACCGCAGGCAAACAAAAACAGCGCCGCCAGCAAACGAAAACCTCACTCAAGTTCACAGCAACCACTGAACGACAAACCCCACCCCCAAGCGCCAGCGAAAATCAATCGTTCGCTGCCCGCTTACCCACATCGAAATCAAGCTGAAAATCGGGAAACCCATTCCCGAGCGCCCGCAGTACATCGCCGGCAAAATCCTTCATGGCCGCATGCCATTCGGTAGATCCGACCGGAAAATCGCTCGGATTCAACACTCCACGTGCGCGCCGGATGGCGGCCACGCTGAGACTGATTGCCCGCGCCCGCAAAAACCAGGGATCGTCGGGGCTGTAAGGTACTTCGCGTTCGTTTTCCATTTCAAGGTTGACGGCGCGCATGCACCAAAACTTTAAGCAATGCACCGTTTGTTTCTGCCGGCGACAGCGCCCTTTGTACCTACGTCGAAATCCGCTTCGCATGGTCCGCCAGCAGCCCCATCAACTTGCCGACATCGACCGGCTTGACAAAGTGGTAATCGAAGCCCGCCAACTGCGCACGCATCCGGTCCTCCGCCTGTCCGTACCCCGTAATCGCGATCAGCAACGGCGACAATTCCCCCCTGTGGCGCAAACGTTTCGCCAGCTCGTATCCGTCGATGTCGGGCAGCCCGATATCGAGCATTGCTACGTCGGGGACAAAACGCTCGCACGCGCTGATCGCAGCTTCCGAACCGTATGCGACGCACGTCGTATGGCCGTCGGTTTCGCAAAGCATCGCGAGCGAATCGGCGGCGTCGCGATTGTCGTCTACCACGAGGATCTGCAACGCGGCGTGCGCGCTGTCGCGCTTTTTCAGCAGCGGCGAACGCGCGTGGACATGCCGTTCGTGTTGATTGAAGCGCGGCAAACGCACCGTCACGGTCGTGCCTAATCCCGGACCGGGACTTTCGACCGATATCGTGCCGCTATGCGCCTCGACCAGCTTCTTGACGAGCGCAAGCCCGATTCCAAGTCCGCCATTCGCTCGATCGAGTGTCCGGTCGCCTTGTGAAAACAGTTCGAACACGTTCGGCAAAAGGTCAGCGGAAATGCCGGTTCCGGTGTCCGCGATACACACCCACACGCGCGCCTCATCGGACTCCACTTCCACGGAAATACGCCCACCGTCCGGCGTATATTTGCTCGCGTTGTTCAGCAGGTTCACGAGAATCTGCGCCAGGCGCGTCGGGTCGCAGCAGACCCAGACGGTCGCATCCGGCACGCTCACCTGCAATTTTTGAGCGTGACTTTCCACCATCGTCATGATCGATTCGACGGCGCTATACACGGCGCTGCCGACGAGGATCGGCTCCTTCCTGAGGATGATCCGCCCCTGACTGATGCGCGACACTTCGAGCAGATCCTCGACAATGCGCGTCATGTGTTCCACCTGCCGCTGCATGAGGACGACGAGTTCGCTGGTTCGCGAGTCGGCGCTTCCCGAACGTTCGATCAGCGCAACCGCGGTGCGCAGCGGCGCGAGCGGATTGCGCAATTCATGCGCGAGCATCGCGAGAAATTCGTCCTTGCGCCGATCGGTCTGGCGCAGTGTCAGTTCCATGCGCTTGAAGTCCGTGATATCGGCGACGCTGCCGATAATCCGCAGCGGCCGGCCATCCTCGGTACGCTGCAAGAGCGCGCTGCCATGCAGCCAGCGCTCGCCGCTATGGGTGCGAAAACGGAATTCGAACGGACAATCCGGATCGTGTCCTTCGGCAAGCCGCACCAGGAACGCGTCGAATCTTTCTCGGTCATCGGCGTGAACGCGCCTTAGCACCGATTGATACTTGAGCCCCTGACCCGCTTCCCTCGCACCGCGTTTCGAGCGCGCGCCGCGATCGAACAACAACGACCAGTCGCCAAGGTTGATCGATACGATCGTGATATGCGCCGCCTGCATCGCGACCGAGAGCCGAAGATTGTGCGCATCTTTCGCGGCCTCCTGCTCGTGCCGCTCGGTGATGTCGGTGGTCGTGCCGAACCATTCGAGCAGCCCGCCGTGATCGTCGCGCAATGGCACCGCCTGAGCCTTCATCACGCGATACACGCCATCGTGCCGGCGAATGCGAAAGACGTAGCTCCCCGGGAGATCCTGGTTCATGGTCTTCGACCATACACGCTCGACGCTCGGGCGGTCGTCGGGATGCACGGAGTCGAGCCAGCCGTGTCCGGTAAGACGCTCGACCGGCTTGCCGGTGAAACGCGACCACAAGTCGCCGGCGACACTGACTTCACCGCGCGGATTCGCCGACCACACGAGCGCCGTGGTCGATTCCACCAGCGCCCGGTAGCGACGCTCGCTATGACGCCGCCGCTCTTCGGCGCGGCGCTGCTCGGTGATATCGAACGTCACACCGTGGGCGCGCACGAGCGCGCCGTGTGCGTTGAATTCGGGCTCGCCGCGCATGCGCAGCCAGCGGCACTCGCCGCCGTCCGCCGAGATCGGATAGTCGATCTCGAACGGCGCTCGGCCTTCGAGTCCGCGATCCAGCGCCTCCTTGAAGGTGGTGTGAAAACCGCTTGGCACGCGCTGCCAGAGTAGTTCGCTGGTCGCCGTATCGGTCCCGCAGGGCAAGCCGTAAAGTTCGACGAGCGTGGACGTCATGCGCGTCATTCCGGTTTCGATATTCCACTCCCAGGCGCCGACGCGCGCGCCGTCGAACGCTGCCTGCAGACGGCGCTCGCTCGATTCATACAGTTCCCAGGCCTGCCTGCAGTCGTGTATGTCGATGCCGACGCCAATGGTCGATTCGATCCGGCGCAACGCATTGCTCACCGATTGCAGATGGACGGTATGCCACCGGTAGACACCGTCGGCGCGCCGCAAACGCACATCGACGCTCTGAAGAAATGCACCACGGCACATCGTGCGCCATGCTTGCAAAATCGACCCGACGTCGTCGCGATGCACAAAAGCGTCCCAACTTTGTTCATGCAGCGCCTCGGCGTGTTTTCCCAGATAGACGCAACTCCAGCTGTTCACGTATTTGATGCGCCGGTCCGGCGACGCGTGCCAGACGAGCGAAGGAAGGACGTCGGCGGGATTGGGAGCAGACATGCGGATTCTCCGTCTATTTTAGTGTCGCGTTCAGGCCTCTGAATGACGAGACATCCGCGAGATAAAGCCACCCATAGCAGCATGTTTCGAGCCACCGCCGGGTTTATCGACATAAATGGAAAACGAGGTCAACGCTTTTACCATTCCATTAATAATCGTACGTTTAGCGCGACTGAATGTTTTCACGCGCTCGCGCGTGCGCCGATCCGGCGAAGCGTGACATCGAGCGCCTGGATATCGAAAGGCTTCGAGAATACCGCCCGGTTGGCACTGCGCGCGCGCTCCAGTTCGCGGGCGTAGCCGGTCACGAGGAGCACCGGCAGTTGCGGTCGAGAATCCTGAAGATTGTCGGCAAGGTCGATGCCGTTCATGCTGCCGGGCATCTGGATATCCGACACGACGACATCGATCTTCGAGGCCGGCGATGCGTCGAGAATCGCGAGCGCTTCGTCGGCGCTCGCCGCGCGCGTGACGACGTGGCCGAGGGTCATCATCAGTGCTTCGTTCGCCTCCGCGACGTCGTTGTCGTCCTCGACCAGCAGCACGGACAACGCAACGGCTTCCCTCTTTTCGCGATCGTCCCCGCGCTCGAGGGCGATAACAGGCGCGGTTTCGCGCTGCAGATAAAGCCGCACCGTGGTGCCCTCGCCCAGCTTGCTTTCGAGCGTCGCCAAGCCGCCCGCCTGCTCGCAAAACGCAAAGACCTGAGCGAGCCCGAGGCCCACGCCGCGGCCGGAAGTCTTGGTCGAGAAGAGCGGTTCGAATGCGCGCGAGAGAACGTCCTGGCTCATGCCGGTGCCGTTATCTTCGAGCGACAAGCAGACGAATTCCCCATTGAGCGAAACGGTTCGCGGACCGCCGATCTCGAGATTCGACGCCCTTAACCGGAAGGTTCCTCCGTTCGGCATGGCGTCGCGCGCGTTCAACGCGATGTTGGTCAGCGCGAGTTCTAGTTCGTCGGGATCGGCGTGAAAGGGCCATGCAGCGTCGTCGATTTGCACGTCGACCTCGACGTGCGCGCCGAGCAGCTCGGCGAATCGCTCGTGGCGCTCTCCGAACCACGCGGGCAAGTCGATCGTCTCGGCGCGCAACGGCTGCTTGCGCGCGACGCCCAGCAATTGACGCGTCAGGTTCTGTCCTTCGTGTACCGCGCGCTCGATCGCCGCAATTTGCGCATCGTATTTCGATCCGCCCGACAGACGCGCGACCTGGATGTTCGCGGACACCACCATGAGCAGATTATTGAAATCGTGTGCGACGCTGCCCACGAGATGCCCGAGCGACTCCATTTTGCGAGATTCGCGATACGCCTCCTCGACCACCTTGCGCACCGCCATTTCCGCTTGCAGCGCTTCCCAGTCGCGTTCGCTGCGTGTCAGCCGTTTCAGCGACAGCGCGATCACGCTCCACAACATAAGACACGGAATGAGCAGGCAGGCCGCGAGCAAACCGACATAGCGCAGCCACGCTGCACGAATTGCGTCGAGCGGAAAACTCGCTGTTACGAACACGGGATAGCCGTCCACTTTGCTGAACGCCAACAGTGTCTGGCCCGATCCCGCGCCGCCCGATGAACGAAATAAGCCGCCCGGGCTGCCGAGTTTCACCATGTCGAGAATTTGGGGATCGGTGCTCGCGTCTTTGCGGGCGGCCGCCGGATATCGCGCGAGAATTTCGCCATCGGCGCGCGTCAGGTCGATGCGCCAGTGCGGCTCGATGCCGACCGTCTCGCGGTAGAAGTCGTCGAAATAGCCGAGTCTCAGCGCGATCGAAACGACGCCCGCGAAACTGCCGTCGCGATGGGTGCGTTTCATGGTCGTATTGAAGACGCGTTCGTGCGTCACCAGTCCGACGAACACACGCGACACGCGTTGCAACGGATCGCCGTTGCGCGCGCCGATGAAATAATCCTGATTTGCGATCGAGATATGCGGCACCGGAAATGCCGCGCTAGAGGCGAGCAGCACGCCATCGGAACCGGAGATGAAAATCGACGCCACCGAGGGCATGCGCGTTGCCATCGCCTTAAGCCGCTGGTTGATGACGGCTTCGTTGCGCTCGATGTCGGCGTCGTCGTCGAACTCGCTGATAGAAGCAATGACCTGTTGATTAAGCGCTTCGTTAAGTTCCAGCATCTTGAGCGCATGTTCTTCGGCGGCCCGCGCCGTGCGAACCGCTAGCGTCTCGTATGAACTAACGCGAGACGTCCAGTCGCTCGCGGCGACGATGGCGAGGAACCCGAATGCGAATGCCACAGACCCGATAGCAACGGCACGCAGCATGTTTCGTTGCGACCGGAACGAGCGCAAAGTGATGGCCCGTTCGTTCGCGCTCTCCGCCTGCGTGGGTGCCGCTGACGATCCGCTATCCATTTTGCCCGCCGGGCCTCGCGTGGTTTCCTTGAGCGTCAAGCGCAAAAGCGGGTCCGCACGACGCGTCCCGCTGATCGCGATTGTATGAGCAATCGATGGACCGCGTGCGCTTTCAGATGCACATCAATCGATCCGCAGTTCCGCGTCGAACATCTGCAGCAGCGCGTCGATCTTCGGTGTCAGCTGACGCGCGCGCGGCCATATGACCTGCAGCGGCAAACCGTCGGTTGAAAAACCCGCCAGCACTTCCACCAACTGGCTTGAGCGCAAGCCGTCTTCCGCGAGCCACGTGGCGAGTTGCGCGACGCCGAGTCCGTTCAGCACCGCCGCGAGTTGCGCTTCGGCATCGTTCGCGACGAACCGGTGCGGCACCGCGCGCCGCTCGATAATGCCGCCTGCCGCCGCGAACGACCACGGGCCGATCGACCCGTCCGGCCGCACGTAGACGACGCAATCGTGATCGGCGAGATCGGCCACGTCTTGTGGCGTGCCGCGTTTCGCGAGATACGACGGCGCGGCGCAAAAGATCAGCCGCTCCCGGCTCAGCTCGCGATGCGCAACCGACGCGGGCCAGTCGCGCCCGCCGCCGATCCGCACGGCGACGTCGATACTCTCCTCAATCAGATCCACGAAGCGGTCGGTGAACGTGACATGCGGGCGAAGATTCGGATACTGCGCGCAAAAGCGCAACAGCACGGGCATCACGCGAAGACGCCCGAAGGTCGCGGGCAAATCGATACGCAGCCGCCCTGCCGGATCGAGTTTTTGCGCGGTCAGCACGGCTTCCGCGTCGGCGAGATCCATTAGCACGCGCGTGCAGGTTTCGTAATAGGCGCGGCCTGCATCGGTGAGCGCGAGACGGCGCGTGGTGCGTGCAAAAAGCGTCACGCCCAGCCGCGCTTCCAGACGGGCCACGCTCTTGCTGACGGCTGAACTGGTGACATTCAACCGCTCGGCCGCGAGCGCGAAACTGCCCGCTTCGGCGGCGTATACGAATGGCGTGATGCCCTTCAAGCGTTCTGCGGGTTGCATGCCGATTAGAGAATGATTTTCGTGAATGACGCGAAATCTTAGCGTGAATGCGAAACCGAGTCGCGAGTATCCTTGATCTCTCTAATCATTGAAGAAGGTTGCACCATGGCAAATCGCGCGTTGATCGTTGGGGCGAGCGGAGTGATCGGCACGGCTTTGGCCGAGCAGTTGCTCGCACAGGACTGGACCGTGCACGGGCTGTCGCGCGGGCGCACGCCGGTCGTCGCGGGATGCCTGCCCCTGACGGCCGACCTCACCTCGCCGGACGCCGTCAAGGCGGCGCTCGACGCGCTGGAGGTGGATCGCGTGTTCTTCGCAGCGTGGTCGCGGCAGGCGAGCGAGCAGGAGAATATCCGCGTCAACGGCGCGATGGTTCGCAATGTGCTCGACGTGGTCGGGCCGAAGCTGAAGGACGGTCACGCGGCGCTCGTCACGGGTCTCAAGCACTATCTCGGACCCTTCGAGGCCTATGCGACCGGCGCCGTGCCGGTGACGCCGTTTCGCGAGGAACAGGGCCGGCAGGATGTCGCCAATTTTTATTACGAGCAGGAAGACCGTCTCTTCGATGCCGCGCGCAAATACGGCTTTACATGGAGCGTTCATCGTCCGCATACGGTCATCGGATTCGCGCTCGGCAACGCGATGAACATGGGCGTGACGCTCGCCGTCTATGCGAGCCTGTGCAAGGAAACCGGACAGCCGTTCGTGTTCCCCGGCTCGGCGGCGCAATGGCACGGTCTCACCGACATGACCGATGCGCGGCTTCTCGCGCGGCAGCTGCAATGGGCATCGACGAGTGAAAAAGGGCGCGACGAAGACTTCAACGTCGTCAACGGCGACGTGTTCCGCTGGAAATGGATGTGGACGCAAATCGCGGAATATTTCGGCGTGGAAGCCGCACCGTTCGATGGCACGGTTCGTCCGCTCGAAGGCCGGATGCAGGACGCGGCGGTTGCGTGGAAGGAGATCGCCGAACGTCATCGGCTGCAAGAGCCCGCGATCGAAAAGCTCGCTTCGTGGTGGCATACGGACGCCGATCTGGGCCGCCCGATGGAAGTCGTGACCGACATGAGCAAGAGCCGCAAGGCGGGCTTTCTGGACTATCAGAGCACGCGCGATTCGTTCATCGACCTGTTCGAGCGGCTCAAGCGCGAAAAGGTCATTCCAGCGTGATCGATCCGGCGCGCAGCGTCATGCTGCTGCGCGCCGGCGATGTTTACCAGTTGTAGCGAGCGCTCGCGATCACCGTGCGCGGATTGCCGTAGAAGCACACCGACGACGACTGGCAACCGCTCACGAACGTGCGGTTGAAGATGTTTTGCGCATTGACGGCAAAGCGCCAGTTGCGCGTGTCGTAGTGAACGGCTGCGTCGTACACGGTGTAGCTCGGGATGTACAACGAGTTGTCGTAGGCGCCCGCGAGACCGCTCTGATAGCGAATGCCCGCGCCGAATCCGAGGCCCGTGAGCGGACCGCCGTGCCAGGTCCAGTCGGCGAAGAGCGACGCCATCTGACGCGGCAGCGGGATCGAGACCGGCCACTTGTTCAGCGACTCGTCGTTGGCCGCGACGTTCTTCACGTCCTGATACACATAAGCCGCGATCACCGAGAAATCGCGCGTGACGTTACCCACCGCGCTCAACTCGACACCACGCGAACGCACTTCACCGGTCTGCACGGAAAACGTGCCGGTGGGATCGGTCGGATCGGGCGTGACCACGTTGGACTGGTTGATCTGGTAGACCGCCGCGTTCAGCATCAGATTCCTGGACGTCGGCTGCCAGCGGATACCGGCTTCCACCTGACGGCCTTTCGTCGGCGCGGCCAGTCCGCCGCCCGCGATCTTGACGCCGACGATCGGATTGAACGAGGTCGAGTAGCTGATGTACGGCGAGAGGCCATAGTCGCCGAGATACGTCATGCCGACGCGGCCCGTGAACGCGTGATCGTCCTGCTTGAGTTGCGTGCCGCCGACGATATCGTTCTGCTTCGTGTTGCTCCAGTCCTGCCGTCCGCCGATCGTCAGCACCCAGCGCTGCAGCTTGATCTGATCCTGCGCGTAGAGGCCGAAGTTATCGAGCGTCGAGCGGATATTGGTCTGGCCGTACGAATCCGGCCCGCTGAAGATCGCGGTCGTGACCGGTGTATAGACCGGGTTATACATGTTGAGGCTCGGCGCTTGCGCGAGCCATTCGCTATCGGTCGTATTTTGCTGGTTGTACTCGAAGCCCATCAGCACCGTGTGCTCGAACGGACCCGTGCCGAAGCGCGCCTGCGCCTGATTGTCGATATCGAGGCGGCTGTAATTCATCTGGAACAGACCCGCGTAGCGCGAGAGCGTCTGCTGCGTCGGATCGGTAGCGTCGAGCCCGCCGCCCCACACCGCGCCCTGATCGAGCGACAGATGCATCCAGCGCGTGTTTTGACGGAACGTCCAGATCGGATCGAGCTTGTGTTCGAACTGATAGCCGACCGACCACTGCTTCTTGCGATAGTACGAGTAGGTCGGGTCGCCGGTGTAGAGGTTTTCCGAAATCTTCCCGTTCGGATTCGGCAGCACCGTGCCTTCAGCGGGCAAGAAATTGTTCGACGCGTCGCCCCAGTCCTGCAGATACGTCGCGTCCACGATCAGCGACGTGCTCGCGTTCGGTTGCCACTTCACCGAAGGCGCGATCGACACGCGCTGCTCCGCGTTCGGTCCGGTCAGCGAATTGCCGTCGCGGCCCACGCCGACGACGCGATACGACAGCGTGCCGTCCTTGTCGATTTTGTCGCCGATATCGAACTGAAGTTGCTTGCGTGCGTAGTCGCCGATCTGCATGCCGACTTCGCGGATGCGTTCGCCATTGGCAAGCTTGCTCTGAATATCCACGATCGCGCCGGGATCGCCCTGCCCGTACAGCACCGAGGTCGGACCGCGCAAGATCGAGAGGCTGTCGATCATGTATGGATCGACGCGCCAGCTCGCCAGATTCAGCGTGTTGGGCACCTGCAGACCATCGACGAATACGGTTGGCGTAAATCCGCGCAATGCCGAGTACCAATCGGAGCGAACGTCCGCGCCGTAGGACGAGAAGCCCGGAATGTAGCGCAGCGCTTCGTTGATACTCGTCGCGCCGGTCGCCTCGATCTGCGCGGCGGTGACGACGTTGATCGTCTGCGGAATTTCGTTGATCGGCGTATCGGTCTTCGTGCCGCTCGTCGTGCGCCGCGCGACCATGCCGACGGTGCCATCCGTTTCCGATGCCGCGTTGACCGTGATCGGCGGCAGCGTCGTGCCTTGTTGCGTCGAGTTGTCCTGTTGTGCCTGACCCGTTGCCTGCGTCTCTTGCGCGTAGGCCTGGCTAGCCGCCGCGACGTAGAACGCCACGCTTACCGCTGCCGCGATCGCACTCCGACGCGTGCCCGTTGCCCACTCCATGTTCCGATGCTCCCAATA
Organism: Caballeronia sp. SL1002; assembly: GCF_057814995.1. Taxonomy (NCBI): domain Bacteria; kingdom Pseudomonadati; phylum Pseudomonadota; class Betaproteobacteria; order Burkholderiales; family Burkholderiaceae; genus Caballeronia; species Caballeronia sp. SL1002. The sequence goes on along the minus strand of NZ_JBYMUW010000005.1, from coordinate 548,544 downwards.
GCGGTGCGGCCAAGCGGCCGCGCCTTTGTAAAAGAACGAAGACCTGTCGGCCCGCGCTCATCCCGTTTTCTTGTTGAATTGATTCGGCTGGTCGATCGGACCTGGGCCATGCGCTTGGCCGGCACTGAGCGCGCGAGAAGGCGCGCGCCGATGCGCTTATGCGGCGTTATGGACGCTCGAATTGGTGCGGTTCGGCCAGATCGCAGGGCCGTGAATGTCGACGGCTTTTCCAGCTTTCATTGTGTTGACGAACCGCGTGCGCGGATTTTTACCCTTTGGGTTCTAAATTTTTTTGGACAAGGGACGCCCTTGCGCTTGCGATTTTTTATTTTGCTGGAAGTGTGAAGATTTTGGGTCTTCATACGTCGGGGGCGCTCGGTTGACTCGCGGGGTTTTGGGGGTTGGTTGTTGGGCGGTCGTGGGTTTGCTGGCGCTCGTTGTTGCGTTGGTTTCTTAGGCGCCTTTCTGGGAACTTGCTTTCGTGTAGGTCTATTAGCACGCCGCTATGCGCGGCAGCAGTCACTTTCTTTGCTGCTGCAAAGAAAGTAACCAAAGAAAGCAGCTTATCCGTCTAAGTGTCCACCACGAACCGTAACCCGGAGTGGTGCGCAAGCTGATTCGGCCATCGCACAACAAGACAGAGTGGAGCCGCTCATCCATCCCGGCAGGCACGAAGTGCCTGCCGGAAAGGCATAACCGAAGAAACCAAATCAAACCAAACCGATGGCTTTTAGATATGCCCGTCGTCCGAGCGCAGCGAGGAGGGAACTGACAGGCGCTGTGCCAATACCAACGAATGCGAGTTGCCATAGTCAGCCTGCGCGCCTATCCGCGTGGTTATTCGAGGTGGACACTTAGGCGGATAAGCTGCTTTCTTTGGTTACTTTCTTTGCAGCAGCAAAGAAAGTGACTGCTGCCGCGCATAGCGGCGAGCTAATAGACCTACACGAACGCAAGTTCCCAGAAACCGCAGGCAAACAAAAGCAAACCCACAAGCGCCAGCAAACCAAATCAACCTACAAGCGCCAGCAAACCAAATCACCCCCGCAGGGTAAACGCCTCCAACGACGCAGAAAGCACCGACGCCTGCGTATCAAGCCTCAAAGCCGTCGCCTGCTGCTCGGCGATCAGCCCCGCGCTCTGACGCACGCCACTCTCAATCCCGTCGACCGCCGTCCGAACACTATCGATCTCGCGCCCCTGCTGCTGCGACGTATCGGCGAGTTCGTGCATCGCCTCGCGCGCCGATCCAAACGCATCCACGACCTTCGTCATATGCCCGCGTACATCGTCCGCGAGCGACGCGCCCTGCTGCATGTTGCGCACCGCGTCCGCGACATGCGATGCCACATCGCGCGCCGAAGCCGCACTGCGCTGCGCCAACCCGCGCACTTCGGTTGCAACCACCGCGAATCCGCGACCATGCTCGCCCGCCCGCGCCGCTTCGACCGCCGCATTCAACGCAAGGATATTCGTCTGGAACGCGATCGAATCGATCACACCGTTGATCTCCGTGATACGCGTCGCGTTTTCGGTAATCTCCTTCATCACCTCGTTCAGTTCGGCAAGCGCTCGCGATGCGTGTGCAGCGGTCTCGCTCGATGCATCGACGATGTGTTGTGTCGCCAACGCGCATTGTGCGTTGGTCGATGCGGATGCGGCCAATCCCTCGATCAGGCGCGCGGTTTCTTCGAGCGTCGCTTCCTGTTCGTTGGCCGCCGAAGTCAGTTGGGTATTGCCGCTCGACAACGCGGCCGCCGCCGATGCCACGACGTTGGCGGCATCGAATGTTCCGCTCAGCGTTTCGCGAATGCTCTTCACGGACGACTGGAACCGTATAGCAGTCTCGCTTTGCGCGGCCAGTCCGTTCTGCGCCAGATCGATGCCGCCGCCCTCGCGCTGAAGATGCGACACGAGAAAACGCAATTCTTCCGCCTGCACGAGTTGCTCGCGCATTACGATGGCAAGCCAGCCCAACACGGCCGATTCGACCACGACGTATGTCGCGTGTCCGATCACCACCGCGACGCCCGGCTTGGCAAAGCAATACACGCCGGCACCCGCGATCTGCAGATAATCGAACAACACATGCTCGACGGCGATCACGCCCGCCGCGATCGCGATCGGCCGCCAGTCGCGATACACCAGCAGAAAAGCGAGCAGCACGAACACGCCGAAATGCAGTTCGTCGAGACCGCGCGCCTGATGAATATGCAGGGAGACGAGACTCATCGCGCACGTCGCGAATATCGCGCGCGATAACAATGTGCCGCGCGCCATGCGCCACACGATCAACGCAAGCGCCGCGAGCGGCACGCCGACGCCGAACGCGACTCCGAGCGTCATCGTGCGAACACCCAGAGCGACGCTCAGCAGCAGCATCCCGCCGATCAACCCCGCCATCACGCGGTCCGCGAACAGATCGTGGGAGCGCAATGCGCGCGCGACGTTCGCTTTGTTTTTTCCGATAAACATGACACTCGACCAACAATTTTAAGTTGTCTGCTTTACGTCCGTTCCGCTTAAAACTTGAGCAGAGATTCGCCACGCGGGACCGTCGTTTTCATCGGATGGATCGATTCAACACGTGCGCGGCTCATAAGTTTTACCGATACACCTATCTTCGATATCGATTTTACATTCGCAAACACTCTGGGTATCGTGCTGGCACCGCATTCGAACTCGTGAAATACGCCATGACTGCCCCTTCGAACCCGCTCCGCCTCGACGCACGCACCCGGCCAGCCGCGCCGAAAGAGCCTTATTTGCTGACGCCCGGACCGCTGACGACCGCGCTTTCGACGAAAGAAGCGATGCTGCGCGATTGGGGATCGTGGGACGCCGAATTCCGCGCGATGACCGCGCATCTGCGCCGCGCGCTGCTCGCCATCGCTCACGCCGAAGCGGACTTCGACTGCGTTCCGTTGCAAGGCAGCGGCAGCTATTGCGTCGAAGCGATGCTCGGCAGTCTGGTTCCGCGCGACGGCCACGCGCTGGTGCTCGCCAACGGCGCATATGGCAAACGCATCGCCACGACGCTGCGCTACCTTGGCCGCGCGCACACGGTGCTCGACAAGGGCGACTATCAGCCGCCGCGCGGCGCGGAAGTCGAAGCGCTGCTCGAAGCGAATCCCGCCATCACGCACGTCGTCGCCGTGCATTGCGAAACCAGTTCCGGAATCCTGAATCCGATCGAGGAAATCGCGGCGGCGACCGCGCGCCAGGGCCGCAAGCTGCTGATCGATTCGATGAGCGCGTTCGGCGCGGTCGCGCTCGACGCGCGCGAGATTCCCTACGAGGCATTCGTCTCGTCGGCGAACAAGTGCATCGAAGGCGTGCCGGGTTTCGGGTTCGTGATTGCGCGCAAGTCGGCGCTCGAAGCGGCCAGGGGACAAAGCCATTCGCTGAGTCTCGACGTCCACGATCAATGGGACGTGATGAACCGCACCGGCCAATGGCGCTTCACGCCGCCGACGCACGCGGTCGCCGCCTTCATCCACGCGCTCGAACTTTATGCGGCGGAAGGCGGCCAGCCCGGCCGGCTCGCGCGCTATACGAAAAATCGCGACGTCCTCGTGGCCGGCATGCGCGAGGCCGGCTTCGAAACGCTGCTCGCCGATCGCTGGCTGTCGCCGATCATCGTGACGTTCTTCTCGCCCGCCGACGCCCGCTTCGACTTCAGCCGCTTCTACGACCTGATGAAGGCGCGCGGCTTCATCATTTATCCGGGAAAGCTGACGGAAGTGGACAGTTTCCGGATCGGCTGCATCGGTCAGGTGGACGAGCACGTAATGCGCGATGTCGTCGCCGCTGCCCGCGATGCGCTCGCGGCGCTCGCCGTGGCAAGCGCCGCGCCGCCCGCTGCCGTCCTCGGCGAGCGCGGTGCGCTGGCCGAGCTAGGCGCGCTTCAAGACTGATGCCCGATTACTTCTCCAGGACAGCGCCATGAAACACGTCAAGACCGTCATCTTCGATTGGGCCGGCACAGTGGTCGACTACGGATCGCTCGCGCCGATGGGCGCGTTCGTCGAAACGTTCGCTGAATTCGGCGTGAGGATTTCGATCGAGGAAGCGCGCGGCCCGATGGGCATGGCGAAACGTCCGCATATCGCCGCGTTGATGGCGCTGCCGCGCGTCGCCGCCGCGTGGCAAGACAAGCACGGCCACGCGCCGACGGAACAGGATATCGACGCGGTCTATGACGTCTTCGTGCCGAAGAACATCGCGGTCGCGGCGGATTTTTCGCAGGTGATTCCGGGCGTCGCGGCAGTCGTAGCGGCGCTTCGGACCCGCGAGATCAAGATTGGCTCGACCACCGGTTACACCCGCGAGATCATGGCGCGCATCACGCCGGGCGCGGCGCAGCAAGGCTTCGCGCCGGACAGTCTGGTCTGTACCGGCGATACGCCCGAAGGACGGCCGTCTCCGTTCATGATCTACCAGACGCTGCTGAATCTCGGCGTGTGGCCCGCGCACTCGGCCATCAAGGTGGACGATACCGAAGTCGGCATCGCGGAAGGCATCAACGGAGGAACGTGGACGGTCGGCGTGGCGGTCAGCGGCAACGTGTTCGGGTTGTCGGAGCGCGACACGAAGGCGCTCCCGCACGATGAATTCGAGCGGCGTCGCGCCGTCGCGCGCGACAAGCTGATTTCGGCCGGCGCGCATTACGTGATCGACAGCGTGGCCGACCTATTGCCCGTAGTCCATGCCATCGAAGGACGTCTGGCGCGAGGCGAGCGTCCCTAAAAGAACGCTTCCCGGCCACCAAGCGAGTCACCCGCCCGGATCGGCCGCCAGCGCGCCGCCGATTTCAAACAGCACGTCGAGCAAACGCGACGGCGGCCGCTCGGCGAGCCGCACGAGCGATTCGACCATCTCGGCCTTCCCCTGCGCAAACGGCACGGCGCGAATCCGGCGCGCGCCGCTGAACTCCGCCCGCGCAATCGCGCCGATCCCAAGCCCGCTCGCCACCGACTGCTCCAGCGCCTCGCGCCCCTCGACGATCATCACCGGCTCCGCGCGCAACCCATGCCGCGCCAGTTCCTCTGCAAGCAACTGCTGCGTGACGGAACGCGCCTCGCGAAAAATCAGCGGCTGCGCGACGAATTCGGCAAACGTGATCCGGCTTTTGCGCGCCAGTTCGTGATGCGCGGGGACCAGCGCGACGAGCGGCTCGCGTCGCAGGATTTCGTACTGCAAGCGGCTATCGACGCGCGCGGCGGCGGTGATGGCGGCATCGACGGAACTGGACAGCACGCGCTCGATGCACGCCTCCGCATTCGCGATGCTCAGTTTCACCATCACGGCGGGGTGCGTCGTACGCAAGGCGGCGATCAGCTTCACGGCGAGGTCGGGTGCATCGGCGACGAGCGTCAGCGTGCCCCACGTCAGCGTCCCGGCGGAACTCAGGATGTCGTGTGCGTCGCGCTCGCAATTGAACATTTGCCGCGTCACCGCCGACAAACGCCGCCCGAGTTCCGTCGGTTCGACACTGCGGCCGCTGCGTACGAACAGCGTCACGCCGAACGCCTGCTCCAGCCGCCTGACGTGATCGGAGACGGCGGGCTGCGTGAGTCCCAGCGCGTTCGCCGCCTTGGAAAAACCGCCGTGCTCGAAAACCGCGTGGAAAGCGCGGAGCTGCGCGTATTGCATCGTTTCCGCCATCCATCAGAAATTGCGATACGCGCATTGTAAAGCGCGGTGTTTTCCGATCAAAAGTGCTTTCGACACGCAAAGACGAACCAGCTAAATCCGCCGCGCCAGATTTCCCGTCGATCCGGCCCGAAATCCGCATGCCGATGCGTGGCGCGGGAGAGCGCCAATTGCGCCGCATCCGTAACCGGACGCGCATGCCGCAACGCGCGCCGCGACTGCGCCGGGACGTGTAAACTGCTGCCTTTTTGACCGGCGATATGGTGCAAGCCTCACAGCGCACAGCTCTCAGCGGCCCGGCGCTCATTCGCTTACTTGCGCGCCTCTCGAACGCCGACATTCCCGAAGCCGCACAGCCGCTCTCGGAGCGCCTGAGCCAATGGCTCGGCTGGACCGACGCCATCGCTTTGTCGACGGCGCTGAACGGCAATCCGCCGACGGTCGCCGCGAGCGCGCGGACGAACGGCCACGCCGAAGCGGATGAATGCCGCCGCGTGCGCGCATCGCTAGTGAAAGCCATCACGGGCGACAGCGCCTTCGTCGCGCCGAAGCGGCGCGCGAGCGAGCCCGCGCCTGCGCCGGAGACCGCCGCCGATTTCCCGCTTTTCCGGCAGCGCTATCTCGCGCTCCAGCAGTCGATGGAGACGGCCATCGGCGATTTGCGCGCGCGTCTGCGGAGCGTGCTTGCCGCTGGCGCGCCCGGCACGACCCGGCTCGCGATGGTCGATGCCGTCATGGAGCAGGCGCTCGGCGCACGCGAGCGGAGTCTGCTGGCGAGCGTGCCGGCTATCCTCGCCGGCTATTTCGAGCGTTTGCGCCGCGCGGAGCAAATAGCGCTCGCCGATGCCGAAGCCTCGGGCGATACCGCAACCATGACACCCGGCGCATGGCTCGTCACGTTCCGCAAGGACATGCAGAGCGTTTTGCTGGCCGAACTGGATCTTCGTTTTCAACCGGTCGAAGGGTTGCTCGCCGCCCTTCGCACCCGCTAACTGGCACGCTATGCGCAGATATCTGACTCATCTCGTTGTTTTCGCGGCAGGTCTCGCCGTTGTGTGCTGGATCGCCGCCGGTTACGTCGCCTCGAATCCGCTGGCGCTGGCCGTCACGATGCTCGTCGGCGCGTGCTACGTGGCGGGCGCGCTCGAACTCAAGCGCTACACCGAGGCCACGGCCACGCTGTCACGCGCCTTGGCGGATCTGTCGGCGCCGCCGCACGGCCTCGCCGCGTGGCTGGAACCGCTGCATCCGAGCTTGCGCCAGACGGTGCGCCAGCGCGTCGAGGGCGAACGTGTCGCGTTGCCCGGCCCGGCGTTGACGCCATATCTGGTCGGATTGCTTGTGCTGCTCGGCATGCTCGGCACGCTGCTCGGCATGGTGATGACGCTGCGCGGCACGGGCATCGCGCTGGAAAGCGCGACCGACTTGCAGGCTATCCGCGATTCGCTGGCCGCGCCGGTCAAGGGACTCGGCTTCGCGTTCGGCACGTCGATCGCAGGCGTCGCGACTTCCGCCACGCTCGGGCTGCTCTCCGCACTGTGCCGTCGCGAGCGGATCGAGGAAGCGCAGCGGCTGGACGCGAAAATCTCGACCACCTTGCGCGTCTACTCGCAAACACATCAGCGCGAGGAAAGCTTCAGGCTGCTGCAGCGTCAGGCGGAGGCGATGCCGACGCTAATCGACCGTTTGCAGGCGATGATGGCCGCCATCGAGCAACAAAGCCGCGCGTCGAACGAGCGGCAGGTCGCGAACCAGGACGCCTTTCACGGCAAGACCGAAGCCGCTTATGCCCGGCTGGCTGCGTCGGTGGAACGGTCGCTCAAGGACAGCATCGCCGACAGCACGCGGGCCGCCGGCGCCGCGTTGCAGCCGGTGATCGCGGCGACGATGGCTGGTCTCGCGCGCGAGACGGCCACCTTGCACGACACCGTCACGCACGCGGTGGAGCGGCAACTGAACGGCGTGACGAACGGTTTCGAAGCGACCAGCGCGGCCGTCGCGGATATCTGGAAGCAGTCGCTCGCCGATCACCAGCGCACGAGCGACGTACACGCGGCGCATCTGCGCGCCTCGCTCGATCAATTCACCGACATCTTCGAGCGACGCTCGACCGGTCTGCTCGACGGCGTTTCCGCGCGGCTCGACGCCACGGCGGGCAGCGTGTCCGATGCGTGGAACCGCGCGCTGTCGGAGCAGGCGCGCGTGAGCGAAAAGCTCGCCGCCGACAACCAGCACGCCATGACACTCGCCGCTGCTACGTTTGAACAACACTCGGCGTCGCTGATTCGCATGGTCGGCGAGTCGCACGCGAACTTGCAGACGGAACTCGCCTCGCGCGATGCAGAACGGCTCGAAGCATGGAACGGCTCGCTGGCCTCGATGGCCGAATCGTTGAATCGCGAATGGGAGCAGACCGGCGAGCGCACGGCAAACCGTCAACAGGAAATCTGCGATACGTTCGCGCAGACCGCGCGCGATATCGCCGCCCGGACGCAGGCGCACGCCAGCGAGACGAGCGCCGAGATTTCGCGGCTCGTGCAAGCCGCGTCGCAAGCGCCGAAGGCCGCCGCCGACGTGATCGGCGAATTGCGCCAGAAGCTCTCCGACAGCATGGTCCGCGATACCGCGATGCTCGCCGAGCGCAGCCGTCTGCTCGAAACGCTGGAAACGCTGCTCGACGCCGTGAATCACGCGTCCACCGAACAGCGCACCGCCGTCGATGCATTGGTCGCGACCTCGGCCGATTTGCTCGATCGGGTCGGTAATCGCTTCATCAGCCATGTCGAAACGGAGACGGGCAAGCTCGCCGCCGTCGCCGCGCAGGTGACCGGCGGCGCGGTCGAGGTGGCGAGCCTCGGCGAGGCATTCGGCGCGGCCGTCGAGGTGTTCGGCGCGTCGAACGAGAAACTCGTGGCGCATCTGCAGCGTATCGAAGGCGCACTCGACAAATCGCTCGCGCGCAGTGACGAGCAGCTCGCCTATTACGTCGCGCAGGCGCGCGAGGTGGTCGATTTGAGCGTGATGTCGCAGAAGCAGATTGTCGAAGATATGCAGCGGCTCGCCGGACAACGCGCGATGGCCGGGACCGGAGCCGAGGCCGCATGAACGAGGATATCGACGGCGGTGTAGAGCCGACGACACCCGTCTGGGCCGCGTTCGGCGATCTGATGTCGGTGCTGCTGGGCGCGTTCGTGCTGATTCTCGTGGGCGTGATCGGCATGCAGCTCGAACTGTCGGCGCGGCTCACGCAAGAGGTCAAGCAGCGGCAGGTGGAGACGCAGCGTCGCAAGACGCTCGAACAGGCGCTCGCCGGGCCGCTCGCGGCGGGACGCGTGACGCTGATCGACGGGCGGATCGGCATTAACGGCAGCGTGCTGTTCGCACTGAATTCCGACCAGTTGCGTCCCGAAGGGCGGCAGGTGCTGAAGAGTCTCGCGGGGCCGTTGACCGCGTATCTCAAGGCGCGCGAAGAAATCCTGATGGTCAGCGGCTTCACCGACGACCGTCAATTGCGCGAAGGCAACCGGCGCTTCGCGGACAACTGGGAACTGTCGGCAGAGCGCGCGCTCACCGTGACGCGCGCGTTGATCGACGAGGGCGTGCCTGCGTCCTCGGTCTTCGCGGCCGCGTTCGGCTCGGCGCAACCGGTCGGCTCGAACGCCGACGAAGCGGGACGCGCGAAGAATCGCCGGGTCGAAATCGCGCCCGTGCCGAAGCCGTCGAATGCAACGGTGACGCCTCGTGGCTAGGCTGACGGACGCACGCTCGATGCTCGACGCGTGGCGCGAATCGGGCGCGGACCGGTTCGCGCCCGCACGGTTCCGCCTTATCGAAGCGCTGGATCGGCGGGCGGCGGCGCACGGCGGCGAGGCGCGGCGGGTTATCGACGCGCGGCTCGCCACGTTGCTCGACGCCTACGCGCGCGATCTGGCGCACGCGGAAGTGCAGACGGCCGAGACCGCCGATCCTGTTCGCGGGCCGCTCGCCGCGCTGGTCGATCACATCGCGAGCCATGCGTCGCCGGTTTCCGCGGGATATCCGGAACTGGCATCGCTCGATCACTTCAGGGAAATCTGGTCGCGGCTCAGCGCTGAGCGGCAGTTGCTGCAATCGCTCGCGCAGGTTCCCGGCAATGCCGGGCCGCTCAATTCGAGCAGCCTCGTTCATCGGGCGCTCTCGTTGATGCGCGATGTGTCGCCTGCTTATCTGCAGCAGTTCCTGGCTTATGTCGATGCGTTGTCGTGGGTCGAGCAGATTAGCGCCGGCGGCGGCGTGGTGGCGGCGAAGGATGCACCGCGTGGCGGGAGTGCGCGGAGGAATTCGCGCGGGAAGGCGCGGTAGAGGGTGGTCGGGGGATGTTTGCTGGCGCTTGTGGTCTTGCTTTTGTTTGCCTGTGCTTTCTGAGAACTTGCTTTCGTGTAGGTCTATTAGCTCGCCGCTGTGCGCGGCAGCAGTCACTTTCTTTGCTGCTGCAAAGAAAGTAACCAAAGAAAGCAGCGTGACCGTCTAAGTGTCCATCACGACCCGTAACCCGGAGTGGCGCGCAAGCTGATTCGGCCATCGCACCACACAACAGAGTGGAACCGCTCATTCATCCCGGCAGGCACGAAGTGCCTGCCGGTAAGGCATAACCGGAAAAACCAAACCAACCGACGGTTGCGAGACATGCCCGTCGTCCGCGCGCAGCGAGGATGGACCTGACAGGTGCTGTGCCAATCCGAACGACTGCGAGATAGCCGAGTCAGCTTGCGCGCCTATCCGCGAGGTTATTCGAGGTGGACACTTAGGCGGATAAGCTGCTTTCTTTGGTTACTTTCTTTGCAGCAGCAAAGAAAGTGACTGCTGCCGCGCACAGCGGCGTGCTAATAAACCTACACGAAAGCAAGTTCCCAAGGAGCGCAAGAAAACCAATCAACCCAACCCCGCCTCCCCGCTACAGCGGCGCCACCACATCCGTCCGACGCTCATCAACACCGACCGCCCGAATCGAAGCCAACATAGCCTCCACAACCCGCTCGACGCTCGGCCAGTTCAGCGCGTGCTCGCCCGGCACATACCGCTCGGGCGACACACTGCGATACGGCGGCGGATAACCCCAGATCACATCGTGTACGTCCGGCTTGGTCACGCTCCCGCCGACCACCGCAACCGTCGGCCGATGAAAAGCCGCCGCGACGTGCATCATCATCGATGAACTCGTGAGCACCAGGTTCGCCGATTCCGTGAGCGCGAACACCGTGCGCAACGGCACGTCGCCCGCCACCGAGCGAATCCGCACGTTCGGGCCGATCTCGCGCGCAGCCTCCATCGCCACGACCGCCCGCGTCCGGTCCGCCGCGCTGCCGACAATCACAATCTCGCACACATCGCCATCACGCTCGACAGCCGCGGCCACCCGCGCCAGCGCCGTGCCGATCTGGCGTGCGTCCCACGTCTTGGTCGGAACACCGGCCCCGACGCCGGCGATCACCCGCACCGTACGCCGCTCCGAATCGCCTGCGCTCCAGATTTGCGCGGCGAGCTCACGTTCGTCGTCCGTCAGAAAGAGTTGCGGGCGCACGTCGGGCAGCGCGGTCGCGCCGAGCAATTCGCCCTGCGCGAGCGCGGCACGTCCGCACTGGCGGCGCGCGTAATCGATATACGCCTGGCAGCCGCTCCAGCCGCCGCGATAACCGCGCACGCCGATGCGATACCGCGCGCCCGCCCGCATCAGCAGCACCGCGCCCATATAGCTGCCGAGCACGTCGATACCCACATCGAAGCCGCCCCGCGCGCGCAGCGCCGCGACCTGCGGCGACTTCCACAGGAAACGCAGCACGTTGCGCGGCGACCGGTCCTCGACCAGCTTGTTGTTCCAGGGCGCATCGATCTCGACAATTTCATCGACGAACGGATTGTTTTCAAGCACCGGACGTCCCCAACTGCCGACGCCGGCAATCAGGCGGGTCGTCGGAAAGCGCTTGCGCAGCGCTTCGAATAGCGGCGTGGTGGTCAGCAACTCGCCGAAGTCGTTCGGGCGCAGCACGAGAATCTCGCGCGGCGTGGCGCGGCGCGGGTCGAATCGCGGACGATGAAGCCAGCCGATCATCCATACCGGCGCTTCGATCAGCAGGTCTTTCCAGCCCATTATTTCTCCGATGCAAAATGGAATCGAGCGCAGAGCCGCACAAACGCAGCGGCTCGTCAGGGTTCCGATTCTGCAGGATCGCCGCATTGCAATATGTGCCCGTCCATACAGAATTTGGACCGTTCAGGCCGGCACGGACGCCTCATCGCCAAGCTCCGCCGCGATAAAGTCGACGAACGCGCGAATGCGGTTCGACATCTGATGCCGTTGCGAGTAGACCGCGAAAATATCGGCGTTGGGCGTGCCGTGATCGGGCAGCACGACAACCAGCGACCCATCCGCCAGATACTGTTTGATATCCCACTCGGCGCGCATCAGGATGCCATGCCCTTCGAGCGCCCACTTCACGGCGATTTCGCCGTCGTTCGTCGTCAGCGAACCGTTGATCCGCACCGCTTCCGTTTTGCGCGCCGCGCCCCTGCCGGAACTCAGCCGCCACACGCCGTAGGCTTCGTCGCCCTGGCGAATGCCGATGCAGTTATGCCGCGCGAGGTCGCGCGCCGTCGCAGGCAGACCGCGCAGCGCGATATACGAAGGTGCGGCGCACAACACTCGCCGGTTCGCCGCCAGACGCCGCGCGACCACCCGCGTATCGGGCGGCTCGCCGAAACGGATGCACACGTCGAACGTATCGTCGGTCAAAGGCGGCGGCGTGACGGACAACTGCAACTGAACCGAGACCTGCGGATACTTCGCGACAAAACGCGAAATGGCGGGCGCGATATGACTGCGTCCGAAACCGAGCGTCGCGTTCACGCGCAGCAAGCCTTTCGGGCTCTTCTTCGCCGTGCCCAGCAATTCCGCCAGCTCGTCGATCTCATCGAGGATCCGGCGGGCATGCGCGAGATACAACTCGCCTTCGGGCGTGAGCATCATCCGGCGCGTCGTCCGGTTGATCAGCGCGACGCCCGCGCGGCTCTCCATTTGCGTCAGCCGCTTACTGACGGCGGCCGCCGTCAAGCCGAGTTCGCGCGCCGCCGCGCTCAGGCTGCCGGACGCCGCGAGCGTCGAAAAGAAACCTAGATCGGCGGGCTGGACGGTCTCGCGCATGGCTTGCGGCATGGCCTGTCACTTGTGAATTCAAGTTAAAGATGCTTTGAGTTTAGCACCGGTTTTTGCGTCGGGATGTCGATAGAGTTCATTCACACCCCTGTACACGATAAGGACGGAGACATGAAAACCTATCGCATCGCGACCATCCCCGGCGACGGCATCGGCAAGGAAGTCGTACCGGCTGGCGCGCAAGTCCTGGAAGCACTCGCGAAAACGACGAAGTCGTTCGCGTTCGAGTTCGAAAATTTCGATTGGGGCGGCGATTACTACCGCAAACACGGCGTGATGATGCCCGCCGACGGTCTCGACGCAATCCGCAATAAGGACGCCATTCTGTTCGGCTCGGCGGGCGACCCGGACATTCCCGATCACATCACGCTATGGGGTTTGCGTCTCAAGATCTGCCAGGGCTTCGACCAGTACGCGAACGTCCGCCCGACCCGCATCCTGCCGGGCATCGACGGGCCGCTCAAGCGGTGCGCGCCGGAAGATCTGAACTGGGTGATCGTCCGGGAGAATTCGGAGGGGGAATATTCGGGCGTGGGCGGCCGCGTGCATCAGGGCCATCCGATCGAAGCCGCCACGGATGTTTCGATCCTGACCCGCGCGGGCGTCGAGCGGATCATGCGTTTTGCGTTCCGCCTCGCGCAATCCCGCCCGCGCAAGCTGCTGACGGTGATTACGAAGAGCAACGCGCAGCGTCACGCAATGGTGATGTGGGACGAGATCGCGCTCGAAATCTCGAAGGAATTCCCGGACGTGAAGTGGGACAAGGAACTGGTCGATGCGTCCACCGCCCGCATGATCAACCGCCCGGCCACGCTCGATACGATCGTCGCCACCAACCTCCACGCCGATATCCTGAGCGACCTCGCCGCCGCGCTGGCGGGCAGTCTCGGCATTGCGCCGACGGGCAATATCGACCCGGAACGCCGCTACCCGTCGATGTTCGAGCCGATCCACGGTTCCGCCTTCGACATCATGGGCAAAGGTCTCGCCAATCCGGTCGGCACGTTCTGGTCGGTTGTCATGCTGCTCGAACATCTCGGCGAATTCGACGCGGCCAAGCGCGTCATGCAGGCAGTCGAAACCGTGACCGCCGACACCTCGCTGCACACGCGCGACCTCGGCGGCTCAGCGACGACGGCTCAAGTGACCGCTGCGGTCTGCGCGTTCATCGAACGCGCGGCGGCGCCTGCGGCCAACGCGGCGTAAGCGCGACGCGCCAGGCATTCCGGCAATCAAGCGGGGCGCAACTGAGCGCCGCGCTTCAAGCTGCCGAATAGCCGACGAAGCCGCAAGAGCGTCGCCCAACGACACCCAGCCGTCCGCCGAGATGCCGTGTCCGCTCCGGCTTCCGGCATCCGAATAGAGCACTGCTCAAGCCTCCAAGGAGGAGACAATGAGTTCCGATCTCGAAAGTCGCGTGTCCGCCAAACTCATGCGGCGGATCATTCCGTTCGTGATGCTGCTGTACTTCGTCAGTTTTCTCGATCGCGTCAATGTCGGCTTCGCCGCGCTGACGATGAACAAGGCCATCGGCCTCTCGCCGACCGCGTTCGGCCTCGGCGGCGGGCTTTTCTTCATCGGCTATTTTCTGTTCGAGGTGCCGTCCAACCTGATTCTTCACAAGGTCGGCGCGCGTCGCTGGATTGCGCGCGTGATGGTGTCGTGGGGAATCGTTTCGGCGGCGTCGGCGTTTGTCGTCGGTCCGAACAGTTTTTACGCATTGCGTTTTATTCTCGGCGTGGCCGAAGCGGGCTTCTTCCCCGGCATCATCCTGTACCTCAGCCTGTGGTTTCCGTCGCGCCAGCGCGCCGTGGCGGCGGCGTGGTTCATGGCGGCCGCGCCGATCTCCACGGCGATCGGCTCGCCGCTCTCCGGCGCGATCATGAAGCTTCCGCCGATCGCAGGTTTCGCCGACTGGCAAATGCTCTACATCATCGAAGCGGTGCCCGCGATCATTCTCGGATTCGTCGTGCTGAAATACATGACCGATGCGCCCGCGAAAGCGCACTGGCTCCAGCCGGACGAGCGCGAATGGCTGATCGCCAAGCTGAAAACCGAGGCCGATGCGAAGCGGTCGCACGCGGGCCACACCGCCGGTGCGCTCAGTGCGCTGCGCGATCCGCGTGTGCTCGCGCTCGCGCTGATCTACTTCGGGACGTCGGCGGGACTTTATACGCTGGGTCTGTGGGCGCCGCTGATCATCCGCCAGTACGGTTTCGGCTCGTTCGAGACGGGGCTTCTGGCGGGCGTGCCAAGCATTCTCGCGGTCGTCGCGATGATCGTCTGGGCGAAGCATTCGGATCGCACGGAGGAGCGCACGTGGCATGTCGTCATACCGTGCGTGGTCGCCTGTCTGGGCTTCGTGTTCGCCGGAAACGCGGCGAGCGCGGCGATGATAATTCTGGCGCTGGTGATCGTGAATATCGGGATCAGCGCGGCCAAGGCGCCGCTGTGGGCGATGCCGAGCATGTTCCTGTCGGGCGCGGGCGCCGCCGCGGGCATCGCGATGATCAATTCGGTCGGCAATCTCGGCGGATTCGTCGGTCCGTTCGTGATCGGCTGGCTCAAGAACGTAACGGGCGGATATTCAGCGGGTTTGTATGTCGTCGGCGCGACGCTGGCTGTCTCCGCGGTCGTCACGCTGATGCTGAGCCGTCAGTCGAAACAAGCGCCGGTTGCGATCGAGGAGCGGCACGGGCATTGAAGCCGCCGCTCAAGGCGCCGCCGTCGCGCTCGCCGCTTCCGGCGGCGGCGCGACTTCGTACAGCGGCGGCAGCTTCTGCGGCAATTCGGGAATCGCCGCACCGCCGCCCGTCTCGCGCGTTTCGCTCACGGCCATCGTGGGTTCGGGCGGCGCCGCTGGCGTCAAAGCTGGCGCAGCGCTCGGCGTCACCGTCCGGCGCGGCGCGCTGACTTTCGCACGCGCAACCTTCGGCCCGGGCGCGGGCGGAAACACGCGCTGATACCAGCCGCGCAGCCGCTCACGCATCGAATCGAAGAAATTCGTTTGCACTTCGGGGACGAAACGCTCACGCGGATCGACGATCCGCGCGCGCAGCGAGCGCTGGAAGAAATCGCCGACGATCGGCAACGCGCTATGCGCGCCCTGTCCCCAGTAATCGCTGCGCAGCGTGACGCGGCTGTCGTTGAACCCGACCCACGCGCCCGCGACGAGTTGCGGATGCATCAGGATGAACCAGCCGTCGGCGTTGTCCTGCGTCGTGCCGGTCTTGCCCGCGACATCGCCGCGAATCCCGAAGCGGTTGCGAATCGCCGTACCGGTCCCGCGATTCACCACGTCGCGCATGACATCGATCAATTCGTACGCCGCGTTCGCCGGCAACACCTGCTCGGGCCGCGCGGGCGCGAACTGCGCGAGCACCTCGCCCTTGCGGTCTTCGATCCGCGTCACCAGCACCGGCTCGATCCGCGCGCCGCGATTGGCGATTGTCCCGTAAGCCGACACCATCTCTTTGAGCGTCACCGGGCTCGTGCCGAGCGCGAGCGACGGCACGGCGTCAAGCGTGCTGTCGCGCACGCCCATCGCGCGCGCGAGGCGCGCCACCTTGATCGGCCCGACCGTCTGCATCAGTTGCGCGGTGATGCGGTTGCGCGAATACGCCAGCCCGTCGCGCAGGCTCACCGGACGGTTGCTCGGCGGAACGTCGTCGTCGGGACGCCAGATCTCGCCGCCCGCCAGCGGAATCCCGACGGGTTGATCGATGAACGTGTCTTCCGGCTTCACGCCTTGCGCGAACGCCGCGCCGTAGACGAACGGCTTGAACGTCGAGCCGGGCTGGCGGCGCGCCTGCTGGACGTGATCGAAAGGATCGGTGCTGAAATCGCGGCTGCCGACCCAGGCCTTGATCTGCCCGTTACGCGGATCGATCGCGAGAAAACCCGCCTGCACGCGCGTTTTGGCGTCGCAGAGCGTCTGCATGAAGCGGCGGTCGGCGGTGAGTTGCTTCAGCACGTCGGCGTCGGTTTTGCTCGGGTCTTTCGCGGCGCGATATTCCGGCGTTTCGCGGATAAACGCGCGCACCAGATCAACGTTGCCGCCGTTGCAGCTCCGCCCGCCCCACGCCGCGTTGGCGATCGACTGGAGTTGATTGCCTTGCCACACGACCGCTTGCGTCGCCATCGCCTGCAGACGCGAATCGATCGTCGTGCGGACGATCAACCCGTCCGAGTAGATGTTGTAATCGTTGCTGTCCGCCCAGTCGATCAACCAGCGGCGCAACTGCTGCGCGAAATGCGGCGCGCGTCCGGGCGCTTCCGTCTGGCGCTCGAAATCGATCCGCAGCGGGCGACGCCGCAGCGTTTCATACGTCGCGGGCGCGAGATGCCCGAACTTGACCATCTGCGCGAGCACCGTGTTCCGACGCTGCAACGCGCGCTCGGGATTGATCACCGGGTTGTAGTAGCTGTTGCCCTTCAGCATGCCGATCAGCGTCGCGCTCTCCAGCACGTCGAGGCGGTCGGCGGATTTATCGAAATAGGTCCGCGCCGCCATTTCGATGCCATAGGCGTTGTAGAGAAACGGCACCGTATTCAGGTACGTTTCGAGAATTTCGCCCTTGGTGTAAAGCGCCTCGATCTTCAGCGCCGTGATCGCTTCCTTTAGCTTCCGCGTGAGCGTCTGCGACCGGCCGATTTCATCGGGATAGAGATTGCGCGCGAGTTGCTGCGTGATCGTCGATCCACCCTGCCGCTCGCCTGAAAACGTGTGCAGCGCGGCGGAACCGGTGCGCCGCCAGTCGAGACCGTGATGCTCGTAGAAACGATGATCTTCGGTCGCGATCAACGCGGCGGTTACGTTCGGCGAAATTTCCGACAGATGCACCCATTCACGATTGCTCGGCCGGAATTCGGCGAGCAGCTTGCCATCGGCGGAATAAATCTGCGCGGGCTGCTCGATCTTGGCCTTGCGCAGATCGCCGATTCCCGGCGTGAACGGAATCAGCACCAGCACGTAAAGCAGCAGCAACGCGGGCACGGCGGCGAGCGTCCGCAACACGCCTCGGCGCGTGGGATGCCGCAGCCGCGCGAACGTTTGGGCGGCGCACGGCCGGAATCGCGCGACAAGATTTGAACGAAAAGTGCTGAAAACGGAGGGATCGAAACGCTTCACGCTGACATTACCGACTGCAAGGGAGGCGCAATCGTATCAAAAGCGCTGGCTTTTTCGGCTGCGGACGTCACGGCAAGGTTGCGGCGCTTCCCCATGACATCTTCGCAACAATGTATGTCACGCGATGTCGCGGGCGGGTTCATTCAGCCGTAAACCCTTGACTGGTGGGCCTCCGCGCCCATGAAACAGCGCGACATATCTTCACGGATGATCCGCCCGCGACGCGCTCCTATACTCCGTTCCGTCGCCACCCGAGCTCATTCGAACGTGGCCTGGAATCAAGGAGAAAACGTGAAAAACCGCTCGTTCGTCCAATCACCCTTCGTGCGCGGCGCGCTGCGCAAACTCGTGCTGACCGCTGGCGTGGCGGCGTTGAGCCTCGGCAGCGCGTCGGCATTCGCCTGGTCGCAGCACGGCACCGCCTACACGTCGCACGGGACGTACAACGGCGGCCGCGCGGGATCGTGCGGCGGCGGAAGTTGCTCGCACGCGGGCGGCGTCGTCGGCCCCGACGGCGGCCTCGCGACCAACACAGGCACCGTGACGCGCACGTCACCGGGCCAATTCTCGAACTCGGGCACGGCGACCGGCCGCTACGGCAACTCGGTCCAGCACGCCGGCGACACGAGCTGCGCCGGCGGCACGTGCGCCCACACCGGCACGATGACCGGGCCGGACGGCAAAACGGCGTCCACTTCCGGCGATGTGACGCGCACTGCGCCGGGACAGTATTCGTCGAATGGGACGGTGACTGGGGCGAACGGTAACTCCGTGAACCACGCTGCATCGACGAGTTGCGCGGGCAATACCTGCTACCGCTCGGGCACGGCGACGGGTTCGAGCGGCGGGTCCGTCTATCACGCGGGTTCGGCGACACAGGTCTCGACGGGTGTCGTCACGACGTCGGGCAGCGCGACGGGTGTCGTCACGACTTCGGGCAGCGCGACGGTGGTTGTTGGGGCGAAGCCGGTCGCCTATGTGCCGCCGCCGGTCGTTTATGCGCCGCCGGTTGTCTATGCTCCGCCGCCGCCCGTATATGCCCCGCCGGTCGTTTATGCGCCGAAGCCGGTGGTGGTCGTGCCGCCGCCTGCGCCGATCGTCTATGCACCGCCGCCGCCGGCCGTGTATGTTGCGCCGCGCGTCGTGTACGTCGCGCCCGCGCGGCGTCCGGTGGTGTGGGTGCCGGGCCATTGGGTCGGCAATGTGTGGATTCCGGCGCACTGGTCGTGAACGTGGCCGCGACCGTGGCTGCAAACGGCAGGACGCATGAATCCGCAAAATTTCACGATGCGGAACGGGTCGTTGCACTGTAAAAAACCGTTGTGCAAGGCACAAATTCGCCGTTTCGCAATGCCGTCCCACTTTCCACAATACGAAATATTATCGCTATATTACTGAATTTAAACGGGATTTTTATCTCGAAAGAAGCGATATTCGCCCTCGTCGAAAACGATCCGGCGCGTAGACTCTTTTACATGAGATGACGCGTAAGCGCCGAGAGGCATCCAGATTGCCGATCCTGCCGCCGCGCGTCGAAAGCACGAACCGCAACGAAATCGCCCTTTTTTTGACATTCCGGAGACTAAAAATGAAAGGATTTCGCTTTGGCTCAGCGCAGGGATCGTTCTACATCTTGCCGGGACGCGATGGCTGGGAAGCCACGTTGGGCAACGATTCGTTTGGCGCATTCGCGAGCGCGCAGCAGGCAGCGGACGTGCTGGCGCGCGGTCTTTGCTGCCCGGATTCATCTGAAGTGGATACCGCGACGCTCGAACTTCCCGAACAAATCGCCGATTGGGAAATCGTCCATATCTGAGCGACATTCGAGCGCCAGAAACAAAACGGGCGGACCGGCGACAAACCGCTTCCGGTTCACCGCACAATCCGCCCGCTTTTGACCTGCTTGTTGCCGTCGTGCCGGGCGCGAAGCCCGGTCGGCGACCGTTCTACCTCAAACGATCATCAAGCGATTGCGTCCACCACCCGGTTCATCGTCGCGCTCGGACGCATGGCCTGGCTCGTCAGATCGACATTCGGACGATAGTAGCCGCCGATTTGCACCGCTTTGCCCTGAGCCGCGCCCAGTTCTTCGATGATGCGCGCTTCGTTATCGCCGAGCGCCTTCGCGATGCCCGCGAATTGCGCCTGCAATGCGGCATCCTCGGTTTGCGCGGCGAGCGCCTCGGCCCAATACAGACCCAGATAAAAGTGGCTGCCGCGATTGTCGAGACCGCCGACCTTCCGCGCGGGCGACTTGTCGAGATCGAGGAACTTGCCCGTCGCCTGATCCAGCGTTTTCGCGAGCACCTTCGCCTTCGCGTTCTGATACGTATTGCCCAGATGTTCGAGCGATGCGGCGAGCGCCAGGAATTCACCCAGCGAATCCCAGCGCAGGAAACCTTCTTCCACGAGTTGCTGGACGTGCTTCGGCGCCGAACCGCCCGCGCCCGTTTCGAACATGCCGCCACCGGCCATCAGCGGCACCACCGACAACATTTTCGCGCTGGTGCCGAGTTCCATGATCGGGAACAGGTCGGTCAGGTAATCGCGCAGCACGTTACCGGTCACGGAAATCGTGTCCTTGCCCGCGCGAATACGTTCGATCGAAAAACGCGTGGCTTCGACCGGCGTCATCACGCGAATATCGAGGCCGTTCGTGTCGTGATCCTTCAGATATTGCTCGACCTTCTTGATGATCTGCGCGTCGTGCGCGCGCGCCGGATCGAGCCAGAACACGGCGGGCGTGCCCGTTGCGCGGGCCCGGTTCACGGCCAGCTTCACCCAGTCCTGAACCGGCGCGTCCTTGGTCTGGCACATGCGCCAGATATCGCCCGCTTCCACCGGCTGCTCGATCAGCACCGCGCCCGACGCGTCCGTCACGCGCACCACGCCGTTCGTTGCGATCTGGAACGTCTTGTCGTGCGAGCCGTATTCCTCAGCCGCCTGCGCCATCAGGCCGACATTGGGCACGCTGCCCATCGTGACCGGATCGAACGGGCCGTGCTGCTTGCAATCCTCGATCACCGCCTGATACACGCCCGCGTAGCAACGGTCGGGAATGACCGCCTTGGCGTCGTGCAACTGGCCGTCCGCGCCCCACATCTTGCCGGACTCGCGAATCATCGCGGGCATCGACGCATCGACGATCACGTCGCTCGGCACGTGCAGGCTCGTGATGCCCTTGTCCGAGTTGACCATCGCGAGCGGCGGGCGCTGGGCGTACTGCGCCTTGATATCCGCCTCGATGGCGTCGCGCGTTTCGGCGGGCAGATCCTTCAGGCGCGCGTACAGATCGCCGATACCGTTGTTCGGGTTGAAGCCGACTTTCGCCAGCGCTTCCGCGTGCTTCGCGAGCACGTCCTTGTAGAACACCGACACCACCTGACCGAAGATGATCGGATCCGACACCTTCATCATCGTGGCCTTCAGGTGAACCGAGAACAGCACGCCACGGCGCTTGGCATCGTCGATCTCAGCTTCGATGAAGCTGCGCAGCGCGTTCTTGCTCAACACCGACGCGTCGATGATCTCGCCCGCCTTCACCGCCGTCTTTTCCTTGAGCACCGTCTTGCTGCCATCGGCGGCTGTCAGTTCGATCTTCACGCTGCCCGCGTCACCGATCAGCGCCGACTTCTCGCTGCCGTAGAAATCGCCCGCGCTCATGTGCGCGACGTGCGACTTCGAATCCGCGCTCCACGCGCCCATCTTGTGCGGGTGCTTGCGCGCGTAGTTCTTCACCGACAACGGCGCACGGCGATCCGAATTGCCTTCGCGCAGCACCGGGTTGACCGCGCTGCCCTTGATCTTGTCGTAGCGGGCCTTGACGTCCTTTTCGGCGTCGGTCCTGGCTTCATCCGGATAGCCCGGCAGCTTGTAGCCCTGATCGCGCAACTCGGCGATCGCGGCCTTCAGTTGCGGCACCGATGCGCTGATGTTCGGCAACTTGACGATGTTCGCTTCCGGGCGCGTGGTGAGCGCACCAAGCTCCGCGAGGTCGTCCGGACCCTTTTGCTCCGCCGTCAGATAGTCGGGAAACGCCGCGATGATCCGGCCGGCGAGCGAGATGTCGCGCGTTTCGACCGCGATGCCCGACGAGCGCGTGAAGGCCTGGACAATCGGGAGCAGCGAGTAAGTCGCCAGCGCGGGCGCTTCATCGGTAAGGGTGTAGATGATCTTCGGCGATGTGGACATATTCGATTCGGTGCGTGGTGAAATGAAAGGCGGAGCGAAGGTGATACCGGGCCGGCAAGATCGCGCCCTGAAAAACCGTGGACGGCGATTGCATGGCGATGCGCGTTCAGGCGACGAACGCCGCGCGCGTGGCGTATTTCGGCCGTCAGCCCGCTATTTTATCGGATATGACGGCTCGACGTATTTAACACGCAAGTTTTACGGTATTTGCAATAAATGCGGGCTTGGCCGGGATTTTGCGGGCCATAGCTGCCTGCGGAGCCGCTTTTGTGCGCATTACGCGATTCGCGGACGGCGACTGCGCTAACATGGCGGCCTTTTTTCCAGCGCGGAGCCGGGCGGAACCGGACGCCACCGCAATCGGAAAAATCGCAGCTTCGCGAGATTTCCCTTGGCACAGGGCAGAATAGCGTCCGTATCGCGGCGGTTCGGCCGCACGCTTGAGCGCACATCGAATTCCACGGCAGGTGGCATCCAGAGTTTTTTCGCGAGACGGGAAAGCCCGCGCCACCGGCCGGCACATCATCAGGAGCCTATTTATGACCGAGTCGAATCCGTCTTTCCTGGGCAGGATTTCCATTGCCATCGGGACTTTCTTCGCCATTCTCGGCAGCGGCGAACTGGCCGCGGGCGTGCAGCGTCTGCGTAGCGGCGTCGCTCATGCAGACGCTACGGAGGCCGCGCCCGCGCCGGTTCAGCAGCCCGCGCCCGCCGCGCCCATCTTCACGGAAGCCAGCCCCGACGCCGCGCTCCAGCTTCTCGGCCTGTTCCAGCGCGACGCACGGTTCATCGATTTCGTCGAAGAAGACATCGCGGCTTATTCCGATGCCGAAATCGGCGCCGCCGCCCGCCTCGTCCACGACGGCTGCCGCTCGACGCTGCGCGAACATTTCGTGATCCGCCCGGTCCGCGCCGAGACCGAAGGCAGCCGCATCACCTTGCCCGACGGCTTCGACGCGAGCGAGGTCCGGCTGACGGGCAATGTCGTCGGTCAAGCGCCGTTTAGCGGTCAACTGAGCCATCGCGGCTGGCGCGTCGAGGAAGTGCGTCTGCCGAAACTGGCGGCGCGCCACGACGCCTCGGTCATCGCACCGGCCGAGGTGGAACTGTGAGCGCCGCCCGCTATTCCATCGGCGTCGATCTCGGCACGACGCACTGCGCGCTGTCCTACGTCGATCTCACCGCGAGCGACGGCGAAACGACCACGCAGCAAGTCCTGCCGATCCCCCAGCTCACCGCGCCCGGCGCGGTCGAAGAGCACGATCTGCTGCCGTCGTTCCTTTATCTGCCGCATCCGAGCGAACTGACGCCCGGCGATCTCGGCCTGCCGTGGACCGGCGGGCGCGACTACGCGGTCGGCGAACTGGCGCGCAGCCGGGGCGCGGCCACGCCGATCCGCCTCGTCTCCAGCGCGAAAAGCTGGCTCTGCCATCCCGGCGTGGATCGCCGCGCGGCGATCCTGCCCAACGACGCACCGCCGGAAGTCGAGCGCGTGTCGCCGCTGGAATCGTCGGTGCGTTATCTCGTCCACTTGCGCGAGGCGTGGAATCACGCGCATCCGGACGCGCCGTTCGACCAACAGGACATCACGGTCACGATCCCCGCTTCCTTCGATCCCGCCGCGCGCGAACTGACCGCCGAAGCGGCGGAAGCCGCGGGCTACGGGCGCATGACGCTGCTGGAAGAGCCGCAGGCCGCGCTGTATAGCTGGATCGAGAAAAGTGGCGGCCTGTGGCGCAAGCAGGTGAAAGTCGGCGACGTGATTCTGGTGGTCGATGTCGGCGGCGGCACGACCGATTTGTCGCTGATCGCGGTGGTCGAGCGCGAAGGCAATCTGGAACTGCATCGCGTGGCGGTCGGCGAGCATATTTTGCTCGGCGGCGACAACATGGACCTCGCGCTCGCTTACGGCGTCGCACGTAAGCTCGCGGCGGCGGGCACGCAGCCCGACCCGTGGCAGTTGCGCGCCCTGACCTACGCGTGCCGCGCGGCCAAGGAAACACTGCTCTCCGATCCCGCCACCGACACCGTTCCGCTCGTCGTCCCGAGCCGCGGCTCCAAGCTGATCGGCGGATCGCTGCGCACGGAACTCACGCGCGCCGAACTCACGCAGACCATTCTGGAAGGCTTTTTCCCGCGGGTCGATGCAGCCGCGCGGCCCGCGAGCCGCGCGCGCGTCGGCCTGACGCAACTCGGGCTGCCCTACGCGCAGGACGCGGCGATTACCCGCCATCTGGCGGCGTTTCTCGGCAAGCAGGTCGCCGCGCTCGCCGATGTCGAGGGCTTGCGCGATCTCGTTTCGCCGGGCGGCACTTTCCTGCATCCGACCGCCGTGCTGTTCAACGGTGGCGTGTTCAAGTCGGCGCTGCTGGTCGAGCGCATTCTCGACAATCTGAACGGCTGGCTCGCGGCGGAAGGCGCACCGGCGGCGCGTCTGCTCGAAGGCGCGGATCTCGACCGCGCGGTCGCGCGCGGCGCGGCGTACTACGGCTACGTGCGGCGCGGTCAGGGCGTGCGGATTCGCGGCGGCACGGCGCGCGCGTATTACGTCGCGGTGGAATCGGCGATGCCGGCCGTCCCCGGCATGGAACCGCCCGTGCAAGCGCTTTGCATCGCGCCGTTCGGGATGGAGGAAGGCACCGAAGCGGCACTGCCGCCGCAGGAATTCGGGCTGGTCGTGGGCGAGCCGGTGCATTTCCGCTTTTTCGGGTCGTCGGTGCGGCGGCAGGATGAAGTCGGCACCTTGCTCGATTTCTGGACTGCCGACGAACTCCAGGAACTCGACGAAATCCAGGCGACGCTGCCGACCGAAGGCCGCACGCCCGGCGAAGTGGTCGCGGTCAGGCTGCACGCGCGCGTGACCGAGGCCGGCACGCTCGAACTCGAAGCCGTGCCGCGCGGAACGAACGAGCGCTGGAAGGTCGAATTCGACGTGCGCGGCGCGGCGAGCGCCTGAGTGCGCGCACAAACGCATCGGCGCTCGCCGCGATGAAACGCTATATCGTCGGTATCGATCTCGGCACGAGTAATACGGTCGTCGCGTATGTCGCGGCGGGATCGGAGGATATTCGCGTTTTCGAGATAGACCAGTTGGTCGCGCCCGGCGAAGTGGCCGCGCGGCCGTTGCTGCCATCGGCGCGCTATCACGCAGCGCGCGGCGAACTTGAAGCCGACGATCTGGCGCTGCCGTGGCCGAGCGCGCAGAACGCGGAGCCGCCGGTCGTGATCGGACGGCTCGCGCGCACGCTCGGCGCGCAGGTTCCGGGACGGCTCGTCACGAGCGCGAAAAGCTGGCTGTCGCATGGTTCGGTCGATCGTAGCGCGGCGATTCTGCCGTGGGGCGCGGACGATGCTGTGAACAAAGTCTCGCCGCTCGATGCCAGCGCGAGCTATCTGGCACATGTGCGCGCCGCGTGGAACCAGCGTTTTCCCGACGCGCCGCTCGAAAAGCAGGACGTAGTGCTCACCGTGCCCGCGAGTTTCGACGACGGCGCGCGTGCGCTCACGCTAGAAGCCGCGCGTATCGCGAAGCTGCCCGCGCTGCGCTTGCTCGAAGAACCGCAGGCGGCGTTCTACGACTGGCTATTCCGTCACCGCGCGACGCTCGATCAGGATCTCGCCGCGACGCAACGCGTGTTGATCTGCGATGTCGGCGGCGGGACGACCGACCTCACGCTGATCGAAGTCGACATGCGCGACGGCGAGCCGCACCTGACGCGCACGGGCGTCGGCAATCATTTGATGCTCGGCGGCGACAACATGGATCTCGCGCTCGCGCATCTCGCCGAGACGCGGCTTGTCGCGGACGGGCCGCGTCTGTCGGCTGCGAGTTTGTCGCAACTGGTCGAGCGCAGCCGTGACGCGAAGGAGCGGCTGCTCGGGCCGAACGCGCCGGAATCGGCTTCGGTGACGCTGCTCGGCGCGGGCGCGCGGTTGATCGGCGGGGCGCGGACGGCGGAAATCACACGGCAGGAAGCCGAGCAGATCGTCGTGGACGGCTTTTTCCCGCTGGTGTCACCCGACGAGGCGCCGCGCCGCGCGCGAGGCGGACTGGTCGAATTCGGCCTGCCCTATGCCAGCGACCCGGCGATCACGCGGCATATCGGCGCGTTTTTGCGTCGCCACGCGGGTGCTTCTGCGTCCGATGCTGCGTCCGATGCTGCTTCCGATGCAACGTTGCCGGTGCCCGACACGCTGTTGCTCAACGGCGGCGTGTTTCGCGCCGAAGCCTTGTCCGCGCGGCTCGCGAGCACGCTGGAAAACTGGCGCGGCGCGCCGCTGACCGTATTGCACAACGACAATCCCGATGTCGCCGTCGCCCGAGGCGCTGTGGCTTACGGGCTCGCGCGCCACGGACACGCGCCGCGCATCGGCGGCGGGGCGGCGCGCAGCTATTTCCTGCTGCTCGACGACAACGCCGTCGCTGACGGACCCGCGCAAGGCATCTGCCTGTTGCCGCGCGGCACGGAAGAAGGCCGCGAAATCGAACTCGCCGATCGCGTCTTCGCGCTGCGCCTCGGGCATCCCGTGCAATTTCACCTGGTTTCGTCCACCGCCGACACGGTTTATCGCCCGGGCGATCTGGCCGATGTCTCGACCGGCGACTTCATCCGCTTGCCGCCGATCGCCACCGTCGTGAAGCCGCGCGGCGACAATCGCGCGCTCGAAACGCGGGTTCGCCTGACGACATCGCTGACCGAAGTCGGCACGCTGGAAGTGCATTGCATCGAAATAACCGATGCTTCGCCGCGTGCGCCACAGCGCTGGCAACTCGAATTCCAGCTACGCCGCGACGACGCGAACGCGGCTGTATCGCTCGATACGCCGCACCCGTTGCTCGATCAAGCCATCGAGCAGATCGACCGCACTTTCGGCGCGCGTTCGCACGACGTCGGACCGAAAGAGATCAAGCGCTTGCGCGCGCAACTGGAACACGTGCTGGGGCCACGCGAAAGCTGGGACATTGCGTTGCTGCGCGAATTATTCGGCGCGCTGCTCGAACGCGCGCGACGGCGCCGCCGCTCTGCCGATCACGAACGTCTCTGGCTGAACCTCGTCGGATATTGTCTGCGTCCGGGTTTTGGCTACCCGCTCGACGACTGGCGAATCGCGCAAATCTGGCCGCTCTTCGACGATGGTATTCAGTATGTCGGCGACAGTCAGGTCTGGTCGGAATGGTGGACGCTCTGGCGGCGCGCGGCGGGCGGACTCGACGAAACGGCGCAACTGAGCCTGCTCGACGCGATGGATTATCTCGAAGCAGCGGGTACGGGCCGTCAAAAATCCACGCTCGATCCCGCGAAATTCGGCGTGGCCGACATGGTGCGGCTCGCCGCATCGCTCGAACGCGTGCCGGTCGAGCGCAAGGTTGCGCTTGCGCAGAAGCTGCTCGCGCGGCTCGTTAAGCCCGCCGAGAATCATCAGGGATGGTGGGCGATCGGGCGGATCGGCGCGCGCCGGCCGTTTTATGGCAGCGCGCATGGCGTGGTCGCGCCGGAGATCGCGAGCGAGTGGCTCGACGCCATTCTTGCGCTCGACTGGAAGAAGGTCGAGCCGGCCGCGTTCGCCGCAGTCCAACTTTCGCGCATGACGGGCGACCGTTCGCGCGATTTGCCGCAGGATGTCCGAGAGCGTGTGATTCGCCGGCTGGAAAACGCGAATGTGGCGGGCAACTGGATCGCGATGGTGCGCGAGGTCGTCGAACTCGACGCTGAGGATGAGCGCCGCGTGTTCGGAGAATCGCTGCCGGCGGGGCTGAAGTTGATCGCGGGCTGATGGGGCTGTGGGCTGGCTCGCGGCGCTGCTGGGGTAAGATTGGCAATCTGTCAGTTGCACTTTTGATGCCCCTTTGCGATGAATACGCCTCCCAGTAAAGAACCCACGCGCCGGCGTCCCTCTGCCCTGACGCTTAATATCCTCACCGCGCTGATCGGCGTTGCGACGCTTGCGGCGGGTATCGGCTGGCTGATCTACAGCTGGGTCGTCGATATGGAGGTTCCGTATTTTGCGATTCCGCTCGTGCTTTGTGTGCCGGTGATCGCGGCGGCTGCGTTTCGGAATTTTTGGGATTAGGGGCGGGGCGCTCTTTGCATTCGCTTGGGGGTTGCGCTTCGTTTTTGCGCTTGTGGTCGGGTCGGTTTCTTGATGTACCTGTATCGAACGGTTTGGTTTGCTGGCGCCCTTTGCTTTTGTTTGCCTGCGGTTTCTGGGAACTTGCTTTCGTGTAGGTCTATTAGCACGCCGCTATGCGCGGCAGCAGTCACTTTCTTTGCTGCTGCAAAGAAAGTAACCAAAGAAAGCAGCGTGACCGTCTAAGTGTCCACCACGAACCGTAACCCGGAGTGGTGCGCAAGCTGATTCGGCCATCGCACCACACTACAAAGTGGAGCCGCTCATCCATCCCCGCAGGCACAAAGTGCCTGCCGGCAAGGCATAACCGAAAAACCGAACCGACCGCCGACTGCCGACTGCCGACCGCCGGTTTTTTGTTATGCCCGTCGTCCTCGCGCAGCGAGGATGGAACTGACGGGCGCTGTGCCAATACGGCTGAAGCGCACGCTAACCTAATCAGCCTGCGCGCCTATCCCTGTTGTTATTCGAGGTGGACACTTAGGCGGATAAGCTGCTTTCTTTGGTTACTTTCTTTGCAGCAGCAAAGAAAGTGACTGCTGCCGCGCATAGCGGCGTGCTAATAGACCTACACGAAAGCAAGTTCCCAAGAAGCAGAGGCAAACAAAAGCAAAGGGCACCACGAAACCGAACCTACTGCTGCCGAGCACAGCGGCGAGCTAATAGACCTGCACGAAGGCAAACCCACCGAGCACACCAAAACAAGAAATACAAAAGCCCAACCCATCCAAGCGCAGCGACAATCCCCAAGCGCAGCGACAATCCCCAAGCGCAGCGACAATTCCCCGAGCGTAGCGAAATAACCCCCCATGTAGCGATCTATCGTCTATAAAGAAGACTTATTTGCGCATATAAAGAAAAAGACAGGAATCGACGTGTGCGAAAGCGTCAGCCACCGCAGTGTGCTTGGCAAATGCGTCGCGCTCCTGCAGTGCAGCGTCTTGCTGCGCCGCAACCAACTCCACTCCCCTCCTCTTAAATCCCGCTTCGACGCCCTCCGGCGCGCCGCGAGCGTTCATCGTTTTCTTGCAGTTGCAGTCGAACTTGAAGTTCCATAAGTCTTAGCACATCTCAGGAGACACTTAGATGAACGCAACGCTCAAGCTCTTGCCCATTGCCGTCAGTGCTGCACTCACCTTCCACGCAGCGGCGCAAGCTGCGCAACCCGCTCAACCCGCGTCCGACAACGTCAGCACGCTGTCCGGCTTCAGGCAAACCGGCAACACCGCGCCCGCCGAGCAAGTGCCCCAGACCGGCACACGCGCCGACGCGCTTCGCGAAAACCTGAAGACCATCAAGCTTCCACCCGGCTTCAAGATCGAGTTATACGCGGTCGTTCCCGACGCACGGCACATGGCGATCGAGCCGTCGACGGGCGTCGTGTTCGTCGGCACGCGCAAGGCGCGCGTCTGGCAAGTAACCGATCGCACGAAGCGGCGCGTCGCCGACGACGTCGTGGCGTTTGCGAGTTCCGTGACGTTCAAGGTGCCGAACGGTGTGTGCTTTTCGCCGGATGGCGTGCTGTATATCGTCGAGCAGAATCGCGTGCTGGCGTTTCCGGCGGCGCAGTTCTTCGGCGAAGGCGGCCCCGATGTCGCGGCGGCTGTCGTCGTGCCGCAAGGCAAGCTGATCCCCACGCAGTTCGAGAGCTTCAATCACGGCGCGCGCACGTGCCGCATCGGACCGGACAAGCGTCTCTACATCACGCTGGGGCAGCCCTGGAATGTGCCGGCCAAAGACAAGCTGGCCGAGCTCGACAAGAACGGTCTGGCAGGCATTATCGCGATGGATCAGGACGGAAAGAATCGCGAAATATACGCACACGGTGTGCGCAATTCGGTCGGCCTCGATTTCAATCCGAAGGACAAGACGCTGTGGTTCACCGACAACCAGGTGGACGGCATGGGCGACGACACCCCTCCCGGCGAACTCGATCACGCGACCAAGGCGGGCGAAAACTTCGGCTTTCCGTGGTACGGCGGCGGCAAGGTCCGCACCGTGGACTACAAGGACAGCACGCCGCCGCCCAATGTCGTGTTCCCGCAAGTCGAATACGCGCCGCACGCGGCCGATCTCGGCATGTCGTTCTATTCGGGCAAGATGTTCCCGGCGAAATACCAGGGCGGTATCTTCGTCGCCGAACACGGCTCGTGGAACCGCACCAAGCCGATCGGCGCGCGCATCATGTATACCGCCATCAAGGACGACGGCACTGCTGGCGAAACCGAAGTCTTCGCTGAAGGATGGCTCACGTCCACGGGCGAATACATGGGGCGTCCGGTGGATGTACAGGTCTTGCAGGACGGCTCGCTCCTCGTCTCCGACGACTACGCCGGTGCGATCTATCGCATTTCCTACGGCGGATCGAAATGAGGCGCTTGGTGATCGCCGGCGTTCTGGCCGTGTGCGTCGCGAGCGTGGCGAACGCGGCGGATGTCGCCGCCGGGCGCGCGAAGGCCGTCTTGTGCCAGTCGTGTCACGGCATGGACGGTATCGCGAAGATTCCGGAAGCGGCTAACCTGGCTGGTCAGAACGAGGACTATCTCGTGAAGGCGCTAAACGATTTCAAATCCGGAGAGCGCAAGAACGAGATGATGTCGATGGTGGCGCAGCCTTTGTCCGACGCCGACATCGCCAACCTCGCGGCCTTTTATCATAGCCTCGGTCGTTAGCGCTTAAGCTCGCGCAGGCTAAAGGGAACGGCTAGCCGTTCCCTTTAGCCTCGCTTTATCGTGCTTAAGCGCAATGCAAAATCAGATCGATGTCGAAGCACTTCGCACCTGGCGTCTAACCGGTTTTAACTCAGCGACTCACGACAATTTTCCCCGGCGGCGGACCCTTTCCGCAAAGCCGAACCTCTTTCGTCGCGAGCGTGTTTATACGTTTCGTCAAATTTACGCATGGTCTAAACAAAGCGATCTCTTAGGCATGTTTTGAAGCGTAGAATCGCCGCCCGCATGCCGCACCTCGATACTTTCGCCGCAGGGTATCGTCGCTGATAGGCGAACCCGGCTTCACAGTACCGCTCAAACATCGAACGGATGTGTGCAGCTTCGCTAACTTTTGACGACATCGCCCAAAACCTTCGCACTTTGCTAACTACGCAATCCTCACTGAGCGCGATAGTCGTTCGCTGCTCATTTCAGACATAAATCTCCCATGAAGCTACCAAAATACCTGATGCTGCTCGGCAGCCTGCGCGTCTCGATGTCCTGTGCGGCCGACCCGTACGCTAGCACGCTGCACTGGTCGTATCAAGGCGAGACCGGCCCGGCACATTGGGCCGACCTGTCTGCGGACAACGCGACTTGTCGCGACGGTCACTCTCAGTCACCGATCGATCTCCGCCCCGAAAGCGCGCAACACGGTCATGCCCGCGATTTCCAGTTCCATTACCAGCCGGCCGTATTTTCGCTGGTGAACAACGGTCACACGGTCCAGGCAAGTGCCGCCGATGCGGCAAACGCTCTCGATTCTAACAACGATACATACACACTGAAGCAGTTCCACCTTCATACGCCGAGCGAACACGAAGTCGACGGCAAGCGTTATCCGATGGAACTGCATCTGGTTCATCAAGACGGAAAAGGAAATCTGACGGTCGTCGGCGTGTTCATCAAGGAAGGGCGAAAAAACGAGGCGCTCGCTCCATTATTCGACCATTTGCCGGCGGAAGGCGAGACGGCACCGCCCGTGACGATCGATCCGGCCGCATTGCTGCCGGACGGATACCGGGCATTGCGCTATGTGGGTTCGCTGACGACGCCGCCTTGTACCGAGCAAGTGAACTGGGTCGTGCTGGATAAGCCGGTCGAGTTGTCGGAAGCGCAGATTGAGGCGTTTCGTACGCTACTTCCCGACAATCATCGCGACGTTCAGCCGGATAGCGGCCGCGAGGTCGATGAAGAGTAAGCGCGGCTAGACCGGACTTGGGGCCCTGCGGCAAGCGCAGCAGCGTAACTCCGAAATTGAAAACGCGGCCGTCAGGCCGCGAATTCGATGCGCTTTCACGCATGCGTAACGAGGACGCTAGCGGGTGAACAGGTGTACGACGAGCACGACCAGTTCATTCAAGGATTCGAGAAGTTGTGCCATCGTTCGAAAGGGCCGAAACGGGTCCCGCGTGCGTTGCAAACTTCCACCGTACACGAGGCAGTCCGGCGCGCCGGACACAACCTCGTCCTTAACGGACAGTCTGCGCTTTAGAACCGTCAGGCGAGCTTGAATACCGAAATCGTGCGTTTAAGCTCATCGGCCTGGCCCGCGAGCGCAGCGGCCGCAGCCGTCGCCTCTTCGACGAGCGCCGCGTTCTGCTGCGTGACGGTATCCATCTGCGAAACCGCGACGCCCACATGTTCGATCCCCTGAGCCTGTTCGACCGATGCCGACGAGATTTCGCCCATGATGTCGGTCACGCGCATCACGGCGCTCAGGATCTGCTGCATCGTTTCGCCCGACTGATGCGCGAGTGCCTGTCCGCTCGACACCTTGGCAACGGACTCGTCGATCAGGACCTTGACGTCCTTGGCCGCGCTCGCTGAGCGCTGCGCGAGCGCGCGGACTTCGGATGCCACGACCGCGAAGCCGCGGCCCTGCTCGCCCGCACGCGCCGCCTCGACCGCTGCATTGAGCGCGAGGATGTTGGTCTGGAAAGCGATGCCTTCGATCACGCCGATGATGTCGACGATCTTGCGCGAGCTCGCTGCGATCTGATCCATCGTCTCGACCACTTGCGAGACGATACCGTTGCCGCTCGCCACCGTGGACGATGCGTTGACCGCAAGCTGACTGCCCTGGCTTGCGTTGTCGGAATTAAGGCGGACCGTGGACGTCAACTCGTCCATGCTCGACGCCGTTTGCGCGAGCGACGCCGCCTGCTCTTCCGTGCGCGACGACAAATCGTTGTGCCCATCCGCGATTTCGCGCGACGCCGCCGTGATTCCGTCGGCCACCGTCTTGATCTGCGCGAGCGTTTCCGTGAGACGCTCCTGCATCGTCTTCATCGAATGCATGAGGCTCGATCCGTCGCCCTCTTTCAGCGCGACGTGCTCGCTGAGATCGCCCGCCGCGATCCGCCGGCAGACCACGGACGCGTCCAGCGGATCGCCGCCGATGCTTCGCAGCACATTACGGATGATGAACGACATCGCGATCGTGAGCGCTACGCCGATCGCGAATACGATCAGGAACGACTTCATTGCGATGGTCCAGAACGCGCGATCGATGTCGTCGAGGTATGCGCCCGTGTAGACGTGCCAGTCCCACTCGCGAACGTAGTCGCCGTAAGCGAGCTTCGGAAGCGGTACGGTGTCGCCCGGTTTCGGGAAAAGGTAACTTGTGAAATGAGTGCCGTCGAGGCCGTGCTTCACGATTTCGGCGGTAAAGTGCTTGCCGGTACGATCGACGAGATCGTTGACCTTCATCTCGGTCTCGGGGCGGATCGGATTCAGGAACTGCACCATCTGCGAATCGACGATCAACATATAACCGCTCGCGCCGTAGCGGATCGCGCGGAGACTTGTGAGCGCGGCGCTCTTGGCGTCGGCAAGCGGCATCTTGCCGCTTTGCGCTTGCTGAACGTAGTACTTGACCACGCTCATCGACGCATCGACTTGCTCCTTGAGCGCGGTCTCGCGTTGATGCACAAGCATGTTTCGCGTCGAGAGCGCGTTGAGCGTACACAGCAACAACAGGCTGAGCCAAACGAATAACACCGTGCTGACAAGCTTGGTCTTGAAGCTAATATTTTTCATCTGGATCGATTTGCCTGCGTTTAGTCTCTAGGCCACTTAAGCGTGTCCTTTCGATTAGGTAACGGCGCAGGCACACGATTCTTTAGGCGAAATCGCGAGACGAGGTGAAACAGATCAATGCGGCACAGGGGCACAAAGCAACGCGCCTCGTTCCGAAGGAACGAGGCGGTATCGGGATACGCAGATTGAAGCTCGCGCAATGGCTCGCGCGAGCGCCGTGGCCTTAGGCGCCCGGCGGATTTTCGACGGTTTCTTGCTTGGGGTCTTGCGGAGTTTCCGGCGTGGCTTCGGGCGTGGCTTCGGACTTCGCTTCGGCCGCTGCTTCCGGCTTCACCTCTGCCGCCGCTTCCGGCTTCGCTTCGGCCGCCGCTTCCGGCTTCACCTCGGCTTTCGCTTCCGTTTTGCCCTTCGCGCGCGCCATCCGGTTCGCTTCCAGGCGCGCCGCGCCCGCCGCTTCCTGCTGCGTGACGCGACCCGCTTCGCCGCCCGTCAGATCGACCCGCACAGCGTCATCCGTCAGACAAGACCAATAGCGGCTGCCTCGACACCACGTCTTGATTGCATCGCGCAACTCTGCGCTGCTAAGCCCAAGCTCCGTGGATTGCGCCAGCAGGTCCTCAAAAATCCCGACCTTCAATGGCACCTTGGGCGCCGGATTCTTCGGAAAAGCCGCGGGAAAACGCTTTTGCAACTTGCCGATCGTATGCACGACGGGATCGACGGGCTTGGCGTTGACCGGCGCAGCCGCAGGGGCGCCGGCGCGCGCGCGCGGCGGGCGTGGCGACCGCTTGGCATCGGCGTTCTGGGCATCGGCGTGCTTCGCGTCGCCACGCTTGGCATCGGCGGGCTTGGCATCGGCGCGCTTGGCATCGCTGTGCCTCGCATTGCCGCGCTTGGCTGAATGCGCCGCTTTCGCCGCGTCGGACGGTTTCGCCGAGCCGCCCGATTTCGCCGGCTGTGGCGAATTGGCCGGCTTGGCCGACTGCGCTGCCTTTGCCGCCTTCGCTGCCTTCGCCGATTTCGCGAGCTGGTCCTTCAGTTCAGCGAGTTGTTCGAAACCCATAATGCGCACCGATATTGAAAGAAGGCGATTGTATCAGGGGGCGCCGACCGTGTTTTGAACGCGAATTCCGGTGCTGGCGACACACCGTCGCATTGAGGGCAAGTTTAATGAGCCGCGCCCAGATAGGCCGCGCGCACTGACGGATCGTTCTTCAACTGCTCCGCCGGCCCGTGCGCCGCCACGCGGCCATTTTCCAGCACATATCCGTAATCGGCGACGTTCAGCGCGGCCGCGGCGAACTGCTCCACCAGCAGCATCGTCACGCCTTCGTCTTTCAGCCGAGCGATGATCCGAAACACTTCCTCGACGAGAATAGGTGCCAGACCCATCGACGGTTCATCGAGCAGTACGAGGTCGGGATTGAGCATGATCGCGCGCGCCATTGCGAGCATCTGCTGTTCGCCGCCAGACAAAGTTCCGGCAAGCTGATGCCGCCGCTCCTTCAAACGCGGAAATAATTCGATCGCCCGTTCGAGATCCGCTGCCACGTCGCCTCGCGGACGCGCCCAGGTCAGGCGCGGAAACGCACCGAGAATGAGGTTGTCGGTGACCGACATCGTCGCGAACACGCGGCGTCCTTCCGGCGAATGCGCGAGACCGAGCCGCGCGATACGGTGCGCGTCCAGCGAGTCGATCCGCTTGGCCTGATCGCCCGTACCCATCACGATCTCGCCAGACGTCGGCCGGATCATGCCGGAAATCGCGCGCATGGTCGTGGTTTTTCCCGCGCCGTTCGAGCCGATAAGGGTCACGACTTTTGCCTTCGGCACGTCCATCGAAATGCCGTGCAACACCTTCACCTTGCCGTATCCCGCATGCAGGTCCCGTATGGATAACATCGCGCCTCCTAGGCGTGCGTGACGGCCTGGCCGCCGAGATACGCTTCGATCACGCGTTCGTCCGCCTGCACTTCCGCCGGACGCCCTTCCGCGATTTTCTGCCCGAAATCCAGCACTGAAACGGTATCGCAGACGCTCATCACCACGTCCATGTGATGCTCGATCAGGATCAGCGTGATGCCGTGCGCGCGCACTTTGCGGATGATGGCGACGAGTTCCTTGATATCCGGCGCGGTCAGTCCGGCGGCCGGTTCATCGAGCAGCAGCAATTGCGGATCGAGTGCAAGCGCGCGCGCTATTTCAAGCAGACGTTGCTTGCCGTAGGGCAGATTGCGCGCCTCCTCAGTAGCGACCGCGTCCAGTCCGACAAACCGCAACATACTGAAAGCCCGCTCACGTGCCGCATATTCTTCGCGACGATAGCGCGGCGTCATCAGGCCGACGTCTGCGAGACTGGTCCGGAACGTATGATGCAATCCGACCAGCACGTTCTCAAGCGCGGTCATCTCGCCGAACAACTGCACGTTTTGGAAGGTCCGCGCGATACCGGACAACGCGATCTTCGCGGGCGTCCGTCCAGCAATCGATTCGCCGCCGTATTCGATCGTTCCCGAGGTCGGCACGTAGATGCCGGTCAGCACGTTCATCATCGTGCTCTTGCCCGAACCGTTCGGGCCGATCAATCCATGAATGGAACCGCGACGCACCCGCAAGTCCACATTGTTCAGGGCCTTGAGGCCGCTGAACTGCATCACGATCCCGCTCAGCTCGATGATATTGCCGGTGTCCGCCGAACTCACCGCGTTCACCGCATCATGGCCTTCGCCGCTCAGATCTTCTACTTCCACGGTCACCGTGCGCGTCCGGCCGTGCGTCACGATCTTGCGGAAAAATCCGACCACACCGTCCTGCAGGTAGTACACCACCAGCAAAATCATCAGACCGAAAATGGTCAGCCGCCAATCCGTGAGCGCATCGATCCAGAAAGAGAACACCGCGAGCCCGACCGTACCGACCACGGGAATCAGCACCTTTTGCGGCGTGGTGACGCGGCGCATGAGCGCGACCACCGCGCCCACGACCACCGCTGCAGCCAGCACGCTTGCGACCACGCGAAACATCGAAATATCGTCGAGCAGTTTGGGTAGCAGCACGACGATGGTCGAGCCGAGCAACGCGCCCGTGCGCGTCTTGCGGCCGCCCATGATGATGGCAAGCAGGAACAGGATCGTGAGTTCGAAGTTATACGTATTCGGCGAGATGTATTGCTCCGAATACGAGTAGAGGCAGCCCGCCAGACCCGCGAATCCTGCGCTGATCACGAACGCGTAGACCTTGTATCGATACACCGATACGCCCATGCAGTCGGACGCGATCGGACTGTCGCGCAACGCTTCGAACGCGCGCCCCAAATGCGATTTCAGTATGCGGTGCACGACCACGAGCGACACCACCAGCAGCGCCGCGACGAGCCAGTAGAAGCCGTTATCGCTCATGCTGTGGCCGGCGAACGCGGGCTTCGGAATCTTGAGCCCCATCGGACCGTTGGTCAAAAAATCCATCTCGTTGATGAGAATCTGGATGATCGTGCCAAACGCAAGCGTCACCATCGCGAGATACGGACCGGAGACGCGCAACGCGGGCAACGCGAGGATCGCGCCGAAGCCGGCGGTCACGAAAATCGCGAGCGGCGCGGTCACGTAAAACGGCATGCCGAGCTTGATGAACAGCACGCCCGCCGTGTATGCGCCCACGCCAAAAAGGCCCGCGTGGCCGAGCGAAACCTGCCCTGTATAGCCCACGACGATGTCGAGACCGAACAGCAGGATCGCGTAGATCATGATGGTTTCGATCAGGTGGATGTAGTACGGATTGCCCGACACCACCGGAAACGCGCCGAGCGCGGCCAGACCGAGCACGGCTGCAAGGAGTTTCAATAGCTTGACGGCGTTCATCGCTCGGGCCTCAGACTTTCTTGATCGCTGTTTTGCCGAACAGGCCGGCAGGCTTGAGCGCGAGAACGATCAGCAGCAGCACGAGCCCCGGCACGTCCTTGTAACCGGTCGACAGATAGAAGCCCGTCGTGGTCTCTGCAATGCCGAGAATCATCCCGCCGACGATAATGCCCATGCCGCTCGACAACCCGCCGATGATCGCCACCGCGAACGCCTTGAGGCCGAGCACCGCGCCCATGGTCGCGCCCGTCAGCGTGAGCGGCGCGATCAGCACG
The DNA here is from genome assembly GCF_057814995.1 of Caballeronia sp. SL1002. NCBI lineage: Bacteria > Pseudomonadati > Pseudomonadota > Betaproteobacteria > Burkholderiales > Burkholderiaceae > Caballeronia > Caballeronia sp. SL1002. Next base: position 510,364 of record NZ_JBYMUW010000005.1, on the reverse strand, counting down.
CCCGCGAATGCGGCGGTCAGCGAAGACAGCGCGTACGAAAACGTGATGACGAGCCCCGTATTGATGCCCATCAGCGCGGCTGCATCGCGGTCGTTCGCGGTCGCGACGACCGCCTTGCCGAAGATCGTGCGGCGATTGAAGAACTCCACGGCAAGCATCATGACGAGCGCGCCGGCCACGACCAGCAGTTCCATCGGCAATACGTTCGCGCCGAAAATCTTGATCGGCGCTTCCGGCAGCGGCGAAGGAAAGCGCAGATCGTCGCGCCCCCAGACGTTTTCCGCGACGTTCTTGAAGATGATGCCGAGCGCGATGGTGGACATGATCCAGCCGAACTCCGACTTGATCTTGATCGCCGGGCGCACACCCACACGTTCGACCAGCGCGCCTTGCGCCAGCCCGAAAATGCACACGAGGGGAATCATCAGCCAATAGTTCACGCCGAGCGAAACGAGTGTCAGGCCGACCAGCGCACCGAGCATCAGCGCATCGCCCTGACCGAAATTAAGCGTGCCGGAAGTCGCGAACGTTAGCTGATAACCGAACGCGATCACCGCGTAGATCATGCCTAGCGCGATGCCGCTATAGATAAGTTGCAGAAGAATTGCCATGCGTGCCGCCCGAATGTCGAAGGTTGCCGGATGCCGCGCCAGGGGCCAGGAATTGCACCCGCGTTGCACCCGCGTTGCGCCGTTAAAGCGATACGCCGTCGCGCAAAGTAAAGCCGCCTCCGCTTGTTAAGCGGACGCGGCTTTTGATCGATACACTCGCGCGGCTTAGTTCGACGATGCCTGCTTGGCGCGCAACTGTCCGCCGCCGCTCTTGTCGGCGTCGTAGGCATAGACCACGCGACCGCCCTTCACTTCGCCCACCACCGGCACGTTAGGACTCACCGCTTCGTGGTCGTCGCGAGAAAAAGGCTTGTCGTAGACCATCACTACGCCTTCGACTTTCGTATTCAGCGACTCGAGCGCGGCCTTGACCTTGGGACCATCCGTCGATCCCGCCTGCTTGATCGCGGCGGCGAGCAGATAGATCGAGTCGTACCCTTGCGCCGCTGAAACCGGTGAATCGATACGGTCGTTCTTCGGCTTGAACTCCTTCAGATAAGCCTCGATAAACGCCTTGCGCTTAGGCGTGTTTGCCTCCTGAATGAAGGTCTGCGGCATGCGTGCGCCCTCGCCGTTAGCGCCGGCGTTGTCGATATAGTTCGCCATCGAAAGCGTCCAGCTTCCGATCAGCGGCACCTTCCAGCCGAGCTTCGTCATGCCGTTCGCAATCTGCGCGAGTTCGGGACCGATGCCATAGGTCAGGACCGCTTGCGCGCCCGCTTCCTTGGCCTTCAGAAGCTGCGCCGTCATATCGACGTCCTTGATGTTGAACTTCTCGACAGCGACCGGTTTGACGCCCTTGGCTGCAAGCGCCTTATCCAGATCTTCGCGGCCCAGTTGGCCGTAGTTAGTCGAATCGGCGAGGATCGCAACCTTTTTGAAGCCGCGCTTGGTGACCGCTTCCTCGACGATCATCGGCGCCTGAATGCGATCCGCCGCCGCATTGCGGAACACATAGTTCTCGGGTTGATCGGTGAACTGCTTCGTGATGACCGAGCCGGTCGCGACATTATTGAAGACGGGGATCTTGCCTTCCTGGAAGAAGCGTTGCGACGCGAGCGCGACGCCGGTGTTGATATAGCCCACCACGGCCACGACTTTTTCCTTGTTGATCAGTTCCTGTGCGATCTGCACGCCGCGCTCGTTCTTGGCCTCGTCGTCGCGTTCGACCAGTTGCAACTGGCGACCGAGTACGCCGCCCGACTTATTGATTTCAGCGGTCGCGAGACGCACGCCGTCGCGCATACTGACGCCCATCGACGACGACCCGCCGGTGAACGGACCATCCACGCCGATCTTGATCGGGTCGGCGGCGTACGCGTTCGAAGCGAGTGCGGCGAGTGCGAACGCAATGCAGTTAAGACGAATGCTCATGATGGTCTCCGGAACGTAGCCAGGTTTTGTTTTCTTGTTCCGACAAATTGTATGGAACGTAAGCTTTCTTCCATACCCGGAGTTTCCCGGTAAGGGTTTTCGGTAAGCGCCGAAAAAGTGCATGCTAGAAGCGCGCCATTTTTGGCCAGCATTTAGCGCGTGCGTTGCGATTGGCTAAGCTTGCGCAATCAGAACAAATATCGGGGAATCGAATGGATCGACTTCAGGCCATGCACACTTTCGTCGCAGTGGCGGAAACCGGCGGGTTTTCGGCGGCAGCTCGCAAGCTCGATATTTCGACGTCGGTGATAAGCCGGGTCGTCACCGAACTCGAAGAACATCTCGGCGTGCGACTGCTTACGCGCACTACGCGTCTCGTCCGCCTGACCGATATCGGCGCTGCTTACCTGGACGACTGCCGGCGCATTCTCAGCGAAATCGATCACGCGGAGATTGCGGCCGCAGGCGCGCATACCGCGCCCCGCGGCCAGCTGAACGTGACTGCGCCCATGTTGTTCGGCAAGGAATACGTGATGCCGATCGCGCTCGACTACCTGACGCGCTATCCCGATGTGACGCTCGGATGCTGGTTTCTTGACCGCGTCGTCAATCTGGTCGACGAGGGTCTCGACGTCGCCGTGCGGATCGGCGAGTTGCCGGATTCTTCGCTTCAGGCGACGCGTGTGGGCAGTGTGCGCCGCGTGGTGTGCGCCGCGCCCGCGTATCTCGCGAAGCGCGGTGTGCCGCACGTCCCGGCACATCTCGGCGATCACACGACGATTCTATCGAGCGGCGGGTCCGCGTCGCCGGAGTGGCGCTTCAACGCAAGGCAAGAGGAAGCCATCGCGCATTTGCGACCGCGCGTAACGACGACCACGAACGACTCGGCCATCGCGGCGGCCGTCGCGGGCTTCGGCATCGCGCGTGTGCTTTCTTATCAGATTGCAGCCGAGTTGCGGAGCGGCACGCTAAAGGTGCTTCTCGAAACGTTCGAGCCGCCTGCGTTGCCGATCAACGTGGTGCATCGCGAAGGCCGACATGTCTCGCTCAAAGTGCGCGCGTTTCTTGATCTCGCCATCGAGACGCTGCGTGCGGACAGCCGGTTGAATTAGGATGTTTTTACGCTCACGGGTTTATCGGTGAACTTCGGAAATGGAAGTCACTGAAACCCGATTTGAGCATTGCGCAGCATCGTGCATCCGCTCGGCGATCTCTCACGACGGCCCGCGACTCGTCGGAATCGGCACTTCCGCATGCCGCGCCGCCTCTCTAGCGGCCTTCGGCAGGGGCGGCGGACCGTTGGATTGCGGCAGTCGACCGGCCGGCGCGGCGCGTTCGACGAAGATCCGCGAGGGCAGCACAAAACCCCGCAACGCAAGCAATTCGAGCGGTCCCTTGCCCACGTCCGTACGGATCATGTAGCGCAGCGGATGCGTAACGTTCGACGGCGCGGGGACGAGCGGTGCCTGCGCGGTCAGCGTCGCCGTATCGGGTTCGTCCCACTCGCCCTTCGGAGCGTCCGCCTTCAGCGACGTCATTGGCATGGAACCCACGCTTGCGGGTTTCGCCTGCCACGTCAGTCGATACGTTGCGCTGTCCACGGGCTCGACCGTCGCGCGCTCCAGCATGCGCAGCAGCGCCCACCGTCCGCTGTACTCGAAGCTCCGGTTCGTGCCCGCCGTGTCGGTCTGCCATTCGAGCCGCGTGCCCGCACTTTGCGGATCGTTCGACGGCCACGTCAGCATTTGCCACGTCTCCTGCTGGTTGTAGTAATGCAGCTTCTGCGCGTCGAGCGTCAGCAGCGTATCGCTCACACCCGGCGTCGGTATCGGCCTCAGCGAGAACACGTATTGCGGCTCGCCTTGCGCCAGCAGATGGCCGGCAATCTGCTGCAAGTCGGTTCCGCGTAAGCACCGCACGGCCTTTGTGCCAAGTGCTCGTGTTCGCTAGCGCATGTGCAGAGTATTTGAGCCCATCAGCGACAAGCGCAAAATTGATGAAGGCGATAAACAACGCATCCGGTTTGTCCAATCGCGAGAAGATGCGGCTTCAAGGCTCGACATGCTGTCTTTGCCGCGTTGACGCGACAATCAATAATCGGCCGTTCAAATTGGAGTTTCGGTGACCTCCTCTTTTAAAGCTTTTCAATAAGGCCATTGATGTGAACACGCCGCAGGCCCTGAGCCAGCTTAAATGGAACGCCGATCGTTCTCGATACGAGAAAAGTGCATTCTCGCCGCGCTGGTTTCTCAATGCGCGCAACGCGCCTAGGATGCATTCATGTCGCCACGTATGCACTCAAGGAGCCGCAAAAAATGAAGCTATATCATCACCCGCTGTCCGGCCACGCGCATCGCGCTGTGCTTTTCGTGTCGTTGCTCGACGTGGCCGCCGAGCTGATCGAAGTCGATCTGGCTAACGGCGCGCACCGGGCGCCCGAGTTTCTGAAGATGAATCCGTTCGGGCAGATTCCGGTGCTTGTAGATGGTGAAACCGTAGTCACCGATTCCAACGCGATCCTCGTTTATCTCGCGACACGCTTCAAGCGCAGCGACTGGTTGCCGACGACGCCCGAAGGTGCAGCCGCGGTGCAGAAGTGGCTATCCGTGGCGGCGGGCGAGATCATGTACGGTCCCGCCGCGGCGCGGCTCGTGACGGTGTTCGGCCGCTCGTTCAACGCTGACGAAGTGATCGCGCGTGCGCATCACATCCTGACGCTGATCGAATCGCATCTCGCCAGCGAGCAGTGGCTCGCTGCCTCGCATCCGACTATCGCCGATGTCGCGCTCTACAGCTATATCGCCCGCGCGCCCGAAGGCTTCGTCGATCTCTCGCCCTACGCGAACGTCAACGCGTGGCTTGCGCGCGTCGAGTCGCTGCCGGGCTTCGTGCCCTTCCAGACCACCCGAGCCGGATTGACGGCGGCTTGATTACGCGGAGTGATCGCCATGTCTGCACAAGTAGAAGCCTCGGCGTGGCACGCCGGCGAGCTCGCGATGCAGCAGCATGCGGGCGTGGTAGAGAAAATGCGCGAAGTCGGACGGCGCGTCGTCAGATCGAGCATGCCCGAGCAACACCGGACATTCTTCGCTCAGTTGCCGTTCGTCGTGCTCGGCACGGTCGACGATAACGGCGACGCGTGGGCAACCGTGCGCGCCGGGCTTCCGGGATTTACCTATTCGCCGGATCCGCGGACGCTGCAATTGCGCGTCGCGTCCGAACCCGATGACCCAGCGGCACGCGGGATCGGCGAAGCGAAGCCTGTTGCCCTGCTCGGTATCGACCTTTCTACGCGCCGTCGCAACCGCATGAACGGAACGGTGCGGCGCGTGAACGCGGACGGCTTTGCGATCGGTGTCGAGCAGAGCTTCGGCAACTGTCCGCAATACATTCAGAAGCGGGCACCATCGTTCACGCGCGATCCCGGCTCGCCGTCCGACTTCGGTGCAAGCGAGACTACGAATATCGACGAGCGCGCTCGCGCGATCGTCGCGCAAGCGGATACGTTTTTCGTTGCGTCATATGCAGAGCGCGACGATGGACGGCAACAGGTGGACGTATCGCATCGCGGCGGCAGGCCGGGGTTCGTCCGGCTCGATGCGGACGGCGGTCTGACGATCCCGGACTTCGCCGGGAATCTTTTCTTCAACACGCTCGGCAATATCCTGTTGAACGGGGAAGCGGGACTGGTGTTCCCCGACTTCTCGACCGGCGACTTGCTGCAAATGTCGGGCGACGCCGAGGTCATTCTCGACTCGCCGGATATCGCCGCGTTTCAAGGCGCGGAACGCGTGTGGCGCTTCATGCCGCGTCGCGTGGTGTATCGGCGGCAGGCGCTGCCGCTTGTCTGGACCCGCGAGCGCAATCATGCGGGCGAGTTGCGCGACGAAGGCGCGTCGCCGAATGCGTTGATGACGGGAACGTGGGACGAAGCCGCTGGCCGGCTCGCTGCCATAGCGCATGCCGACACGTGGCGCGCCATGCGGATCGCGAAAATCGTCGATGAAAGCGCGGCGATCCGCTCGTTCCATCTCGAACCCGCCGACCACGCCGGGCTGATTGCACATCGTGCCGGGCAACACCTGCCCATTCGCGTGACGCTGCCCGGCGCCACGACGCCCGTGATTCGCACCTATACGCTTTCGGTTGCACCGTCGGACGGCGTGTATCGCATCAGCGTCAAGCGCGAAGGCGCCGTGTCGCGCCATCTTCACGACACGCTCAAGGTCGGCGATCTAGTTGAAACGCGCGCGCCAGCGGGAAGTTTCGTGATCGATGCTTTGGAAACGCGTCCGGCGGTGCTGCTCGCGGCAGGTATCGGTATCACGCCGATGCTCGCGATGCTTAAGGATGTCGTGTATGAAGGACTCCGCAAGCGCCGCATTCGCCCGACCTGGCTGTTCTATTCGGCGCATTCGCTCAAGGAACGCGCATTCGATACGGAACTTCGGCAACTCGTGACGCGCGCTCAGGGCAGCGTGCAACTCGTGCGCACGCTAACCGATGCCGAGGACGCCGAGCACGGACGGGATCGTGAAGCGACGGGACGTATCGATATGGATCTGCTGCGGGCAAAGCTCCCCTTCGACGACTACGACTTCTACTTGTGCGGCCCCTCCGCGTTCATGCAAGCCATGTATGACGGTTTGCGCGCGCTGAATGTCGCGGACGCGCGCATTCACGCCGAATCGTTCGGACCTTCGGCATTGAAACGCGATAACGATCGCAGCCATGCAGCCGAGGCCGCCGACAACTCGGTTCCCGTAGCCTTCGTGATATCGGGCAAGGAAGCGAACTGGACGCCCGGCAGCGGCACTCTACTGGAACTGGCCGAACGCCAGGGCCTTAAGCCCGAGTTCGGATGTCGCGGAGGAACTTGCGGGACCTGCCGGACAAAGATCGTGAAGGGCGAAGTGGCATATTCGAATGCGCCGTCCTTCGATGTGGCCGCCGATGAAGCGCTGATTTGCTGCGCCGTGCCGGCCGCCGAAGCATCGACGTTGCAACTGGAAATGTGACTGGCGAGCGCTAAGCGCCCGGCTTGATCTAGGCAAGTTCGAGCACCTCGCGGATCGAATCGGAACGCGATTCCGGGACCGGCTAGCCAATGCGCGTTTCGCGACGCGATATCGCGCTCCGATCCGCTGACTCGCAATCATGGTCGATGCCGCCAAGGCGCTCCGTGCAGAACTGCGCACGTCGGCTCTGCCGACTCGCTGAATTTTCGCGATGACGGTATCATAAGCGCTGTATATCCATACAGCACTTATGACTCTTGTCCCGATCCCGGCCGAATTTCAGCGGCGCTATTACTATCTTCTGAATTTCGAGCGCGCACTCGACTGGTTGAACGCGCGCTACGGCGACCTGTGGAACGACGAGGAACGCGCGTTTCTCGATCGATTCCCGGCGTTGCCGTTGCCATCGCGCGCGCTCGTCGTTCGCATGCTGATGCGCAACGGTCCGCTTTTTCGCACAAGCAAGCTGGCCTACGCGGAAATTGGCTGTCCGGTTCAGGCAGCTAAATGGCTTAGCGATCCAGGCTATATCGATGCCGATCCGACACTCACGCTGGATGAAATATTCGACTCGCACACCAAGGCCGAGCTCATCGAAATGTTTCCGGAAGCGCTAGCGGCTTCGAATACCCGTAAGGCCGAACTCCGCGACAGTCTGCATGCATGGGATACGACCGCGCAACGCTACGGCGCGTGGCGTCCCGCTTCCGCAGAGCGCATTTTTCGCTTCAAGCTCGACTCGCTTTGCGATCGGCTAAGACTGATGTTTTTTGGCAATCTGCATCAGAGATGGTCCGAATTCGTTCTGACGGATCTCGGCGTGTTTCGTTACGAGCAAGTTGCATTCGATCCGACCTCACGGCCGTTTCAAAGCCGCTTCGATATCGACGTCTTTCTGTCACTGCACGCTTATCGCGAATTGCTGGATGCTTACGAGCAGATCGATGGCGCACCGACGCTCGAACAAATGATCCACGAGATCGAAGCACTGACTTGCGGCCAGCCCTGGCTGGAACAAAAGCGCCAGAAGCTGCTGTTTCGAATCGGCCAGTATTGCGAGCGCAAGAAGCAATGGGATCGCGCGCTTGAGGCGTATTCGAACTGCCGGTTTCCAGGCGCACGGCATCGGCGTCTGCGTGTCCTCGAGCAATCCGGATTCGTATCCCACGCTTACGATCTTGCGCTCGACGCATACGGCAAGCCAGAAAGCGAAGAGGAAGCCCAACGGGTCGCGCGGATGCTGCCGCGTTTGCGGCGCACGCTGGGTCTCGCCGCGAAGCGCGTCGAACGGCCGCGAGGTATCGATCGTATCGAACTCGCGCTACCGAGGCCGACGGTGCCCGATTCTGTCGAAAGAGTGGTCAGGGAAGCACTGTTTCATCCCGATGCACCCGTTCACTATGTCGAGAACGCCTTGATCAATGCGCTGTTCGGTCTGCTCTGCTGGGACGCGATTTTTGCGCCTCTGCCTGGCGCGTTCTTCCATCCCTTTCAGCGCGGCCCCGCCGATCTCCACGCGCCCGATTTCCACGAGCGTCGACGCGACGCGTTCGAACGCTGTCTCACGCAACTGGACACCGACGAATACAAGCAGCTCATCCGAGCCCGATTCGCCGCGAAATGCGGCGTACAGTCGCCGTTCGTTCACTGGGGCGTGCTGACCGGCGAACTGCTCGAAACGGCGCTTACCTGCTTTCCCGCCGCGCATCTCAAGCTTTGCTTCACGCGCATTGCCAACGACGTCGGAAGCCATCGCACCGGCCTGCCCGATCTGATTCGATTCTGGCCGACCGAAGGCCGCTACGAAATGATCGAGGTGAAGGGTCCGGGAGACCGGCTGCAAGATAACCAGATCCGCTGGCTCGCCTATTGCACGGCTCATGACATTCCCGTGCGAGTCGTCCATGTCCGATGGGTAGACGACCCGCAGCAATCCGCTTAGACCTCGCTGCGCTTAAGCAGGTAATCGAGCCCCCCCATGCGATACCAGCGGTATCCATAAGGCTCCAGCACGACGCTATGACGTCCGTCGTCGCCCGCGCGGCTGTGATCGTCGGACAAGAGACTCACGAGCAGGTCCTCGGCCGGATCGCAGCAGCCCGAGCGGAATTTCACGGTACACGCAGCGGCGCTGAAATTGTGCAGGCACAGCACCGAGTTGTTACGCCAGTCGTAACGCAAAGCCAACACGTCCTGCCGCGATGTTCGCAACACGGCGAAATCGCCCCAGCTGATTTCCGGAACCTCACGACGCATACGAATCACGCGCTCGGTCCAGTTGAGGAGCGAATCGGGATCGCGGCGTTGACTCGCGACATTCACGCGCTCGAAGCCGTATGGTCCATCCGAAATAACGCGCGCAACCGGCCGTTCGTTCTTCGTGAATCCGGCGTGCGGCTCGCCAGACCATTGCATCGGCGTGCGTGCGCATTCTCGCTCGGGCAGCCGCAGATCGTCGCCCATGCCGATCTCGTCGCCATAGCGGATCACCGGCGTGCCCGGCAACGTGAGCATGAGGCTATAGGCAAGCTCCAGACGCCTCCGGTCGCCATTGAGCATCGGCGCAAGCCGGCGACGAATGCCGCGTCCGTAAAGCTGCATATCCGCGTCCGGACCGAATTCCGCGAATACCGCAGCGCGTTGTTCCGGTGTCAGGCGACCGAGATCGAGCTCGTCGTGATTGCGGAGGAACACGCCCCACTGCGCGGCCGCGGGGCGTGGCCGCGTCGACATCAGCGCCTTCTTGAGCGGCGCGGTGTCCGCGGTCGCAAGCGTATAGAACGTGTTCTGATTGACCTGGAAATTGAACATCATTTGCAGGCGCTCTCCGTCATCGCCGAAATAATCGAGGTCGGTGTCCGGCAGAACATTCGCTTCGGCGAGAATGATCGCGTCGCCTTTGCGCCATTGCAGGAACTCACGGAACGTCCGCAACATGTCGTATTGCTCGACCGGACGCTTGACCTTCGCGCCCTTAGTCGCGATGACGAACGGCACCGCGTCCATCCGGAAACCCGATACGCCAAGCTGGATCCAGAATCCCATGATCTTGAGCAACTCTGCCTGGACATGCGGGTTCGCTGTGTTCAGATCCGGCTGGAAATCGTAAAAGCGGTGGAAGTACCAGAGATTCGCTTCTTTATCGTAGGTCCACGTCGACTTCTGCACGCCGGGAAACACGACGCCATCGCGAGCGTTCGGCGGCTTCTTGTCCGACCATACGTACCAGTCACGATATTTCGAAGCGGGATCGCTACGTGCTTCGCGAAACCACGGATGACGGTCCGACGTATGATTGACCACGAGGTCGATCATCACGCGCAAGCCGCGTTGACGGCAAGCGTGCGTGAACTCGGCGAAATCGCCAAGCGTGCCGTAACGCGGATCGACGTTGTAGTAATCGGAGATGTCGTAGCCGTTGTCGCGGCCGGGAGACGGCTGGAACGGCATCAGCCACACGGTGGAAATGCCGAGACCCTGCAGGTAGTCGAGACGGCGTATGAGCCCTTGAAAATCGCCGGTTCCGTCGCCGTTCGCGTCCATGAAAGTGCCGACGGACAAGCAATAGATGACCGCATTCTTGTACCAGAGATCGTTTAGCATGAGGTCTCTATGTCGTCTCCAAACCTGCGTTGAGCGTTAATGGGAAGGACTATGTTGCAACTCGCGTGGTGGCAGCAAGGCGTCATCTACCAAGTGTATCCGCGATCGTTTCAGGACCACAATGGTGATGGCATTGGCGATCTCGACGGCATCACGGAGCGCCTGGACTATCTCGTGCAACTCGGCGTGGACGCGGTCTGGATCTCGCCGGTCTACCCTTCCCCAATGGCGGACTTTGGCTATGACGTGGCCGATTATTGCGCGATCGACCCGATGTTCGGAACGCTAGCCGGCTTCGACCGGCTGGTTGCGAAAGCTCATCGGCTTGGGCTAAAAGTTCTGCTCGACTTCGTTCCCAATCACTCCTCCGACCAGCATCCCTGGTTCCTCGAAAGCCGCGCGTCACGAATCAATCCAAAGCGCGACTGGTACTTGTGGCGCGATCCGGCGGCCGATGGCGGACCCCCGAACAACTGGCTCAGCCGCATGGGCGGACCGGCCTGGCAATGGGATGCCACGACCGGGCAATACTACTATCACGCGTTCCTGCGCGAACAGCCCGATCTCAACTGGCGCAACGCAGACGTACGCGCCGCGATGCTTGCGGCACTGCGTTTCTGGCTCGACCGTGGCGTCGACGGATTCCGTGTCGACGTGCTGTGGCTGTTGATCAAGGACGCGCAGTTCCGCGACAACCCGCCTAACCCGCTCTATCGCGCGGGCGAGCCGGACCATCACCGCTTGCTGCAGACCTATACCGAAGACCAGCCGGAGGTGCATGACATCGTTCGCGCGATGCGGGCGACACTTGACGAATACGGCGAGCGGGTACTGATTGGCGAGATCTACTTGCCCGTGACGCAACTCGTGAGCTACTACGGCCACGAAGGCGACGGCGCGAACATGCCGTTCAATTTTCAGCTTGTCACGACGCCCTGGAAAGCCGTTGACATTGCTCACGCCATTACGGATTACGAGCGGGCGTTGCCGCCCGGTGCATGGCCGAACTGGGTGCTGGGCAATCACGACAACCCGCGTATCGCGTCGCGAATCGGCCCGGCTCAGGCACGGGTCGCGGCCGTCCTGTTGCTCACCCTGCGCGGAACGCCGACGCTCTATTACGGCGACGAACTCGGTATGCTGGACGGCACGATACCCGCCGACCGGATCCGCGATCCCGCCGAATTGCGTCAGCCCGGCATCGGTCAAGGGCGTGACCCCGAACGCACGCCAATGCAATGGGATAACTCGCTGAACGCGGGCTTCACAAGCGGCGAGCCATGGCTTCCCGTCAACCGTGTCGATGGTGACGACGTGGCGTCCCAATCGAACGACGATGCATCGATGTTCGCGTTGTATCGAAGGCTATTGGCGTTGCGTCGAAGCGAGCCGGCGTTTGTGGCGGGATCGATCGAACACGTAGAAGTCATGGGCGACGTGCTGATCTACGAACGCGTGCTTGCCGGCCGGCGGTTCGTCGTCGCGTTGAACATGAGTGACAGTAACGCCACAATCGCACGGGCTGCGAGAAGTATCGTCCTGTCGACACGGCAAGACAGGGACAAAGGAACATCCGCCGGCGATGCATTCCATCTGCACGCTAATGAGGCGGTGATTGTCGCGGCTAGCTAGCCGAGCTTTTCAATCAGCGCTTTAAGCTCCTGGACGCGTCCGCGATATTCGCCGTCCGCATTCTTTCTAAGCCATTCGAGATCGGTCTTGACGCGCTCAAAGCGGTCATGCGAACCGCGTTCCTTAATCCCGTCGATGGTTCGCTTAAGCCGTTCGAATTCGGACAGCGCATCGCTTGATTTAGCCGCCGCCGGCCGCTCGTCGATCAGCACGGCCACCGCATCCATCATGTGTCCTAGCTGCCGGCCGTAACTTTCCTTGGTCACGATGGCATGTTCCACCCTCGGGTCCGTCGAATTGTTTTCGTTGATGACAATACCCGCAAAGGTGCCGTTAGGCAGAACAGGCTCGGTAAGACTAAAGGCTCCAAATGGAGAACGCGATGCAGCCGCCATTTGCGCCAGCCACCAGGCACCGGCTAGCCACGGATCGAACATCGCATTGCCAGACGCAGCGCCCATCATTAGCCCCCATTTCGCCCCGGGTCGCATTCAAGCTTAGGCGTGTCAATAAATACGCACAAGCCACGCGCACGGACGCTTTGAATGAAACGCTTCGTTCGGAGGTGATTCGTTCGCAGTGAGCGCAGGCACGCCGGATGCTGCGATTGCCGAGGTCCGAACCTTAGGAGAAAGCGATGAGCATTCCGCAAAACGAACCCGGCACCGACGTGACGGATCAGGAGCCGAAGGATCAAGCGCCGCCGGCCAAACAGCCTGCCGACACGTCTCCGGAAACCGACGCGTCGTCGGCGTCGAAGAAAATGACCGACGACGGCGCCCGCGCGATGTAGCTGGATATGAGCACACGCCGCCCGATCGAATTTGACCGAGGCGGTTTTTCTTATGCGATAGTCAAGGCTCGCCCGGCGTCTTGCGCCGTCACGAAACGCCAACACGCCCCTTGCACGCATGAAAATATCGACCCTGTTGCGACGCTTTCTGCAGCCGCTTGCGCTGACCGCTATCACTACGCTTGTTCATATGGCGCCCGTTCACGCCGATACGCTCGGCGACATTCAAAAGCGCGGCACGCTACGCGTGGCGGTGCCTCAGGACTTCGCGCCGTTCGGCTCGGTCGGGACGAACATGCAAGTGGAGGGACTCGATATCGACGTTGCTGGGCTGCTTGCGCGCAAGCTCGGCGCGAAGCTCGAACTCGTCCCGGTGACCAGCGCGAACCGCATTCCGTATTTGCAAACGAATAAAGTGGACCTCGTCATTTCGACCTTGGGCAAGGACGCGGAACGCGACAAGGTGATCGATTTCTCGCAGCCCTATTCGCCCTATAACAACAGCGTTTTCGGTCCCGCAAGTCTAAAGGTGGACGGACCGGCCGATCTCGCGAACAAGGTCGTAGGCGTTGCGCGCGGCACGTTTCAGGATCTGATGCTCACGAAGACCGTGCCGACGACGGCCACGATCAAGCGCTACGACGACAACAACGGCATGATCGCGGCTTACGTGGCGGGTCAGGTGCCGCTTATCGGCACTGGCGATTTCGTCGCGACCAAGCTCGGCTCGATGATGCCCGCCGACGCGCCGAACAAGCCGGTGCTGAAGTACGTGATCCACGAGTCGTCTTGCCGGGTCGGGCTGAACAAGAGCGAACCCGCGCTGCTTGCCCGCGTCAACGCGGTGTTGACCGCGGCCAAGAAGGACGGCGAGTTGAATACCATCGTGCAAAAGTGGCTTCGCGTGCCCTTGCCACAGCAAATGGCGCAGACGTTCGAGTGAACGCGGCGCCGTCTCCGAGCCCTACTGTGAGCGTTACTGCGTCTGCGTGACCTGCACGAGCGCGTCGATGGCGATCGGATACCCCTTCACGCCCAGCCCGACGATAATGCCGCGGGCCGCGGGCGAAATGAACGAGTGGTGCCGGAACGATTCACGCGCATGCACGTTGGAAATGTGCAGTTCGATCAACGGTACGCTCGCGCCTTTGATCGCGTCGTGCAGAGCGACCGAAGTATGCGTGTACGCGCCGGGGTTCATCACGACGCCGAGCATGTTGCCCGCCGCAACCTCACGTCCAGCTTCCTGAATCCAGTCGATCAGCACGCCCTCGTGGTTCGACTGGCGGCACTCCACTTCCACGCCAAGGCGCTTGCCCGTCTCCTGGCACATGGCTTCGACGGTCGCTAGCGTGTCGTGTCCGTATTGTCCCGGTTCGCGCTGGCCCAGCAAGTTGAGATTGGGTCCGTTAAGCACGAGCACTTTCTTCATGAATTTTCCTTCCCGCCAAGAGCGTCAATATTTGATTTGCGAAACCGCGCGTAGTTCGTCTGGCGTCGCCGTGCCGAAACCGAAGAATTCCAGGTACGCCGGAATCATTTCGAACAGCATGTCCGTGCCGACCTGCACCGCGCAACCCTTGTCCTTCGCCGCGCGCAGAAGCGGCGTGTATTCGGACTTCATCACGACTTCACCGACAAACGTGGACGGCGAGATGCGCGCGATATCGAAGGGTAACGGATCATCGTCCTTCATGCCTAGCGGCGTTGCGTTGACAATCACATCGTAGCCCGCCGGATCTTTCGAGCCGGTCGTCACCGCGAGTTGCGGGTAGTGGCTGCGCAAGCGCTCGGCCAGCCCATCGACGGACGCCGCGTTCGCATCGAAAAGCGCCAGATCCGCGACCCCCGCCGCCGCGAGCGACGCGGCGATCGCCGAACCGACGCCGCCGCTGCCGAGCACCATTGCACGCGCGCCCGTCAGCTTGCAGCCCTTTCTTTCGACGCCGCGCACGAAGCCCGCGCCGTCGAACTGGTCGCCGAGCAACGTACCGTCCGGGCGCAGCAGAATTGCGTTGCACGCGCCCGCGATACGCGCAGTCGGCGTGACCTCGTCGACGAGTGCAACCGTCGCGATCTTGTGCGGCATCGTAACAAGCGCCCCGCGAATATTGCTCAGGCGGAATAAGGACGGGATGAACGCGGCGTAGTCATCCGGTTTGACACCCATCGGCACGACGACGGCGTCGATGCCGCGCGAGTCGAACCACGGGTTGTAAATCATGGGCGCCTTGAACGCCTCGGTCGGATACCCGAGGTGGGCAACGAGCGTGGTCTTTCCGCTGATCATTGAATCGCTCCTGTAATGCGTGTCCCGAGCCCGTTTCCACTATCGCCGACCGGTTGAAAACGCAGAAAGTGGCCGACGTGCGGCCACTTTCGTTCAAGCGGCGACTTTACGACTCTTGCCTGCTTTCTCTTCCACCAGCGTTTCCGCGCGCAACCGGTCGTATTCCGCTTTCTCGATCGGCACCGCATTCGGGTCGCCGAGATCGCTCAGACGCACGCGATAGTTTTCGCGTGCGCTCCAAGCCGCGATGGCCGCGACGATCGTCACGGCGAGCGTGATCGAACCGATTACCATCGGGACATTGGTCGATCCGGGCGGCGCGACGATCGCGAACAAGGCCGGCATGAGCGCCGTGATGGTCGTGCCGATGTTCTGCGCAATCGCCATCGCCGATACGCGGGAACGCGTCGGAAACAATTCCGGATAGAAGCTCGGGAAGATCGCGTTGTACCCCTGATAGACGACGCCCCACATCAGCAGCGACATGACGATGGCGAGCGGCACGCTGGAGATGCTGATCGCGTACAGATAACCGAACGAGCAGAGGCCCGAGCCGATCGCGCCGACGATGATCGGCAATCTGCGGCCGATGCGGTCGGAGAGATCGCCGACATACGGAATGACCAGAACGGCAAGGATATTACCGAGCACCGGGATCCAGAGATAGACGCTCTTGCTGAAGCCGATTCCGTAGGATTTCTGCACCGCATAGGCCGCGCCGAAAATAGTGGCGACAACCGGAATCACGTTCATCAACGCGCAGCAGATCACGCGCACCATGTCGCGCCAGTTGTACTTGAACGCCTCGACGATCGGAGACTTCGGGACTTCGCCACCTTCGCCTTCCTTCGCGAAGGCCGGCGTCTCCGTGACTTCGCGCCGAATGATGTAGCCCGCGATGAGCACGCCCGCGCTCAGCAGGAACGGAATGCGCCAGCCCCAGGAATTAAAGGCGTCCTCCGGCATGTAGTAAGCGAGCGGAAGGAATACGGCGGCCGCGAGGATCTGGCCGGCCTGCACGCCTTGCAGCGTGAAACTCGCGTAGTACCCGCGCCGCCCGAATGGCGCGTGCTCGAGAATCATCGAACTCGCGCCCGAGATTTCACCGGCTACCGCGAAGCCCTGTATCAGCCGCAGCAGAACGAGCAGGGTCGGCGCGAGCAAGCCGACCTGATGGTAAGTCGGCAAGAGGCCCACTGCCATCGTGGAGAAACCCATCAGGAACATGCACACCAGCAGCACGTTCTTGCGGCCGTGAGTGTCGCCCCAGTGACCCAGAAAGATGGCGCCGATCGGGCGCGCAACATAGCCGACGCCGTAAGTCGCGAGCGATGCGACGATGGCCGTCTTAGGATTATCGGAGGGGAAGAACAACTGCGGGAAGATCAGCGCGGCGGCTTGCGCATAGATGAAGAAATCGTAGTATTCCAGCGCTGAGCCGACCCAGCCGCTCGCAGTCGCCTTGCGGGTCTGCGAGCGCTTCTGGCCCGAGTGTGCGTCCAGTTCATCCGGCTCGCCGGGTGATTGCGGTTTCGTCGTCATTGTCGTCTCCTGAATGAAAAAGCCGGATCAGCTTCTGTGGCTGTTTGCTGCGATTCCCGGCAAGCCCTGCGGCCGTTCGGCATTGCCCTTGGCTGCTTCGCTAGCGAAAAACGGTGATACGTGTCCATTGACAACACGCCTTACATGCACGCACCGCAAGTGGTGAACCTACCTATTGCACGAAAGAGTCCGAAAGACGCACTAAAGGCCGCCGTAAGACGTTCACGCGCCGCGAGTCGAAGACGCGCTCATTTTCTGGCCGAGCGAAGCACATCATCCTCCCTGATGGCCTCGATCGTCTAATACCGTTTTCCCGGAGATCGACCGCGTGGGAAGCCTTCGCCGACACGTCAAAAATTTCGCAAAGTGTTTATATTGACGATCACGCCGCGCGCGAGCCGAGCGGCCCGACTTTCCATCGCTGCCTAGACCACTAAACCATCAAAGGACCAAAGGACACTCGATGCCTGATTTTTCCGCCTTCCCGATCATGAAAAAATGGCCCGCCAGCCATCCGGAGCGCATCCAGCTCTATTCGTTGCCCACGCCGAACGGCGTGAAGGTTTCGATCATGCTCGAAGAAACCGGCCTGCCCTACGAGCCGCATCTCGTCAGCTTCCAGACCAACGACCAGATGTCGCCTGAATTCCTGTCGCTCAATCCGAACAACAAGATTCCGGCAATTCTGGATCCCGACGGCCCCGGCGGCAAGCCGCTCGCGCTGTTCGAATCTGGCGCGATCCTGATCTATCTCGCCGACAAGTCCGGCCAGTTCATGCCCGACGACGCCGCCGCGCGTTACGAAACGCTCCAGTGGCTGATGTTCCAGATGGGCGGCATCGGGCCGATGTTCGGCCAGCTCGGGTTCTTCAACAAATTCGCGGGGAAGGATTACGAGGACAAGCGCCCGCGCGACCGCTACGTGGCCGAAGCACGGCGGCTAATCGGCGTGCTCGACGGGCGGCTGGCGGAGCGCGAGTGGATCATGGGCGACGCCTATACGGTCGCCGATATCGCCACGTTTCCGTGGGTGCGCAACCTGATCGGCTTCTATGAAGCGGGCGATCTGGTCGGCATCAAGGACTTTCCGAACGTGACGCGCGCGCTCGCCGCATTCGTCGCCCGGCCGGCGGTGGCGAAAGGTCTGGAGATTCCCCCGCGCGGCTAATCGAGACAGCGAGCATGAACGAGCACGCGCTCGTGGATGCTTACATGGACGCTTCGAGCATCGCCGTGTAGTCGGCTTCCGACGCCTCGCGCGGATTCGTCTTGTGGCTATGGTCCTTGAGCGCACCGGCGACGATGCGCGGAAACATTTCGCGCGTGACGCCGAGTTGCGCGAGGCCGCCGGGCAAACCCAAGCGCGCGGTCATCGCGCGGATCGCGGGGCCAACTTCGGCGCTTGCGTTGAGTCCCAGTCCCATCGCCTGCGCAATCCGCGCAAGTTTGTGCTCGGTTTGCATCGACGGGGCCGGCTCGTTGAACGCGATCACCGCAGGCAAGAAGATCGCGTTCAGCGTGCCGTGGTGCAGACGCGGATCGATGCCGCCGAGCGAATGGCTCAGGCTATGCACGCATCCGAGCCCTTTCTGGAAAGCGAGCGCGCCCTGCATCGAAGCGCTCATCATGTTCAGACGCGCGTCGCGATTGCCCGGCTCGCGCGTGGCCGTTTCAATGTGCCGCCAGGCGCGCCAAAGGCCGTCGAGCGCGATGCCGTCGGCGGGTGGATTGAAAACCGGCGCCATGAACGTTTCGAGGCAGTGCGCGATGGCGTCCATGCCGGTCGCGGCCGTCATCGCAGGCGGCAATCCGAGCGTGAGTTCCGGATCGCAAATAGCCGATTTCGGCACCACGTACGGCGAAATAACGCCAACCTTGCGGCCATCGTCGAGAATCAGGATCGCGCCGCGGCCCACTTCGCTGCCAGTGCCCGCCGTCGTCGGCACGGCGATCACCGGTGCGGTCGCGGCCGTAATGCGGGCCGCGCCGCCCTCGATCACGGCGAAACTCTGCAGCGGCCCTTCATGCGTCGCGCACACCGCGACACCCTTCGCCAGATCGATCGACGACCCGCCGCCAACCGCCACGATCCCGTCGCATCCATGCGCGAGGTACTCCGCCACGGCCTCACGCACTGCACGCTCGTTCGGATTGGGCGGCGTGCGGTCGAACACGGGCGTGCTCGTCTCGCCGCCGAGCGCGGCAAGCACAGTATCGACAATGCCCGCCGCCTTGATGCCCGCGTCCGTCACGATAAACGGCCGGCGGATTCCGATGCGCTCGCATTCACTCTTTAGCAGGCGGATTGCGCCGAATTCGAACTGGATTTGCGTGATGTAGTTGATAAGGGACATGGAGTATTGATGGAAAGTTATAGTGAGCACACGACCGTCCGAGTATAGAGACGGCATTGACACGCCGAAACTGACGGAATGTGATACAGCTATTACTTTTACTCAGATCGGAAACAACCGAATGCCGACCACGCCTTCGCTCAATTCCATCATCTCGCGGCTCCATACGAAGCAACTGCGTCTCTTGATCGCGCTCGGCGACCACGGCTCGCTGCTCGCCGCCGCCCGCGAAGTCGCGCTGACGCAGCCGGGCGCGAGCAAGGCGCTGAGCGAGATCGAAACCACCTTCGGGACGCCGCTGTTTGTCCGCACGAATCGCGGACTCGCCCCGAACGCCGTGGGACATTGCGTGATTCGCTACGCGCGGCTGATCCAGACGGACCTGGCGCACTTGCGCGAGGAAATCGTCGGGATCATGCGCGGACACGGCGGGCGCGTGTCGGTCGGCGTCATCATGGGTGCGGTGCCGCTCCTGACCGACGCGATTACAAGCGTGATCGCGGAGCAGCCGGAGATGTCGATCGAGATAGTCGAAGACACGAGCGCGATGCTGCTCGGTTTGCTTGACGCCGGGCGCATCGACCTGGCGGTCTGCCGCACCAGCGTGAGCGCGTCGCCCGATCTCTACGAGAGCACGGTCGTGCAGGACGAGACGCTTGCCGTGGTCGCGAACGCCGCGCATCCCTGCGCCGATACACCGAACCTCGCGCTGCGCGATCTTGCGCAGTTTCGCTGGATCGTCTATCGCGCGAACATGCCGATGCGGCTGCTCCTCGAACGAGAATTCCACGAAGCGGGGCTGCGTTTTCCGCTGCATCTGCTTGAAACGACGTCCGCCTTCGCCACGCTGTCGCTCATTCAGAAGAACCCGTCGTTCGTGGCGCTCGTCTCGGTGGATGTTGCTCGATTCTGCTCGATGCACGGTCTGACACACACGTTGGCGCTGCCGATCGGCTCGCGCAGCGAACCGTACGAGCTGGTGACGCGGCGCGGCGTACCGCTCGCGCCGGCCGCGCGCCTTCTCGCCGACGCGCTCACCCGCGCGGCCATCGCATGAGCGTGCGGGACGCTTTCTGCAGCACCGAGCATGCAAAAAACGCAGGAAACATGCACCATTAGCGTCGCGAGGCAATTTCACCCGCTTTTCCGAACCTTCACCGGCGATGCCCCAGGCACTATGACGACGCAAAACCGTTCCGCACAGTCCGACCTTCCTGTCGACATGATCATCTTCGGCGGCGCAGGCGATCTTTCCGCCCGCAAGCTGCTGCCGGCGCTTTTCATGGCGCATCTGCACTGCAATTTGCCGCCCGAGACGCGCATCATCGCGATCGGCCGCCGCGACTGGTCGCGTGACCAGTATCTGACGTTCATGGAAGAACAGTCCAAACCGTTCGTCGATAAAAAGGCGCTCGATCCCCAGGCATGGGACAAGTTTCTGGCGCTGTTCGAGTACGTGCGTATCGACATCGATTCGCCCGCCGATTACGAGCGGCTCGCCCAAGCGTCGCGTCCGGATGTGCAGCGCGTGTTCTACCTCGCGACGTCGCCGGATCTCTTTACCACCATCTGCGACAACCTCGCGGCGGCCGGTCTGGTCGATGAGCGTGCGCGCGTCGTGCTCGAAAAGCCGCTCGGCCACGATCTCGCGTCGGCGCAGGCGATCAATTCGTCGGTCGGTACGCATTTCAAGGAAGCGCAGATCTACCGGATCGACCATTACCTCGGCAAGGAGACCGTGCAGAACCTCATGGTCCTGCGCTTCGGCAACGCGATCTTCGGTCCGCTGTGGCAGGCGCCGTACATCAAGAGCGTGCAGATCACCGTGGCGGAAACGGTCGGCGTGGGAAGTCGCGCGGGCTTCTACGATCAGACCGGCGCGCTGCGCGACATGGTGCAGAACCATCTGCTGCAACTGCTGTGCATCGTCGCAATGGAGCCGCCCGTATCGCTCGATCCGGACGCCGTCCGCGACGAAAAACTCAAGGTGCTGCGCTCGCTGCGCAAGATGTCGCTCGCCGATATCGCACGCGACACCGTGCGCGGACAATACGCGGCGGGCGCGATTGCGGGCGAACCGGTGAAGGGTTATCTCGAAGAGGACAACGTGCCGGCCGACAGCCGCGCGGAAACGTTCGTGTCGCTGCGCGCGCATATCAACAACTGGCGCTGGGCAAACGTGCCGTTCTTTCTGCGCACGGGCAAGCGCTTGCAGAAGAAGCAGTCGGAGATCGTGATCGAATTCGCCGACTTGCCGTTTTCCATCATTCCGAGCGGACCGCGCAATTACGGCAACCGGCTGATCATCCAGTTGCAGCCGGAGGAATCCATCCAGTTGCAGATGCTCGCGAAAGAACCGGGCAGCGGCATGCACATGCTGCCGGTGAACCTCAATCTGGACTTGCAGCAGGCCTTCACCGAGCGTCGCGCGGAAGCCTATGAACGGCTGCTTATCGATGTGATTCGCGGCCGTCTCACGCACTTCATGCGCCGCGACGAACTCGAAGCGGCGTGGGAATGGGCCGAGCCGATTCTCGCAGGCTGGAAGGAACTCAACGACCGGCCGCGTACTTATACGGCTGGGACGTTCGGTCCGGCGGCTTCGTCGGCGTTGATGGCGCGCGAAAACATGGCGTGGGCCGAGGAAAGCTGAACGGGGGCAGGAAAAAGCGGTGGACGTTTTACAGCGCCTGCCGTTTTTTTCGCTGCGTCTGACTGTATGCAGCGGCGTATCGGCGAGCTTCAGCGCTGATGTTCCATAGCATTCAAGCAAGCGTTAAAACATCACCCGCGCGGCGTCCCGCTCGCCTCGCTATCCGCTTCGCGCCAAGCGCGCCGCGAACGCACGATCCGGCCAAGCGCCGTGCGTGCCACCTTCCACCACGCGAACGGCCGTGGATCGGCGAGCATGCTGAGCGCGCGTGCGTAGTCGAGCGTCAGGCCGGGCGTCCACGCCATCGTGACGGCGCGTTTGCGAATCTGCGCGGCGACCCACAACTCCGGCGTCACGAGCACGCGCATGAACGCGCCCCATCCCGCACGGTCGCCGCGCAGGCGGCCCACTGCGCCGTCGATCGCCGCCTCCAGCGCATACGCGACCGTGCTCGAACAGTTGCGATGCGTCAGGTTGTAAATCTTCTCTTGCTGATAGCGCTCCCAGAACGCCGCGAGTTTCGCGGGATCGTAGTTGCGGATTCGCACCTGCACCGTGGATGCGCACCATGCCTTCGATTCCGTTGCATAGTCCGGCTGAAACACGCCCGGAATATCGTTCTCGCGCGTGGCGCGCAAGAGCCGCGCGAACTCGTCCGGTGAGCGGTCGATCTCCACGCCGGGATACAGGCTGATGTAGATACCCTCGGGCGTTTCGAGCGCGGCGTGCCCGGTCGAGATGACGCCGTTGATATCGACCGCGGCGATATAGCGGTCGACGATCGGATAATTTTGCGCCTCGGCTTTCGACGAACCCGTCGGTGTCCACACATGCACGGTGAGCGCGCGTTCGTCCGCGGCAGGCGGCCCGTCCCATTCCGATTGTGCAAAAGCAGGCGAACGCGGCGAGCCGGGCAGCGTCTCGGCTTCAACCGACGGATTGCGGGCGGTGGCAAAAGCGGGATTACGGGCGAGACGCCGGACGCGCATCGCGAGCGAAATCATATTGAGCCCGCCGAACAGGAGGAACAAGCCAAGGCAGTACGGCAGCGTGCCGACGTAATGGGTCGGATACGGTTGATAGAAGAATATCGCGATCGCTATTTCGGTCGCGCCCCAGGCGAAGGCGAGACGCCAGCGCCGGTATCGCACCATGTATGCCGACAGGCACTGCAGCAATCCGTCAGCGAGAAACAGCGTGCCGAAAATCATCGACAGGATGAAGTTACCGTGATGATGCCCGGCGAAGATCAACGCCGCCGCAATGACAACGGCAAACCCCTTCACGTAACGCAGAATGCGTTGTCCGCCGACGCCGGTCGAGGCGACCGCGAGCGTGCCGAGTCCTTCCGCGAGGAAAAGGTAGGCGAAGAAATCGATGGGAAAATAGAGCGCGTTATCGAGGGCGTCGATAAATATGATCAGCCCCGCGAGCAGCCAGATCACGCCGAGCGCGAAAAGACCGCGCCAGCGTTCGCGAAGATAATCGACACCCATCAGCAGCAACACAAGACGTACCATAGGCCCCTCGTTATTACGCGGCGACGATACGCGAAAGCGCTCGCGCGCCGGGACTGACGACATCGTACCTAGACGGGCATGAATCTGCCAGCGCGACGACAAATGCACCTTCTTTTAGGTCCTTCTTTCAGGGGCGTTTCGGTCCCGATCGGCACCGTATCGCTTCTGCGTCGCTTCTGCGTCGCTTCTGCGCGCCAAGTTTCGCCAGCTTATCGCACCTGTATCTTCAATAAAGTTTCCGCGGAAAAGGTCCGTAAGTGTCGGCGCGGCGAATCCTTATCCTTTCGCGTGCGGAAATAGCGCGTCTCTACGATGAGTCTTTATCGAAGCGCTGATTGTCCCTAAACTCGAGCCCTCGCTTGACATCGCACCATGATCGTTCATGTATAAAAAAGGCATTGCAGTCGAAATCCAGTTCTCGCCGGATCGTTTGAGTCGGCGCGACTCCGGGGATTGCAAGATCGCATTGTCCGACACCGAAGCGCGTGAATTATTCGCGCGTCTCACGCAGCGGATCGCCGTCGAAGGAGCGTCGTCGGCGCCGGCGGTCGTCAGCCTCGATACACCGTCCGAACACGTTCGGGACGCAGCGCCCAGCGCGCCGCGCGTGAGGCAATCGCGCGAATTCAGGCAATGGGTCTGCGTGATTTGCGGATGGATCTACGACGAAGAAGCGGGCTGCCCCGAAGAAGGCATTGCACCCGGCACCCTGTTCGCCGATATCCCCGACGGCTGGCGATGCCCGCTTTGCGACGTGGGCAAGGAAGATTTCGCGGTCGTGGAGTTCTAAGCAGCTATCAGCGCTAGAACGAAGCAAGCCGCGCAAGCGTTTCTTCAATAAGCGTTCGCGTCAGATCGCGCGCCGGCATTTCGCGTCCCAACCGAGCGGATTGACCCGACCACAGGTTCGTGAAATCGTCGGAACCCGCCTGCTCGGCCTTCCCTTTCAGCGGCGCGAGCGCGCCGCCCGCGAGCGGAAAAGCGGGCGCAAGCGGCGACAGCGGACCGACTTCGCGCATCACTCGATTGACGATACCGCGCGCCGGACGGCCCGTGAACAGGTTCGTGAGCGCGGTCCCGTCCTCGGTCGCCGCACGCAGCGCGCGCCGGTGCAGGCCGCTGATCTTCGCCTCGGGACAGAACAAGTAGGCCGTGCCGATCTGCACCGCCGACGCCCCAAGCGCCAACGCCGCCACGATCGAGCGCGCATCGGCGACCCCTCCCGCCGCGATCACCGGCACGGACACCGCGTCCGCGATCTGCGGCACGAGCGCGAACGTGCCGGCTTGCGTGTTCATGTCGTCGGTCAGAAAGTTGCCGCGATGGCCGCCCGCCTCCAGTCCCATCGCAATCACCGCATCGCAGCCATGCGCTTCGAGCCAGCGCGCTTCCGCAACGGTGGTCGCCGATGCCATCACCTTCGCCCCCGTCGCCTTGACGCGACCGAGCAGCGGACCGTCGGGCAGCCCGAAGTGAAAACTGACGACTTCGGGACGAAACGCTTCGACGAGCTTGCAATAGGCATCGTCGAACGGATTGCGGCTGGTTGCCGGCGGCGTGGCTTCCGGGTCCAGTCCGAGTTCGACGTAGTAGCGCGCAAGCCGCGCCCGCCACGCGAGATTTCGCGCGCCGTCCGGTTGCGGCGGCGTATGGCAGAAGAAGTTGAGGTTGATGGATTTGCTCGTTCCTGCCCGGAGTTGCTCGATTGCATCGCGAGCCTGATCGACGCTCAGCATCGCGCACGGCAGCGAGCCAAGTCCGCCCGCCTCGCTCACGGCGATCGCAAGTTCCGGCGTGCCGGCGCCCGCCATCGGCGCGACGATCAAGGGCGCGTCGATCCCGAAAAGATCGAGCACGCGTCGGTTCTGCCAGCCAGCCATGTGGTTTTCTCCTGGTGTTCGAGCGCTAACGGTCGCAGTGCTCGCGCCTCGATCGGGCCGCGCTCACGCGATGCTTATTATCCTGCTTTTATCGCGAGCTTTCGACCGACCGCGTTCGCGCTTTTTAGGCGACAATCGGCGCTCAACGAATTTTGAGAACGACATGCTCTTATCGGAACAGTGGGTACTCGTCACCGGCGGCGCGCGGGGTCTGGGCGCGGCCATTACGCGTGCGTTGGCGCGCGAAGGCGCGGGCGTCATCGTGAATTACCGGCAAAGCGAGCAGGCGGCCCGCGCGCTCGCCGATGAACTCGGTCCGCGCGTGATCGCGCTGCAAGCCGACGTAACCGACGCCACCGAAGTCGCGCGGCTTTTCCGGGCGGCGGAGGACGCGAGCGGGCATCCCGTCGTCTCGATCGTGAACAATGCGCTCGCGCATTTTCAGTTCGACGGCGACGCCCGGCCGAAGATCGGCGAGATCGAATGGTCGCGCATGCAGCAGCAACTCGACGGTTCGGTGAAGGGCGCGCTCAACACGCTGCAAGCCGCGCTCCCCGGAATGCGCGCGAAGAAGTTCGGGCGGATCGTCAATGTCGGGACGAACCTGTTTCAGAACCCTGTCGTGCCGTATCACGACTACACGGCCGCGAAAGCTGCATTGCTATCGCTGACGCGCACGGCATCGAACGATCTCGGTCCGGACAACATCACGGTGAACATGGTGTCGGGCGGTCTGTTGCGGACCACCGACGCAAGCGCCGCCACGCCGGAAGCGGTGTTCGACTTGATTGCCAGTCTCACGCCGCTGCGCCGGGTCACGACGCCCGCCGAGTTCGCCGATGCCGTGCTGTTCTTCCTCTCGCCATGGGCGCGCGCGGTGACGGGTCAAAATCTCGTGGTGGACGGCGGGCTGGTGAAGGGCTGAGCGCCGCTTAATACAGATGCAGACGGGCGCGCCTGAGCGCCGTCTCGCGATGTCCCTCATGCACGTTCGAGCATGGTCCCGCGGCAATGTTGCGCGCCGCACCGGCAGCGGTATTGCTCGCGCAGCCGCGCCGAGGTCCGTGCTTCTGTCTGCAATCTGTAGTCGATCAGCAATTCGTCGCCGGGCGCAATGTCTGCGATCACCTCGATAAACACGCGTCCGTCCAGCTCCACCGCCTCGCAGTTCGGCTCGCAGCCGTGATTGAGCCAGCGCGACGAATTTCCGCCGCATCCGCCGTCGATCACTCGCCCGTCCTCCAGACCGAAGAAAAACGTGTGGCCGCTCTCTGCGCCGCTCCTGCGGTACGTCTGCACCGCGCGCCCCCACGAGGTCACCCGTCCGGTGTATTCCAGCAGCCGCGTGCCGCAATCGATACCGGTTGTCGCGAAGACGCCGCGACCATGCACTCTTGACCTGCGAACGACGAAACGCGGCATGACGCTCTCCTCTTTGATCGATAGCGAGTGTATTCGCGCCAAAAATTATCACGAGCGGCGTTCACGTGTGCGAACGGATTGCGCTTGACCGATCCCGCTCGATCTTGCACACTGATGCACATTGTTGCTCGATTAATCCCGCAAGGAACGCAATCATGCTGCTGCGCGATGTCCCCGAATCCCTCCTTCCCAACGAGCGCGAACTGGAAATTCTCGCGCGCCTGCGCCAACAAGGGCGAGTTTCCGCGTCGGCGCTCGCGGTTGAATTCGGCACCTCGGAACATACGATCCGCCGCCATCTGCGCGCGCTCGCGGCCGCCGGACACTGCAAGCGCGTCTACGGCGGCGCATTGTTGAATTCACCCGCCAGCGCGCCGGCAGCGGAGCGTGCGCGCGAAGCGTCCGACCGCAAGGCGCGCCTCGCGCGCACGGCCGTTTCCCTGGTCCGGAGCAACTCCGTCGTGCTGCTCGACGCCGGCACGACCAACACGGCCATCGCGGCGGCGCTGCCGAGCGACATCAATCTCACCGTCATCACGAATTCGCCCGATGCCGCGTCGAGCCTCACGCTGCGCGGCGGCTTCAACACCATCCTGATCGGCGGCCAGATGAGCGCGCAAAGCGGCGGATCGATGGGATCGACGGCGCTGTTGCAGGTCCAGCGCATCCGCGCCGATCTGTGCTTTCTCGGCGCGTGCTCGATCGATCCGCTCGAAGGCGTCGGCGCATTCGACGCCGAAGAGGCCGAACTCAAACGGGCGATGGTCGAATCCAGCGGACAGGTCGCCCTCGCCATGCTCACCGAGAAATTGATGACGGCAACGCCTTACCACGTGACATCGTCGGCGTCGATAGACTGCCTGATCCTCGAATCCGACGTGGGCAATATGATCTTCTCGGCCTATCAGTCGCATTGCGGCCGTGTCCTGGTGGCGCGCGCATGAGACCCGTCAAGGAACGTTTCGCCACACTCGCCATCTTTCTGGCGAACGGGCTGGGCATCGGCGCCTGGGCCGTGGAAGTGCCGCGCGTGAAGGAAATGCTCGGTCTCTCCGACACCATGCTCGGTCTTGCTCTGTTCGCGTTTGCGCTGGGCGCGATCATCGCGATGCCGCTCGCCGGGAAACTCGCACCGCGCATGGGCAGCGGGCGCGCCACGGCGTTGCTCGGCGTCGCGTTTGCCGTCCTGCTGCCGCTCCCCGCGCTGATGCCCAACTTTGCGTGCCTCGCACTTGTGCTGTTCGCGCTCGGTGCATCGAACGGCGCGCTCGATGTGTCGATGAACGGACACGCGAGCACGATCGAATCGCGCTGGCACGCGCCGATCATGTCGTCGTTTCATGCGGCGTGGAGTTTCGGCGGATTGCTCGGCGCGGCATTCGGCGCGGCCATTCAGAAGGCATCGCCGAGCGTGTCCGCCGGACTGGCGATACCCGCGGCGGTCGTCGGTGCGCTCGTCGTCACGGCGGCGCTCGTCGCGTTGCGCGACCTTCGAGCATCCCGCGATATCCACGACACCCACGGCATGGAGGAAAGCGAGGCGTCGCACGGACTCGCCATCCCGAGTGCAGCCGTGATGAAGCTCGCGATGCTGGCTTTTTTGTGCATGCTCGTGGAGGGCGCCGTGGCCGATTGGAGCGCGGTGTTCCTGCGCGCCACACTCAACGGCGACGCCAGCGCCGCCGCGCTCGGTTATACGTCGTTCGCATTCGCGATGGCTGCGTGCCGCGTGATCGGCGATGTGTCGGTGAAGCGGCTCGGCTCGCGCAGCGTGGTCGCGATTGGCGGCGTCATTTCGGCCGTGGGACTGGCGCTTGTACTCGGATGGCCTTCGGCGGTGACGGCCTGCGTCGGATTCGCGCTCGTGGGCGTGGGCCTCGCGAACATCGTGCCGGTGATCTTTAGCGCCGCGGGCCGATCGACGCCGGTGCCCGCGACCGGTGTCTCGATGGCCGCCACCGCGGGTTATGCGGGCTTTTTGATCGGGCCGCCGCTCATTGGCTTCGGTGCAGGTGTGGTCGGGCTGCGTCTCGCACTGTTTTCGCTGCTGTTCGCCACGCTCGTTGTTGCGGTTTTTGGCGGGCGCGCTGTTGGGCAGCGGGCTTCGCGGGGTGGCCGCGAGAAGGACGCGGCGGTACCGCGTTGAGGCGTGATTTTTTTGTGGCGTCGCTGGGTTGGGTTTGATGGTTTGTTGTCGTTCAGTGCTTTCTGCCCGAACATCGGAACGCTATAACCCACCCTCAAGCCGCCCCACGGCGCCAACCTGCCGCGCACAGCGGCGCGCTAACAGACCTAGGCGAAACCAAGCTCCCAAAAAGCGCAGGCAAACAGGACCACCCAGCGCCAGCAAAACCAAAAAATAAAAAACCCCGCCTACGGTATCCTTCGAGCACTCGAACAAACGTCCGGAGCCGAACATGAGCATCACAGTCAAGCCAGCACAAGCACCCGCCTCCGATCTCCCCGCACAGGGACTCACCCCAACACGCGAACAGATCCTGCGCCACCTGCGCCACTCCTGCGCCGTCGCAGAACGCGCAACGAAGCTCGGTCATCATCCCTTCGGCGCAATCCTCGTCGGTCCCGATCAGGAAACCGTCCTGATGGAGCAAGGCAATGTCGACACCGTGAACCACGCCGAGTCCGTGCTCGCCCGCGTCGCGGCACTCAACTTCACGCCGGAATATCTATGGGGCTGCACGCTCTATACGTCCGTCGAGCCGTGCTGCATGTGCGCCGGCACCGCGTACTGGGCCAATATCGGACGCGTTGTCTACGGTATGACCGAAGCGCGCTTGCTCGAAGCGACAGGCGATCACAGCGAGAACCCCACGATGAGCGTCGATTCGCGCTATGTATTCGATCACGGTCAGAAGCCAGTCGAACTGATCGGACCTATCGACGAGATCGAAGAAGAAGTGCTGCGCGTGCAACGCGAATTCTGGGCCTCACGATAACCGCGACGGGAACGCGCATTGCGCAACCATCATCATGACCCGTCCCGCCTTCTTCCACGCCGTCGCTGCCACTGTCGCATTCGCCTCGCTGGCCGCGACCGGTCACGTCAGTGCTCAAACCTCCCCGGCCGATACGCCGCATCACGACGCCCGCGGCTATCACAACAACTACACGCAATTGCCGCGTCCCTCCTTCCTGAAATGGCAATGGGAACGCTGGACGCAAGGCCTGCCCAAACCGCCCGAGAATGGCTATCGCTTTCCCGTCGATCATCCGGATGTTGCGTGGCTCAAGGCGAATCGTGCAGAAAACACGCTCACGTGGATCGGGCATTCCACTGCGCTGCTGCAAATGAACGGCGTCAATATTCTGACCGATCCGGTTTTTTCGGAGCGCGCGTCGCCCGTTCAGTTCGCGGGTCCGAAGCGCAAGGTTCCGCCGGGCCTGTCACTCGATGAACTGCCGCATATCGACATCGTGGTGATCTCGCATAACCACTACGATCATCTCGATACAGCAAGCGTCGAACGGCTTAACGCGCAGGCTGGCGGGCCGCCGCTCTTTCTCGTGCCGCTCGGCATCAAGGCGTGGATGAACGATCATGGCGTGACGAACGTGCAGGAACTCGACTGGTGGAATATGACGCACGCAGCGGGTCTCGATATAACGTTCGTGCCCGCGCAGCACTGGTCGGCACGCACGCTGACGGATCGTTCGGAAACCTTGTGGGGCGGCTGGGTCGTCACGACGCCGCCGCAGAGCGCGCATCCGTTCTCGTTTTATTTCGCGGGCGACACGGGGTATTCAAAAGACTTCGACGATATCGGCAAGAAATTCGGCGGATTCGATCTAGCGCTCATTCCGATTGGCGCTTACGCGCCGCGCTGGTTTATGCAGGCGCAACACGTGACGCCCGCCGAAGCGGTACAGATTCATCGCGACGTACATGCAAAACGATCCATCGGCGTGCACTGGGGTACGTTCGAACTCGCGGACGATCCCCTCGACGAAGCGCCAAAACTGCTCGCCGAAGCGACTGAAAAAGCGGGCATGCCGCCCGATGAATTCACCGTGCTGCGGCATGGTCAGATGATCAAACTCGACGAATCGAAGCCGCCGCAATGAAAGAAAAACCGCGCACATGGCGCGGCTTTTTCTTTAGCGGCAAATGGCGCTAAGCGCTTAGCCCTTCGTCACGCTAGCCGGCAAATCGCGTCCGTGATACTTCTTGTAGATCGCGTTCAGTTTGCCGTTCTTCTGATTCGTGCTAACCCAGTTGTTGACCCATTCCTTGAGCTTCGGCTGATCCTTGTTCATCGCAATGCCCAGGTCGAAATCCTTCTGTTCGAATTTCAGTTCGAGATTGCGCTGCGGCGCGCGTTTCGCCATTTCAGCCAGATTCGACGGCGTGCTCGAAAACACTTCCACTTGTCCCGTGACCATCGATGTGATCAGCGTCGCGTCGTCCTCGTAACGCTGAATCTGCGCGCCCTTTGCCATTTGCGTCGTGATCGTGTCGTTGACCGTTGCGCGCGTGAGGCCGATGGTCTTGCCGTTCAGATCGTCATAGTTTTTGATCTTGATTTCCTTCGGGCCGCCGACGATGATCGTGATGACCGCGTAGGGAATCGAAAAATCGACCACTTTGGCGCGTTCCGGCGTAATCGACAAATCGGCGATCACGAGATCCGCGCGTTGCGCCTGCAACGTCGGCACGCGTGCGGCGTTCGTGATCTGCACGAGTTCGAGCTTGACGCCGAGATCCTTGGCGAGGGCCGCCGCCGTGTCCACGTCGGAGCCGGCGGGTTGCAGGTTGGCGTCGGCGTAGCTGAAAAGCGGCGTGCCCATGGCGATCGCCACGCGCACCTTGCCCGCCTTCTTGATGTCGTCGAGCTGGTCCGCGAATGCCGCGTGCGAGACGCCTGCAAGCACGAGCGCCGCGACACATCCACGCATCACGAATCGGTTCAGTTTCATGGTTGTCTCCGTTTTATAGTCGGTTCGATATTCGGCGGCTTCAAAGGCCGTTGTTCAAAAAGGCGCGTAGTTCGGGCGTTTGCGGCGCATCGAGCATGTCGCCGCCGCCCACTTCCCAGACCTTGCCATGGTGCATATAGATGATGCGGTCGGCCATGCGCTTGGCAAACGCCATCTCGTGCGTGACAAGGATCATCGTCATGCCGTCGGCGGCGAGATCCTCCATTACGCGCAGCACTTCGCCCGTTAGCTGAGGGTCGAGCGCCGAGGTCACTTCGTCGAACAGCATGACCTTGGGTGACATCGCGAGCGAGCGCGCGATCGCCACGCGCTGCTGCTGGCCGCCCGACAATTGCTCGGGATACGCATCGGCTTTCTGCTCCAGTCCGACTTGTTCGAGCACCGCAAGCGCGATCCGGCGCGCTTCGTCGCGTGGCTTCTTCTTGACGTGCCGCAGCGCGAGCATGATGTTTTCCTGCACGGTCAGATGCGCGAACAGGTTATAGCTCTGGAATACGATGCCCACTTCGAGCCGCAACTGATGCAGGTTCACGGCGGGATCGTCCACGCGAATGCCGCACACTTCAATCGTGCCTTGATCGATGGTTTCCAGATGGTCGATACAGCGCAGCGCCGTGCTCTTGCCCGAGCCGCTCGCGCCGATCACGGCGATCATCTCGCCCTTCGCGACCTCGAACGAAACGCCTTTGAGGACCTGATTCGAGCCGAAGCTCTTGTAGACATCGTCGAGCTTAACGATTGGCAACATTGAGCTTCCTTTCCATCGATTGACTCCAGCGCGAAAGCGGATAGCACAGCAGGAAATAGAACACGCCGACCAGTCCGAACACGAGGAACGGCTGGAAAATGGAGTTATTGATAATCTGCCCCGCGCGCGTCAGTTCGACAAAGCCGATCACCGAAGCAAGCGACGTCATCTTGATGACCTGCACGAGAAAGCCGACTGTCGGCGGTAGCGCGAGCCGCACGGCTTGCGGAATGATGACGAGCCGCAAGGTCTGCCAGCGCGACAGCGAAAGGCATTCGGCTGCTTCCCATTGCGGCTTCGGCATCGCTTCGACGCAGCCGCGCCAGATATCGCCGAGATACGCGCTCGTGTAGACCATTAGCGCAAGACCGGCCGCGACGAGCGCGGGAACCTCGAAGCCGTAAACCGACAAACCGAAGTACACGATGAACAAGAGGATCAGCAGCGGAATGCCCTGAATTGCCTCGATATAGACGATCGCCGTCCGGCTCAGCCAGCGTCGCGGCGAGATGCGCGCGAGCATCACGCCGAATCCGCCGATACTGCCAAGCACGAACGCCAGCGCCGAGAGCACGAGCGTCCAGCCAATCGAACTCGCGAGATAGATCAGGTGCGCGAGCGTGAAGCCGCCGGTCATGCCGCACCTCCCTTCACGGCGGTATCGATACGCGGCGGCGCGGGCGGCGTCTTGCCCGCATTCAGCGCGGCGCGGCGCACCACGCGGCGGCGCTTGAATGCATACTCGCCGACCGCCCACGCAATCAGCTTGATGAGCAGCGACAACGCCAGATAGAGCGCCGCCACGACGATGTACGTTTCGAGCGAGCGGAACGTATCGGATTGCACGGTGTTGGCGGTCGCCGTCAATTCCTCGGCGGAGATTTGCGACGCGATGGCCGACGCCTGCATCATCAGCAAAAACTGGCTTGTGAGCGCGGGATAAACCTTTTCGATCGACGGTTGCAGCATCACATGCCAGCCGATCCGCCAGCGCGACAGGCCGAGACATTCAGCCGCCTCGATCTGCCCGCGCGGGACCGATTCCAGTCCGGCGCGAATGATTTCCGCTGCGTAAGCGCCGATATTAATGATCATCGCAAGCGCCGCCGCCGTGAAGGTCGGCATGCGCACGCCGATACTCGCGAGGCCGAAATACAGCAGGAAAATCTGCACAAGGAACGGCGTATTGCGCACCGCCTCGATATAAACCGAGCACACGCGCGATAGCAGTCTGGAGCGTCCGCGCTTCGCGAACGCGACCAGCGTGCCGAGTATCAGACCGAAGAAAATGGCGACCGTCGTCATCTTGAGCGTGAGCCACGCGCCTTTCAGGAAGACGGGCCAGTACGGCAAAAGACTGCTGAAATCTAGAGTGAATTTCATAACCGGCGCTTGTCTCGTCGTGGAGCGCACACCGGCTTCTTCGCCCGGTATCCGCCCGCCCGTGCGATGCCGGGCGTGGTCGCTATGCTGAAAATGCTTTGCGATCGGGCCGGATGAATCAGTTTTTCAGGATGCCCCGACGCATTTGGGTAACACTAGCATCGATGTACGACAACGTACATTATCGAAATCACTATGTAAGGGTTTATCCGATGCTGAACGCTTGAAAAGAAAATCGCGCTCGGCTGCTCAAGGCGGATACAGACGATTTGTGGTATCGCGCGTTTCGCCGTTTGCGGGAGCATCACTGCCGGCAAGTGCGCGGAGTAAGGGTCCACACTCGGGTATGTGATACGTTGTCAGATAACATCGGGACGACTATCATCGGTCGCCATGAGACCTGTCAACGGTACGCAATTGCCGACCAGCCCACTTTTCACGGAGATTCGCCGTGCTCCGCAATCCTGACGAGATGACCCGCGCGGCGGCTGTCAACGCGCCCGCGCGCCGCAGCCGAACCGCTGTGCTCGTGAGCGCACTGGAAGCGCAGATCCGCGAGGATCACTTACTCGCTGGCGACCGTCTGCCGACCGAAGCGGAGATGGCGCGGCAATTCGCCGTCAGCCGCACCGTCGTGCGTGAGGCGCTTTCCCGCCTTCAGGCGGCCGGCCTTGTCGAGACACGGCACGGCATCGGCACGTTCGTGCGCGATCTTCGCGACGGCGAGAACCGGCGTCCCGGCGAGATTTTCCGCCTGCATCCCGCCGACATGGCCGCATCCGATGAAGTGCTCGCCGCGCTCGAACTGCGCGTGAGTCTCGAAACCGAGTGCGCCGGGCTCGCGGCCGCACGGCGCAGCGACGAACAACTCGCGGTCATGCGCGCGGCGATCGAAGAGATCGCGCGCAATATCGACGCCGGCATCGACACCATTCCGCCAGACTTTCGCTTTCACCGCGAGATCGCGCGCGCGACCGGCAATCACCATTTCAGCGCGATGCTCGACCACTTCGGCGCAGGCATCATCCCGCGCACGAGGATCGTCGCGACGCCGATTCCCGCCGATCAATTCGCCGATTATCTGCGGCGTGTGAACGCCGAGCACGAGCAGATCCTCGACGCCATCGAGCGGCGCGATGCGGAATCCGCGCGCGCCGCGATGCGCGTGCATTTGATCAACAGCCGCGAGCGCCTGCGCCGCGCGCAAGGCAGCGATTGAAGCACCCGAGAAGCAGACGACACAACTCCCACACTCATTCACCCATGACGACACCGCAAGAACTCAAGCAAATCGTATCGGAAGGTCTGCTGTCTTTCCCGATCACCGACTTCGACGCCCAAGGCGATTTCCGCGCCGATACCTACGCCGAGCGACTCGAATGGCTCGCGCCCTATGGCGCAACGGCGCTGTTCGCGGCGGGCGGTACGGGCGAATTTTTCTCGCTGACGAAAAGCGATTACACGAACGTGATCCGCACCGCGACCGAAACCTGCAAAGGCAAAGTGCCGATTCTCGCGGGCGCGGGCGGCCCGACGCGCGTGGCGATCGAGTATGCGAAGGAAGCCGAACGTCTTGGTGCAAACGGCGTTCTGCTGATGCCGCATTATTTGACCGAAGCGTCGCAAGAAGGCATCGCCGATCACGCCGAGCAGGTTTGCAAGGCGGTGCCGAATATCGGCGTGATTATCTATAACCGCGCCAATTCGAAGCTCAATGCCGACATGCTCGAACGTCTGGCCGATTCGTGCCCGAACTTGATCGGCTTTAAAGACGGCGTCGGCGAGATCGAGAACATGGTGACGATTCGCCGTCGTCTCGGCGATCGCTTCTCTTATCTTGGCGGCCTGCCGACGGCGGAAGTCTATGCCGCCGCGTACAAGGCGCTCGGCGTGCCGGTGTATTCGTCGGCGGTGTTCAACTTCATCCCGAAGACCGCGATGGAGTTCTATCGCGCGATCGCAGCCGAAGATCACGCGACCACGGGGCGTTTGATCGACGAATTCTTCCTGCCGTATCTGAAGATCCGCAATCGCCGCGCGGGTTATGCGGTGAGTATCGTGAAGGCGGGCGCGACGCTCGTCGGCCATAGCGCCGGTCCGGTGCGCGCGCCGTTGACCGATCTGACGGAAGACGAAATGGCGCAACTCGATGTGCTCATCAAGAAGCTCGGCGCGCAGTAAGACTTAGGCGCGCGCACTGGCCGACAGACACTCGACCAGTTCGCGCGCAACCGGCGTGAGCGCATCGACGTCGCGCACGCAGACGTCGAGATGCCGCGTCGCCCACGCATCGGTCAGCCGGACCGTTGCGATGGACATCGAGCGGCGGCATCGTCGCGCGGCCGTCTCCGGCACGATGCCAAAGCCGACACCATGCGCCACC
Organism: Caballeronia sp. SL1002; assembly: GCF_057814995.1. Lineage (NCBI taxonomy): Bacteria > Pseudomonadati > Pseudomonadota > Betaproteobacteria > Burkholderiales > Burkholderiaceae > Caballeronia > Caballeronia sp. SL1002. The sequence goes on along the minus strand of NZ_JBYMUW010000005.1, from coordinate 474,202 downwards.
ATCCGGCAGATCGCGTCGAAGGTGCGCAGGCGCACGCGAAACGCGACGGCGTGCCCCGCGCGCGCCGCGTGCTCGCCGAGATAATCCTGCAGCGGGCTGCCCGCGCTCAATCCCACAAACGGGTACGCTGCGACCGCTGAAAACGCGATTCGCCCGGCCTGGGCGAACTCGCTGTCGCGCGGCACGACCAGCACGAGCCGATCGACCGCGAACGGAAAATGCGCCAGGTTCGCGTGATCGACAGCGCGCGCGACGATCCCCACTTCCGCGACGCCCCCCGCGACCGCCTTCACAATTTCCGCGCTCAAACGTTCTTTCAGAACGATGTCCACGTTCGGCCGCGTCGCGAGAAAAGGCGCGAGCGCGGCGGGCAGAAATTCGGTCATCGCGGCCGTGTTGGTCCACAAGCGGACCTGCGCCTTCAACCCCTTTGAATATTCGCCCAGTTCGCCGTGCAGCTCGTCCATCTGACGAAGGACGAGCCGCGCATGATGCGCGAGCGTATCGCCCGCTGGCGTCGATTCGACGCCGCGCCGGCCGCGTTCGAGCAACGGCAGGCCGATCGTCTCTTCCATGCCGCGCAGCCGCGCGCTCGCGGACGGCAGCGACAGATTCGCCTGCGCCGCGCCGTGCGTGATGCTGCCGGTTTCGAGCACGTGCAGAAAAAGCCTGAGGTCGATGAGATCGAAGCGCATGTTCGCGATAGTAGCAGCGCTGGGTGCTTCTGCCTAAGCCGTAGCCTTAGGCAGACTCAAAATCTCGCGCATTGCGGCACGGGCGGATTCACGCAGAATAAAGGCACTTCCAACGATGCAAAAACCCTCGAATGACCGATCCTTCTCCTGCGCGGATCGCGCTGATCGCGCTCACGTTTCTCGTTGCCGGCATGGTGAAGGGCGTGAGCGGCATGGGCCTGCCGACCGTCGCCATGGGCCTGCTCGGCGCGGTCATGCCGACCGCGAGCGCGGCGTCGCTGCTGATCCTTCCTTCGTTCGTCACGAACGTCTGGCAGTTGCTTGGGCGGCGGCGTTTCGGCGCGCTTGCCCGGCGCCTCTCTACGATGATGGCGGGCATCGTCGCGGGGACGCTTGCCGGCGCGTGGTTCATGGCGAGCGATCACGGCTGGACGCGTGTCGCGCTCGGCGTAACGCTGATGCTTTACGCGTGCTACGGACTGGCGGGACGCCCGCTCGCGATCCCGCCGCGCGCCGAGCGATGGTTGTCGCCGGTCGTGGGCATCGCGACCGGGCTGATCACCGGCGCGACCGGCGTGTTCGTGATCCCCGCCGTGCCCTACGTGCAGGCGCTCGGTCTGGACAAGGAAGATTTGATTCAGGCGCTCGGTTTGTCGTTCACGGTATCGACCGTCGCGCTCGCGATCGGGCTGACCGGCGGTGGCGCGTTCGCGACCGGCGATATCGCCGCTTCGACGCTCGCCGTCGCGCCGGCGTTGATCGGCATGTGGGCCGGACAGCATGTCCGCCGCCGCGTGAGCATCGCGACGTTCAAGCGCTGCTTTTTCGCGTGCCTGCTGCTGCTCGGCCTGCAACTGGTCGTGCGGCCTCTGTTTTGACCGCGAAGGCGCTGCGGAGGCATCCATGATGTCCGCTTGCCTCGACACGATCGGCGCGCTTGCAGTGCTCGCGAGCATTGCGGTGAAGATCGCAGCGTTCAGACGTGCGCGCTTATGCGCGAGCCGTCGCGAGAACGACCACTGCCGCGATTGAGCGCCAGGGACCGCCCAATAAAAAAACTCCCGGCGCGCGTTACGCGCCGGGAGTTTTTCGTGAGACACACGGACCGGAGTCCGCCACCGCTTTCGATTAGAAGCGGTGAATAATGCCGACGCCGCCTGCGAACATGCTGCGCGATGCCGACGGTGCGCTTTGGAAGCCGTCGCCGATCGACGCGTTGGCAGCCGTCTGATTGCCGTTTGCCAACAGCGTCCGGCCGTTCGCGCGCTGGAATGCCTCAAGCGCGTACAGACCCGTGCGCTTCGACAGCGAGTAGTACTGGGACAAGGTGAACTGGTGGTACGACGCTGCGTCGTTGATGCCGTTCGCCTTGCTTGCCCACGTGTAGCTGTAGCCAGCGCCGAAGTCCCACGTCGGGGATGCCTTCCAGTGCAGCACGGTGCCAGCCGTGTTGAAGACCGCTTCGCTCGCGAAGCCGGAATTCACGCCCGGGATGTATTGAACATTCGTGTAGGTCGCCGTGATGTCCCACGCGCTGTTGAACGTGTAGCCACCGCCGACCGCGAAGCGCTGTTGCGCTTGCGCACGTTGGTAACCAGCCGTGATCGCCGACACGCCAGCCTGACCGCCGCCCGTCGTGCTCGTCGGGTCGTTGACGGTCGTCGATGCGCCGCTGTAGATGCCGCCGCCGTTGGCTGCGTTGTTGATACGCGAGAATGCCACCGCCAGGCCGATCGGGCCTGCCGTGTATCGCGCGCCGGTCGCCCACGTCGAGCCTTGGTACACGCTGCCCGGGACGCCCGCGAACGAGTACGAACCGCTCAGCGTCAGGCCGTAAAGCACCGGCGACGTGTAGACGATGGAGTTGTTTGCGCGGTAGATCGTGTCGAGACCATCCAGATCGCCCGGGTGCGCGCCGTAGTAGCCCGTCAGCCAGTTGGTCGGGCTGTACGGCGACATGATGGTGTAGTACGACGCGTACTGGCGACCTGCGGAAACCGTACCGTAGGCGGCGTTCGTCACGCCGACCCACGATTGACGCGCGAACAGCGCGTTGGTGAACTGACCCGAACCCGAGTTGGTATCGAAGCCCGACTCCAACTGGAAGATGGCCTTGGTGCCGCCGCCCAGATCTTCGGAACCCTTCAGGCCGAAGCGGCTACCCGCCCAGACGCCCGAACCGGTCTTGACGTTCGAACGGCCCGGATTGGTCTTAGCCAAGTTCGTCTGACTGCTTTGGTAGACGATCGAATCGTCGACGATACCGTAGAGCGTCACGCTGCTCTGTGCAAATACCGGCGCTGCGACGAACGCTGCACCGGCCACGATGGCTGCCTTTGATTTGTTGAAATTGCCCATCTTCTCTCCTCTACCTACGTTGGTGTTTTTGGCGTTCAGCGCCCCTGTGAATCGCGATGATTTCGCGCTCTCGGGGGCTTTATGAATGGCTATTCTGGGGACGGATAATACCGTCGTGTAATCTGGCTGACTAGGTAACCGTCAGTTGTTCGCAACGGTTTTCGAAAGTTTGAGCAGCGCGCGCGCTTCTGCCGCCGTCGCGACCGCGCGGCCGTATTCGCCACACAACGCAACGACCCGGCTCACCAGTTGCGCATTGCTCGTCGCGAGCGTGTCCTTGTCCCAGCGCACGTTGTCCTCGAGTCCCGTGCGGCAGTGACCGCCCATTTGCAGCGTCCAGTGGTTCACTTCAAGCTGATGCCGGCCGATCCCCGCCGCCGTCCAGGTCGCATCCGGCAATAGCGCCTTCAGTTGCGCGACCTCGAATTCGAGAATCTCGCGGCGCGCGGGCAACGCGTTCTTCACGCCGAACACGAATTGCACATGCACGGGCGATTTAAGCAGACCCTTCGCAACCAGATCGCCAGTGCTGTAGAGCATCGCCAGATCGAAAATTTCGATTTCGGGCTTGACGTCGTGGTCGAGCATCATCTGCGCAAGCGAGCGCACGAAATCCGGCGGATTTTCGTAGACCGTGGTCGGGAAATTCACCGATCCCGTCGCAAGCGATGCCATGTCGGGATTGAGATCGAGCATCGCGCCGCGCTGTTCGAACGAGCGTCCGCGGCCACCTGTCGAGAACTGGATGATCATCTCCGGGCAATGCCGGCGAATGCCGTCCTGAAGCTCCGCGAAGCGCGCGCGGTCCGAACTCGAATTTTCCTGTTCGTCGCGCACGTGCAGATGCACGAGCGTGGCGCCCGCCTCGTAGGCTTCCTGCGTGCTTTCAATCTGCTCGGCGATCGTGACGGGCACGGCCGGGTTGTCCTTCTTGCGCGGAACGGAACCTGTAATCGCGACGGAAATAATGCACGGCTCGGTCATGCTGCCCTCCGGTTAAGCCGACGACAAAGCCCGACTCCAGCGAAACGCGCGCCATAAGTCTGACCATTTTTAACTAGCTAGTACACTAAGGATCGTGGCGTCGCGGGATCAAAGTCACAACCCAAGAAAACCCTAGAACGTCGCATCGGAGACACACGCGTTTTTTCGGGCTTGTGCCGGCGGAGCTCGTGCGCATTGCGCGACATTTGCAAGCTTTGTGTCGGCGATGCGTCGGTCGGCGAGCAAGCGTGCCGCCGACCCGATGTGTTCGCCGATCGACCCGCGAGGGATGCGGAACGACGATTGCTCAGACAAAATATTCGACCTTTCCCCTAAACTTTATGAAACGCGCGCCGTATACCGGTGAGCGATTCCGCGAACTGGCAGTGCGGAATCGACGAACGGCATCGACGAACGGCGTCGCGATTTTTCGTTAAACGGCGCGTTTAGATGCCGGTTCACACAGGAAGGCCCGGTAACGCACTTGGACGCAGCGACCGGACCGGCTGGGAGACAAGGGTGAGTATCTGGAGTGCGCTCAACGCGCGCAATGCACGCAATGCACGCAATGCACAAGCAAGACCCGCCGCGATACGCAGCGGCCTGCGCTTCGTCGCGGGGCTGTACCGTGTCCGCGTGATCGGCATGGTGATCGGCCTGATCTCGTTCGCGCCCGCCGTGCTGGTGGAACGCGCGCCGTCGACGGTGCTCGCGCTTCTCGCCGCCGCTTTTCTCGCCTGGCCGCATGTCGCTCACGAATTGTCGCGGCGCGCCGCGCAGCCGCTGCGCGCCGAACGCCGCAACCTGCTCTTCGATGCATTGCTCGCGGGCGTGGTCGTCGCGTTGCTCAACTTCCGGCTGCTGCCGGCGGCCATCGTGATGATGGCGGTCGCGATGAACAGCATCGCGCTTGGCGGCGTGCGTTTTTTGATCGCGGGCGTGCTGACGAGCGCGGTGGGCATGGCGCTCGGCACACTTGGTTTCGGTGTGCAGGTCGATCGGCCCGACGAGCCTTACGCAACCCTTTTCATGCTGCCGATGATGCTCATCTATCCGTTGCTGATCGGCAAGTTCGCGTTCGACGCGTCCGCGCGGCTCACGCGGCAGACGCGCGAAATGAAGATGCTTTCCGAACGCGACCGGCTGACCGGCCTGCTCAACCGGCCGACCTTCATCGAACGGCTTGACGAACTGCTGCGCGGCGACAGTGGACGGGACAGCGTGATCGGCGTGTTGTTCATCGATCTCGACAACTTCAAGACGATCAACGATTCGCTCGGCCACCGCGCCGGCGACCGCGTGCTGGTGCGTCTGAGCAGCCGGCTTTCGAAAATCGGCGAACAGGGCGGCCTGATCGGACGATACGGTGGCGACGAATTCGTGGCCGCCGTGCATGCCGCCTCGACCGATGCGCTCGCGTCGATTGCCACGCGCCTGATCGACGATCTCTCGCGCGATGTTTCCATCGACGGCACGCGGCTGAAGTTTGGCGCGACGGTCGGCATCAGTGTGTTTTCCGTCCACGCGCACGACGCTGCCACGCTCATCAGTACGGCAGACGTCGCAATGTACGAGGCGAAAAAAGCAGGCAAAGGCACGTTCAGTTTCTACGACGCGCAGCTTGCCGAGGCAGCGGCGGTCAAGTACCGCATCGCGCGGCGACTGCGCGCCGCCATCCAGACCGACCTGCAGGTGTATTACCAGCCGCAGGTGGAACTCGCGACCGGCCGCATGGCGGGCGTCGAAGCGCTTGCGCGGTGGCGCGACGAGGAACTCGGCGAAGTCTCGCCCGCCGTTTTTATTCCGATTGCCGAGGAAATGGGGCTGATAACCGAACTGGGCGTGACCGTCCTGCGGCGCGCGTGCAGCGACGCCGCGCGCTGGCGGGATCGCTACGGCGCGCACATTCCGGTTTCGGTGAACGTGTCCGCGCTGCAATTGCGGCGGCCCGAATTTGTCGATTGCGTGCGGCAGATGATCGAGCGTTTCAGCCTCGACGCATCGCTGCTCGAGCTCGAAGTGACCGAAAGCGCGCTGCTCGACAAGATGGGCGAAGCGCGCGGCATTTTCCGCGAGCTCGAGAATCTGGGCGTGCGGATCGCCGTGGACGACTTCGGCACCGGTTATTCGAATCTGTCCTATCTGCACGCGTTGAAGGTGGATCGTTTGAAGATCGACCAGTCGTTCATTCGCGCGCTGCATTCCACCTCGACGAGCCAGCCGATCGTTTCCGCCGTGATCGCGATGGCGCACGCGATGGGGATCGACGTGGTCGCGGAAGGTGTTGAAACGGGCGAGCAAGCACGGTGGTTGCGCACGCACGGTTGTGCGCTTGGGCAGGGGTATTTTTACAGCCGCGCGATTACGCCCGCGGCGATTGAGCAATTGCTTCTCGATGCGGGGAGCGAGCCGCTCTGTTTGGTTTCCGCTGAGGAACCCGTAGTTTCTTTGCGCGCGTTGGCGTGAGTGTTCGGGGGTTTTTCGCTGGCGCGGTTGAGGAATCGGCCGGTTGCCCTCTGCTCTCGGGAGACTTGCTTTCGTGTCGGTTTATTAGCACGCCGCTATGCGCGGCAGTCGTTGGTTTCTTTGGCTAGCGGAAGAGAAAGTGACTAAAGAAAACAGTCGCGCAGTCATTCGGCGCCGTTGGGCGGCTTGAGGGTGGGTGGGTTACACCGTTTGATGTTCGGGCGCTTTCTGGGAACTTGCCTTCGTGTAGGTCTATTAGCTCGCCGCTATGCGCGGCAGCAGTCACTTTCTTTGCTGCTGCAAAGAAAGTAACCAAAGAAAGCAGCTTATCCGCCTAAGTGTCCACCTCGAATAACCTAGCGGATAGGCACGCAAGCTGACTCGGCTATCTCGCAGTCGTTCGGATTGGCACAGCACCCGTCAGTTCCGTCCTCGCTGCGCTCGGACGACGGGCATATCTAAAAACCATCGGTTTGGTTTGGTTTGGTTTGGTTTGGTTTGGTTTGGTTTGGTTTGGTTTGGTTTGGTTTGGTTTGGTTTGGTTTGGTTTGGTTTGGTTTGGTTTGGTTTGGTTTGGTTTGGTTTGGTTTGGTTTGGTTTGGTTTGGTTTGGTTTGGTTTCTTCGGTTATGCCTTACCGGCAGGCACTTTGTGCCTGCCGGGATGGATGAGCGGCTCCACTCTGTTTTGTGGTGCGATGGTCGAATCAGCTTGCGTACCACTCCCGGATACGGTTCGTGGTGGACACTTAGACGGATAAGCTGCTTTCTTTGGTTACTTTCTTTGCAGCAGCAAAGAAAGTGACTGCTGCCGCGCATAGCGGCGAGCTAATAGACCTACACGAAAGCAAGTTCCCAAGAAGCGCGTGCAAACAAAAGCAAAAGGGCGCTAGCAAGCCCAAAACCCTCACTCCGTGCACGGACTTTATTGTCCGGGCGTGCGCAAACCACGAACTATCCGGATAATACGGGTAATCCCGTACCCGTCGCCGCCCGACGCACCCCCCACAAGGTTTCCAATGAACGATCCCCTTTCCCGGGTCACCGCGCCCTATGGCGCCGGCTTGGCTGAACTCGCGCTTGCGATCGGCGGTCTCGCCATCGGCACCGGCGAGTTTGCCTCAATGACGATCCTGCCCGTCATCGCGGACGGCCTCGACACGCCGCTCCCGACAATGGGCCACATGATCAGCGCCTACGCGCTCGGCGTCGTGGTCGGCGCGCCGCTCATCACGATCTTCTTCGCCAAAGTGCCGCGCCGCGCAATGCTGATCGGTCTGATGCTGATGTTCGCGCTCGGCAATCTGCTAAGCGCGCTCGCGCCGAGCTACGGCGCGCTCGTTGTTGCCCGGTTTATCGCCGGCATTCCGCACGGCGCGTATTTCGGCGTGGCCGCGCTGGTGGCGGCGTCGCTCGTGCCGCCCGACCGGCGGGCGCGCGCAGTCGGGCGTGTGATGCTCGGGCTGACGGTCGCGAATATTTTCGGCGTGCCGCTCGCGACGTGGCTCGGCCAGGTGCTCGGCTGGCGCTCGGACTTCCTGCTGGTCGGTGCGCTTGCGCTCCTGACCGCCATCGGCGTGCGCTTTTTCCTGCCGCCCATTCCAGCGGGCGGTGCAACGCCGATGCGCGAACTCGGCGTGTTTAGTCGACCGCAGGTCTGGCTGACGCTCGCCGTCGTGGCGATCGGTTTCGGCGGCCTGTTCGCGGTCTACACCTACGTCACGCCGACCCTCATCGAAGTCACGCACGTATCGGCGTGGCTCGTCCCGGTGTTGCTGGGCGCGCTGGGCGTCGGCATGACGACCGGGAGTCTCGTGGGCGGCTGGCTCGCCGACCGGTCGCGCATCTGGACCATTTTCGGCGTGCTGATCTGGAATGCCGTCGCGCTGGCCGCGTTCTATTACACGTCGTCGAACGTGTGGGCCGCGACGCTCAACCTGTTCGCGATGGGCGCGGGCATCGCCGTGGTGCCCGCCGTGCAGACGCGCCTGATGGACGTGGCCGGCGACGCGCAGACCGTCGCAGCCGCGCTGAACCATTCGGCGTTCAACATCGCCAACGCAATCGGCGCATGGGCCGGCGGCGCGGTGATCGCGGCGGGTTTCGGGCTCGCTGCGACCGGCTGGGTCGGCGCGATGCTGGCGTGCGGCGGGATCGTGCTGCTCGGCGTGTCCGTTGCGACGGAGCGGCGTGGGTCGGCGGTGGAAGCGGCGGCGGTTTGAGGGGCCTGCGCTCCCGCCAACTACGAAGCTGAACGACGTTAAGCCGTCGTCCGCACCAGCGCCGCCTTCACCATCCGCGCCAGATCGCCGATCCTGAACGGCTTCCTCAATATCGAAAACCCGTCGCCCGCCGCGACCGACACCTGCGACACATCCACATCCGCGTAGCCGGTCGCGAGAATGACCGGCAACTGCGGCTGCTGGCGGCGCGCTTCCGTAATCACTTCGATACCGTTCATCCCCGGCATCGCGAAATCCACCAACAGCAGGTGCGGCCGGTCGTCCGCGAGGCGCGCCAGCCCCGCCCGGCCGTTCGCGGCTTCCGTCACCTCGTAGCCGAGCATCACCAGGCAATCGACCAGAAACGTCCGCACATCGGCGTCGTCTTCGATCACCAGCACGCGCTCGTGCCCTTCGGCGCGCGGGTCCTCGCCCGGCACGAGCGCGGCAGCCGTTTCAGCCGGTTCGCGGCGCGGCAGCCAGATTTCGACCGTGGTGCCCTTGCCCGCTTCGCTCTGGATCAGCGCCGTGCCGCCCGCCTGCCGCGCGATGCCGTAGACCTGGCTCAATCCCAAACCAGTGCCTTTACCGACCGGCTTGGTCGTGAAAAACGGATCGAACACGCGCGACAACACTTCCGGCGCGATGCCCGTGCCGGTATCGCTCACGCCGATCACCACGTAACGCCCCGGACTCACCGATTCGTCCGGCGCGGACCGCTCGGCGAGCGTGATCGAAATGACACCGCCGTCGGGCATCGCGTCGCGGGCGTTGATCGCGAGATTCAGGATGGCGAGTTCGAGCTGGTTGGCGTCGGCCTGCGTCCAGACTTCGTCGGCGGTGAAATCGGCGCGCAGCCGGATACCGTTGCCGAGCGACAACGTCAGCATGTCGCGCATGCCGTCCAGCAACGCGACGATATCGAGCGCTTTCAGATCGAGATTGCTGCTGCGCGAAAAAGTAAGCAACTGACTCGTCAGTTTCGCGCCGCGCTCGGTCGCGCGCTTGGCGGTCTGCGCGAGCGTGCGGATGCGGTCGTCCGACGACAACCGCGCGATCAGCTCGGCGTTGCCCATGATGACGTTGAGCAGATTATTGAAATCGTGCGCGATGCCGCCCGTCAACTGGCCGAGCGCTTCCATTTTTTGCGCCTGCACGAGCGCGGCCTGCATCTTCGCGCGCTCGTGCATTTCCTTCATCAAGCGGTCGTTGGCGGACGCCAGTTCGCGCGTACGCTCCTCGATCCGGCTCTCCAGCGAATCGTTCAGCCGTTCCACCGCCAGCTGGCTCGCGACGATCTTCTCGTTGATCTCGTGCCGGTCGGTAACGTCGATCGAGACGCCGATCATCCGCGTGCAGCGCGCTTCCGCAGCGCCGTTCTGGCCCTGTCCGCCGCCGCGGCTCGGATGTCCGCGCGACTGAATCCAGCGCACCGATCCATCCGGCCAGATCACGCGGTATTCGACTGTCAAGTTGGTGTTTTCGTCGAGACAGCGACGCAGTTCGCGTTCACGCATCGCACGGTCGTCGGGATGGACGGCCGCGAGCAGCTCGTCGTATTCGAGCGTCGGCCCTTTGCGTCCGAAGATTTTCCGGAGCGCCTCGGTCGTGCGCAGCACGCCGGTCTCCAGATCCAGTTCCCACGAACCGAGCCGTCCCGCCGCGAGCGCGAGATGCAGCCGTTCCTGCGCCTCGACGCGCTCGGACAGTTGCCGCCGCGCCTCGTATTGCCGCAGCCGCGCCCGCAACGACGACGACACCGCCCGCCGCAGCGTTTCCGCGTTCAGCGGCCGCTCCAGCACGACCACGTTGCCGAGCCGCTCCAGCATGTCGAGCGCCTGCGGCGCACGCCGTCCGGGGCTTTTGGTGGCGAGCAGGATCAGCGGGAAATCGGACCAGGTGGGCTGCTGGTCGAGCCAGGTGAAGAGACGCGCGGACTGATCGGGCAGAAGCGCTTCTTCCGCGATCAACGCGACGCCCGCGCCGCGCTCAAGCTCCCGGCACAGCGCCAGCGTGTCCGCGCAAGGCACGCAGTCGCGACTGTCGCGCGCGAGCAGTTCGGCAATCACATACGTGTCGCGGCCGCGCGGAGCAAGGATAAGGACTCGATTCTCCACGGCTTACTCGCGCAGCAGGGTGACGCCGCGCGGGTCCTCGCCCAGCATGCTCGTGGCGCCGCGATACGCCGGCAAGCCGGACAGAACGCCCTCGAAATCGCGCAGCGCTTCGCCCACCTCGATACCTCTACTCGACATCCGGAATTGCCGGATCGTGCGCTCGTGGTCGCTCGCGCGGCTTTTCACGGCGGCGACGGCGGTCAGCACTTCGCCCTGATGCTCGAAGTAGCGGAACAGCATCATCACGTCCGACAGATAGCTGATGTCGATATCCGTCTGGACCTCGCCGACAATGCCATGCTGGCCGAGCACGAGCATCGTGACGATGCCGCGCTGATTCAGATACCCGAGCAGTTCGTGCATCTGCAGCAGCAGGAAGCGCTCGCCGGGCATCGCCTGCAAATACGCGTTGAGGCTGTCGATCGCGACCTGCCGCACGCCGGTCTCCTCCACCGCGCGCCGAACGTCGCTCGTGAATTCGCCCGGCGACATTTCGGCGGGATCGATCTGGCGCAGCGCAAGCAGCCCGTTGTCGAGATAAGGCCGCAGATCCATGCCGATCGAAGCCGAACGCAGCAGCAAAGTCCCGAGGGTTTCATCGAACAGATAGTAGATGCACGGCTCGCCGCGTTCGAGCGCCGAGAGCAGGCAGCGCACGACCGTAGTGGTTTTGCCGACGCCCGACGGCCCGATCAAAAGCGCGTTCGTTCCCGGCACGAGACCGCCGCCGAGGATTTCGTCGAGACCCGGCGAGCCCGTGGTTACGGTTTCGCTGGAAAACGCGGCGTGGTGTTCGGCTGCGACCAGCCGCGGATACACCTCGATACCGCCCGTTTTCAGCACGAAGTCGTGAAAGCCTTCCCTGAACTTGATGCCGCGCATTTTTGCGATCCGCACACGCCTGCGCGCGCCGCCGTAGTCGTGAACGAGCTGATCGAGACTGATGACGCCGTGCGCGATGCTGTGCAACTGAAGATCGTTCGGATCCGACGTGTTGTCGTCGAGCAGAAGCACCGTGCATTCGCGCGTCGCGAAATAGCGCTTGAGCGCGAGAATCTGGCGTCGATAGCGCAACGGATTTTGCGACAGCAGCCGAAGTTCCGACAAACTGTCCAGGACAATTCGTACCGGCCGCAACGCGTCCACGCGCTGCATGACGTTCTTGACCGTCTCGCCAAGCTCGACTTCGGCCGGATGCAGAATGCTCTGCTCGTACTCGGGATCGAGCCCTTCGTCCGACAGCAATTCGATGATCGAAAGTCCGTCTAGGTCCCAGCCGTGGGTGTCGGCGACCGCCAGCAATTCGTTGCGCGTTTCCGACAGCGTGATGTACAGGCCAGCCTCACCACACGCCGCGCCGCCGAGTAGGAATTGCAGGGCGAGCGTAGTTTTACCCGCTCCCGGTGACCCTTCCACCAGGTAGACACGATTCGGCGTAAGACCGCCGCCTAAAATATTGTCGAGACCAACGATCCCCGTCGTCATGCGCCCGGCGGTCCCGCTTGAATTGTTTGGCTGAATCATAGGTTTGGCAGTCGGTCGAGAGAATCGGGCGTCGGCAATCGACCTTGCGGTGTAGTCGGCAAAATCGGCCGGTCGCCGCCGCGAACCTCGTCCCGTTTTCGTAAAAAGTTTCCAGTTGAAAGCAATTTACAGGCCAGTTTGCGCGTAACGACGACTCATCGTCTGGCGAGCCGCCCGATCAACGTCCGATGCTCGGCATAAGTTTCTGCAAGCCGCGCGGCATCGGCTATTTCGAATTCGCTGAACTCGAAACCCGGCGCGACCGTGCAGTCGACCAGCGCAAAATCTCCGCCGTTTTCGCATTCCGCCGCGAACCACGCGCCCGCCGGCACGGTCAACTGGAACACGGCGGCGGCGTCCGTTAGCGCGTTGCCCAGGCGATGCGTCGCGACATCGCCGTCCGCATGGATCACATGCACGAGGAGCGCGTCGCCCGCGTAAAAATGCCAGGTTTCGTCGGACTGAATGCGATGCCACGTCGAGACCGCGCCGTCGCACAGAAGGAAATAGATCGCCGTGGATGCCGCGCGCGTCGATCCGTCCGGCGCACTTTCCCGCGTAACGCGCATCGGCGCGCGATACGTCTCGCGAAAATAGCCGCCTTCCGGATGCGGCTGCAGGCCGAAGCGGCGAATCAAGTCGTCTTTCGTGTGGGGATCGTGAGTCATGCGCGTTCAGCGGTGTTCGAAGAACGCTATTTTGCCCGCGGTTTCGATTCGTCGCGAATCGCCCGCCGGGGTTTTCTGATACAACGCCGATACGCCTCTCATCAACGTCTTCCCTCTTCCAGCGGATTTCGCCATGACACTCGACGCCTCCCTGATCCACGCCTTCGCCCCGGCATCCCGCCTGCGCGCCTCGATCAATCTCGGCAATCCCGTGCTCGCGAACCGCAACGGCGCGGGCGGCGCGCCTGGCGGCGTTTCCGTCGATCTCGCGACCAGGCTCGCCGAACGCCTGAACGTGCCGCTGGAACTCGTGGCGTTCGAGACCGCGAGCAAGTCCGTGGAAGCGGTCACGAGCGACGAGGCCGACATCGGCTTCTTCGCGATCGACCCGCTGCGCGGCGCGGGCATTTCGTTCACCGCGCCTTACGTGTTGATCGAAGGCGTATTTCTCGTGCGCGACGCGTCGCCCGTGCGCGCCAACGCGGACGTGGACGTGGCGTCCAACCGCGTGATCGTCGGTCGCGGCAGCGCCTACGACCTGTTCCTCACGCGCGAGCTGAAACACGCCGGGATCGTGCGCGCCGAGTCGTCGCAAACCGTCGTCGAAACATTCCTGCGCGACGAAATCGAGGTCGCGGCGGGCGTGCGCCAGCAACTTCAGCTTGACACCGCCGGGCACAGCGGCTTGCGTCTGCTCGACGAGCGTTTCATGGTGATCCAGCAGGCGATGGGCGTGCCGAAAAGCCGCGGCGAAGCGGCCGCCGCGTTTTTGCGCGCGTTCGTCGAAGAGATGAAAGCGAGCGGATTCGTCGCCGATGCGCTCGCCCGTCACGGCGTCAAGGGCGCGTCGGTTGCGCCGCTCGAGGGCTGATTGCGTGGCGATGCCCTTTCTCTTCGATGTCGCCGATTCGATTGCCCCGGAAGTATCGGATGCCATCGCCAACGGGCTAGCGCGATTCAACGCGGCGGAACTCGGCGCGTCGGGGCATCGCGAACTGGCGGTGACGATCGAACTGGATGGCCGGCTCGCGGGCGGGCTGGTCGGCATGACAGCGTGGAACTGGCTTTTTATCAAGTGGCTTTGGATCGACGACGCGCATCGCGGGCAGGGACTTGGGGCGCGGGCTTTGGCGCTCGCCGAGGACGAAGCGATCCGGCGCGGATGTACGGGCGCGTGGCTCGATACTTTGAACGCCGATGCGCGGCGGTTGTATGAACGCTGCGGGTTTTGCGTGTTTGGGGAGTTGCCGGACTTTCAGGCCGGACGGGCGCGGGTTTTTATGCAGAAACGGTTTGAATGAACGGGAGGTTTGCGCGGGCGCCGCACCACGAACGTTTCGCCGGAAACGCGGATCCGGCGTAATCGAACCGCTGGACAACGCCGCGACCGGAAAAGCGGCGCTGCGGCTGTCGCAAAAAATTGCTCAAGGCTTTCGCGGCGCGGCCGTTAGCACGAGTAGACCGAAGCAGTAAAACTGCGCGTATTCCTCGTATCTTTTTCCCGCGCGGCAAATTTGGACGGCGAAAATCGTCCGGTGCCGAGCGGCTTCCGGCGCGCGGCGTGGTGTGGTGTTGTGCCATGTCACGTTGCATTACGTCACGTCACGCCGCGCCGGAAATCACGAATCGCATGGAGCGAATACTGACAATCAACAGCCACGAGGGCTGGCTTTTGGCCTGGAGCGCCGATGAATGTCATTCCCATGAAAACCGCGCTGTCCGGCGATAGCGATAGCGACAGCGCGCTCGAGTTACGCGAACTTGAGCGCGAGGTCGAGCGCGCCGGCACCGAATGCGCCGCGAGTCCGTCGATCGGCACTCTGCTGCGCTCGGCACGCCGTCGCGGACGCACGCCGGCGTGGGCGTGGTATCGCGCGGGCGAGCAGTTGCACCTCGCGGGCAAGGGCAGCACGCCCGAGCCGTGGCCCGCGAGCATCGAGGAAGAGCAGCTCGCGAGTCTCTGCGCGGCGCACGAATGGCACCGCTGGCCGACCGGTCGAGGCGAAAACGTGCTCGGCTGGCTCATCGCGCCGCTCGAATTCGCGAACGATTCGACGCTCTCGGAACTCGCGCGGCGGCTCGGCGAACAGGTTCAGACCGAAGCGCTCATGCGCGCGCAGAACACGCAGCGCGTGCTCTACGAAATCGCTTATCTTGCGAGTTCGATGCGCGAACGGGCCGCGTTCCTGCAAGGCGTGCACGAACGGCTCGGCACGCTGATCGACGCCGAGAACTTCTATCTCGCGCTGTACGACCGCCAAAGCAATGTCATCACGTATCCGTATTACGTCGATGTGATCGACACCGAGGTGATCGCGGCGGAAAACTACGACGTGCTCGATCCGTCGCATCTCTCGATGACGGGCCAGGTCATCACGACCGGCCAGCCGCTCCTGGTCGATCTGGCCGCCATCAACGCGGCGGAGGCCGAGGGGCGCTTTTATTGCATCGGCGACCGGCCGCAGTTCTGGATGGGCGCGCCGCTCAAGAACGCGTCGGACGAAGTGTTCGGCATGCTCGCGATGCAGGTGTACGACATCTCGCGCGTCTACAGCGCCGAGGATCGCGCGCTTTTTCTGGTGGTGGCGCGCCACGTCGCGATGGCGCTCGACCGGATTCTGCACCGCGCCGATCTCGAAGAACAGGTCGCGCGGCGCACGTCGGAATTGTCGGCGCTCAATACCGTGCTGCGCGAAGGCATTGCCGAACGCGAGCGTGCCGAGCACTTGCAGGCGGCGCTTTTCCAGATTGCCGAGTTATCGAGCCGGCCCGGCGACATGGTGGAATTTTTCCGCAGCCTGCACGGGATCGTCGGCGAGTTGCTGTATGCGCGCAATTTCTACATCGCGCTGTTCGAGACGGACAGCGAGGCCGTCTCGTTTCCCTATTACGTCGATGAACTGTATGGCAATACGCCCGCGCCGCGCCGCCGTCAGCGCGGCCTGACGGAATACGTGATCCGCCAGCGCCGACCCTGCCTGATCGACCTGGACGCCGCGCTGCGGCTGATCGAAACCGGCGCGATCGAGGTCGGCAATCACAATGTGCGGCTGCGTTCGTGGCTCGGCATTCCGCTATTCGACGGCGACGTCGTGCGCGGCGTGCTCGCCGTGCAAAGCTACACGCCGACCGTGCGCTACACGCTGCGCGATCAGGAACTGCTGACGTTCGTGTCGCGCCACATCGATACCGCGCTGTCGCGCCGCCGCGCCGCCGAGGTGCTGCACGCGGCGAACCTCGAACTGGAGGCGCGCGTCCAGGTCCGCACGCGCGAACTCGACAACGCGAATGCGCGTCTGCTGCATGAAAACGCCCACGACGCGCTGACCGGCCTGCCGAACCGCAGCCACCTGCTCGACCGCTTGCAGACCGCGTGGGACGACTATCAGCAGCGCGGCCAGCAGCTTTCCGTGATGTTCATCGACCTGGACCGCTTCAAGGTCGTGAACGACAGCCTCGGTCATCACTACGGCGATTTGTTGCTCGTGCAGGCGGCCGGCCGGCTCGCCGATTGCCTGCGCGACAACGATTTGCTCGCGCGGCTCGGCGGCGACGAATTCGCCGTGCTCTCGCCGAATGCGCCCGTTTCCGCGACGATGGGTATCGCGGAACGGATTCTCGCGGCGTTCGACCTGCCGTTCCATATCGACGATCACGTGGTGTTTTCGTCATGCAGCATCGGCATCGTGAGCGCCGACAGCCAGTTCCACACCGAGCCGGCGGACCTGCTGCGCGACGCCGACACCGCCATGTATCGCGTGAAAAACGCCGGCCGCGACAGTTACGTCGTGTTCAACCAGGAACTGCGGCGCGAGGTGTCCGATCAGGTCGAGCGCGAAGGCGCGCTGCGCAACGCGCTCAAGCGCGACAACGAATTGCTGCCTTACTTCCAGCCTATCGTCGATGTCGCGAGCGGCAAGGTCGTCGCGCTGGAAGCGCTCGTGCGCTGGCGGCAGCCGGACGGACGCGTGGTTGGACCGGGCGATTTTCTGCCGGCAGTGGAGGGTTTGCGGATCATCGGCAGGCTCGATCTGTACATGCTGACGCGTATCGCCGTGATCCTGGCCGACCCGGCGCACGCCGCGTGGCCGCCGGTGCATGTCAACTGTTCGAGCTACAGCATGACGCGTCCCGATTTCGCTGACGACGTGCTCGCCGTGTTGCGCGCGCATGGCGTCGCGCCGTCGCGGGTGTGTCTCGAACTGACCGAGGGCGCGCTCGTCGCCGAGCCGGATTTGGCGCGCAGCACGATGCAGCGACTCGCCGACAACGGCATGTCGGTGGTGCTCGACGATTTTGGCGCGGGGTTTTCGTCGCTGAGTTATGTGCATCAGTACCGTTTTAGCGGGCTGAAAATCGACAAGTCCTTCATTCTCGAACTCACGGCCAGCCCGCGGAGCCGGGCGATTGTCCGGGCGATCGTGCGGATGGCGGAGTCGCTCGGGCTCACGCTCGTGGCCGAAGGTGTCGAGGATGCCGCTACGCTTGGCGTGTTGCGGGAGATGGGGGCTGCGCAGGCCCAAGGTTATTATTTTGCTCGGCCTGCGCCGATGGACGCGTTGGTGATCTAGCGCCGTGGGGCGGCTTGGGGGTGGGTGGGTTACACCGTCTGATGTTCGCGCGCTTCTTATGAACTTGCTTTCATGTAGGTTTATTAGCACGCCGCTATGCGCGGCAGCAGTCACTTTCTTTGCTGCTGCAAAGAAAGTAACCAAAGAAAGCAGCACGGAATTCGGCGCCGTCGGGGCGGCTCTAGGGTGGGTTACACCGTCTGATGTTCGGGCGCTTTCTGGGAACTTGCTTTCATGTAGGTTTATTAGCACGCCGCTATGCGCGGCAGCAGTCACTTTCTTTGCTGCTGCAAAGAAAGTAACCAAAGAAAGCAGCTTATCCGTCTAAGTGTCCACCACGAACCGTATCCGGGAGTGGTGCGCAAGCTGATTCGGCTATCGCACCACACAACAGAGTGGAGCCGCTCATCCACCCCGACAGGCACAAAGTGCCTGCCGGTAAGGCATAACCGAAAATCCAAGGCCAAGGCCAAAATCTAAGGTCAATCAAAGGCCGCAGCTTAACCCGCCGTTTTTCTGATTATGCCCATCGTCCGAGCACAGCGAGGATGGACCTGACAGGCGCTGTGCCAATACCATGAACTGCGAGTTGACCGAATCAGCCTGCGCGCCTATCCGCGCAGTTATTCGTGGTGGACGCTTAGGCGGATAAGCTGCTTTCTTTGGTTACTTTCTTTGCAGCAGCAAAGAAAGTGACTGCTGCCGCGCATAGCGGCGTGCTAATAAACCTACACGAAAGCAAGTTCCCAGAAACCGCCCGAACATCAGACGGTGTAACCCACCCTGAAGCCGCCCCTACGGCGCCGAAACCCGTGTTGCTTTCTTTGGTTACTTTCTTTGCGCTAGCCAAAGAAAGTGACTGCTGCCGCGCATAGCGGCGTGCTAATAAACCTACACGAAAGCAAGCTCCCAGGAAGCGCAAGCAAACAAAAGCAAAAGCGCCAGCCCAGACCAAAAAATCGCAATTGCATAGAGCGGAGAAGGCGATGGACCGAAGCCCACGAGCGGCCCCAAACAGCGACGCTACCCCCGCGCCAGCAACCACCTTTCATTGTGCACTGCAACGATTCCGCCCCACGCCGCCACCCTGACACCGGATAAAGGCAAAAGTCGGCCGAACGTCGGCCAGTCGTGGGTCAAACGTCGGGGAAACCTCTGGAAACAGGAGACTTTCCCGAATAGCACGCCCGGACCATCGGCGTATTATGAGACGAGCGCCGCGTCGGCGAGCCGTTCGTCCGGCATGGCGCTTGCGCACCATGCTATTGGCAGTCATGCCGATTCGACGCCACTCAGGCAGCACCGGCCGCATCCGCGCGTTTATGCTGTCTCACAGAAGGAGCAAACGATGAAATGGGAAACGCCTAGCTTTACCGACATGCGCTTTGGCTTTGAAATCACCATGTATATCGCTACGCGCTAACGCGCAAGCGGCCGCCTCTGGCGGCCGTTTTACTTTTACCCTTCTCGTCCCACCCGATAACGCGTCAAACCTTCGCGTTCGGATCCTTCAAATCCGCGTTTTGTGCATTCAACCCGCCCGCTCCCGGTGGCTCGGGGCGCGTTCCGCTACCAAGCGGCACTTCGGCGGTCTGCTGCGGATCCTGCTCCAGCCGACGATTCGCCGGTTCGTTCTCGCCCGCGTTCGGCGGCGCGGCATCGGGCGCGCGCACGCCTTGTCGCGGATCGCCGCCGGTCGCCGATCCCGGCCCCGGTTGATTGCCAAGCGACCCGCCGCCGCTCGCGCCGCTGCCCGAATCGCCGAGCGGCTTGTCCGTGCTCTTGTCCCGTTCCGTGATGGTCATCGCGAACTCCTTGGTTAATGATGCGAGGTTGAAGCGAGGTTTAAAGCGTTTTCAGCAACTCGTGTACCCAGCGCCATAGCGGGAACGGTCCGCTTTTTGCTGCTTTGTTCTCCAACGCGCAATCGCCCTCTCACGGAGAACACGATGCAGAAAGTCGCCACGCTCGCCGATCTCAGTTTCGACCACGCCATTCGCGTGATGATCGACGAGACGCCGATCCTGCTGATTCGCGCTGGCGAGCGCGTGCACGCCTACAGCGCGGACTGCCCGCACGCCGGCGCGCCGCTTGAGGAAGGCGGCGTTTGCAATGGCCGCATCGTCTGTCCTTGGCACAAGGGCACGTTCGAGATCAGCGACGGCTCGCTCGTCGAACCACCGGCGCTGAAGGGCTTGAGCCGCTATCCGGTCGAAGTGCGCGGCGGCGATGTCATGGTGTCGCCGGAAGCCGAAGCCGAACCCGAGCCGGCCGCTCCGCCGCGCGGCGAATCGTCGACGATGCTGATCGCGGGCGCCGGCGCCGCAGGCGCCGCCGCGTGCGCGGCGCTGCGGGAGACCGGTTTCGCCGGACGCATCGTGCTCGCAGGCGACGACGCGCGCATGCCCTACGATCGCACCGCGCTGAGCAAATTCGTGGTGGCGGGCGATATGCCGCCCGACGACGTTCCGCCACTTCTCGATCCGGCGTTCATTACTCAGCAGCGCATCGAGCGGATGGAGACGCGCGTCGTCCGGCTCGATGCCCGAGCGCGGCGCGCGCATCTGGAAAACGGCGAAACCGTCGATTACGACGCCGCGCTGATCTGCACCGGCGGCACACCGAAACCGCTCGATATTCCCGGCGCAACGCTTCGTCGCGTTCACTTTCTGCGCCATCTCGACGACGCGCGCGCCATCGTCGAGAGTGCGGCGGAGGCGAAACGCGCCGTGATTATCGGCGCGAGTTTTATCGGACTGGAAGTGGCGTCGTGCCTGGCGAAGCGCGAGATCGACGTGACGGTGATCGCGTCCGACAGCGTGCCGTTCGCGAGCCAGTTCGGCGCGACGATCGGCGCCATGTTCAAGCGTTTGCACGAGCGCAACGGCGTGCAGTTCCGCGTGAAAGCGAAGGCTACCGCGTTCGAAGGCGACGGCGCGGTCGCGGCTGTCGTGCTCGAAAACGGCGAAAAAATTGCGGCGGATTTCGTTGTGATCGGCACCGGTGTCACGCCCGCGACGGCCTTCGTGGAAGGCATCGAACTCGCCGACGACCACAGCATTCCCGTCGATACTTACATGCAGGCCGCGCCCGGACTCTTCGCGGCCGGCGACATCGCGCAATTCGCGCTGCGCTCGGGCAACGCCGTTCGGATCGAGCACTGGCGCGTCGCGCAGCAACATGCGCGGGTCGCCGCGCTCAATATGGCGGGCGTTGAGACGGCATTTGCGGGCGTGCCCTATTTCTGGACCTATCACGTCGAAAAGCGTTTCGATTATCTTGGCCATGTGAAAGATCCGGACGACACCGTCATCGACGGCGATCTCGACGCGCAATCGTTCATCGCGTATTTGCTGAAGGACGGCATGGTGGCCGCCGTCGTCGCGTGCGAGCGCGAGGCGGCCACCGCGCGGCTCGCCGAAGCGATGCGCGAACCGCTTACGCTCGACGCGGCGCGCCGTGTCGCCAATGTGGAACCGGCAGCGTGAATCGACTTGGAGGACCGCCATGAGCACAGGAAAACGGACAAAACGCCAGCGCCACGCACTCGCTTCCGGACACCAGCGCCGCTGGTCGCATCAGGTGATGGAGCGCAGCGACGCGATGGATATCGAGCACGATATTTTCAAAACGGGCACGGCGCAGGAAATCGCCGATTCGCTCAAACGCTCGTCCACGCGCAGCAAGCGGCGCAAGGGCACGCCGTTTCAATCGGCGATGTCGATGCTCAATTTCTACATCAACCGCGCCGGAAAGAACCTGCCGAAAACGCGGCTTCGCACACTCGACCAAGCCAAGAAGCACCTGCGCGAAGCCTTCGGCCGCAAGCCGTGATGCTTGATGGAACGGCGCGGGAACGGCGGGGGAACGGCGCTTGCTGCCGTGTGTCGTAATTACGGCGGCTTTCGCCCGGCATGGCCCTTCAGGAGGCACTCATGGCGCAACAACCCCCACTCAATCCCGGCGACGATGCCGAGCCGGGAACGCCCGGTACGGGCGAGGACGTCTGTCCCGTATGCAACGGCACGGGGCAAGCGAACGGCGAGACGTGCGCGACGTGCGGTGGAACGGGTAAGGTCGTCGAGGGAATCGGCGGCGGTTGAACTGTTTTCGTTCTGTGACGCGTGCGTGTTAACCGGAGCCGCCCTTGCCTGTCGATCGCCTTTTAACCGTTGCACGACGGCCTCGAATCATCGCCATATTCGCGATCGCTCTGACGGGTGCGTTGATCTCATCCGTCCACGCCGCCGAGAGCGATGACGCCACGGGTTTCGGGCCGAATCCGCAATTGCCCGAGCCGCAGAGATCCGCGTTGCCGACCGTCCACATCGCGCCTGCCAGGCCGTGGCCCGCCGGGACGCAACCCATCTCTCCGGCTGGCTTTGGCGTCACGGCGTTCGCGACCGGACTGGATCATCCCCGCTGGCTCGCGACGCTGCCCAACGGCGACGTGCTGGTCGCCGAAAGTAACGCGCCCGCGCAACACGACAGCAACGCGGGGCCGAAAGGCTGGGTGATGAAGCAGGTCATGAAGCGCGCGGGCGCGGGTGTGCCGAGTCCGGACCGGATCATCTTGCTGCGCGACGCGGACGGCGACGGCATCGCCGAAACGAGGACGGTATTCATCGACAAGCTGCATTCTCCGTTCGGCATGGCGCTCGTCGGCGACGATCTGTACGTCGCGAACACCGACGCGGTCCTGCACTTCAAATATCACACCGGCGACACGCACATTACCGGCGCGGGCGAAAAACTCGCCGATCTTCCAGCGGGTCCGATCAACCATCACTGGACCAAGAACCTGATTGCAAGCCGCGACGGCAAGCATCTTTATGCGAGCGTCGGATCGAATAGCAATGCCGCCGAGAATGGACTCGACGCCGAGCGGAACCGCGCGTCGATACTTGAAATAGACCGTGAGACAGGACAGTGGCGCGTGTTTGCGTCGGGCATGCGCAATCCGAACGGCATGGCGTGGCAACCGCAAAGCGGAGCGCTCTGGACCGTCGTGAACGAACGCGACGAGCTCGGCAATAACCTCGTTCCCGACTACATGACGTCGGTGACCGAAGGCGCGTTTTACGGCTTTCCGTTCAGCTATTACGGCCAGCACGTCGATGCGCGCGTGAAGCCGCAAAGGCCCGACCTCGTGGCATCCGCGATCCCGCCCGATTACGCGCTCGGCTCGCACACCGCGTCGCTCGGCCTGACCTTCTACGACGCAGCGGCGTTCCCCGAGCATTATCGAAACGGCGCGTTCATCGGCCAGCATGGCTCGTGGAATCGCAAGCCGCGCGCGGGCTACAAGGTGATCTTCGTCCCGTTCGATAACGGCAAGCCGTCCGGCCCGCCCGAAGACATTCTCACCGGCTTTCTCTCCGAAGACGGCCACGCATACGGGCGGCCTGTCGGTGTCGCCGTGGCGCGCGACGGTTCGCTGCTGGTCGCCGATGACGTAGGCAACGCGGTCTGGCGCGTGACGCCCGCGAAGGCGTCGGCGTCGGCGTCGGCGTCGGCGCCGGCGTCGGCGTCGGCGTCGGCGTCGGATAAGCAGTGATGGTGGCGCGCGCACGAAGCAAGGCTGGAAGTGCAGCCAGCGCGCTGTTCGGTATCGCCGAGCGTCAGTTGATCGGCCTGTACGACGCCGGGCTGCTCTCGCCCGCGATCCTGCAACATACGCTCGCCGCCTTTTCAGGCGAGGCGGTCGAGTGGAACGCGACCTCGTCGGCGCGAAGCGTGGATAAACGGTCGCTCGCCGAAATCGTCGTCTTGACGATGATGCCCGGACGCGCTCTACGCAATGCGCAGAAGGACTATTTGTCGGTGGTCGCGCATATTGTGGACGCTCGCGCTGACATCGGCGCTGAAGAAGAACCGGAAGACGCTGACCACGACGACGAAGCGCTCCTCGCCCAACTCTCCGGCAACAAGTCGACGACGCGCGCCAAGTCCCCTCGCGACGACGCGGCAGCGCAAAAGAAAAACGCCGCATTCAGCCCGCTGGCCGGCGCACGCGGCGTTTCGGGACGCGGCAAGCAATAACGCTCTTCGCAAACCTTCGCCTGTTCCGATTTATTTTTCCGTCGACATCGGCTCGCATCTGCCGAGCGCCGATAGAAACGCCTTCGCTGGCCGGAACGCATTCGGCGAATACGACATGAAATTCAGGGCTCCGGATTGTCGATATCGCCCTCGACGATTTTCGTGCCGTAGCTCGCGGCAGCCGCCCGCGCTTCCTGGCGCGTGTCGAACGGGCCAATGACCGGCGCGCCCGTGAAGGGAAACAGCAGGCGTCCATCCGTTTTGCGGACGACCTTGAGCGTGCCCACGTACAGCCCGGAGGCGTTCACCTGGTACGACGCGTAGATTTCGAAGTCGCGTTCATCCCGCGATTTCGATGCGCCGGGCGGCAGCAGCGCCGACTTGGGGAACGACAGTTTAGGTTTGCGCACGTTGCCGCCCTTGGTTGGTTCACCAAGGCGACGCATTTGTCATGCCGCATCGCGTTCGACGATGCCGGCGATGTCACGCCAGGCCAGGCGTGACGAGTTCGCGCAAGTCTTCCATGTCGAAGGGTTTCGCCAGCACTCTTACGCCCAGATCGCGGGCGCGCGCGAGTTCGTCGGCGTAACCCGTCATCAGGACGACGCGTTGCAACGGCAGCCGCTCGATGATCTGCTCGGCCAGATCGACGCCGTTCATGCGACCCGGCATCTGGATATCGGAAAGAACGAGGTCGAACCCGTAGCCTTCGCCGAGCAAATTGAACGCGGCATCGGCGCTCAATTCGTGATGCACCTTGCAGCCGAACACTTCGAGCACCGCGGCGACGCCTGCGGCGACATCGTGATTGTCTTCCACCAGCAGCACCGACGCCGCCCGGAAACCGGCCGGGAGAGCGGCTGCGGCACTGGCTTGCCGGTCGGGCGCGAACGCTGGCTCGGCCGCTTCCTCAACCACCGGAACCGTTGCCACGGCAGGCGGAATAATCGACTGAACGAGCGGCTCAACCGGCGGCTGCATCACCGGCTGATGATGCCCCGGCAGATAAAGCCGCACTGTCGTACCCGCTCCCGCGACGCTCGTAATACGCGCCGTGCCGCCCGCCTGCTCGCACGCGGCGAGCACCTGCGTGAGACCGAGGCCGGTCCCCGCGCCCTGCACTTTGGTCGTGAAAAGCGGCTCGAACGCG
This sequence comes from Caballeronia sp. SL1002, assembly GCF_057814995.1. Lineage (NCBI taxonomy): Bacteria > Pseudomonadati > Pseudomonadota > Betaproteobacteria > Burkholderiales > Burkholderiaceae > Caballeronia > Caballeronia sp. SL1002. The sequence continues at coordinate 449,407 of NZ_JBYMUW010000005.1, read as the reverse complement.
CGCTGGCGCACCGCGTCGCTCATGCCTTCGCCGTTGTCCGACACCGAGATCAGCACATAGTCGCCGTTCGGCAACTCGCTTTCTCCGGCCGTGACGCGCACGTTCTGGCAGCGGATCACGAGCCGCCCGCCACGCGGCATCGCCTCGCTCGCGTTCACCGCGAGATTCACGAGGGCGAGTTCCAGTTCCATCGGATCGGCGAGCACGGTCCAGAGATCCGGCGACAACTCGACAGAAAGCGTCGCGGTGCCTCTGAGCGACGAACGCACCAGATCCGAAATGCCCGGCAAAAACACGGCGGGGTCGATGTGTTCCTGCTTGAGCGGCTGCTTGCGCGCCACGCTCATCAGCCGCCGCGCGAGCGCTTCCGCGCCCGACGTGGCGCGTTCGACCGCGAGCACTTCGTGTTCGACGTTGTTGAATTGCTTGCAGCGCGCGAGTTCCATGTTCGACGCGACCACCATCAGCAAGTTGTTGAAGTCGTGCGCGACGTTCGCGACCAGATTGCCGAGCGCGCCCATGCGGCGCAACTGGCGGCTGGACGCTTCCATCGAGAGCCGGTTCGCCACTTCCGCCTGCCACTGCTCCCAGGCGGCGCGCTCGGAGTCCAGACGGCGGATAGAGAAGACGACCAGCAGCCACACGGCGATGCACGGCGCGAGCGCGAAACCCGCGATGAGCAGACATTGCCGCCACCATTGCCCGAATACCTCGCTCGTCGCGTAGCCGCTCGCGACATAGAGCGGGTAATCGCCGACCTTGCGAAACGCCACCACCTTGTCCGCGCCGTCGACGGTCGAAACCATCCGCACGTGGCCGTACAGCTCGTTGTTGCGGAACGCGTTGGTGAAAGGCGTGTTGAGCGCGGGCTGCACCTCTTGCGCGAGCAGCGGATAACGCACCAGAATGCCGCCGTCGCGCCGATACAGCCCGAGGGTCATTGCCGTGTCGCCCGCCGAGATTTCCCGGTAGAAGTTGGCGAAATATTCGCGCCGCAGCGCCACCGACACGACGCCGAGAAACTGTCCGCTCGACGAAATGCGCGCGAGCGTCGTTGTGAAAACGTCCGCGCCGCCGACCTTGCCGCGCAACGGCAGCGAAAAATAAGTGACCGGCGCGATGGCGCGCGCGGAGACGAAATCATCGCGATCCGCGATCGATACGTTCGGTGGCAAGGGGTAATAACGGCTATTCGCGATCAGCGCGCCGTCGCGGCCGAATACGGAAATGGCGGCGACCTGCGGAAATGCGCCGCCGATCACGCCTAACCGGCTATAGAGTTCCTTCTCGCGCGCGCGGATGGCGCCGTCGTCGCTGTCGCCTAGCAGATCGACGATGCGCGTTTCAATTTGCTGATTGATGTCGAGCACTTTGAGCGCGTGCTCGTCGATAACCCGCGACATGCGGTCCACCAGGTCGTTCGCGATGGACAGGCGGCGCTGGAAATCGTAATAGCCATAGGCGACGAGACAGAAAATCGGAATCAGTACCGATGCAACCAGCACGACCATCAGCACGCGGCGCGTCGCGGTGAAATTGCGCGACGGAAGCGGCAGGTCGAAAGTCGCGGACTCGGTGGCGTTCAAGCGGGCTGCCTCGAAGAATGTCGAGTCGATATCGTAACCCGCACGGACCGCTTGGGATAGACCGCTTAAATAGGAGCCGTCATCCGAACCGGTTGTGGCGAAGCGCGTTTGACCGGGTTTGCCCGCTAGGCCACTCACGAAGTCCAACGACGCGAAGTGCGCGGGTTCGCCCGGGATTGCCGACAGGCACGCTTCGCCGGTCCCGGTCTAGCTGCCCTTGGTGTCGCTGCTCGCGTTGGCGCCGGGCATGTTGGTCGTGTCGTTGGCGGGCTTGTGCGTCATCGATTTATGCGACTTCTTCGGCTTTGCCATCGCGCCGCTCGCCGGATCGCCCCCCGCCGTCGGGCCGGCCGTCGCTGCGCCATGGGCGTTGCCGCCGCCCGTGCCGCCCTGCCCGTTGCCGCCGCCGCTTTGCGCGATCGCCGCGCCGCACATGAACGTCAGCGCAAGCGCCGCCGCGAGTTTGCCTGCATGTTGCATAGAGCCTCCTGGAATGGTTTCGGGCAATGGGTCGCGCCCGGGGAGCCGCTGACCGCTGTCTTGCGGTTGAACGCGTTTGAACTGCTCCACGTTAAATCCAGCAAACGCTGTGCCGCTCTAGTGGCTGTTGCATTCGAGCGGCGAGCGGGCGGGGTCGGGCGGGGTCGGGCGGGGTCGGGCGGCGAGCGGGCGGCGTTTGGGCGGCGGCCGGGCAGCGTTAGAGCGGCGTTAGAGCGGTATTCGAGCGGTATTCGAGCGGTGTTCGAGCGGTGTTCGAGCGGTGTTCGAGCGGCGTTCGAGCGGTGTTCGAGCGGCGTTCGAGCGGCGTTCGCACGGCGCCGCTTACCAGGATCATTCGGAGCGCCCGCCACGCCGTCGCCGAGAATCATCCCGGGCCTTCCTGCGCCGCGCGCATGTCGGCGAGACGCTTTTGCAGCAAGTTCGCATCGACTGGCTTCGCGAAATGCGCGTCGAAGCCCGCCGCGAGCGCTTTTTCGCGATCCGTATCGGCCGCGTAGCCGCTGATCGCGACGAAGAGCGCGCCGCGCATCGCGTCGAGCGCCCTGAGCGAACGCACGAGCGCGAAGCCGTCCATGCCCGGCAGGCCGAGATCGCTCAACACGACGTCGGGCCGCCACGCGGACGCCAGCGCGAGCGCGTCGGCCGCGCAATACGCGACACGCGTCTCGTGCCCCGCCAGTTCGAAATAGAGCGTGAGGGCATCGGCGCTATCCCGATTGTCCTCGACGATCAACATGCGCCACGTCGCGGACGCCGCCACGGTGGGTTCGGCTATCGCCGCGTGGCGTACATTGGACGCCGCGCCGGACGCCGCGCCCGGGGTCGCGCGCTTCAAAGTCAGTGTGAATTCGCTGCCGTGGCCGATCCCGCCGCTCTCGGCCGTCAACTCGCCGCCGTGCCATTTCGCGAGCCGCCGCGCGAGCGTGAGACCAAGCCCCATGCCGCCCTTCGAGCGCGCGAGCGGTTGCTTCGTCTGGCCGAACACCTCGAAAATTTCGTCGATATCCGACGCCGCGATCCCCACGCCCGAATCGCGCACGCGAATCTCGACCGTGTCCTGCCCGGTCTCCACGATGATGTCGATCTGCCCGCCCGGCGGCGTATAAGCCGCGGCGTTGTTGAGCAGATTCGCGATGATGAGCGGGCACTGCGTGGCGTCGGCGTGCACGGTCACGTCGGCGTCGCCTTGCCGCGTGAGCGTGTGCCCGCCGCGCTCGATCGCCCGTTCCGCCAGTTCGCAGGACCGGTCGATCAATCCCGCGAGCGACATCGGCGCGAGCGTCAGATCCACCGCGCCGAACGAGACAAGCGACGCCGACAGCAAGTGATCGACGATCTCGCTCATATATCTCACGTGCCGCCGCACCACGCGGTGCGCCCACGCGCGCTGCGCGCCGGTCGTCTCGGGCTGGTCGAGCACCTGGATGGCCGTGTGGATCGGCGCGAGCGGCGCGCGCAATTCGTGCGCGAGCATGGCGAGAAACTGGTCGCGATTGCGCTCGGCCGCTTCCAGCTTAGACTCCGCGCCGCCGAGCCGGCGCGACACTTCGCCCTTCTCCAGCACGGCGACAATCTGTTCGGCCAGCGTGTACAGCGCGATCCGGTCGCTTTCGCTGACCGCATGCGGTTCATGATCGACGACGCACAGCGTGCCGAGCGCCATGCCATCGGACGTTTTCAGCACGATGCCGAAATAGAAAACCACCTGTCGCTCACCGGTGACAGCGGGATGATCGCGGAACGTTTCGTCCACACGGGCATCCGGAATCAGCAGGCTGTCATTGGTCGCGAGCGCGTGCGCGCACAGCGAATCGCGCCGGGACACGCAGTGACGCTCCGCGCCCCACGCCGATTTGCACCACTCCCGCGCCTCGTCGATGAGATTCATCATCGCAACCGGCACCCGCATCACATGCGCGGCAAGGCGCGTGAGGGCGTCGAAATGCGATTCGCGGGGCGTGTCGAGGATACCGAGCGTTTTCAGACGCAGAAGCCTGCGCGGTTCATCGAGATTGAGTGCGACTGCCATGCCGGCCTGACCTTACAGATAAGTGTGAAGTCAGGTTTTAAGCGCAATCCGCGTTCCCACGCGGATCGACGGCGGACGGCGTTACGGCCGGAGTGCGCGCCGCCGCGCCGCCGCGCCGCCACGATTCCGATGCCGCTCGTCGCAGCGGTGACTATCGCGAGCGCGACGAGCGTGAAACCGTAGGCGTCGTCGCGCCTGCTGCTCGACAACACCTCATGCCCGCCGATTACGCGCGACGTCTGGTCGCCGTGCAATTCGAGCGGAACACGCGCACGGCTTGACGCTCAAGCGGGCGCGACCTCACGCTGCCGCTCTTCTTCCTGCCACTTCATCGCCAGATCGCCGACCGCATTCAGCACGCCCTGCAGATCGCCGCCGCGCGCCGATAACGAATATGACACTTCCGGCGGCACGGTCGGTTTGTAGTCGCGCACGAGCAGGCCCGCCTCTTCCAGCATCCGCAAACGCTCGGTCAGCACCTTCGCGGAGATGCCCGGCATCGCGTTCTTGAGCGCGCCAAAGCGCTGCGCGCCTTGTGTATGAAGCAACCAGAGGATGTAACTCGTCCACGGTCCCATTAAGAGACGCAACACGGAATCGACGGGACAAGGCGACGGATGGCGGGATGTACGCATGAGAAACTCGCTCCGAAAAAGAATCAGGTGACCTAGTTACTAAATGGTAACTACTTTTTAAAAGTAACTAAAGCGAATATAGTGCGGCTCTCTCAATCAATCTCACGGGACAAGCCCATGACTTCAGTTGCAATCGTCTACCACAGCGGCTACGGCCACACGCGCGTTCTGGCCGAAGCGGTCGCGCGCGGCGTGAAAAAAGTCGATACCGCCAGCGTCCAGCTGATTTCCGTCGATGAAATCGACGCACACTGGGACACACTCGACCAAGCCGACGCTATCGTGTTCGGCGCGCCGACCTACATGGGCAGCGCGTCGGGCCAGTTCAAGACGTTCATGGACGCATCGTCGAAGCATTGGGGCAAGTGGCGCGACAAGATCGCCGCCGGTTTCACCAACTCGGCCTCGCAAAGCGGCGACAAACTCAACACGCTCGTTCAACTCGCCGTGTTCGCCGCGCAGCACCAGATGATCTGGACGAGCCTCGGCCTGATGCCCGGCAACAACAGCAGCACCGGCTCGCTCGACGACCTGAACCGCCTCGGCTCGTTCCTCGGCGCGATGGGCCAATCGAACGCCGATCAGGGCGCCGACGTCGCGCCGCGTTCCAGCGACCAGTTGACGGCGGAAGTGCTCGGCGAGCGCGTCGCGGCAGTCGCTACGCGCTGGGTGAACGGACAGCGCTAAAACGCGCGGTTCGCCCTCGAAATACCAAAACGCCGTTCCAATCCTGGAACGGCGTTTTGCTTTGGATTCGCCCGCCGCGCCTGCCGCGCCGCGCAACCGGCTATCATGTGCGCAACTCAAAAAACCGCCGCGCATTGACCGGCACCGGCAGGAGAATCCGACATGGCCTTACCTCAGGAAAGCGTCAGCATGGCGCTGTTTTGCGATTTCGAGAACGTCGCGCTCGGCGTGCGCGACGCCAAGTTCGAGAAATTCGATATCGGTCCCGTGCTCGAACGGCTGCTGCTGAAGGGCAGCATCGTCGTGAAAAAGGCGTATTGCGACTGGGATCGCTACAAGGCGTTCAAGGCGTCGATGCACGAAGCGAGCTTCGAGCTGATCGAAATTCCGCACGTCCGCCAGTCGGGCAAGAACTCGGCCGACATCCGGCTCGTCGTCGATGCGCTCGACCTCTGCTATACGAAGTCGCACGTGGACACGTTCGTTATCATCAGCGGCGATTCGGATTTCTCGCCGCTCGTGTCGAAGCTGCGCGAGAACGCCAAGAAGGTGATCGGCGTGGGCGTGAAGAACTCGACGTCCGACTTGCTCGTCGCCAATTGCGACGAATTCATCTTCTACGACGACCTCGTGCGCGAACAGCAGCGCGCGAACGCCAAGCGCGAAACGCGCGAGGCGAACGTCGCGGCGCGCCGCTCGTCCGACGAGGACAAGCAGCCGAAACACGAAGTCGAAGCACGGAAAACGAAGGCCATCGCGCTGGCCGTCGAAACGTTCGACGCGCTTTCGACCGAGCGCGGCGAGAGCGGGAAGATCTGGGCGTCGGTGCTGAAAAGCGCGATCAAGCGCCGCAAGCCGGATTTCAACGAGTCGTACTACGGTTTCCGGGCGTTCGGCAATCTGCTCGACGAAGCGCAATCGCGCGGTTTGCTGGAAGTCGGCCGCGACGATAAATCCGGCTCGTTCGTGTTCCGCAGCAATCCGCCGATCGTCGCGAAAGCAGCCGATCCCGCGCCGGTCGCGGATGCGCCGAGCGGACGCGGCGCCGCCGAAAAAGGCCGCAGGAAGGGTCGGAATTCGCGGAAACAGGGTGTCGAGCAGGTTGTTGGGGTGGCCGTCGAGCCGGTAATCGAGCCGGTATTTGAGCCGGTCGTGACGCCGCCCGCCCTCGAATCCGCGCCGGCGATCGCCGAATCGACGGATTATCTGGAAGCGTCCGAAAACGCTCCCACCACCGACGCCGCTGAAGTTGAAGGAAAGCCGAAACGCGCCGCGCCGCGTCGAGGACGCAAGACGGCGGCTAAAAAAGCCGGTTCGGTGGAGAAGGCGGAAGCGGAAGCGCGCCCGGCCGAAATGGCTCAAACGGCCCAAGCGGCAAAAGCGGCGCAAACGGCCGATGCAGCCGATGCGCCCGAAGCCGAGCCCGCCGCTAAGCGCGCTCCGGCACGCAAGACCGCGCGTCGTCCGCGCAAGACCGCGGCGGCGACCGAACGCTAACCTGAATTACGCCGGCTCGCGCAACGCGAGCACGGCGTCGTTCAACGCGGCGCGCAGCGCTTCTGCATCGCGGATACCGGGCAAGCGACGCACCGGATGCGCGGGCTCGCTGGTCTGGATCATGACCGAACCTGTGCCGAAAAGCCGCTGCCACCATGGCTGGACGGTCGTGACGCCGCGAATCCTCGATAGTTCGAGGCTCGACACGCGGCGTTTGACAATGCCCTGCCGCCACGTGATCCGCTCGGTATCGATGACAATTTCCGTGAACGCCGTCTTGAGAAACGGCAAGCCGACGCCGCCCAGAATCAGCACGGCCTGAACCACCGCGATCCGCCAGTCGAACGGAAACTGGTTAGCCGTCGCCGCATGGATCGCCCCGATCAACGCAATGACGACAGCCCCTTTCAGCAAGGCCGGAAGGTTGATGACCTGCGAGGGCGCACCGTTAAAAATGACGGATTTGGGCGGAGTGGCGTGTTTCATCGCGTACTTCGTGGCGTAGATAACTGAATGGAGCGGACCGGTGCGCTCGTGATCGGCGAGTCGAAAGCAGATCCGAACCCGAAAGCGCATTTGTCACTCAATTATTCAATATAGCAGGATACGTTGCGTCCCCATTTCGCCCGAGACCGAGGGTGAACCCGGAGAAACTAGCGCGCGGCCCGTTCCGCCTGGCGCCGACGCCTGAGCGCGGTCGCGCAGTTTTCCACGCCAATCACTTCGCCCGCCGCGTTCAGCATTTCCAGATCGCCGCGCACGTAGTTCAACGTCACAACCACGCCGGACGCGGAATCCAGCGTTTGCGGCGTATGCGTCGACCCCGCGGGCTCGGCGACAAAACTCCCCGGCCCGGCAATCCACTCATGCTCCAGATAACGCCAGCGGCCTTCGAGCGTGTAGACGGAGACCGGGCCGACGTGCCGATGCACGGGCAGCGCCACGCCGACCGGCATTTGCAGGAGCGAGACGGTTTCGCGCGCGGTGGTATCGATGCTCAGATATTTGACGAGCACGCCGGGCAGCGCCGGATCGAGCGGAAGCCAGGAAATGGCGGCGGAATCGAGGAAACTCGGTGACATCGGACAGGCTCCGGATGGCGGAATGGCGGATTCTCTCACGCGGAAAACGTGAAAACGGCGGTCATCGTGAGGCGATTGCGGCGTCGAGCGATATCGCTCTCACGGCGTGACGAAAAGCAAACGTGAGCGGCCCGCCACTCGAATTTCAGGTCGCGCGTACCGCGATCACGCCGGCTTTGCGCACCGCTTCGGCCGGAGCGTTCACCCAGTGTACGAATACGCACGCTGGCGGCCAGAATACGCAGATGTTCGTATTGTGAAGGCATCGGCGTGCGCGCTAGGCTGTGACATCGGAAGAACACAAACCCATTAAAGAACGCGGGCGCGCGGCGCAACCCAACACGCACCGCGTGCCTCGCGAGAGGCCGGAGACCACGCACGAACCGGCTCGATCCCGAGCGCTCCCGGAACGCGTTCGCGCGCGTCGCGAGTGCCCGGGAACGGCGGCTGCAAAGCGCGGTTTCGTGGCTGCTTTGCGAGTGGCATCACGAGGAACACAAGAACGTGCGTCGTCCGCCTGCTTTCGTGCGGAAAGGCAGCACGCACCGAGGCCGCTGCACGAGTTCACGGGAGAACAATAATGAGCCACGGCTACGAAGCATCGTTGGTGAAACGGGTGGTGAACGAACTCGTCGACAGCATCGTCAACGATGAATATCCCGACCACTATCTGCCGCCGCAAGTCATCCTCTCGAAGAAACACGGTGTCAGCCGCACGATCATGCGTGAAGCGCTGAGCGTGCTGATTTCGCGGCGCATGGTGGACGTGCGCCCGAAGCGCGGCACGCTCATCAATCCCACCACGCAATGGCTGATCGTCGATCACGAAGTGGTCGAATGGCGCTTGCGCGCGCGCGTCGATCCCGAGTTTCTGCACGGCCTGATCGAGTTCCGGACGATGATCGATCCGCGCGCCGCCGCGCTCGCCGCAACGCGCGCGAGCCGCGTTCAGCGCGCCGCAATCCAGAGCGCATTTCAGGACCTCGTGCATGTGGAAGCGCGCGGCGGCACACATTACGCGGCCGTCGAGGCGCTGCAAAAAGCCATCGTCGATGCAAGCGGCGACGAACTGCTCGCGCAACTGGCGAACGTCGTGCGGTCCGGACAGCGCGCCATCGCGCTGGAAAAGCCGCTCGCCGCCGACCTGCGCGACCTCGCGATCGAGCGTTTTGGCCAGGTCGTGCAGGCCATTGAAGCGGGCGACGCACCCAGCGCCCGGCAAGCAATGACGATGTTGCTCACGCACACGGCCGCGCGCCTCGCGAGCGAATTCGCCTAGTCCCTCGCGCGTCGCGTGCACGATGAAAATCCGCGCTGCGCTCGATCGCTTCGAAACACATAAGCATCGTACAAAATACGTTTGAGAATGATTCGCGTTTACGCTACATTCGCGCTCGGAGATAACAACGAGGGCGACCGGCATGGCGCAACAAGAACAAGAGTGCGTGCGGCGGGACGCGGGATCGGCGGTTTCGTGCGTATTTCGGGATAGTCTGGTCGAGGCGTTGATCGCTCATCGTTCGATGCTGATCGGCGTGGCGCGTGGTGTCGTGGGATGCCGGGCGCACGCCGAGGATGTCGTACATGACGTGCTGATCAAACTGATCCAGTTGCCCGCGCAGGGCGCGATTGCGCGGCCGCTCGCGTATGTCACGCAAATGGTGCGCAACGCGTCGATCGACAATTTGCGCCGCCAGACGCTCGAGGGCTTGTATCGCGCCGCCGACGACGAAGGGCTGGATGTGCCCGCGCCTCAGCCGACGCCGGAAGCCGCGCTGATGACCCGCGACGCGTTGCAGCACACCTGCGACGCGCTCGGCCAGTTGCCCGAGCGTACGCAGGCGGCGTTCGAACTCGTGCGCCTGCGCGAGCAAACGCTGCAGGACGCGGCGCGCGCGCTGCAGGTTTCGCAGACGCTCGTTCACTTCATGGTTCGCAACGCCGTGCAGCATTGCGCGGATTATCTGGATGCCGTCGATACGCCCGGTCGCGCCGAGCCGCCGTCGCGGCCGCGCCGCAAGTCCCGCGCAGCGGCGCTCGCGGGTTAGGACCGGCCGGCGGCGCGCGCGTCGGCAAGCGCCCGCAGATTACCCTCGCCGAAACCATGATGGCCACGGCGTTCGACGATCTCGAAGAACATGTCGCCCCGGTTGCGTTCGAGGAAAGTCTGGAGAAAAAGCTGAGGCGTGCCGTCGGCGGCGATTTCGCCATCGACGAGAATGCCGCGCGAGCGCAGCGCGGCGATATCCAGACCGTGGCCCGGCAGACGCGCATCGAGTTGATCGTAGTATTTTTGCGGCGGCTGGACGAAACGCACGCCGCGCGCGGCGAGCGCATCGACCGACGCAAAGATGTCCGTCGATGCGAGCGCGATATGCTGCACGCCCTCGCCCTCGTGATCGGGCAGATACTGCTGCATCAGGTCGGCGCGATACGTGCCCTCTTCATACACCGGAATCCGGATCCCGCCGCACGGCGAGACGATCACCGCCGAGTCGCGCGAGACGTGCCAGTCCGGATGCACCTGATGAATCTCCTCGAAGTGCAGCACTTCGCGGTAGAAGTCGAGCCATTCCTGAATCCGCCCCGCGCCGACCGTCTGCGTGAAGTGATCGACTTCGCGCAAGCCGGTTTCGCCAAGCGCGGATGCGGAAGGCGTGTGAACGGGCGCGGTCCACGGGCGGAAATCGACGTCGTAGATCGACATGCCGCTGTCTTCGGTCTTGCCCGGCCAGTGATCGACGAAATAGATATGCGAATCGCCGATCCCCTGAATGGCCGGAATCGCCAGTTCGTTCGGACCGATCTTTTCCCCTTCGAAATCCCACGCGCCGAATTCCACCGCATGCGCGTGCGCGCTCACTGCATCGAACACGCGAATGCCGATCGCGCAAATGCCGACGCCGTGGCTCTCGGCGAAGCGCGATGCGAACGAATCTTCCTCGGCGTTGAGCAGGAAGTTCATGCTGCCTTGCCGGAACAGCGTGACGGCCTTGCTGATATGTTGCGCGACCGGATGGAACCCGAGCCGCTCGAACAAAAGGCGCAGGCCGTCGGGATCGGGACTCGTGAACTCGACGAATTCCAGCCCGGCGATGCCGAGCGGATTCGCCTCGGCCGAAGCCGGCGGTTGCATGGTGGAACTGAAGTCGGTGTGTGTCATCGGGCCGTTACCTCGGAGAACGCTGGGCTGCGTTTCTAGCGAACGTGATTATCGTCGATCCCGCTCGACCACTGAAGCGGGAAACGCTCGCCGCGTCTTACTCGCATAGATTCGCGGCGTTGAGTCCGCGTAGATTAGCGCCCCGGGAATCGGGCTGTCAAAGCGGCCGGCTTAGCCAGCCTGTCACGCCGGCCGCTCCAAGATATCGCTCCGCAGCACTGCGCTTCGTTACGGCGCCGATGCGGCGCCCGGTTGTGCCGGATGGGTCTTGCGCTCCGCGTTCTGGATGTCGGTCGGATAAGTGGCGTCGTCGGAATTGGGCTTGTAGCCGTTCTTCTCCAACTGGCTCAGCTCTGCGTTTTTCTTTGCGTGGGCCTGTTTGCGCTGCGCCTTCTTGATCTGGCTCGGCGTGGAGGCTGCGGTGTCGGCGGCCGTCTGCGCCATGGCAACCGGCGCGCAGACGAACGACGCGGCAACCGTGGCGGCCACGGTGATCGAAACGAAATGATGCTTAAGCATGGCGCAATCTCCTGATAAAACGCGTTGATTAAAATTTGGGCACATCGATTACATCGCCGATTACATCGATTAATCAGCAAGCAGACGTTATGCCCGCTGGAACCGTTTCGTGAATCCTGATCAATGGCGTCGCCGTTTCCGAATGCTGAACGACGGTCGCGATGTCGGTAAAACACGCCTTGTCCGTTAATACGGTTCGCGTAAAGTAAGCCTTCACTTTCTCGATGCAGGCAGGAGCGTGCCATGAGTGTGCCCGATCGGCAAACGCAAGCCGCAACGCGCGATGGCTGGGCGACGCTTGCGGCGTCCGCGCGCGAAGCGGGCGCGAGCCTCATCAAGAATCTCGCGATCCCCAAGCCGTTTCCCGACGCCGCGCTCGAAGCGCGCTTCCTCGAAGATCACGCGCAACGATTCTGCGCGTTCCGCCGCGCTTCCGCGCTGCTTGCGCTCGCGGTGTGGACCAGCTTCGTCTGGTGGGACATCAGTTTCGCCCACCGGCATCATGGCCTCGAAGGGTTTATCGGCGAACTCGTGACGCTGCGCCTTCTTGGCGTCGCGCTGCTGCTTTGGGTCGGCATGCTGACGTTGAAGCCCTCGTTTCGCCAGCACGCGGTCGCGCATCGTGTGATTTTTACCGGCGTGTACGGCCTGCTCTTTCTGCTGCTGATGATGGTGGTTCGCGCGCCGGCGCCGTACAACTACACGCAGTATTTCATCGGCTTCTATCTCGCGATTTTTTTCCAGTACAGTTTCTTTTACCTGAAATCGCGCACCGCTTTTACCGCGAGCGTAATCACGCTCGCCTCGATGATCGTGCTGCAACTCATGGGCAAATTCCTCGCGCCCGAGGACTTCGCGGCCGGAATGTTCTATCTGGTGAATGTGATCGTCGTCGGTCATGGCGTGTGCGTGCATGCCGAACGCGTTTCGCGCGAGCGCTATTCGGCCGAGCGCGCACTCGCGTCGCTCAACAGCGAATTGCTGATGACGAACCTCGAACTCGAACGCAAACACGACGACTTGCAGCAATCGAAAAAGGATCAGGAAACGAAGACCAACGCGCTGCTCGCGTTAAGGGAAGAGCAGATGCACGCGGCGGAAACCGCCAGTCGCGACAAGTCCAATTTTCTTGCCGCCGCCACGCACGATCTGCGTCAGCCGATGCACGCGCTCAACCTGTTTTTGCAAGCCGCGGTCGAGGCGTTGCGTCACGAGGATTTCACCGAGGCCACGCGGTTGATCGAACAATCCGGCCAATCCTCGGAGATTCTCGCGCGTCTCCTGAACGCCGTGCTCGATCTGTCGCGCCTCGAATCGGGGCGCGTGGTGCCGCGCTATCACGTGTTCGATCTGAATCCCGTGGTGCGCGAAGCGGTCGAGCAATTGCGGCCGGCCGCCATGCTGCGCGGTGTCGAATTGCGCGTGCGCCTGCCGAAAGAGACGATCGTCTGCGTGCGCAGCGACGCGCACTGGCTCGGCCGCGCCGTTGCCAATCTCGTCGCCAACGGTATCAAATATGCGAATTACAGCGTGGCGACGCCAGCCGTGATCGTCGGCGTGGTGCGCTCGGCGACGCGTGCGCGGATCGACGTGGTGGATAACGGCGTCGGTATCGCGCCGCAACACTGGGACGCGATCTTCCAGCCGTTTTTCCAGATCGGCAATCCGGAGCAGGATCGCGACAAGGGCCTGGGGCTGGGACTTTCCATCGTGAATGCGGTTATTTCGATGCTGGAAGAACACCGGATCGAATTGAAGTCGGCCGAAGGACGCGGCTCGCGTTTTTCGGTGGAACTGCCCGTGTGCGGCGCGGCGACCGAACAACCGGCCGCGCCCGTACCAGCGCTGAGCGGCGCGAGCACCGCCACGCTCGAAGGGCTTTACGTGATGCTCGTGGAAGACGACGGTCTGGTGCGCGCCTCGACCGAGGCGCTGCTGTTGCAGTGGGGCGTGCTATTCGATTCCGCGTCGAGTTACGAGGAATTCGAGGTGCTGCTCGATGAAGTCGAGCGGTTTCCGGATCTCGTGATTACCGATTTCCGTCTGCGCGATTTCAAGACCGCGCGCGAGATCGCGATGCTCGCAACCGCGAAGCTCGGACGGCCGTGTCCCTGTCTCGTCGTGACGGGCGAACCGTCCGCGACCATCGTGCCGCTCGCCTGCGCCCACGATGTATCGAGCAAGCCGGTCAGCCCGGCCGCGTTGCGCTCGCTTATTCTCTCGCTGGTGAGCGGCGAAACGAAAGAGCCATTGCCGCTCTGATCAGGACGTCGGCGTCTGGGCCGTCGGCATCTCGATCCCGCGCCGCGCCATTTCCACGATCAAAAACGTGCGCCGGGTCACGTGAAAACGCGCGAGCAGGTCGCTTGAATATTCCTTCGCGGTGTTCTCGCTGATATTCATCTTCCGCGCGATGGCCTTGTTCGACAGACCCTGCAGCAGATAACGCAGCGTCTCGGTCAGACGCGGCGGCAGCTTGAGCGATTCGATCGTCACGCCCGAATGCGTCGAGACCGGCTTCGGGCTATGCCCACCCTTGCCGAGCACACTGTTCGGTAGATACACCCGGCCGCTCAGAATGGTCCGCAGCGCCTCGCGGAAAACTCCAGCGCCCTGCTCGCTCGCCTTCGAAATAAACCCGCACGCACCGTTACGGATGCATTCCAGCACGGTGTCGCGGTCGTCTTGCGCGGACAGCATGATGGTCTGAACCTCCCGTTCCTCTTCCCGTATCCAGTTCAGCAGATCCAGCCCGGTCGCGCTGCCGCGCAGATGGTAATCGAGGAAAAGCAGGTCGTAGGAGCCGCTCGACAAGCGCGCGGTGGCCTGCTCGAAACCGTCGGCTTCGTCGATTTCGAGCAACGGCTCGTTGGCGAGAATGAGGCTCTTCATCGCGCTGCGCGTGAGCCCCTCGTCTTCCACCAGCAAAACCGTCTTGAAGTAACCGTTTTCCATTGCACCCTCGCTTGACCCCCCGATGGTAATCCGCCGCCGTGGCCGCGCCACCCTCCTTTCGCAGGGATCGGTTCGGCAACCCCCAAGAAGTCTGCTTTCCCCCCGCGCGTGCCGGGTTTTCGCGTCCGCCTCGAATCGCGACACTGGGTTCAACAGAGACGGCCTTGAACCTTGACGGAGGAGCAGATGATCACTCGCCACGCTACCGACGACGAACGGCAATTCGCCTGGTGGACCCTGGAACGCGCACCGGCGCCGGTTGCCCGGCCGCGTGTGCTGATTGCGCATACCGACCGCCCGATCGGCGAATCGCTTGCTGTCGTGCTGCGGTTGAAGGGTCTGCAGGTCATGATCGCGCACGATTTGAAGACCGTGCGCTCGCTCGTCGCGAACTGGAAACCGGAAGCGCTGCTGCTCGATACGCGGCTCGACAGCGACACCGGTTACCGATTGATCCGGCAACTGCGTGTGGACGTGGGAAACACCTGCCGGCTGCTGGTTGCCATCAGCAACATCGCGCCCGCCGATCCGGTCGAGTCGCTCAAGGACGCCGGTTTCGACGCCCACTGCCGCCGTCCGTGCGCCACCTGGCGCGTCGCGGGCTTGCTCGAATCCTACTTCTCGAACCACTGAACGCCATGTCCACACTCAGCCCAAGCGCGGCCTCAGGCGAGATAGCCGAGATGTTCCGCGAGTATCAGCGACCCGATCCCGACCAGAATCACGCCGCCCGCGATCTCCGCGCGCTGGCCGACGACCGCGCCGAGAAAGCGGCCGACCATCACGCCGAGCGTCACCATGATCATGGTCGCCAGGCCAATGGTCGCGGCGGTCGAGAAGATGTTTACGTCGATGAACGCGAGGCCGGCGCCGACCGCCATCGCGTCGATGCTGGTGGCGAAGCCCGTCAACGCGAGCAGCCAAAACCCGTGTTTGTCCGGCTTTTCCGCGTGGGGTTCGGGCGTTTTGAAGCCTGACTGGATCATGCGCAATCCGAGGACGGCGAGGAGACCGAACGCTATCCAGTGATCCCAGGACGTGACATACGGCGCTGCGGCTTTGCCGAGCGCCCAGCCGACCAGCGGCGTGAGCGCTTCGATCACGCCGAAGATGAGACCGGTTTTAAGCGCCTCGCGCATCCGGGGACGATGCAGCGCGGCGCCTTTTCCTACCGCGGCGGCGAAGGCGTCCGTCGACATGGCGACGGCGAGAAGCAGAGTGGAGGCGATATTCATCGTGTGGGGTTCAGGTCGGGCAAGGACACACGACATGTCCGCGCGCCCGACCGGTCGCGCCGACACATCGATGGTCTTGCCAACCGTGAAACGGCGGCTCATGCCACGATCCGGATGGATCGAGTATGTTGACATGAGCGCTCTCGCCAGAACAAAACGACGGCGAAAGCCGGCTACTCCCCACAGACGGCGCCAAGATTATCACACCAGAAAGCGTTTTGTAATCGCAACGGTGCCGTCATTCGCCCGACCAGTAATCGAGCGAATCGCGCGTCCGGCCGATCGCGCGCAAACCCGGCGTGTCGGCTGTCTCCGCGACCAGCACGGCGTAGCGGTCCGTATGCGGATACTCGACCACGTCCGGCGATTGCTGCGTGCTGACTGCGAGATAGCGCAGTTCGGTGTCGCCGGTATTTGCGATCTGATGCGCCGTCTCGCGTCCACCCGCCGGACACGCGATGACATCGCCGGGACGCAGCGGATAGCGCGCGTCGCCGATCCGCGCTTCGCCCGTCCCTTCCAGCACGAAGAACATTTCTTCATTCACGCGATGATTGTGGAACGGGAACGCGCGCTTGCCCGGCGCGAGCGCGATCACGCTGTAACCGAGCTGCGTCGCGCCAATCACGCGTCCCAGCCGGGCGATGCGCGGCGCATAGCGCTCGGCGGCGTCGCCGGTCGGCGCGAACTCGGGCGGCAACGGATCGAGCGGTACGTCGCCGATATTGATCACAGGTCCCGACATGCGGCCTCCTGAAATTCGGTGTGTGAGCGAATGCCGATTATAGGGACACGCCTGGCAAGTGCTATCCATACCGGGATGACTACCCGCCTTGTTGCGCTTCGCGGGGCGCTTTATCGTCGGGATGAACGGCTTAACGGGACCCGACCATGAATCATTCGAGCACGGCATCCGCCGCAAAATTCGACCCTTCGCGGGCAGCGGACTATCGCGAACAAAGCCGCATTGCGCTCGCGGGCTACGACGCGTGCCACGAACTGGCCGCGTGCGTGCTCGCGGCATCGCTCGGCGCGGGAACGGATGCGCGCGTGCTGATCGCGGGCGCGGGCGGCACCGGACAGGAGATCGTCATTGCAGGGCGGCTGGAACCGGCATGGCGTTTCGTCGCCGTCGATCCGTCGCCGCCGATGCTCGACCTGTGCATGACGAACGTATCCGACGCGGGGCTGGCCGAGCGCACCGAGCGCGTGCTCGGCGTGGTTGCGGATTTGCCGGACAAGCGCTCTTTCGATGCCGCGACGCTTATCGGCGTGCTGCACCATCTTCCCGGCGACGACGCCAAGCGCGCGATCCTCGCCGATATCGCCGCGCGGCTCGCGCCGAACGCGCCGCTGATTCTCGCGTGCAACCACCACGCGTATGCGTCGCAGCCGCTGCTGCTCGCCGCGTGGGGCGAGCGCTGGCGCATGAACGGCGCGAGCGCGGACGAGGTGAAGGCGAAGCTCGGGCGCATTTTGCAAGGCGCCGATCCGCCGCAGTCGGAAGCGCATGTCGCGCGGCTGCTCGACGAGACGGGTTTCGAGCGGCCGCAGCGCTTCTTTTCGAGTCTGTTCTGGGGCGCATGGATCGCGCGGCGGGCCCTGCGTTAGTCGTTCGCCGCGAGATCGTTGCGCCGTGGTTCGAGCGGCCGGCATCGCGATGGATTCGCGCTCGGCGGCGCGCGTCAATGTGCCTTCTTCGAACACCGCCAGAAAAAGTTGCGGCGTCGTCAGGGGTCGGGACGTCTGAAGAGGCTTCGGTGCCGTGCCGGATGCTTAAACGGAATCAACGCTACTTGTCCGCTAGTTCGAAGATGCCGCAGCCGGCTCGATATCGAACTATCCGCGTGTTCGCGGCGTCTGACGTGGACAGTTCCGTTTCCGAGCCTTCCGCCATGACTCTTTACCGTCCCCAACGACGCGGCTTTTTGCGGCTTGCGGCTGCCGGACTCGCACTTCCGCTCGCGCCCGCACGCGCGCAGAACCCGGACGCCATGAACCGCCGCCGCATCCCGTCCACCGGCGAGCTGCTGCCGGTCGTCGGCTGCGGCACCTGGCGCACCTTCGACGTCGGCGACGATCCCGCCGCCCTCGCTCGTCTCGCCGACACGCTGACCGTGCTGTTCGACGCAGGCGGCTCGGTGATCGATTCGTCGCCGATGTACGGTTCGTCCGAGGAAGTTGCGGGCAAGGTGCTCACGCAACTCGACGCGCACAAAAAGGCGTTCGTCGCGACCAAGGTGTGGACTCAGGGCCGAGCGGCGGGCATCGCGCAAATGCAATCGTCGATGCGGCTTTTTCAGCAAGCGCAGATCGACCTGATGCAGATCCACAATCTGCTCGACTGGCGCACGCAACTCGCAACGCTGCGCCAGTGGAAAACCGAGGGACGTATCCGCTATATCGGCGTGACGCACTACACGTCGAGCGCATTCGGCGAAGTCGAAGCCGTGATCGAAGCCGAGCCGCTCGACTTCATCCAGATCAACTACGCCGCCGACGACCGCAGCGCCGAAGCGCGTCTTCTGCCGCTCGCAGCCGAACGCGGCGTCGCGGTCATCGTGAACCAGCCGTTCGGCGGCGGCGGGCTGCTCGCCGGTTTGCGCGACAAGCCGTTGCCCGTGTGGGCATCGGCGATCGGCTGCGAAAGCTGGGCGCAGATGCTGCTCAAGTTCGTGCTCGCGCATCCGGCGGTGACGTGCGTCATTCCCGGCACGGGCCGGCCGGAACACATGCGCGACAACGTGCGCGCGGGTTTCGGCGCGTATCCCGACGACACGATGAGAAAGAGGATCGTCGCGGCGATCGGCGGGTGATTTAAGGCTTGCGTCTCGCGCGCTTTTTTGCCGGCGGCGTTGCCGGCGCGAGCGAGGCGCGTTCGGTGATCGTGACGGGAAACTCGCGAAATATCTCGTACGTCGTGCCGTAGCACGCGTTGAGCAGCCAGCGCACCGCGTTGCGCGTGAGTTCGGCGGTCGGAATATGGACCGACGTCAGGGCGGGTGCGGAATAAGCGGCGGCGTAATCGTCGTCGTAACCGACCACCGAAATATCGCCTGGCACCGCCACGCCCGCCTGCTGAAACGCCGACAGCGCGCCCACCGCCATTTCGTCGTTCGCGCAGAAAAGCCCTGTAAAACGCGCGCCGGAATCGATCAGCGAGCGCGCCGCGTCGAAGCCGCCTGCCGGTGAGAAATCCGATTCGACGAGTTGAACATCGGCCCGTTCGATACCCTGCCGTGCGAGTTCGTCGAGAAAACCGGCGACGCGTGCCTGATTGTCCGATGCCAGCGCGGGACCGCCGATCACCGCGAGTTCGCGATGGCCGTTTGCGAGCAGCGTGCTGGCGGCGAGCGCGCCGCCGCGATGATGATCGGCGCAAAACGATGCGTCTGGAAGCTGGCCGAATGCACGGTTGAGAAACACGAGTTTCGGGTGCATGCGGTGCAGTTTGACGAGATCGTCGTCGCTCAGATCGTGACTCACAACCACGACGCCGTCGCAATCGCGATCGATCAGAAACTCCACCGCGCCCATGGCCTGCTCGCGGGGCGAAGTGTCGCCGCAACCGGTCGCGACCACGAGATGCCGATGCACCGCGCGCAATTCGTGGTCGGTCTCGTTGAGAATAGTGCCGTAATACGGCCCGAAAAACGACGGCACGAACAATCCGATCATGCCGAGCTGCTGCGCCGAGAGCGCGCGTCCTATCGACGACGGCCGGAAGTTCAGTTCGGCAATCGCGGCTTGCACGCGCGCGGCGGCATCGGCTGAAACCGGCCCTTTGCCCGATATCGCCCGCGAGGCTGTCGACATGCCGACGCCAGCGAGTGCCGCTACATCCTTTAGCGTTACCACGGTGGATTCCTGCCTAGGAGGCTGTATTTGGTTGGGGTTAGTCGGTCGGCTTGTACTTCTTGAGAACTTGCTTTCGTGTGCGTTTATTAGCTCTGCCCCTGTCCGGGGCGGCGGTTTTTGGTTTGCTAGCGCTCTATGCTTCTGTCGCTTAGCACTTCCTGTGAACTTGCTTTCGTGTGCGTTTATTAGCTCTGCCCCTGTCCGGGGCGGCGGTCTTTGGTTTGCTAGCGCTCTATGCTTCTGTCGTTTGGCACTTCCTGTGAACTTGCTTTCGTGTGCGTTTATTAGCTCTGCCCCTGTCCGGGGCGGCGGTCTTTGGTTTGCTAGCGCTCTATGCTTCTGTCGCTTGGCACTTCCTGTGAACTTGCTTTCGTTTGCGTTTATTAGCTCTGCCCCTGTCCGGGGCGGCGGTCTTTGGTTTGCTAGCGCTCTATGCTTCTGTCGCTTAGCACTTCCTGAAAACTTGCTTTCGTGTGCGTTTATTAGCTCTGCCCCTGTCCGGGGCGGGACTTACTTTCTTTGCTGCTGCAAAGAAAGTAAGCAAAGAAAGCAGCGTGACCGTCTAAGTGTCCACCACGAACCGTAACCGGAAGTGGTGCGCAAGCTGATTCGGCCATCGCACCACACAACAGAGTGGAGCCGCTCATCCATCCCGGCAGGCACGAAGTGCCTGCCGGAAAGGCATAACCGAATAAATCAAACCGAGCGCCGGTTGTAGGTGCGCCCGTCGTCCGAGCGCAGCGAGGATGGAACTGACAGATGCTGTGCCAATACCAACGAATGCGAGTTGCCATAGTCAGCTTGCGTGCCTATCTGCAAGGTTATTCGAGGTGGACACTTAGGCGGATAAGCTGCTTTCTTTGGTTACTTTCTTTGCAGCAGCAAAGAAAGTGACTGCTGCCGCGCATAGCGGCGTGCTAATAGACCGACACGAAAGCAAGTTCCCAAGAAGCACAGAACAAAAAAAGCAACGAGCGCCAGCAAACATACAAACTGCTAAACCCGCGCTCCACTGGCCTCATCGAAGATCGAAACCCGCGCGCGATTCAGCGTAAAAGCGGTCGCCTCATCGACCGCAACCACCGCATCGTCCTGCGCAATGGATGCAATCTGCGCGCCGTGATAATCGAGCCAAATAACGCGATGGTTACCCATCGGCTCAACGAGCGTGACCGTTGCCCGATGTTCAAGACCCTGACCGACGCGCACATCCTCAGGCCGCACACCGAGCACGCACGCAGCGCCATTCACCGGCGGCGCGCGAAATGCGTAACCCGTCACGTCCAGATCGAAATGCTCGGCCTTGAAGCGCACTGTCGCGCCCTCCGTTTCGAGTCGCCCTTTGAGCAGAATCATGCCCGGCGACCCGAGAAACGTCGCGACGAACAAATTGACCGGCTCCGCGTAGACATCGCCGGGCGTGCCGATCTGTTGTATCGCGCCGCCGCGCATCACGGCCATGCGGGTCGCAAGCGTCATCGCTTCGACCTGGTCGTGCGTCACGTAAATCATGGTCGCGCCGAGGCGCTTATGCAGTTGCTTGAGTTCGCGGCGCAGTTCGGTGCGCAGCTTCGCGTCGAGATTGGAGAGCGGCTCGTCGAACAGAAACACGTCGGCTTCACGCACGATCGCGCGGCCGATCGCCACGCGCTGGCGCTGACCGCCCGACAATTGCGCAGGACGGCGCTTGAGCAGCGGCCCGAGTTGCAGCATCTCGGCCGCGCGGCCGACGCGCCGTTCGATCTCCGCCTTCGGCGTGCCGTTGATGCGCAAGCCGAACGAGAGATTGCGCTCGACGTTCATCGTCGGATACAGCGCGTAGGACTGAAACACGAGCGCGATGCCGCGATCTTTCGGGTCGGCCCACGTCATGTCCGTACCGCCTATTTCGATACTGCCCTCGCTCACGTCGATCAGCCCCGCGATGGTGTGCAGCAGCGTCGATTTTCCGCAGCCCGACGGACCCAGCAGCACGATGAATTCGCCCGGCTCGACATCGAGGTCGAGCGATTCGATCACGGTATTGTTGCCCAGCGCGATTTTCAGATCGCGGATGCGCACATTCGAAACATTCGACATGAACTAGCCCTTGACTGCACCCGATGCAATGCCGCGCACGAACCAGCGGCCCGAGATGAAATAGATCGCGAGCGGCACCATCGAAGTGAGGATGGTGGCCGCCATGTTGACGTTGTAAAGGCGCTCGCCCGTCGTCGTGTTGATGATGTTGTTCAACTGAACGGTCATCGGCAGATTCTTCGTGCCCGCGAATACCAGGCCGAGCACGAAGTCGTTCCAGATGCCCGTCACCTGCATGATGACGGCGACGACGATGATCGGCGTGGACATCGGCAGCATGAGTTGCAGGAAGATGCGCCAGAATCCACCGCCGTCGATCCGCGCCGCCTTGAACAACTCGAGCGGAATCGCGGCGTAGTAATTGCGGAACAGGAGCGTCATCACCGGCATGCCGAAGATCGTATGAATGAGCACGATACCGGGCAGCGAGCTGAAAAGCTTCACGCTCGCGAGCACGCGCACGAGCGGATACACCATCACCTGCACGGGGATGAACGCGCCCATCAGCAGGATCGCGAACAGCAGGCCCGCGCCGCGCGGACGCCAGAACGACAGCGCATAACCGTTCACCGCGCCGATGAAGATGGAGAGGATCGTACTCGGCACGACGATGCGCACGGAGTTCCAGAAGCCGACCTGAATGCCGTTGCAATCGAGTCCCGTACACGCCGATTGCCACGCCGTCTTCCACGGTTCGAACGTGACGTGCAGCGGTAGCGCGAGCAGATTGCCCAAGCGAATCTCGCTCATCGGCTTGACCGAGGTGACGAGCATCACGTAGAGCGGCAGCATGAAAAAGAGCGCAGCCGTGATGAGAAACGCGTAGACGCCGAAGCGTGCCGGCGTGAAGCTCGATCGGCGTTTGCGTGAATGTGCGGCGTTCATGCTGTCCTCCGGCTACGCGCATAAACGAACGGCGCGAGTATCGCGAGTACGGTCGTCAGCAACACGATGGACGCCGCCGATGCCAGCCCGATATTCGCGCGGCCGAACAGATAATCCATGATGAATTTCGCCGGCACTTCGCTCGCCGTTCCGGGACCGCCTTGCGTCATCGCGACTACGGCGTCATAGAGTTTCACCACCATAACGAAAAGCAGCACGAACGCAGTGGAGATCGACGGCCCGAGCATCGGCACGACAATGCTCGCGTACACGCGCCAGCGTGGAATGCCGTCGATACGCGCGGCCTTCCAGATTTCCTCGTCTATGCCGCGCAATCCTGCAAGCAGCAACGCCATCACGAGACCCGAGGCTTGCCACACGGTCGCGATCACGATCGTGTAGATCACCTTGTCCTGATCGACGATCCAGTCGAAGCGCGCATGCGTAAAACCCATGCGGTGCAGCAACGCCTGCACGCCGAGTTCGGGATTGAGAATCCACTGCCAGACGAGGCCCGTCGCGACGAACGACATCGCGTACGGATAGAGGAACATCGTGCGGAGCACGCCTTCGGCCGCGACTTTCTGATCGATGAAAATCGCGAGCAACAGACCGATCACAAGACACGCCGCGATGAACAAAACGCCCACCAGCACGATGTTCTGGAGCGACAGCAGCCAGCGGTCGTTATCGAAGAGACGCGCGTATTGCGTCAGGCCCGCGAAGTCGTTCGAGGGGAACGTCCGCGAGTTGCTGACGGACACGCGCGCGGTCCAGAGCATCGTGCCGAGATAGGCGAAGACCACGGTCAGCGCCATCGGCACGAGCGCCACGTAAGCGGCAAACGGGTAGCGTTTCCTGAGCGGCCGCGCGCGCATCGATCAGCCTTTCAGCGCGCTGGCGAACGCCTTTTGCGCGTCCTCGACCGACTGGTTCTTGTTCCAGAAATTCGTCACGACGTCCTGCAGCGCGCCGTTCACATCGGGCGGCGTGAGCATTTCCGGATTCGGCAACTGACGCGACTTATCCTTCATGATCGCGATGCCTTCCTTCGCGCAGATATCGAGGCTCGATGCATCGACGTCGTCGCGAATCGGGATCGATCCCTTGCGCTCGCTGAACGCGACCTGCGCCGCCGGCGACGTCATCACGGTTGCAAGCAGCTTCTGCGCCTTGACCGCCTCGGCGTTGTCCGTCTTCGGAAACACGAACACGTCGCCTGCCACCTGATACGGCGAATGCGCGCCAAAGCCCGGAATGCAGCCGAAGTCCTTGCCCGCAGTCTGTTTCGCCGCGGAGAACTCGCCCTTCGCCCAGTCGCCCATGATCTGCACGCCCGCCTTGCCCGAGATGACGAGCGCGGTCGCATCGTTCCAGTTGCGTCCGGGCGACCCCGGATCGACATAGCCTTTGAGACGCTTGAACGCTGTCAGCACCTTCTTGAACGCGTCGGATTTCACTGCGTTCTGATCGCGATCGCGATACACCTTGAGGAAAAGATCCGGCCCGCCGACATTCGAGAATATTGCGTCGAACGTGATCTTTTCCTGCCACGCCTGACCGCCGAGCGCGAGCGGAATCACGCCGGCCGCCTTCAGCTTGTCGAGATCGGCGATGAACTCATCGAAGGTCTTCGGCTCGCTCGTAATGCCCGCTTTCTGAAACGCGGGCTTCGAATAGAAGAACCACGCGGGCATGTGAATGTCCACCGGCGCCGCGTAAAAATGGCCCTTCACCTTGATGCTGTCGAGAATGGACTGGGGCATGATCTTGTCCCAGTTTTCCTTCGCGGCCACGTCGTCGACGTTGTTCAGAAGACCCTGGTCGATCACGTCATGAAACTGCTTCGACGTATTGAACTGCGCAGCGGTGGGCGGATCGCCGCCGACGATGCGGTTGATCGCGGTCGATCGCGCCTGATCCGCGCCCGCGACCGCGTTGTCCACCCACAGGCCGCCTGCCTTGTTATAGGCATCGGCGAACTGCTTGATTGCCGCCGACTCGCCGCCCGAGGTCCACCAGTGAATCACGTTCGCCTTGAGCGGATCGGCATGCGCCGCGCCGCTCGCGGCGAACGCGAACACGCAACCGGCCACCGCGCGGCTCATCGCTTTTTTCGTGCTGATCATCTGCGTCTCCGTCGTGTTATCGCGCGCGTGTGTTAGCGCGCTTTACGTTCTTTCTGGAATGCTGCGATCAATTCGGCGCTGCGCTTCGGCGTGCGCTTTTGCGTTTCGTAATTCACGTGCACGACGCCGAAGCGCCGCTCGTAGCCGAACGCCCACTCGAAGTTATCCATCAGCGACCACACGAAATAGCCGCGAATATCGACACCCGCGCTCATCGCGCTGTTCACCGCTTCGAAGTGACGACGCAGGAACGAGATGCGCTGCGGATCGTCCACGCGACCGTCGATCACTTGGTCGTCGGACGCCATGCCGTTCTCGGTGATATAGATCGGCGGCAGCGACGGGTACGTCTTGTGAAAGCCGATCAGCAAATCGCGCAAGCCGTCGGGATACACTTCCCATCCCATCTGCGTGCGCTCGACGCCTTCCAGCGGCACTTCCGTGAAGCCATGCGCGCCGTCGCTCTTTACGTTCGTGCGGAAGTAGTAGTTGATGCCCAGAAAATCGATCGGCGCGGCGATGGTCTGCAGATCGCCTTCGAGCGCGAGCGGCTCGGCACCCGGCCACAATTCCCACAGATCGTTGGGATAGGACCCCTTCAGCAGCGGATCGAGCACCCACGCGTTGTGCTGCGTCTCGAACAACTGCGCCGCGCGACGATCCGCTTCGCTATCGGTCGCGGCCGAACTCTTGCCCACGTTCGCGACGATGCCCTTGCCCGAGGCCGGGTCGTTGGCGCGCAGCACGGGAATGGCGTTGCCGTGCGCGAGCAGGAGATGGTGCATCGCCTGCGTTGCGTAGCGCAGATTCGACAAGCCGGGCGCGTGATGACCGTTGCCATAGCCGAGAAACGCGGAACACCACGGTTCGTTTAGCGTCGCCCAAGCATCGACGCTGCCCGCGAGTTCGCGGCTCATCAAGTCGGCGTAATCGGCGAAACGGTAGGCGGTATCGCGATTGAGCCAGCCGCCGCGATCTTCCAGATGTTGCGGCAGGTCCCAGTGATACAGCGTGACGAAGGTCTGAAGTCCGCGCTCTTTCAGCGCGCCGATCAACCGCTTGTAGAAGTCGATGCCCTTCTGGTTCGGCCGCCCCGCTTCGTCCATCACGCGCGGCCATGCGATCGAAAGCCGGTACGCATCCACGTTGAGCGCCGTCAGCAGATCGAGATCCTGCTCCCAGCGGTGATAGTGGTCGCAGGCGACCGCGCCCGTATCGCCCGCGAGCACCTTGCCCGGCTTCGCTGAAAATGTGTCCCAAATGGAGGGAAGCCGGCCGTCTTCGTCGATCGCGCCTTCGATCTGATACGACGCGGTCGCCGCGCCCAACAGGAATTCGCGGCGCCAGAGCGCGGAATCGGCAGGCGGAGAAAGCGTCTCGCCAACACTGGAAATTGCATCGTTCGCCACGGAAACTCCTTTCGCTCACAGAGAAGTGGAAGCGCTTCCACAGGACCTGCGAACGATAGCAGCGGCGAATTTGGCGTCACAATCAGTGTTTATATGGATAGGGTCGGCGCGTGCCGTTGAAGCGGCGGCACGCGCGTTGCTGCATCGTCTGTCACCCTTTTCGCGAGGAGTCCGCGATGAACCATGCACATAACCTTCAGCGCTTTATCGACGCGCAGCACGATGCTTTCGATCACGCGCGCGAAGAACTTGCGGCAGGCCGAAAGCGCACGCATTGGATGTGGTTTGTGTTTCCGCAGATTGCCGGACTCGGGCACAGCGAGATGGCGCAGCGCTACGCAATCGCATCGCGCGAGGAGGCCGAGGCCTATCTTGCGCATCCGGTGCTCGGCGCGCGCTTGCGCGAACTGACCCAGATCGTGAATGGACTCACCGCGAAAAATGTCGGCGAAATATTCGGCTATCCCGACGACCTGAAATTCCATTCGTCGATGACCCTCTTCGACGCGTGCGCCACGAACGAAACCGTCTTTCGCGAGGCGCTGCAACGCTATTTCGGTAGCCAGCACGACCCGGCCACACTCGCGCGGCTGCGCTAACTTTTTATTTGCCTGATCTTTGCACGAGACCCGCCATGACCACCCATTTCAAACCGCACGATCATGTAAGCTGGAACACGCCGCAAGGCGAGACAAGCGGACACGTAGTGCGCGTGATCGCGACGCATACGAACGTGAACGGCCATACGGTCGCCGCTTCCGCCGACGAACCGCAATACGAGGTGGAAAGCGAAAAGAGCGGCAAGCGCGCGGTGCATCGTGGCAGCGCGCTTACGCGAGTGAAGGGTTAGGCTTAAGTAAGTAGCCCGTCGCAACTCGCGTCGTAACGGGCTATCCGCAATCAAGCAATCTTGTTCTTGTTATAGACGTCGATAAACACCGCGGCCAAGAGCACAAGTCCCTTGATGACCTGCTGATAATCGACGCCGATACCCATGATCGACATGCCGTTGTTCATGACGCCCATGATGAACGCACCGATCACCGCGCCCATGACCTTGCCTACACCGCCGGATGCCGACGCGCCGCCAATGAAGCACGCAGCAATGACGTCGAGCTCGAATCCCGTCCCTGCCTTAGGCGTCGCGCTGTTCAGACGCGCGGCGAAAATAAGGCCGGCAAGCGCTGCGAGCACACCCATGTTGACGAACGCATAGAACGAAATCCGCTCCGTGTTGACGCCGGATAGCTTGGCGGCTTTGACGTTGCCACCCACCGCATAGATCCGGCGTCCGATGGTCGTCCGGTTCATGACGAACGTGTAGGCCGCGATCAGCACACCCATGATGATGAGAACCATCGGCATGCCACGGTACGACGCGAGCAAATAGCAGAAGTAGACGATAAGAGCGGTCAGGATGACATTCTTGACCACGAACATGCCGAACGAGCCTTTATCGACGCCATGCTTTGCCGCCTTGCTACGCTGGCGAAACTCGATATAGAAAAACGAGAGTCCGACCAGCAGCCCGAGCAGCAGCGACGTGATGCGAAGATTTTCGCCATGGAAGAAATCGGGGATGAAACCCGAGCTGACGATGGCGAAGGCGTCCGGAAAAGGCCCGATCGACTGGCCTTGCAGCAGTGTGATGGTGAGTCCCCGGAACACCAGCATGCCGGCGAGCGTCACGATAAACGACGGCATCTTCCAGAACGCGACGAAGTAGCCTTGCGCCGCGCCGATGATGCCGCCCGCCACCACACATGCAATCGTGCCGATCACCGGATTCACGTTCCACTGCACCATTAGCAGCGCCGCGAGCGCGCCGATGAAACCGGAACTCGAGCCGACGGACAAGTCGATATGTCCCGCCACGATAACCATCAGCATGCCGAGCGCCATGATGACGATGTAGCTGTTCTGCAGGATCAGGTTCGTCAAGTTTAGCGGCTGCATCAGCGTGCCGTTCGTCGACACCTGAAAGAAGCCCATGATGATGACGAGCGACACCAGCAGGCCATATTCGCGCAGACCGCGTTTAAACGATTTCGAGTATTCCGAGTTCTCGCCTTGAACCTCTGGGGTTCCCGGCGTCGATAGAGTCTTGCGCATTTCAGTTGCCTCCGTTTCTCATGATGGCACGCATGATTTTTTCTTGACTAGCTTCTTCGCCGAGCAGTTCGCCAACGATTCGTCCTTCGTTCATGACATAGATCCGGTCGCACATGCCGAGCAGTTCCGCCATCTCGGACGAAATCATCACGACGCATTTGCCATCGCTTGCCGCTTGATTGATGATGCTGTAAATCTCGTATTTCGCGCCTACGTCGATGCCGCGAGTCGGTTCGTCGAGAATGAGCACTTCCGGCGCCGAATAGAGCCATTTGCTCAAAACCACTTTTTGCTGGTTGCCGCCGGACAGGTTCGCGACCTTCTGATTGATGTCGGGACAGCGGATGCGCAGCTTCTGCTTGAAATCCGACGCGACCGCGCTTTCCTTATGTTCGTCGACCACCGTATAGCGCGAGATCGACTTCAGGTTCGCCAGCGAGATGTTCTTCTTGATGTCGTCTTCAAGCAGCAGTCCCGCCCCTTTGCGGTCCTCCGTCACGTAGGCGAGACCGTGGTTGATCGCTTTCTCGACGGTCGAGACATCGACCTTCTTGCCGTCCATCTTGACGGTGCCGGAAATGTTCTTGCCGTATGACTTGCCGAACACGCTCATCGCCAGTTCCGTCCGTCCGGAGCCCATCAATCCCGCGATGCCCAGCACCTCGCCGCGCTTGGCGTGAATACTGACGCCCTTGATAACGAGGCGGTCGGTCTGGCTCGGATGGTGGACTTTCCAGTCTTCCACCTCGAACATCGTTTCACCGATATTCGGCGTTCTCGGCGGATAACGGTCGTCCATATCGCGGCCGACCATCGCCTTGATGATGCGGTCTTCGCTGATCGTCTCAGCATTGCAGTCAAGCTCGTCGACAGTCGAGCCATCGCGAATGACCGTAATGGAATCGGCCACGCGGGAGATTTCGTTAAGCTTGTGAGAAATGATGATCGCCGTCACGCCGCGCTCGCGCAGCTCGACAAGCAACCTTAGCAGCGTGTCGCTATCCTTCTCGTTAAGACTAGCAGTCGGCTCGTCCAGAATCAGCAGCTTGACTTCCTTAGAGAGCGCCTTGGCAATCTCGACCAATTGCTGCTTGCCGATACCGAGCGTGACAACCGGCGAATCGGGCGCGTCGCTTAGGCCCACTTTCGCCAGCAACTGCTTGGTCTTGGAATACGAGAGATCCCAATCGATCACGCCGCTTCTGGACTGCTCGTTGCCGAGAAAAATGTTCTCCGTAATGGAGAGCATCGGCACCAAAGCCAGTTCCTGATGAATGATGATGATGCCGGCCGCCTCGCTGTCCTGGATGCCGGAAAATTTGCGCTCCTCGCCGCGATAAACCACGTCGCCGACATACGTACCATGCGGATAGACGCCGCTCAGGATCTTCATCAGTGTCGACTTGCCTGCGCCGTTTTCTCCGCAAATAGCGTGAATCTCGCCTTCCCGAACCGACAAATTCACGTTATTCAGCGCCTTGATCCCGCCAAAGCTTTTCTGAATGCCGCGCATTTCCAGAATCGTGTCCATGAACTTGTTACCTGTAGCATCGGATGAAATCGTCGAAAGCCGACGTCGCGGAGACTCGCTAAAATCCCCGCGACGAACCGCTGCTTACTTCAACTGCGCTTCCTTGTAGTAGCCGCTGCTCGTAACGAGCACGTTCTGCCAGTTGCCGCTATCGACCAGAACCGGCTTGAGCAGGTAAGTCGGCACGACCTTCACGCCGTTGTTGTACGTCTTGGTGTCGTTGACGGGCACCGGCTTCTTGCTAAGCACGGCATCGGCCATGTCGGCGGTCGCCTTGGCCAGTTCGCGCGTGTCCTTGAACACGGTGGAGCGCTGGTCGCCGCGAATGATTGCCTTGACGCTCGGGATTTCCGCATCCTGACCGGTGATGACCGGCATCGGCTGCTGCGCCGTGCCGTAACCCACGCCCTTGAGCGAAGAAATAATGCCGATACTGATGCCGTCATACGGCGACAGCACGGCATCGACATGCGAGTTGCCGTAGTAGGCGCTAAGCAAATTATCCATGCGCGCCTGCGCCGTCGCGCCGTCCCAGCGGAACGTCGCGACCTTGTCGAAGGCAAGCTGCTTGCTGCGGACCACCACCTTGCCGCTATCGATAAACGGCTTCATCACGGACAGCATGCCGTCGTAGACGACGTGCGCGTTGTTGTCGTCGGCGGACCCCGCGAAAATCTCGACGTTCGCGGGCGTCTTGCGGTTAGCGAGATCGAGCGACTTGACGACGGACTGCGCCATCATTGCACCGACGCCGAAGTTGTCGAAGGTCGCGTAGTAATCGACGTCTTTCGTGTTGCGAATCAGGCGGTCGTAAGCGATGACCTTGATCCCGCGGCTCTCGGCCTTGCTCAGCGAATTCGACAGCGTCGTGCCGTCGACGGGCGCGACGACCAGGATTTTCACGCCTTTAGTAATGAGGTTTTCGATCTGCGCGATCTGGTTCGGAACTTCGTCTTCGGCATACTGCAGGTCGGCGTCGTAGCCCTTCGCCTTGAAGGCGGCCACCATGCTCTGACCATCGGAAATCCAGCGCGACGACGATTTGTTCGGCATCGAGATGCCGACCGTTCCCTTATCCTGCGCGCTCGCGAGCGGCGCGGCGACAGTCACGGACACAGCCAGCGCGGCGGTAACGAGTTTTAGTGTTTTCATCTCTTGTCTCCTGGTACATCACGTTGTAAATGGATCTGACACTCGTCGGCCTGCCGCGAAGCGGGCCCATCCGGTGCAGTGGGTTGCTACAGACTGGGCAGCGTGACCACGCTGACAGCTTTCTTCGAAGACGCGTACAGCGCCTCAATCAACAGATTCACCTTGTAGCGTTGCTCGGCCGAAATCACCGATGCTGTCCCTTTGCGGAAAGTATCCGCGAACGCCACTCTTTATATCGACCAGCACCGCGTGGACGTCCGGTTTTCCCAATATGTCTGCTTTCGTCAGCGCCTCGATTCCCATTGCCTGGACGAACGGCTGGCGCAGCGGGCTATCGTCCGCTGCGCCGAGGACCACCGTGTTTTCTATGCGTTGCATCGCCCGGACGCGGCCCGACGCGTGCGGATGCGTGATGCCGAGACATGCCACACCGAACTTTTCGCCCCATTCTAATTTGTCAGCCATACTGTCCTGCCGGCGAGTTCGTTGAAATACGGGTTTCTAGTTAGACGGCGACTGCCTGACCGGTTGTAGCGGACGTTAGCGCACATTCCGCGAGACGTAACGCCTTCAATCCGTCCCGGACGGTCGTCGGCATCGGGGTTTTCGTACGCAGGGCTTCGATAAACAAGCCGAGTTCGATTTTGTAAGCTTCCTCGTAACGTTCGAGGAAAAAGTTCAGCAACGGCTCGCGCGCGTCGGTCATGTCGCTCGTCCAGCGGCGGATCGTGGTTGGCCGAAGGTTGTCCTGAAGCAGCATGCCCTTCGACCCGAAAATCTCGAAGCGCTGGTCGTATCCGTACACGGCTTCGCGGCAGCAGTTGATATGGCACTGCTTGCCCGACGCGGTGCGCATCTGCACCATGATCGTGTCGAAGTCGGGTACGTCGTCGAGTTTACTGTCCACCAGGCGGCTCGCCATCGCCATGACTTCAACCGGCTCTTCGCCGAGCAGCCAGCGGCCCATGTCGAAATCGTGAATTGCCATGTCGCGGAAAATGCCGCCCGAATGGCGGAGATATTCGCGCGGCGGAAGGCCCGGATCGCGGCTCGTGATCATCACCTGACGGACATCGCCGATCTCACCGGCATCGATCGACCGGCGCAGTTGCTGCGCGGTGGGATCGTAGCGGCGATTGAAGGCCAGCATCACGCGCCCTTCCTTGCGCTCGACTTCTTCGACGGCCGCCCGCGTCTTGTCGAAGTCGAGGTCGATCGGCTTTTCGCACAGCACAGCCTTGCCTTGTTTGACGGCGCGCAGCATCAGGTTGATGTGGGTATCGGTCGGCGTACCGATCACGATTGCGTCGACATCGTCCCGATCGATCGCCGCTTCGCAATCCGTCATCGCCTCGCAGCCCCAAAGCGCTGCTAACGAGTGGGACGCGTCCGCATAGGGATCGGCGACGGCGACGAGTTGCACGTCACGGCGCGCTGCCACATTCGCTGCGTGAATCTTGCCGATACGACCGGCGCCCAGCACGGCAATCTTAAGCATGTCATCTCCTTTGTGTGGGCCGTCGTGCGGCCGTCGGTACGGCGTGAATGATGCGGGCGTGTGGTGGTTTTTTTCGCGGCATCGCTTCCGGTGATGGATGGTGTCTTCGCAGCGCGGGCCGTTCAGCGCCTTGTTAGCCTCGGCGAGTTCGATCGACTTGACGACCGGTCTGGATATTTTCGAGCGTGCGCGATTCCGATGCAGTCCCGTCAAGACGAATCGGTACAGCGAACCTTAGACGCTCAGTTTTTCACTGGCGCCAGTTTCGCGAAGTCGGAGACTTCATACAAGTAGGGGGAATACGGCGATATTACAGCTGCGGCCGAGGGATCGAGACTTTCGCTATCGGCGGGAAGACGTCACCTGATTTCTCTTGCACCGCGCAGTGGTGTTCGATTTGTCTAGCTCACGACGCGCCGGCTGTTGTTGACCGGGCCGGGCTTGTGTTTCATCGCGGGTGCAAGTCGGCGATGGCGGATAGGTGGGAGGCCGACGAAGGAGACGGAGGCCATCGCTAAGCAGACCGGCCCGGTATCGCCGCGCTCGCGTTGCAATCGCACGCGTATGGTCAGCCATCGCGCGCATGTTCATGGACGCTTTGCTGGAGGAGCGCCCCTGGACGACATAGCGCCCGCAAGGTCATTCGAGCGCGACGTTCGCCCAACGGCCTGTTGCCGCGCTCTCGACCGCTGCTGCGACGAATGCGAGGCCTTTCACGCCATCCATGACGCCTGGATACAGCGGTGGCTTGCTGGCCACGTCGCGACTCGCCAGCCTGTCAGCCACGCGGTTCGCGAACTCGGTATAAAGATTCGCGAACGCCTCGAAGTAACCTTCGGGGTGGCCGATTGCGATACGGGTCGATTGCTGCGCGCCCGGACTCGTTGCCGGGCCGAGCCGGCGCGTGATGGTTTGATCGAAGTCGCCAGCCCGCCGATGCGTCAGTTTGTTGGGTTCTTCCTGATACCACTCAAGGCCGCCCTTGTCGCCGTGGATGCGAAAGCTCAGACCATGTTCCGCACCCGCCGCCGCGTTGGTCACATAGAGCGAGCCGCGCGCGCCGTTTCCGTAATGCGTGAGCGCGCCGACGTAATCGTCCACTTTGCGGCCGGGAATCGCCGAGCCGAGGTCCGCGCAAACCTGCGTGACGTCGAGGCCGGTGACAAAGCCGCCGAGATGAAATGCGTGCGTGCCGATATCCATCAGGACCAGCGAATCGCCGCTCCGATTGCCTTCTGTGCGCCATCCGGGCGGCAACGCGTGATCCGCGAGATAGCCCTGAATGTACTGGACATGAACCTGCCGGATCTCGCCCAATTCACCGGCCGCGATCATGTCGCGCGCCTGCCTGACCATCGGGTATCCGGTATAGCAGTAGGTCACGCAAAACTCGGACTGCACGCGCCCGACCTTTGCGGCGATTTCGCGCGCGGCCGCGAGACTGTGCGCGAGCGGCTTGTCGCAGATGACGTGAAAACCGCCGTCCAGCGCCTCCATGCAAATATCGAAGTGAGAGTCGTTGGGCGTCATGATCGCGACCACATCGACCCGGTCGTCGCGCGCGGATTCGCGCTCCAACATCTCTTGCCACGAACCATAAGCACGTTCAGCGGCGATACCCAGCTCGATGCCCGCCTCTCGCGAACGCGCCGGGTCCGAAGCGAGCGCCGAAGCGACGATATCGTAATGGCCGTCGAGCCGGGCCGCGATCCTGTGCGTCTCGCCGATAATCGAGCCCGGGCCGCCTCCGATGAGCCCAAGGCGAATGCGTCGTCCGATTGTTTTGATCGTCATGTCTCAGGTTTCGCTTGGGTGAATGGATCGGGCGACGCGCCGGGGCGCATCGCTAAGGCGACTAGCTTAGCCCGGCCATGGCGCGCTGCGTCCCTGGCGAAACATCAAAAACACATCAAATCGGCGCGCGCGTAAACCATGAGTCTTAGCCACGTGATTTCGCGGACGACGTATCGGTGCGTCCTTATCTTGAGATGAAGATGTACTGCACGCCGTCGTCATTCAGGTCGAAGGTCACGTATGCACCGAAACGACGGAACGCTTGTGTCTCGCCGAACCCAACCTGACTTGCAGACCTGGAATGTAATGCGTTGCTCGTTTGACAATCGTGCATAACTAACCCCGTTTTATATTTTGATCGAAGGTGAATGGTACTGAATTCTCAGCTCGTTCCCGACAGCGTAGAGCGACAGTTATTTTGCTAAGCGAAACATATTGCGCGACTCAGGCGAACTCGCGTCATGGGCCGTCGCTCGACACGCGGCGCTTCGTCAAGCACCGCACTGGTGCAACCTTGCCGTCACTGCACGCATCGCGGCTTACCGGCACAATGCAACGGCGCTGCATACGCGCCCCGCACTCCGGGATGTCCAACTTTTTGAGGAACGCAAACATGAAATCGAAATTCGCCGCCTTGCTGATCGCATCTTCGACGTTCGCCCTTCTCGCGCCGGCTGCGCACGCTCAAGTCGCGGGCACGCAGCCGCTCGGCATCACCGTGCAGGAATCCACGGCTATTCTCGCCGGCTGGAGCGTCAAAAAGTCGATCCTCAACAAGCCTGTCTACAACGAAAATAACGAACGTGTCGGCGTGATTCACGACATTATCGTCGCGCCGGATCGCTCGGTTTCGTTCGCGATCGTCGCGGCGAACCAGTTCCTCGGCGTGTCCCACCATGATGTGGCGATCCCGGTCGAGCAGCTCGATTTCGTCGGCGGCAAGCTCGTGCTCGCGGGCGCGACGAAAGCGGCAATCAAGGCGCTGCCGGAGTTTCAGTACACGAAGGTGAAAGCCACGCCGGTCGCGCGCGCCGAGTTCGATCACCACTGAGCGCTGTTGTCCTGAACCAAAAAAAAGCGATGGCTTTTAAAGCCATCGCTTTTTTTATCCGGCGAAACGGCGAAACGGCGAAACGGCGAAACGGCGAAACGGCGAAACGGCGAAACGGCGAAACGGCGAAACGGCGAAACGGCGAAACGGCAAAGCGGCAAAGCGGCAAAGCGGCAAAGCGGCAAAGCGGCAAAGCGGCAAAGCGGCAAAGCGGCAAAACGGCAAAACGGCAAAACTCAAGCTTCGACGCCCTGACTTTGCCGCAGCAATTCGCTGCATTGCTCGGCATCGAGCGGTCTTGAGAAGAGGTAACCCTGGCCGCGCTCGCACGACCAGCTGCGCAGGAGCGCCGCCTGCTCTTCGGTCTCGATGCCTTCGGCCGTGACCGCGAGCCCAAGCGATTTACCCATCGAAATAATGGCTTGCACGATGGCGTTGTCCTCGGCGTTCGCGCCGATACCCTGAACGAACGTCCGGTCGATCTTCAGCACGTCGAGCGGCAGCCGCTTCAGATAACTCAGCGACGAATAGCCCGTGCCGAAGTCGTCGATGGCGATGCGGATGCCCAGACTCTTCAAATGCCGCAGCGTGAGAATGCTCGCGTCGGTGTCGCGCATGATGACGCCTTCGGTCACTTCGAGCTTGAGGCTCGTCGCGGCGAGTCCGCTGAGTTTTAGCGCGCGTTCGACATCGGCGACAAGTCCTGTGTGCTCGAACTGGCGCGGCGAAAGATTCACGCTCACCTGAAGCGGCGGCTCGAAACCGAACTCGCGCTGCCAGGACGCGCCTGCGCGGCATGCGGCCTCCAGCACCCATTGCCCCAACTGAATGATGAGTCCGCTTTCCTCGGCGATCGGGATGAATTCGGCGGGCGAGATCAGCCCGCGCGTCGGATGCTGCCAGCGCACGAGCGCTTCGATTTCGGTGAGCGCGCCGCCGTGCAGTTGCACGATCGGCTGAAAATGCACGCGCATTTCGTGGCGCGCGAGCGCATGACGTAACGCCGTTTCGAGTTCGAGGCGGCCAAGCGCATTCGCGTGCATGCTCGCTTCGAACACCACGCAACGGCCGCGGCCGCTACTTTTCGCGCGGTACATCGCGACATCGGCGTCGCGCAGCAGCACGTCCGCATCGATCGCGGCGTCGCTCGCTGCGAACGAAATCCCGATGCTCGCCGACACCACGCATTCGTTGCCGCCCACTTCGAACGGATGCTGGAAGTGATCGAGAATGCGTTGCGACACGAGCATCGCCTCGGCCACGCCGTCGTCGCCCAGCTGGTCGAGGAGCACGACGAACTCGTCGCCGCCGAGCCTCGCGACCGTGTCGGTGGCGCGCACGCACGCGCTCAGCCGATGCGCCGCCGCGATCAGCAGCGTGTCGCCCGCGCGATGCCCGAGGCTGTCGTTCACGCGCTTGAAGTTATCGAGATCGACGAACATCAGGCCGATCGATCCCCCACGCCGTGCGGCGCGCGCAAAAGCCTGCGCGATCCGGTCGCGCAGCAGCGCCCGGTTCGGCAAGCCCGTCAGCGGATCGCAGAACGCCTGTTCGGTAAGTTGCTGTTCGAACGCCTTGCGTTCGGTGATATCGCGCGCGGTCGCGATCACGCCTTCCACGCCGGGTTCTTCGAGATGATTGGTCATCACGAATTCGCTGTGCCGCCACTCTTCCTCGCCGATCCGGCAGCGCAATTCGGCTGTGCGCGTAATGCCGGGCACGTCCACGAGCCGCGTCCACAATTCGATGAGCGCCGGACGGTCGGCGGGATGGATCAGCGTGCCGAGCCCTTGGCCGCAGAGTGAATCGGCCGCTGGATTCCAGCCGTTCTTGGCGGTAGGCGCCTGATAGCGCACCACGCCCGCGCCGTCGCAAATAAGGATGAGGTCGGACGCATTGCGCAAGAGCGATCGCGTTTTCTGTTCGTTGCGGCGGTTCGCCTCGGCGGTCGCGTTGGCGGATTGACGGCGATAGCGTCGCAAAACGCCCGCGAAAAACGCCGCCATCGCAAGACCCGCGCCGATCACGACAGGTGTCGCGTACCAGACCAGTTCCTGCGCGAGCGCGAGCCGGTGAAGCTGGCGAAGCGACTCTTCGCGATGCGCGTCGGCGGCATTCGCGACATCCAGCACGATACTTTCGAACGCGGGATCGGCTTGCGACGTGTCGATCGCGTAGGCGAGCGAGGCGTCGCGCGCATCGACGGCAAAGAACATGCGGTCGATCGCCCGCAGATACGCGGCGTGCTTGTTGACGAGCGCGTCGATGCGCAATGCGCCGGTGTGCGTTTCGAGATCGCGCGCCACGTGCAGCCAGCGGATCAGCGATTGCGCCGCGCGTGCGTGGCTCGCGCGCACTTCCAGCGCGGGTTCGAGCCGGTACTTGCGTTCGAGCGCCAGTTCGGTCGCGACGCTGTAGCGCGCCTGCTCGTAGGCGTCGCTGATCGAATTGGCCCGCTGCGCCGCGATTCCCGCGTCATAGTTCTTGTGCGCGCCCCAGAACGCGAACGCCGGAATCGCGATCATCACTCCCGCGAGTCCCACGGTGGCGAGAATCGGCGATTCTCCAAATCGGATCGATGCGGCCCTTATCCGCGCTCTCAATGCCATCGCCAGCGGATTTCCGCAGAGCACCGTGCGAATGGTTTTTCTTTTTTTCATGCCCGCCCTGTCAATCAGGTTGAATCCGCCGCGCCCGCGTATTTTGAACAAGGCGGGCTGCGGGCGGATCAACTGTATGTCGGCAGGGTTCGCCGGGACTTGAGGCGTCGAGGGTAAATACCGAGTCTTACATCCGGCGGGTCAGAACGTGCTCCAGCTATCGTCGCCGACCGGCGCGGCTGCCTTGAATGCAGCGATGGGCGCTCGCGCCGGACGGGCCAGCGGCCGCGCGGCGGCGATCTTGGCGCGGCTCGGTTGCACAACCGGCCGGGCGGGTTGCACCTTCGCGGACGAGCCGTCGATCACGAAGAACGCCACGGCCTGATCGAGCTGGCGGCTTTGGTCGTCGAGCGAATGCGACGCGGCGGCAGCTTCTTCCACGAGCGCCGCGTTCTGCTGCGTCACTTCGTCCATTTGCGTGATCGCCTGATTGACCTGCTCGATCCCGCGGCTCTGTTCGACCGACGCCGCCGCGATCTCCGTCATGATCTCGGTGACGCGCGAAATCGCCTGCGTCACTTCCGACATGGTTTCGCCCGCTTCGCTCGCCAGCACCGATCCGTCCTGCACCTTCTGCACGGAAGTGGCGATCAATTCCTTGATTTCCTTCGCCGCCGCCGACGAACGTTGCGCGAGACTGCGCACTTCGCTCGCGACCACCGCGAAACCGCGGCCCTGCTCGCCAGCCCGAGCGGCTTCCACGGCCGCGTTCAGCGCGAGGATGTTGGTCTGGAACGCAATGCCTTCGATAATGCCGGTGATATCGGCAATTTTCGTCGAGCTTTCGCTGATGCCGTGCATCGTCGAAACCACGCGGCCGACGACCGCGCTGCCCTTTTTCGCGACGTCCGAGGC
Source organism: Caballeronia sp. SL1002 (assembly GCF_057814995.1). Taxonomy (NCBI): domain Bacteria; kingdom Pseudomonadati; phylum Pseudomonadota; class Betaproteobacteria; order Burkholderiales; family Burkholderiaceae; genus Caballeronia; species Caballeronia sp. SL1002. The sequence continues at coordinate 410,505 of NZ_JBYMUW010000005.1, read as the reverse complement.
CGTGCCCGCGAGCGAGCTCGCCTGTTGCGCGTTGTCGGTGTTCTGCTTGACCGTCGAGGTCAGTTCTTCCATGCTCGCGGCCGTTTCTTCGAGCGATGCCGCCTGTTCTTCCGTGCGCTGGCTCAAGTCCGAGTTGCCGGTCGCGATCTCGCGGGTCGCCACCGTGATCGCGCCAGTGCTGTCGCGCACCTGCCCGACCGTTTCCGTCAGACGGTCGTTCATGTCGCGCAGCGCGCGCAGCAGGTCGCCGGTTTCGTCGGTGCTGTCCACGACGATCTTGCTGCGCAGATCGCCGCGCGCCACCGTGCGGGCCACGTCGACGGCGGTGCTGATCGGACCCGTGATCGAACGGACGATCACCACGCCGGCGAACGCGGCGAGCGCCATGGCGCCGAGGCACAACGCGATCAGCAAGTTGCGCTGAAACGCATACTGTTCCTCGTATTGGCGGACCAGATCCTGCTGACGGCCCCGCGTGTATTCGGCGTAGTTATTGGTTGCCTTGACGAGCGCGGCGAGCAGCGGACGGCATTCGTTGTCCATCTTGACGATCGCCTCGTCGTGCTTGTTGGCGAGCGCCAGGCCGGCGATGTCGATCGCGACCGGGCTGTACAGCGCCTCGATGCGCGTCATTTCGGCGACCAGGCTGCGCGCCGTTTCGCTCGAATCGGTTGCCGTGGCGATCATGTTCGTCAACTGCTTGAGACTCGCCTGCACGTCTTCGTGGGCGCGCGTGACTTCGGCTTTTTCGATGTCCAGATCGGACTGTTTCGTCACCAGCACGAGATTGCGGGCCGCAATCGCGCGCCGGTCGACCGCTGTGCGCACCTGGTTCGCGACATCCGCGCGGGCGTTGATTCCGTTGACGTAGCGCTTGAAGCCGTCGGTCGACTGGCCGAGCGCGTGCAGCGACACGCCCGAAACCACCACGACCAGCAACGCCAGCACACCGAATCCCGCGATCAGCTTGTTTTTGATCGTCACATTCTTCAGGTTCATTTTTTCTCTCAGATTCAGACTTGGGTCGGCGCGTCGTGTTCCGTCCGGGTGAACGGGCACTTCAATCAGCGCGAAGGGCAATCGGACCCCTCGCTTTTGGGCGCTCTTAAATCGGATAACGACAGTCGCCCACGGGCCTGAAGGGTAAAGATGGAAATGACGTGCTTTTTATTTCGATGCGCGCAACGATGGAAAAAATGCTTAAAAGTCGAAGACTTAAGAATGGCGCGGCCTTCCAGCCTTTTTAGGGTCTAAGTTTTGTTTACCACCGGATGAATCCGGTACCGGTTTGAAAATCTGCAGTCGGTCGTTCCGCGGCCTTGTGTGTACTTTGAGTGCGCTCTCGCCCCTCGAAGCCCGGCGGGTTATCGTTGAGGCCGCCTTCAACCCTCACCTCGCCCGCAATGCACGAACTCGATTTCCGCCTTCCCGCCTTCACCGAAGCGCTCGCCGCACTTCCCGCCCCGCCGCGTTCCGGCATCGCGCACGACGAACCCTACTGGGACGCCGTGCGCGCGCTCTTCACGCAACCGGACACGCCGATCAACCTTGAGAACGGCTTCTGGGGCGCCATGGCGGACCCGGTGATGGCGATGTTCAATCACTGGACTGCGCGCATCAATACGGAAACGACGCTGCTGATTCGCGAAAACTGGCCGCGCATGACCGACGAAATCCGCACCGATGTGGCCGCGACGCTCGGCTGTCACGCCGACGAGATCGTGCTCACGCGCAACGCGACCGAGGCGCTCCTCGCGCTGATCGGCGGCTATAACCGCTTGCGACCCGGCGACACCGTGCTGTATTGCGACCTCGATTACCCGTGCGGCCGCAACGCGATGGAATGGCTGCGCGAGCGGCGCGGCGTCGTTCCCGTGCGTCTGACGATGCCCGAACCGGCCACGCGCGAAAACGTGCTCGACACTTACGCGGCGGCGCTGCGCGCGCATCCGCGCACGCGTCTCGTGCTGCTCTCGCATTTGAGTTTCTCGACCGGGCTGGTCGTGCCGGTGCGCGAGTTATCGGCGATGGCCGAGGCGGCGGGCGCAGAGGTGATCGTCGACGCGGCGCATTCGTGGGGCATGATGGATTTCGACGCGCCCGCGCTGAATGCGCCGTTCGCCGCGTTCAACCTGCACAAGTGGATCGGCGCGCCGCTCGGCTGCGGCGCGCTGTATATCCGGCGCGGCAGCGTCGCGGCCATCGACCCGTACATGGGCGACCGCGACTATCCCGCCGACGACATCCGCTCGCGCGTCCATACCGGCTCGCCGAATTTCGCCGCGTGGGCGACCTTGCCCGCCGCGCTCGAGCTGCATCGGAAGATCGGTGCGAAGACCAAGGAAACGCGGCTGCGTGCGTTACGCAACGCGTGGGTCGCGCCCACGCGCGCGATGCCCCGCGTACAGATCCTCACGCCCGACGACCCGACGATGGTCGCCGGTATCACGTCGTTCCGGCTGCGTGGGAAAACGTCGAAAGCGGTTGTCGAGGCGCTGCGCGACCGGTTCGGCGTGTTCACTGTGGCGCGTCCCGGTCCCGACGCGGGCGATGTCGTGCGCGTGACGCCCGCCATTTTCACGCGGCCGGCGGCGGTCGAGCGGCTGGTCGAAGGGCTTGCGCAGTTGGCGCGGGAAAACTGAGCGCGGTCAGGCCGGATCGAGACGCGCGAGCAGCGTATCGAGCGCGGCCGCGCACGATTGCTCCACTTTCAGCGCGAGCAGCGCATCGGCGCGCGTTCGGCCGATATTGATCGCGGCGATCGGCTTGTCCGTGCGACGCGCCCATTCGCAGAACCGGTAGCCGGAATACACCATCAGCGACGAACCGATCACGAGCATCGCGTCGGATTCGTCGAGCGCGCGCGCGGCATCCTCGACCCGGCTTTTCGGCACGCCTTCACCGAAAAACACGACGTCCGGCTTCAGCATGCCGCCGCAGACGGTGCACACGGGCGGATCGAACGCGTTGAAATCGAGGTCTTCCAGATGCGCGTCGCCGTCGGCCACGGCGAGCGCGGTAAGCGCGGCAAATGCGGGATTTGCGGTTTCCAGCGTGCGCTGCAGCGCGGCGCGCGAATGCTCGGCACCACATGCGAGACAGCGCACGCGGCCGATGTTGCCGTGAAGTTCGATCACATCGGCCTGACCCGCGCGCGTGTGCAGACCGTCCACATTCTGCGTGACCAGCCGGTGTACGCGGTCGAGTGCCGCGAGCCGCGCGAGCGCCCGGTGCGCCGCGTTCGGCCGGGCGTCGGCGACCATCGGCCAGCCGACCAGACTGCGCGCCCAATATCGCCGCCGCGCGTGCTCGGAGTGCAGAAAATCCTGTAGCTGGATCGGCGCGCGGCCCGTGCGCGTGCCTTCGCGGTCGCGATAGCACGGAATGCCGGATTCGGTGCTGATGCCCGCGCCGGACAGCACGAAAAGGCGCGGATGGCGCTGCACGAAAGCGTACAGATCGTCGTCGTTGTCGTTGAAATTGCTCAAAAAAACCCCTTCTTCAGCCGCCGACCCAGCGCGCCTCCGATTCTCGCAGATGCATGCGCATCGCGGCTTGCGCGGCGACCGGATCGCCCGCTTCGAGTTCGCGCAGAATCCGTTCGTGCTCGGCGAGCGCCACGTTCCAGGTCGAAATGTTTTCGGCGAGCCGGCTTATTTTGGCAGCAACCGGGTCATTGCGCCCGTCGAAGAGCTGGCCGACCAGACGCACGAGCACCGAGTTGCCGCTCAACTCCGCGATGGTGATGTGGAACTGTCGGTCGGCTTCGAGCGGCGAACGGCCGTCGGAGATCAGTTCGCGCATGGTTTCCACGTTGCGGCGCAACTTGTCCAGATGCGCTTCGTCGATCCGCGCGCACGCGAGCGCCACCACGTAGCCTTCGATCGCCGCGCGCGCCTGCATCAGTTCGGTCGGACTTTCGCCCATCGACGTCAGCGGCGGACGGCTGTCGGCGGGCGGCTGCTCGCACACGTACACGCCCGAGCCCATCCGGATTTCGACGCTGCCGCCGATCTCCAGCGCAATCAGCGCCTCGCGCAACGACGGTCGCGACACGCCCAGTTGATGCGCGAGTTCGCGCTCCGGCGGCAGGCGCGTGCCGGGCGCGAAGCTGCCTTGATCGATCAGCGAGCGGATCTGATCGGCGATCGACTGATATAGGCGGCGGGTTTCTACAGGTTTCGGCTGCATCGTGATCGCGCGCGAAAGCGCAGGTCCAAGGGTAAGTGGCATGACCAATTTCTGCTAGTTGACAGACGGGTTACGCCAATATAAGTCCAAACGCGGCGCGCGGTGCAGCCTCAGATGGGATCTAGGGGCAAACACTCGGTCAAGCCAATCGGCTTAGGGTTTGAATTGGCTTGACCAGATTAAACTTCGTGGCTAGATTAGATCAAGCTCACACGACAGGCGCGCCCGACCCCGCCCGCGACGATGAGCGGCCCCGGCGCTTTCAAACGAGACCGGTCAAGCCAACCAACAGGAGACAACCCATGATTCATTTCGTACGCATGCGTCTGGCGGGTTTCGCGGGACCGGCGCGGTGAGCGTCGCGGATGAACAGACGCGGCCCGACGTGAGCGCGCCCGTGAAGACACCGGACCGCGCTTCGTCGCCCGTGCCCGCCGCCATCGAGCCGCTTCTGCGCCTCGACAACGTCTGCAAGCGCTTTCCGGGCGTCCTCGCGCTCGATCAGGTTAGTTTCGACGTGCGGCGCGGCGAAGTCCACGCGCTGTGCGGCGAAAACGGCGCGGGCAAATCGACGATGATGAAAATCATCAGCGGCCAGTATCAGCCCGACGAAGGCACGATCGCGTATCAAGGCCGCGATGTCCGCTTTAACTCGACGCTCGAAGCGCAAGCCGTCGGTATCGCGATCATTCACCAGGAACTCAACCTCGTCCCGCATCTCTCGATTGCCGAAAACATCTTTCTCGCGCGGGAGCCGAAGCGCGGTTTCTTTATCGACCGCGCGCGGCTGCGGGCCGACGCGCAGGCGTGTCTGGAACGGATCGGCCTGACGCTCAAGCCGAATGCGCTGGTCGGCACGTTGTCGGTGGCGCAGCAGCAAATGGTGGAAATCGCCAAGGCGCTGTCGCTGAACGCGCAACTGCTCATCATGGACGAGCCGACGTCCTCGCTCACCGAAGCCGAAACGGCGCAGCTTTTTCGCATCATCAAGGAATTGCGCGCGGAAGGCGTGGGCATTGTCTATATCTCGCACCGGCTCGACGAGATGGCGGAAATCGTCGATCGCGTCACCGTGCTGCGCGACGGCCGCTATATCAGCACCGAGGATTTCGCGCGCACCAGCGTGGACCGGATCGTGGCGCAGATGGTCGGCCGCGATCTCAACCACGTCTTTCCGCCGCGCAAATCCGTGCCGACGACGGACGTCTTGCTGTCCGTGCGCGGGATTGCGCGCAAGGGCGTGTTCGGTCCGATCGATTTCGATCTGCGACGCGGCGAGATTCTCGGCTTCGCGGGCCTGATGGGCTCGGGCCGCACGGAACTCGCGCGCGCCGTGTTCGGCGCGGATACCGCCGACCAGGGCGAAGTGCGCATGGGCGGACGCGTCGTCAAGATCGCCTCGCCGATCGACGCGATCCGCGAAGGCATCGCGTATCTGTCCGAGGATCGCAAGAGCGAAGGCTTGGCGACCGGCATGACGGTGGCGCGCAACGTCACGCTCACCAACATCGGCGCGGTCTCGGGCGTGGCGGGCTTCATCCGTTTCGCGGAAGAAGCGAAGGTCGCGCAGGGTTACGTCGACGCGCTGAAAATCCGCACGCCGAGCGTCAACCAGATCACGCGCAACCTCTCCGGCGGCAACCAGCAAAAAGTGGTCATCAGCAAATGGCTGTTCCGCGATTCGAAGATCCTGTTCTTCGACGAACCGACGCGCGGGATCGACGTGGGCGCGAAGTTCGCCATCTATGAATTGATGGATCAGCTCGCGTCGCAAGGTATCGGCGTCGTGCTGATCAGCTCGGAACTGCCGGAAATTCTCGGCATGACGGATCGCGTCGCGGTATTCCACGCCGGATCGATCGCCCACATTCTCGACACTAAAAACACCAATCAGGAAGAGATCATGCACTACGCCTCGGGACGGAGCAGCCATGCTTGAAATGACCCACGATCAAGCACACGCCGATCAGGCGCGTGCCCGCGAACGCCGCCGCGACCTGATCCAGAAATTCGCCGCGCTCGCGAGCCTGATTATTCTGATCGCCGTGTTCTCGTTCACGAGCAACGCCTTCTTCAGCGTCGGCAACGGCATGACCGTGGCGTTGCAAGTCACGTCCATCGCGTATCTCGGCATCGGCGCGACGTGCGTCATCATCACTGGCGGGATCGACTTGTCGGTCGGCTCCGTGCTCGCGTTATCCGGCGTCGTCGCGGCGCTCCTCGTGAAAGCGGGCATACCAGTGCCGCTCGGGATGCTTGGCGGGATCGTCGTGGGCGGATTGTGCGGCTTCGTGAACGGTATCTGCGTGACGAAGATGGGCTTGCCGCCGTTCATCGCGACGCTCGGCATGATGCTCGTCGCGCGCGGCGTGGCCTTGCAGATCACCGGCGCGCGTCCGGTGTCGGGCATGAGCGACTCGTTCGCCGAACTCGGCAACGGCGCGCTGTTCCGGGTCGTGAATATCGGCGCGGATGGTTTTCCGGACACCGTGTTTCCAGGCATTCCGTATCCCGTGATCATCATGGTCGTGCTCGCCATCGTGGTCGCGATCATGCTGTCGCGCACGTCGCTCGGCCGGCACATCTACGCGGTCGGATCGAATGCGGAAGCGGCGCGACTTTCGGGCGTTCACGTCGCGCGCATCAAGCTCTTCACCTACGTGCTGTCCGGGCTGCTCGCCGGGCTGACCGGCTGCGTGCTGATGTCGCGGCTCGTCACGGCGCAACCGAACGAAGGCGTGATGTACGAACTCGACGCGATCGCGAGCGCGGTGATCGGCGGGACGTCGCTGATGGGCGGCATCGGAACGATCTCGGGCACGGCCATCGGCGCGTTCGTGATCGGCATTCTGCGCAACGGGTTGAACATGAACGGCGTTTCGAGCTTTATCCAGCAGATCATCATCGGCCTGGTCATTCTCGGTACTGTGTGGATCGACCAGATTCGCAATCGGCGGTGAGTTACACCGCGCGCTCAAGCGGCGCGCGCGAAGTACAAACGAGTCGTACACATATCAATACAAGGAGCGAGACATGAATACCACTCTCAAGATGCTGGTCGGCGCAATGTTCGCGGTGAGCGCGACGGCGGCCAGCGCGGCAGGCGGCGAAATCGCGGTGATCGTGAAGACCGCCAACTCGAATTACTGGCAGAACGTGCAGAAAGGCTCGACGGCGGCGCTCGCCGACACCAAGGGCTACACGATGACGTTCCAGGGTCCGGCGTCGGAATCCGACATCGCGAGCGAAGTGAACATGGTTGAAAACGCGGTGGCGCGGAAAGTGGCGGGCATCGTGCTCGCGCCGTCCGATCCCGACGCGCTCGTCCCGGCCATCAAGAAAGCGTGGGAAGCGCGCATTCCGGTCGTGCTGATCGATTCGGCGCTGTCGGATTCGGGCAAGCAGTACTATCAGGCATTCCTCTCCACCGATAACAAGAAGGCCGGTGAACTCTGCGCGCAGGCGTTGATCGCGAAGGTCGGCACGACCGGCAAGATCGCGTTGATGTCGTATGTGGCGGGCGCGGGATCGGAAGTCGGCCGCGTCGGCGGATTCCGCGAATATTTGTCTGCGCATTCAAAGCTGCAAGTGGTCGGCCCGTTCTATTCGCAGTCGCAAATGGCGAACGCGCTTAACCAGACCACCGATGTGCTCGCCGCCAACCCTGACCTCAAGGGCATTTTCGGGGCGAACGAACCGACTGCGATCGGCATGGGCCGCGCGCTCGCGCAATCGGGCAAGGCGGGCAAGATCGTCGCGATCGGCTTCGACGGCAATCAGGATCTGCAAGGCTTCGTGAAGGACGGCACGCTGCAGGCGATCGCCGTGCAGGGTTCGTATCAGATGGGCTACAAGGGCATTCAGACGATCGTCAGCGTGATCGAGAAGAAGCCCGTGCCGAAGTTCGTCGATACGGGCGTCGTGATGGTGGACAAGGGCAATCTCGACAAGCCCGAAGCGAAGAACGTGCTGTATTGATGTAACGGCGCCGGCGTTTCGCCGCGCCGGCGCTTATCGACTTACTCAGGATCACCATGCTTACTGTTATCTGCGAAACACCGGGAACCCTCAGCGCGCAGCAGCGCGACAAGCCGCAACGCGGCGAGAACGAAGTGCTCGTGCGCGTGAAACGCGTGGGCGTGTGCGGCACCGATCTTCATATCTTTACCGGCAACCAGCCGTTTCTCGCGTATCCGCGCGTGATGGGCCACGAGTTGTCGGGCATCGTCGAGGAAGCCGATCCGGCCGCGAGCCTCAAGGTGGGCGATCCGGTGTACGTGATGCCGTATTTGTCGTGTGGAAAATGTATTGCGTGCCGTCAGGGCAAGACGAATTGCTGCACGAATATTCAGGTGCTCGGCGTGCATCGCGATGGCGCGTTCACCGAATACCTCAGCCTGCCTTCGCAATTCGTACACAAGGCCGACGGCGTCTCGCTCGACGAAGCCGCGATGATCGAATTTCTCGCCATTGGCGCGCATGCGGTGCGCCGTGGCGAGGTGAAGCTGGGGCAGCGCGTGCTGGTGGTGGGCGCGGGGCCGATCGGAATGGCTGCACTGCTGTTCTCGCGGTTGCGCGGCGCGACCGTGACGGCGCTCGATACGCGCGCGGATCGGCTTGAGTTTTGCAAGCGCGAGTTGAAGGCAGCGTCGACGGTTGCTATCGGCGAAGGCGACAAGGACGAACTTTCGCGCCTGACCGATGGCGAATTCTTCGACGTCGTGTTCGATGCCACTGGCAATTCGCGCGCGATGGAGCGCGGGTTCGAATTTATCGCGCATGGCGGGAAATACGTGTTGGTATCGATCGTGCCGGATCGCATTTCGTTCGCCGATCCCGAGTTTCACAAGCGCGAGGCGACGCTGCTCAGTAGTCGCAATGCGACGCCGGAAGACTTCGAGACGGTGCTTGCCGCGATGCGCGCTGGGGAAGTGCCTAGCGCGGCGCTCAATACGCACCGGATGACGCTTGCTAATGTGCCGGAGCAGTTTGCTGGTTTGCTCGATCCTAAGGCGGGGGTGGTTAAGGCTATTGTGGAGGTTTGAACGGGGGGAGGTGCTGGCGCGCGAGGCGGGTTGGTCTACGTTTTCGGAAAACTTGCTCGGGGTAGGGTTTGCTGGTGAGTTGCTTTTGTTTGCTGGCGCTCCTTGGGAACTTGCTTTCGTGTAGGTTTATAAGCACGCCGCTATGCGCGGCAGCAGTCACTTTCTTTGCTGCTGCAAAGAAAGTAACCAAAGAAAGCAGCTAGTCCGCCTAAGTGTCCACCACACATAATTTCGCGGATAGGCCCGCAGGCTGACTCGGTTAGCGCGCAGTTATTCCTTTTGGCACAGCGCCTGTCAGTTCCATCCTCGCTGCGCGAGGACGACGGGCACAGCTCACAACCAGCGGTCGGTTTCGTTTTGCGGTTATGCCTTACCGGCAGGCACTTCGTGCCTGCCGGGGTGGATGAGCGGCTCCACTCTGTAGTGTGGTGCGATGTCCGAGTCAGCTTGCGTACCACTCCCAGAAACCGTTCGTGGTGGACACTTAGACGGAAAAGCTGCTTTCTTTGGTTACTTTCTTTGCAGCAGCAAAGAAAGTGACTGCTGCCGCGCATAGCGGCGTGCTAATAAACCTACACGAAAGCAAGTTCCCAAGAAGCACAGGCAAACAAAAGCAAAAGCGCAAGCAAACAAAAGCAAAAGCGTAAGCAAACAAAAGCAAAAGCGCAAGCAAACAAAAGCAAAAGCGCAAGCAAACAAAAGCAAAAGCGCAAGCAAACAAAAGCAAAAGCGCAAGCAAACAAAAGCAAAAGCACAAGCAGAAAACCCCGTCTATATTCAATCCCCGTCCGGATAACTCTCCCGATACTGCGGTATCCCCTGCCCCGCAAGCCAGGGCTCCCTCCTCCGCGTCCAAAGCTCGAACTCCGGAGCACAAAGCCCGGTCTCATCGAACGCTCCAGTGGGGATCTCAATCTCATCCGAACCATCGAACTTCAAAAACACCGGCGACCCGCATAACGCACAAAAATGCCGGCGACCCAGCGCCGAACTTTTCCACACACGCGTCTCGCCGCTGATCGAAACCGTGTCCAGAAGAAAAATCGCGTAGACCCCAAACACCGCGCCCTGCACCTTTCGACACGTCATGCAATGGCACATATTGACTTCGATCGGCTCGGCGCTTACGCGAAAGCGCACTGCACCGCATGCACATCCGCCTTCGTGAATCGACTGAGTATTCATGCGTCAATCTCCATTTGGAATGACCATTGCGCGCACCGGTCATTCAATTAGATAGCCATCCGAATTATTTAAGGCAGCAACAACTACACCACGAACGTGTAAAAAATGGCATCGCCGGTTCATAAACTGCCTTGCCACAAGCACTATTGTGAAAATCCGCGCACGCATTGAACGGGCGCTCTTCTTGCTCATGTGGAATGCCGCAAGCCGCGCCCTCCCGATGCGCTGCGGCCTTCCAGCGGCCGACTGCTCGCCGCGCGCCTCACGGACCGGAGACTCACATGCACGCACACTCATCGAAGGCCGTGAACCGCGCAATCCATTTTGCGCTAGCGATGTGCTGCGCCGCGTGCAGCGGCGGCGGTGGATCGAACGATACGGCGTCGTCGGCTGGAACGAGCGCATCGGGCGGAACCGGCAGCAGCGGAACCACCACGGGCACCACGACACCGAACCCGCAAGGCAGCAGCGGCTCGACATCCGGAACAGGTCAAAGCGCGGGCCAAAGCACAGGACAAAGCGCCGCGCCCGTTGCAACCGCCCGCCCCACCGACGTCCTCACGCATCATAACGACCTCGCGAGAACCGGCCAAATGCTCGCCGAGACGACCCTCACGCCCGCGAACGTGGCGTCGGGGAGTTTCGGCCGCCAGCGCATCCTGCCCGCCGACGGCAAAGTGGACGCGCAACCGCTCTACGTCACCGGCCTGACCATTAGCGGCGCGGCGCACAACGTGGTCTACGTCGCGACCGAGCACGCGAGCCTCTACGCCTACGACGCCGACACTGGCGGGCTTATCTGGCAACGCAGCCTGCTCGGCGCGGCCGAAACGCCAAGCGACAGTCGCGGCTGCCAGGACATCATGCCGGAAATCGGCATCACGTCGACGCCGGTCATCGATCGCGGACGCGGCGCGAACGGCGTGCTGTACGCGGTCGCGATGAGCAAGGACGCGTCGGGCGGCATTCATCACCGCCTCCACGCGCTCGATCTCGCGAGCGGCGCGGAAGCGCTCGGCGGTCCTACCGAAATTGCCGCGACCTATCCGGGCAACGGCGCGGGCAGCGTCGGCGGCGTGATCACCTTCGACCCGCAACTCCACACCGAGCGCGCCGCGCTCACGCTCGTCAACGGCAACGTCTACATGGGCTGGACGGCGCACTGCATGGGCGGCGCCTACACGGGCTGGCTGATGGCCTACAGCGCCGACACGCTCCAGCAGACAAGCGCGCTCAACATCACGGCGAACGGCAGCCAGGGATCGATCTGGATGGCCGGATCGGGCATGGCGTCGGACGGCACGTCGCTTTATTTCGTCGATGGAAACGGCACGTTCGGCACCACGCTCGACGCAAACGGCTTCCCCGTCGACGGCGACTATGGCAACGCATTCGTAAAATTGTCGATCACGCCGAAGCTCGCCGTATCCGACTACTTCGCTACCTTCAACGTGGTGGCGCAAGCGAACGCCGACGAAGATTTCGGCTCGGGCGGCGCGATGCTGCTCCCCGACCAGACGATGTCGAACGGCACGGTGAAACGGCTCGCGGTCGCGGCGGGGAAAGACAATAAGATCTACGTCGTCGATCGCGACGCGATGGGGAAATTCAATCCGGCGTCCAATAACATCTGGCAGCAATTGACCGGCACGCTCGCGGGCGGCATCTGGGGTTCACCCGCGTACTTCAACGGCACGGTGTACTACGGCGGTCTGAACGACAACCTGAAGGCGCTGCCGATCGCCGAAGCGCGTCTCGCCTCGACGCCCGCATCGAAAAGTCCGGGGACGTTTCCGTATCCCGGCACGACGCCCGCAATTTCCGCAAACGGCGCGGCGAACGGGATCGTGTGGGCGGCGGAAAATAGCGCGACCATTGGCGTATTGCACGCCTACGACGCCGCAAATCTCGCGCACGAGTTGTACAACAGCAATCAGGCAGGCGCGCGCGACCAGTTCGGACCGGGCAACAAATTCATCACACCGATGATCGCGAACGGGCGCGTTTTTGTGGGTACCCAAAGCGGCGTCGCGGTGTTCGGTCTGCTGCAATAACCCGCGCGGAATACCGCCGATCAGCGCACGAAGTAGCCTTTGTCCTGCATGCATTCGCCGAACGCGCGCCAGTAACGGACCATCGGCGGTTCGGGCGGCGGAAGCGGCGGCATTTTCATGTCGCCAGACATGATCGCGTCGCTGGACGCGCTTGCCGCCGCAGCCACCGACGCACTGGGCGCGCCGCTCGCGGGCATGGCCGCGCTGGCGCTCAACGGCGCGGAAGCTGGTGAAGGCGCAGACGCCGCGGAAGCCGCCGATGCCGACGACGCGCCCGAAGCCGCAATCGACGGCGGCAACGGCGGCGCAACCGGCCGCGGCGGACTCAGCGGACGCGGCGTCGCGGCGCCTTGGTCGCGCGGCGCGACCTGCGACTCGTGCGCCATCACGACCTTGGTTTGCTGATTTGCGTAGGCGTAGCAGGCGGCGTTATCGACGCTTTGCTGCCACGACGATTGCGAGCGGCCAGGAACGGTCGCCGGACGCTGAGCAAGTGCGGCGCCGCTAGCCACGACAAGAAAGATGCCTGCGTAAATTGAAGGTCTCATTGGCGTGCGAACCCCGAAGCGATGTTTTAGTTGTTGCGGCGACGGCCCGCACGAAGCGCCTCGCAAGGTGATCGTGCCGTCTCGATGGCCGCCGGGCAGGAGTCAAGCATACCGCGCTCGCTGCGCGTTCCACGCCAGAACCACAGGCTTCATCCGCCAATCTTCAGTTGCTTCGGGACGCGCGCGCTTAGCCGCGCGTATCGACCCACTCGTGGGCCCACTGGCATGAGTGGCCGAGCGCGGTTTGTTCGTCGTCGAAATAGTCGAGGACGTGGAACTGGTAGAAACGCATCGCTTCGCCGGCGTCGCCATGACGTTCCAGAAGCAGATTAGATGCGAACGATCCGTCCGGCAAACGATGCGCGGAAGGGAGGATTTTGTAGCTTTTATAGTGATGAATATTAGAGTTATGCATAATCAAACGAGCGCGCGCAAACGCTTGCGGCCATAAAGCCGAGCCGAATACGAAACGCTAAATTAAAACGTGATGAACCGCTGGAAAAGGCGACAGGCGTGCGCGACACATGCGAAAAAACGCATATCGACGCAAATAAAACGCTGGGAAGGTGCTGAAGAAGCGCTGCGGTGAGTTCCGGGAATTAACCTGGAAGCCATTGCGGGAGCATAAACGCCGGATGGCGGCTCCGCGAGGGTTTCAGCTACTGTCGCAGGCCGGCTGTGCCAGCCCGCGACGAGCGTTCTTACTGTTGCTTAAGCGTGTGGCTTGAAGCGTTACTGCTTAAAGCTAACTACTTACAGCGGGGTAATGTTCGAAGCTTGCAGACCCTTCGGGCCTTGCTTGGTTTCGAAGCTCACCTTTTGGTTTTCAGCCAGCGTCTTGAAACCTTCGCTGCGAATTTCCGAGAAGTGAGCAAACAGATCGTCGCCGCCTGCGTCAGGCGTGATGAAGCCGAAGCCCTTGCTGTCGTTGAACCACTTGACGATACCGGTATCCATGAGAATTCCTTGAAATAAAGATTGCCACCCCGGAGTGGGGCGAAAGAAGCATCAAGGAGGAGAGAGGACAACAAATACCGCGGTGGAAACGGAGGATGATGAACAGCTATCGGACTTCTTGAATACTTCGACCTGCAGAATACGGGTTGTCTGATTGACTGTCAAGAGAATTCGGTGTCGGCTTTCCGGGCGGCGGCTGAATTGACGCGCGGAATAACGGTTGAATCAACGCCCGGAACAACGCCCGACTCAATGCCCGAGCACCGCGCTCCATCGCTGCAATTGCTCGACGCTCACGCCGACCCCGCCGCACACCACGATCAGCACCGTTTCCGCCCGATCCAGCGCCGGCGAGCCCGCCTCCAGCGCCGCGAGCGATGCGCCGCACGCCGGTTCGACCACCACGCGGTGGTCGTCGATGAAGGCGAGGCACGCCGCCACCGCCTGTGCGTCGCTCACCACGACGCTTTCCACCGGACGCCGCGCGGCCAGCGCGAGCGCTTCCGGCGCCACGCTGCGCGCGCCAAGCGAAGTGGCGATGCTCGTCACCGCAGGCAACGCGACACGCGCGCCCGCCGCGAGCGACCGGGCGTACGAATCGGCGCCGGCGGTTTCCGCCGCGACGATCGGCGTCGCCGACCAGCCGTTGCGCGCCATGCCCGCATCCACGCCGCACAGCAATCCGCCGCCGCCGACCGACAGCACGACCGCGTCCGGCGTCAGGCCGGCGCGCGCGGTTTCGTCGATGAGCGTTGCGTGGCCTTCCCACAGCAGCGGGTCGTCGAAGGGATGAATGAATGCGTCGGCCGGCGTGCAAACGGACAGCGCATACTCGTTCGCGTCCTGCCACGACGCGCCGTGCACGACGATTTCCGCGTTTTCCATGCCGATCAACTGCTTCGCGCGCTCGGAGGTCGTCTCGGGCACGACGACCAGCACCGGCACGCCCAGTTTGGCGCCGGCGTAGGCGACCGCGAGCCCCGCATTGCCACCCGACGACGACACGAATCGCTGCGCGCCCCGCTCGCGATAAACCGCGCACGCATGGCCGATGCCGCGCGCCTTGAACGATCCAGTCGGCTGGAGCGCCTCCAGCTTGAGCCAAACGGCTTTATTGAAGCGGCGCGACAGCGCGCGGGATTCGATCAGCGGCGTTTCGATGAACATGGGTTCCTGACTCAAGGCTGCGCAGCGCGCGAAGGCGACAATTTTACCTCCGTCGCGCGCTTGCGGCGGCGCGCGCCGTCCGGCGTCAGAACTTCATGCCGACGCCGACGCCGAGTACCAGCGGATCGATATGCAACGTGCCGAGCGAGGCACCGTTGAGCGATGCGTCGGTGTGCATCCAGATCTTCTTGATGTCGGCGTTGACGAAGAATTGCTTCGTCACCTGCACGTCCACGCCCGCCTGCAAGGCCGGCCCGAAACTGCTTCGGCTCACCGACACCGGCTGGCCGCCCGCGCTCAGACCGTCGTTGTAGAAATACGTGTAGTTCAGCCCCGCGCCGACGTACGGCCGCACGCGCCCCTGATGGTTGAAGTGGTACTGGAGCAGCAGCGTCGGCGGCAGCACGTTCACACCGCCGAGATTGCCAAGCGAGGATGTCACCTGATGGCGCGATGTGCCGAGAATCAGCTCGACGCCGATGTTGTCGCGGATCATGTAGGTGAAGTCGAGTTCCGGCACGAGCGCGTTGTTCACGTCGGTATGCAGCGCCGACAGCGTGCCGTTCGTGCGCACATCCGGCTCGATGCTGATGGCGCGCAGACGCACAAGCACGTCGCCTGCGTGGATGCCGCCCATCGCCGCCGATGTGTCGTCGGCGCGCGCCGCGGTCGAGAGTAAGCCGAGCCCGAATAGGCAGGCCAGCGTGGTGAGTGCAAAGCGTGTCGATGAGGTCATGTTCTTTTAGGTTTTTAAGAAGATGACCATTCTCGAAAGAATTCTGCGCGCACGCGTTGACGGCGCTCAAGCATGCGTTCGATCGGGCGGTTTTTATCGCGGATGCACGAAAATCCGCGCGTTATCCGCGCGCGCTTTTCCGTGTGTTTTTGCGGCGCAAAGCGGGTCCGCTCCTTGCTGCATTCGGTAATGTGCAGAAGAAAACAGGGGATCGATATGAAACGCACTCTCGCTAATTTGAGCAGAACCGTTGGCGTCCTGTTCAGCAGCACGCTCGCCATCGCCGCGTTCGACGCCACCGCGCAACAGCCGAACAAGCTGGACGCCGACAGCACGCCCGCGTATCAGGAACGCAACGTGACGCCGCCCGCGAGCGCCACCGCCGCACGCGACAAGGCGCTCAACACCGTGCCCGGCAAAGTGTCGTCGGGCAAACAGCCGTCGACGGGGCGCGCCAACGGCTTAGGCATGGATGCCGGCGCGGACAGCATGAGCAAGAAGCCGTAGCGCAGGAAGCCGCGGAACGCAGACTCAGGCCTGCTTGTCCGGCCACGGCCAGGTCGAATAACGCGACGCGTCCGCGTCCTGGGATAGCGTGTCCCCGCTTTCCGTTTCTGCCGTGCCCGCCAGCGGCTCGGCGGGCAAATCGCGTCCGAACCACGGCACGCTCATCTGCAATTCGTGCGAATACGCGGTCCATCCGGCGGCATTGTTCTCGAATAGATCGTGACGAACGGTTTCCGCCAGGAGCGGACGATTCAGCGATTCGTCGAGCAGCATTTTCGGCCACACGAAAAACGCGCTCGCCGTCCGCTCGATAAAGCGGCGCGGCGGCATCTGCGCATCGACAAAACCGAGCAGGCTGAAACTCGCGAGCGAATCTTCATTCGATAGCGCCGCGCCGATAGTCGGGTGCGCGTCGGCGCATCGGGACAGGCAAAAAAGCGCTTCGAGCGCATCGCCGAGATGCAGCAGCAACGCGCGTCGTTCGTAAGGATCGTCCATGGAGGCCTCAGGTTGGGGTCGAAAGGAACATTGCGTGTGCTTGGAGTATGCAAGGAACACGCCGGTTCACGCGAATTCGCGGTAAGCGCTCGAACGCACGCTTTATTGCACACCTGCGCGGTCGGCATCGTGAATATGCGAGGCGGCCACGCGATTGCGGCCGCCCGATTTTGCGTCGTACAAGGCGGCGTCGGCTGCGCCGATCAGCGCGAGCACGTCCCCGCCCCGACGCGGCAAGCCACACGCGCAGCCAATGCTCACCGTCACCACGCGATACGCGCTGCCGCTGTGTGCAATGTGCAGACTCTCGACCGCCGCGCGCAGCTTTTCCGCGAACACCATCGCGCCGTCGCTCGACATATCGGGCAGGATCACGACGAATTCCTCGCCGCCGTAGCGCGCGGGAATATCGCCGGGACGCTGGATAGCCGCCTCGATACAGTCGGCGACGGCGGCCAGCGCGTCGTCGCCCATCGCGTGGCCGTAGGTGTCGTTGTAAGCCTTGAAATTGTCGACATCCAGGAATAGCACAGACATCGGCGCGCCTGAGCGGCGGGCGCGCCGCCATTCGTCGTCGAGATGGCGGTCGAGCGCGCGGCGATTGTTCAGGCCCGTCAGCGAATCCGTGCCCGCCAGCCGCACGAGTTCGGCCTGCGTGCGCGCCCGCGCGTGCAGCGAGAACGCGAGCAGCCACGACAGCACGATAAAGCTCAGCCCGAACACCGCCGTCAGCCCGCCGACCACCACGCTGCGCCCGCGCCACGGCGCGAGCACGTCTTCCTCGGCGGGGGCGACGACGGTGATCATCGGCGTGCCGGGAACGCGCGCGTAAGTGTAGAGGCGCCGCACGCCGTCCACGGACGCCTTCGCCGCGTAGGCGCCGGAATCGCTGCGCGCCATCGGCCCGAAGGTGGGCGACGCGGCGATGTTCTTGCCCGCGTCGCCCGCCCGTAACGGTCGTCGCGCGAGCAGCGTGCCGTCGCGCTCGACGATAAACACCGAGCCCGCGCGCCCCGTGCTCACCTTGGCGAGCAGTGCGTTGAAATAGTCGAGCTGGATGGTGAGGAGCGCGATGCCCGCGAACTGGCCGGATGGCGTCTCGATGCGGCGGCTCAGTGCGATCGCGAGCGGCGCGCCCGGCGTTTCGACGCTGCGGGTCGGGCGAAACGGATGCGAGATGAAAAGCTCCGCATGCGGATGATCGCGCTGCATGATGAAGTAGTCGCGCGCGGTGTAGTCGATGGGCGGGCCGGGATCCGTGCGCTGCGCCATCACGATCCGCCCGTTTGCATCGAGCACCAGCGCGCTGCCGATGAACGCGGCGGAGGTCGCGCGATCGAACACGATATTGCTGCGCAAGTCGGGCGGGAGCGCCATCACGTCCCGCGACTCGACGCCGTCGACCATGGCCTGCAGCGAGAGATCGGCGAGTTCGATATTGCGCGCGATATCGCCGCTGATGATGGACACGAGATTCCACGACGTCTCTCGCGCGCGGTCGAGCGCTTCCGCGCGCCCCTGATACAGCGTCACGAACGACAACGCCACCATCGATACCGCGACCACCGTGCCGACCGCGCCCGCGAGCAGCGGATGCTGGCCGAGCGCGTCGTAGACGCGTCCCGCGTTGCGCTTTCTGAGTCGCGCCGCACGACGCCTCGCGTCGAAGGGCGTGCGCCAGCGCCGGGTCGAGGTCTTGTTCATCGGCTGTAAGTGTGCAGACAGTGTTACGCCCTCTCGGCTTCTGTCCCTCGAAGCATCGCCCCGGCGCGGGCGTGGCGTCAAGCCTGCGCGCGTCGCGCTCGGGCTTTCGCCCTTCCGTCTACGCCCGCTCGTTGCGGTTGCGCCCAAGCCGTTTCGCGCGATACAGCGTGTCGTCGGCGCGTTTCAGCACGGACGTCGCGTTGTCGTTTGCCCGCGCTTCGGTCACGCCGGCGGAAAACGTATAGCGCACGTCGTCGCCCGCGGGCGAGCGTACGCATTGCATCGCGACGCCCCGCCGCAGCATCTCCATCACGCGAAACGCTTCGTCGGCCGGCGCGCCGGGCATCACGATCAAAAACTCCTCGCCGCCGATTCGTCCGACCGTATCCTGCCGCCGCACCAGCCGCCGCGCGACCCGCGCGAAATTCGTCAGTACGGCGTCGCCCGCGCCGTGGCCGTAGCGGTCGTTGATCTGCTTGAAACCATCGAGGTCGATCAGCGCGAGCGACACTGGCGCCTCCGGCCGCGCAAACGTGTGCAGCGCGATATCGAGCAATTCGAGCGTATGCCGCCGGTTCGGCACGCCGGTCAGCACGTCCGTGCGCGAATCCACGAGCGCTGCATCGCGGGCGCGCTTGAGTTCGTCCTCGCCGCGCTTGAGCGTCGTGATTTCCGCGCCGAGCACGGTGACCCAGCCGTTCGGCAGCAGCGTTTCGGTCATCCAGTACCAGCGTCCGTCCATCAGGTCGGTCGCGAAACAGCGCTGTCCGGGACGCTCGCGGCGGCGCGCCTGCGCGTCGGCGACGAACGCCATCTGATCGCCCCGGTCGATCCGCACACCGCGTCCGCACGCGACGCCGCGCAACACGACGTCCGCGAAGGTCAGCGGCGCTTGGCCTTCGCCCAGTGCATCCTCCAGCGCGAACACTTCCTGAAACGCGGCGTTCGCGTACACGAGCACATCGCGCGCGTCGTACACGCCGACCAGCATCGGTCCCGCGCCGAGCGACGCGACGAGCGCGTCCGCCGCCGAATACACCGCTTGAGGGTGGCAGGAAGCGTTCATGGATGAATGACCTTGCGGCCAGCCGGGCAAGGGGCTATCTGCACGTTCTGCATCGATCAGTCCCTTGAGGCCTCTGCCAGCACGAAGCGGTCCAGGAAGGCAGGCGCCGCGACAGGCCGCCCGAGCAGAAAGCCCTGAACGAGTTCGCAGCCCATCTCGCGCAGCGCGTCGAGTTGGCTCTGCCGCTCCACACCTTCCGCCACCACGCGGATATTCAACGCTTGCGCCAGCGCGACGATGCCGGTCACGACCGTTCTCGCGGACGGATCGCAGTCGATATCGACCACCATCGAGCGGTCGAGCTTCAGCACGTCGGGCCGCAGACGCGTGAGATAGCTCAGGCTGGAATAGCCGGTGCCGAAGTCGTCGAGTGCGACCCGGAAACCGAGCCGCTGCAATTCGCGCAGCACCGATTGCGCCGTTTCAGCGCGTTCGACCAGCGCGGATTCGGTGATTTCGAGCGTCAGTTGCCGCGTCGCGATGCCATGCCGCGCCGCGCTCTGAGAAAAGCGCTGCGGAAGTGTCTCGTCGCTCAACTGTTTGGCCGACACGTTCACCGACATCGCGAACGCGGGACCGCACGCGCCGAGCCACCCCACCATCTGACGCAAGCTCTCCTCGAACACCCAAAGTCCCACCTCGCCGATCAGCCCGGTTTCCTCCAGCAAAGGCACGAAAATCGCCGGCGATACGAGGCCATGCTCCGGCCGGTTCCAGCGGATCAGCGCTTCTGCGCCCGTCATTTCGCGCGTCGCGGTGCGGAACTGCGGCTGGAAATGCAGCACGAATTCGCCGCGCGGCAATGCGTGGCGCAACTCGCGTTCAAGCTGGAATTCGCGGATCGCCGCGCTTTCCTCGGTGCCGAACACGCGGCAATGATCGCGGCCCGCGCGCTTCGCCGCGTACATCGCGACATCGGCGCGGCTCAGCAGCGCTTCGGGCGTCGCGGCGTCGAGCGGAAAACTCGCGACGCCCGCCGACAGGGTGATCGTCGTGGCGACGCCGCCGAGCAGATGCGGCTCGCCCACCACGCTCCTGACGTTTTCATAAACGCGCATGAGTTCGTCGATGGAATGCGCGTTCGCCAGCACGATCGCGAACTCGTCGCCGCCGGGCCGCGCGACGAACGCGTCGGCGGGCACGGCGCGCGCAATCGCCTGGCCGACATCGCGCAGGAGCGCGTCGGCCATGACCGCGCCGGCGGTGTCGTTGAGCACCTTGAAGCGATCGACGTCGGCGAGCAGGATCGAAAACGGTTGGACTTCCTCGCAGCGCCGGTGCAGAAGTTCGATCAGCGCGTGGCGGTTGCCGAGTCCCGTGAGGTTATCGGTGTGGGCGAGGCGGTCGAGGTCGGCAATGCGGCGCCGTTCCTCGGTAATGTCGATACACACGCTGACCACGCGTTCGACGCGGCCGTTCGCGTCACGCACCGGCGACGCGCTCACGCGCACCCAGCGCCATCCGCCGTCTTCCTGCGCCACGCGGAATTCGGATTGCGCGGCCAGGCCGTCCCGGGCCATCGTGCGCATGGCGAGGCGCAGTTGCGCGAGATCCTCGGCGGGGAGACGCACTTGCCACGCGCTCGGATCGCGATAAAGCACTTCACGGGGAAGCCGCCACATCGCGTCGAAACCGGCGCTGACGTGATAGACCGTGCGGAAATCCGGACTCGCCGACCAGAACACCACCGGCACATGCGCCTCGACGTCCTTCAGCAGCGCGAGCGCGCGCGCGGCCTCGCCCTGCGCGACGGTCTGCTCGCTGATATCGCGCGACGGACACAACACAGCGCTCACGCGGCCATGCGGCGATTTCACCGGATACAGCGTCGAATCCCACCACTTCGGCGTGCCGAGCGCGGTCGTGCAATAACCGGTGAAGCGCGCCTGCTTGCCGTCGAGCGCGCGCTGGAACGCAGCGCGCGCGGCGTGGGCGTCGTCGCCTTTCCAGAAGCCGAGCCAGTCCGCGCCGATCAACTGACTGGACGACGACACCTCCATCAGTTCCGCGCCCACTTCGGAGATTTCCATGATGCGGCCATCGAGGCCGATCAGTTTCAGGCAGTCCGCGTTGGTCGCGAGCAGCGCGCCCGACAGGTTCTGCAATTGATCGGCGCGCGCGCGGAGCGTTCGGTAAGCGCGAGCCGCGCGCGACGCCATGAAAAACGTTCCGAGCACGCTCGCCGCCGCGAGCGCGGCCATCCACGCGGACGCGTCGAACAGCAGCAAGCCGGCGCCGAACGCCGGCCCGGCGATGGCGGCCAGCACGCCGAGGCGCACCACCATCGGCGATACGCGCGTGTCCTTGAAGCGCTCGACAAAATAGGAAAGAAACAGTTGGTTTCGCATGGGTGCGGTGGCCGCTTCAGGCACGGCGCTCGATGCTACCGGCGCGCACGCGGCGGCCTGACCGGACGGCTGACGGGTCATCGCTGGCGGTGCGCGTGCCCGCGCCGTTCTTGAACGATCAGGTAACGCATGGAACGGCTCTCAGTATTTATTGGAAATTCTCGGAGCACGCGGTGTACGCGCCCCTACCTCTCCAATAGCGGCAGATTTCCGCGCGACTTGAGCAATCAGCGTCATGCGGGTAATGCGCGGAAATAGGGGCCGGAGGCAGGCGCTTCTGTCTGGAACGTGGAAAAGCAAAAACCTGCACGACCGTTCGGTCGTGCAGGTTTTGCGTTGTAGAGCTGAAAAACGCGGCGCTTAAAACTTCGCGCGCACGCCGCTGAATATCGCGACCTGACGGTTCGTCGATGAAGCCGTGCCTGCGTCGGCGATGGCGGCGATCCTCTGGTAGCCATTGCCGACGCGCGTGGAGGCGTCGCCGGCGGCCAGTTGATAGACGCCCGACAAGTACAGTTCCGTGCGCTTCGAGAGCGCATAGTCCAGGCCGAGCGTGAACTGGTGCCAGCGCGGTTTGAGCGATGCGCCGCCAGTGCCGGGCAGACTGTTCGCGCGGCCGTCGGTGTACGTGTAGACACCGAGCAACGTGAGGGCCGGCGAGACGAGATAACGCGCGTTGACGTCGTAGTTATTGAACTTGCGCGACGAGCCGTCGTTATAGTCGAGTTGCGAATGGCTGAACGCAAAGCCCGCCGTCGCCGTCGATCCGAACGCGTAACTCGCGCCCGCGACCGCGATCTGCTGACGCGCGACGCCGCCGTTCAGCCCGTAGAAAAACGCGCCGCTGTAGTCGTCGCCCGCGGTCGTGCTCGCGCCGCCGATCGCCCCGCTCGTGTTGGTCGTCGTGTTCGGATGGTCCAGCAGCACATAGCCGCCGCCCAGCGAAAGCGGGCCGTTCACGTAGTTCGCGGCGACGCCCCAAGCGCGGTTGTTGCCGAAGCCCTGTCCCGCTGTGTTGCTCGCCTGATTGCTGAACGCATAGAGTGCATCGACGGTCACGCCCGCGAGCGTATCGCTGCGAAACTTGACCGCGTTGTTAATGCGGAAGGTCTGGTTCAGGTTGTCGTTATCGCCGATGTGCGTCGCGGGCGACCAGATACCCGGACCCGCATATTGCGAGGCGAGATCGGTGAGCGGTTCGTATTGGCGGCCCAGCGTGAACGTGCCGATGCCCCTCTTCGCAAAGCCCGCGAACGCCTGACGGCCGAACTCGCGGCCGCCCTGTCCCGCTGTTCCGTCATTGATGCGGAAGCCGTTTTCAAGCGTAAAGACCGCGCTCAAGCCGCCGCCGAGATCTTCGATCCCTTTGAATCCCCAGCGGCTGCCGCTCAGTTTTCCGCTCGTCTGCTGAACGTTGCTCGCGCCGCGCTGATTGTTCGTATAGGCGATGCCCGCGTCGATCACGCCGTATAGCGTGACCGAACTTTGTGCCTGGACCATCGCGGGTGCGGCCACCAGCATGCCGGCCGCGCCGGCAAGTGCTACTCGTTTCATCGTTCTTCCTCTTGTACGTGTTGTTCACGAGTTCTTTGGGCCTCCGATCCTAGGGACCGCCTTACAAAAACAGAACCAAGCATTCGGCATTCGCAATTTAGCGCCCGCGTGATTTGTAATGCGGGAAAACCCGCGCTTGTGGCATGCACCGCCGATATCGCGTGGCGTGCTTTGGTTGTGAACATTGATTGGTTCGCGGCACGCGGCTTCGTCGTTAGATTGACCGGTTAGTGCAAAAACCAAAGCTAATAGGACCAGACATGAAAGACATCCGGGGTCGTGCCTTCACGCGTTTTGCCGCGCGTTTTGCGGCGTTATTCACCGTCACGCTCGCGACGGCCGCGCACGCCGCCGCGCCTGCCGAACTCAAGCTCGATTACGCGTACTACTCGCCGGAAAGTCTCGTCATCAAGCGTCAGGGCTGGCTCGAACAGGAGTTCGCAACCGACGGTACGCAAGTGAAATGGGTGTTGAGTCTCGGCAGCAATCGCGCGCTCGAATACCTGAACAGCGGCGCGATCGATATCGGTTCGACAGCGGGCCTCGCCGCTGTGCTCGCACGCGCGAACGGCAATCCGATCCGCACCATCTATATTTTTTCGCGCCCCGAATGGACGGCGCTCGTCGTGAAAAAAGATTCGCCGATCAAGAGCGTCGCCGATCTCAAGGGCAAGAAGATCGCGGCGACCAAAGGCACCGATCCGTTCCTTTTCACGCTGCGCGCCTTGCATCAGGCCGGGCTTTCGCGCGACGACGTGGATCTCGTCAATCTGCAGCATCCGGATGGCCGGACCGCGCTCGCTAATGGTCAAGTGGACGCGTGGGCCGGTCTCGATCCGCACATGGCTGCCGCTGAAATCGACGACGGCGCGCGGCTTCTGTATCGCAACGTGGACTACAACACGTACGGCTTTCTGAACGCGCGCGAGGCGTTCATCAAGCAATATCCGGATACCGTCGCGCGCGTGCTGAAGGTGTACGAGAAGGCCCGCGTCTGGATCGTCGCGCATCCCGACGACACTGCGAAGCTCGTGGCAGAAGAGTCGAAACTTTCGTTTGCGGTGGCGAAGCTTCAGCTGAGTCGCAACGATTTCAGCGCGCCGCAGCCGGGCGCAAAGCAAATCGACGCGCTCAAGTCCGCCGCGCCGATCCTCACGCAAGAGCAATTGGTGAAGCCGGGGACGGACTTGAATCAGGTGATCGATGCGTTGATCGATACGCATATCGCGCAACCGGTGCTTGCGTCGGCAGCCAAGTAACGCACGATGGCGACCGACGATTCACTCATCGCGATCGAACGGCCCGCGCCGCGTGCGCGGATCTGGACGATCTCCTCGCAGCAGTGCTGGCGCGTCGCCGGTCTGCTGTTGCCGCTCGCGTTTCTCGGCGTGATCGAAGTGCTCGTGCGCGTGCATGTGCTGCCGGAAAATCTTGTTCCGGCGCCCTCGAGCATCGCCGCGACGCTCTGGGAAATGGGCGCGGGGCGGCTCGCGCGACATATCGGCGCGAGCACCGCGCGCGTGTTCGCCGGTTTCGCGTGCGGCGCTGCGCTTGCTATTGCGATCGGCGCGGCGATGGGCCTGAGCCGCCGTCTCGACGCATTGCTCGATCCGAGTTTTCAGGCGCTGCGCGCGATTCCGTCGCTTGCGTGGGTGCCCGTGCTGCTGTTGTGGATGGGTATCGACGAAGCGCCGAAGATCGCGCTCGTTGCGATCGGCGCGTTCTTTCCGGTGCATTTGAGCGTGGTGTCGGGCATTCGCGGCGTGGACCGCAAGCTGATCGAACTCGGGCAGGTGTATCGGCTGAGTCCGCGCGGACTGTTTTTGCGCATCCTGTTGCCCGCCGCGTTGCCGCACATCGCGACCGGTTTGCGCACGGGATTGAGCCTTGCGTGGATGTTCATGGTCGCGGCGGAACTGATCGCGGCGACGCGCGGTCTCGGCTACTTGCTGAGCGATGGCCGCGAGACCGGCCGCCCCGATATCGTATTTGGCGCGATTCTTTTGCTCGCGCTCGCGGGCAAGCTCTCCGACGGCGCGATGAAGGCGCTGGAGTCGCGCTTGCTCGCGTGGCGCGATACGTCCGAGCCGCTCGGGAGACGGCCATGAGCGCGCTGCTGCAAGTTCGCGTCGATGCAAAGCGCTATGCCGGACGCGCCGTTCTCGAACGCGTTTCGTTAAATCTGGCGCGTGGCGAAATCGTCAGCCTCGTCGGACCGAGCGGCTGTGGCAAGAGCACATTGCTGCGCATTATCGCGGGGCTGGATCGCAAATTCGATGGCGACGTTCGGATTGGCGGTCTGCGGCAAGCAGGCCCGTCGGATGCAATCGGTGTGATCTTTCAGGAGCCTCGGCTGCTGCCCTGGCTGACGGTGGCGGATAACGTGGGCTTCGCGGCGGGTTCGCATAGCGGCGCATATCCGCGCGTCGCCGAATTGCTCGATGAAGTCGGGTTGGCAGGTGCGGGCGCGTCGTGGCCGAAGCAGTTATCGGGCGGCATGGCGCAGCGTGTCGCCATCGCGCGCGGGCTTTTTCCGCAGCCGGAATTGCTGCTGCTCGACGAACCGTTCAGCGCCGTCGATGCCATCACGCGCATGCGGCTTCAAGAACTGCTGCTCTCGGTGACGCGCGCACATGGCACCGCCGCGCTCGTGGTCACGCACGATCTGGACGAAGCGTTGTACCTGTCCGATCGCGTGCTGCTGATGACGCCGCCCGACGGCCGCGCGTCGGCACGGATCGCGCGGGAGATCGTGATCGACGCGCCGCATCCGCGCGATCGGCGCGACCCACAACTTGGGATCATTCGCGCCGAGTTGCTTGAGGGACTCGCGACGACCGCGCTCGCGCACTGACGCGCCCTCCGGCAAAACAGCCGGTTTATCGTTAAAACAGATAAACGTATGGGTTTTCGTTCGTTGACCCGGCACGCGCGCGCCCCTAAATTCAGGGTCTCCGATACCGATAACGAGTTCCGCGTGACGACAGCCTCCTTACAAGACACACCGGTTGAATCCATCGAAATCCGTCCATTCGACGCCCCGCTCGGCGCAGAAGTACTGGGCCTCGACCTGTCGAGGCCGCTCGGCGCGGACGAATTCGCGCGCATTCATCGCGCGCATCTCGATCACCACGTCCTCGTATTCCGCGACCAGCGCATCACGCCCGAGCAGCACATCGCGTTCAGCCAGCGCTTCGGTCCGCTGCAGATTCACGTGCTGCACCAGTTTCAGTTGACCGGTCACCCCGAGGTGTTGATCGTGTCGAACATCATGGAAGACGGCAAGCCCATCGGCCTGGGCGATGCCGGCCACTATTGGCATTCCGATCTTTCGTACAAGGAAAAACCGAGCTTAGGCTCACTTTTACACGCGCAGGAGTTGCCCTCCGAGGGCGGCGACACGCTCTTCGCGAACATGCATCTCGCGTGGGATTCGCTGCCCGCGCATCTGCGCGCTGCCGTCGAAGGCAAGAACGCGGAGCACACGTATCTCGCGAAATATGCGGAATTGCAGGCGCGCAGTCCGTGGCGTCCGAATCTTTCGGCCGAGCAAATCGCAGCGGTGAAACCGGTCGTCCAGCCGATCGTGCGCACGCATCCGGAGACAGGACGTAAAGCGCTATTCGTGAGCGAGCACTTCACCACGCGTGTCATCGGCATGCCCGAAGACGAGAGCCGCGCGCTGCTCGACGCCCTCTTCGAACATAGCGTGCGGCCCGAGCATTTATATCGCCATCAATGGCGCGAGTTCGATCTCGTGTTCTGGGACAACCGCTCGCTGATGCACCTCGCCGCCGGCACGCCCGACCATCTGCGCCGCAAACTGTATCGCACGACCATCGAGGGCGACGCGCCTTTCTGAGCGCCGCGTCACCCCTCTTGCACGCCTTTACGACTGGAGTCTCAATGCCGTTTTCGCTTCACGCGAAGGCCGATTTGCATCGCCTTCCCATTCGCTTTCGCCGCGCTGTCGCCGCGATGTTGTCGTTCTCCATCGGCCTTGGCGCGCTGGGTGCCGCGACACCCGCGCGCGCGGAAGGCACGATCCGCGTGGCCGAACAGTTCGGCGTGGTCTATCTGCTGCTGAATGTCGCGCGCGACCAGCAGCTTATCGAAAAGGAAGGCAAGAAAGCCGGCCTCGATATCAAGGTGGACTGGGTGCGGCTCTCGGGCGGCGCGGCGATCAACGACGCCTTGCTGTCCGGTTCGATCGATATCGCGGGCGCGGGCGTCGGGCCGCTGATGACGATCTGGGACCGCACGCACGGCCGCCAGAATGTGAAGGGCGTGGCGTCGCTAGGCAATCTGCCGTACTACCTAGTGTCGAATAATCCATCGGTGAAAAGCATTGCCGATTTCACGCCGAAGGACCGCATCGCCGTGCCGGCCGTATCGGTTTCGGTGCAGTCGCGCGTGTTGCAATTCGCGGCCGCGAAGCGCTGGGGCGACAAGGATTACGACCGTCTCGACAAGCTCACGCAAGCCGTTCCGCATCCGGACGCGGCTGCCGCGATCATCGCGGGCGGCACGGAAATCACCGGGCATTTCGGCAATCCGCCGTTCCAGGATCAGGAACTCGCGGGCAATCCGAAGGCGCACATCGTGCTCAATTCGTATGACGTGCTGGGCGGCCCCAGTTCGGCCACCGTGCTCTACGCGACCCAGAAGTATCGCGATGAAAACCCCAAGACGTATCGCGCTTTCGTCGATGCGCTCGCCGACGCCGCGCAGTTCGTCACGAAAAATCCCGAGGCTGCGGCCGATACGTATATCCGTGTGAACAACGCCAAGATCGACCGCAACCTGCTGTTGAAGATCATCAAGAATCCCGAGGTCCAGTTCAAGATCGCGCCTCAGAACACGCTCGGGCTTGCGCAGTTCATGTATCGCGTCGGCGCGATCAAGAACGAGCCGAAGTCGTGGCAAGACTATTTCTTCACCGATCCCGCGACCGCAAAAGGAAGTTGAAAGCTCTGCGTTTCCTTTCAAAGCCCGCCAGTGATTGAGCGGGCTTTTTTGCATACGAGCCGTCACCGGAGCAGCAAAAACGCTGCTTATGCGTCGGCGTGTTTTGAATATGCGCAATGATTGGTTCACGCTGCGGCGCGACGCCTTTATCTTGATGTTTTCAGCACGAGCATCGCGATCATGGTTGCCAACCCCACGATTCTTTATCCCTCGGCCGCGCGCGGCGAAGTTCCCGCGCACACGGCCAAGCCAAGCGAGAAACTGCTTTCCGTCGATCGCGTCAGCCTCGAATACCGCACGCGCGAACGCATCGTGCGCGCCACACACGACGTCAGCTTCGACGTCTTCGGCGGCGATCGATTCGTCCTGCTCGGGCCGTCGGGCTGCGGGAAATCGACGCTGCTCAAAGCAGTGGCGGGGTTTATCGAACCGGTGTCGGGCAGTATCGCGCTGGACGGTCAGCGTATTCGCGGGCCGGGCGCGGATCGCATCGTGGTGTTCCAGGAATTCGATCAGTTGCCGCCGTGGAAAACGGTGCTGCAAAACGTGATGTTTCCGCTGCGTACGGCCAAGAAACTGAGCCGCGCCGAAGCGCGCGAACGTGCGCTGCATTTTCTCGACAAGGTCGGCCTCGCGCCGTTCGCCGATGCTTATCCGCACACCTTGTCGGGCGGCATGAAGCAGCGCGTGGCGATTGCGCGGGCGCTCTCGATGCAGCCGCGCGTGCTCCTGATGGACGAGCCGTTCGCCGCGCTCGACGCGCTCACGCGCCGCAAGATGCAGGAAGAAATGCTGCGTCTCTGGGACGAAGCCAGCTTCACGCTGCTGTTCGTCACGCATTCGATCGAGGAAGCGTTGATCGTCGGCAATCGTATTTTGCTGCTGACGCCGCATCCCGGCCGCGTGCGCGCCGAGCTAAATAGCCATCAGTACACGCAGGACAGCGCGGGCCGCAACGATTTCCAGCAGAGCGTCGCGCGCATCCATCGACTCCTCTTCGAACAACCGGGAGCCGCTCAATGAGTCTTTCGACCAACCCCATCGACGCACCCATTCGCCTCGTACCGCCCGTTCGCGCCGAATACGAGCGCGCGCCCGAACCGCTCGGCGAACTCGCGGTGGAAGCGCCGTTGCCGCTGGCGCGCCGTCTCGCCGATCAAACGTGGCTGCGCAAGACACTGATCGCAATCGTCCTGATCGGACTATGGGAACTCGCCGCGCGCGCGGTCAATAACGACCTGCTGCTGCCGGGTTTCAGCGCGACGCTCGTCGCTTTCGTGCAGGGCGTCATGTCGGGCGAACTGCTCGCACGCACCGCGATATCGCTCTCGGTGCTGCTGCGCGGCTATCTGATCGGCGTTGCGCTCGCGTTCGTGCTGACCTCGCTTGCAGTATCGACGCGTATCGGGCGCGACCTGCTCTCCATGCTCACGGCCATGTTCAATCCGCTTCCGTCGATCGCGCTCCTGCCGCTCGCGCTGCTGTGGTTCGGCCTCGGTACGGGTAGCTTATTGTTCGTGCTGGTGCATTCGGTTTTGTGGCCGCTCGCGCTCAACACGTACTCGGGATTTCAGGCCGTCCCATCGACGTTGCGCATGACTGGCCGCAACTACGGACTGACCGGACTGCGTCACGTGCTGCTGATTCTCGTGCCCGCTGCGCTTCCTTCGATACTTGCCGGACTCCGCGTGGGCTGGGCATTCGCGTGGCGCACGCTGATCGCGGCGGAACTCGTGTTCGGCGCGAGTTCGGGGAACGGCGGTCTCGGCTGGTACATCTTCCAGAACCGCAATGAGCTTTATACGGATCGCGTATTCGCGGGATTGGCGGCGGTGATCGTGATCGGGTTGATCGTGGAGCACGTCGTGTTCGATACGTTCGAACGGATCACGGTGCGGCGCTGGGGCGTGCAGCTTTAATGCATAAAAAAGGGCGGCACGCCGTGCCGCCCTATAAACACACATCGCACCTTCGCTACCTTCAACCCGACTTCAGCGCACCTTGCCGTTCTTCCACGCCGACAACAACTCGTCGTACTTCACCGTCTCGCCCTTCGGCTTCTCGTTCGCGAGCTTCTTCCACGGCGCGTGCTGATCCGACAGCCATTTCGACGGATCGCTTTCCGCGTTGAGCTGCGGCGCGCAGACCTTCATGCCGGCACGCTGCAAGCGTCCGAGCACCTGATCCATTTCCTTCGCGAGATTGTCCATTGCGGCTTGCGGCGTCTTCTCGCCTGCCACCGCCGTCGCGACGTTCTTCCACCACAACTGCGCCATCTTCGGATAATCCGGCACGTTGTTGCCGGTCGGCGTCCACGCGACGCGCGCCGGGCTGCGATAAAACTCGATCAACCCACCGTACTTGTCCGCGTTCTTCGTGAAGTAGTCGCTATGAATGTCCGAGTCGCGAATGAACGTGAGTCCGGTAATCGACTTCTTCAGCGACACCGATTTCGACGTCACGAATTGCGCGTAAAGCCACGCCGCCGCGCGCTGATTCGGTGGCGTGGACTTGAAGAACGTCCACGATCCCACGTCCTGATAGCCGTTTTGCATGCCGTCCTTCCAGTACGGGCCGTGCGGCGACGGCGCCATGCGCCACTTCGGCGTGCCGTCCGCGTTGGTCACGTTGCCGGGCTTGAGCATCGATGCCGTGAACGCGCTGTACCAGAAGACCTGCTGCGCGATATGCCCTTGCGCGGGCACCGGTCCCGCTTCGTTGAACGTCATGCCCGACGCTTCCGGCGGCGCATATTTCTTCAGCCAGTCGATGTACTTCGTCGTCGCGAACACGGCCGGCGGACTGTTCGTGCCGCCGCCGCGCGAAACCGATGCACCCACCGCATGACAGCCGTCCGGCGTCACGCGAATGCCCCATTCATCGACGGGCAATCCATTCGGAATACCCTTGTCGGCTTCACCTGCCATCGAGAGCCACGCGTCGGTAAAGCGCCAGCCAAGCGACGGGTCTTTCTTGCCGTAGTCCATGTGGCCGTATACTTTTTCGCCGTCGATCGTCTTCACATCGTTGGTGAAAAACTCCGCGATATCTTCATAAGCGCTCCAGTTCACCGGCACGCCGAGTTCGTATCCGTACTTGGCCTTGAACTTGTCCTGCAGATCCTTGCGCGCGAACCAGTCCGCGCGGAACCAGTAGAGGTTCGCGAACTGCTGGTCGGGCAACTGGTAGAGCTTCTTGTCGGGCGCGGTAGTGAAGCTGGAGCCGATGAAGTCCTTGATGTCGAGATTGGGGTTCGTGTATTCCTTGCCCTCGCCGGTCATGTAGTCGGAGAGCGGCACGATCACGCCATAGCGATAATGCGTGCCGATCAGGTCCGAGTCCGAAATCCAGCCGTCGTAAATGCTTTGCCCGGATTGCATCGACGTCTGCAGCTTTTCGACGACATCGCCCTCCTGGATGATGTCGTGCTTAACCTGAATGCCGGTGATTTCCGCGAACGCCTTCGCCAGCGTTTTCGATTCGTACATGTGCGTGTCGAGCGTCTCCGACACCACGTGAACTTCCTTCACGCCTTGCGATTTCAGTTTCGCGGCGGTGTCGATGAACCACTTCATCTCGTCCATCTGCTGCTGCTTCGACAGCGTGCTCGGCTGGAATTCGCTATCGACCCATTTCTGTGCTTCGGGCGTGCCGGCCAGCGCGGGCTGGACCGCAAACCCGCACGCGACGATGGCCCCGACCGCGAGCGCGACGATCCGTTTCCTGTGTTGCATGGTTTTCTCCTCTGTCTCCATACCCCTTGGATCATCATCCGGCTCCCGCCCGGGGCAACAAACGGAGCCGGTGTTATCGGGCCTCATGCAGGATTCTTTGGCGGCTCAACCCTTCCACATAATCAGCAGCAACACGACCACCGATGCCGCGAAGCCCGGCCACGAACTCGTGTTCTCGGCGGTCGCGCCCACCCACGCGAGATTGATATAGGCCGCCGTCAGCAAGCCGATGAAAAGCCGGTCGCCGCGCGTCGTCGCGATCGGGAGCAAGCCCTTGCGCTCGACCGTCGGCGAGCGGATTTCCCATGCGGTCATGCCCGCGAGCATCAGCGCGATACAGCCGAAAAAGATCGCCACTTCGGGCGTCCAGTACATCCACGTCATCATCAGACTCTCCCCATCGCAAAGCCCTTCGCGATGTAATTGCGCACGAAGTAGATGACGAGTGCGCCCGGAATGATGGTCAGCACGCCGGCCGCCGACAGCACGCCCCAGTCCATGCCCGCCGCGGACACCGTGCGCGTCATCACGGCCGCGATCGGTTTGGCGTTGACGGTCGTCAGCGTGCGTGCAAGCAGCAGTTCGACCCAGCTGAACATGAAGCAGAAGAACGCGGTCACGCCGACACCCGACTTGATGAGCGGCAGGAAAATCTTCACGAAGAACGCAGGGAACGAATAGCCGTCGATGTAGGCTGTTTCGTCGATCTCGCGCGAGACGCCCGACATGAAGCCTTCGAGAATCCACACCGCGAGCGGCACGTTGAACAGCATGTGAGCGAGCGCGACGGCGATATACGTGTCCATCAATCCGACGCTCGAATAAAGCTGGAAGAACGGCAGCAGGAAAACGGCGGGCGGCGTCATGCGGTTCGTGAGCAGCCAGAAGAACATGTGCTTGTCGCCGAGGAACCGGTAGCGCGAGAACGCATACGCGGCGGGCAGCGCGACGAGCACCGACATCACCGTGTTCATCAGCACGTAGATGATCGAGTTGATATAGCCCCAGTACCACGAAGGATCGGTTGCGATCACCTTGTAGTTCTCGAAAGTGATGTGCTGCGGAAACGTGGAGAACGACGCGAGCGTTTCCTCGTTCGTGCGCAGCGAAATGGACAGCATCCAGTAAAGCGGAATGAGCGCGAAAAGAATATAGACGACGAGCGTCAGCGTGCGGATCCAGCGGCGGTCGTCACGCATGATCGTCTCCCGTCGTCGCGGGTCCGCCCTTGCCCACGCGCTCCATCCAGTTGTAGAGGATGAAGCACAGCAGCAAGATGATGAGGAAGTAAATCAGCGAAAACGCCGCTGCGGGACCGAGGTCGAACTGGCCGACCGCTTTTTGCGTGAGGTATTGCGAGAGGAAGGTAGTCGAGTCGCCCGGTCCGCCGCCTGTCAGCACGAACGGTTCCGTGTAGATCATGAAGCTGTCCATGAAGCGCAGCAGCACGGCGATCATCAGCACGCCACGCATCTTCGGCAACTCGATATAGCGGAACACGGCGAAGCGGCTCGCCCCATCGATCTCGGCGGCCTGATAGAAAGCGTCCGGAATCGCGCGCAAACCGGCATAACAAAGCAGCGCGACGAGCGGCGTCCAGTGCCAGATATCCATCACCAGCACCGTGACCCACGCATCCGATGGACTCGCCGTGTAATTGTAGTTGATGCCGAAATGATTGAGCCAGTAGCCGAGCAAACCGATATCCGGCCGCGCGAAAATCTGCCAGATCGTCCCGACGACATTCCATGGAATCAGGAGCGGCATCGCGAGCACGACGAGCGCCGCGGACGCGCGCCATCCCGACGCGGGCATCGCGAGCGCGAGTCCGACGCCGAGCGGAATCTCGAACAGCAGCACGCAGAACGAGAAGATCATCTGACGGCCGAGCGCGCCTCGCAGGTCGTCGTCGTTCATGATGTTGCGAAACCATTCCGTTCCGACGAACACATGCTGCGTCGGGCTGATGATGTCCTGCACCGAATAGTTCACCACGGTCATCAGCGGCAGGATCGCGGAGAACGCGACACAGATGAACACGGGCACGACCAGCAGCCACGCTTTCTGATTGACGGGCTTGTTCATCGTCCGATCCTTTCGTCGTTGCTGAAGAACACGGTTTCGGGCGCGGCAAGACGCAGCCAGAGCGGCCCTTCTTCCACCTGCAGATCCGGCTCGACCTTCGCGCGTAGCACGCGCCCCTCGCAGTCCGCCGTGACGAGTTGATAGTTGCCGAGTTGCTGCGCGCGCACGAGCGTGGCCTTTACCGCGCCCGCCTCTGCGCCTTCTGCAAGCCGCACGAATTCCGGGCGGATACCGAGCGTGAGGGAACCGTTGGCAACTCTGAGCGTGGCGAGCGTCGCGGCATCGACGCTCAGACGCTGCGAACCGATCACGACGCCCTCTGCATCGAGCGCGACCGGACACAGGTTCATGCCCGGACTGCCGATGAAATAGCCGACGAACGCATGATCCGGACTCAGGAACAACGCCTCCGGGCCGCCCTTTTGCACGACGCGCCCATTCGTCATCACCACGACTTCGTCGGCGAACGTGAGCGCCTCGACCTGATCGTGCGTGACATAGATCAGCGTGAGTTTCAGTTGCTGATGGATCTTCTTCAACTGCCGCCGCAAGACCCATTTCATGTGCGGATCGATCACGGTCAGCGGTTCGTCGAAGAGAATCGCCGCGACGTCCTTGCGCACGAGGCCGCGTCCGAGCGAAATCTTTTGCTTGGCATCGGCGGAAAGATTGTTCGCCTTGCGATTGAGTTCGCGCGTCATGTCGAGGATCTCGGCCACCTCATGCACGCGCGTGCGCACTTCGGCCGCCGCGATCTTGCGATTGCGCAGCGGGAACGCGAGATTGTCGAAGACGCTCATCGTGTCGTAGATCACGGGGAACTGGAACACCTGCGCGATGTTCCGTTCGCGCGCGCCCATCTTCGTCACGTCGCGTCCGTCGAACAGCACGCGCCCTTCCGAAGGCTGCACGAGCCCTGAGACGATATTGAGCAGCGTGGACTTGCCGCAACCCGACGGCCCGAGCAGCGCATAAGCACCGCCGTCTTCCCAGACCATGCTCATCGGCTGAAGCGCGTAATCGTCGAGCGACGCGGGGTTCGGGCGGTACGCGTGCGCCAGGTTCTGAAATTCAATACGCGCCATGACGGGCCTCCGGGCCGGCCACGCGTTGCGCGTCTCCGCCAAAAATGAACAGTTCGTCCGGCTCGATGAAGACGTCGAGTTCGCGGCCGAGTTCCATCTGATGCACGCCCTGCAATTGCGCCACGAGGTCCAGGCCGCCACGCTCGGTTCGCAGATGCAGGAACGTTTCCGAACCGCTCAACTCCGCGAGTTCAAGCCGGCAGCGCACGGCAACCGCGCGCGGCGTGCGCGGGGCGAGCCGCAGATGACCCGGCCGGATGCCGATCCGGCACGCGCCGATATTCACGGCATCGCGCGGCAACGGCACGTCGATGCCGAGCGCAAGACGCGCAACGCCTTCGCCGGACGAATCGCTTGCCAGCATGTTCATCGGCGGATCGTTGAAGACGGCGGCGACATCCACGTTCGCGGGCGCCTGGTACACGTCGAGCGTGCGGCCGGTCTGCAACACGCGCCCTTTATCGACGATGGCCGTATAGCCGCCGAGCAAAAGCGCTTCGAGCGGCTCGGTCGTCGCGTAGACCACCGTGGTCGCGCCGTCGGCGAACAACGTGGCGAGTTCCGCCCGCAATTCCTCGCGCAGCTTGTAGTCGAGATTCACGAGCGGTTCGTCGAGCAGTACCAGCGACGAACGCTTCACCAGCGCCCGCGCAAGCGCGCAGCGTTGCTGCTGCCCGCCCGACAATTCGCCCGGACGCCGCGCCAGAAGATGCTCGATATGCAGCTTTTCGGCGACCTCGTGTACGCGCCGCTTGATCTCCGGCGCGGCGGTCTTCTGCAGTTTGAGCGGCGACGCGATGTTGTCGTACACCGACATCGCCGGATAGTTGATGAACTGCTGATACACCATCGCGAGGTTGCGCTCACGCACGCCCACGCCGGTCACGTCGCGGCCATCCACGAGCACGCGGCCGCTCGCCGGCCGATCGAGACCGGCCATGACGCGCATCAGCGTCGTCTTGCCGGCCTGCGTCGGTCCGAGCAACACGTTGATCGCCCCCGGGGTCAACTTCAGATCGACACCGTACAGATGCGTCTGACCGCCCGAAACGACGGTGACCCGCTCCAGTTCCAAGACCAAATTGCGCTCCTCGTTTCGATACCGTTCTTCTGCCTTCGCTGCGCGCCGAGGATGTCGGCAAGCGCCTATCGACGCGTTCTAACCGTGCAAACGCGCGTTGAGCGAGATCGCGCGGGACGGGTCTGAAAAGGGATGAGCGGCACTATTCCCGCACGCGCGCGGATGCGCTTTCTGGTCTTGTCCATCCATGTCTCCATTGTTTTTATTTTGACACCGGTGCGGCGATCGCCCGGTCTCGATTTTCAAAAAGGAAACCAAAACAACAAGACGGATGTTCCTTTTTGTTCGTTTTCGATGAAATCGGGGTTAACCATACGGATTAGCATCTCGAACAGATAAATCCGCTTACGTCGATAGCGTCAATGTAATCCGGCGTGACGAAGTTGAACCTGTTTTTGTCAGGTTGGATCGCGCGATGCTGGAAAACGCCTAGTGTCGAAACACGACGCCACAAATGGAAAAGCGCTGCCTTTAGCAGCGCTCGCATAGAAAAGCGGACGGCGTCCCACGCCGTCCGCTCGATGTCACGCGCGAACGCGCTTCCCTAGTCTTTGACGACCGGACCGTAAGGCATCTCGACGACCGAGCGCGCGTGCTTCTGAACGTGTGCGTGGCGCATCGGCTTGAGGACGAACAACGCGAGCAGCGCGGAGAGCGCCGCCATCCCCGATGCCAGCATGAACACCGCGTGCCAGCTTCCAGTGGCGGCGGTGATCACGCTGCTGAACGGCACGAGCAACGCCGCCGTGCCTTTCGCCGTGTAGAGCAAACCCGCGTTCGTCGCGGCGAATTTCGGACCGAACGTGTCGCCGCAGGTCGCCGGGAACAGGCTGTAAATTTCGCCCCACGCGAAGAAAACGATGCCCGTCAGCACCACGAACGCCACCGGGCTCTGACCGTATTTCGAGAGCAGCAGAATGCCGACGGCTTCCACGCCGAACGCGATGAACATCGTGTTTTCACGGCCGATCCGGTCGGAGATCCAGCCGAAGAACGGCCGCGTCAGACCGTTCAGCACGCGGTCGATGGTGAGCGCGAAAGTGAGCGCGGGCAAGGTCAGACCGAGCAGCGAAACCGGCGAATCGTGCAGGCCGAAGTCCTTCGCGATCGGGCCCAACTGCGCTGTCGCCATCAGGCCGCCGGCGGCCATCATCACGAACATCAGGTACATCACCCAGAAGATCGGCGAACTCAGCACCTGCTTCGGGCTCGCGTTGTAGACGGCTTGCTTGAGCGCGTTCTTGACCGGCGCAAGCAGACTTGCGGGCGGTGCGAAGAGCGCCATGCCGAGCAGGAACACGACGAGTCCCTGACCGAGGCCGAACCACAGGAACGTGGCTTCGTAACCGCTGTTCTTGATCATGTGCGCAATCGGCACGACGGTCGCCGCCGATCCCGCGCCGAAGCCCGCCGCCGTGATGCCGGCGGCGAGACCGCGCCGCGTCGGGAACCACTTCAGCGCGTTGCCGACGCACGTGCCGTACACCGCGCCCGCGCCGACGCCGCCGACGGCCGCCGCGAAGTAAAGCATAGGCAGCGACGACGCGACCGAGTTCAGCACCCACGCGATCGCACATAGCAGACCGCCGCAGACCACGACCGGACGGGGGCCGTATTTATCGACGAGATAGCCTTCGATCGGCACGAG
This sequence comes from Caballeronia sp. SL1002, assembly GCF_057814995.1. Taxonomy (NCBI): domain Bacteria; kingdom Pseudomonadati; phylum Pseudomonadota; class Betaproteobacteria; order Burkholderiales; family Burkholderiaceae; genus Caballeronia; species Caballeronia sp. SL1002. The sequence continues at coordinate 372,344 of NZ_JBYMUW010000005.1, read as the reverse complement.
CCACGTTTCCGTCACCACGAAGATGGTGAAGGCGACTTGAATGGCCGCGCGGCCCCACTGATGCTTTTCGTCGATCGGATTCACGAACAGCGTCCAGCCGTACTGCATGTTCGCGATCATCGCCATACAGATGACGCCAAAAACCAGTTGCACCCACGGCTTCGCTAGCGGCGACGCCACTTCCTGGCGATTCGTTTCCATGACTGTCTCCTAGGCATTCGCTGCCTTGTGTTCGGGGAGCCGAATTGGCGCCTCCGGTCGCTCCATGCACGTTTGAGGAGCGATCAGATATACACAATATGTGATATATCAAGTAAGTCAAGCGAAAGAATCGGCGGGGTTTTCACTAGCGAAATGTTGCCGAGTAATGCTTTTGAAAGTGAATATTTACATCATCGGGAGGACATAAAAAAAGCCCGACAGCGTTTCCTGTCGGGCCGAGACACGATGCGAGACATGGCAATCCGCGACGTGCACTCTCTTTATAGATGAAAGTTAAACGTAATGTAAATGTTTTTATTTGTAGGGATTGGCGCTCCCGCTTGGGGGTTGGCACGGGGGGTTTGCGGCGGTGCAGCGCGCGGGTGTTATGTCGCAGTTTTTCGGAGCATGAGTTTCCCTTTCCCGTTGACCGTTGGTTAGTAACGCTAATGTTCCGCGGATTGGGCTGCTTTCGTACACGGGGTTTTGTTTGCCTGCGCTTTCTTGTGAACTTGTTTTCGTGTAGGTCTATTAGCACGCCGCTACGCGCGGCAGCGGTCACTTTCTTTGGCTAGCGGCAAAGAAAGTAACCAAAGAAAGCACGGGGTTCGGCGCCGTGGGGCGGCTTGGGATGGGTGGGTTACACCGTCTGATGCTCGGGCGTTTCTTGGGAACTTGCTTTCGTGTAGGTTTAGCAGCACGCCGCTATGCGCGGCAGCAGTCACTTTCTTTGGCTAGCTGCAAAGAAAGTAACCAAAGAAAGCACGGGATTCGGCGCCGTCGGGCGGCTGGGGATGGGTGGGTTACACCGTCTGATGCTCGGGCGTTTCTTGGGAACTTGCTTTCGTGTAGGTTTATTAGCACGCCGCTATGCGCGGCAGCAGTCACTTTCTTTGCTGCTGCAAAGAAAGTAACCAAAGAAAGCAGCTTATCCGTCTAAGTGTCCACCACGAACCGTATCCGGGAGTGGTGCGCAAGCTGATTCGGCTATCGCACCATACAACAGAGTGGAACCGCTCATCCATCCCGGCACGCACGAAGTGCCTGCCGGTAAGGCATAACCGCAAAACGAAACCGACCGCTGGTTGTGAGCTGGGCCCGTCGTCCGAGCGCAGCGAGGATGGAACTGACAGGCGCTGTGCCAATCCGAATAACTGCGCGTTAGCCGAATCAGCCTGCGCGCCTATCCGCAAGGTTATTCGAGGTGGACACTTAGACGGACTAGCTGCTTTCTTTGGTTACTTTCTTTGCAGCAGCAAAGAAAGTGACTGCTGCCGCGCATAGCGGCGTGCTAATAGACCTACACGAAAGCAAGTTCACAAGCAGCGGCCGAACATCAAACGGTGTAACCCACGCACCCCGAAGCCGCCCCACGGCGCTGAATCCCGTGCTGCTTTCCTTGGTTACTTTCTTTGCAGCTAGCCGAAGAAAGTGACTGCTGCCGCGCGTAGCGGCGTGCTAATAGACCTACATGAAAGCAAGTTTCCAGAAAGCGCACGCAAACAAAAGCAAAAGCAAAAGCAACGGGCGCTAGCAAATCCAAACCAAGGCGAAGCCCCCCGGAGGACCACTCCCTACTCCGGATCCGCACTAAAAAGCTTCAAAGCGCGCAAGCGCATCTCCTCCGGCCCAACATCCTCGATACGCGTCGCGATCCACCACAAATGCCCAAACGGATCCCGCAACTTCCCCCCACGATCCCCATAAAACTGATCCACAACAGGCCGCTCCAACGTCGCCCCCGCATCCAGCGCACGCTGCACAACCGCATCCACGTCGTCGACGTAAAGGTGCAGCATCACCGGCGACCCTCCAAACGCGACCGGACAGCGCACGTTCATGTCCGGAAACTCATCGGACAAATACACCACGCTGCCGCCAATCGACAACTCCGCATGCCCGACGCGCCCATCCGGCAAATCGAGCCGGAACAACTCGGCCGCGCCGAACACCTTCGCGTAGAAATCGATCGCGGCGACGCTGTCGCTCACCGTCAAATAAGGCAGTACGCCGACGCGGCCTGCCGGAATCGAATCAATTTTGTCGTTCATGTCGTCCTCCGTGATCCCCGCGAGGGCGCGCTCTGACAACCGGCGCGTTAGCTCGATTATGGGCGATTCGCACACCGAAAGCCGCTGTTCAACTCCGACATCTTTACAATAGCCGACGCACATCTCTTTCAAAGGAGCATTCATGCATGATCTGAAAGGCAAGGCCATTTTGATCACCGGCGCGAGCACCGGCATCGGCGCGGCGGCGGCCCGCGCGTTCGCCCAGTACGGCGCGAACGTGGCGATCCACTACAACCAGTCGCGCGACGCGGCCGAAGCCGTCGCGCAGGAAGTGCGGGCGCTCGGCGTGAACGCGGTGATCGTCGGCGCGGACGTGCGCGACACGCAGGCGATCGACCGCGCGGTCGCCGAGGCCACCGATGCGCTCGGCAAGATCGACGTGCTCATCAACAACGCCGGGAGCCTCGTCAAGCGCGAGCCGCTCGCGTCCGTGACCGACGAACTCTTCGACGAAGTCATGCACATCAACGCGCGCTCCGTCGTGGCGTTCACGCGCGCGGCGCTGCCCTCGCTCAAGTCGGGCGGCGGCGGCGCGATCATCAACGTGACATCGGTTGCCGCGCGCAACGGCGGCGGGCCGGGCGCGCTGTTGTACGCGGCGTCGAAAGGTTTCGTGAGCACGATCACGCGGGGCATGGCGAAGGAACTGATGCCCGACCGGATTCGCGTGAACGCGGTCGCGCCCGGCGTGATCCAGACGCCGTTCCAAGAGCGCTTCACGACACCCGAACAACTCGACGCGTTCCGCAAAAGCATACCGATGGGTTTTATCGGCGAGCCGGACGATTGCAGCGGCGCGTTCCTGTACCTCGCGTCCGAGACGATGTCGCGCTATGTGACCGGCCAGATCATCGACGTCAACGGCGGCCAGTTGATGCCCTGACCCGCGCGCTCGCAGCGGACAAAAACCGGCTCATGGTATAAGCCGGTTTCAGGCTGATTTCACGTTGATTTCAGACTGCAGAACAAAAGCACATGCCCTTGAGGTCACAAGGAGAAAAGAGATGTCCATGAAGTTCGAATACCGCGTCAAGTCGATCGCGCTCGGCGCGTTGTCAGCCGTGGCGTTGAGCGTGTCCATCGGGTTTGTCGAAAGCGCGCCCGCGTATGCGAAAACGGCGGCGAGCGAGCCGGCGGTTCTGACGTCGTCGGCAGTGGCCGTTGCCGACAAATTCGCCGCCGATGCCGCCGAGCAGATTTTCAGCCAGGGCGGCAATGCGGTCGATGCAGCCGTTGCCATCGCGTTTTCGCTCGCCGTAACGTATCCGGAAGCGGGCAATATCGGCGGCGGCGGTTTCATGACGCTCTACGTCGATCATCGCCCGTACTTCCTCGACTATCGCGAGCGCGCGCCACTCGCGGCAACGCGCAACATGTACCTCGACGACAAGGGCGAAGTCATCAAGGGCATGAGCCTTTACGGACACCGCGCGGTCGGCGTGCCGGGCACGGTCGCGGGCATGTGGGAGGCGCAGAAGCGCTTCGGCAAGCTGAAGTGGAAACAGGTGCTCGCGCCCGCCATCAAGTACGCGCAGGACGGCTTCGAAGTGGACGATCAGTTGCAGGAACGGCGCGACCGCGCGTCGAAGGAATTCGGCGGCAAAACCAATTTCGACCTGTATTTCGGCGGTCTGAACAAGGGCACGACGTTCAAGCAGCCCGATCTCGCGGCCACGCTGCAGCGGATCGCGGACAAAGGCTCGAAGGGTTTCTATCAGGGCAAGACGGCGGAATTGATCGCGGATTCGATGCAGGGCCACGGCCTCATCACCGAGCGTGATCTGAAGGAATACAAGGCGGTCTGGCGTCAGCCGATTCTCGCGAGCTGGAACGGCTATCGCATCATCACCGCGCCGCCGCCGAGTTCGGGCGGCATCGGGCTCGTGCAGTTGCTCAAGATGAAGGCCGACCTCAAGGACAAGTTCACGGACGTGCCGCTCAACTCCGCGCAATACATCCATCTGGTCGCGGAAATCGAGAAGCGCGTGTTCGCGGACCGCGCGCAATATCTCGGCGACCCCGACTTTTACAAGGTGCCGATCGCGCAGCTCACGAACGACGACTACATCCTGAAACGCGCGGGCGAAGTGAATCCCGACACACCGTCGGACACGAAGAGCGTGGTCCCCGGCCTCGGTACGTCGATGCCTGAAAAGGCCGAGACGACGCACTTTTCGGTCGTCGATAAATGGGGCAACGCGGTCTCGAACACGTACACGATCAACGGCTATTTCGGCTCGGGTGTCGTGGCGGAAGGCACGGGCGTCCTGCTGAACGACGAGATGGACGACTTCTCGGCGAAGCCCGGCGTCGCGAACATGTTCGGCGTCGTGGGCAGCGACGCGAACGCGATCGAGCCGCGCAAGCGTCCGCTCTCCTCCATGTCGCCGACCATCCTCACGAAGGACGACAAGGTGGCGATGGTGATCGGTACGCCGGGTGGATCGCGTATTTTCACGTCGATATTCCAGGTCATCAACAACGTCTACGACTTCAAGATGCCGCTGCCCGACGCGGTCGCCGCGATGCGCTTTCACCACCAGTTGCTGCCGCCGAACACGATCTTCTGGGAGCCGTACAAGCCTATCGACGGCGATCTCGCGAAGGAACTCGAAGCGAAGGGCTACACGCTCACGAAACAAGGCTTCAACGGCGATATCCAGGCTATCCGGATCGATGGAACGACGCCTGAACCCGCCTCCGATCCGCGCGGCCGGGGCGTCACGCGCGTGATTCCTTGACGTAGACGCATACGCAGACGCATACGGGTTTAACCCGAGGCCGGATCTTACGATCCGGCCTTTTTTTTGTTATCGGCGGGATAAGCGCGCGCAACTATAAGGGCGACGGCATGACCGGCATGGCGATCCGGCGATTGGACAGCGCTTTATGTTCGCCTAGTCTTTGTCCTGACCGAGTCCAGCCACGCCGGATTCGAGGTCAAACCTAAAAATACAGACGAGACGACCCTGATGACAGCTGACCGCCTCAAACGCGGACCAGCCGTTTCAGCGCGCTGATAAAGGAGCAGCTCATGATGGAACCCCACGCCCAGCCGCTAGGCGGTATCGGTGTCGACGACACCGGGGAACACACTCACACTCATACTCCGGCCAAGGCAGGTGGCCCGCTCGACCGCTATTTCGGCATCTCCGCGAACGGCAGCACGCAACGGCGCGAAGTTGTCGCCGGTATCACGACGTTTCTCGCGATGGTCTATTCGGTGTTCGTCGTGCCCGGCATGCTCGGCAAGGCGGGCTTCGACACGAGCGCGGTGTTTGTCGCCGTGTGTCTCACGACCGCGTTCGGCTCGCTCTTGATGGGACTCTGGGCGCGCTTGCCCATTGCCATCGGCTGCGCCATCTCGCTCACGGCCTTCACGGCGTTCGGGCTGGTGCTCGGCAAGGGCTTGTCGCCGAACGTGGCGCTCGGCGCGGTCTTTCTGATGGGCGTGGTGTTCACCGCGATCTCGGTAACGGGCGTGCGTTCGTGGATTCTGCGCAACCTGCCGGCAGGCGTCGCGCACGGCACGGGGATCGGCATCGGCTTGTTCCTGCTGCTGATCGCGTCTAACGACGTGGGCTTGATCGTGAAGAATCCGGCGGCGGGCATGCCGGTTTCGCTCGGTCATATCACGGCGTTTCCGGTGCTGATGTCGGTATTCGGCCTCGCGGCGATCGTCGGGCTGGAACGCCGGCGCGTGCCGGGCGGCATTTTGCTTGTGGTGGTCGGTCTTTCCGCGCTCGGCCTCGCCTTCGATCCCTCCGTGCGCTTCCACGGCATCTTCGCGCTGCCGTCGCTCAGCACGCCGGGCCACGCTTCGCTGATCGGCGCGATGGACATCAAGGGCGCGCTCTCGATGGCCGTCTTGCCGAGCGTGCTCGCACTCGTGATGACCGCTGTCTTCGACGCGACCGGCACGATTCGCGCGGTGGCCGGTCAGGCAGGCCAGATCGACGAAAACGGCCGCATCATCAACGGCGGCCGCGCACTGACGGCGGATTCGGTGAGTTCGATCTTCTCCGCGTGTTTTGGCGGTGCGCCGGCGGCGGCGTATATCGAATCGACCGTGGGTGTGGCGGCGGGCGCTAAAACCGGCCTCGCGGCGACGGTGGTCGGCGCGATGTTCCTGGCCGTCATGTTCCTCTCGCCGCTCGCGAGCCTCGTGCCGTCCTACGCCACGGCGCCCGCGCTGATGTACGTCGGGCTGCTGATGCTCGGCAACGTGAGCAAGCTGCATCGCGAAGACAGTATCGACGCCATGTCGGGCCTCGTCTGCGCGGTGTTTATCGTGTTGAGCGCGAATATCGTGACCGGCATCATGCTCGGCTTCTGCACGCTGGTGATCGGCCGGGTGATCGCAGGCGAATACCGCAAGCTGAACGTGGGAACCGTGGTTATCGCGGCGGTGCTGGCGGTGTTTTACCTCGGCGGCTGGGCAATCTGACAGAAGGTTCCGTCCTCCCCATAAGCGAACGCCCCGCAAAACCGCAAGGTTTTCGGGGCGTTTTCTTCTGGACGACTGTCTGAACTACCGGCAGCGCGACCAAGGCTTACTTGCGGCGATAGGCTTCGACAAGCACTTCGCAATTTTGCAGATGCAGGTCGATGGCGCGGTTCGCTTCACGGCGAACTGCAGCGGTTGCCTTGCGGAGCCAGGAACCGAAAGAAACGAGAATCGAGGTTTGAGCAGAGGTCTTCATGGTCGTATCCGGGTTAATCACTAAGGGAATACCCTCACTATACGCTTGAAGATGCTGCATTGCAAAAAGATGTGGCGAAAAAACCGCAATTCGGTTATTCGAAGTTTGAAAATGAGGTCACTTTTACCGTTCCTTTTTGCTGGATCTTTAAGGAACCAGTAAATCGCCGTCGCGCAGCGCCGCTGCTCCTGCGATTCGCGCGACCAGCATGCCCGCCGTCGCGAACCGCGACCAGTGGCGCGCATAAAGCACGCCGCTCGTCTTTGCGATAAGCGGCGTCAGCGCGTCGCTCGCCGGATCGAGCAGGTCGGCGACGGTCTCGCCCGCTTCGATCCACTCGCCGGGATGGCGCGTGTGCAGGATCACGCCGGCAACCGGCGCGCTGACGTAGTCACAACCGGCGAGCGGCGTGGCCGGCCGCAGCAGCGGCGGTAAAGGCGCGGGCGTCCCGGCGATCGCGCCGGTCAGCGTCAGATAATCGACGATACCGTCGGCATCGCGTGTCGCCAGATCGTGTGAAACGTCGCGCACGCCGCGCAATTCGAGCGTCACCGGCGTGAGACCGGACGGGATCGGAAAACGCGCGCCGATACGTTCGCGCAGATAGGACCAGACGCCCGCGCACGCTTCGTCGAAGGGTTCGCCGCCCGAAATGTCCGCGATCAATTGCGCCTCGCTGCCCAAATAGCGCGCGAGCGGTTCGACGGCGGGCCACGCTTCGGGCGTGGTGTAGAGATGCGGAACGGCTTCCCAGTCGCAATGAAGGTCGATAACGAGATCGGCGTCGCAGGCGAGCGCGAGCAGCGCGATGCGTTGCGATTCGAGTTCGGTGGCCGCGCGGCGCGTCGCGATTTCGTCACGCAGCGCGGCGCGGATGACGGCTTTGTTGTGCTCGGGATCGTCGCTGAGTTTGCGCGTCACGCGCGCCTCGACCGCGGCCCCAAGCGCCGGGAAACGGCGGTTGAAGTCCTGGCCCGAATGCATGTCGAAGCGGCCCATCTGCGCGCCGAACCAGTGCTGAGCCATGCCGGACGGGTTCGCCATCGGCACGATCACAATATGCGCGCGCAAAAGCCCCGCTCGTTCGAGCGCGGCGAATCGCTGCCTCAACACCCACGCGACAACCACGCCGGGCAGTTCGTCGGCGTGCAGCGCGGCCTGAATGTAGACCTTATGCGGCGCGCGCGGATCGCCGTAGTGATAGCTCAGGATTTCGCGCGCGGTGCCGAGCGTCGGGCTGATAAGCGGATGGTGACGGACCTGCATGATGGCGAGCGCAAGATAAACGAAGTTCCCGCGTTATACCGCGACGCGCCGCCGAAGGGAAACGCGCGCATCGTTGGCGCGTAACGACGCCAGATAAAAAAACACTCCTCGAAAGGGGTGCTTGGCTAAGCGCAACGTTTGACCGGGGTTCAATGCACCGAGATATCGGTCGCGAAGTATTTGCCCATGATCTGCTTGAAACTGCCGTTCTTCTTGAGCGTCGCGAAGGCCTGGTTGAGGCCGTTCTTCAGATCGGCGTCGCCTTTGCGCAGACCGATCGCCGTGCCCGGGCCAATAATCGGATCTTCGACGATCGGCCCCACCAGCGCGAACGGCTTGCCCTGCGGCTTCTTCAGGAAACCGATGGCGGCTTGCGCGGCATCGGTGAACACTGCGTCGATACGGCCCGCGACCAGATCCGACTCCACCTGTTCCTGATCGGCGTAGGGCACGATGGTCACGCCGTTCGGCTGCCATTTTGCCTTCGCGTAGCGTTCCTGGATCGTGCCCTGCTCGACGCCCACGCGCTTGCCCTTCAGCGACGCGGCGGTCGGGAGCAGGCCGGAACCCGCGCGCGCGACGAGTTGCGCATGGGTGTCGTACATCGGGTCGGTGAAGTCGATTTGCTTCAGACGCTCTTCCGTGATGCCCATATCGGACAGCACGGCGTCGAACTTGCGGGCCTTCAGGCCGGGAATCATGCCGTCGAAATTATTTTCGACCCACACGCACTTCACCTTCATTTCGGCGCATAGCGCATTGCCCAGATCGATATCGAAGCCGACGAGCTTGCCGTCGGCCTGCTTCGATTCGAACGGCGGATACGACGGATCCACCGCAAAGCGGATTTGCGTGAGTTCGCGCGCGCCGACGGCGAACGAACTGGCCGCGATAAGGGCGCCGATCATCGCCTGACGGACAAACGACGGGTAGTTCTTGTGTGACATTCCAGTTTCCTTCGAGACTTTCAGGGATTGCTGGCAAAAACGCCGCGCCGGAGAGCGGATTTTTGCGAAAAGCCCCGAATGCTAACGCAAAGCGGCCAATGGCCGCTTGTCCCGCGAGTCGAAGGATTGCGGTGGATCAGCGCGAAACCGCCTTACGGCACGACCGAAAGAAACAGGAACGTCGCGAAGATCACGAGGTGAACCACGCCCTGCAACACCGTCGAGCGGCCGGTGCCGAGCGTGATGACGCTGACCAAGAGCGTCAGCGCGAGCAGGACCGTTTCCTTATCGGCGAGGCCGAGCGAGATCGGCTGGCCGATCATGATCGACACGACGCCCACCACCGGAATCGTCAGGCCGATGCTCGCGAGCGCCGATCCCAGCGCGAGATTCAGGCTCGTCTGCAAGCGGTTCAGGCGCGCGGCGCGCAATGCGGCGAGTCCTTCCGGCAACAGCACCAGCGCCGCGATCACCACGCCCACCACCGCTTCGGGCGCGCCCGCGCTCGCGACGCCCGCCTCGACCGCCGGCGAAAGCAGCTTCGCCAGGCCGACCACGGACACCAGCGAAAGCAGCAGCCAGCCGACCGCCGCCCAGGCCTCGGCGTTGGTCGGCGGCGGCGCGTGTTCTTCTTCGGCGGCGTTCGGATCGCGCACGGGCGTGAACGGCAGAAAATAATCGCGATGCCGGACGGTCTGCACGAACACGAACACCACGTAAAGCACGAGCGAAATCACGCCGACGAACACCAGTTGCGACGTCGAGAGCGTCGGCCCGGGTACCGTGCTCGTGTAGTTCGGCAACACGAGCGTCAGCACGGCCAGCGCGCAGAGAATGGCGAGCGACGCACTCGCGCCCTGCAACTGGAAATTTTGCACGTGGTGGCGCATGCCGCCGACCAGCAGACACAGCCCGACAATCCCGTTACACACGATCATGATCGCCGCGAACACCGTGTCGCGCGGCAAGCCGGCCTTTTCCGGGCCGCCCGACAGCATCACCGACACGATCAGCGCCACTTCGATCACCGTCACCGCGACCGCGAGCACGAGCGTCCCGAACGGCTCGCCGACCCGATGCGCCACCACTTCCGCGTGATGCACGGCGGCGAACACCGCGCCCGCGAGCGCGATCGCCGAGATGACGAGCAGCATCGTGCTGGGCACGAAAAGCGTCAGGCAGAACACCGCGACAGCGACGATCGGCATGATTACGGTCCAGTGCAGCTTGAATTTCATCGACGCTCCGTGCGTGGTGGTGGAAAAAAGCAGCATTTGGCTTCGACCGCTGAAACGCTTCTGCAGGCTGTGCGCAGCGGAAAAGCCGGCACGCGGTCATCATAGCGAAAAGCACCCGGCGGCCCGCGAGTTTCTCGCCGCCCGCACCGGCCAAGGTCAAGCCGGCCCGGACCATGCCGTAAGCCGTGACATGCGCCGCGGAACCACTTGGCGCCGAGGCAATCGGAACAAGATCGTATGCCGCAAGGCGGTTGCCGTCCGCGCCCGGCAATCCGCCGCTGATAACAGGAGACGCACCGATGATCTTTCCACCGAAGCCCGCCGACGAGCCCGCGCGTCTCGCCACGCTCCGCGCGCTGAACGTGCTCGACAGCGCGCCCGAGGAGCGTTTCGACCGTCTCACGCGGCTCGCCCGCCGCCTGTTCGGCGTGCCGATCGCGCTCGTGAGTCTCGTCGATGCCGATCGCCAGTGGTTCAAGTCGTGCATCGGGCTGCCGGTGTCCGAAACACCGCGCGACGTCTCGTTTTGCGCGCACGCTATTTTGAGCGACGAACTTTTGCTCGTGCCGGACACGCTGAACGACGCGCGTTTCCACGATAACCCGCTCGTCCTCGACAAACCCGGCATCCGCTTTTACGCGGGATGTCCGCTGACCGTGCCGAACGGCAGCAAGCTCGGCACGCTGTGCCTGATCGATATCGAGCCGCGCGAGTTCGACGCGGAAGATCGCGAATTGCTGCGCGATCTCGGCCGGATGGCCGAGCAGGAACTCGCCGCCCTCCATCTCGCCACCATGGACGAACTCACGCTGCTCTCGAACCGGCGCGGCTTCGAGGCGCTCGCGCAGCACGCGCTCAACCTATGCGCGCGGCTCGACCGGCCGGCGTCGCTATTGTTCTTCGACCTCAACGACTTCAAGCAGATCAACGACACCTACGGCCACGCCGAAGGCGACCGCGCGCTGGAAACCTTCGCCGGCTTGCTGCGCGTGGCGCTCCGCGACAGCGACGTGATCGGGCGGCTCGGCGGCGACGAATTCGTCGCGCTCCTGACCGACGCGAAGTTCGACGAAACCACTGAGGTGCTCGCGCGCCTGCGCCACGCGCTGGACGCCCAGAACGCCGCCGCGCGGCGCGGCTACGACGTCTGCTTCAGCGTCGGCGTGACGCAGTTCGACCCGGCGCGCCACGCGTCCATCGGCGATCTCCTGGCCGATAGCGACACCGCGATGTACGCCGATAAACACGCAAGCAAGGCGCGAAAGCCGGCGCTATGAAAAACGCGGCCGGATGGCCGCGTTTTTTTATCACGCAAGACGACGCAGAGCGCGCGTCAGGACTCCAGTTCCGCGTTCATCGTCACTTTTGCGTTGCCCTTGAAGAGCTTCGACACCGGGCAACCTTCCTTCGCCCCGTTCGCCGCCTGCTCGAAAGCAGCCTTGTCGGCGCCCGGAATCTTCGCCTTCACGTCGAGATGGCACGCGGTGATCGTGAAACCGTCGCCGTCCTTTTCAAGCGTGACCGTCGATTTCGTCTCGATGCTCTCCGCCGTCAGGCCTGCCTGGGTGAGCTGCAGCGAAAGCGCCATCGTGAAGCAGCCCGAATGCGCCGCGCCGATCAGTTCCTCCGGATTCGTGCCCGGCCCGCCTTCGAAACGCGCTGCGAATCCGTACGGTGCGTCCTTGAGCGCGCCGGTTTGCGTCGAAATATAGCCCTTGCCGTCCTTGATGCCACCGCTCCACTTGGCCGATGCTGTCTTTTGCACGAGTTTCTCCTGATGTGAGTGTGGATGCCTGGGGCTGAAGCGCAGTGAGGAAACGTTAGCGTCCGTCACGTTACGCGAGCCCTTCGAGCAGCGCGCCCCGGAGGATCCGGAAAAGCGCGCCGATACAAGACTTAAGACTTGAAGAACGCGCAATGCCTGGGCGGTCGACGATTTGTCAGCGGACACTTATCATCGTGCGTTTCGATCACCGCACCGGGCCTTCTCGCGCCGTTACATCGTAACGGATCGGCGCGCAGGGCGCAGTCAGCCGCGGAGCGGCGCACCAGGGGAACAAATGGGACCACCAGTCGAATATGTCGCGGAAGACCGCGCGCTGCCAAGCCAGGTCGATGTCGTCGTGATCGGCGGCGGGATTATCGGCGTGAGTACCGCGCTCTTTCTTGCCGAAAAAGGCGTGTCGGTCGCGCTGTGCGAGAAAGGCCATATTGCGGGCGAGCAGTCGAGCCGGAACTGGGGCTGGTGCCGCGCGACGCATCGCGACTTGCGCGAACTTGAACTCAGCATCGAAAGCCTGAAGATCTGGCGCGGGATCGACGCGAAACTGGGCATCGATACCGGTTTTCGCCAATGCGGCATTCTCTACGCCGCCGACGCCGAACCGGCCATGAGCGGGCATCGCGACTGGCTCGAACGCGCGCATGCGCTCGTCGGGCGCGACGGCATCGATTCGCGGATCGTCTCGCCGGAGGAAGTGGCCGCGCTGATGCCGGGCGCGGCACGGCGCTTCGCGGGCGGCATTTTCACGCCGAGCGACGGTCGCGCCGAACCGCAGCGCGCCGCGCCCGCCATCGCCCGCGCGCTGCGTGGCATGGGCGTCAAGGTGCTGACGCCGTGCGCCGTGCGCGGCGTGGAAATGTCGGGCGGCGCGGTGAGCGGCGTCGTCACCGAATACGGCGCGATCCGCTGCTCGAGCGTGGTCGTTGCGGGCGGCGCGTGGACGCGTCTTTTCGCGGGCAATCTGGGGATCGACGTGCCGCAGTTGATGGTCCGCTCGCCGGTTTTGCGCACCGAACCCGTCGACGGCGGGCCGGAAGTCAGCGCGTGCAATCACGCGCTCGGCTACCGCAAGCGGCTCGACGGCGGCTACACGCTCGCCAACGCGTTTCGCAGTTACAGCGATATCACGCCCGACAGTTTTCGCCTGTTCGCGAAATATCTGCCTGCGCTCAAAAGCCAGTTCGGGTCGATCCGGCTCGGTTTCAACGCGCGATTTTTCGAGGAATTGCGTCGTCCGAAACGCTGGCGGCTTGACGCGCCGACCGTGTTCGAGACAGTCCGCACGCTCGATCCAGCGCCGGTCGAGTCGTTCAACCAGACCGCGCTCGACGAATTCCGCGCGATCTTTCCGCAACTCGGGCCGGTGAAGGTGGCGCAGGCGTGGGCGGGCTATATGGACGTGACGCCCGACGCCGTGCCGGTCATCTCCAGCGTCGCCGATAAACGCGGCGTGTTTATCGCGACGGGGTTCTCGGGACATGGCTTCGGCATCGGGCCGGGCGCAGGGCGGCTGATGGCGGATATGGTCGCCAACGATACGCCGCTCGTGGATCCCCACGCGTTCCGGCTTTCGCGTTTCAGCGACGGGACGAAGATCGTGATGGATGGCGGGTTTTGAGGCGTGGGTTTTAGGCGTGGTCTTTAGGTGATCCGAAGCCCGGGGTAAAATTCGCGACAACGCTTTTAACGAGTTTCCGCGAGCCTTATATGACAAGCAGGTGATCGTTTCACGGAAACGCAAGCCAACCGATTCGCCAGCGCGCTCCTACTGCCTCGAAGTACATTCGCTACCGAGTGCAAGCTGACACTCCGCGGCACTCGCCTCAATTGGCCGGGACTGTCTGAGCTAAAGCTGCGGTGGGTGGTCCCGAAGGCGGCTATTATTTTTCGGGGCCGTCAGCTCGGAGCGCTCACTGACGACCAGGCGAGATCTGGCCACATTGGATTGACACGCCACGGCGAAGCCGTCCAGGAAACCGAAGACCATTTGATGCCAAAGGAAGAGCCAGAGGTTATCGTCGAGAGTCTTCGGAATATGAGAGAACAATTCGGCGTAGCTCGGTTTGCAGTCGCTCGTGAGATGTACGTACAACCCGATTTATTGGACTCGTTTTTGCCATCTTCGCCCTCGCTTATGCCCGACAATGTAGTCAGTATCTCTAGCGTGCGGAGCTCTGCAAAGCCTGGCAGTTAGCGCCGCGATGAAGACGCGGCGGCAGCCTAGCCCTGCGTCACACGGGCGTTCGATCCAAGCTTCTTTACTCCAGCCCCGCGTTCGCGGGGCTTTCTTTTTTCCGCTATCCGGATATCGGACCGATCTGATATTGCGACCCGCTCGCTCCCTGCACCATCGACATTCCCTCATTGCGCTGCCCTCACCACGGCCGGCACGCAGCGCACATTCGCCGCTCCTCCTCGGGCGGCTTTTTTATGGGCGGGCTCATGGCGACAGAACTCAGGACAGACTCGCAGTATCGCTGGATGATGTATCGGCGCGACGAATACCAGCGGGACATCCACCCAACCGACGCAGAAAAGGCGGCGGTCGACGAGGGGAAGAGATTTGCCGAGCGGGCGCACGCCAACGTGTGGGCTGAGGATGCAGGCCTCGTGCGGCGCGTGCGTGAATTCCTAGGCGCGAATTTCCACTGGCACGACCGACTGGCGAAATCGGGAACTGACATCGAGGTCGTAGAGGTGCTGATGTCGATGGTGCGCGGCGACAGCGTCTTGCTCATCGCTCGCGAGGCGCGGACAGGAGGCTACTCGGGAAGCCACGCGGCCCCACCGCCCGCCTCGCGCTCATTTCACCAGATGGCTATGGAATCGCTGGGGCTATCCTACGACGCAGCCACCCAGTACGTCATCGAGTATGACTACCGCATGGACCGGCTCGCCGCGAAGCTGGACGCCAGTCTCGCAGCTCGTGCCGCGCATTTCGCCGATGCACAGACATCGACGTCGCTCGGCGACGCCGCGCCGTTCGAGTACAGTGAAGACGCCATTAGTGGCGACGTGGAGGAGATCGCGGCGCGCGGCGTGAGCGCCGCGGAGGAGGCAGAATGCGACGCCATGTACGAAGCGCGAATGACCTATTGCGGTTTGCTCAGCAAGATGTACGGCGGCGACATGCGAACTCTTTTGGCATGTAAAGAGCAGGCCTTTCAAGACTATCGAGCATGCAGAGGATATCGATGATTGAATTTTTCGTGAGCTATTACGATCCAGAAACCAAAGCGGTCCGGACCGGCTTAGTCGATGCGCACGTACTGAAAGACGCGCGGATGAATCTTGCGATGTCGCATGAGGTCGATGCGAATCATCAGATTGACGACGAGTTCGCTCGCCGAGTTGGAGGCGCCGCACTTCTCTGGTTTGCCACGCAATACCCCGAGCTGCGCGAGCACCTCATGCTGACCGACGGCAACGGCAACAAGGTGACGCTCTGACGGCGCACCCCGATTCGTGACAGTGAAAACGACCATACACACAAACGGGCACCCACCGATGACGAAAACCCAGCCAGCTTGTATCACTACGTCGAAGACTTGCAGATGACACGGCACTGCACCGTGCCGCAGACCTTCGTTCGGGCCGCCATCGGCCGTGCATCGGGCATGGCCGCGCCGCAGGACGCAAAACCGCACTCACGCGACCCAATCACATTAGGCGAGACGCTCAAGCGCTGCATAGACAACGTGGTCTCGAAACACGTCATTCATTAAATTCGCAAGAACGGAGAAAGCTCCCCAGGCGACGCCTGCAGCCAACGAATCTCAGCGTGAAATTCGCGGCGATCCGCGATGCCGCCGGCGTCGTGCCGCCCGACGGGAAGACGCCCGCGTCTTTCCACTAATTACGATCGCTTACCGCGCGACTTTATACCGAACAGTTCGGCGCCGAATTTGCACAGGCTCTCTCTGGTCACAAGTCAGCAGAAATGACCGCGCTGTATCGCGACAGCCGAGGCAGCGAGTGGACTGAAGTGAAGGCCAAGGCAGGGTAGAATTTTGAATGGAATTTTGGATAGATTTTGGATAGATTTTGGATAGACCCGCCGCGAGCCTTATATGACAAGCCCCACCCTCTACGTTGACGTCTGGTCGGACTACGTCTGCCCGTTCTGCTACCTCGAACTTCCCGTCCTCGACCAGTTCCGCAACGCCTATGGCGACGCCGTCGAAATTCGCTGGCACGCGTTCGAGCTTCGTCCGGAACCCACGCCGACGCTCGATCCGAACGCCGATTCCCTGCACGACACCTGGGACCGAGCGGTGTATCCGATGGCGACCGAGCGCGGCATGACGCTGCGTCTGCCGCCGGTCCAGCCGCGCAGCCGCAAGGCGTTCGAAACCGTGCTGTTCGCCCGCGAGACGAATCGGCAGGACATCGTGCATCGGGCGATTTTCAAGGCTTTTTTCGAGGATGGCATCGACATCGGCGACACCGACGCGCTGCTCGACATCGCTGCGACCTGCGGGATCGATCCGGAAATGCTGGAAGAATCACTCGATGACGGCACCTATACGGATCTCGTGATCGAGGATGAAGAATTCGCGAAAAAGATCGGCGTGACAGGCGTGCCGTTCGCCGTCCTTTCGCGCGACGGCGCGCCGGATCAGGAACCGCCGCCGCCCATCGCGTTGCGCGGCGCGGCGCCCATCCAGCATTTCGAGGCGGCCGTCGAACGTCTCTTCCCGGACGGATTTCCGGCGGGTTGAACCTATAAGCCACGGCGGAACAGCCGCCGCGCGCAACGCGCCTAAACGCTGTCCGCCATGAACGATTTCAACGCGATCCGCTGCGACGGTTCGAGCAATTCGAACTCCAGTCCATAAGCGGCGTTCCGGTGCGCCGCGTCGGATTGCGTCACGTGCCGGACGACCGCGCGCGTGTCGATATGCACGGCGATTCCGTCCGTTTCGAAGTGAAACGCGACCCGCAACCGGTCGCCCATCTTCGCGTTCGCCGCGATCACGGCGAGCGACATCCCGAACGGACTAATATCGCAAATCCGGCCGATTTCCGTCGGCGCGCTGCCCTCGCGGCCAAAACGCGCGGCGAGCCGCGTGTCCATCCGCGCGAATTTGCGTGCGCGCAATTTACGGATCAAGCCCGGCTCCGACAACACGACATAAGGGAATGGTTCGCGGCACACCATGTCGACGGTGCACGCGAAACGGACGACCGCGCGGCTCGACAACGCGACTAGATCGACCTGTTCACCGCGCGTCAATTCGAGCGGATCGTGCCCGGCCATCAGCGGTTGCGTGATGAAAAGCGCGCGTGGTGCATTCACCCGCGCCGAAGAAAATCCGATCACGCGGCTGGAATACATGTTCGTCGATGCGCCGACGAGCGCGCGCAAACCCAGCCGCGCGCCGATTTTCAGGCCGATATCGTCGAGTGTGATGGGCGCGCTCGGCGCGGATTCGCCAGAAATCGGTGCGTCGGCGTGGTCGGCGGCTGGCCGATACGGCTCGAAATGACGGAACAGAAACGCGCGCGCGGCCTCATCGGGGAAACGCGTGCCGGCGTCGAACAGCGTTGCGCCGCGCATATCGACAAGCGGCCAATCAATCGGCGTGTCGATCGGAATGTCAGCCGGACGAAGTACGATCGGGGGCGTCCGAATTGAATCGACGCTGATTTCTGCGGTCATTGGTCGGACAATTTGTATCGGTAGAGCAATCCTCATACCTAACACGTATCTCGTCAAGAACAAAAACCGGACGCGCCGGAAGCAAACGTTTGACCGAAAAAGGCCGCCGCCGCGGGCCGAAGATCAGTCCGCAAGATTTATGCGCATAAACCTTTTATCGGGCGAGCGGCGTGGTTGAAATGTCCGAGAGACGTAATGCGACGTCAGTGAGACGTCACGGTCACAATTTCGCTGGCCGAGCCGCGCGGCAGATCGGCGATTACGCTCTGGATCGCCGCCAGCACTTCAGGCACCTCGGGCGACGCGCCGTGATCGCCGACCGAAACCGACTGTCCCGCCAGATCGACGCCGAAATGATGGCGCGATGTCGCCTTAAATAGCATGACCGTTCGACGCCCCAACGCATGCGCGAGGTGAACGAGCCCAGTATCCATGCCGACCACGAGTTCCGACGCCTGAATCCAGTGCGCGCATTCCGTCACCGTGAGCTTCGGCAGCACGATTGCGCCCGGCACGAGCGCCGCAATCTGCTCGGCCTCGCCACGCTCCCCTTCGGTGCCCCACGGCAGCGCGATCCGGTAGCCGCGCGCGGTCAGCGAGCGGCCCGTTTCGGCCCAGCGTTCGATCGGCCACTTTTTGATATCGGCCGATGTCGCGTGAAACAGCATCGCGAGCGGCAAGTCGTGCGGAATGCCGAGGTCTTTTTCGAGCGCAGGGAGACGCACGTTGTAGTCGGCGGGATCCTGCAGCGTGTAGCCGAGCGCGTCCGCGACGCTCACGCGCATGCCGCGCCACGCGTCCGTGTCCGGACGTGGACCGAAGCGCGCGTTGTAGGCAAACGCCGCGCCGCGCTCGCCGAGATCCTGATTCCGGTAGCCGTAACGGCGGCGCGCGCGCGCCAGAAACGCGATGATCGCGCTCTTGTAGACGCCGTGAATATCCACGATAACGTCATACTTTTCAGCGCGAAGTTCGCCGATCGACGCGCCGATTTCCTTCAGGTCGTTCCAGCTTCGCGCCTTCTTAAATTTGCGCAGCGGCGCGCTCAGCACGCGATCGACTTCGGGATTCCAGCGAATGATTTCAGCGAACGCGGCGTCTGCGGCCCAATCGACCTTCGCTGCGGGAAAGGCGCGCCGCAGATCGGAAACAACCGGCAGCGTCTCGACGATATCGCCGAGCGACGTGACTTTGACAATCAGGATTCGCTTCATGGGGATGCAGTGAAGAACTTCGGTTCGTCCGGCGACCCGGCCCGCGCGGGCGAGGCGCTTGTCGGCGGGCCGGTGGTCCGGATTCGGGATATTGGCGATGCTTCGCGGTATCGGCGCGTTGAAGCCGACGCCACGAGAACTTTCCGAATTATCGGTCTAAAGCTCGGCATTCTCTACTGCATTTTCCACTGCGCGCGGCCATCCAGCCCCGGATGGAAAGATGCCGAAAGGAGCGTGAGCGAGCCGTCGCGCGGCGGATTGTCAGAGCGCTTTTGCAGCAAAGGTGTCGCATTGCTGAACGTCGCCGGACGTGAGACCGCGCTGAAGCCAGCGTTGCCGTTGCTCGCTCGTGCCGTGCGTGAAGGCTTCGGGCACGACGCGCCCTTGCGTTTCCTTCTGCAACCGGTCGTCGCCGATCGCGCCCGCTGCGTTCAGCCCGTCCTTGAAATCGCCTGGCTCGATCAGCTTCGCGTTATTTTTCTGGGCCGTCGCGGCCCACACGCCCGCGAAGCAATCGGCCTGCAATTCGACGCGCACGGATAACTGGTTGGCCTGCTCGCGCGTCATCCGGCGGCGCGCAGCATCGACTTTGTCGGAAATGCCGAGCACGTTCTGCACGTGATGCCCGACTTCGTGCGCGATCACATACGCCTGCGCGAAGTCGCCGCTCGCGCCGAACCGGTCGCGCAACTCGCGATAAAACGACAAGTCGATATAGACCTTGCGGTCGGCCGGACAATAGAACGGGCCCATCGCGGCCTCGCCGGTGCCGCACGCCGTCTGCGTGCCGCCGCTGAACATGACGAGCGTCGGCGCCGGATAGTCCTGATTGAACTGCGTGCGGAAAATCTGTTGCCACGTGCGCTCGGTGTTGCCGAGCACGCGGCGGACGAATACCGCGCCCTGATCGGTCGCAGGTGCCTGATTGGCGGCCTGATTGGTGGCCTGATTGGCGGCCTGATTGCTCGGGGCGGCCTGATGCTGCGGCGCGTTGCCCTGCAGCACGGACGCGCCGTTCAAAATCAACATCGGGTCGATGCCGAAAAAATACGACGCCGCGATCGCCACCACGATCGTGCCGATGCCGATACTGCCGCCACCGATCCTGAATCCGCCACCACCGCCGCCGCCCGCGCCGCGCCGGTCTTCTACGTTCTGACTTTCCCGTTCGTCATCGAGGCGCATGTTTGTTCTCCGTTCTGCCTTCGCGAAAACCGTATGGTAACCGCCGCACGCGAAATGCCTGCCGCGCGCGCTGTAAAAAGCGCCGGGGATTGCCAAGCGCCGGGCAGATTGACGCAGTGCGGTCGATTGTCGCGGAAATCGCTCATGCGCACCGTTCGCCGAATCGCTATCGCATCTCGAAAACATAGAACGATCAAGCGCTTACGCACATAAAAACCCTTCAAATGCGGCATATTCGCGCATCCTGCGCACTTTGATGCAGCGCAACTTTTGTCTCGAAAACTCGCTAAGCTCCGCCCGTTTTCACTCACATTCAGGCCGATGCCACCGCGCTAGTTCGAGCGCGATCGCGACGTTTGCAAGCCATCATGCACCCGACTCCGGAAGCACTCGATCTCGCGCGAATCCAGTTCGCGTTCACCGTCTCGTTCCACATCATTTTCCCGGCGCTGAGCATCGGGCTGGCGAGTTTTATCGCCGTGCTCGAAGGCGCGTGGCTCAAGACAGGCAAGCCGCATTACAAGGAACTGTGCCTGTTCTGGTCGAAGGTATTCGCGGTTGCATTCGGCATGGGCGTCGTGTCGGGCGTCGTGATGAGCTACGAATTCGGCACGAACTGGGGCGGCTTTTCGACCTTCGCCGGCCCTATCACGGGGCCGCTGCTCACGTATGAAGTGATGACCGCGTTCTTCCTCGAAGCGGGCTTTCTCGGGATCATGCTGTTCGGCTGGAACAAGGTCGGACCGCGCGCGCACTTAAGTGCGACGCTGATGGTCGCGGTCGGCACGCTGATCTCGACGTTCTGGATTCTCGCGTCGAATAGCTGGATGCAGACGCCGCAGGGTTTTCGTATCGAAGGCGATCACGTCGTGCCGGTCGACTGGTTCAAGATCATCTTCAATCCGTCGTTTCCGTATCGGCTCGCGCATATGGCGATCGCCGCGTTTATCGTCGCGGCGCTGGTGGTCGCCGCGACCGGCGCGTGGCATCTGCTGAAAGGCCGCCGCGATGCGCCGGTCAAAAAAATGTTCTCGATGGCGCTCTGGCTGCTGCTCGTGCTCACGCCGATCCAGGCGGTCGTCGGCGATCAGCATGGTCTCAATACGCGCGAATATCAGCCCGCGAAAATCGCGGCGATCGAAGGCTTGTGGGACACGGAGAAAGGCGGCACCGCGCTGAATCTGTTCGGCATCCCGGACATGGACGCGGAAACCACGAAGTACGCCGTGTCGATTCCGCACCTCGGCAGCCTGATCCTCACGCATAGCTGGGACGGCGAAATTCGCGGGCTGAAATCGTTTCCGAAGGAAGACCGGCCAAATTCGACCATCGTGTTCTGGAGCTTCCGGATCATGGCGGGCCTCGGCGTGCTGATGATCGCGATGGCGCTTTTGTCGTGGGTTCTGCGCCGTCGCGAGCGGATTTACGAATCGCGCGCGTTCCAGCGCTTCGTCCTCGCGATGGGACCGACCGGTTTCATCACGTTGCTGGCCGGCTGGGTGACGACGGAGGCGGGCCGGCAGCCGTGGGTCGTGTATGGCGTGATGCGCACGGCGAACGCCGCTTCGCCTGTGACCGCGCAGCAGGTGGGCGTGTCGCTGCTGGCGTTCGTGATCGTCTACACGCTGGTGTTCGGCACCGGCATCTACTACTTGCTCAAGTTGCTGAAGCACGGCCCCGCCCTGCCCGGCGCGGTCGAATCTGCGCCTTCGTCGAACGATCCGAATCACACCGCGCGACGTCCGCTCGCCGCCGCGAATCAATCCATCGAAGGAGCGTAAATCATGGATCTCACCATTGCCTGGGCCGCGATCATCGCGCTCGGCGTGCTCATGTATGTCGTGCTGGACGGCTTCGATCTGGGGATCGGCATTCTGTTTCCGTTCTTCCCCGAGCAGCACGAACGCGACCTGATGATGAACACCGTCGCGCCCGTCTGGGACGGCAACGAAACGTGGCTCGTGCTCGGCGGCGCGGGCTTGTTCGCCGCCTTCCCGATGGCCTACTCGACCGTGCTTTCCGCGCTCTATCTGCCGCTGATTCTGATGCTCGTGTGCCTGATCTTCCGCGGCGTGTCGTTTGAGATTCGGGCCAAGGCATCGCGCACGAAGCATCTGTGGGATCTGGCGTTCATCGGGGGATCGGCGGGCGCGACGTTCTTTCAGGGCGTGGCGCTCGGCGCATTCCTGAACGGCATTCCTGTTGCCGATGGGCGCTTTGCCGGCGATCCGTTCGGCTGGTTCACGCCGTTCAGCCTGTTCACGGGACTTGCGCTCGTCGTGACTTACGCGCTGCTCGGCTGCTGCTGGCTGATCGCGAAAACCGAAGGCGATCTGCAACGGCGCTTCTACCGGATCGTGTGGCCGCTCACCGTGCTGCAACTCGCGACAATCGCCGTCGTGAGCGTCTGGACGCCGCTGCAGGATGCGAGCATCGCGACGCGCTGGTTCGATTCCCCGCTCTTTTACCGGATGCTGCCGGTGCCTGTGCTTGTGCTCGGCTGCGCGTGGCTGATGCGCCGCTCGATTCAGTCGCGCCATGAAAAGCGGCCGTTTTTGATGGCGCTGGCGTTCGTGCTGCTGGGCTACGGCGGGCTGCTCGCGAGCCTGTCGCCACACGCGATTTTCCCCGGCGTATCGATCTGGGACGCAGCCGCGCCGCATTCGAGCCAGCTATTCACGATCGTGGGCGCAGCGGTGATCCTGCCCGTGATCATCGCTTATACGACGCTCGGTTATTGGGTCTTCAGAGGCAAGGTGCGACATGGCGAACATCACTATCACTAAGGTCAAGCGGGTCGCGTGGTTCGTGGCGTTGTGGTTCGGCGGCGTGGGCGGCGCGATGCTGCTGGCGTTGCCGTTCAAGCTGTTGATTCGGGCGGCGGGGTAGACGTATCGGCGCGCCAAAGCAAAAGGGCCGCTTCGAATGAAGCGGCCCTTTGTCGATCAAGCAACGAATCAAAACCCGAACGTCACCACCAGCATCCCGCTCGCGATCCCGAACAGCACCACCGCCGACGCCACAAACGCCAGCACGCGCGGCGGGAACGAGCGGCCGAGCATGGCGAGCGACGGCACGCTGATCGGCGGCAGCGTCATCAGCAATGCGCCGGCCGGACCGGCCGCCATGCCGAGCGAGAGCATCGCCTGAATGATCGGCACTTCGCCGGCGGTCGGGATGACGAAGAGCATGCCAGCCACCGCGAAGCCGATGATCCACAGCACGCTGTTATCGATATCCGGCCCGATATGCGGAAAGAGCCACGCGCGCGCGGCGCCGAGCAGCAGGACGAGCACGATGTATTCCGGCACGAGACGCAGCGTCATGCGCCCGAGGATCTTGATCCAGCGCGAAAACGCCGTGCCGGGCACATCTTCTTCCACTAGCTTGCCGAGCGCTTCACGCGATGCCGCCGCTTCCTTCGGCGTCACCATCCGGTTCACCGCGTAGCCGAGGCCGAACACCATCAGAACGCCGAGCGCGAGCCGCAGACCCACCCACTGCCAGCCGAGCACGAAGCCCATGAAAATCAGCGTCGCCGGATTGAGCACGGTGTTGCCGAGCCAGAACGCGATAGCCGCGCCCGGCGCCGCCTGACGCGCACGCAAACCGGCGACGACCGGCGCCGCGCAGCACGTACACATCATGCCCGGCAGCGACATCAATCCGCCATTCACGACGCTGCCGAAGTCGCTCTTGCCGAGCGCGCGCGCGACCCATTGCGGCGGAATCAGCGCCTGCACGGCGGAGCCGAGCAAGAGGCCGAGCACCATCGCCTGCCAGATGGCCTTGCCGTAGGCGAGCGCGTAGTCGAGCGCGGCGTGCAGCGACGGCGCGGGCGCGTTCGCGGCGGTGCCCATCAGGATGGACTTGCCGATCGAATGCTGGCTCGCCGCGACGAACGCCCGGTTGTAATAGGGAAACCATTTGACGTAGAACAGACCGACGACTGCGATCAGCAGGAACGTCACCCATCCGAGCGCCACGCGCGGTTGTCGAAGTGTTTGCATTGACGTGTGTAACCAGTGGATTTAAAGAAAAAAGTCAGGCGGGCGCATCGGCGACATTGTTCAGCCGGTCGAGCAGCGCCTTCGCCTGCTCGATATTGTCGGCATCGTTCGGACGGAACACCACGTGCGTCGCCCGCGGCAATTCGCTGAAATGCGCGCCGCTGCTGCGGGCATAGGCCGGATCGTAATGCAGATCGATCAGTTCGCGAAACAGCGCCGCGCGCTCGCCCCGGTCGATCCGCAGAAGCCAGCCGTTGACGCGCTCGCGGCTGTGCAATCCGATCAGCTTCGAGAGTTGCTGCTTGAATGACTCGGGTTGATCGAAGAGATGGCCGTAGTCCTGCAAAAGAAACGCGATGCGGTCATCGTGCGCGGCTTCCACTTCGACGCACGCACCGCGATGGAACGCCGTCAACAGCGTTTCGGGCAACGTGATCGCGCCGATCCGCCGGCTCTCGGCCTCGACGAACACGGGCCGCGCCGTGTCGAAACGGCCGAGCGTCTGCACGAGCGAGGTATCGAAGCCCTTTTGGCTCGGCTGCGGTTCGCCCGGCAATGCGCCGAGCAGCGAGCCGCGATGCGCGGCTAGCGCCTCCAGATCGAGCACCTGCGCGCCGGCCTGGCCGAGCGCCTGCAAAAGCCGCGTCTTGCCGCTGCCGGTATGCCCGACGAGCGCGATATAGCGGAACTGTTGCGGCACGGTGGCGAGCGCTTCGAGCGTCGAATGACGATACGCCTTGTAGCCGCCGTCGAGCTGCCGCGCTTGCCAGCCGATCATGTTGAACCATGTCGTCATCGAGCCGGAACGCTTGCCGCCGCGCCAGCAGTAGATGAGCGGACGCCAGTTGCGCGGCCGGTCGGCGAACGTCGTATCGAGCAGCGTGGCGATATTGCGCGCGACCATTGCCGCGCCGACGCGCGTGGCCTCGAACGCCGAAACCTGCTTGTACATCGTGCCGACCACGACCCGCTCCTCGTTGCTGAGGACAGGCGCGTTCAGCGCGCCGGGGATGTGGTCCTCGGCGAATTCGAGCGGCGTCCGGACGTCGACGATTTCGTCGAAATCGGCCAGTCGATCTAGTTTTACTAGCAGGTTTTTCAAGTTTGGGTCGCGCGGGGAATGTACTGAGGGACGGACACGTGGGTGGGATTATCGCATGCACGCGCTTTTGGCATGGCCGTGCGGCGGCATCCTCCTTACAAATTGCCCGCTGGGTTCGTCGGTTTTCGTTACGATTTCCGTCACACTCGGGAATTTTGATTCATTACATTTAGTACGGGGTTTTGCTGGCGCTCGGTCGCTTTTGTTTGCTTGCGCCTCTGGGAAATTGCTTGCGCTTTGCTTTGGTCAGTTGGGCGCATTTGGGAACTTGCTCGCGCCCGTTGCTTTTGTTTGCCTGCGCTTTTTGGGAACTTGCTCGCGCCCGTTGCTTTTGTTTGCCTGCGCTTTTTGGGAACTTGCTTTCGTGTAGGTTTATTAGCACGCCGCTGTGCGCGGCAGCAGTCACTTTCTTTGCTGCTGTGTACAGACCGGAGACATAGCTGACAGGTGTACGGAGACATGGTTGACACTTTCGGGTAATCGAACGCCCGAAATCCTCCCATGCCCTGGAACGTAAAAGACACCATGAGTCTCCGACAGGAATTCGTTCAACTCGCCACCCAACGGCGCGTGCCGTTCAGCGAGTTGTGCCGACGTTTCAACGTCAGCCGCCAGACCGGCTACAAGTGGCTTGCCCGCCACTCGACGCAAGGCCTTGAAGGTCTCGTCGATCGCTCGCGTCGTCCGCACAACAGTCCCGCGCGCTCACCCGATGAGATCGTCGCCGTCGTGCTCGACCTGCGCCGCGAGTACGGCTGGGGCGGACGCAAGATCGAGCGTCGTCTGCAAGATCTCGGCCACGCCAATGTGCCCGCACCCTCCACGATCACCGAGATCCTGCGCCGTCACGACCTGCTCCACGCGCCTGAGGACAGACCGCAGCGGCCCTGGCAGCGCTTCGAGCACGAGCATCCGAATGCGCTGTGGCAGATGGATTTCAAGGGCGATTTCCCGACCCTGGAGGGTGGCCGCTGTGCGCCGCTGACCGTGCTCGACGACCACTCGCGCTTTAACATCGTGCTCGCCGCCTGCGGCCGGACTACCACGGAAGTCGTGCAGACCGAGCTCAAGCGGGCGTTTCGCTGCTATGGGCTACCGTCACGCATCAATACCGATAACGGTGCGCCTTGGGGCTCCCCGAGTGCGCCGGGCCAGTTGACCGAGCTTGCGGTGTGGCTGATCAGACTGGGTATTCACGTGAGCTACAGCCGACCGTATCATCCTCAGACGAATGGCAAGGATGAGCGATTTCATCGGTCGCTGAAAGCTGAAGTGCTGGCGCGGCACGTGTTCACGACCCACGCCCACGTGCAGCAGGAGTTGGAACGCTGGCGACAGGTGTACAACACGCAACGCCCGCATGAGGCGCTGGACCTGGCGACGCCGGTGAGCCGCTACCAGCCCAGCCCGCGGACGATGCCCGAGCATCTGCCAGAACCGCAATACGGGCCTGCCGACGAGGTGCTGCGGGTCAATTCAAATGGCCTGGTGCGTTTTAGAGGCGAGGCGCTGCGTCTGTCGACTGCGCTCAAAGGGCTGTACGTGGCCGCACGTCCAAAGCACGACGAAGACGGCGTAATTGAGTTCTGGTTTGCCCATCAACGCATTGCAAAACTTGACCTGAAAGCAGCAAAACCCTGAACATCAGGTGTCAACGATGTCCTCGTACATGTGTCAACTATGTCTCCGGTCTGTACACTGCTGCAAAGAAAGTGACCAAAGAAAGCAGCTTGTCCGTCTAAGTGTCCACCACGAACCGTAACCCGGAGTGGTGCGCAAGCTGATTCGGCCATCGCACCACACAACAGAGTGGAGCCGCTCATTCATCCCCGCAGGCACAAAGTGCCTGCCGGAACGGCATAACCGAATAAACCAAACCGAGTGCTGGTTGTAGGTGCGCGCGCCGTCCGAGCGCAGCGAGGATGGACCTGACAGATGCTGTGCCAATACCAACGAATGCGAGTTGCCATAGTCAGCCTGCGGGCCTATCCGCTCGGTTATTCGTGGTGGACACTTAGCCGGATAAGCTGCTTTCTTTGGTTACTTTCTTTGCAGCAGCAAAGAAAGTGACTGCTGCCGCGCACAGCGGCGAGCTAATAGACCTACACGAAAGCAAGTTCAGAAGAAGCACAGGCAAACAAAAGCAAGGGGCACCAGTCAGACCTACACGAAAGCAAGTTCCCACAAACCACAGGCAAACAAAACCAAACGGCGCCAGCAAACCAAACCGAGTGCAAGCGTCCAAGAAGCACAGAACAACAAAACGCGGGGCGCGAGCAAACCCAAAACCGGAACCCGTCCAGCAACCGCAGAAAACCAAAATCAAAACCAGCGCAAAATAGCTTGCGCAGCAAACCCAAGTCCCCGAGCGAGAGCGAGAACCCCGCGATGAGCTACCAAGAACCGATCGGCACGACGACCTACCGCTTCGCGGACCTCAAAACCGTGCTAGCGAAAGCAAGCCCCCTCCGCTCGGGCGACGAACTCGCGGGCATCACGGCCGCGACGGAAGAGGAGCGCGTCGCCGCAAAAATGGCGCTGGCAAACATCCCGCTCCGCACGTTCCTGCAAGAAACCACAATCCCCTACGAATCGGACGAGGTCACGAGACTCATCATCGACGATCACTCGCCCCAAGCCTTCGCGGAAATCTCGCATCTGACCGTGGGCGATTTCCGCAACTGGCTGCTCGCCGATTCCACCGATTCCGCCGCGCTGATCCGCATCGCGGACGGCCTGACGCCCGAAATGGTCGCCGCCGTATCGAAGCTGATGCGCAATCAGGACCTGATCCTCGCGGCGAAAAAACGCCCCGTCGTCACGCGCTTTCGCAACACGATCGGCCTGCCGGGCAGACTCTCGGTGCGCCTTCAGCCGAACCATCCGACCGACGACGTCAAAGGCATCGCGGCCTCGATGCTAGACGGCCTCATGTACGGTTGCGGCGATGCGGTGATCGGCATCAATCCCGCGTCGGATTCGCTCAACGCGATCACCACGCTGCTCAAGATGATGGATGAATTCCGCCAGCGCTACGACGTCCCCACGCAATCGTGCGTGCTCACGCATGTGACCAACACCATCGCCGCGATCGAAAAAGGCGCGCCCGTCGATCTCGTGTTCCAGTCCATCGCGGGCACCGAGAAAGCGAACGCGAGCTTCGGCGTCTCGCTGAAACTGCTTCAGGAAGCGTACGAAGCGGGTTTATCGATGAAGCGCGGCACCGTCGGCGACAATCTGATGTACTTCGAAACCGGCCAGGGCAGCGCGCTATCGGCCGACGCGCATCACGGCGTCGATCAACAGACCTGCGAGGTCCGCGCCTACGCCGTCGCGCGCAAGTTCAAGCCGCTCCTGACGAATACGGTGGTCGGATTCATCGGCCCGGAGTATCTGTACGACGGCCGGCAAATCATTCGCGCCGGCCTCGAAGATCACTTTTGCGGCAAGCTGCTCGGCGTGCCGATGGGCTGCGATATCTGCTACACGAACCACGCCGAAGCGGACCAGGACGACATGGACACGCTCCTGACGCTGCTCGGCGTCGCGAACGTGAACTTCATCATGGGCGTGCCCGGCGCGGACGATGTCATGCTCAATTATCAAAGCACGTCGTTTCACGATGCACTCTACGTGCGCCGCGTGCTCGGACTCAAGCGCGCGCCCGAGTTCGAGACGTGGCTCGAAAAAATGCACATTACCGACACGCTCGGCCTCTTGCGCGATCACGCCGCGCGCCAGCCGCTGCTCGAATGGATCAGTGAATCATGAACGATCGCGACGATCTTCCGCCCGGCCCGGTGAACACGAATCCGTGGGACACGTTGCGCCGTTTTACGCAGGCGCGTATCGCGCTCGGCCGCGCGGGCAGCAGTCTGCCGACTGCGCCGCTGCTCGCCTTCAATCTCTCGCATGCGCAGGCGCGCGATGCCGTGCATCAGCCGCTCGATACCGCCGCGCTCAACGTAGCGTTACACGCCGCCGGCTTCGAGACGCTCGACGCATTCAGCGCAGCCCCCGATCGCGATCACTATTTGCGGCGGCCGGATCTGGGCCGTAAGCTCGCCGATGAAAGCGCGGCGCACATCGCGGCGCACGCCAGTGAAAACGACGCGCCGGACATCGTGTTCGTCGTCGCGGACGGTTTGTCGGCGTATGCGGCTACGCGCCACGCGGTGCCATTTCTCGAACGCATGCGGCTGAAGCTCGACGGGTGGAAGATCGGCCCCGTAGTCGTAGCGACGCAGGCGCGCGTCGCGCTCGGCGACGGCATCGGCGAACTGCTGGGTGCGCGCATCGTGGTGATGTTGATCGGCGAGCGGCCGGGTTTGAGTTCGCCGGATAGTCTCGGCGTGTATCTGACCTACGCGCCGCGCGTCGGGCGCAGCGACGCGGAGCGCAACTGCATTTCGAACATGCGTCCCGAAGGTCTCGCCTACGATCTCGCTGCGTTCAAGCTGCACTATCTGCTGAACGAGGCGCGGCGCCTCAAGCTCACGGGCGTGAGCCTGAAAGACCACAGCGACACATTGCTGGCCGACGCGTCGCCACCGAAAATCGCCGACGAAAGCTAACCCTTCATCTTCCGGTAGACAGTCGTGCGCGACACGCCGAGCACGCGCGCCGCCGCCGACACGTTGCCGCCATGTGCATCGAGCGCCGCCGATACCGCCGACGCCGCGATGTCATCCAGCCGCGATCCACGAATGCAAGGCGCATCGGCGTCGCTCAGATCGTCGATGAAATCCTGCGGCAGATGCACGATTCCGATGTGCGATTCGTCATCGTCGAGCATCGCGGACGCCGTGCGCAACACGTTGCTCAGTTGCCGGAAATTGCCCGGCCATCGATGCCGCGCGAACATCGCGAGCACGTCGTCGTCCACGCCGACCACGCGCCCCGCGAAACGCTCGCTGCGCAGGATTTTATCGACCGTCGCCGCGAGATCGCTGCGCTCGCGCA
The DNA here is from genome assembly GCF_057814995.1 of Caballeronia sp. SL1002. Taxonomy (NCBI): domain Bacteria; kingdom Pseudomonadati; phylum Pseudomonadota; class Betaproteobacteria; order Burkholderiales; family Burkholderiaceae; genus Caballeronia; species Caballeronia sp. SL1002. The sequence continues at coordinate 341,999 of NZ_JBYMUW010000005.1, read as the reverse complement.
ACGGCGGCAGCGTCACGAGCAGACCGTTGATCCGGTAATACAGGTCCTCGCGAAATTCGCCCGCACCCACGCGCTCGCGCAGATTGCGGTTGCTGGCGCAGATCAGCGCGAAATCGACAGGCGTCGCGCGCGCGCCGCCAAGCGGCTGCACCACCCGCTCCTGCAGCACGCGCAACAGGCGACTTTGCAGCGCGAGCGGCATGTCGCCGATTTCGTCGAGAAAGAGCGTTCCGCCGTGCGCCTGCGCAATCCGGCCCGGCGCGCCGCGCTTAGCCGCGCCGGTAAACGCGCCCTCCGAATAGCCGAAGAGTTCGGCTTCGATCAGCGTGTCCGGCAACGACGCGCAATTCACGGCGACGAACGGCCCCGCGCGCTGCGGCGAATCGCGATGAATGGCGTTGGCGAGCACGTCCTTGCCCGTCCCCGTTTCACCGCCGATCAAGATCGAAATATTTTTGCCGATCACGCGGCGCACGCGCGCGATCGTATCCGCGACTTGCCGGTCGCCCGTCGATAAATAACCGAGGCTGGAGAACGCCGCCTCGCGCGGCGGCGTGGCCGTGACGACGCTGCGCCGCGCGCATTCCACGCGCGCAAACACCTTCACGCCGCTATGCAGACCGAGCGGAAACGCGGCAGCGCCCGCTTGCGGCAGGAGTTCATCGGACGAAACGAGGAACAGCGTATCGAGCGTTTGCGCGCGAAGTCCAGCGAGCGCCATGCCGAGTTGAAACTGCGCGCTGCGGTTCGCGCTCAGGAAGCGTCCATCTCGATCGAACGCGGCGATGCCTTCCATCAGCGTGCCGATAAATTCTGGCCGGCTATGAAAATGCAAGCGGATCGACTCGGGAAAAGCGCTGGAAATCAACCGGTTTTCGATCATCTGCGCCGACATCCTGGCGAGGGCCATCGTGTGCTGGTGATAACTGCGGCAATCGCCGGTCACGTCGAGCACGCCGCCGAGATTGCCGAGCGGATCGAGAATCGGCACGCTCGAACAGGTCAGGAAACGGTTGGCGCGCAGATAGTGCTGATCGCCGTGGATGGTCGTCGCGCCGAGTTCCGCGATGGCCGTGCCGATCGCGTTGGTGCCCTGCTGCGCCTCGCTCCACACCGCGCCCGCGCGCAATGCGACTTTATCGGCGCGGGCGAGGAAGTCGTCGTCGCCGAGCGAATGCAGAATCAGCCCGCTCGCGTCGGTCAACGCGATCATGCTGTGCGTGTTCACGATCTGCGCGTAGAGCGTCTCCATCACGGGCAACGCGTGCGTGAAGAGCGCGTGATTCTGGTCGAGCTTGAGCGCCAGATCGGCGCGCGGCAGGACGCCGTAATCGGGTCGCATCGAAGACGTCAGGCCGAACGTGGCCGACCGTGCGTGTGAGTTGCTGATCATGTCTTGCGAGTCGCCCGGAGCGTGCATGCCGTCCGGATTGCGCGACGCGGAAACCGAGTGCCGCTGCATCGTCTCCTCCTTGTGTTCATCGCGGACGGGTCGCATCGCGCCCGTTCCGTCGAATGAATGTCTCCGGAGGAATTTAACATTGTCTGGCCGTGAAGCGCGCGCTTATCCGCGAGCGAGTCGTGCAGCGGATAAGCGCGACGCGCCACGTGCGCTCAGAAGAAGCCGAGCGGCGCTTCGCTGTAGCTCACCAGCAGGTTTTTCGTCTGCTGATAGTGGTCGAGCATCATCCGGTGATTTTCGCGGCCGATACCCGATTGCTTATAGCCGCCGAACGCCGCGTGCGCCGGATAGGCGTGATAGCAATTGGTCCATACACGGCCCGCCTGAATCTCGCGGCCCACGCGATACGCACGCGTGCCATCGCGCGTCCAGACGCCCGCGCCGAGGCCGTAAAGCGTGTCATTGGCGATTTCCAGCGCTTCCTCCTCGGTCTTGAAGGTCGTCACGGACACGACCGGTCCGAAAATTTCCTCCTGGAAAATCCGCATCTTGTTGTTGCCACGGAAAACGGTCGGCTTCACGTAGTAACCGTTCGAGAGTTCGCCGTCGAATTGCGCCCGCTCGCCACCAATCAGACATTCAGCGCCCTCACTCTTGCCGATATCCACATACGAAAGGATTTTTTCGAGTTGTTCCTGCGAAGCCTGCGCGCCGATCATCGTCTTCATGTCGAGCGGATGCCCCTGATTGATCGCGGCCACGCGCTTGAGCGCGCGCTCCATGAAACGGTCATAAATACTTTCGTCGATCAGCACGCGCGACGGACACGTACACACTTCGCCCTGATTGAGCGCGAACATCGCGAAGCCTTCGAGCGCCTTGTCGAAGTAGCTGTCGTCGGCGTTCATCACGTCGGCGAAGAAAATGTTCGGGCTCTTGCCGCCCAGTTCGAGCGTGACGGGAATCAGATTCTGGCTCGCGTACTGCATGATGAGGCGGCCTGTCGATGTCTCGCCCGTGAACGCGATTTTCGCGATCCGCTTGCTCGACGCGAGCGGTTTTCCCGCTTCCAGCCCGAAGCCGTTCACCACGTTCAGCACGCCGGGCGGCAGCAGATCGCCGATAATTTCCATCAGCACGAGCAGCGACGCCGGCGTTTGCTCAGCGGGTTTCAGCACTACGCAATTGCCGGCGGCCAGCGCGGGCGCGAGCTTCCACGCGGCCATGAGGATCGGGAAATTCCACGGAATGATCTGACCGACGACGCCGAGCGGATCATGAAAGTGATAGGCGACCGTGTCGTCGTCGATTTGCGAGAGCGCGCCTTCCTGCGCCCGGACGCAGCCCGCGAAATAGCGGAAATGGTCGATGGCGAGCGGGATATCGGCCGCGGTCGTCTCGCGTAGCGGCTTGCCGTTGTCGATGGTTTCGGCGAGCGCGAGACGCCCGAGATTCTGTTCCATCCGATCCGCGATCCGGATCAGGATGTTGGCGCGATCCGCCGTCGGTAGCTTGCCCCAGGCCCTTTTCGCGCGATGTGCCGCGTCGAGCGCCAGTTCGATATCCGCTTCGCGCGATCGCGGGATCGACGTGAACGGCTCGCCGGTGATGGGCGAAATGTTATCGAAATACTCACCGCCGACAGGCGCGACCCACTCGCCGCCGATGAAATTGCCGTACTGCTTTTTGAACGGGAATTCAGCGTTCAGGAACTTCATCTCTGCGTGATTCATTGCGTGCTCCTCGCATATCGTTAGAAGTGTGCCGCGCGGTGTTTTGTAGCGCGTGGCGGGGGTTCTTCTGCGAGAAGTGTGCCAATCGTGGCGGGGATGGGTTTGCGGGTGGACCGCGGGGGTGGGGTGTCGCGGGCGTGGACACTTTTTGCTTCGCTGTGTCGCGAAATGGGACAGGTTTTTTTTCGGTTCGGTTCGGTTCGGTGCTGCGCGTGTGGTTTTGCTGCCGCTCTTCGCTTTGGTCGCCTGGGCGCGCCTTGGGAACTTGTTTTCGTGTACGTTTATTAGCGATGCCCCTGTCCGGGGCGGGACTCACTTTCTTTGCTGCTGCAAAGAAAGTAAGCAAAGAAAGCAGCGTGACCATCTAAGTGTCTCTCCCACATAACAACTGGGATAGGCACGCAAGCTGATTCGGTTAGCGCGCATTTCGCTCGTTTTGGCACAGCGCCTGTCAGTTCCATCCTCGCTGCGCGAGGACGACGGGTCTATCAAAAACCTCGGCCGGTGGTTTGCCGTGCTCGCATCGAACTTGGCTTTGGCTTTGGCTTTGGCTTTGGCTTTGGCTTTGGCTTTGGCTTTGGCTTTGGCTTTTGTTTCGGCGTAGCCGTTTGCCATGTCGCTGGTTTTTCGGTAATGCCGTGCCGGCAGGCACATTGTGCCTGCCGGGATGAATGAGCGGCTCCACTCTGTAGTGTGGTGCGATGGCCGAGTCAGCTTGCGCACCACTCCCGGAAACCATTCGTGGTGGACACTTAGACGGATAAGCTGCTTTCTTTGGTTACTTTCTTTGCAGCAGCAAAGAAAGTGACTGCTGCCGCGCATAGCGGCGTGCTAATAGACCTACACGAATGCAAGTTCCCGGAAAGCACTCGAGCATCAAACGGTGTAACCCACTCACCCCGAAGCCGCCCCACGGCGCCAAATCCCGCGTGGCTTTCTTTGCTTAGTTTCTTTGCAGCTAGCCAAAGAAAGAGAAACCGCAAGCGTGCCAAGCAGACAGCGCCGCCAAACCCCAAATCACAGCACCAAAGACCCAGCCGAAATAGCAACAATCAAGAAGATCACAAACAGCACAAGGAAGATGAAGAAGCAGATCTTGGCGATCCCGGCCGCCCCCGACGATACCCGGCCGAAGCCGAAAAACCCTGCGATCACGGAAATCACGGCGAAGAGAATAGCGAGCTTGAGCATAAAACATCCGTTATTTTGATTGAAGTCGGGACGTCTCAGCAAAGCCCGTGCCATGGGCAGTCGCCGCAGCGACCCACGTCAAAGCTTTAAACCTGTCCGATACCTAGCAACCCCTACGGCCGGCGCGACGAACGTCGCCGCCGCAGGTGAGCGCACCAAAACGCTGACCGTTAGTAGCGTTTCAGACGACGCCGAGAAACGGCGCAAAACCAAGCCACCGGCGCCCGAGGCGCTCAGCGCACCCCGCTCGCCGTCGTCTCGGCGGCCTCAGCCGCGCGCCTCGGCGCGATCGCGGTAAGCAGCGGCTTGCGCAATTGCGGCACGGCCAGCAGAAGGGAAATGGCGACCGCATCGGCCGCTAGACCGAACGGCACGTTGATAAGCCCATCGGTCAGCGTGAACAGCACCGAATCGACGACAAGCGAAATCACCGCGCTCGCGATAAAGCACACCATGCCGTCACGCCCCACCGCGCCGATCCACGGCGTCCGCAGCGCGATCCGTCGAACGATGCCATACCGCACCAGATTCGCCGCCAGCCACGCGATCGCCAGAAAATTCGCAATGCGCGCGCCCGCGAGATTGCGCTTGAAATCAGCGTCGATCGGCCCCGGCAGCACGAGCAGCTTGTAATACGCCATCCCCGCGACCAGCGCGAGGGCGGCAACGCTGACGATCCAGCCGAACCGGTGCGCGCTCACGCGCTGGTAGACCGGCTGGCAGCGCGCGAGCACGCCGAGCACGAACATGAGTTGCCAGGCGGCCGGGTTGAAGTCCCACAGGTTGTCGTCGACCGAAGGCAGGTATTCGCCGATCTGCGGCGCGAGCGCCCACAACACCACGCTTGCGCCCAGCAAAAGCCACGGTTTGCTGCGCGCGAGCGGCAACATCAGCGGCGCGGCGAGCGCGAAAAACGCGTACATCGGCAAGACCGACGCGAGATAAGGCTGTCGTTTGAAGGTCAGAATGTCGAGCAGCGAGCCGGCGGGCGCGGACATGAGGCTGTCGAGATCGCCGAGCGCCAGGTTCGGCGCGCTGCCGTAGAACGGGCGCAGCACGAAGCTGGCGAGGAGCATCAACGCTGCCGTGATGAGAAACGCGCGATAAATCTCGAACGCGCGCCGCACAAACCGCGCGCGCGCCGCCGATTCCGATTTGCGCGCGGCGAGCGCCGCGTAGGCCGTCGCGGTCGCGAAACCGCCGAGGAAAACGAACACTTCGGCTGCGTCGTTCAGCGCGAACGCGTGCAGCGTGAAGCGCGAGAGCATGCTGCCGCCGATGTGATCGACGACGATGATGAGCAGAACCAGACCCCGAAAGAAATCCAGCTCGACGTAACGTTGAGATTTAGCCTGCATGCTGCCTAGCGCGCCACGGGTAACGCGGATAACGCCCGCGCCGGATAACTCGACGGCGCGAACGGGAATTTGGCGAGCGGACGCGGCCGCTCGAAAGGACCTAGAGTTTACCCGTAAACGGCGCATCGCGAAAATCGAAAGCGCACTGAAAGCGTTTCAATTTTTTACCATCGATGCGCCGTTTCTCACTCGGCGTCAGCGCACGGACACCGCTGCATCGGCCGCAGCCTGCGCGGCGACGACCGCCGGCGAAACGATCGCGGCGGGCTGTCCGGTCTGCTGGCGCGAGCGGCCGGAGCTCAAATAATCGGCGATCGAATCCTGCGTCACCTCGCCTACGTAGAGGCCGTCCGGATCGATCACCGGCATCCACGATGAATTGAATTGATACATTTTGGACAGCACGATCCGCAAGTTATCGTCGACGGACACCGTGCTCGCGAACGGCCGCAAGTGCTCGCCCGCCGCGCCTTGTCCGGTGCGCGCCACGCGCCGCTGAACGTAACCGAGCGCGCGACGGTTGTCGTCGAGCACGGTCAGGTAGCGGTTGTCGCTCTCTTCCATGATCTGGTAGGCGCTCCCGAGCGGCGTGTCGGCGCGCGCGGTTTCCGGCTGGGTCGCGGCGTCGCCCGCCTTGATCAGCAAGAGGCGCTTCAGCGTGCTGTCCGCGCCGACGAACGCGCCGACGAATTCGTCGCGCGGGTGCGCGAGCAGCGTGTCCGGATGGTCGTATTGCACGAGCGTGCCGCGCCGGAACACGGCCACCTTGTCGCCGAGTTTGATGGCTTCGTCGATATCGTGGCTCACCATGATCACGGTCTTGTTCAACTGGCGCTGCATCTGGAAGAACTCGTTCTGGATCGACTCGCGGTTGATCGGATCAACCGCGCCGAACGGCTCGTCCATCAGGAGCACCGGCGGATCGGCGGCCAGCGCGCGGATCACGCCGATGCGCTGCTGCTGTCCGCCCGACAGTTCCTTCGGATAGCGCTTCAGATACTGCTTCGGATCGAGCGCGACCATCGACATCAGTTCGGTCGCGCGTTCGCGGCAGCGCTTCTTGTCCCAGCCGAGCAGACGCGGCACGACCGTGATGTTCTCCTCGATCGTCATGTTCGGGAACAGCCCGATCTGCTGGATCACATAGCCGATCCGCCGGCGCAGTTCGACTTCGTTCAGGCCCGTGGTGTCGTCGCCGTTGATCAGCACGCGGCCCGAGGTCGGTTCGATCAGGCGGTTGATCATCTTGAGCGTCGTGGTCTTGCCGCAGCCCGACGGCCCGAGAAACACGCAGATTTCGCCTTCGCCCACGGTGAGGCTCACTGAATCGACGGCCTTCACTTGCTGGCCGTCCTTCTGCGTGAAAGTCTTGGTGAGTTGGTCGAGTTCGATCATGTTTTCTGGACTCCCTTCGGTGTCAAAAGACGCTGGAGCGCCTGCAATGCCAAATCGGCGATGATTGCCAACAGGCTCACGAGTACCGCGCCGACGAGCAGCTTCATCATGTTGCTCTGCCCGATCGCGCGAATGATGAGGCTGCCGAGGCCGCCCGCGCCGATCACCGCCGCAATCGTCATCACGCCGATGTTCATCACGACCGCGGTCCGCACGCCGCCGAGAATCACCGGCACGGCGAGCGGCAAGTCGACAAGCCGCAGCCGTTGCCAGTACGTCATGCCGATACCGACGCCCGCTTCCTTGATGCCCGCGTCCACGTTCGACAGCGCGAGATACGTGTTGCGCATGATCGGCAGCAGCGAATAAAGGAACACGGCGGTGATCGCCGGTAGCGCGCCGATGCCCTGCCCGAAGCGCGAAAAGAGCGGGATCATCAGACCGAACAGCGCGATGGACGGCAGCGTCAGGATGATTGTCGCGACGCCGAGCATCGGCGCGGCGAGCCATTCATGGCGGCTGATGAAAATGCCGAGCGGCACGCCGACGACAATCGCGCAGCCCACCGCGATTCCCACCAGATAAATATGCTGCAGGGTCAGTTGAATCAATTCCGGCCAGTTGGCCGACAGATAGTCGAATACGTTCATGTGTCGGCCTCGTTATGGCAGCTTGTGCGTGCGCAGAAAATCGGCCGCGACGGCCTGCACCGACTTGCCGTCGATATCGACTTGCTTGTTCATTTCCAGCACGGTGTCGTTGTTGAGCGCCGCCGACAGCGCGTTCAGTTGCGCCGCGAGTTGCGGGTTTGCATCGAGCGTCGGTTTGCGCACGACCGGCGTCGCGTTGTAGGCCGGAAAGTAGTGCTTGTCGTCTTCCAGCGGCACGATGTTGAAGCCCTTCACGCGGCCATCGGTCGTGTAGATCAGGCCGATCGGCACCTGGTTGTTATGCAGCGCCGTGTACACGAGACCGGGGTCCATCTGCTTGATTTCGGCGCGGCTGAAATGCATGTCGTAAGCGGCTTCGAGCGGCTTCAGACCATCCGCGCGATTTGCAAATTCCGCATCCATCGCGAAGACGTGCTTCGTTTTCGGCTCGGCATTGAGCCGCGCCGCCAACTGCGAAATCGTGCGGATGCCGCTCTTTTGCGCCGCTTCCTGCGGCAAGCCGAGCGCATACGTATTGTTGAGCGGCGACGCATCGAGCCACACCAGACCGCGCTTCGCATCGAGTTCCTTGACGCGTTCGTACATCGCCTTCGGATCGAGTTTCTCGGTGATCTTGTTATAGACGAGCGCCGCCGTGCCAGTGTATTCCCAGGCCACGTCGATCTGCCCGTTCTCCTGCGCGCTGCGCATCAGCACGCTGCCGAGGCCGGTGCGCGCGTCGATCGTGTAACCCTTCGCGCGCAGATATTGCGCCGTGATTTCGGTCAGCACGTATTGCTCGGTGAAGTTCTTCCCGCCAACCACGAGTTCCGCGGCCTGCGCCGCGCTCGCCTGAAGGCAAGCACCGAGAAGCGCAGCGAGCGCGAGGCCGCGCCTGAGCATCGAAGCTCTCATTGTCGTTCTCCGTTGCGTGTGTTGAATGAATTGACGCGCGTGATGCCGCCCGTCATGCCGCGAGTCCGCGACGTGCGAGCGCGCGCCGGCTGCCTGCTGCGACGAGCGCATCCAGCGCCAGCGCGAGGAGCGCCGTGGCGGCCGCGCCGAGCAGCATCTGCTGCTGGTTGTTCAGATAGATGCCCGGAAAGATCAGCGTGCCGAGACTGTCCGCGCCGATCAGATACGCGAGCGGCGCGCTGCCCACGTTGATCGCAAGCGCGGTGCGAATACCGCCGATCATGATCGGCAGCGCGTTCGGCAATTCCACGCGAATCAGCGACTGCCACGGCGTCATGCCGATCCCGCGCGCCGCCTCACGCAACGCGCCCGAAACGTTCTTCATGCCTTCGTAGGTATTGCGCGTGATCGGCAGGAGCGACGCGAGAAAGAGCGCGATGATCGCCGGCAGATCGCCGATCCCGAAAATTCCGAGCGCGATGGCGAGCACCGCGAGCGACGGAATCGTGTTGCCGATGTTGAACACCTGCATGAAGCGCTCGGCGTGGCGCGAGAACGACGGGCGGCTCAGCAGCACGCCCGCCGGCACGCCGACGACGAGTGCCGCCGCCATCGAATAGCCGACGAGCACGAGATGGCGTCCCGTGTAATAGACCAGATCGGCGCCGTACTGACGGAACGCATCGGCACCGATGGCCCGGCCGAGCAGCCCGAGCACGATAACGCCAAGTGCCACGCCGACGGCGATTCTGGCAGGACGATGTTGCATGGATTCAAGCCTCCTTGTTCGATGCATCGGCGTTCGAGCGTCGAAGGGTGCCGACGGACCTGATGAAGTCCGGAAGGAAACCGTTCGACGTCCAGCGACGCGATGCGGGCAGCGCGTTTCGCGCCACCGCAGAGGAAAAATAAAAGAACCGGTGGAACCGGTTTCTGGCGTTTTGAAAGCGTCAGAACGGCGGCCCGAAACAACGTGGAGATCCACCGGATGGCTGAATTCCGTTCGATGCCCGGAAGCGGGCAGCGACTGTCAAGCAACAGTCGGACTACGGATCAGCAGTGCGAGTCGGACGATGGCTGGCGCATAAGGCCGGCACATCGCAAATGGCAAACAGACATCGCGAAAGATGGAACGCAATAAACAGGCCCAATCAGCACAGGCGCAATCAATTTCCGGCAAATCGCTTTAACATCCGATCTTTGTCTTCGAACTGGGGCCGGTCCTGACCGGATGGAAACTGTCCGATTGCCTGACCGAACCGCCAAAAACCGTCACCTTTCCGCCGCTCTTTGAAAAAAAGTCGCGACTGGGGAGGCGGAAGCTAGTCTGTAGAGGTCGCGATCGAACTTCGGCTCGAATCGGCGCTCTGAATATTTCATTTGCCTTACGGTTTCAGCAGGGCATCACGTATCATTGGCCCCTCCCGCGCCTCGACGCGCGAGATTTCGTCAACGTCATCCGAGTCAATCAAAGCCCTTATGGACTATCTCGCAGCACTTGCCAGCGACCCCGCCGCGTGGGCGGCCCTTGCGACGCTCGTCGTCATGGAAGTCGTGCTGGGCATCGACAACCTGATCTTCATCTCGATCCTCACCAACAAACTGCCCGAGGAACATCGCGCGCGCACGCAAAAACTCGGCATCGCGCTCGCACTTTTGATGCGTCTCGGCTTGCTTGGCACCGTCGCGTTGATCGTCAGGCTGACCGCGCCGATCTTCACCGCGTTCGGCCACGACTTCTCGTGGCGCGACCTGATCCTGATTGCGGGCGGCTTATTTCTGGTGTGGAAAGCGACGACCGAGATCCATCACCACGTCTCCCACGACGACAGCGCGAACGAGGCCAGCACACGCGGCGCGAGCATCACGCCGCTCTCGGCGATCGGCCAGATTCTCGTGCTCGACCTCGTGTTCTCGATCGACAGTATCGTGACCGCCGTCGGCATGACCGAGCACATTCCGATCATGTTCGTCGCGGTGATCGCGGCGGTCACGGTGATGATGTTCGCGGCCGGTCCGCTCTCGCGCTTCATCGACCGGAATCCGACCGTCGTGATGCTGGCGCTCGGCTTTCTGCTCGTGATCGGTATGACGCTGGTGGCCGAGGGCTTCGGCTCGCATGTGCCGAAGGGGTATATCTATGCGGCGATGGCTTTTTCTGCGCTGGTGGAGGGGTTGAATATGCTGGCGAGAAGGGCGAAGGGGCGCAAGGCGGGTGGGGGGATCGCGGAACGTCGTTGAGGCGCGAGGGCTAGCCGCTTCACCCGGCTAGCCCTCCCCCATACAACGACGAATCGCTAAAATCAACCGCGTCAAGCACGCGTCCGACCACGATCAGCGCCGTCCGCTCGATGCCCCTCGTGCGTACCTTCTCCGCGATATCCGCAAGCGTACCGAGCACCTTCTCCTCGTCCGGCCAGCTCGCGCGAAACACGACGGCCGCCGGGCAATCCATGCCGTAATGCGGCGCGAGAATCTCAACGATCCGCTCGATATGCCGCACGCCGAGATGGATCGCGAGCGTCGCCCTGTGGCGCGCGAGATCGGCGAGCTGCTCGCCTTCGGGCATCGCGGTCTTGGTAGCGTAGCGCGTGAGAATGACGGTCTGCGAGACGCCGGGCAAGGTGAGCTCGCAACCCAGCGTCGCGGCCGATGCAGCCGCCGCCGTCACGCCCGGCACGATCTCGTACGGAATCGCAAGCGCGTTCAGCCGCCGAATCTGCTCGCCGATTGCGCCGTAAAGCGATGGATCGCCGGAATGCACGCGCGCGACGTCGTGACCTTCGGCATGCGCGGCGGCCAGCAGCACGATGATTTCATCGAGATCGAGATCGGCGGTGTTGACCACTTGCCGCGCGCAATGTCCGGCGAGCACGGCCTCCGGCACGAGCGACCCCGCATAAAGAATCACCGGGCAAGCGCGAATCAGGCGCTGCCCTTTTACCGTAATGAGTTCGGGGTCGCCCGGACCCGCGCCGATGAAATAGACCATCATTTAAGGCTTATTCTGTAAGTTGTGCAGGGTCGAGCCACGCGGCGAGCGCAACGCGCGCCGCCGTGGCATCGTCGAATTCACGATCGACAGCGGGCAAATCGGGCCGAGCGAGCATCACCACCGGCACGCCCAATTCGCGCGCCACGGCGAGCTTCGCCTCGGTTGCCGCGCCGCCGCTGTTCTTGCTGATCAATACGTCGATGTTGCGTTCGATGAACAGCGCCCGCTCTGCATCGAGCGCGAACGGACCGCGTGCATCGAGAATCGCCGCGCGTGCATGATCCGGTGTGTGAGGCGGTTGCGGATCGAGACACCGTACGGTCCAGTATTGCGACGCCGGAATCTCGTCGAGATGCGCGAGCGGCTCGCGCCCGAGCGTCCACAATGGCCGCTCGAACGGCGCTATCAAACGCTCGAGATCGGCCCAATTGCGCGCGTCGCGCCAGTCGTCGCCTGCCTGGCGGCGCCACGGCGCGCGACGCACGGCCCAGCACGGCACGCGTGCCGTGGCGCACGCGGCAGCGGCATTGCGGCTCATCTGCGCGGCATACGGATGCGTCGCGTCGATCACGAGACCGATCCTCTCCGCCACGATAAACGCGGCCAAACCCGCCGCGCCGCCGTAACCGCCCACGCGCACCGAACACGCGAGATCCTGCGGCACGCGCCCAAGCCCCGCGAGACTATAAACGTGCGCCGGGCCGAGATGCCGCGCGAGCGCCAACGCATCGCCCGTGCCGCCGAGCAAAAGCACACGCGTCATCGCGATTCTCCGATAAGCCGCCCCTGCCGATCGATCGCGAACGCTTCCACTTCCACGCCGGACGGCACGACCGTCAACGCAAAACGGCGCGCATGGCGGCAGACGATATCGCCGAGCGCAACGCCTTCCGCCCGCCCCAGCGCGAGCGCTTCCTGACTCGTGTTGGCGGCGCGCATCGCGGCTTGCAGTGCGTCGTTCGCGCCCGCATCGGCGGCCCATGACGCGAGTTGCGGAAGGTCGATGCTCGAGTTTCTGCTATGCAGATCGAGATGGCCCGCCGCGAGCTTGCTCATCTTGCCGAAGCCGCCGCACACGCTCAGTTTCGCGACCGGCGCGCGCCGCAAGTGTTTCAGCACCGCGCCCACGAAGTCGCCCATTTCGATCAGCGCGATATCCGGCAAACTATAGCGCGCACGCATCGCGTCTTCGCTCTGGTTGCCGGTGCATGCCGCGAGGTGCGTGTAGCCGTTCGCGCGCGCGACGTCGATGCCTTGATGGATCGACGCGATATAGGCCGAGCATGAAAATGGCCGGACGATCCCGCTCGTGCCGAGTATCGACAATCCGCCGACGATGCCGAGCCGCGGGTTCATCGTTTTGAGCGCGAGCGCCTCGCCGTTTTCCACGCCGATGCTCACTTCAAAGCCACCCGTATAACCGTATTCGTCGGCGAGGGCGTCGAGATGATCGGTCATCATCCGGCGCGGCACGGGATTGATCGCCGGTTCGCCGATGCCGAGCGCAAGTCCCGCGCGCGTCACCGTCCCCACGCCCGGCCCGGCGAGAAAACGCACACCAGTCTCGTTTATCAAGCGCACGCGTGCAAACACGATCGCGCCGTGTGTCACGTCGGGGTCGTCGCCTGCGTCCTTGATCATGCCCGCCTCCGCCTCGTTCGCACCGATCCTTCTGCAGAATACGAGCGGCATCGGGACATGCTGACCCTTCGGCAACGTGATTTCCGCGCGCTCGCTTGTCACGCCGCCGAGCAACAGGCGTGCGGCGGCGAGGCTCGTCGCGGTCGCGCAACTGCCGGTGGTGTAGCCGCTGCGAAGCGGCGCGGGCTGCTCGCCGGTCTCATCACGCATGGCGGAATTCACGAGCGCGCATCATGGTTTTATCGCGTGGAGCAGCGTGATCGGCAACGCTTGCCGCCACGTATCGAAGCCGCCGAGCGGCGCGGCCTGTGCCACGCCAATGCGCGTCAGTTCGCCGCCATGGTTTTCGCGCCACGCAACCAGCGCTGCCTCGCTTTGCAACGTAACGGCATTCGCGATCAACCGTCCACCGCTTCGCAGACGCGACCAGCACGCGTCGAGCATGCCCGCCGCGGTCACCCCGCCGCCGATAAAAATCGCGTCGGGCGTGGACAATCCGTCGAGCGCGGCGGGCGCCTCGCCCGCGACGAGTTGCAGCGCGGGCACGCCGAGCGCGTCGCGATTGTGTTCGATCAGCGCCTGACGTCCGGCATCGGCTTCGACGGCAATCGCGCGGCAAGACGGATGCGCGCGCATCCACTCGATCCCGATCGAGCCGCAACCCGCGCCGACATCCCACAGCAATTCGCCCGGCGCGGGCGCGAGGCGCGCGAGCGTGATCGCGCGCACGTCGCGTTTGGTGAGCTGGCCGTCGTGCCGATAGGCGTCGTCGGGAAGGCCCGGCGTGAGCGGCAGCCCCGCGTGCGTGTTCTCGCGACGACATTCGATGGCAACCAGATTTAACGCGGCGGCAGGCGCGTCGCCCCACGCATCGGCGCGACTGTCGATCCGCCGTTCCAACTCGCCACCCAGATGCTCGAACACGCTCACCCGGCTCGCGCCGAAACCTGCGTCGCAAAGCAGCGCGGCAATCGCGACGGGACTCGCGCCATCGCTGCTCAAAACTAAAAGACGCGCACCGCGAAAGAGTTGCGCCCGGAGCGCCGCGAGCGGCCGCCCGACGAGCGAGACATGCGCGACTTCATGCAGCGGCCAGCCGAGCCGCGCGGCCGCGAGCGAGAGCGAAGAAGGCGCGGGCAACACACGCAGTTGTTCGGGCGGCACGCTACGCGCGAGCGTCGCGCCGACACCGTAGAACATCGGATCGCCGCTCGCGAGCACGCACAGACAATGGCCGCCGCGCCGCGCGAGCAGCGTATCGACGGAAAACGGCTTCGGCCATGGCATCCGCTCGGCACGCAAACCGCGTGGCAGCAGCGCGAGATGCCGCTCGCCGCCGTAGATCGCGTCGGCGTCGAGCAGCGCCCGCCGCGCGAGCCGGCCGATCCCGTCCCACCCGTCCTCTCCGATCCCCACCACGGTCAGCCACGGTGACATCCGCCGTTTCCTCTTGATCCGGTTCCTGCCGATTGAAAAACTTAGAGCGCGCGCGAGCCGCAAACGCGACGCGGATCGCGCCAGTCGAGCCCTGAAAAGCGGGCATAATACAGCGTTCGTCGGTGCCCTTCCGGGCCTAACAGGGAACACAGCAACACTGTGGCTGCCCCCGCAATTGTACGCAGCGAGTCCGCGCTCCACTGCCACTGGTTTTTACCGGGAAGGCCGGCGCGGATCGTGACCTGCCAGCCAAGAGACCTGCCGACCATCCGTTTCGCGTGAAGCCCGTGCCGGGCGGGGTGTACCGGCGCGGCAGCCGTTGCCGTCATGCTGGCGGCACGGCGCTACTATCGCGAAGAAGTCCCGGGTCCTGCTTTGAAACTACCTGCACACGCATCGTCTCACGTGCCTCGACCGGCGTCAGCCGCGCCGCGCGCAGCCGCGCCGGGCGCATCCACGCCGGGCGCATCCGCGTGTCCGGGGCTGTTGCGCGTGGTCGCCGCGCGCGACGGCGGGCTGTGCCGCGTCCGGCTGCCGGGCGGCGAACTCAGTGCGGCGCAGGGGCGCGCGATCGCCGATGCCGCCGCGCGCTTCGGCTCGGGCGCGATCGAAGTGACCAATCGTGCGAATCTGCAGTTGCGCGGCGTGCGCGACGAGTCGCAGCAAGCGCTCGTCGATACGCTGCTCGACGCCGGGCTCGGACCCTCGACGCCCGGCGCCGACGACACGCGCAACCTGATGACGAGTCCGCTCGCAGGCCTCGATCACGCCGCTAAAAACGATGTCTCGACGCTCGCCGCAAACCTGCTCGCGCAGATGCAGCGCGACACGCGGCTGCACGCGCTCTCGCCGAAATTCGCGCTGCTGCTCGATGGCGGCGAGCCACTCGCGATGCTCGATCACGCGCACGATATCTGGCTCGCCGCGATGGACGCCGAGCATTTCGCGTTCGGTCTCGCGGGCTGCCCGCCGGTCGATGCACACGACACGCCCGCGTTAGCCGCCGTCGCGACGCGGCACGTTCCCGCGCTCGTGCATGCGCTGCTGCACACGTTTCTCGATCTCGCCGCGCCCGATCGATCCCGCATGCGCGATCTGCTCGCGACATTGCCGCCGGACGCGTTCATAAGCCGTCTGTCAAATATCCCTTTGCTTCGCGACGCCACCGTGCAGGCGTGGCGACGTCCGCCCGCCGATCCATCGCTGCGACTCGGCGCGCACGCTCAGTGCGCGGCGGGACCGATGTACGTCGGCGCGCAACCCGTGCTCGGCCGCCTCGATCCAGCAAGCCTGCGCGCGCTCGCGCATCTCGCCGATCAAAAAGGCAGCGCGCGCCTGCGCATGACGCCATGGCAAAGTGTGCTGCTGCCGGATATCGCCGCGGCCGACGCCTCGTCCACGATCGCCACACTTCGCGCGCTCGGCTTCGCCATCGCGCCGGACGAACCGTTCGCGCGGTTGATCGCGTGCGCGGGATCGACGGGATGCGCGAAAGGCGCAGCCGATACGAAGGCCGACGCACTTCGTCTCGCCGCGCGCTTGCCGCCCTCGGTGCAAGTTCATCTCAGTGGCTGCACGCGCTCGTGCGCCGCCGCGCACCGCGTACCGTTTACGCTGCTCGCCGTCGCGCCCGGCCGCTACGATCTCTATCAAAACGCAGACGCCGCTAGAGCCGAAGGCTTCGGGGTCTGCGTGGCCCATCATCTGACGATTCAAGAGGCAGCCGACTGGCTCGCCCGGAGCAACCCCGATGCTTGATTACATCCGCGACGGACAGGAAATCTACCGCCAATCGTTCGCGACGATCCGCGCCGAAGCCAGGCTCGATGCAATCCCCGCCGACCTCGAAAAACTCGCGGTGCGCGTGATCCACGCGTGCGGCATGGTGGACGCCGCCGACGACCTGCGCTTTTCGCCGGGCGCGGGCGCAGCGGGCCGCGCCGCGCTCGCGGCAGGCGCGCCGATTCTCTGCGACGCGCGCATGGTCGCCGAGGGCATCACGCGCGCGCGGCTGCCTGCGGACAACCGCGTGATCTGCACGCTGAACGATCCCTCCGTGCCGGATCGCGCGCGCGCGCTCGGCAATACGCGCTCGGCCGCCGCGCTCGAACTGTGGCGGCCGTTGCTCGAAGGGAGCGTCGTGGTGATCGGCAATGCGCCGACCGCGCTCTTTCACCTGCTCGATCTGCTCGACACGGGCGCCCCGAAGCCCGCGCTGATTCTCGGCTTTCCGGTCGGTTTCATCGGCGCGGCGGAATCGAAGGCGATGCTCGCCGCCGACAGTCGCGGCGTGCCGTTCGTGGCGCTCGCCGGGCGACGCGGCGGCAGCGCGATGGCGGCGGCGGCCGTGAACGCGCTCGCAACGGAGATCGAATAAATGAGCGGACGTCTGTTGGGTCTCGGCGTGGGGCCGGGCGACCCGGAACTGATCACGGTCAAGGCGCTGCGTTTGCTTAAAAGCGCACCCGTTGTCGCGTATTTCGTCGCGAAGGGCAAAAAAGGCAACGCGTTCGGCATTATCGAAGCGCATCTCGGCGAAGCGCAAACGCGCTTGCCGCTCGTGTATCCGGTCACGACCGAAGCGCTCGAACCGCCGCTTTGCTACGAGACGATCATCGCCGATTTCTACGATGAATCCGCACTGCGGGTCGCGGATCATCTCGAAGCGGGCCGCGACGTCGCGGTGATTTGCGAAGGCGATCCGTTTTTCTACGGCTCCTACATGTATCTGCACGACCGGCTCGCCGCGCGTTTTCAGACCGAAGTGGTGCCGGGCGTGTGTTCGATGTTGGGCGGTGTCGCCGTGCTCGGCGCGCCGCTCGTGTATCGCAATCAGAGTCTCGCCGTGCTCTCGGGCGTGCTGCCGGAACACGAACTCAAGACGCGGCTCGCGGCGGCGGACGCCGCTGTCGTGATGAAGCTCGGCCGCAATTTCGACAAGGTTCGACGCGTCTTGAACGAGCTCGGCCTCGCGCAACGCGCGCTGTACGTCGAGCGCGCGACCATGACGAATCAGCGCATCGTGCCGCTCGACGATGTCGATCCAATGGCGTCGCCGTACTTCTCATTGCTCGTCGTGCCGGGGAAAAAATGGCAGGCATGAACACGGTGCCAGCGCCCGCCATCGTGATACTCGGCGCAGGCGCGCTCGATACCGCGCGACGCATCCAGACGCTTTATCCCGGCGCGCGCGTGCATGGCCTCGCGCGTCGGATGAACGCGGACGTGGATGTCGGCTTCGATGAACTCGGCCCGCATCTGCGCGGACTGTATGCACGCGGCACGCCGGTGATCGCGTTGTGCGCGGCGGGCATCGTCATTCGCGCGCTCGCGGCCGGTCTCTCGGACAAGGGCGCGGAGCCGCCCGTACTGGCCGTCGCAGAAGACGGCAGCGCGGTCGTGCCGCTGCTGGGTGGCTTAAGCGGCGTGAATGCGATGGCGCGCGAGATTGCCGAGGCGCTCGGCACGACGCCCGCCATTACGACGAGCGGCGAGTTGCGCTTCGGTACGTGCCTGCTGAATCCGCCGCCCGGCTACGTGCTCGCCGATATCGAACGCGGCAAGCGCTTCGTGTCGGATCTGCTCGGCGGGGAGACGACGCGTATCGAAGGCGCTGCGCCCTGGCTCGACGCGGTGGATTTGCCGCGCGCCGATGCCTCGCGGCTCGCGATTCGCGTGACACCGCATACGAGCGAATCCGCCGATGAACTGCTGATTCATCCGCGTTCGGTCGTCGCGTTCGTGCATGACCTAGCTGCTGGCGATATCGCCGCGCGTGTTCACGATGCGATGCGCGAGCAGCGGCTTGCCGCACCTGCGCTCGCGGTGCTGCTTGCGCCGCCGTCGCGCGCGGGCTCACAAGCGCTTGCCGATGCCGCGCTCGCGCTTGGCGTCCCGCTGCGCTTTACTCTCGATTCCACCGACAAGGCACACGACATCACGCTTGAAATCCATGCACAGCCCGTCGATATCGAAAGCCAAGGCCGCGCGCGCGGCACGCTGACGGTCGTGGGACTCGGCCCCGGCGATGCATCGCACATGACGCCCGCCGCACGCGCCGCGCTCGATCAAGCCAGCGATGTGCTCGGCTACGACACGTATGTCCGCATGGCAGGCCCGTTCCGCTCCGATCAGCGTCTGCACGAAACCGATAATCGCGAGGAGATGCAGCGCGCCGCGCACGCGTTCGAAATCGCGAGCGAAGGCCGGAACGTGGTGGTCGTATCGTCCGGCGATCCGGGCGTCTTCGCGATGGCCGCCGCCGTGCTCGAAGCACTCGATCAAGGCCGCGACGCGCATCCCGAATGGTGCGGCGTGGCGCTTGTCATCGAACCGGGCGTATCGGCCGCGCTCGCGACCGCCGCGCGCGCCGGCGCGCCGCTCGGCCACGACTTCTGCATGCTGTCGCTCTCCGACAATCTGAAGCCATGGAGCGTCATCGAAACGCGGCTGCGACATGCGGCGCAGGCCGATCTGGTAATGGCGTTCTATAACCCGATATCGCGCGCGCGTCCGTGGCAACTCGACCGCGCGCTCGACATCGTGCGCGAGCATCGCAAGCCGGAAACGCGCGTGGTGCTCGGCCGCAATATCGGCCGGCCCGGCGAAACGATGGTGACGACAACGCTCGGCTCCGTGCGCGGCGATCAGGTGGATATGCGCACGATGGTGATCGTCGGCTCGACGCATACGCGCGGTTTCCCGCGTCACGCCGATACCGCCGACGAATGGATTTACACGCCGCGCTGGTACGCCTGAGCGAGCGATTCGCCGGTCGTGTACTCGGCGTCCCAACGTGCCGCAAGGGTCGCCGCGCGGCCGAGCCGCACGCTTTCGCGCTCGAAATCGACCACCACGACATGATCCGCGTGGAGCGGGCGCGCGGGCGAATCGGGACTGCGCCCATCGGTGAGCAACCACAGCCAGCGCGCCTGCGCCGGCTTCTTGCGCGCGGCACGCGCGAGCACGTTCGCCGCCATGTCCACGCCAAGCGCGAGCGGCGTGCCGCCACCGCCGCCGATCGGATTCAACCAGCGTTCGTTCCACCAATGCGCCGCGCCCGGCTGACGCCGCACTTCCGCACGTCCGCCGCCGAAGCACACGAGCGACACGTCTGCCCGCTCGCGATACGCACGATCGAATAACGCGACCAGCAGGCCCTTCGCAAACGCGAGCCGCTCGCCCGCGAGCATCGAACCGGAACAATCGAGCACGAAACAATGCAGCACGGCGCGCTCGCCCTGCCTCGCGCGGAAGCGGAGATGTTCCGTCGAAAGCCGGGCATGACGTTTGGCGCGCAACGTGCCGGGCCAGTCTATCGACCGGCTCGCGATACCCGCCGTCGCGTTCGTGCGGCCTCGCGTGTGAGGATCGAGCCATCGCGAGCGGCCGGGTTGAGTCTCAGCCGGACCATCGTGCTCGCGATGGCTCAGGATTTTTTTGAGGGAAGCGGCCTCAGTTGCTTCACCGTCGCCGTGCCGACGGGTTCGGGCGGCAGATAACCTGAGTCGGTGTCGGACGTGTTCGTTCGCGACGATGAAGGCGCGCTCGCCGCAGCCGCGCCGCTCGTGTCTGCCGACGCATGCCGCCTGTGCAGCAGTACCGCCTCCGCCACGCGCTCGACATGCTCGACGCGCACCGCGTCCGATGCATCGAACGCGGCCAGCGCACGCGCTGCGCGCAGCATCACGAGGTCCGCGCGCAAGCCGTCGACTTGCGCGGCGATGCACAATTCGCTCACGCGGGCATGCACGGTCGCGTCGAAATCGAGCTTGCCCAATGCCGCGCGCGCTTCGCGAATGCGCGCGGACAGTTCCGCTTGCGCCACCGCATGGCGCGCCCGAAACGCGGCGGGATCGAGATCGAACGCGAGCCGCGCGCGGACGATCTGCTCGCGCACGGCGGCATCGAAACAGTTCGCCAGATGCACCGCAAGGCCGAAGCGATCAAGCAATTGCGGACGCAATTCGCCCTCTTCCGGATTCATCGTTCCGATCAACACGAAACGCGCGTCATGCCGATGCGAAATGCCATCGCGTTCGATCGTGTTCACGCCGCTCGCGGCGACGTCGAGCAGTAAATCGACGAGCGGATTCGGCAGCAGATTCACTTCATCCACATACAGCACGCCTTGATGCGCCTTCGCGATCAGGCCCGGCGAAAACTGAACGCCGCCGTCGCGCAGCACCGCTTCGAGATCGAGCGTGCCGATCAGTTGCTCCTCGCTCGCGCCGAGCGGCAGCGTGACGAAACGGCCTTCGGGCAGCAGTTCGGCAAGCGAGCGCGCACTCGTGGATTTCGCGGTGCCGCGCGGACCGCTCACCAGCACGCCGCCGAGCGCGGGATCGACGGCTGCGAGCAAAAGTGCCTGCCGCAAGGGCTCTTGCGCGATCAGCGCGGTAAAGGGAAATACCTGCGTGAGCTTGGAATCGTTCAATTTCGCGTGCCTTCGAGTTGCTGCTCGGTGTTCAACAAATGCGCTTCGACTTGCTCCCGATACGCACCCGGGTTCTGCCACAAACCGCGTTGCATCGCTTCGGTCAAGCGCTCGCATATCGAATGCAGCGCGTGCGGATTGTGGCGTTCCATGAACGCGCGCGTGGCGTCGTCGTTCACGTAGGCATCGGTCACGAGCGCGTACTGATGGTCCGAGACGACGCGCGCGGTGGCGTCGTAGCCGAACAGATAATCAACCGTTGCGGCCAGTTCCGACGCGCCCTTGTAACCATGCCGCTTCACACCGTCGATCCACTTCGGATTCACCACGCGCGAACGGATCACGCGCGAGATTTCTTCGTTCAGCGTGCGGATGCGCGGCGCGGCGGGGTTGCTGTGATCCGCGTTATACGCCTGCGGCTGCGCGCCCGACAGATGCCGGACCGCCGCCATCATGCCGCCCTGAAACTGATGATAGTCGTTCGAATCGAGCAGATCGTGCTCGCGGTTGTCCTGGTTCTGAAGCACCACGTCGAGACTCGCGAGCCGTGCGCCGAACACATCGCTCGCGGCCACGCCGTCGCCTTGCTGCGAGTACGCATAGCCGCCGGCTTGCTGATACGCGAGCGACAGATCGGCGTCGTTCTGCCACGCCTTCGCGTCGATAAGATCCTGCAAACCCGCGCCGTATGCGCCGGGCCGCGTACTGAACACGCGCCAGCCCGCGCGCAAACGCGCTTCGTTCGCATCGAGTCCGCGCGCGATGTGTTCGTCGCGCTCGCGAAGGATGCGCGCGCGGATCGGGTTCACGTCCTCCGGTTCGTCGTCGAGTTCGGCGACCGCTTGCACGGCGGCGTCGAAGAGATGCATCAGGTTCGCGAACGCGTCACGGAAAAATCCGGACACGCGCAAGGTCACGTCGATACGCGGACGGTTGAAGATCGTGACCGGCAGGATCTCGAAATCGGTGACGCGATGGCTGCCCGCCGCCCATTTCGGCCGCACGCCGATCAGCGCCATCGCCTGCGCGATATCGTCGCCGCCGGTGCGCATCGTGGCCGTTCCCCACACCGATAAACCCACCGCGCGCGGATAGTCGCCATGATCCTGAAGATGCCGCTCGACCAGCAGGTTCGCCGACTTCAACCCGATCGACCACGCCGCTTGCGTCGGCAACGCGCGCGTATCGACCGAGTAGAAATTGCGGCCGGTCGGCAACACGTCGGGCCGTCCACGCGACGGCGATCCGCTCGGCCCCGGCGGCACGAAACGACCTTCGAGTCCTCGCCGCAACTGCGTCAGTTCCTGCTCGCCGCATGCGTCGAGCCGCGCGAGAATATCGCCGCGCAGACGTCGCAGGACGAGCGTGCTGGCGGGCCATTGCGACGCGTCCGCGTCCTCACGAAGCAAGCGCGCGGCGAGCAATTCCAGCCGTTCGCGGGTGTCGCCGTGATGACGCCACGGCGCGTCCGACACATCAAATAACGCAGCGGGACGCGGTCCGGTCCATGGCGCTGCCCAGTCCGCATCGAGCGGATCGAACGCAGCGCCGAGTTGCAGATCGCGAGCCAATGCGGTGAGGATGCTCGCGTTCGCGCCTTGCGCATCGCCGACAGGAAAACGGCCGAGCGCGAGCAACGTATCGAGCCGTTGGACGCCTTGCGGCGACGTGCCGAAAGTATGCAGGCCATCGCGAATCTGCGCCTCTTTCAGTTCGCATAAATACGCGTCGGCGCGCGTGAGCAACGCGTCTTCGCCGCTTGCATCGCGCGGCGCGTCGAGGCCGAGTTCCTCATGCAGACGATGCTCGACGATGCCGGCGAGTATTGTCTTGCGCAGAAGCGTTGCGCGCCGTGGATCGACCATCAGCGCTTCGTAGTATTCGTCCACTTGCCGCTCAAGATCCTGCAGCGGCCCGTAGTTTTCGGCACGCGTGAGCGGCGGCATCAGATGGTCGATGATGACCGCCTGCGCGCGGCGCTTCGCCTGGCTGCCCTCGCCCGGATCGTTGACGATAAACGGATAGAGATGCGGCATGGGCCCGAGCGTCAGATCGGGCCAGCACGCATCCGACAGCGCGACGCTTTTCCCCGGCAGCCATTCGAGATTGCCATGCTTGCCCACATGCACGACGGCATCCGCATTGAAGCGCAGCCGCAGCCAGAAATAGAACGCGAGATACGCGTGCGGCGGGACCAGTTCGGCATCGTGATAGCTCGCATAGTCGCCACGTTCACGCGAGCGCGCCGGCTGTATTCCGATGAATACTTCGCCGCTGCGCCAGCCCGCGATCATGAAGCGGCCCCGCCGCAAAGTTGGATCGGCTTCGGGCGGTCCCCAGCGCGCGTTCAGCGCCTGCTGCACGCCTTGCGGCAGCGCATGGAAGGCCGCGAGGTAGTCGTCGAGTGCGAGACTTTGCAGCGCGGGCCGCAAGTCTCGCACCGATGGATCGTTGGTCACGCCCGAGGTGAGCGCGCGCATCAGCGCATCGCCATCGGCGGGAGGCTCGCCCACGCGATATCCTTCAATACCAAGCATCGCGAGAATGTTCACGACGGATGCAGGCGTGTCGAGTCCGACACCATTGCCGATGCGCCCTTCGCTCAGCGGATAGTTCGCGAGAATCAGCGCGATGCGTTTTGCGCCGTTGTCGAGCGCGCGCAAGCGGCACCATCGGAGGGACAACTCGGCGACGAAGCGCACGCGTTCGATATCGGGCTGATAGCGCACGACGTCCACCTGCGTGTGTTTGCAATGATAGGCGAGGCCCTTGAAACTGATGGCGCGCGTGATGATGCGTCCGTCCACTTCGGGCAGCGCGACATGCATCGCGACGTCGCGCGAATTGAGTCCGTGGTTGTCCTTCAGCCAGTCGTCGCGATTGCCGCCGCTCAGGATGACTTGCAGCACCGGCGCATCGCCCGCGAGCACGAACGGCTCGGGTCCATCGATCACCCCGGCGGCGAACGCGGTCGTATTGAGTACGAGCGACGCGTCGAGCTCTTCGCAAAGCTGCTGCACGACCTCGCGGCTCACCGCGTCTTTCAGCGACGACATCGCGATCGGCAACGGGTTGATCCCAGCGGCTTCGAGCGCGTCGATCAGCGCGTCGAATACCGCTGTATTGCCCGATTGCAGATGCGCGCGATAGAACAGGACGGCCACCACGGGCGCGCCGTGACGCCAGCGCGCGCGCCAGTCCGCGATGGTCGCGAGATCGCGCGCCGGATGATAGAGCGCGACAGCGGGCAACGCGCCCGGCGCGCGAGCTTCGCGGCCGTAACCGAATATCCGGTGGCCGATGCAGCGCAGAAATTCTTCCGCGTTCTGCGCGCCGCCTTCGCGCAGATAGCGCCAGAGTTCGTGGCACAGCGCGGGATCGGCGGTGCTTTTTGCGAGCAGGTTCGGGTCTTCCTGCAAGTCGCCGGAGAACATCACGAGCGTTTGCTTGCGCGCCTTCGCGAGCGCGACGATCCGCTCGATGCCATACGGCCAGTATGCTTCGCCGCCAAGATGATCGACCACCACGACGCGCGCGTGACGCAGCACGTCGTCGAGATAGAAATCGACCGACGCCGGCTGCCGCAAGAACGACTGGTTCGCGAGCCGCACCTCAGGAAAACCCGCATCCAGCCGTGGGAAAACGCTGGCGAGCAGCGACAGCGTCGTATCGGCGGAACTGAGGATGACGATCGGCGCAGGCGTCTGCTCGATGCGCATGACGCCCGCGGCATCGTCGACGAAACCACCCGGCGTCGTGCGGAGAAGGTGCATGAATCAGGCCTGTGCGGGCGTCGCTTGCAGCGCGGCATCGAACGCACGTTGCAGACTCGCGCGGTCGAGGTCTTCGCCGATCAGCACAAAGCGGCTCTGCGCCTCGCCCGCTTCCCACCGACGATCGAAGTAGCTATCGAAACGGCGTCCCACGCCTTGCACGACGAGCCGCATCGGCGCGCCCGGCAGCGCGGCAAAACCCTTCACACGATAAATCGTGTGATTCTCGACGAGCGTTTGCAGCGCAGCGATCAACGCATCGCGCGACTCGACCCGAGCTTCGACCACGATCGAATCGAAGTCGTCGTGATGATGATCCGCGTGGCCTTGGTCGTCGAGCGAGCCGTGGTGATCCGGCCGCAGATGGATCGTGTCTTCGGATGCCGCGTCGAGACCGAGCAGCGTATGCAGATCGAGCTGCCCGCGCTCGGCGCGCACGATCTTCACCTCCGCCGGAATCTCGCCGCGAATCAGCGTTTCGACGGCACGTTGTGCGGTTTCGTCGATGAGATCGGTCTTGTTCAGAATCACCAGATCCGCCGACGCGAGTTGGTCTTCGAACAATTCGTGCAGCGGCGATTCGTGGTCGAGGTTCGGATCGGCGCGACGTTGCGCGTCCACGGCTTGCGGGTTCGCGGCGAACTGACCGCTCGCGGCGGCCGGGCCGTCCACCACCGTGACGACGGCGTCCACCGTGAATGCGTTCTTGATGGACGGCCAGTTGAACGCCTGAACGAGCGGCTTCGGCAACGCGAGGCCCGAAGTCTCGATCAGCACATGATCGATCTGGCCGCGCCGCTCGACAAGTTGCTCCATCACCGGATAGAACTCTTCCTGCACGGTGCAGCAGAGGCAACCGTTAGCGAGTTCATAGAGATTCGGCTGATCCGTCGATGCTTCGTCCTCGCAGCCGATATTGCAGCCCTTCAGGATTTCCCCGTCGATCCCGAGTTCGCCGAACTCATTGACGATCACTGCAATGCGCAGACCATTCGCGTTCGAAAGAATGTGCCGCATCAGCGTGGTTTTGCCGCTGCCGAGGAATCCGGTGACGACCGTGACCGGGATTTTGCGCGTTTGCATCCGTTGCTCCGTGGGGTTTCGCGGGTCTTATGTGCGTGCCGCCGCCCGACGGTTGCAGGATGCAGGTATGAGGCACGACAAACCCAGCTCGATGAAATCGTGGATCGCGCCGCTTCCCCGCGACGGCGATCCGTGTCTGTCTGGCCGGTATCCGGGCTGACGAAAACGCCGCTTCACCTTCCCACGCGAGGTTCGACATCGCGCAGTGGAGACATGCATGGCCCGCGGAAACGCGGACGACACACTGAAGGCGGCTTTGCCGCATCGTGACGATGCGGCCTTCGCTTACCGTTGCGGGGGCAGCGCAGGTTGGCGTTTCGTCGGACTTCCGCGAGCGCGTCCTGCTTCCCGTTTAACTGCGCGCAGCGGACGCCACGCGCGAGCACCAAAACTGCAAGCAAGTCTAGGCCGCTCGCCCCGGAGCGTCAAGAATCGCGCGGCTCCCGCCTCTTCGCCGCGACTCTTGCCTGTGATATCGTTGCCGCGCGTCTGGTGCTCGCGCATGCGTTTCAGCATGCGCAGTTAAACGGGAAACAGGAAGCGGCCGTGGTGGTCTTAACCGCGTATCGCCAGCCTGTGCTGTCCCCGCAACGGTCAGCGACCTGCGGTTTTCCCGCTAAAACCGCACATTTCCTTCAACGCCACTGCTCGTTTCGAACGCGCGGGAAGGCGAACGAAAATGCGGTCGCCAGCCCGGATACCGGCCAGCGCGTGTGACGAACGCTCGCGTTTTTCTTACCGCGAGTTTCGCCGATCGCCGCTTTTCCGCGAGGGACGGATTGGCTGCGCCGAATTTCGAGTCGTTCGTATCGCATGAATTCATCTATCCGTCGTCACGCCCGACGCTCGCCAGCCCGCGAATGTGCCTTGTTTCATGGGGTCATTTCGTCGTGAGCGAATCATTCGGGGATGTCCCGCTCGTTCTCGGCATCGGATGCAGGCGCGGTGTGTCCGCAGATGCAATCGATACGGCCATCATGGCCGTCTTGAACGGCACGGCGCTGGCGCAGGTTCGCGCAGTCGCGACGCTCGACCGTAAAGCCCGCGAACCCGGACTCGTCGATTTTTGCGCGCGTCACGGCTTGCCGCTCGTGTCGTTTCCGGCTGCCCAAATCGACGCGGCCGCCGCGACGGATTCGGCGCGCGTGCGCGCGCTCGCGGGCGTCGGCGGCGTGTGCGAACCGTGCGCGCTGCTAGCGTCGCGCGAAGGGCGCGTCGTCGTCGAAAAAACCATTATCGGCGACGTCACCGTTGCAGTCGCCGCCGATCGAAACCTGTCTTCCTCTGTCGAGAAAAGTGCATGAAAACCGATCCCGAATCCCATCTGCGCATGACGCAGCGTCGCAAGGAAGGCCACGAGAAAAAGCAGGCCGCAGCCGATCGCGAGAAAGGTTTGCTGATCGTGAATACCGGCACCGGCAAGGGCAAGACGACCGCCGCGTTCGGCATGGCCGTGCGCGTGCTCGGCCACGGCATGAAGCTCGGCGTCGTGCAGTTCATCAAGGGCGCGCTGCATACGTCCGAGCGCGATTTCCTGAGCGCGGTCGCGAATTGCGATTTCATCACGATGGGCGATGGCTACACCTGGAACACGCAGGATCGCGACGCCGATATCGCGACCGCGCGCAAGGGCTGGGACGCGGCGCGCCGGATGATCGAAAGCGGCGAATATCAAATGGTCGTGCTCGACGAACTGTGCGCCGTGCTGAAATACGAATACCTGCCGCTCGATGAAGTGCTCGCTGTGTTCAACGCGCGTCCGGTTGGACTGCACGTCGTCGTGACGGGTCGTCATGCGCCGGATGGGTTGATCGAAGCGGCCGATCTCGTGACCGAGATGCGGCTCGTCAAGCATCCGTATCGCGAGCAGGGCGTGAAGGCGCAGCGCGGCGTCGAGTTCTGAGCCGATGCCCGCCTGCCCCGCCCTCTTCATCAGCGCCCCGGCCTCGCATCAGGGCAAGACCACGGTGACGGCCGGCATCGCGCGGCATCACGCGCGGCTCGGCCGGCGCGTGCGCGTTTTTAAAACAGGTCCGGATTTTCTCGATCCGATGATCCTAGAACGTGCATCCGGTTCGCCCGTTTATTCGCTGCATCTTTCGATGGTCGGCGAGGCCGCATGCCGCGCGATGCTCGCGGACGCGGCACGCGAGGCTGACCTCATCCTGATCGAAGGCGTGATGGGCCTCTTCGACGGCACGCCGAGCAGCGCGGATCTGGCTTCGACATTCGGCGTGCCGGTGCTTGCCGTGATCGGCGCGCACGGCATGGCGCAGACCTTCGGCGCAATCGCGTTCGGCCTTGCGAATTACCGCGCGGGCCTGCCGTTTCATGGCGTGCTCGCGAACCGCGTGGCGTCGGCGCGGCATGCGCAGATGCTCGCCGAAACCATTCCGGCCGACTTGCGCTATTGCGGCTTTCTATCGAGCGAGGAGGCCCTCGCGTTGCCGGACCGTCATCTCGGTCTCACGCAGGCGAGCGAAGTGGCCGATCTCGACGCGCGGCTCGACCGCGCCGCCGATGCGCTCGCCGCGACCACGTTGTGCGATCTGCCGCCGCCGGTGCATTTCGATGAATGCGCATTGCCCACGCCGCCGCGCCTGCTCGACGGTGTGCATATCGCGATGGCGCGCGATGCCGCGTTCTCCTTTGTCTATCCGGCCAATATCGATGCGCTCGTGGCGATGGGCGCGCGCGTCACGCCGTTCTCGCCGCTCGCAAACGAACCCGTTCCCGCCGACGCCGACGCGCTCTACCTGCCGGGTGGTTATCCGGAACTGCACGCCGCGACACTCGGCGCGGCCACGCGAACGCACGCATCGATAGCCGCGCACGTGGCGCGTAGCGGCGCGGTCGTGGCAGAATGCGGCGGCATGCTGTATCTGCTCGAATCGCTGACGGATATCGACGGCGAAGCGTGGCCCATGCTCGCCCTTCTTCCCGGCCGCGCCGTCATGCAAAAGAAACTCTCGCGCCTCGCGATGCAACGCCTCGATACATCGCGCGGCGCTTGCACCGGACACACGTTTCATTACTCATTTATGACCACGCCGATGACACCGCACCTCACCGCCGCGCACGCCACGACCGGCGCGGCGGGTGAAGCGCTCTATCGGCACGGTTCGATTTCCGCGACTTACATGCACACGTACTGGCCTTCGAATTACCCCGCTGCCGCCGCGCTTTTCAAAGGCGAGCCGCTATGAGCACGATTGCATCGAAAGGC
The DNA here is from genome assembly GCF_057814995.1 of Caballeronia sp. SL1002. Lineage (NCBI taxonomy): Bacteria > Pseudomonadati > Pseudomonadota > Betaproteobacteria > Burkholderiales > Burkholderiaceae > Caballeronia > Caballeronia sp. SL1002. The sequence goes on along the minus strand of NZ_JBYMUW010000005.1, from coordinate 312,764 downwards.
GTGCCGGCTGCGCCGCTCGAACTCGAATTCACGATCTGGCGCGCGAAGGAACAGCAACCGGTCGGTTCGCCCTGCACGAACGTGTGTCGCCTGCATGTCGATACCGGTTTATGCGAAGGTTGCTTTCGCAGCCGCGCGGAGATCAAGGCGTGGAAGACGCTCGACGATCCCGCCCGCCTGAGCCTGCTCGATGAACTGTTAGGACGAAAGACGCAAGCGGTGGAATAAAAAAGGCGGCGCACGAAGCGCCGCCTTTTGCATGGCGAGTGACGCGACCATGCCGCGCAGGTCAATCAGTGGCAGGGAAAACCCAGCAGATGGCGGCCGTCGTGCAGGAACTCATGCACGTACATACCGGAGAAAATCGCAGTAGCGCCCTGTTCCGCGCCGACAAAATAAATGGCGATAAGCAAAATCAGGCCGATAAAGACAGCCCACGGCAGCACTTCACGCACCGGAATGGGTACGGGTGCATCGTATGAGGGCGCGCCGGATGCGCCGGAATGGGCCGAAAATGCGGGTGAAGTCATGTCACTCTCCAGGGAATGCGCGTCCCGATAGACGAACGAACGAAGGATTGCAGCGGGGGTCTGACTTGCTCGGCGCATGGCGCCGGCTCACAGTGGCGCGACCGTGCCGGGTTTCCACCGGCTTCCGCACGCTGCAGCCTGCCATTTTATGATGCCGGGCAAAGTAAAGGAAACGCTTTTAAGCCATGACAGTCGAATTCGTTTTGCTATGCCACGCCACGACTCGCGCGATGAAGACGGGCTTGTTTCCGACCGCCGACGACCCCATCGAGCCAGTTGCCGAACCGGACGCGATCCGCCGGTCGATCAACGCAACACGCGTGCTAACAAGCCCGGCGCGCGCAGCACGCGATACAGCCGCGTGGCTATCGGCGGCGCCGGAAGTGAACGATGCATTCGGCGACCTCGATCACGGCCGATGGCGCGGGCGCTCCGTCCGTGACGTGCATGATGAAGATCCTGAGGGGCTCGCCGCGTGGCTCAGCGACCCGCAAAGCGCGGCGCATGGCGGCGAAAGTCTGGAAATGCTCGGCGAGAGAGTGTGGCGCGAGCTGACGGCTCTCGCGGCAGATAAACCGCAGGCAACCATAATCGTCACGCACGCGATCGTGCTGAAAGTAGCACTGGCGCGCGCGCTGAACGCGCCGCTCGATTCCGTCTATGCGATGGATTTCGAGCCGCTTTCGACGCTCACCATCCGCCGATCCGGCCAGCGCTGGCGGATTCTCCATCGCACAGCGGCGTGAGGATCGCCGAGTGCAAGGGCCGCGTGCAAGGGCTACGGCTTCGCGCCGCGCGCCATCCGCTGAAGCGTCGACGAATCGATCGCGTTAGCGCAAATCCGCACGGCTTCCTTCAGCGTGCGCGGCTTGCCGGACGCGAATTCGGACTCCAGCATCGCCACCGCCCGCAGACGCTCGTCGTTGCCGAGCTTCTCACCGGTCGCGAGTTCGAGCACCGAAATAAAGTAACCCGCGGGCGGCGCGGCGTTGCCAGACTGATTCATAGAAGCATCCGGAGCTGCGAAAGTCGCGCCGTAGTGCGCGCGATGGGGTAAGTATCGACTGTTCATGGCTCTGCCTGAAAAAGACTCGTGCCTGACAAACAGCAAGGATTATTCCAGGCTGCTATGTCGACGTCGTTAATTCGTCAGAGAAAAAAATGCAGCGTGGCGACGCGGCCGTATTTCACTCGCGCGCAATCGCATTCTCCCGCTTCTCACATAACGCTGCGCCCGCGTCAAAGGCAGACGAATCCGGGTTCGCGCGCGCCGCTGGAGAGAATGCAGTTTTGCCGGACGACGCTGCGGGAAATTACAATGCGGTGTAAAAGAAGGCGACCGTCACACGCCTGAAATCATTATCCGCAACAATCGGCGGTCACGCACCGGCCGCCCGCAGCCAACGAAAACGCACAGCCGCATGCCGGACCGCCTTGGCCAAAAAGGCCCCGGTGCGAGCCGCAGCCACATCAATGGAGCTTCCTATGATTTCGCAGGACAAGCAGCGCCGTTTCGAAGCCGATCTCATCGACAGCTACGACGAAGAACTCGAAATGGAGATCGACGATCATCTGCTCGGCGGCGAATCGACCCTGACGGACGAGGATCGCGCTCAGCGTAAAGTCTATTTCCGCGAGCTTTTCCGCCTTCAGGGCGAACTCGTCAAATTGCAGGACTGGGTGGTGCATACGGGGCATCGGCTGGTGGTGATCTTCGAAGGACGCGATGCTGCCGGCAAAGGCGGCGCGATCAAGCGGATCACGCAGCGGCTCAATCCTCGTGTCTGCCGCGTCGCTGCTCTACCCGCGCCGAACAATCGCGAGCGTACGCAGTGGTATTTCCAGCGCTACGTATCCCAATTGCCGGCGGGCGGCGAGATCGTGCTGTTCGACCGGAGCTGGTACAACCGCGCGGGCGTCGAGCGCGTAATGAATTTCTGCACGGACGACGAGTACGAGGAATTTTTCCGCTCGGTGCCGGAGTTCGAAAAAATGCTGGTGCGCAGCGGCGTGCAGATCATCAAGTACTGGTTCTCGATCACCGACGACGAACAGGAAGTCCGCTTTCAGGCGCGTATCGAAGATCCGCTGAAGCAGTGGAAGCTAAGCCCGATGGATCTGGAAAGCCGCCGCCGCTGGGAAGCGTACACGCAGGCGAAGGAAGTCATGCTGCAGCGCTCGCACATTCCCGAGGCGCCGTGGTGGGTGGTTCAGGCGGTGGACAAGAAGCGCGCGCGGCTCAACTGTATCCATCATTTACTGGGTCAGGTGCCGTATCACGAGATCGAACATCCCGCGATCGATCTGCCGGCGCGCGTCTACAACGACGATTATCTGCGGCAGCCGGTGCCGGGCAACATGATCGTGCCGGAAATATACTGAGCTGCGTTCAGCAGTGCGTGCAGACGTGCTTGCAAACCTGCGAGCGCGCCACGTCCGCTGCGCGGCGCGTGAAGATAAGCCGGTACGCGTGCTGCGAACCCTTCGCGATCATCACGAGCATGACCTGCGCGAGGTTGAAATCGAGCGTCACCATCAGGCGCATCAGCAACAGCAGCGGAAGCACCACGGCGGGTTGATACAGTTGTCTTTCGATCAAGGCTTTCATTGCGTGCTCCTTCGTCCATGATGAAATTCTACGGACCCGGAGCCTCCGGAAAAAGACGCTGCGGCCGAAGACATATGTTCCTGAACACGAACAATGCCGCCGGCCGCTGCGTATTTCACTAAACGTCAAAACCCCTTAAAAACTAGCGTTGCGCGATGCTCGGCGGCGCATCGGCGGCAGGCGGCAAGTCGCCCCAGCCGCCGCCCAGCGCGCGGATCAGGTTCACCGTCGATACCGCCTGCGTGCCCGCCAGTTGCACCGCGACGCGCTGCGATTGCAGTACGGTCCGCTCGGCGTCGATCACATCGAGGTAAGTCACCGCGCCCTCGGTGTACTGCCGGCGCGACAACTGTGCGGCGCGGGTCGACGCACTGACGGCATCAGCCTGCGTGCCGGTCTGCCCCTCCAGAATGCGCAGATCCGAGAGGTTGTCCTCCACTTCCTGGAACGCGACCAGCACCTGCTGCCGATAATTCGCGACATCCTCTTCGTAGATGGCCCGTGCGTTCGCCAGATTGCCCTTGCGGCGGCCGCCATCGAAGAGCGGTACGGTGAGCGCCGTACCGACCAGCGGACCGAGCAGGAACGCGCGGCTCGACCACTGGAACAGGTCCGCGAGCGTCGCCGATTCGAACCCGCCCGCGCCGGTCAGCGTCAGCGACGGGAAAAACGCCGCCTTCGCCACGCCGATCCGCGAGTTTGCCGCCGCCATCGTGCGTTCGGCCGCCGCGATATCCGGACGCCGTTCCAGCAACGACGAAGGCAGGCCCGGCGGAACGCGAATTTCAACCGGCTTCAGCGGATTCGCGGCCATCGTGAACTGCGCGGGCGCGCGGCCGAGCAACACGGCGAGACTGTGCTCGGACGAGGCGCGCAGACGCTGCACGGTCATCGCGTCGGATCGGGCGGTCGCGAGTTCCGACTTCGCGCGGGCGACGTCGAGTTCGCTGATCTCGCCTTCGTCGAAGCGGCGTTGCAGCAGTTTCAGCGCGTCCTGACGCAAAGTCACCGTGCGGTCGTACACCTCGAATTCGGCATCCAGTTCGCGCAGCGTAAAGTAGTTCTGCGCGACGTCCGCCTGCAACGCGAGTTGCACCGAGCGCAAGAGCGCTTCGCTTTGCTCGGTATCGGCGTTCGCGGCCTTGACCGAATCCGATACGCGTCCGAACAGATCCACTTCATACGACGCGCTTGCCTGTGCGCGCCAGATGGTCTGCACCGGAACGTTCGCGGTGTTCGGCAAGTTCTGCGAGACGGCGGACTGGCGTTCGCGCGTCGGGCCAAAACCGGCGTCGAGGGTCGGGAACAGCCCGGCGCGCGCCGTCTGGTTGATCGCTCGCGATTCCTTCACGCGCGCGACCGCCGCCTTGAGGTTCTGATTCGCGTCGAGCGCCTGGCGTTCGAGATCGTTCAGCGCGGGGTCGTCGAAGACGGTCCACCATTCGCCGCGCATCACCGCTTCCGAAGGCTGCGCCGTCTTCCACGTGCCCGCTTCAGCAGGCGAGAGGCTCGACGTGGTTTCCACCGGCGTTTCCTTGAACGCGGCCGGCGCGGCGACGTCGGGTTTGTCGTAGGTCGGCGCGAGCGAGCAGCCCGCGACCACCAGCATCGAGGCGAGAAGGCCCGACAAGCCCAGCCAGCGTTTCGATAAAGTCGTATTCATGATGTTGTCTCTCACGCTTGCCCCGAAGCATTCACGCCGCGCATGTGCGGGTTGTGGCCGTGCTTGTCGACGAGATGTTCGCCGCCCGCGAGTTTGCGCAGCAGCACGTAGAACACCGGCGTCAGCATCAGTCCGAACAGCGTCACGCCGAGCATGCCGAAGAAAACGGCGATCCCCATTGCATGGCGCATTTCCGATCCCGCGCCCGACGACAGCACGAGCGGCACCACGCCCATGATGAAAGCGATCGACGTCATCAGAATCGGACGCAGCCGCAGACGGCTCGCCTCGATGGCCGCTTCGACGATCGACCGTCCCTGCATCTCCAGTTCGCGCGCGAACTCCACGATCAGGATCGCGTTCTTCGCGGACAGTCCCACCAGCACCATCAAGCCAATCTGCGTGAAGATGTTGTTGTCGCCGTCGGTGAGCCAGACGCCCAGCAGCGCGGACAAGATGCTCATCGGCACGATCATGATGACGGCGAGCGGCAAGGTCAGGCTTTCGTACAGCGCGGCGAGCACGAGGAACACGAGCAGCACGCTGATCGGGAACACCCACAACGCGGCGTTGCCCGCGAGAATCTGCTGATACGTGAGGTCGGTCCATTCGAACTTGATGCCGCGCGGCAGCGTTTCAGCCGCGATCCGTTCGACCGCCGCCTGCGCCTGTCCCGACGAATAACCCGGCGCCGGGCCACCGTTGATATCGGCGGCGGTGTAGCCGTTGTAGCGCACGACCATTTCCGGGCCGTACGTCGGCGACACCTTCACGAGCGACGACAACGGCACCATCTCGCCATCGGCGTTACGCGTTTTCAGCAAACCGATATCGTCGGCACTGGCGCGGAACGGTGCATCCGCTTGCACACGCACCTGATACACGCGGCCGAAACGGTTGAAGTCGTTCACGTACAGCGAACCGAGATACACCTGCATCGTGTTGAACACGTCGGTCACCGACACACCGAGCTGCTTCGCCTTCACGCGATCCAGATCGACGTTGAGTTGCGGCACGTTGATCTGATAGCTGGAGAACGTCGGCCCGAGTTCCGGCGTCTGCGAAGCACGCTTGATGAACGCCTGCGTTGCATCGTTGAGCGCCGCGTAACCGAGCGCGCCGCGATCTTCCAGTTGCAGCTTGAAGCCGCCGAGCGTACCCAGCCCGAGCACCGGCGGCGGCGGGAACACGGCGATGAACGAGCCCTTGATGCCAGCGTATTTCTGGTTCAGCGCTCCCGCGATGGCGTTAGCCGACAGCGCCTTGCCGTGACGTTCATGGAACGGCTTGAGCGTCACGAACACAATGCCCGCGCTCGACGAATTGGTGAAGCCATTCACCGAGAGACCCGGAAATTCCACCGCGCTTTCCACGCCCGGCTGTTTGCGCGCGATGTCCGTCATCTGGCGCACGACCTGTTCCGTGCGATCCAGCGACGCACCGTTCGGCAACTGCGCGAAACTGATCAGGTACTCCTTGTCCTGCGCGGGCACGAAGCCGCCCGGCACGATCTTGCCCATCATCACCGCGCCGCCGAGCAGCACGGCGTAGACGCCCATCATGATCGCCTTGCGGTTGATGACGCTCGTCACGCCTTTGCCGTAGTTCTCCGAGCCGCGATGAAACACCTTGTTGAAGCGGCGGAAAAAGCCGCCGAATACACGGTCCATGCCGCGCGTGAGCCAGTCCTTCGGTTCATCGTGGCCCTTGAGCAGCATCGCCGCGAGCGCCGGGGACAGCGTGAGCGAATTGAACGCGGAGATCACCGTCGAGATCGCGATGGTCATCGCGAACTGCTTGTAGAACTGGCCGGTCAGGCCCGACATGAACGCGAGCGGCACGAACACGGCCACCAGCGTGAGCGCGATGGCGATAATCGGCCCGCTCACTTCGCGCATGGCCTGATACGTCGCCTCACGCGCGGATAACCCCGACTCGATATTGCGCTCCACGTTTTCCACCACCACGATCGCATCGTCCACCACGATCCCGATGGCAAGCACCATCCCGAACAGCGAAAGCGCGTTGATCGAAAACCCGAAGGCGAGCAAGAGCGAGAACGTACCGATGATCGACACCGGCACCGCGAGCAGCGGAATGATCGACGCGCGCCACGTCTGCAGGAACACGATCACCACCAGCACGACGAGCGCAATCGCTTCGATCAGCGTGTGGATCACCGCCTCGATACTCGAACGCACGAACTGCGTCGGGTCGTAGACGATCTGATATTCGACGCCTGACGGCATGTCCGCCTGCAGTTCCTTCATGGTCTGACGGACCTGATCGGAGATCTGCAGCGAGTTCGCGCCCGGTTGCTGGTTGATCGCGATCGCCACCGCCGACTTGTTGTCGAGCAGCGAGCGTAAGCCGTATTCCGATGCCGCGAGTTCGACCCGCGCCACATCGCGCAAGTGCGTGACGGCGCCATCGGGCGACGTCTTGAGCACGATGTCCTTGAACTCGGCTTCGCTCGTAAGACGCCCTTGCGCGTTCACGTTCAGTTGCACCGGCACGTTAGGCAGCGTCGGCGACGAACCGATCACGCCCGCCGCGACCTGCACGTTCTGTTCGCGAATCGCGTTGACGACATCGGTTGCGGTCATGCCGCGCTGCGCGACCTTTTGCGGATCGAGCCAGATACGCATCGAGTAATCGCCCGAACCCCACAGCTGCACCTGCCCGACACCTGCGATCCGTTCCAGCCGGTCCTTCACGTTGATCAGCGCGTAATTGCGCAGATACGTCATGTCGTAGCGGTTGTTCGGCGAGTTCAGATGGACCACCATCGTGAGCGTCGGCGACGACTTGATGGTCGTCACGCCGAGCAGCTGCACGTCTTGCGGCAAGCGCGGCAACGCTTGCGACACGCGGTTCTGCACGAGTTGCTGCGCCTTGTCCGGATCGGTGCCGAGCTTGAACGTGACGGTCAGATTCAGATTGCCGTCGCTATTGGCTTGCGACTGCATGTACAGCATGTTCTCGACACCGTTGATCTGCTCCTCCAGCGGCGACGCCACCGTTTCGGCGATCACCTTCGGATTTGCGCCCGGATACTGCGCGTGAACGACCACCGAAGGCGGCACGACTTCCGGATACTCCGAAATCGGTAGTTTGAACATCGAGATCACACCGGCCAATAACAGCAGCACGGAGAGAACGCCCGCAAAAATGGGGCGATCGATAAAAAATTTGGATATGTTCATTGGAGAACTCTTCTTAAGGTCCGCGTCGGATCACGACGCCGATTTCGGCGTGACTGCGGCGTTGTTCGCCATCGCCACCGCGTTAGCCTTCACGACGTCGTTCGGACGCACGCGCTGCAAACCATTCACGACGATGCGTTCGCCCGGCTCCAGTCCCTTCGAGATCACGCGCAGGCCGTCGTGCTGCGAGCCGAGCGTGACTTCGCGATACTGAACGCGGCTATCTCGATCCACGACCATCACGTACTTCTTGTCCTGGTCCGTGCCGATCGCGGCGTCGTCCACCATCACGGCCGGATGCGGCGCGCCGCCGCCCACCTTGAGGCGCGCATAGAGACCCGGGACGAGCACGCCGTCCGCGTTGTCGAAACGCGCGCGCACGCGGATCGTGCCCGAACCGGTATCGAGCCGGTTATCGACTGAAGCGACGTCGCCTTCGCGCGAATAACCTTCCTCGTTCGCGAGACCGAGCGAGACCGGCACCGTGCCTTTCGCGTCGTGGCTCAGGTAGCGCAGATAGGTTTGTTCGTCCACGTCGAACGATGCGTAGATCGGCGAGACCGACACGAGCGTCGTCAACAGCGGTGCGTTCGCGCCCGTCGAGACGATATTGCCGACCGTCATTTCCGCACGCGACACGCGCCCCGCCACCGGCGCGACGATATTCGTGTACGCCAGGTTGATGCGCGCCGTTTCGAGCGCCGCCTGCGCGCCCTTCAGGTTCGCCGTCGCTTCGCGCGCGGCGTTCTGCTTCTCGTCGTAATCGCGCTTGGCGATCGCGTTGTCCGAGAGGAGCCGCTCGGCGCGCGCGGCGTCGGTGGACGTATAGCCGTTGCGCGCCTGCGCCGCCGCGAGTTGAGCCGCCGCGCGATCCACTTCCGCCGCATACGGACGCGGATCGATCGTGAAAAGCGGATCGCCCTTCTTCACCAGCGCGCCATCCTTGAAATGCACGGCGACGATCGTGCCCGGCACGAGCGGACGAATATCCACCTTGTCCACCGCTTCGAGGCGGCCCGAGTAGCTCTGCCAGTCGGTGATCGTCGCGGCGACCACGGTCGCGACGTCCACCTCGGTGGCGGGCGCGGTTTTAGCCGCCGCTTCGGCTGTGTTGACCGGCGAATCGCCGCGTCCGTGCAGCGCCGAAAATCCGCCGATGCCGGCGACGACGAGCGCGGCGCCCACGGCCGCATAGATGCGTTTGCGAGTGAAGGACATGTTTAAAACTCCAAAAAGGTCGTTGATGGTTTTATTTATGATTTCGGTTCAATGCACGACGAACGAGCGTCACGCACGCAGACGTTTTCTGAAAAAAGTAACGACATCGGCGAGCGCGTCGGCATGCGTCGCGAGTCCGCCGTGCGACGCGCGGCCATGGCGCGTGACCTCGGTCGGCACGCCCGCCGCGATGAGTTCGCCCGCGTATTTTTCGGCCTCGATATGCAGCAGATCGTGCTCGGCGCTCGCGATCAGCGCGGGCGGCAAGCCGCACAGGCGCCGCGATTCGAGCGGCGCCGCATAAGGGTGCAAACGCTGGGACGCGTTCGGCAGATACGCGCGATAGCATCGCGCGCATTCACTCACGCCAAAATCGGAGCCGGTTACTTTGTTTTCATCGGCGATGCGCGTCATGCTCGGATCGAGCAGCGGCGCGAGCAACGCCTGCGCCGAAACGACGATTTCGCCGCGATCGCGCGCAATCGCGGCGACACACGTCGCGAGATTGCCGCCCGCGTCGTGCCCGGCCACGCCGATGCGTTTCGGGTCGGCACGCTGGCCGCGCGCGTTCGCCACGGCCCATTGCATCGCGCGGTAGGCGTCTTCCGGCGCGGCCGGAAACGGGAACAGGGGCGCGAGCGAATAGCCGACCGAAACGACCCACGCGGGCGTATCGCGGGCGATGGTCGATGCGGCGAGGTCGCCGTCGTCGAGCCCGCCATGCGTGAAGCCGCCGCCGTGGAAATACAGCACGATGGGTGCGAGGACGCCGTTCGGCGACGGCCGGTAGCTGCGCAGCACGATCGGTTGCGCGTGCCCCGCGATGCGGACTTCCTCGATACACAGCCCCGTATCCTGCACTGTTGTCATGGTCATTGCGGCGCGTTCGCGCCATCCCAGCCTAGTTGCGATGGAGCGAATTCTGGACGGCGCAGGCTTTGAGATAAATGCCTATAATCCGGCAACACAATTCGGTCGCACTGAACAATCGCGTCCGGATGCTTTCGATTCCTGTCTTCGTCACGCGCTTAAAAGGCGCTAAACGAAGCATTCGACAGTGAGAGAGATATGGACCGGCTTCAGGCAATGCAGGTATTCACGCGAGTTGTCGATACGAACAGCTTCTCGCGCGCAGCGGACACACTCGACCTCCCGCGCGCATCGGTCACGACCATCATTCAGAACCTCGAGGCGTTCCTCAACGTGCGGCTTTTGCAGCGCACGACACGCCGCCTCAATCTCACGCCCGACGGCGCGGCGTACTACGAGCGATGCGTGCGCATCTTGGCCGACATCGAGGAAACCGAGAGTTCGTTCGCGCATAGCGGCAAGGGACCGCGCGGCAAGTTGCGCGTGGACATGCCCGGCTCGATTGGCCGGATGATCGTGATGCCCGCGCTTTGCGAATTCCACACGCGCTATCCCGATATCGAATTGATGATCGGTTTCGGCGACAAGCCGGTCGATCTGATTCAGGAAGGCGTCGATTGCGTGATCCGCGTTGGCACGCTGCAGGATTCGAGTCTCGTTGCGCGAAGGATCGGCGTGTTTCAGGGTTTGACTGCCGCGAGTCCGGATTACATCGCGCGTCATGGCGAGCCTAAGACGCTAGAGGATCTTCAGCAGCACGTCGCGGTGAATTATTTTTCGAGCCGCACCGGACGCGTGGTGGATATGGATTTTGTCGTGGACGGCAAGACTGTCGATGTGAAGATGAGCGGCAATATTGCCGTGAACGATGCAGAAGCGTATTTGAGTTGCGGCGTCAAAGGTGTGGGCCTCGTGCAGGTTGCGCGCTTCATGGCGTTGCCGCACTTGCGTTCGGGCGAGCTGGTTGAAGTGCTGCCGCAATGGAAGCCCTTGCCGATGCCGATTTCCGCTGTTTATCCGCATAACCGGCATTTGTCGCAGAAAGTGCGTGTGTTCGTGGATTGGGCTGCGGAGTTGTTCGAGCGGTGTCCATTGCTTTCGGGGCAAGAGGATGCCGAGGAGCGGTGTTTGCCGACGTGTACGGGGTCGGGGACTGTTGTTAAGCACGGAACGCCGGAGGTTGCCGGGACGGTTGATGTCGTGGTTTGAGGGGCGCTGGCGCTTGGGGTTGGGGTTGGGGTTGGGGTTGGGGTTGGGTTAGCCGTTCCCGCGCTCGTTGGGGATTTGCGCTGGGTTTGGTTTGCTGGCGCCCTATGCTTTTGTCTGCCTGTGCCTTCTGGGAACTTGCTTTCGTGTAGGTCTATTAGCTCGCCGCTATGCGCGGCAGCAGTCACTTTCTTTGCTGCTGCAAAGAAAGTAACCAAAGAAAGCAGCTAGTCCGCCTAAGTGTCCACCACGAATGGTTTCCGGGAGTGGTGCGCAAGCTGATTCGGCCATCTCACCACACTACAGAGTGGAGCCGCTCATCCATCCCGGCAGGCACGAAGTGCCTGCCGGAACGGCATAGCCGAAGAAACCAAACCAAACCAATGGTTTTCGGATATGCCCGTCGTCCGCGCGCAGCGAGGACGGAACTGACAGGCGCTGTGCCAATACGGCTGAAGCGCACGCTAACCTAATCAGCTTGCGCGCCTATCCCTGTTGTTATTCGAGGTGGACACTTAGGCGGATAAGCTGCTTTCTTTGGTTACTTTCTTTGCAGCAGCAAAGAAAGTGACTGCTGCCGCGCATAGCGGCGTGCTAATAGACCTACATGAAAGCAAGTTCGCAAGAAGCACGGGCAAACAAAAGCAAAACCAAACCCAAAACCAAAACCATAAGCGCCAGCAAAACCTAGAGCGGGCAGCGCCAACACCCCTAGGCGACCGCAAAAAACAACAAAAGTACCCCGTGCGCGCGCGAAAATAAAATCATTAAGCCCTGCCCACGTTAAGGCTATACCGCAACGGCGCCCAGGGACGTCCCTTCAAACCCCTTCCCCCAAAGGCGCCCGCCGATTATTCGCCACCCACGACTAATCTTTTCGCGCATTCGCCATTTATCCCGCCGATACCGTCGACTACATTTCGTCCTGTCGCAGCGTCGTCGAGGCAAACGTACCCCGGCGCTGCTCCCAAGCAATCGAATCGACAGGATCTACACCATGACACGCCATCTCTTGACCGGCCTTTCGCTTTCCGCGATCTCCGCATTAGTCGCCACGACCGCATTCGCCGATGGCGGACAAGGCATCGGCCGCGCGGGCACCTATCAAACGCAAACGACCAGCGCCACCACGACGCAAACCCCGAAAACGCGCGCCGAAGTGCGCGCCGAACTCGCCGCCGCTTACTCGAACGGCACGCTGCCCGCGCTCAATCGCAACACCTACCCGGACAAGAGCATGGCCGGCGAAGCGATCGCGGCACAACACGCCAAGCGCGCGCAAGAAGCGGCTGTCGCCGAGGAACGCAATCGCGAAATCGTGCAATTCGCGAATGGTTCGGCTGTGCCGGTCGGCAACAACGTGCGCTGATTTCAAGCCTCAATCAAAGACACAAAGGAGCCATCATGGACGACACCAAACCCCTCGACGAGTATTCGACGCTGGAAGACTGGACGCTGAATACGCCCGCATGGCGCCCCTTCGTTCCGCATTACTCGCATAGCACGCCGCGTACGCAGGAAGTCGCGGGAGCGGTGCCCGAATGGGCGCACTGATCCTCGTGGTTGCATTTCTCGTGACGGCCATTGCCGGGCCGTCGGTCGCCTCGCACGCGGGCGCTGATGCGCCGAGCGTGCAGAGCGACCAGCCCGAAGCTCCGGGCAAAGACGCCGCTTAATCAACCTATCCGCACGCACCGATTTCGCCGCACGCGGTGCAGAAGTCGCAGCCGTCCTTGCGGATCATCGCGTTTGCGCCGCACGTCGGACACTTCTTGCCGTGCATTTGCAAGAGCATGTTCGAGTTGGCATCGGCCGGTGCTTCGGGTTCGAGTTGAGCAAAGTCTTCGGCGACGGCGGCCGTTGCGGCGGGCGCGGCCCGGCGCTGCGATAACACGCGTGACGGCACCTGGCTGCCTTCGGTATCGAGAAAGCCGCGACGCGCGAGAATCTGCTGGATCGCGTACGCCAGCGCCGCGACCTCGGAGTCGTGCCAGCGCGGGGAGCGATGCCCGTCGAAATGCTCGACATCGCCAAGGCGCACTTGTCCGCGATCCCACGACACCTTGCGCATATCCTGCAAATTGCGCGCGACAAAACCGCCGCGCGCGGCGAGCGAAAGCGAACGCATGGTCGCCGTGATCCACTGCTGCGATTCGTCGCGTTGCCCCGTGGGAATGAAGAACTCGATAGGCCGCTCGATCGTCACGTCTTCACCGCCGAGCCGCCCGGTCACTTCGATAAACGACACCGCCACGTACAACGATTTCTTGCCCGCCTGCGTCAGATATTCCACTTTCTCGATGATCGCGGGCAACTCCCCGCGCGGCCGATGGTCGATGGCAATGCGCAGCGGATCGAGTTCCGCCTCGTTCGAATCGCTCGCGTCGTCCGAACGATTCGCGGGCGCCTCGGGCGTGACCGACAGCACGGCGCCGAGCGTCTTGTTCGGACGATACGTCGCAAGTCCCTTCAGACCGCGCCGCCACGCTTCGAAATACAGATCCTTGAATGCATCGAACGGATAGTCGCCCGGCACGTTGACGGTCTTGGAAATGGACGTATCGACGAACGGCTGTACCGCCGCCATCATCTCCAGATGCGCCTGCGCGGACATGTCGAGCGCGCTCACGAAGTATTCGGGCAACGCCTTCACGTCGCCGCCCATCTCGCGATAAAGCCGGTACGCGTGGTCCTCCACGGCGAACGTCTGGCGGCTGCCGTCCGGCATGCGCTTCGCCCGCTGATAGGTCCACGAGAACGCGGGCTCGATGCCGTTCGACGCGTTGTCCGCAAACGCGAGGCTCACCGTGCCCGTCGGCGCGATGGAAAGCAGGTGACTGTTGCGGATGCCGCTTTCGCGAATCGCCGCCTTGAGATCGTCGGGCAAGCGCGACGCGAACGTGCCTTCCGCCAGATATTGCCTGGCGTCGAACAGCGGAAACGGCCCGCGTTCGCGCGCGAGTTCGACCGACGCGCGATACGCTTCGTCGCGCATTTCGCGCGCCACGCGCGCCGCGAATTCGCGGCCTTCCAGCGCGTCGTAGCGAATGCCGAGCATGACAAGCGTGTCGCCGAGTCCTGTGAAACCCACGCCAATCCGCCGCTTTGCATGCGCTTCCGCGCGCTGTTCGTCGAGCGGCCAGAGCGTCACGTCAAGCACATCGTCGAGAAAACGAACCTGCGTGCGCGTGGCTTTTGCAAGCAGCGACCAGTCGAAAACGGGCGGCGATCCCCGTCGCTGGCCGAACGGATCGCGCACGAAACGCGTGAGATTCAGCGGGCCGAGATTGCAGCATCCGTAAGCGGGCAAAGGCTGCTCGCCGCACGGATTGGTCGCGCGAATAGTTTCGATCGCGCGCAGATTGTTGTCCTCGTTCATGCGCGAAACGAACACGACGCCCGGCTCGGCGACGTCGTAAGTCGAGCGCATGATGATGTCGAACACCTCGCGCGCGCGGACCTCGGCATACACCCAGTTGCCGTCGTCGCGCTGCCGCAAATCCGCCGATGCGCGCATCGCGGGCGAAGGCTCGGCGCGATGAACGAGCGCCCAGGCGGCGTCGTCGGCGACTGCCTGCATGAACTCGTCGGTGACCGCGACCGACACGTTGAAGTTGTTCCAGCGCCCTTTCGTGTGCTTGGCCGAAATGAATTCGAGCAGGTCCGGATGCGTGCAGTCGAGAATGCCCATCTGCGCGCCGCGCCGCGACCCCGCGCTCTCCACCGTGCGGCACGACGCGTCGAACACGTCGATATAGCTGCACGGTCCCGACGCCGCCGATCCCGTGGAATGCACGCGCGCGCCTTTCGGGCGGATCGCGGAAAAGTTGTAGCCGACGCCGCCGCCGCGCCGCATGGTTTCGGCGGCCTGCAACAACGCGACGTAAATGCCCGGCAGGCCGTTTTCATCGACGCCCTGAATCGCGTCGCCGACCGGCTGCACGAAGCAGTTAATGAGCGTCGCGTCGATACCCGCGCCCGCCGCGCTCATGATGCGGCCCGCGCCGAGCGCGCCGCGCCGGAAGTTCTCGACGAACTCGGCTTCCACCTCCGCGCGTTTCGCTTCCGGCTCTGCAAGCGCGACGCCGCGCGCGACGCGGCGGTGGATGTCGTCGACGAGCGTTTCGTCGCCTTTCGCGTACTTTTCGAGCATCACGTCGACGGAAAACTGCTGGGGCGCAACGGTCGTGCTCGGGTTATCTTCTGCCATGACGTTCCTTGAATTTCAAGCGCGCGTGGACGCGGCGCGCATCGCTGCAAGATCGGATCACGATAGCGCGCTTTGAAGTTTTAGCGGCGCCTGCGCGACAGTTTACCGCTACACTGCTGCGTCGTTCGAGCATCGTTCCTATCGTACTTCGCGCCGACTTGACGGACTACCGCATGACTTCACCGCAGCCGCCGCTGTTCGGCATTTCAGGCCGTTCGGGCCAGGGCAAAACCACGTTGATCGAAGCGCTGTTGCCGTGGTTCGGCGCGCGCGGTTTGCGCGTCAACGTAGTTAAACACAGCCATCATTCGATCGAACTTGAACCGCCGCACAAAGACAGCGCCCGCTTTCGCCACGCGGGCGCGGGCGAAGTCCTGATCGTTTCTCCATACCGTTACGCGATCACGCGAGAACTGCGCGACGCGCCGGAACCGCCGCTCGCGGATCTGCTCGCAAGGCTCGCGCCCGCCGATCTCACGCTCGTGGAAGGCTTCACGCGCGAGGCGCTGCCGCGCATCGAAGTCGTGCGCGCGGGCGTCGGCAATGAGCCGCTTTATCGTACGGATACGGCGATCCTCGCGATTGCCACCGATCAGCCCGGCACGCTCGACACATCCCTGCCGTGTCTCGATCTGAACCGCATCGACGAAATCGGCGAGTTCATTGCAAAAACGGCCGGACTCCGTTTCCGGAATCCGGCCGCAAGACGCGACTGATTCAATCGGCGAACTACATCTTCACGACATCGAGAATGGCTTTCTTCTTGTCCTGATAGTTGTAGAGCGTGATCGCGCCTTCCTTCATGTCGCCCTTGTTGTCGAACGCGATATGGCCGATCACGCCGTTGTAGTCGGTGGACGGCATCGCGGCGAGCACCTTTGCCGGATCGGTCGAATTGGCGTGCTTCATGGCATCGACCACGACGAAAACCGCGTCATAAGCGAACGGCGCGTTGAAGAGAATCGGACCGTTGAAGCGCGTTTGGAAGCGCTTTTCGAACTCCGCGCCCTTCGGCATCTTCGATACCGCGAGGCTCGCTTCCGAGCACACCAGGTTCTGCACCGCGTCGCCCGCGAGATCGGCCACCTTGCTCGTGCATGCGCCGTCGCCGCTCATCACTTTCGCCTTCACACCGAGCGCGGCGGCCTGGCGGATGAACGGGCCGACCGTCGAATCCATGCCGCCGAACATGATGACGTCGGGCTGCTGCGCCTTCATCTTGGTGAGGATCGCGCGGAAATCGGTGGCTTTGTCGTTGGTCGCTTCGCGCGCGACGATCTTGCCACCCGCCGCTTCGATCGATTTCGCGAACTCATCCGCGAGACCCTTGCCGTAGGCAGTGGCGTCGTCGACGACCGCGACGGTCTTCGCGTTCATCGATTTCAACGCGTAATTGCCGAGCGCGGGGCCTTGCTGCGCATCGGTCGCCACCACGCGATACGTCGCCTTGAAGCCCTGCAGCGTGTAATCGGGGTTCGTCGACGACGGCGAGATTTCCGTGATATTCGCGTCGTTGTAGATGCGCGAAGCCGGAATGGAGACGCCCGAGTTCAGATGGCCGATCACCGCGACCACTTTTTCATCCACCAGTTTTTGCGCGATCTGCGTGCCGGTTTTCGGGTCGGCGGCATCATCTTCGGCGTCGAGTTCGAGGCGTACCTTGCGACCGTCGATCGTCAGACCTTGCGCGTTGATCTCTTCCACGGCGAGGCGCGCGCCGTTCTCGTTGTCCTTGCCGAGATGCCCGCTGCCGCCGGTCAAGGGCGCCACGTGACCAATTTTTACCACTTCGTCGCCAGCGGTTTGGGGCGCGGTGCTCGCGCCGGTCTGCGAGGCTTCGTCCTTCTTGCTGCAAGCGCTCAACGCGAGTGCGGCCACGGCCAGCGCGATAACGGCGAGTTTTCCTGCTACCAATGCGTTTTGTTTCATTCAGCCTTCCACCTTTCTGTTCTAAGTCCCCTTTGCATGCACGGTGAGCGGTCAGGGACCGCCGCTGCCGCGCGCGGCTTCGATAGACGCGCTCGATTACGCGCGGCCGGCGAAGCCCGGTATTAGAACATGAGCCGCGGTTTGGGTTTGCTGGCGCGAGTGTGGGTTTGCTGGCGCCGTCTGCTGTTGCTTGCCTGCGCGCCTTGGAAACTTGCTTTCGTGTAGGTCTATTAGCACGCCGCTATGCGCGGCAGCAGTCACTTTCTTTGCTGCTGCAAAGAAAGTAACCAAAGAAAGCAGCTTGTCCGTCTAAGTGTCCACCACACATAACCCCGCGGATAGGCGCGCAGGCTGATTCGGTCAACTCGCAGTTCAAGGTATTGGCACAGCACCTCTCAGTTCCGTCCTCGCTGAGCTCGCACGACCGGCACAACAAAAACCGCCGGTCGGCGGTCGGCGGTCGGCGGTCGCCGGTCGCCGGTCGGCGGTTGGTTTGGTTGTTCGGTTATGCCTTACCGGCAGGCACTTCGTGCCTGCGGGGATGGATGAGCGGCTCCACTCTGTGGTGTGGTGCGATGGCCGAATCAGCTTGCGCACCACTCCCAGAAACGGTTCGTGGTGGACACTTAGACGGACAAGCTGCTTTCTTTGGTTACTTTCTTTGCAGCAGCAAAGAAAGTGACTGCTGCCGCGCATAGCGGCGTGCTAATAAACCGACACGAAATCAAGCTCCCAAGAAGCGCCCGAACATCAGACGGTGTAATCCACCCACACCAAACCGCCCCACGGCGCCAACCACCACCCAGCTTTCTTTGGTTACTTTCTTTGCAGCTAGCCAAAGAAAGTCACTGCTGCCACGCACAGCGGCGCGCGAATAAACCTACACGAAAGCAAGTTCCAAGAAAGCGCACGCAAACGAAATCAAACAGCGCCAGCGAAATCAAACAGCGCCAGCGAAACCAAACCCGTCCATCTCAGCGAGCAACCGAGCGATACACGTCCACGTACTCGAGCGCCGAAGCCTCCCAGCCAAAATTCTGCGTCATAGCGCGCCGCGCAACCGCCTTCCACTCCTGCCGCCGGCTCTTCAGCGCGAACGCGCGCCGAATCGCGGCAACGAGCGCGGTACGCTCGAACGCATCGAAGACAAAACCCGTCGCCAGTTCATCCGCGAGGTTTTCCAGCGACGAATCCACCACCGTATCCGCCAGCCCGCCCACGCGATGCACCAGCGGCAGCGCACCATACGCCAGCGCGTAAAGCTGCGTCAGGCCACACGGCTCGAAGCGCGACGGCACCATCACCACGTCGCTGCCCGCGATGATCGAATGCGACAGCGTTTCGTCGAAACCGAGTTCCACGGCGACCGCCTTCGGATGAGCCAGCGCTGCGTTCTTCAAGCCCGCTTCGAGCGCGGGGTCGCCCGTGCCAAGCACGACGAGTTGTCCGCCGCGCTGCACGATGTCCGGAATCGCGGAGAGCAGCACGTCCAGTCCCTTCTGCTCCGTCAAACGGCTGACCACGCCGAACAGCAGCGCGTTGTCGTCGCGTTCCAGGCCCATGCGCTCCTGCAACGCCGCCTTGCACTTGGCCTTGCCCGATGGCTTGGCGGCCGTGAAACGCGTGTCGATGGCGGGATCGGTCGCCGGATTCCACACCGTGTAATCGACGCCGTTCAGGATGCCGCTGATATCGTGCGTCCGGTTCTGCAGCAAGCCATGCAATCCCGCGCCCTGTGCCTGCGTCTGGATTTCGCGCGCGTAGGTCGGGCTGACCGTCGTGATGCGGTCCGCGTAGTACAGCCCGGCTTTGAGGAACGAGACATGGCCGTAAAACTCGACGCCCTCGACCCCGAAAAAATCGCCGGGCAACTGCAGCGCGCCGAATTCCGATGCCGGAAACACGCCCTGATACGCGAGGTTATGCACGGTAATCACCGACGCTACACGCGGCACGCCGCTCGCGCGCTCGAACGATCGCAGATAAGCCGGAGCAAGCCCCGCGTGCCAGTCGTGCGCGTGCAGAACGTGCGGCCGCCACGCCGGATCGGCGCCGGTCGCGATCCGCGCGCCCGCCCAGCCGAGCAGCGCGAAGCGGCGGTCGTTATCGGCATACGAATGATGCGATGCATCGAAATAAGGATTGCCCGGCCGGTCGTAAAACGCGTCGGCGCGCACCACGTACACGACCGTGTCGTGCGGCGCGAGCACTGCGCGCTCCAGCCGCACGTTCGCGAGACCGAACGCCGGGCCAAGATCGGCGACGTGCTCGGTCTCGCCCAAACCCGCGAGCACGGCAGGGAAGCCGGGCAGCAACACCCGTGCGTTCGTGCCGAGCTGCGATTGCGCGGGCGGCAGCGCGCCCACTACGTCGGCGAGCCCGCCGGTCTTGAGCAACGGATACATCTCTGCTGCAACGTGCAGCACGCATACGGTCATCGGCTAGTTCCTGTTTTTGTGGTTCCGCGAAAACTCAAGGACGTTACGAGCCCTGCTCCAGTTTCCTGAGCGCTTCCTGCGTGACGAGCACGACGCCATTCTCCGAACGGTAGAAGTGCTTGGCGTCGTATTCAGGATCCTCGCCGATCACGAGCCCTTCCGGCACCGTGCAACCCCGGTCGATCACCACGCGCTTCAGCCTGCAACTCGGCCCGATCGTCACTTGCGGCAACAATACTGCCTCGTTGATGTTACAGAACGAATGCACGCGCACCGCCGACGAAAACACCGACTTCGACACCTGCGACCCCGAAATCACGCAGCCGCCGCAGACCAGCAGATTGGTGATCGCGCCCTGCTGTCCGTGCAGATCGCGCACGAACTTGCCCGGCGGCAGTTGCTCCTGATTGGTCCAGATGGGCCATTTGCGGTCGTAGAGATCGAGTGCGGGAATGGTCGAGGCGAGGTCCAGATTCGCCGACCAGTACGCGTCCACCGTGCCGACATCGCGCCAGTACGCGGGCGCGCTCGGATCGGTTTCGGAGGTCACGCACGACATGCCGAACGGGTGCGCGATGGCGCGTCCGCTCGATACGACGCGCGGCAGGATGTCCTTGCCGAAGTCGTGATCGGTGTCCGACATCGCGATGTTCTCGGCCAGCAGGTGATACAGATATTTCGCGCTGAACACGTAGATGCCCATGCTCGCGAGCGCGACATCGGGCTTGCCGGGCATCGCGGGCGGATCGTCGGGCTTTTCCAGGAAGGCGGTCACGCGGCGGTTTTCATCGACGTGCATTACGCCGAACGCCACCGCCTCCATGCGCGGCACCTCGATGCAACCCACCGTGCAATCCGCCCCGCTTTCGACGTGGTCGAGCACCATGCGCGTGTAGTCCATCTTGTACACGTGGTCGCCCGCCAGCACGATGATGTACTCCGGCGCGATCGACCGGATGATGTCGAGGTTCTGGAACACGGCGTCCGCGGTGCCGCGATACCAGCTTTCGTCCACGCGTTGCTGCGCCGGCCAGATATCGATGAACTCGTTAAACTCGCCGCGCAGGAAACCCCAGCCACGCTGCATGTGGCGCAAGAGCGAATGCGCCTTGTATTGCGTCACCACGGCAATGCGCCGGATGCCCGAGTTGAGACAGTTGGACAACGCGAAATCGACGATGCGGTACTTGCCGCCAAAATGGACCGCCGGTTTGACGCGCTTGTTCGTGAGTGGGCCGAGGCGCGTGCCGCGTCCTCCGGCAAGAACGATTGCGAGCGTGGACTTCGACAAATCGTTGCGATTGATTGGCACCGTCTCCATTGCAGCCTCCTGAAAAATCCTGCGTTATAGGCGTTCTTCCTGCACTTGCTGCCCGCGCCTTGCTTCCGGCTTTGCTTCCGGCTTTGCTTCCGGCTTGTTCCCCGCTGGTTCCCCGCTTGTTCCCATTCCTGCGCGCTTGCTTCCTCCTGCGCTTCAGCGCCTCCGCGCTTCGCACTCTCCCGGTGCGCAGCTTTTCTGCGAGGCGCAGTTTCCATTATCGGACTGCATCCACGTTTAATCGCGCGTTATCAAATGTTTTTTATCGAATTTAATGCGGCGAGATTGGAATGGCCGCGCATGCCGGTTATAACCTGCGCGCGAGCCCTGACATAAAGGTCAATAAGGGAGCAAGGCACATGCCCGTTGAGCACTGCGCCGAGCCGGTCCGTTCGCCACCGCACGAAGCAGAGCGGAAGCCGCATTTACGTGCGTACGCGATATTCAACGGAATCAGGTTTTAATATCGGTGATTACCATTAAGTCGACTTGGCGAGTCCCGTTTTATTCGCGTCGAACACGCGCCGCGCTAAACCGCCGATTATCCAACGCGCAGATTTTTTCTCTTTTTCCACATTGGTCCGCTATTCGTCCTATAAAAAACAATGTCGATGCTTTGGCGCAAGTCGCTGCATCGGCCACACGTTGATAATTTATAACGCCGCGCGCGCGCCGCGTTGAGCCGCGCGCGGCACAATAGCAGGCTGCCGGCCCTTCCCGCTGGCGTCAGAAATGCTCACGCGACTCCCGATAACCGATAACCGATAACCGATACCCGATAACCGACGCCCCGAACAGCACGCGCTTTCAAGCGGCTCACGGGCGGGCAAAACGTCCGGACCTGGAATAACAATGATCAACAACGTCCTCAGCATTCAGTCACATGTGGTCTTCGGGCACGCCGGCAACAGCGCGGCCGTGTTCCCGATGCGCCGTCTCGGCGTGAACGTCTGGCCGCTCAATACGGTGCAATTCTCCAATCACACGCAATACGGACATTGGACCGGCAGTGTCGTCGATCCCGACGAACTCCAGCGGGTGATCGAAGGCATCGGGGCGATCGGCGTGCTGTCGCGCTGCGACGCCGTGCTCTCCGGCTACCTGGGCGCGCCCGAGCAGGCGCTGAGCGTGATCGAAATCGTAAAGATGGTGAAGGCCGTCAACCCGCATGCGCGCTATTTTTGCGACCCGGTGATGGGTTCGACCGGCGGCTGCAACGTCGAACCGGGCATTCAAGCGTTTCTGGTGAACACCATGCCCGAAATATCCGACGCCATGATGCCGAACCACGGCGAACTGCAAAAGCTCGTCGGACGCGGAATCGAAACGGTCGAGGAAGCCGTGACCGCGTGCCGCGAAGTGATCGCGCGCGGACCGCGCATCATGCTGGTGAAGCATCTCATCGACCGCAACAGCCGCGCCGATACGTTCAACATGCTCGCCGTGAGCGCCACCGAAGCGTGGTTTGCCCAGCGCCCGCTCTACCCGTTCGCGCGGCAGCCGGTCGGGGTCGGCGATCTCACGAGCGGCGTGTTCGTCGCGCGGACGCTGCTCGGCGACAACCTGCGCGCGGCGCTCGAACACACGCTCGCGGCGGTGAACGCGGTGGTGAAGAACACGTACGAAGCCGGCCGCTATGAACTGGAAATCGTCGGATCGCAGGAAGAAATCGCGCATCCGACCGACCGCTTCCCCGCCGTGCGCCTGAGCGAAGCGCCGCGATAAGCCGCAGCGCCTGTCCCGGAGCACCAACGATCACAAGGCGCTGGCCCGCGCCTTGCTCCCTTCTCCCAAGGCTCGAAACGCATTCTCAAAACCCTCGCCGCCTCGCGGCACAACCGGCTCGCCATGAAAAAGACACTGGAAAATCAGACGGCGTTGATCACCGGCGCCAGTTCAGGCATCGGCTACGGCGTCGCGCAGGCGCTCGCGGACGCGGGCGCGCGCGTCGTCATCAATTACCACTCGCATGGCGAACCGGCCGAACAACTGGCCGATGCCATCGAAAAAGCCGGCGGCGAAGCGTTGGCGGTTCAGGCCGACGTCTCCGACGAAACGCAGATCGACGCGATGTTCGATGCGATTCGCGCGCGTTTTGGCACAGTCGATATCGTCGTCGCGAATTCCGGGCTGCAGAAGGACGCGTCGTTCGTCGATATGACGCTCGACGAGTGGAACGGCGTGATGAACGTCAATCTCGCGGGACAATTCCTGACGGCGCAGCGCGGCGTGCGCGAATTCCTGCGACGCGGGCCGCGGCCGGAAGTATCGAAGGCGCTCGGGAAAATCATCTGCATGAGTTCGGTTCACGAAGTGATCCCGTGGGCCGGGCACGTCAACTACGCGGCGTCGAAGGGCGGCATTCAGATGATGATGAAATCGCTCGCGCAGGAGGTCGCGCCGCAGCGAATTCGCGTGAACGCCATCGCGCCCGGCGCGATCCGCACGCCCATCAACCGCGACGCCTGGGATTCGAAAGAGGCGCTCGATAAACTGCTTAAGCTCGTGCCGTATGGCCGGATCGGCGAGCCTGACGATATCGGGCGCGCCGCCGTATGGCTCGCCTCGGACGAGAGCGACTACGTCGTCGGCACGACGCTCTTCGTGGATGGCGGCATGACGCTCTATCCGGGATTTGCCGACAATGGCTGATCCCGGCTCCAAATCGTCATGCAGCACGCCGATCGAAGCGCACGGGGTGATCGGCAATATGCGCACGACCGCGCTCGTCACGATGGGTGGCGCGATCGACTTCATGTGTTATCCGCGCGTGGATTCGCCCACCGTTTTCGGCGCGCTGCTCCATGCCGAGCGCGGCGGCGAGTTTCGCCTCGCGCCGACTTTCGACGCGCGCGTGAAGCAGATGTATCTGCCCGAAACGAATGTTCTGGTCACGCGGTTCCAGTCGCTCGACGCGGTGTGCGAGGTGATCGACTTCATGCCGGTCACGCGCGATGAGACGCCCGAGCGCCAGTCGAACTGCGTCGTGCGCGTGGTGCGCGCGGTGTATGGCCGGATGACGCTTGCGATGCGCTGCGCGCCGCGCTTCGACTACGCGCGCGGCACGCACGAAGCCACGCAGACCGCCGCCGGTTCCGTGCAGTTCAGACCCGCTGGCGACAGCGAAACGCTCGTGCTGGACGCGACCGTGCCACTCTCAATCGATCGCGCCGATGCCACTGCGCACGTCGATCTGGCTCAGGACGAATCCGCGTGCTTCGTGTTCGGCGCGGAGTCGGACCCGCTGCGCGACGCGTTTCCGTGCAACGAAGCGCTCGACGAAACCATCGCGTTCTGGCGCGGGTGGTCGTCGGAATCGACGTATCGCGGGCGTTATCGCGAAGTGGTGATGCGCTCGGCGCTGTTGCTCAAGATGCTCAGTTCGCGCGAACACGGCGCGATCGTCGCTGCGCCCACGTTCGGCCTGCCCGAAACGCCCGACGGCGGACGACGCTGGGATTATCGATACACATGGATTCGCGATGCCGCGTTCTCCGTCTACGCGTTGCTTCGGCTCGGCTACACCGGCGAGGCGCGGCATTTCGTGCGCTGGATCGCCGAGCGCAACCAGCGCTGCGGATCGGATGGATCGTTCGGCGTGATGTACGCGGTCGATGGCGAAGCGCCGCCGGAAGAAACCGAGATCCGTGAGCTGCACGGCAACGGTGTAGAGCCGCCGTTGATCGGCAATGCCGCGCGCGACCAGATGCAACTGGACGTCTACGGCGCGCTGATGGACGCCGTGTATCTCTACAACAAGTACGGCGAAGCCATTTCCTACGACGGCTGGCAAAACGCGCTGCGCACCGTCAATTACGTGGCGCAACACTGGAGGCAAGCCGATCACGGCATCTGGGAATTCCGCAATGGCCAGCGGCCGCTCTTGCATTCGCGGCTGATGTGCTGGGTCACGCTCGACCGCGCGCTGCGTCTCGCGCAAAAGCGCTCGCTGCCCGCGCCGTTCACCGAATGGTTCGACGTGCGCGACGCGATCCATCGCGATATCTACGAGAATTTCTGGAACGAAGACATCAAGAGCTTCGTGCAAACGGCCGGATCGGCAACGCTCGACGCCTCCTTGCTGATGATGCCGCTCGTGCGCTTCATCGGCCCGAAGGACGCGCGCTGGCTTTCGACACTCGACGCGATCGGCCGCGATCTGCGCGTCGATCCATTGATTTTCCGCTACACGCGCGGTGAGACGGCGGACGGTCTCGTGGGCGAGGAAGGCGGTTTCAGCGCGTGCTCGTTCTGGTATGCGGAGGCGCTGGCGCGCGCGGGACGGATCGACGAAGGGCGGCTCGTGTTCGAGAAAATGCTCGCGTATTCGAACCATGTCGGGCTCTATTCCGAGGAAGTCGCGGTGAGCGGCCAGTCGCTCGGCAACTTCCCGCAGGCGCTCACGCATCTCGCGCTCATCAGCGCGGCGTTTCAGCTCGATCGCAGCCTCGACGGCGCGCACGCGACGTGGTCGTAAGCGCCGCGCCCATAACCTTGAAGGACCCCATGGAAACAAAAAGCTGGGATGTCGCCGTGATCGGCGCGGGCACGGCCGGACTCGCCGCGTATCGCGCGGCGCGCGCGGCGGGCAAGCGCGCGGTGCTGATCGAAGCGGGCGACTTCGGCACGACCTGCGCGCGTATCGGCTGCATGCCGTCGAAGCTGCTGCTCGCGGCGGCCAACGCGCTGCACGACGCGAAAACACTCGCGCCGCGCGGAATCGAAGGCACGGACGCGCTCGCCGCGAACGGCGCTCAGGTGCTCGATTACGTGCGCCGCGAACGCGATCATTTCGTCGCGGGCGTGCTCGAAGAGATGGAGACGTTTCCAAAAGAAACCATCGTGCGCGGGCGCGCGAAGTTCGAAGCGGGATCGGCGGGACGCCATGTGCTTTCCATCGACGACACCACGCGCATCGAAGCCGCGAGCGTCGTTATTGCGACGGGCGCGTCGCCCAGCGTGCCCGACGACTTCAAGGTGTTCGGCGACGCGCTCATCACGAGCGACGCCCTCTTCGAGCTGCGCGCGTTGCCGCAGCGCGTGGCCGTTTTCGGCGCGGGACCGATTGCGCTCGAACTCGGTCAGGCGCTGGCGCGGCTCGGCGTGCGCGTTCATATGTTCGGCAAAGGCGGCGACGTCGGCGGGTTATCGGATACGCCGGTGCGCGACGAACTCGCCGCCGCGCTCGCCGACGAGTTTTATTTCGACCCCGACGCGCCGATCCACGCGATGTCGCTCGACAACGGCGTGCCGACCGTGCGCTTCACCGCCCGCGACGGCACCGAACGCACCGAGCAGTTCGATACCGTGCTGGTCGCGACCGGCCGCGCGCCCGCGCTTAAGTCGCTCGGCCTGGACGCGGCGGGAATCGCGTTGAACGAAAAAGGCGTGCCGCGCTTCGACGAAACCTCGATGCAGTGCGGCGACAGCAGCATTTTCATCGCGGGCGATTGCGACGGTACGCGTCCCTGGCTTTCCGACGCATCCGACGAAGGCAAGCTCGCTGGCGACAACGCCGCTAAATTTCCCGACGTCACGCACGTCGAACGCAAGGTGCCGTTTTCACTGGTGTTCTGCGAGCCGCAAGTGGCGATGATCGGCACGCCCTACGACATCCTCGACCGCCAGATGACCGTCACGGGCGCGGCATCGTTCGAGACGCAGGGACGCAGCCGCGTGATGCGGCAGAATCGTGGGCTTTTGCACGTGTACGCCGAAGCGAAGACGGGCAAGCTGCTCGGCGCGGAAGGCTGCGGTCCGGCTGTCGAACATCTTGGGCATTTGCTCGCGTGGGCGCTGCAACTGAAGATGACCGTCGACGAAACGCTCAGGCTGCCGTTCTATCATCCGGTCGTCGAGGAAGGGCTGCGCACGGCGTTGAAGGATGCAAGCCGGAAGTGTCGCGAGCAGCGCTCGGAATCCTTCGAGGATTTGCCGGGCGCGCCGGGATGCTAGCGAAAAATAGCTTATAGACCGGCAGAAAAGCAAAAAGCCAGTTGCATTCGCAACTGGCTTTTTTACTGCACTGCGGCAAACTTAAATGCGTTCTACATCGCGTATTGCAGTGCAAGGTCGAAGCCGAGCACGACCACCGAGCAGAACACGCCGAGCAACAGATTCCCCACGCGATGCTCGAAATCATGATGTTTCGTCAGCCACGCGGCGGCGAGAAACGCAACTTCGACAATTACCTGAATCGCGAAGACGGCGAGCATCAGCGCGAATTCATAGCCCATCGAACTGAAGTCCATGAAGTTGAAACCATGAATCGTGACCCACGATCCCACACGCCACACTTCGTACATCAGCAAGAGCAGCGGGAAAATGTAGCTTGCCACGTAGGTCGGCATCGTGGCGTGGCGCAATTCCATGTGAAAGTGACGAGTCGTTTGCATACTGCCCTCCAGGTTTGACCCAGCATTTACGCTGGCAAATTACTCGCATCGACCACTTTGACGCGCTGTCCGCTTATGTAGCGTTTAGCGGCAAGTTGCGCGGCAAGGTCAGAACGTCGTGCTTTCAGAATAGGTCAATTCTTAGAAAAGCGAATCATCGTATTCCCGATGCGCGCACCCCGATTGGCCAAGCGGTGGGCATTGTGCAGTGCAACTTAATAAAGCGTGTACAGGGCGCGCGCGAATAGGCACGTTCGTGCGCGCTTCATGCGGCGAATAACACCGTAAATCAAGGGGTTTCATGCATCGCCGTACAGCTTGATGATCGCAGAAAAGTCGAGTCCGCCCATGCCCTGCTGGCTCATCGATTGGTAAAGCTGCTGCGCGAGCGCGCCGAGCATGACCGGCTGCTTAGCCTGACGCGCGGCATCGACGGCGAGACCCAGATCCTTAAGCATCAGGTCCGCGCCGAAGCCGCCGCTGTAACCGCGCGACGCCGGCGCATTCGGCAAAATACCCGGATAGGGATTACACGTATCCGAACTCCAGCAACGGCCCGTCGACGTATTCACGATACCTGCGAGCTTCTGCGCGTCGATCCCGAGCGCGACGCCGAGCTTCATCGCCTCGGCCACGCCGATCATCGAGATGCCAAGTAGCAGGTTGTTGCAGAGTTTCGCGATCTGTCCGGTGCCGGTTTCGCCGCAACGCACCATGTTCTTGCCCATGCCGGCGAGCACCGGCTGAAGCGTTTCGAACAGCGCCTCGTCCGCGCCGACCATGAACGTCAGCGTGCCCGCCTGCGCGCCGCCCGTGCCGCCCGACACCGGCGCGTCCGCGAACGGATTGCCGTGCGCGCGCGCCGAGTCTGCCACGAGACGCGCCGTGGCCGGATCGATCGTGCTGCTATCGACGAGCGGCACGGCGGGCGCGACGCCCGCAAGCACGCCGTCATCGCCGAGATACACGGCTTTGACGTGCGCGGCGGCCGGCAGCATCGTGATCACGACCTCGGCTTTCCCCACCGCTTCGCGCGGCGAGGCGGCACTCGCCGCGCCCGCTTGCCGCGCGGCGTCGAGCGCGGTGTCGGACAGATCGAACACCGTCAGCGCATGGCCCGCTTTCAGCAGATTCGCGGCCATCGGACCGCCCATGTTCCCCAAGCCGATAAATGCGATTTGCATCGCCGTCTCCTTGTGTTTATGCCGGTCAGCGCAGCGAGATGGTCGTATTGACGCCGTCGTTGACAGTGGCGTCGTCGAACCAGCGCGCGGTCACGGTTTTGGTCTGCGTGTAGAACTGCACGACCTGCTTGCCGTACGGCCCGAGATCGCCGAGTTTCGAGCCGCGCGACCCGGTGAAGCTGAAGGTCGGCACCGGCACGGGAATCGGAATATTGATGCCGACCTGCCCCACGTCGATCTCGCTCTGGAACTTGCGCGCCGCCGCGCCGCTCTGCGTGAACAAGCCGACGCCGTTGCCCATCGGATTGCGGTTCACGAGCGCGATGGCGTCGTCGAGCGTCGCCGCCGACAGCACGCAGATCACGGGGCCGAAGATTTCCTGCGTGTAGATGGACATATCGGTTGTGACGTCCGAGAAAATCGTCGGGCCGATGAAGTTGCCTGCCTCGTAGCCTGCAACCTGCACGTCGCGGCCATCGAGCGCGAGCGTCGCGCCTTCCTGCACGCCGGCCTCGATCAAGCCGAGAATGCGCGCCTTCGCCGCCTTCGAGACAACCGGCCCGACATCCGTATTCGGCTCGGTTCCCCCGTTCACCGTGAGGCCGCGCGCGCGCTCGACGAGCTCGGGCAGCCAAGCCTGCGACGCGCCGACCAGCACGACCACGGACGTCGCCATGCAGCGCTGGCCCGCCGCGCCGAAGCCGGCGCCGGCGAGCGCGTTGAGCGTCTGCTCCTTGTTCGCGTCCGGCAGCACGACGGCGTGGTTTTTTGCGCCCATCATCGCCTGCACGCGTTTGCCGTGCTGGGAGCCGAGCTGATAAACGTGCGTGCCGACCTGCGTAGAACCGACAAACGAGATCGCCTTGATATCGGGATGCGTACACAGCGCGTCCACCACGCTTTTACCGCCGTGAACCACGTTCAGCACGCCCGGCGGCACGCCCGCTT
Organism: Caballeronia sp. SL1002; assembly: GCF_057814995.1. Lineage (NCBI taxonomy): Bacteria > Pseudomonadati > Pseudomonadota > Betaproteobacteria > Burkholderiales > Burkholderiaceae > Caballeronia > Caballeronia sp. SL1002. The sequence continues at coordinate 283,041 of NZ_JBYMUW010000005.1, read as the reverse complement.
CGATCGCGAGTTCGACGAGTTCCATCGTGGAAAGCGGGTCCTGCTCGGACGGCTTGAGCACGAACGTATTGCCGCAGACGATCGCCATCGGGAACATCCAGAGCGGGATCATCGCGGGGAAGTTGAACGGCGTGATGCCCGCGCAGACGCCGATCGGCTGACGCAGCGTGTATGTATCCACGCCGCCCGCGACGTTTTCCGCGAATTCGCCCTGCTGCAGCGTGCCGATCGAACATGCGTGCTCGATCACTTCCAGGCCACGAAAAATATCGCCTTCGGCGTCGGGCAGCGTCTTGCCCTGCTCGGCCGTGAGCGTCGCCGCGACGCGTTTCATGTTCTGCCGCACGAGGTCCTGGAACCTGAGCATGATCCGCATGCGCGCGCCGAGCGGCGTCGTGCGCCACGTCGCGAACGCTTTGTGCGCGGCGGCAATCGCGGCGCCGACTTCATCGGCGGTCGCGAACGGCACGCGGCCGATCACCTCCTGCGTCGCCGGATTCACGATATCGCGCCATTCGTCGGTCGCGGATTCGACGAACACGCCGTCGATCAGCAATTTGGCGGTGCGCACGCCTTGGGCGGCGCGCGCGGGATGTTCAGCGGCAAGGTTCACGTCGAGCTCCTGATGTGGAAGCGCGAAGACGCAGCCGGCGCGTTGTGCACGCGCGTATCGACACAAAAGGGCGTTGTCTCCGTGCTTTTAATCGCCCGCCGTTCAAGCGGCGGGTCGGCCAGCTTTGAGTATAGTTATGCAAAAGTCCATCAAGTATCGATAAAAACACCCGACCGATATGCAAAAACGCACGCTGCTGGATCTGGAAAAACTGAACTGGGACGACCTTCGTTATTTTCTGGAGGTGGCGCGTACGCAGCGCGCGAGCGGCGCGGCGAAACGGCTGGGCGTGGATTACACGACGGTCGCGCGGCGCGTGCGCGCGCTGGAAGACGCGCTCGGCACGCTGCTCTTCGATAAATCCCGCAGCGGCGGTTTCGTGCTGACGGCGGAAGGCCAGCGCCTGCTCGGTTACGTCGATTCGATCGAGTCCACCGTGCAATCGGCCACCGAGCAGATCGCCAATACCGGACACGCGTTGTCCGGCCTCGTGCGGGTTGGATCGACGGAGGGCTTCGGCTGCTTTTTCCTCGCGCCGCATCTGGCGCGCTTCCAGGACGCGCATCCGAACATTTCGATCGACCTGTTGCCCGTGCCGCATTTCGTCAGTTTGTCGAAGCGCGAAGCCGATATCGCGATCACGCTCGAACGCCCGGAACAGGGCCAGTATGTGTACACAAAACTTTGCGATTACCGGCTGAAGCTCTACGCGACGCGCGACTATCTGGAGCGCCACGCGCCGATTACCTCCACGGACGATCTGCGCGCGCATCGTTTCGCAAGCTATATCGACGATCTGGCGTTCAGCTACGAGTTGCTTTATCTGGCGCGCGCGGTGCCGGGCGCGCAGTCGCGCTGGCGGAGCACGAGCGTGATCGCGCAGTATTTCGCGGCGCTGCAGGGGCGCTCGCTCGCGATCCTGCCGTGCTTCATGGCCGCGCAGGAACCTAGGCTCGAAGCCGTGCTTCCCGAGGAAATCGTGGTGACGCGGGCGTTTTATCTATCTTGCCGCGAGGATTTGCGAAAGCTCAAGCGCATCACCGCGACGTGGGATTATCTGCGCGACGTCGCCGACAAAAACCGCGCGCTGCTCGCGGGAGAGACGAACGACATGACGTGGATCGGCGGCGCGCCGGGCTGAAACGGCGCGGCGCGAACGAAACCGCGGCAACACGCGTCGCGCCCTGCAACTTCAGTTATCCAAATTATTGAGACGGAACTGCCGGATTTTTATCCCGCCCCGTCTTGCCGGCGCGACCGCACGCAATGCTTTTTTTGAACCGGCCCAGACCTGTATGCAGAAACCGGCCACGATAAAAAAAGTCGTTACCAAGCATTCCTACTTTTCGAGATGAAGCTCGCGCGGCATGAGGCATAATCGCCAGCTTTTCGACCGATCAGCGCCTCCCGCCATGCTTTCGTCTTTCCGCCCGAACCATTCATTACGCCGCCGCGTTCCGGCGGCGGGGACGCCTCGCTGATGGCGTTCGTCATCTGGTCGCGACGCAAACTGTCGCATCAGCGCGTGCGCTTCGTCGAGGCGCGCACGGCGCGCGCGCTCGCGATCGGCGGCGTGCTGGCGCTGACCGCCGCCGCGCTCGCGCTGGGCATCGCGATCGGCGCGTCGCTCGATCACGATCGCGCGACCGACGAACACGCAGCGTCGACCAAACGCACCTACGAAATCGAAGAAATCGGCAAGCTGGCCGCCGCGCTCACGCTGATCGAGCCGCGCATCACGCAACTGCGCGCTCGCGTGGACGCGCTCAACGCATTCGACGCGCGACTCGCCGACGCGCGGCGCGGCGACGTCCATGGCGTCCCGCCGCTTCCTGAAACGCTGCAGCATCCCGGCGACGCCCCGCTCGACAGCGCGGGCGGTCCCGAACTGCCGCCGCGCCCGTGTCACGCGGAGCGCATCGAGACGCGCCGCAATGTCGGGAGCGAGCTTGCGCGCACGAGTGAAACGCTCGATTGCGTCGCCGCAGCGAGCGACCTCATCCAGAACGCGATCACGCCGCGCGAAGCCGCGCTGATGGCGTTTCCCGGCCGCGATCCGGCGCCCGGCTCGCGCAGCGGCTCGCCGTTCGGCAACCGCGTGGATCCGTTCACCGGGCACCTCAACTTCCATCCCGGCGTCGATCTGGTCGCGCCGGCCGGCACGTCGATATTCGCGAGCGCGGGCGGACGGGTGATCGCGGCGGGCGCGCACGGCGGGTACGGACTCGCCATCGACATCCGGCACGCGGACGGGCTGGTCACGCGTTACGGCCATACGTCGAAGGTGCTGGTGGAGGAAGGTCAGCTTGTCTTGCCGGGACAGAAAATCGGCGAGGTCGGCTCGACGGGCCGCTCGACGGGACCGCACCTGCACTTCGAGGTGATTACCGGCGGCGCGCAAATCGATCCGCGCCCATACCTCTCCCTGTTCCGGCTCAAACCCGATGCGTAAGTCCACGTCTTCGTCCGCCACACATCGTCTGACGGGCCGCCGCTACGCGCTCACGACACGCGGCACGTCGCAGCGCCTCTTTGCAGCGATCGCGGCGGCCTGTGCGCTTGCTGCGCTCGGCGCAGCCGGTTTCGCGCTGCACGCATCGCGCGAACAGGCGAACCAGGTAGATGCGCGATGCGCGCCGCCTGTATCGGAGGCCGGCTTGCGCGACCAGCTTGCACGGGCACAACTGTCGCTCGAACAAGAAAGCGCCGAGCGCGCCGCTATCCAGAAACAGGCGGAAACGTCCGACGCCGAATTGCAGCGCCTGCGCACCGAACTCATGTTTTTCCAGCGGCAGCACAGCGACAAAGCACGTTAAGCACGAAGCACGTCAAGCACGCGCCGATAAACGTTTCAACCTCAGGATCCGAACATGTTCTCCAAGAAAAAAACTCAAGGCGTCGGCCAGACGTCGCTTGCCACGCTGATCGCCCGCGACGTCCATATCCGTGGCGATCTCGAATTCGAGCAGGGCCTGCGCATGGACGGCCGCGTGACCGGCAATGTCAGCGGCCGGGAAGGCGCGCAGACGCTGCTTGTCCTGAGCGACCAAGGCACGATTACCGGTAACGTGCATGCCTACGACCTCGTCGTGAACGGGACGATAGCGGGCGACGTGACCGTCGATCACTTCATCGAACTGCAGTCGAACGCACACATCACCGGCGACATTTATTACCAGCAGTTGCGCATGGACGTAGGTGCCTCGGTGGAGGGCAAACTGACGCGGCGCGAGAGCATTCCGGCGGCCACCGTGAGCGCGTCCGATCAGGATTGAACGCGGCGCTTGAACGGCCGTCAAATCCGCTAAGATGCAGTCGGACCGGCGACTCCGCCGCTTTCATTTACGGTACAGAAGGCACTTTTCATGCTCGTCAATTGCGCGGCTTATCAGAACGGCCGCAAGCTCGCCGATGTCGCGATCGATGAAATCAACGCGTATCGCGACGTGCCCGACTGCTTCATCTGGGTCGCGCTCAAGGAGCCGGGACCGGGCGAACTCGCGCACATGATGCAGCAGTTCGGACTGCACGAACTGGCCGTCGAAGATGCGCGCAACGGCCATCAGCGACCGAAAATCGAGGAATACGGCGATTCGCTGTTCACGGTGCTGCACACGGTCGAAATGGATGCCGACGGCGAACTGGCGGTGGGCGAAATCAACGTTTTCGTCGGGCCGGGTTATGTGCTTTCGGTGCGCAACCGCACCACGCAAGGCTTTCAGGACGTGCGCGCGCGCTGCGAACGCGAACCGCATCTGCTGCGGCACGGGCCGGCGTTCGTGATGTACGCGCTCATCGATAACGTCGTGGACCGTTACTTTCCGATTCTCGAATCGCTCGGCTCGGAACTCGACGAACTGGAGGAGCGCATCTTCGCGCGCAACGGGTCGGCGGCGTCGCGCGAGATTATCGAAGATCTCTATTCGCTGAAACGCCGTCTCGTTTTGCTCCAGCATCACACGGCGCCGTTGCTGGAAGCCGTCAGCAAACTGTATGGCGGCCGCGCGCCGGGCGTGTGCGCGGGCATGCAGGAATATTTCCGCGATGTGTACGACCACCTGCAGCGCATCGTGAAGACTATCGAAGGACGCCGCGAGATGATCGTGACCGCAATTCAGGTGAATCTCGGCCTGATTTCGCTCGCGGAGAGCGAGGTGACGAAGCGCCTCGGCTCGTTCGCCGCGCTCTTCGCCGTACCGACGATGGTCGCGGGCATCTACGGCATGAATTTTCACAAGATCCCGGAGCTGGACTGGACTTACGGCTATCCCGCGTGCCTCGCGGTGATGCTTGCGGTGGACATTTGCCTATGGTGGCGGTTCCGTAAGTCAGGTTGGTTATAATAGATGCTTCGATGCGTTGAACGCGTCACACTTGCGGCATCGAGAGGCGGGGCTTCCGGCGACAGCGGAACTTTTTTCTGATTTGCTGTCTAATGAAACATGGTGCGCAAAGCGCGCAACGTTTTCACCCCCGGCGGTAGTGAACCACCCAACATTTCAGCGTAATTTGCGTGATTTTGGCGCTGAATGTCATTCGCCCCGGCAATGTCGGCTACGGTTTTTCCCGACATTCGTCTTCAAGGTTGAGCAATAGCGACGTCCGCGGTCATTGTTACCGGGACGTTCCTCATTACCTAAAGCCTACCAAGCGATTGCGCGGATTCTCGCGCTGCGCTCGGTTTTCCGCTCGCGAAAGACTTTTCGCGAGGCGTCGTCGTTGGGTAGTCGTCATTGAGACGGCTTGGCGAAGCGCCGGACAGGCGCAACACAGGACACCTGGAAACATGAAAGAAACGGTCAAGACGTACAAGGGCTACGAGATTCATCCGCTGATCTACCCGCGCGGCGCGCGCGACGGGGTGGCGGTGCGTGCCGCGGACGCTGGTTATGAAGCGTCGGTGCGGATTCGCCGTGCGGTGCCCGAAGGCGAGGAAGCCGCGGGCGAAAGCCGCGTGTTCCGGTTGAGCCAGCCCGCGCCGTTCGAAAACGGCGGCCAGGCGCGCCGCGCCTGCATGCAGCACGCGGAGAAGCTGATCGACGGTCAGATCGACGGCCAGACGGTCGCCGATCTTTAAACTGAAATCTTATTGGTGTATTGGTGGCGCAACCCGCAAAACGCGCGCGTCACCTACAATCTCGTAATTCATACAGGAAGGAGCTTTTTTATGGCGAAAGAAGAACTACTCGAGTTGGATGGCATTGTCGACGAAGTGCTTCCCGATAGCCGCTACCGCGTGACGCTCGACAACGGCGTCGTGGTCGGTGCTTACGCGTCGGGCCGCATGCGCAAAAATCACATTCGTATTCTCGCGGGCGACCGCGTGACGCTGGAGTTGTCGGTGTATGACCTGACGAAAGGCCGCATCAACTTCCGTCACAAAGACGAACGCGCAAGCAGCGGCGGTCCTCGCCCGCAAATGCGCCGCCGTTAAACGTCGGTTAAAAGCCGTCCGCGCCATGCAGCCGCTCTTGGCTGACAGGCGTTCTCCGGACGCTTGCAACTGAACGTTTTTGAGGCAGAGCACGATTCGACGTCGCTTGCACGAACCGGCCAACGGCTAGCCGGCATGCGTGCGCGTCGAAGGCGCTCTCCGCCCTCACGCTTCACCTTACTTTTTCATTCTGGCCTTCGGCCCGAATGTTTTGTCGCATCTGGACGTTGCGCAAATCGCCTCGATGCTCAGCCGTTCTGCGCACGCTTCCGGGCGGCCAGTAGTGCGTTGATTGCGATTGCGAAGCCGTCGTCGTTATTGGGCGCGCTCACGAATCGCGCGTGATCGCGCACGTTTTGCGTCGCCTGACCCATCGCGATGGCGATACCCGCGACGTCGAACATCGCGATGTCGTTCGACATGTCGCCGAGGACGGCCACGCGTTCCAGCGGCACGTTCGCCTGACGCGCCAGTTCGCGCACCGCTTCGCCCTTGTTGGCCTCCAGGTTGGTGATATCGAGGTAGTAGCTTTGCGAGCGCGATGCGAGCGCGCGCCCCGACAAGCTCGACTGCAACTCGGTCTCCATGCGTTCGAGCCCAGGCGCGTCCGACGTCGATCCGACAATCTTGTCCACCGCGCTCAAATCCAGTTCGTCGAAGCTCGATACGCGCACGCCGTCGTAACCCACCGTGCGCCGCTCGCGCGGCACGTATTCGCCGTCGGGATTAGTCAGATACCATGTATCGCCGATAAACACCCACGCGTCGATGCCCTCGCGCTCCAGACTGTCGAGCGACGTTTTCACCGCGTCGCGCGGCAATTTATGCGAGCGCAACACCTTCCAGCTCCCCGGTTCGACCAGATTTCCGCCGTTGTACGACGCATACGGCATGTTGATCGCGAGCGTCTCGACGATACTGCGCATGCCCGCGCCCGGCCGGCTGCTCGCCACCGTGAACTTCACGCCCGCCGCGTGCAGGCCGCGCACGGCGTCCTGGGCGGCTGGGCTGATCGATTTGTCGTTGAGCAGCAGCGTGCCGTCGCAGTCGGAGATCACTAGCTGGATCTGCGCGAGCGCGTCCAGCGCGCCGGCCGCGTCGCCGCCCGACGCAAGTTGAAGGCCGGAGCCGGATTGGTCGGTTGAAGTCATTCGAATGCTCCCGTGCGCTGGTTGGCGGCGGGAAGCTGGCGCGTTTCGCGCACCGATCGCGGATGCCAGAGTCTGGCGCCGCCTTCGATTCCCGCCGAGTTGGACACCACCGCCACGTTCGGCGGCAAGTCGAATTTGAGATGCGCCGCGTTGCCGCCGCCGATCCACAATTTGTCGTAATTCACGAGCGTCGCGAGCAAGCCGATCACCCGTTCCACGCGCTTGTTCCAGCGCTTGCCGCCCGCCTTCATGCGCGCCGCGTTGCCGATGTAGTCGTCGTAGGTCTTTTTGCGCGCGACCGGATGGTGCGCGAGTTCGAGGTGCGGCATCAGTTCGCCATCGCGAAAAAGCGCCGTGCCCGCGCCGGTGCCGAGCGTGAGCACGAATTCGATGCCGTGACCTTCGATCACCGCCAGCCCTTGCATCTCGGCGTCGTTGATCATGCGAACCTGCACGCCGCCGAGCCGTTGCGCGATCATGTCGGCGAGCGGAATGTCATGCCAGTTTTCGTTGCCGAAATGCGGCGCGGTCAGCACGCGGTTATTCCGCACGAAACCCGGAAAGCCGATCGAAATATGCGTCGGCGCGGGATCGACGAGCGGCGCGACCAGCGCGGCCAGCGTGTCGACCAGCACGTCCGGCGTGCACGGATCCGGCGTCGCGACGCGCAGACGCTCCGTTTTCATCTCCCCTTTAGCGTCGATGATCGCCGCTTTCAACCCCGTTCCGCCGACGTCGATCGCCAGAATGCGCTCCGGCGACGTCGCTTTCTTTGCTGCTGTCTTCTTGGTTGCCACGTAGATCCCCTGTTGTCGTTTTACTTCTTGGCGGGCGGCGCGGTGAGCGGCCGCCACGCGTGTCCATCTTGCGCGAGCAGCGCGTCGGACGCGTCCGGGCCGTCGCTGCCCGCCGGATAACCATGCACTGGCAGCGCGCCGTCTTGCGGATGCAGCACCGCATCGACTGCGGCCCAGCTCGTCTCGATACTGTCGGCGCGCTGAAACAGCGTTTCGTCGCCGAGCATGCAGTCGTACAGCAGCGTCTCATAACCGACGTTCGCGCGCTCCGCGAAGAAATCGCTGTAACTGAACGACGATTGCGCCGGACCGACCCGCATCACCGGCCCGGGCACTTTCACGTTGAAATCGAACGTGGTGCCGTGCAGCGGGTCGATCCGCAAGGTCAGCACGTTGGGCGTCAGCGCATCGACGGGCGTGTCGCGGAACAGCCGGAACGGCACGGCCTTGAGCTGCACTGAAATTTCCGTGCGCCGCGCCGCGAGCCGCTTGCCGGTACGCAGATAAAACGGCACGCCGGCCCATCGCCAGTTCTCGATAAACACGCGCGCCGCCGCGTAAGTTTCCGTCGTGCTGTCCGGGGCGACATCCGGCTCCTCCCGATAACCCGGCCCGGCCGGACCTTTCTCGTACTGGCCGAACACGACATCGCGTGAAGTCAGCGGCTGGATCGCGTCGAAGATGTCGGCTTTCTTGTCGCGCACGGCCTCGGCTTCGAACGAATTCGGCGGTTCCATTGCGACCATGCCGAGCAACTGGAACAGATGGTTCGGCAGCATGTCGCGGAACGCGCCGGTCTGCTCGTAAAAGCGCCCGCGCCCTTCCACCCCGATCGTTTCGGCGGCCGTGATCTGCACGTGGTCGATATATTCGCGCCGCCAGATCGGCTCGAACAGCGCGTTCGCGAAACGCACGGCCAGAATGCTCTGAACGGTGTCCTTGCCGAGAAAGTGATCGATGCGATAAATCTGAGATTCGCTCGCGTAATTCAGAATGTGCGCGTTGAGATCGCGCGCTGAGGCGAGATCGGTGCCGAACGGCTTTTCGATCACCAGACGCCGGAAACCTTGCCCATCTTCCTTCAGCAGTCCGGCGCGGCCGAGTTGCTCGACGATCGGCTTGAAAAAACGCGCGGTCACGGCGAGATAAAAAATGACGTTTCCGTCGCCGAGCATGGACTTCAGATGCTCGAACGTATCGGCGGATTCGAACTCGCCCGCGACGTATTGCAGACGCGACGCGACCCAGTTCCACGCGTTGTCGTCGAGTTTCGACGTGTGGAAGGTGCTCGCGCGGTCGGCGGCGAACGCCTTCAGCGACGCCGTGAGTTCGTCGCGCCACGCGGCGGTTTCCTTCTCGCCATGATTCACGCCGACGATCTTCATGCCGTCGTCGAGCAATCCATCCGACGACAGGTTGTAGAGCGCGGGCATCAGCAGCCGCTTCGTCAGATCGCCGCCCGCGCCGAAGATCACGAGCGTGCACGGCGGCGCGCGCTTGGTTCCGGCGGGCGCGGGCGTTTCTGAAGATGCGCTTGAGGATGCGGGAGTATTCGATTCGGTCGGCATGGCGGTCCGTTTGAGTACATAGCCGCCCTGAACGGGCAGCGGTGAAGTTGCGTGGCGCGCGCGCACGCTGCTATAACGCGGCTGCGGCGCGGTGGCGGCAGTCTGGAACCTTCGGGAACCTTTGAAACAGACCCGGCCCGATGCCGCACAGTTCAAAAAGCGTGAATATCGATGTGACCGAGCCTTATCCGAATGGCTCTATTGCGTATGCTTTCTGTAATTTTATCGTTGGCGTAACGTAGAATATGCGCTATGCCCGGGTGCGGTTTTCGGACTTCACCTATTTTTCTTCGACTACTTTTCATGACCGCTTTCACCTCGACCATCGACCTCGACGCCTACTTCGCGCGCATCGGCTATGACGGCCCGCGCACGGCCACGCTCGACACGTTGCGCGCGCTGCATCTGCTGCATCCGCAGGCCATTCCATTCGAAAATCTCGACCCGCTGCTTGGCCGCGCCGTGCGGATCGATCTGAAGTCGGTGCAGGCGAAGCTGGTCGGCGCGCGGCGCGGCGGCTATTGCTACGAGCACAACCTGCTGTTTCGCAGCGTACTCGATGCGCTCGGCTTTCGCACGCACGGTCTCGGCGCGCGCGTGGTGTGGGGGCGCACGGCCGACGGCATGCCGCCGCGTACGCACATGCTGCTGCTGGTGGAGGTAGACGGCACGACGTACCTGGCCGATGTCGGGTTCGGCGGCATGACGCTGAGCGCGCCGCTCGTGTTCGAAGCCGGCCGCGAGCAGCGGACGCCGCACGAGCCGTTCAGGATCGACGCTATCGAGGACTCGGGTTATCTGCTGCAAGTGAAAATCGGCGATGAATGGCGGCCCATTTATCGCTTCAATCTTGAGCCGCAATTTCCCGTCGATTACGAGATGGCGAACTACTTCGTTGCCACCAATCCGGGTTCGCCGTTCGTTTCGACGCTGATGGTCGCGCGGCTGGGCGCGTCCACGCGTCATGTGCTGACGAACCGGCGGCTGAACGAGCACGGCTCGGGCGGAGACGACGTGCGTCATCTCGCCGATACCGCGCAGTTGCGCGACGCGCTCGAAAACACGTTCCACATTCGCCTGCCCGACCAGAACGGCGACGTCGATCCAGCCGTCCTCGACGCGATGCTGGCGCGGCTCGCATCCTGATCCGGCAGGCTCCGATAAGTAGAAAACCACGAAGCGATGTTCAAAAAGAAAACCCGGGGCCGGGCGGCATTCCAGACGTCCCATCCAAATCCGATGCTCGCGAACCGCCTGCCCGCGTGGCGCTCGACCTTCGTCGTGCTGCTCGTTTCGGGCGCGTTCGCCGCGCTCGCCGGGCGGGCTTTGTGGGTGCAGGTGGTCAACCAGGATTTTTATATCAACGAAGGCCAGAAGCGCTACCAGCGCACACTGGAACTCGCCGCGACGCGCGGGCGGATTGTCGACCGGAACGGCGCGATGCTGGCCGTCAGCCTGTCCACCTATGAAATCTGGGCGACGCCCAAGCATTTCGAGCCCGGTTCGACGGCGGCGGTCGCGCGTTTGCTCGGCATGCCGCCGCCGGAACTCACGCGGCGGCTGAACGCGAGCCGCTCCTTCGTGCTCTTGAAACGTCAGGTGGATGCCGACGTCGCCGGGCATGTCGCCGATGCGGGTCTGGCGGGCGTCACACTCGTACCGGATACGAAGCGGTTCTATCCCGAGGGCGAATCGGCGGCGCATATCGTCGGCTTTACGAATAGCGAGGATCGCGGGCAGGAAGGCGTCGAACTCGCCGCCGATTCGCGCTTGATCGGCGAACAGGGCCAGCGCGAAGTGATCCGCGACCGGCTCGGGCGGGTAATTTCGGAGATCGGCGAAACCGATCAGCCGCAGAATGGCGAAACCATTCAGTTGACGATCGACCGGCGCATCCAGCAACTCGCGCACACGCAACTGAAAGCGGCGATCGTGCGGCACCAGGCGCGGGCGGGCAGCGTCGTCGTACTCGACGCGAGGAACGGCGAGATTCTTGCGCTCGCCAACTATCCGACGTTCGATCCGAACGACCGCGCGCGGCTGACCGGCGAACAGTTGCGCAACCGCGCGCTCACCGACACGTTCGAGCCGGGTTCGACCATCAAGCCGCTGGTGGCTGCGCTGTCGATCGATCTGGGGAAAGTACGGCCGGACACGCGTATCGATACATCGCCGGGCAGTTTCAAACTCGGCCCGAACGTGATCCACGACACGTCGAACCACGGCGTGATTACCGTTTCCGAAGCCGTGCAGATGTCGAGCAACATCGCGCTCACCAAGCTTTCGCTGCAGCTTCCCGCCGCGACGATCTGGGAAAAGTATCGCGAATACGGCATCGGGCGCGCGCCGGAACTCACATTCCCGGGCGCGGCAACGGGCCGTCTTCGCGATCACGCGCGCTGGCGGCCGATCGAGCAGGCCACGATGGCGTATGGCTACGGCCTTTCGCTCTCGCTGCTCCAGATCGCGCAGATCTACACCGCTTACGCCGGATCCGGCCATTTCCACCCGGCGACGCTCGTGCAGGGCGAAACGCGGCCGACTCCGCTCGCCGTGACGCGCCCGGCGACGGCCGCCGCGGTCCGCGACATGCTGGAACTTGCGATGGGACCGAACGGCACGGGCCGCGCGGCGGCGGTGGCGGGTTATCGTGTCGGCGGCAAGACCGGCACGGCGCGCAAGCAGATCGGCCGCGTCTACGCGAAGAACAAATACCGGGCGTCGTTTGTCGGCATGGCGCCGATGAGCGATCCGCGCGTGATCGTCGCGGTGATGATCGACGAGCCCTCGACCGGCTCGTATTACGGCGGCACGGTCGCGGGGCCGGTGTTTTCGGGGGTGGTCGGCGGGACGATGCAACTGCTCGGCGTGCCGCCGGATGCTTAATGCGCGCGGTGGCGCACGGCTGGTGGCGCACGGCGAGTGGCGCGGGTCTTGCTGCGTCGTTTGGGCGTGTGTCAGTCCGATTGTCGAGAACGTAAGGACGGCATGTTCTAATGACGTTTCAAGGAACGCGAAATACGCAAAGAGACCATGAAAAAACTTTTAGGCGCGCTCGCGCTGCCCCTCTTGTTGAATGCTTGCGCACAGTTTCACAACGCCGACGCCGGCCAGCCCGAAGTCGAAAAAGCCACCCAGAACAATTCCGTCGATACCATCGTCCAGTGCATGACCGACGAAGCCGCGAAGCACGACGCCACGTTCAGGAAGACGTCCATTCCGCAGGGCGTGATGCTTGAATTCGGCGAATCGAACGTGGTGAAGGTGCGGTTCGACAACGGCGAGACGTCGTATCGATACTATCCGGGACAACGTCACGCGTCGAACTTGTGGATCGAAGGCGCGGGCAAGAAGTGCGCGCCTTGAGCGGCTGCGTTTAGTCATGCGCTCAACCAAAGCTATTCATGCCGTCGAACGGCTCAAGACCCGGAGCGGTAATCCGCAGTACGCGGCCGTTAGTCTGAGCGGCGGCCTGTTTTATCTCGTCGATCGGGCGGCCAGCGTCGATCAGAAAGTCTCCGGACCACTTGCGATGGACGAATTTGTCGCTTTCGTGAATGCGCTCAAGCCCGAGAAGCCGAAACGCGTTAGTAAGCTCGATCTGGCGATGGAGGAGCAGATTCGCCGGAGCGGGAAATCGAAGGAGTGAGTTTGGCGGGGCCGGGGTTGGGGTGGGTGGTGGGTGGTGATTGTTCTGTGGGAACTTTGCACGGGTTTTGGTTTGCTGGCGCCGTTTGCTTTTGTTTGCACGCGCTTCTTGGGAACTTGCTTTCGTGTAGGTCTATCAGCACGCCGCTGTGCGCGGCAGCAGTCACTTTCTTTGCTGCTGCAAAGAAAGTAACCAAAGAAAGCAGCTTGTCCGCAGAAGTGTCCACCACGCATAACCACGCGGATAGGCGCGCAAGCTGACCAGGCTAACTCGGCTTCATTGGTTTTGGCACAGCGCCTGTCAGTTCCATCCTCGCTACGCTCGGACGACGGGCACATCTAACAACAGCGTCGGTTTGTTTAGTTTTGGTTTCTTCGGTTATGCCGTTCCGGCAGGCACTTCGTGCCTGCCGGGATGGATGAGCGGCTCCACTCTGTTGTGTGGCGAGATGGCCGAATCAGCTTGCGCACCACTCCCGGAAACCATTCGAGGTGGACACTTAGACGGATAAGCTGCTTTCTTTGGTTACTTTCTTTGCAGCAGCAAAGAAAGTGACTGCCGCCGCGCACAGCGGCGTGCTAATAGACCTACACGAAAGCAAGTTCCCAGGAAGCACAGGCAAACAAAAGCAGAGGGCGCCAGCAGACCAATCCAGTGCAAGTTCCCAGAAAGCGCTGAACGACCAAACCCCAACCCCAACCCAAACCCGCCCCGCCCCGCCTCCGCGCTAAACCTCAAACCGCACGCCCTGCGCGAGCGGCAACTCGCGACTGTAGTTGATCGTATTGGTCGCCCGCCGCATATATCCCTTCCAAGCGTCCGAGCCGGATTCCCGTCCGCCACCCGTCTCCTTCTCGCCCCCAAACGCGCCGCCAATCTCCGCGCCACTCGTCCCGATATTCACATTGACGATCCCGCAATCGCTCCCCGCCGACGACATGAACAACTCGGCCTCGCGCATGTCATTGGTAAAGATCGCCGACGACAACCCCTGCGGCACGCCATTCTGCAACGCGAGCGCCTGATCGAAGGTGTCGTAGGTCAGCACGTACAGAATCGGTGCAAACGTCTCGCGCTCGACCACCGCGCTTTGCGTCGGCATCCGCACGAGCGCCGGACGCACATAGAACGCGTCCGTGTGTGCGCCCACCTCGACCCGCTCGCCGCCCGTCACCGCGCCGCCCTGCTCGCGCGCATCGCCAAGCGCCTTTTGCATGCCCTCGAACGCCGCGCGGTCGATCAGCGGGCCGACGAGCGTGTCGGCATCGAGCGGATCGCCCACCTTCACCGACGCGAACGCTTTTTCGAGGCGCGGCAACAACGCATCCGCGATACTCCGATGCACGATCAGCCGCCGCAACGTCGTGCAGCGCTGCCCCGCCGTGCCGACCGCCGAGAACGTGACGCCGCGCACCACGAGGTCGAGATCCGCGCTCGGCGCGACGATCATCGCGTTATTGCCGCCGAGTTCGAGGATGCTGCGCCCGAGCCGCTTCGCCAGCACCTGCGCCACTTCCATGCCCATCCGCACGCTGCCGGTCGCGCTGACGAGTGGCACCTGCGGCGACTGCGCCAGCACTTCGCCCACCTCGCGCCCGCCGATCAGCAACTGGCTCAAGCCTTCGGGCGCCACGCCCGGATGCGTCTTCGCGAACTCGGCGAGCGCTTTTTCAAAGAGCGCCTGGCAGGCGATCGCGGTCAGCGGCGTCTTTTCGGACGGCTTCCACACGACCGAATCGCCGCACACGAGCGCGAGCGCCGCGTTCCACGACCACACGGCCACCGGAAAATTGAACGCCGAGATCACGCCGCACACGCCGAGCGGATGCCAGGTTTCCATCATCCGATGACCGGGACGTTCGGACGCGATCGTCAGACCGTATAGCTGGCGCGACAGTCCGACCGCGAAATCGCAGATATCGATCATTTCCTGCACTTCGCCCAGCCCTTCCGACGCAATCTTGCCCGCCTCCAGCGTGACGAGCCGGCCGAGCGCCGCCTTGTTCGCCCGCAGCACGTTGCCGAGCACGCGCACCAGTTCGCCGCGCTGCGGCGCGGGCACCGTGCGCCAGGTCAGGAACGCGGCGTGGGCCGCGTCGATCTTGGCGGCGGCGTCGGCGGGGGTATCGGCGGCGAGCGTCGCGAGGGTTGCGCCGTCGCGCGGCGAACGCGCGGTAAGCGCTTCGCCGCGGTGGCGGCCGAGATCGACGCCCAGCGTGTCGAGAATGTCGTTCAGTTGCATCACTACCTCGTCGGTCTTGTGTTCGCGAAAGCGGCGCGGGTTGCGCCACGTCATGGAACCTGTCCCGGAAAAAATTTGGGCGGGCGCAGGTTCGGCCCGAATCTTTCTCTGCGGGCCAAGCCGGACGCCACGGATCACGCGGACGTCCGGCGAAAAAGCCTTCAATTCTGTGCCGTCCCAAAAATGCCTGCAATGCCGTAAAACCCGCGCGCGACGCCGATACCGTTGCGCCGCATGAACGCGCGACGCCCGCCAGCGGTCATTCCAGCGATCAGTGTGCGATTGCAGACTGATCGGTCGATACCCGGTTGCGTACATTTTTACAAACGGTCGAAACAGAACCGGGGGCCATCTGCCATGCCGCTCGAGCGTGCAGATGTACGGGGTGCCCATGTGGCTTCGGACCAGCGTGTTCGAATGCCGACGCCGCGTGGCGAACACGGTGGTACAGATGAAAAAGATCAGATCCGAGACCAAGGGACGATTGCTGCCTGCGTCGATGGCGGATACGGAGTTGCAGCATATCGAACGCGCGCTCGCGCAACTCAGGGCGATGCGGCAGCACGCGCCGGGAGCGCTGAATGTCGGATATTGGCATGAGCGGCTGGCGGCGGTGGCATCCACTTACGCGCTCGTGCCGGCGCAAAAGCGTCAGGTCGAGACGTTGCGCCGCGCGCTCGACACGATCGCTCACGGGCCGCGCGACACCACGCCGTCGCGCAAAAAGACCACCAACAGGCTTTGGGCGAAAGCGGCCTGACGCACCGCTTTCGCCTTTCGCGCCTTTGGCGCGACTTGATCGGACGGGCGCCGCGCACCGCGCACGTCATGGTTTTACTCGGCTGTTCAAGTGTGACGGATCGGCGCATCGGGCATCTTCCGTGCTGTAAGGTTGGTTATTCAACCCACCAACTCACCAACCCAGCATCAGGGAGCGCCATGACCCGTTCGACCCTCGCCGCCTTCACCGGCTCCGCCCGCCTCGCCACGGATCGTGCGCCGTCGCGGTATTTCGCTGCGGCCTTGATCGGCGGCGCGTTCCTTTTCGCGAGTACTTGCGGCTTCGCGCAGATCCAGAGCAATACCGGATCGGAGCAGCAGGAAAGCCGCAGCAGCGCGATGGGCAGCGCGCCGCAGGCCGGCGCGCCGGCCGAACAAGAATCGCACAAGCCACAATCGAAGGATGCCGCCGGGGGACAGCGCGGCAAGACCGGGAGTCAGGGACACAAGTCCGACGGTGCCGGCGGGTTTAATAATGGGCTTTACGGGACCGGGGCGGGGAGCAATAAGTAGGTCGCTGGCGCTTGGGGGCGGTTTTGGTTTTGCTGGCGCTTTTTGGTTTTGTCGGTTAGCGCTTCTTGGGAACTTGCTTTCGTGTGCGTTTATTAGAGATGCCACTGTACGGGGCGGCGGTTTTGGGTTTGCTGGCGCTCTTTGGTTTTGTCGTTTAGCGCTTCCTGGGAACTTGCTTTCGTGTGCGTTTATTAGCGATGCCCCTGTCCGGGGCGGCGGTTTTGGTTTTGCTGGCGCTCTTTGCTTTTGTCGTTTAGCGCTTCTTGGGAACTTGCGTTCGTGTGCGTTTATTAGCGATGCCCCTGTCCGGGGCGGGACTCACTTTCTTTGCTGCTGCAAAGAAAGTAAGCAAAGAAAGCAGCGTGACCGTCTAAGTGTCCACCACTGGCATTAACCCGGAGTGGTGCGCAAGCTGATTCGGCCATCGCACCACACTACAGAGTGGAGCCACTCATCCATCCCCGCAGGCACAAAGTGCCTGCCGGAACGGCATAACCAAACAAACCAAAACCAAAACCAAAACCAAAACCAAAACCAAAACCAAACAAACCGACCGCGGTTGTTGGATGTGTCCGTCGTCCGAGTGCAGCGAGGATGGAACTGACAGGTGCTGTGCCAAAACCAGAGAAGCCGAGTTAGCCTGGTCAGCTTGCGCGCCTATCCGCGAGGTTATTCGTGGTGGACACTTAGACGGATAAGCTGCTTTCTTTGGTTACTTTCTTTGCAGCAGCAAAGAAAGTGACTGCTGCCGCGCATAGCGGCGAGCTAATAGACCTACACGAAAGCAAGTTCACAAGAAGCGCGTGCAAACAAAAGCAAACGGCACGAGAAAACCAGAACCCGATGCTGCCGCGCACAGCGACGCGCTAATAAACCGGCGCGAGAGCAAGTTCCCAAAAAGCACAGGAAAACAAAAGCAAACGGCACCAGCAAACCAAAACCCACCGCTGCGGAGCACAGCGACGCGCTAATAAACCGACACGAAAGCAACCCAAAAAGCACAGGCAATCAAAAGCAACGGCGCCAGCAAACCAAAACCCCTGCTGCCGAGCACATCGACGAGCCAACAGGCCCACACGAAAGCAAGTTCCCGAGAAGCGGAACAACATCAAACGGCGTACCTCAACCCGACCAACCCCGCCCTCACCGCGCAACCCCCTGATCGAGCTCATCGTACCGACGCCATTTATAGATCGCCGCAGAAACCACCCAAGCCACAACAAACACCCCGACGATCAAATACCCGAGCGTGCCGAAATGCTCCGACAGCGCGCCGACCACGTCCCAAACCCCGCCCTTGAGCTGCAACTTGCCGGCGATCAATCCCAGCGCCTCAATCCCGCCGATCAGCACCGCGATCACCACCGAAATAAGCGTGACGGTCAAGTTGTAGTAAAGCTTGCGGATCGGCTTCATGAACGCCCACCCATACGCGCCGATCATCAGCATGCTGTCGGCGGTATCGACGAGCGACATGCCCGCCGCGAACAGCACCGGAAACACGAGTATCGACCACACCGACATGCCGCGCGCCGCTTCCGCCGCCGCGATGCCCATCAGGCCGATCTCTGTTGCCGTATCGAAGCCAAGGCCGAATAGCAGCCCGAGCGGATACATATGCCAACTTTTCGTGATGAGCCGGAACAACGGCTTTAACAGACGCGAAAAAAACCCGCCGCCGCTCGCGAGCAGATCGAGATCGGCCGCCTGATACGGCTCACCCCGGCGCACGCGCTTGAACGCCTGCCAGACGCCGTGCAGCACGATCAAATTCATCGCGGCGATCGCGAACAAAAACAGCGCCGACACCGATGTGCCGATCACCCCGCCGATTTCCTTGAAATCCGCGAGCCGGCCCTGCATTGCGAGCGCGGTCGCGGCGATCAGCGCGGTCGCGATCAAGACGACCGTCGAATGGCCGAGCGAAAAGAAAAAGCCGGCGCCGAGCGGACGGCGGCCGGCCTGCATCAGCTTGCGGGTGACGTTGTCGATGGCGGCAATATGGTCGGCGTCTACCGCGTGCCGCAAACCCAGCGAATACGCGAGCAGCGCGGTGCCGAGCAGCACCGGGAAATGCCGGAACGCGATGAAAGCCCATGCCCAGGCAAGCAGATTGACACCGACGAGCGCGCCGAACATCCAGAGTGCCTTGCCCGAAAACCGGCCCGTATCGCCGGATCGGGTCGTGATCGGGCGGATTGTCGCGAAGCCGGGCGGAGTTTTCATGCGAGTGCGGAAAATTGTCAAAGGCCTCAAGAATAACGTGCTTTGGCCCCATGACAATAAATCGAACGAGTGCGGAAAATTATCAAACATTCCAAGAAAAGGCGTGCGTTGGCCTCGCTGCACCGCCAAGCCTCATTTCGATATTCCCCGATTCGGCAGAACGTTAGCGGCAATCGTTGGTTGGGCGGCCCGGCGCGCGTGGCTACCATGCCGGAACGCCTTGTTTTGCCCGATTTCTATGCCCGTCTATCTCGATCCAGCCCAGCAGAACGAACTTCAGCGGATGCGCGCGACCTGGCGCGGCCGCACGCAATGGCCCACGTGGCTACTGATCGCGACGATTTACGGCGGCTGGTTTGGCGTCGCGGCGAACGCGCGTGCGATGGGACTCGCGCTTGCGCTCCCGGTGCTCGCGGTGCTGTCGTGCTGGTACATGTCGCTGCAGCATGAACTGCTGCACGGCCATCCGACCCGTTTTGCATGGCTCAACGCGCTTTTCGGTCTCGCGCCGCTTGCCGTGTTTTTTCCCTACGCCGTGTATCGCGAATCGCATCTGCGTCATCACGACGACGCGCACCTGACCGATCCCGATCTCGATCCCGAGAGCTACTTCGTGTCCGCGCAACACTGGGAGCGCGCCGCGCCGCCGGTCCGCCTGCTGCTGCGGGCGCGCAACACGTTTATCGGCCGCGTGGCGATCGGTCCGTGGTTTTCGGTGGCGACCGCGCTCGCCGATGGCGTCGCCGCCGTGCGGCGCGGCGACTGGCGCGCGGCGGCGAGCTGGGCGTTTCATCTCGCCGCGCTCGGCGCGCTGGCCGCGTGGCTGCAGACGCGCTGCGGCATCGGCTGGGCGGCGTTGGTGTTCGGCATCGGCTATCCGGCGCTCGCGCTCGGCACGATTCGTTCGTTTCAGGAACATCGCGCGGCCCGCGAAGTCGGCGAGCGCACGGTGATCAACGAAGCCGCGTGGCCCTGGCGTCTGCTTTTTCTGAACAACAATTTCCACGCCGTGCATCACGCGCTGCCGGGCGTGCCGTGGTTCGACCTGCCAGCGGTTTATCATCGGCGGCGGGACGCTTATCTTGCGCACAATGGCGGTTTTATCGTGCGTGGGTATCGCGAATGGCTGCTGCGCTTCGCCGTGACAGCGGTCGCGCCCGCGCGTCATCCGCTCGACAATGCGCCCGAACCCCTGCTCGACCTTCATCACGACGATGCCATCGATACCACTCGCCGCGCCTGGAACGATCGCTCGGCGCGCCTTGCCGGATAAAACAGGAGGCCGCGCGGCATGAAACGCGTCGCCAGCCTGCCGATGTACAACGTCACGCCCCTGCTACGCGACGGCTGGAACGCGCTCCTCGCCGACGTCCTCGCACGGCTTGCGCCATGGTTCGGCGCGCTCGGCGACACGCTCGCGATCGCGCCGCCCGCGCCCGGCGAGCCGCTCGCCGCGTACTGGTTACGCGACGATCTCCTCCTCTCGCAAACGTGCGGTTATCCGCTCGTTCACGCGCTGGCGGGCCGCGTGCGCGTGGTCGCAACGCCCGTATTCGATATCGACGGCGGCGAGCACGGCGCGTATCACAGCGTGATCGTGGCCGGCGCGCACGTCGATGCCACGCGAATCGCGGATTGCCATGGCCTGCGCGCCGCCTATAACGACGACGATTCCAACAGCGGCATGAACTTGCTGCGGCACACCGTCGCGCCGTTCGCGGAAGGACGGCCGTTCTTTTCGTCGGTGCTGAAAACGGGTGCGCACCTCGCCTCGCTTCATGCGCTCGCCGTGGAGCGGAATGCGGATGTCGCCGCCATCGACGCCGTCACGTTCGCCTTCGTGCGCGAGCATTTACCGGAACTGGCGGCGCTCGTGCGGGTGATCGGCCGCACGCGGAGCGCGCCGGGCCTGCCGTTGATCGCGTCGAATGCGTTGCCGGACGAGGCGATCGGCCGGATCGCCCAAGCACTCGACGACGCCGTACGCGATCAGCCCGCACTCGCGCGCCAGCTCAAACTGCGCGGATTCGCTCGGCTTCCGGCGAGCGATTACGGCGTGATCGGCGATATCGAGCGCGAAGCGATCGCGCTCGGCTATCCGCGGCTCGCGTAAAGACGCAACGGCCGCGATCGGCAGGAAATGCCGAGTTTCGGCACAATCGTCCTTTAACCCGCGCGGCGCTCCCGTCGTGCGACGTTCTGGACGCCGTGATGATTCCCTTTTCAGTTCTCGATTTATCTCCGATTCCGGCCGGCGCAACCGCCGCCGACGCCTTCCGCCATTCGCTCGATCTCGCGCAGCACGCCGAAAAATGGGGCTACCTGCGCTACTGGCTCGCCGAACACCACAACATGACCGGCATCGCGAGCGCCGCGACATCGGTCGTGATCGGCCATATCGCCGGCGGCACGAAGACCATTCGCGTCGGCTCGGGCGGCGTGATGCTGCCGAATCACGCGCCGCTCGTGATCGCCGAGCAGTTCGGGACGCTCGCGTCGCTGTTCCCGGGGCGGATCGATTTGGGCCTCGGCCGCGCGCCCGGCACCGATCAGACCACGGCACGCGCGCTGCGCCGTGATCTGCAAGGCAGCGCGGACAGTTTCCCCGACGACGTGGTGGAACTGCAGCGCTATTTCGCCGATCCGGTCGAAGGCCAGCGCGTGCGCGCGGTGCCGGGCGCGGGCCTGAACGTGCCGATCTGGCTGCTCGGGTCGTCGCTATTCAGCGCGCAGCTCGCCGCCGCGCTCGGGCTGCCTTTCGCGTTCGCATCCCATTTCGCGCCCGATTATCTGCTGACCGCGCTGGAAGTTTATCGCGCGCAATTCCGGCCGTCGAAGACGCTCGAACGCCCTTACGCGATGGTCGGCGTGAACGTCTTCGCCGCCGATCGTCAGGAGGACGCCGAACTGCTTTTCACGTCGCTCCAGCAGCAGTTCATCAATCTGCGGCGCGGCACGCCCGGCCAGTTGCCGCCACCCTCCGCGCAGATCGCGTGGAGCGAGGCCGAGCGCGCGGGCGTCGAGCACTCGCTCGCGTGTTCGGTCGTCGGCGACCGGGCGCGCGTGGAAGCCGGGCTTGCTTCGCTGATCGAACAAACGCAGCCGGACGAACTGATGGTCACCGCGCAGATCTTCGATCACGCCGCGCGCCTGCGTTCGTTTGAAATCACGACCGAAGCGCGCGAGGCGCTCGCCGCGCGTTGAATCGGCAAGGCGTCCGGCGACGCGTGCGATGCTGGACGCGCATCGTTTTGGCAAGCAATAATGAGGTGGAGGGCGCGATGGCCGCACGCAGCATCGCTGCGTCTGTCACGCCCGCACCGCCTAGTCGCATGCCCGGTTTTTGTGCATCACGCGGCATGGGGACACCAGAAAAACGACACTGCAAATCAGACTGGAGAACGCGATGCCGAGAAGTCCCGCCACAGGATCGATGACCTTGCTGACGGAGCGCGATGAAGCAACCGGTCAGGAATTACGCACCTTGCGTCTGGAACCGGCCGCCGACGGCAAGGCCGTTCTTTTAATCGAAGTCGATGAACGCAAGGCGGGAATTCATCGCGAGGTCCGCTATGAAATCACGCCGGCGGAATTGATTGCCGCGATTCGGGCGCACGGAGCGGAATTGCCAGGCGAACAACATAATCGCTAAAATGATTTAGCGCTTACAATAGCGCGCATTGAGATATTTGCCGCGCCTTGGCGCGACCGGCCGGGTCCACACATTTCCGTGACATGCGCGCATCGTTCGCATCGACCCCAGCCACGCATGAGCCATCCGCGCGACAACGCCCTTTTCAGCGATTCACTCGAAAAACGGCGATTGCGGTATTACACTAATTGACGAGCGGTTCGCCGCACGCCACGCTTTGTGAAACTCATTTCAATTCATCGAGCCGCCCGGTCCGCGCGGGATTCCGGCTCGCCTAGCAGAAAGTAAAAGCTGAATCAGGACAGCCGTGGACGAAAGAAAGCGAGACAGCATCATTGCCTATTTGCGCAGCCGTATGGCTGAGTTCGGCATTACCGAAACCGCGCTGGCCGAAGCACTGGCCGATACGCCCGTTCCCGAACCCGCCATCGCTTTAAAAAGCAATGGCGCGAACACGCAAGCCAAGCGTGCGTTACCCACCATGCCTCAAATGCCCGCCACGCAGAATGGCGCGACGCCTGCATTCAGAAATGCGAGCGGCGATACCTGGGACGGCATGGGCGATATGCCCGAATGGCTGAAGCGTGCCGTACACGCCGGGCAGGATATCGAGTTTTATCGGGTTTGACGGATTCGGCCGATTCGACGATCGGCGGGATATTGAGTTACGTTATCCGTCTGATATTCCAGGTAATGCATCGGCCGAAATGGCCGGTTTGTCGGGTTTTGTCGGGTTTTGTCCATCTCGGACGCGCAAATCAAATTCATTGTTAATCCTGGACCGCTAACGCTCGGCCTCGGGATCTTCCGGCATGAGCCGGCGGCGCGAGCTATTGCCTGACGCACGCCATCCGCGCGATTTCCGGCACGCCGTTTATTCCTCGAACGGCAACGTGTCCTGCCCTTCTGCGCGCATGCCGAACACGTTCAGCGTCATCGCGACCATCGCGTAGTAGCCGAGCAATCCCGTCAGGTTGACCACGACCGTCTCGCCGAAACGTTCGATGGCGCGCGCATACGTGGCATCGCCGACGCGCTTCGTTTCGTGCAACTCCATCGCGAACGCGTGGACGAGGGCGTCGTCGGCGGCGTCCGCGTAATCGAACGCAGGTGTCTCGCCGACGCGAATCGCTTCCGCGACATCCGCCGGCACGCCGGCTTCCAGCGCGATCGGATGATGAATGAACCACTCGCCCTGCGAGCGCCAGTGCGCGGCGGTCACGAGAATTGCGAGTTCGGAAAGCCGCAGCGGAAGTCCCGTGCGATAACGGCAGAATGCGCCGAGCCGCTGTGCATGTACCGCGAAATCGGGGCTTCGGATCCACGCGAGAAACGGCCCGTTCAGATTGCCGCGCGGACCGCTCAGGATTTCTTCGAGAACGGTGCGTTGCGCGTCGGTGGCGTTGGGGATATCGAAGGGCGGAAGGCGTTCGGTCATGGTCGTGTGCGAAATGATTGGAAGCCGGTTTCATCGCAGAAGAAAAATCATAACCTCGCCGCGTGCGGGATCGCCCATGCAAACGCGCCGCGCGCTTTGATCTGATGAAATGGGCGGCACATTCGCCACTAAAGTGTCGTTCTCACGCGACGCCATGTCGTCCGGATTGCTAACTGGCGCGTTAGACTCCTGATGCGCTGAAAAGCGTATCGCCTCTTGCTTTCATTCCTTTCGATCATCAGGGTTTCATCCATGCACAACGCACTGAAAAAAGCGCTCGCCGTCCTTATCGTGGCGTCCTTCGCCGTCCCCGCTGTCTCGTTCGCGAAGACGCATCATCACCATAAGCATCCGCCGGCAAAGCACGTCAAGCACGAAGCGCATTGATTGCCTCAGGCGCATTGCGAACGCGGCACGCCGCGATCGCAATGAAAAAAGCGGCTGACTTCCAACGAAGCCAGCCGCTTTTTTTTGTGCCCGCGAAATACGGGCATCGTTTCTATGGACGCATTTCCGCTGGCGGCGTACCGAGCCATTTGATATCGCCGTCCGGCACGAACGCTTCGGTTTTCGTCGCCCAGAAGATCCGCACGCCATTGGGCACCTTGCGCCAGCAACCCACCGGCGCCTGTTGTCGCGAATCCGTCGTGAACGCGATGGGACCTTTGCAAAAATCGAGTGTGGAGAGGTCGTCGTTCAGCATGACCGTTCCCTGTTCAGAACCCTTCGCCGGGATGCTGCCGAGGTTCTTGGCCTCGGCGATGTGACTCAGCAACACGCTACAAGCGACCAACACGACCCACCGTTGAACGTGCATCGCAAATCTCCATTCACAGGGCACCGCACAGGCAACATAAGCCTCGCCGCGTATCGAAAAAACGAGACGAAGCGCTCAATCAGCTTCGGGATAAACCGCGCCAACCGGAAACGTGAAGCACGTCGGCTATACGCGTGCAAGAAAAGTTAGCACACCGATTTCGTGCGCGCATCGGCCGCTCCGCCGATGTTGGCCGCGCGCCACGACAGCGCGGTTTTGCCCATCCCTAAGCGATATTTCGGTTGCAAGCGATCAACGGAATGCATAGGCCACGCCCGCGCCGTAGGTGATCTGATTGCGGTTGCCGCGTTGCGTGACAATCGGACTGTCGGCGGCGGACCCGCTGATGCGCTGGTAGTAGATCATCGCGCCCGCGAACCAGTGCGGGTCGATCCGATAGATCGCGGCGAGCCATCCGGTGACCTGTTCGAGTCCGCCGCTCGGGCTGAATGCGGGCAAGCCGCTCCGCGCGGAGTCGTCCTGCGTGACGCCGAAGTAGGTCTGGTTGAATCCCGCGCTCACCCACGTCGCACCGAGTCCGACGCCCGCGAATACCCGCGAGTGCACCGGCACCCAGGCGCTGCCGTTCAGCGAGACACGGGCGCCGGTGTAGATCGCGCCCGCGTTCGTCACGACACTCATCGACCCGCGCAGCCGATACGGCACGCCGCCCGTGTTGATGTACTCGTAGCCGACGAATCCGCCGCCTTCAACCGTCGTATGCACCTCGTGGATCTGCGCGACGACCGGGTCGTCGACATCCTTGCGTCCGAGCCGCAGCGAGCCCGCCGGTCCCCACTGAAATCCGGTCAGGTCGCCGAAGTTGAACTGGGCATACGGTCCGTACCATTCGAGCAGACGCCCGCCGCCGGTTACGTAACGAAGGCCCGGCACCACGCCGATCATGCGATCCTTGCCGCCTGCGTAGTCCGTCGTCGAGCCAACGCCTAAACCCGCCATGCTGGGCAGTATTTCGGCAGATCGACGGCGCTCGCCATGCTCGTCCGCGCGTTCGCGCAGAGGAGAGCGGCAAGCAAGAGCGAGCGCGCCACGCGGCCGCGCATCGTTCGTCCCGCAGATGAGGCAAGGGTCATCGGTCTGCTCCGGTTACTTGCAAGTCGTGCCGACTATGTTCATCGGCTTTCCTATAATCACTCTTACCGACGCCGAACCATCCACGCACAAGGACACGCCATGAAGCTCAGACACTGGAAATCCGCAGCCGGGCTCGACGAACGCATGCAGGTGCGTAACAAGCTGCGGGTGCTGGTCGCGGCAATCGGCACGCTGGCGGCGGTGTTCGGCATCGGCATCGCGGTCAATGGACTGATCGAGTTCAACAGCAGCAAAGTCATCGTCGGCGCTTGCGTGATCGCGGTGTCCACGGTGACGTATATCGTGATGCTCACGCGAGCCAGCTAGTACCTTTCCGCATGAAGTGAAACCGCTTCGCAAGCGGTTTCAAAAACGGTACGCGATGCCCGCCAGGATTACACCGGTGTGTCGCGGTCGTACCGCGTGACGACGCGATTCCGCATCGGCCGCGCGGCCCAGTGACCGGTAAAACGATAAGAACCCGAGATCGAGACAAGCCCCGAGAATCGATGTTCGCCCGGTCCGCCGACGTGCTTTCGTTGTGTTCGTTCAGCGCCTAGTAAATACCCGCGCCGACGGCGAGTGTCAGGTCCAGGTATTCCATCAAGCCACTGCGATATTCGAATGCACCGCCGAGCGCGCTGTCGGATGTATCGCCGTTCACGAGGGTCTTGCCGAGATAACGCGTGACCTCGTTGTCCGTGACGCGGCGCGTAGCCGGATTTCACACATGGTCCCCGATAATGCCGACATGCGCATGGACGCACGCGGCCCGCCGCGACGGCGCAACCACGACGTACTGCGAGAAAAGAACGGCGAATAAAGTACGCTTTCTCATTTAACGTTCCTGACTCAAGGGAACGGCACCGCTCATGCCAAACGGAACGGTCATCGGCAATAAAACGCCGCTTCCGGCCCGGCTTACGGCGGTTAAAGCGGGCGCATAAAAATTACGAATGCCGGATCACGGCGCGAGATTCAGCGGATTAATCGGTTCACAGTCCGCCCTCCCTACTTTCGGATCGCAGATACGCGAAGGGACCGTCAGCGCGTTTGCTGGCGCGCGTTCGGGGACAAGGATGCCGAACGAGGCTTAAGACAGCACAACCTTACAGCGTTTAAAAGATGCTAACAAACGTGTCTTCGATTTGCCAGGAAATTTTTTTGGCAAACGCAATTATGGAGCGTTTCGTTTCACGGAAAAGCGCGTTTAATTCCCGCAATAAAACCCCGTAAATAGAATAGTTACGAGAGAAAATCAAGACTGAAAATTTATCTATTTCTCTTCCGAAAATCGAACAAAACGATTATTGATAGCTAACACGCCGCTTGCATCTTTTATCCGCAAGCGGAATAACGCCGACTACAGCGGCCCAAAGCAGATTCCGTTTCGACACGACGACAGCGCGCGGCGGCCAGCGTCCCAGCGCGCTCCCGCGACCATCACCGAGCGCGCAGATGCCAACGCAGCCCGACAACCTGCCGACCGTTGTGCGACGTATGACCGCCGGGCGAATGATCCTGGATGGCGCGACCGACATGCAGGTGGCCGACCATCTGCATCTCTCGCGGCAGACGGTCAAACGGTATCGGGCGATCGTCGAAGCGGACGGACTCGATGCCTTGAAGCAATTGGGCATCGGCGGGCGGGTTTCGGTGCTCGATGAAAACGCGCTCAAGTGGATTGCATCGGCGCTACAGGACTCGGCGCGCGTGTACGGTTTCGAGAGCGACGCGTGGACGAACGCACGGCTGCGATCGGTGATTGAAAAGAAGTTCGGCGTGCGCTTTTCCCGCGTCTACGTGTGGCAGCTCGCCACGAAACTGGGACTGGGACATGTGCTCTCCAAGTCGAAACGCTAGCGCCCGGACGCCGCGTACCGCAACCCATTCGAACGCGCTTCCCGCCCGCGGGAACGCCTTATCGACGCTCATCGAAGAGCGTCTACCTTGAGGGAGTTTCCATGTTGCTCAAACATTCGTCGTTGATCCGCAGGACCGCCATTAGCGCGTCGCTCGCCGCCGCGCTCCTCGCGAGCACGGCTTACGCGCAAACGCCCGCATCCTCGGCCGACGCGGTCGGCGCGGCGGCCATCGCGGAAGTGCAGGCGAAGGTGATCGGCATCGACCCCGCGACGAACAGCGTCACGCTGCAAGGTCCGCGCGGACGGATCGTGGATCTCGCCGTGAATCCGCAGGTGGGCGACGTCGCCAAGCTGCAGATCGGCGATACGCTCAATATCCAGTATCAAAACGCGCTCCTGATCCGCGCGACGAAGGTGAAGTCGAACGGCATTCGCGAACGCGTGGACGAAACAGCGGTCATTCCCGCGTCCGGCGGCGTCACGGCGGCGGCACGCCGCGTGAAGATCCTCGCGACTATCGTGAAGCTGGACCGCTCGAAGCGCACCATCACGCTGCGCGGACCGAACCGGACGGAAAGCTTCCAGGCGGGACCGGATGTCTCGCTTGCCGACCTCAAGGTCGGCGACAGCGTCAGCGCCGAATTCGTTTCGGCGACGGCCGTGCAAGTGCTGCGCGGCGGCGCGCCGGTGAAGTAAGACGAAAAAAAAGACGCCTCGGTACGAGGCGTCTTTTTTCTTAAGCGAAGCGATCGGTCAGAAATTGAATTGATCGATATTGCTGTTATCGAACGTGGTCGGCGGTCCGAGAATGACCTCGCCGCTCTTGCCGACCGTGCGCTTGCCGAGTTTGCCTGCCTCGAACGAATCGCCTTCCTTGCCCGTGATCGTGCCCGACGCGAGATTAGCCGCCGCGAACGCCGCGAGATAACCGAGTTGACCCGGATCCCACAACTGGAACGCCTTGACCGTGCCGTTCTTGACGAACGCGCGCATCTGGTTCGGCGTGCCGAGACCCGTGACCATCACCTTGCCCTTCGCGGGCGACGTCGAAATGTAGCGCGCCGCCGCCGCGATCCCGACCGTCGTGGGCGAAATGATGCCCTTCAGGTTCGGATACGCCTGCAACAAGCCCTGCGTTTCGACGAACGATTTTTGGTCGTCGTCGTTACCGTAGGCGATCTTCACGAGCTTCAGCTTCGCATACTCCGGCTTCTTGAGTTCCTCCTGCATCCACTTGATCCACGTGTTCTGGTTCGTGGCGTTCGGCGTGGCCGACAGAATGGCGAACTCGCCCTCGCCGCCCACCAGCTTCGACAGCAGTTGAACCTGACCACGTCCGATCGACTCGGAGTCCGCCTGATTCACGAAAATCTGCCGGCCGTCCGGCGCCGTGTCGGAGTCGAACGTGACGACCTTGATACCCTGCGCCACCGCTTTCTTCAGATACGGCACGACCGCGTTGGCATCGTTCGCCGCGATCACGATCGCGTCCTGCCGCTGCGTGATAAGCGTGTTGATGTATTGCACCTGCGACGACGCGCCCGCATCCGACGGCCCGACCACCTTGCCCTGCCCGCCCATCTCCTTGATCGCGGCCATGCCGCCGTCGTCGGCGATCACCTCGTAAGGGTTGTTGATCTGCTTCGGTACGAAGGCGATCTTGAGGCCGCTTTTCAGCCCGGCCGCATTCGCGTTCGCGGACATCGCGACGCCCACAGCCAGCAGCGCGGCGCATAGCACCGGTCCGCGTATCGCCTTGAATGGTCTGAACATGCTTGTGTCTCCTGATGTCGCGCGCGGCCCCGCTCGATGCGGAGTCTTCGACGCGCCGGTTATGGAACTTGCTTCGCTTGCGAAAGCGGCTGGGTCATCAGGCGCTTTTCGCGTATTACTCGCCAGCGGGCGACGAGATTCGGTATCAGCACGGACGACAGCAGCAGCGCGCCCGTGACGATGGTAAGCGTTTCGCTCGATACGTCGGAGAGTGTGAGCGCATTGCGCAACACGCCGATGATCAGCAGCGACAGCAGCACGCCGATCATCGAGCCGCGTCCGCCGAAAATACTGACGCCGCCGAACAGCACCGCCGCGATGACGGACAGCTCGAAGCCTTCGCCGTTGTCGCCCCGCGCGCTCGTGAAGCGCAGCGTATAGACGACGCCCGCGAGCGCCGCCATCGCGCCCGACAGCATGAAAAGCCGCAGCTTCGTGCGCGCGACGTTGATGCCGGAAAATTGCGCGGCCACCGGGTTCGAACCGATCGCGTAGAGGCTGCGGCCGAAAGGCGTGGCCTGCAGCAGCACCGTGAACACGATCGCGCCGAGAATCACGAGCGCGAACGGCATCGGCAGGAAAGTCGCGGCGATCGTATCGATACCGAACGCCGTGTACGCGGGCGGAAAATCGGCGATGGCCTGATCGCCGAGCAGCACGTACGCCAGGCCCCGAAACAAAGCGAGCGTGCCGATCGTGACCGCGAGCGAGGGCAAGTTGAAGCGCACGATCACCAGGCCGTTGAGCAGCCCGGCAAGCGTTCCGGCGACCAGCACGATGGCGATCACGAGCGGCATCGGCAAGCCCATGTGCCACAAAACGCCCATCAACGCGCTCGATGCGCCAAGCACCGACGCCACCGAAAGATCGATCTCGGCCGCGACGATGATAAGCGTCATCGGCAGCGCGATCAGCGCGATCTCGGTGAAATCAGCGAGCATGTTCGACATGTTCGCCGCCGACAAAAACACCGGCGACATGACGCGCCCGGCGACGAGCGACACCACGAGCACGATGACGAGCATCGCTTCCCACTGCATGTGACGGCGCTTCGTGGTCGCGAGCGCGGAATCGGGTTTAGCCATGATCGCGTTTCCTCATCATTCGTTTGGCGACCGAGCGCGCGAGCATCGTGTCGAGCGCAATGGCCGCGACAATCAGCGCGCCCTGGATAGCCTGCTGCCAGAACGGCGACACGCGCAGCACGACGAGCGCAATATTGATCACGCCGAGCACCAGCGCGCCGAGCGTGGCGCCGAGCGCCGTGCCCACGCCGCCCGTGATCGCGACGCTGCCCACCACCGCCGCCGCGACCACTTGCAGTTCAATACCCTTTGCCGTGCTCGCATCGACGGTGCCGAAGCGCGCGAGCCACAAGACGCCCGCAAGACCCGCAATCCCGCCGGACAGCAGAAAGCCGATCATCACGCGGCGCTCGGTGCGGATACCCGCTAGCCGCGCGGCTTCCGGGTTCGAGCCGATCGCGTAGTGCTCGCGGCCACCGCGATATTGCTTCAGATACACCGATAACGCGACCAACACCACCAGTGCAATCAGCACGAGGTTCGGCACGCCGAGCATCGAGCCGCTTGCGATCAGCGCGAAGGTATCGGGCAGGCTCGTCGCGTTGATCTGGCCGCCGTGCACCCACGCGTAATCCGCGCCGCGCACGATATAGAGCGTCGAGAGCGTGGCGACCAGCGAAGGCACCTGCCCGAACGTGACGAGCGCGCCGTTGATCGCCCCGATCGCGAGTCCGACGCCGATGCCCGCGAGCATCGCCACCACCACCGGCATATGCGGGAACATCACGAAGAGACTGCCGACCGAATACGCGCTCACGCCGACAATCGACGCGACCGAAAGATCGATATGCCGCATCAGCATCACGACGGTCATGCCCGCCGTGAGCAAGCCGATAATCGCGACATTGAGCAATACGTCCCGCAGATTCTGCAGATTCAGGAAGTCCGGCTTGACCGCCGCGGTCGCCGCGATCAGCACGATCAGCACGGCGAAAAGCGTCGCTTCGCGGCTGCGCAGCAGATCGGCGAAAAGATTGCGGCGTGGTTTGGGTGCGTGCATCGCGGGCATCGTGGAAGTGTGTCGAGTCATGCGGCCCGCCCAAGTTCTTGTGGCGACGCGCCGAGCGCCGCGCTCATTACGCGTTCTTCGTTCGCATCGGCGCGCGAAATATCCGCGCTGATACGGCCTTCGTGCATTACCAGCACGCGGTCGGCCATGCCGAGCACTTCGGGCAGTTCGCTCGAAATCATCAGCACCGCCATGCCTTCGCGCACGAGTTCCGCGAGCGTGCGATACACCTCCGCTTTCGCGCCCACGTCGATCCCGCGCGTGGGTTCGTCGATAATCAGCACCTTCGGGTTCGTCGCGAGCCACTTGCCGAGCACGACTTTCTGCTGATTGCCGCCCGACAGCGTGCCGACGGGCGCATCCAGATCCGATGCCTTCAGGCGCAAGCGGCCACCCCAGTCGGCGGCGAGCGCCGTTTCGCTTTTCGCCGAGATCAAGCCGTGCTTCATGAGCCGCCCGAGCACCGTGAGCGACGCGTTACGCGCGATGCTGAGTTCGAGCGCGAGCCCTTGCGCGCGGCGGTCTTCCGGCACGAGCGCGAGACCGGCGCGGACGGCATCGGCGGGACGTCCGAGCACGAGCGGCTTGCCGGCAATCGTCACCTCGCCTGCATCGACCGGATCGATCCCGAAGATCGCGCGCGCCACTTCACTGCGCCCCGCGCCGACGAGTCCGGCGAGCGCGACGATTTCTCCCGCGTGCACGTCGAACGAAATATTCTTGAACACGCCGTCGCGCGACAGTCCGCGCACCGAAAGCCGCGCTTCGCCCGGCGCGACATCGGCCTTCGGATAGAACGTATCGAGATCGCGGCCGACCATCTTGCTTACGATCGAATCGATCGTCATGTCGGGCGTGAGCGCGTCGAAGACCTTCGCGCCGTCGCGCATGATGGTCACGCGTTGCGTCAAGGCAAACACCTCGTCCAGGCGGTGCGTGATGAACAAAATGGCGACGTCGCGTTCGCGCAGCGCCCGCACGATGCTGAAAAGCCGCTCGACTTCGGTGAGCGACAGCGCGGCGGTCGGTTCGTCCATGATCAGCACGTTCGCGTTGAGCGACAGCGCCTTGGCAATCTCGACCACTTGCTGATCCGCGATCGACAACCCGCGCACCAGCCGCTCCGCCCGCAGATTCACGCCGAGCGAGGCGAGCAGCGTATCGACTTCATGGTTCATCGCGTCGTAGCGGATCCGGCGCAGCCGGTCGCGCGGCTGGCGGCCCATGTAGATGTTCTCGGCAATCGAAAGATCCGCGAAAAGCGTCGGTTCCTGATAGATCACGGCAAGGCCGGCATCGCGCGCTTCCGCCGGATTCGCGAAACGCCGCGCCGTGCCTTCGATCAGCAACTCGCCGGTATCCGGTTGATAAACGCCCGCGAGCAGTTTCACCAGCGTCGATTTTCCCGCGCCGTTCTCGCCGAGCAGCGCATGCACCTCGCCGGGCCAGAGCGCGAGACTGCCGTCGCTCAGCGCGCGCACGCGCCCGAACGATTTACTCGCGTGCCGGAGTTCCAGCCTCGGCTGCGTGATTGTGGTCATGCTCGTCTCCTGCTTTGTACGTGTGTCGCGCGTATTCAATGCGCTCAGATCCGGTAGATGCGTTCCGCGTTGCGCACGAACAGCGCGTCTTTCTCGGCGGCGCTCGCATCCGCGACAATCGACGCATACGCGTTCCAGAGCGCACCGTAGGTCGCGAACAAGCGGTCCACCGGAAAATTCGATGCGAACATCGCGCGCTCGCAACCGAACGTGTCGATGGTTTCCAGCACGTAAGGCCGCAAGCTCTCGACTGTCCAGTGATGATCGAACATCGCGAGACCGCTGATCTTGACCGCGACGTTCGGGCAGGCGGCCAGCGCTTTCATGCCATCCCGCCACGCGCGATATCCGCTCACCGCATTACGATCGACGAACATACCCGCGTGATTCACGACGAACTGCGTCTCGTCGTGCTCGCGTGCGAGCGCGGCGGCCTCTTCCATCTGCGACGGATAGAGTTGCATATCGAACGACATCCGGTGCCGCCGCAACAACGCGAAGTTCTTGCGCCACACCGGGTCGCGCAGATAATGCCGCCCGACGTAGTCGTACAGCGGATCGGCGTGCACGTTCAGAATCTGCCGGATGCCGCGCGTGTTCGCGAATGCCGCGTGCGCTTCGAGCACGGCTTCGGCGTTATCCGCCGATAAATCCGCGCCCGCGACGATGCCGTTCGGCATCCCGCGCCCTTCGCCATCCGCGATGCCTTGCAGCCAGCGCGTCTCCTCCACCGGATCGGCCGGATCGTGATTCGCGTCCACGTGGACCACTTTCAGCACTTCGATTTCTTGTGCGTCGCGCAGCAGATCGGCGAGCAGATAGTCGTGCTTGAGCGCCCTAGCGTCGCCAACGAACGATGTCTGCGGATTCGCGAGCCACGGATAGTGATGCGTCGCGAGATCCCAGAGATGAATATGCGGATCGACAACCTGCATGATGGTGTCCTTTTGCCGCTATGGTCCGGCTCGACGCCGAAGGAAACGAATTTGCGTTCAGGGCAGATGAAAGACCGGCGCGAGCGCAATCGCCTCGGGCGACTTGTCCGCGTTGGTCGTCATCAGGTCCGCCATGCTGTCCCACCATTGACGCATGACCGGCAATTCCGGCAGCGCGTCCATCGTGTGCGTGGGTTCGCGTTTGAGCGTCGCGAAGAGGTGTCCGCTCGTTTCGTCGAGAAAGATCCAGTAATCGTGGATACCGGCTGCACGCAGCGCATCGGCCAGTTCCGGCCAGATCTCACGATGACGCCGCTCGTATTCATCGCGCATGCCCGGTTTGAGGGTCATGCGGAACGCAATTGTCTCCATTGCGGCTCGCCTTTTAATCGTTATTGCCCGAGGTTTTCGGGCTTTGTGCTGCGACTATAATTCGCCAACCGATAACATCACAATCCGAAAGTGGGATTGGCCGATCGCAAAACCGTATCGCTTGCCGGACCGCCGAATGAACCAGAATGTGTCGCAGCTCGCCCTCGTCAACCGACTGAAATTCAAGCACCTCGCGCTGCTCGTCGCACTCGACGACGCCCGCAATCTCCATCAGGCCGCCGACGCCATCAACGTGGCGCAACCGAGCGCGAGCCGCATGCTGTCCGATATCGAGGAAGCGTTCGGCTTCCTGCTGTTCGAGCGCAACGCGCGCGGGATGCAGCCCACTTCGCTCGGCGTCGCCACGCTCGCCTACGCGCGCCGCTCGCTTGCCGACCTGAACCGTTTCGCCGCCGATCTCGAAAGCAAGCGGCGCGGCGGCCACGGCCAACTGACCGTCGGCGCGATCATGGGCGCGGCGCCCGACATGCTCGCGATGGCGGTCGCCGAACTCAAATCGGAACGGCCGCTGCTCAACGTGCGGATTCTCGGCGAAACCAGCGACCAGGTGGTGCAACTGCTGCACCGCCGCGAAGTCGATCTCGCGCTCGGGCGTCTGACCACGCCGCTCCAACACAACGACTTCGACTTCGAACCGCTCGCGCGCGAACAGATGCGGCTGGTCGTGCGAGCGGCACATCCGCTCGCCGCCGACCGTGCGTTGCTGCTCGACCGGTTGATCGCATGGCCGTGGATTCTGCAACCCATCACGAGTCCGGCGCGCGCGCTGTTCGAAGAAGAACTCGCGCATGCCGGGCTGGCATCGCCGACCAACATCGTCGAATGCGCGTCGATCTTCGCGACGCTGCAACTGCTGCAGAACTGCGATGCCATCGCGATGCTGCCGGAATCCGTCGTCCGCGATTATCTGCGCGCGCGGTTGCTGACCGAATTGCCCGTCGAGATCGGCAAGAGCCTGTCGGGTTTCGGCCTGCTGCGGCGCAAATTCGAAACCTTGAGCGAACCCGCGGAATACTTCATCGCGCTGCTGCGCAAATATTCCGCGCACACCGTTACTGGAGATTGACGAACAAGCCGCCGTCCACGAGCAGCGATGCGCCGGTCACGTAGCGCGCCCGGTCGGACGCGAGAAACACGACGCACTGCGCCACGTCGTCCGGCGCGCCCAGACGGCCGAGCGGAATGCGTTTTTCCATGTACGCGCGCTTTTCGGTATCGGCGAGATCTTCGGCGTTCAGGTCGGTCGCGATCGTGCCCGGCATCACGGAATTACAGCGAATGCCGTAAGGCCCGAGCGCGATGGCGCACGATTGCATCAGCGAATGGACGCCCGCTTTCGTCGGCGTGTAATGCGTCTGCATCGCGCCGCCGACGAGCGCGCTGATCGAACTCGTCGCGACGATCGCGCCGCCCGTGCCCTGCGCCTTCATCTGGTTCGCGACCGCCTGCGTCACATAGAACGCGCCGTTCAGATTCACCCCGACCGTGGTTTCAAGCACCTCGGCCGGCATGTCGAGAAACGCGTGAAACGGACAAATTCCCGCGTTGCTGGCGAGCACGTCCACGTGTCCGAACGCTTCCACGGTGCGTTTCACCAGTTCGGGCGCGCTCGCGCGATCCGCGACATTGCCTTCCACCGCGATCACCCGTCGCCCGAGCGCTTCGATCTCGCCCACGACTTCCCCGACCGCCGACAACCGTCCATACGACCGGTCGTTGTCGCCCCAGTAATTGATCGCCACGTCCGCGCCTTCGCGCGCGCACGCCACCGCGATCGCGCGTCCAATCCCGCGCGATCCACCCGTCACGATAACCACTTTGTTTTCGAGCAGCACGTCGTTCACCTCAATGTGTGTAGGGTCGCGTGAGCGTGCATTCCGGATTCAGGCGCACGCCGAAGCCCGGCGTCTCGGGCACCTTCATGCGGCCATTGACCGGCACCGGTTCGTCGAGCAAGAGCGGCGTGAACATCGGCACGACTTCATCGGCTTTCGGCGCCATCATCAGGAACTCGGCGAACGGCGAATTGTGGCGCGTCACGACGAAGTGATAGCTGTACACCGAGGAACCGTGCGGCACGACCAGCACGTTGTGCGCGTCGGCGAGCGCCGAAATCTTGATGAGTTCGGTGATCCCGCCGCACCAGCCGACATCCGGCTGAATGAGGTCGGCGCAGCCCATTTCGAGCAGCATCCGGAAACCCCAGCGCGTCGCCTCGTGCTCGCCGGTCGTCACCATCATGCCCCGCGGCACCGAGCGCCGCAGTTCGGCGTAACCCCAATAATCGTCGGGCGGAAGCGCCTCTTCGATCCACTTCAGGCCGTGCTCGCGCGCGGCATCGGCGAGACGTTTTGCGTAGGTCAGATCAAGGCTCATCCAGCAGTCGAACATCAGCCAGAAGTCGTCGCCGACCTTCGAGCGCATATCCGCGAGCTTCGCGATATTTTTCGCCAGCCCTTCCTCGCCTTCCGCCGGACCGTGCTGCAACGGCATCTTCCCGCCGATAAACCCCATTTCCTTCGCCAGATCCGGCCGCGCGCCGGTCGCGTAGAACTGGAGTTCGTCGCGCACCGGGCCGCCGAGCAACTGAAACACCGGTTCCTGGCGCACCTTCGCGAGCAGATCCCAGAGCGCCAGATCGACGCCGGAGATGGCATTCAGCACGATGCCCTTGCGCCCGTAGAACAGCGTGGCCGCGTACATCTGATCCCACATCTTCTCGATGTCCGTCACGCGCTGGCCTTCCAGAAAGCGCGCCAGATGCTTTTCCACGATAAACGCGCCGATCTCGCCGCCCGTCGTGACCGCGAAGCCGACCGTGCCGTCGCTCGCCTCGATTTCGACGACCAGCGAGCCGAGCACATTGAGCCCGAACGACTGCCGGCTCTGGCGATATTCGGGATAGCGCGCCATCGGCGTGGAAATGTGATCGTCGATCCAGTGATCGGCGCCCTGATCGTGGTAATCGGCGCCGCCGCCTCGCACGGTAAAGGCGCGGACTTGCCGGATGGTGGGCATGGACATGTCGAACTCCGTTTGAGAGATTTGAGATTCAGGACGCTTTGATCGGCTTCGTCTGCGCGTAGCCGGTGAGTTCGGGTTGCCGCACGAACACGAAGATCGCGAGCGCCGCAAGCACACTCGACGCGCCGAGCAGGACCAGTCCGGCGCTCGTCGACGACGCCATGCCCTCGGCGGCGGTGCGGGCCATCGGCGCGACGAATCCGCCGAGGCTGCCGAGCGAATTGATCAGCGCGATGGCGGCAGCAGCGGCCGCGCCGCTCAGGTAGCGCGTCGGAAATGTCCAGAACAGCGGCTGCGCGGCGATAAAGCCGCTCGCGGCGAAACACAGCGCGATTAGCGAAACAATCGGCTGATGCGCCAGTCCCGACACCGCGATTCCCACGCCGGCCATCACGAGCATGGCGATCGCGAGCGGCCGGTGCGCGCCGCTGCGGTCGGCGCGGCGCGGCACGAACCACGTCACCGCGACCGCGCACAGCCACGGAATGGCCGTCACGAGGCCGACCTGCAACCCGACCTTCGTGCCGAGCAGCGCCGCGACCTGCTGCGGCAGATAGAAAATCACGCCGTAGACGGAAAGCTGGATGAGGAAATAGATCGCCGAGAGCAACAGCACACGCGTATCGACCAGCGCGGCGAGCACGCTTTTCGGGCCGTGCGACGACGCGGTGCGCGCGTCGTGACCGATGCGCGCCATCAGCACGTCGCGTTCGGTCGCGGTCAGCCAGCGCGCCTTGGACGGATCGTTATCGAGATACCAGAACGCCCACACGCCCACCGCCGAAGCGAGGCCGCCTTCCACCAGAAAGAGCCACTGCCAGCCCGCGAAACCCAGCGCGCCGTGCAATTCGAGCAACATCCCCGACAGCGGGCTGCCGAAGATGAACGCGAGCGGCGCGCCGAAATAGAACACGCCGAGTGCGCGAGCACGGGCCGATTGCGGGAACCATCGCGTGAGGTAATAGACGATGCCGGGAAAGAAGCCGGCTTCCGCCACGCCGAGCATGAAGCGCAATGCGTAGAACGCGGTGGACGAGTGCGCGAAGGCCATCGCCGCCGACACGAGGCCCCACGTCACCATGATGCGGCACATCCAGAGACGCGCGCCGACCCGATGCAGCAGCAAGTTGCTCGGCACCTCGAACAGCGCATAACCGACGAAGAACACGCCCGCGCCGAACGCGAACGCCGCGTTCGACAGCCCGGTGTCCTGCTGCAGCGCCTTTTGCGCAAAACCGATATTCGCGCGGTCGAGAAACGCGAGGATGTACATCAACAGAAGGAACGGCAGCAGGCGGCGCATGACCTTGCCTGTCGCCGCGTCCTCCGCGATAGCGGGGTCGCTCATGCTTGTCTCCTGAGGCCTTTTTCAGGCACGTCGAGGCGTGTCGGCGCGCGCGGCTTGAGGGCCGCGTCGTGTGTTTATGATTTTGCTTATGCTTTCGAGCAAGCGCGCTTAGTACGTCGCGCGGCCGCCCGACAGATCGAACACCGAGCCGGTGCTGAACGCGCAATCCTCGGAACTCAGCCAGAGAATGAGCGAAGCCGCTTCCTCGGGCAGCAGGAAACGGTTCATCGGAATTTTGGAGAGCATGTAGTCGATGTGCTGCTGCGACATCGAATCGAAAATTTCGGTCTTGGCCGCCGCGGGCGTGACCGCGTTCACGAGAATGCCGCGCGTGGCGAGTTCCTTGCCGAGCGACTTCGTGAGACCGATCAACCCAGCCTTCGACGCGCTGTAGTGCGACGCGTTCGGGTTCCCTTCCTTGCCCGCCACGGACGCAATATTCACGATCCGTCCGTAGCCCGCCTTCAGCATGTGCGGCACGACGGCGCGGCAGGTCAGGTACGGGCCGATCAGATTCACGTCGATCACCCGCCGCCACACGTCCGGCGCCAGTTCCCACGTCGAGCCGTTGCCGCCGGTAATGCCCGCGCAGTTCACGAGCACGTCGATCTTGCCGTGCGCGCCGAGCGCGGCCTGCACGGCGGCTTCCACCGACGCTTCCTCGGTCAGTTCGACCACCGACGCACTGACCTTGCCGAGACGCGACAATTCGCCACGCGCACGGTCGAGACGTTCGCCGTC
This sequence comes from Caballeronia sp. SL1002, assembly GCF_057814995.1. Taxonomy (NCBI): domain Bacteria; kingdom Pseudomonadati; phylum Pseudomonadota; class Betaproteobacteria; order Burkholderiales; family Burkholderiaceae; genus Caballeronia; species Caballeronia sp. SL1002. The sequence goes on along the minus strand of NZ_JBYMUW010000005.1, from coordinate 243,352 downwards.
GATATCCCAAAGCGCGACTTCCGCGCCGGACTTGAGCGCTCGTTCGGCCACCGCGTAGCCGATGCCGCGCGCGCCGCCGGTGATGACAACCGTGCGTCCTGCCAGGTCAATCTGGTTCATCGTGTCTCCTCTGTCGGGTTTGTGTCGCCACTATAGTGGAACGCCAATAGCCGGACAATTCGAGAACACGATGACGCGATAGCGAAACCGGATCGACTGCGTTTTTAGCCCGGACCGCGCTTGTACGCGCCTCGGCCGGCGCCATGTCCGCCAGTACGTGGGCCGCCCGTGCCGGTGCGCGGCGACGACGGCGGCCGTCCCGAATCTTCCTGAATGGTCGAGATCGCGTGCTTGTAGATGGCCTGCGTGACGCCGGCCGATTTCAGCAGCAACACATAATGATCGAACGATTCGATATGGCCGATCAGGCGGATGCCGTTGACCAAAAAAATGGACACCAGCTTTTGCTCATCGCGAGCGGTGTCCAGCAACTCGTCCTGCGCTCGCCGCTTCGCTTCTACGTTCATGTCTGTCGCCGTTGGGTTTGGGGTTATTGCCGGTCGCTTCGCGGCGTTTGCGCGCGCAAAGCGAAGTATTCACTTGCAAAGTATCACGATAAATTCGAACCCGTCGGCCACAGTTCGTCGCGCGGGCGGATGCGATTGCATCAACAGGTTCGAGTTCGCCCGGTTTAGAAGCGCGACGGCGCGGAAGGTTCGCCGCGCAGGACATCAAGCGGGCCGCCAAGCGTAATAAATCTGAACATTGATGCCGCCGTGCGATCGAACCTGTCGATTGATCAGTGCGCGTGAAGCGAAGCGGCGCGCGCCCGTTTACAATGGACGCGTCCGTCGCAAGGCTTGCGCGACCCCGCACTGCGCCGCGTCGCCTATTGGTGCGCGGCGCGCTCTGCGCCCACTCGCGCGTGTCTCTTTTCGGCAGAATCCGGCTGTATGGTCACAGAAACGTCATCTTTGGAATCGCTCTCGGTCGCCGAGCGCGTGCGTGAACTCATGAGCCGGCACGGCATCGGCAAGCGGCAGCAGACCGCGGAACTTTGCCGCATTCTCGACTTAAGTTTTTCGCAGGGTCATCGCAAACTGCGCGGCAATAGTCCTTGGACGCTCGCCCAGATCCGCCGTGTGGCGGACGCATTCGACGAACCCGCGTTGCAGCTTTTCGACGCTAAAAACGCCGTCGCCGACGACACCGAAGGCACCGCGCACGACGCCGTGTTCAAGCTCGGTTCGGTCGAAATTCCGTGCATGGCGTGGGTCGGCGCGCCGCTCGATGCGGGCAGCCGTCCGGATTTCACCGCGCAGAAACTGAACAACCGCTGGCTCATCTGCAAGCATGAAGGCGTGTTGCTGCACGCCGCGTTCGATGTCCACAAGATCGAAATCCTGCCGCGCCGCGCCGACGTCGAAAAGCCGGTGATCGCGGTGGTGGACGACGACCGCGCCTCCGCCGACAACCTGCACGACTATCTTGAACAAAGCGGCTTCACGGCGAGCGCGTTCTACGGACTCGACGCATTCGCCGACGCACTGCAGTCGCAGGTGTTCGACGCCGTGGTGATCGACTGGCTGTTCGGCTCGCACACGTCCGCCGGCGCGATCCGCGCCGTGCGCGCGTCCGACAATCCCGACGCGCCCGTGTTCGTGCTCACCGGGGAACTCACGACCGGCAAGGCGAGCGAGTCGGAAATCAGCGAGATCATCCGCGATTACAACGTCGCGTGTTTCGAGAAGCCGGCGCGTCTCGCGATTCTCGTGGCCGACCTGTCGAAGCGGCTTTTGCGCAGCTAGGGCTCGCCGCGCGGACGCCGCGTGGCGGTGACCGCGCGTTGCAGCGCGCCTTTCAGCACTTCGTAGCGGACCGGTTTCAGCAGGTAATCGAAGAACAGGATGGCCGCGCCCGGATCGACGAGTTCCGGCGCATGCGCGCTCACCGCGATAATCGGCACGCTCGCGCCCGGCGCTTCGCGCGAACGGTATTCGTCGGCGAAGGTGTAGCCGTCCTTGCCCGGCATGTGCAGATCGGCCAGGATTACGTCCGCTTCGTTCGACGCCAGCCACGCGAGCGCCGTGTCCACGTCGTGCATGCCGACGCTCGCATACCCCAGATGCGTCAGCATTTCCATCAGCGACTCGCGGATCGCCTCGTGATCGTCGATCACCAGCACGCGCGCTTTCCTGAGCGGCGGCAGCGCGGCGGTCTCGGCATCGCGTTCGGGCAGCGCGGAGATTCGCGACGCCGGAAAACTCACGCGAAACACCGCGCCTTGCCCCACCTCGCTCGACACTTCGACATGACCGCCAAGCAGATCGGCCAGCCCCCGCACGATCGCGAGGCCCATGCCCGCGCCGTCGAAACGCCGGGTGGTCGATGAGTCCAGTTGCGTGAATTCCTTGAAGATCAGCGGCAATTGTTCGCGCGGAATGCCCGGCCCGGTATCGGTCACGGAAATATCGAGGCGCTCGGCCGAGCACTCGAAACGCACGTCGATCGAACCGGTATCGGTGTATTTGATCGCGTTGGTCACGAGATTCGTGACGATCTGCCGCAGCCGGTGCTGATCGGAATAAAGCGGCCCGCGCTCGCCGATAAACTCGCCGCGCAGTTGCAGCCCTTTCTCGATTGCGCCGGGCGTATTCGCATCGACGATCGATTCCAGCAGCGCCGCCGGATCGAACACGCTCATGCGCAGTTCGAGCTTGCCCGCGCCGAGCCGGGCGTAATCGGTCAGGTCGCGCATCTGCGCTTCCAGGTGCCGCGCGCCGGTTTCGAGCCGCTGAATGACCTTGCGGTCGGCGTCGCTGTGCAGGTTCAGCCCAAGCAATTCCACCGACGAAACGATCGCGTGCAACGGCGTGCGCAATTCGTGGCTGATCATGCCGAGAAACGTGTCCTTCGCGAGGCTCGCCTCGCGCGCGGCGCGCGTCGCCTGATGCTCGGCGTCGAGCGCGGCGCGCTGCTGATGGATCAGCCGCGTGCGCCGGTAGCCGTTCAAAAGCAGCAAAGTGGTCGCGACCGTGGACAGCAGCGCGAGCAAAACGCCGCCGTAGAGCAGATAGTGACGCTTCGTCTCGATGTCGCGGATGATGCCTTCGCGGTCGCCCACGTCCACCGTGCGCCGGCCGTTGGCGAGTTCCGTCACGGCGTCGAGATTCTGCCGCAGCACGCCGACGATACGCAGCGTGTGCTGGCCGCCGTCGCTCGCGGTTTCGGTGTCGCTCAGCGCGGCGTCGAGTTCCTGGCCCATCGACGCGATCGCGGTGCGCAACTGGCGCAGGATTTCTTCCTGCCGGCTGCGCAGCGCGGGATGGTTCGCGAGCATCTCGGTGGACGCGGAAACGATGCCGAGCTTCGACTCCAGAATTTCGAAGCGCATGCGCAGATCGTCCGGGTCGTCGTCGATTCCGTTGCGGTACAGCAGCACCTGGTTCGCGAAGCGGCCATAAGCGACCTGGAACTGCGCGGCGTCCCAGTAGAAGCCGTCGTAAGGCACGACGACCTGATGCGTGGTTTCGCGCACGAGCAGCCCGGAATAGAGCATGTAGCTCACCGCGCCGATGGGCGGCGCGATCGACAACGCGATCAGCGCGGCGTACCAGAGCCTGCGCAGCCAGGGCCGTGTCACTTGAGAATAAGCCCTTTGACCTGCCATACGAATTTCGCGTCGGCGAGCGCGCCCGTCAGTTCGGCCGGGTACGCGTCGCGGGGATAAATCAGGAAAAGCGGGCCGAAATCGCGCACTTTCAGGCGTCGGCCGTCCATGGTGTAGGCGAGAATCGCGCCGTAGCGCACCGCTTCCGCGACGGACACGGTGACCGCGTAGTCGTCGAGCGTGCGCAGTTCCACCTGATCGCCCTTCCCGCCGACGAACTTCAGCACATCGCTCAACAGCGGGCCGGTGAACGTGGCGCGGGGCGTCCAGATCGTGGATGTCGTGATCGAATGGACGGGTAGCGCGAGCAGTTCGGCCCCGGACATGCGATAGACGCTGTGCGCCGCGTCGTTCGTTTTCGCGATCTGGCCTTGGATGTCGAGCGTGAGCGGCGCGGCGCGCGACGCTTGCGGCAGCAGGAAAAAAGGGATTGCGAGCAGCAGCGGCAAGGCAGTCCGGTAAAAAATTTGCATCATGTGAAGCCGCCTCAGTGCTGCTGTTCGAACGTCCGCGCGGCGCGTTCGGATGCCACGACGATCAGTTTCATCGTTGCCCGCGTCGCGCCGACGAAGAATTTGCGCGCGACCTGTTCGTCGAGCGCGTCGAAATCCACTTCGGTCAGGATCACGCACGGCGCGGATTGTCCCTTGAACCGGTAGATCGATTCGAGCAGCACATCGCCCTCGCGATACTCAGGGTTGCCGAACAAATCGTAGGCGCCGGTGAAGCTGTGCAGCCGGTGCGGGCCGAGATGTTCGAGCGCGGTCAGCACCGACCCTTCGCGTCCGCGAAACGACAGCACCGCGATGTCCTGCTTGCGGAAACCGAGCGCGAGCGCCTGCGTGATCGCGCGTTTGGTGGCTTCGATCACCTCGTCCGGATGTCCGTCGCGATAAGTCGACACGCTCACTTCCGAGCCGTCGAACGGACTGCCCGCATCCAGCCGAACCTCACGCCCGACGATCCGCCGAATGTACGCAAGCAAGTCGCGCGGGCTGCGGTAGTTGGTGGTTTCGCGCAGCGTCGTCCAGCCGGGCAGCGGCACCGGCTCGCGAAAATAGAGATTTTGCATCGGATCTTCGAGCCACCACCACGCGCCGTCGGGCTTCAGCAGCCGTTCGAGCGCGGCCACCCACGCGGCCTGAAAATCCTGCCCTTCGTCGACGATCAACACGTCGAACTTCCAGTGCTCCGGCACCGCCACGTCGAGAAAGCGCTCCTCCAGCGTCGTGAAAACGTTCGGGTGGCTGAAATCCGGCGGCGTGCCGGCGTCGCGCGCAACTTGCGCACTCAATTGGTGATAATTCGCGATTTTCGCCTCGCGCGGCGCGACAAGGCGAATGTGATCGGCGAGCGGCCGGTTGAAGCACACATAAAGGACGGAACGGCCTTTCGCGACGGCATCGCGCATTGCCTGGACAGCCAGTTGAGTCTTGCCCGAGCCCGCCGTGCCGATCACGCGCAGCCGGAACGGCGAGAATTCCAGCCGCCGCGCCCAAGTTGCAAGACCGCCCGACAGCCGCGTCACGAGCGTGTCGGCCTGACCGACGAGCGCGTTCGTATCGGGCGTGAGCGCGAGTTCGTCGGCGAGAAAATGGTGAATGCGGGCCGACGACTCGAAGCGCGGTTCGTCGGGCGGCAGGATTTCCAGCACGACGGAAGGCAACGAGGCCTTGCGGCTTGCATCGACGATACGCGCTGCCGGCACGCCTGCAATCGACGCATCTTTGACCGTGTAGTCCGGGCAATACAGCAGTTCCTCGATGCGGTATGTGCCCGCGCCGAAAGCCGCCGTGAAGCGCCGATGCAAGTTTTCGAGCGTGCGGGCAAGCTGGATTGCGACGTTGCGTTCCTTCTGCAGATAGACCTTTACAAGGCCGCCGGGCGTTTCGCGCAGGAAGCCGGCCTTCTGCTCGATCACGAGCACGCGGCCCGACGGCGCGACCACCACGAAATCCGCCTCGCCGAAGACCGAAAAGCCTTCGTTGATGCGGGTCCAGTGGACGCCGTGATAGACGGTGTAGTCGTCGGGGAGACGTTCGAGCAGCGACAGCGTTTCGAGCTCGCGCACGGCCGCGCCGGTCGCTTCGAGGTTTTTCCAGTCGTCGGGAACGATTCTCGCCATGCTTCGCCTTGGGTTTGACTGAGGTTTGCGCCGCGTTGATGGCCGCCCGGCGGGGTCGCCCGGCGCGTGCGTCATCGCGCGTTCAGCGCTTATTCACAGCGTGCCATTGTACGCAACGCGCCCGGTGGTTCGTCCATTCGTCCGTTCGGCCTAGGCGCGGTTTCGGGTCAGTCCGCGAAGTCGTATTTGCCGCCGCGCGCGAGCGCGCGCTGGTACGCGGGGCGAGCGTGGATGCGGGCGAGGAACGCGCGGATATGCGGCAGTTCCTTCGCGCCGGCGCGCTGGCCCGCGGCTTCGAGCGGGAAGCTCATCTGGACGTCGGCGGCGCTGAATTCATCGCCGACGAACCATTCCGACTTCGCCAGCTCGTTGTTCACATAGCCGAAGTGGAGTTTGAGTTGCGGATCGATGAAGCTGCTTTGCATGGTCGATGCGATACGGCGCGCGATCGGCTTGACGAAGAACGGCATCGGCGCGCTGCCGATGCGCAACGCGACGAGCTTCAGCAGCAGCGGCGGCATGGCCGAACCTTCGGCGTAGTGCATCCAGTAGGTGTAGCGCAGACGTTCGGGCGAGGTCCCGTGCGGCGGCGCGAAACGTCCCTGTCCGTAACGCTCGACCAGATATTCGATGATCGCGCCCGATTCGACGATGGTCTGGCCGTCGTCGGTGATGATGGGCGACTTGCCGAGCGGATGCACGGCGCGCAGTTCGGGCGGCGCGAGCATGGTTTTCGGATCGCGTTGATAGCGCTTGAGTTCGTACTCGACGCCGAGTTCTTCCAGCATCCAGAGCACGCGTTGCGAGCGCGAATTGTTGAGGTGATGGACGGTTAGCATGGAGGTTTTTTGTGTGGAAAATGGCGTGCGAAGTTGTACCACAGGGTTGAGGGGTGTGGGGTGGGTGGTGGTATTGTTCGGGGCGGCGGGAGTGGCGTAGGCGCGTGGTTAAGCGCGATTCTTGCTTCGATCCGCTCTTTTGAAATTTAGATGGGGAATACGGTTTCTCCTTTTGGGTCAAGGAGTTATAGGGTAGAGGTTCCTCCGCGCACGCGGAGATAGACCCACGAACTGACAGCCCATCCCCATCACACAGACGGTTCCTCCGCGCACGCGGAGATAGACCCGCGTTCGTGGTCGGATCGCTCTCCTGCGAATAGGTTCCTCCGCGCACGCGGAGATAGACCTTACTGACAATGCTTTAAGGGATGTTGCATTGGGGTTCCTCCGCGCACGCGGAGATAGACCCAGGATTGTAGACATGGATCTCTCCTTAGGACAGGTTCCTCCGCGCACGCGGAGATAGACCCGCCGTGCTTGAGCAAGGTCCGAGCGCAGCCGGGTTCCTCCGCGCACGCGGAGATAGACCCGATTGAAATTCGTTTTGGGCGGCGGTCTGAAGGGTTCCTCCGCGCACGCGGAGATAGACCGTCATCTATCGCAACAAAGCGGTCCGCACGTTGGGTTCCTCCGCGCACGCGGAGATAGACCCTATCAGGCGTTATTGCGCAAGCTTGAGTACAAGGTTCCTCCGCGCACGCGGAGATAGACCCCGATCATCGGTGTCAGCCCGTCTGTCCCACTCGGTTCCTCCGCGCACGCGGAGATAGACCCGCGACTTCGCGCTAGAAGAAATGACAATCGACGGTTCCTCCGCGCACGCGGAGATAGACCCTCGGGCGCCATTGCGAGCCGCGGCGTCACCATGGTTCCTCCGCGCACGCGGAGATAGACCTCAAGGCGCGCGCGGGCATCGAGATCGTGCACAGGTTCCTCCGCGCACGCGGAGATAGACCCGGCCGGCCGTTGATCTTGCCGGTAATCGTGTCGGTTCCTCCGCGCACGCGGAGATAGACCCGGTCGCCACGAAGCCGGTCGATGAATCGGCATGGTTCCTCCGCGCACGCGGAGATAGACCCCGGCTGCACGTTGACGATTTGGTTCCTCCGCGCACGCGGAGATAGACCCTATCCTCGCGCAGTTCGAGGGCGTCGAATTTCGGTCCCTCCGCGCACGCGGAGATAGACCCAACAATGTCGGATCGTATCGACTCGATAACGCGGTTCCTCCGCGCACGCGGAGATAGACCCACTGGAGCCACGATATTGATGGCACGCCGCACGGTTCCTCCGCGCACGCGGAGATAGACTCATCGCATGGATAGAGGCGTTTTGCCGGGCGCCGGTCCATCAAATACGCGAAGATAGACCCATTTCCGTCGCCTCATCGGAGACATCGCAGCCGGTTCCTCCGCAAGCAGTGATAGACCGCCGTATTGGCGCAACCGGTGGCGTGGTTCGACGATTCCTCCGCCATGCGGAGATAACCCCGGCATCACGGCAGATGGTCAATTTCTGCTGTGCCCCTCCGCACACCCGGAGATACTCCGCCCCCGCGCCCCCTTGAACTTCTGCCCCATCCGCGTCGAACATAAGGCGTTTTTCCAAAAGCCCGCTTATCATCCCGACCTGACAGCGCGAGCCGACTGCGAACCCAACCAGTCGATCGCCCTCCACACACAAACCCAAAACCCGCGCAAAAGGAGAATTCAATGACCCTCGTAATCTACCTACTGGGGTGGCTCATTCTGATCGGTGGCGTCTCGTGGGCGCTCATCGCGATGCACGTCGCGCAGCACACGGTGATGATCGTCGCGGTCATCATGCTCGGCATCGCGGTGATTACCGGCGCGACGCGCGTGCGCAGCCGCGACCGCTCGTAGCGCCGCAGGTCGAGCGGCACCAAGCTCATGGCGTCACGCAACGTGACGCCATGAGAAAGCCGCAGAAATGCCCCACAAACGGCCTAAAAAACCGGCTAAAAAACCGGCCAAAAAACCGCCCTAAAGCAAAACCCGCGCATCGAGCGAATCGCGCAACAACTTGACGAGCGCATCCGGATGCGCGGGCTTCGTCATGAAGTGCTGGAACCCTTCGCCGATACTGCGCAGCCGGTATTCCTCTTCCTCATGCCCCGTCAGCGCGATCGCTACCGACGCCGGCAAGTTGCCGCGAATCTCGTGGTCGCGCAGACGCTGGATGAGATAAAAGCCGTCCATCATCGGTAAATCGATATCGCAGATCACTGCATCGGGCAGGATACGTATCGCGGTCTCCGCGCCGTCTTCGGCGTCGGCCACGGCGGTGACATCCGCGCCTTCCTCTTCCAGCAACATCCGCAGTGCTTCCCTGCTCTCCAGATCGTCCTCGATCAGAACAATCCGCGCATGCCCCAGTCTCGCTACTTCATTCATCATTTTCTTTTCGATACAGCAAAAAACGGAATTCCCGTGCCAGCTCATCTCAACTGCCGCGCGGCCCCAGTGACATGGACCCGCAAAAGCGGCTCGAATTCCGACGACACCGTATGATTGCCGCGCACGCCGGTGCCATAGCGCCGCGCGGTAGTAATTGCCCCGGGCGAGAGTATGCCTCATCGCCACCGGACCCTTTTTAGCAAAATCCGGGCCGCGCGCATCCACCCCTTGCCACGCAAGGCTCACAGCGAATTTCGAGACCGCAGCGAGCACGCGGCACGCGCCATTACGGTGCCTCGCCGTGTAAATTCCGGATCGCCGGTTTTAAGCGTTTATCGTAGGAGGATTTCAGCCGGCTGACGGGACAACCGGCGGGCTGGCGGGTGCGTGCAGCAGCGACCGGTATTCCGTCGGCGTGACGCCGACTGTCGCCTTGAACTGGCGCGTGAATGCGCTGTGATCCGTGTAGCCGCAAAGCGCGGCGACGTCCGTGACTTTGTCGTGGGAGACGAGCAGCGCGGTCGCCGCGTCGAGCCGCGTTTTCAGCAGCACCTGGCGCGGCGTAAGGTGGAAAACCTTGTGAAAGTAGCGTTCGAGCTGCGCGATCGACATGCTCGCCATCGCCGCGAGCTCGCGCATGTTGAGCGGCTGGACGAAATTTTCCTGAATATATAGAACCACGGCGGCAAGCCGGCTGTACGCCGGATGCGTGCCTTCGGCGGCTTGCAGATCGCGCGAAATGCCGGCGAGGCCGACCACGCGGCCATCGGCGTCATGCAGCGGCTGCTTGCAGGTCATGCACCAGCCGGGCTCGCGCGCCGGATACAGATGCAGTTCGAGCTGGTCGATCAACTGCATTCCCTGCGCGATGATCGACTTGTCCTGCGCCGTGTAGATGCGCCCGAATCGGCGCGGGAACACATCTTCCGCCGTCTTGCCGATCAGCGCGTGCTTGTCTTTTTGCCCGCAACGCCGGGCGAGTGTGCGGTTGACCATCGCGTAACGCGCGGCTTCGTCCTTCACGAAAAACACGACGTCCGGCATTGCGTCGAAGACGGGTTCGAGCAGCATGAAATGCTGCAGCATCCCGCGCAGGCCGGTGACGTTCTTGACGTCCGGTAAGCCCGTGGGCGCGGAAAGTGAGTCGGGCGTGTCCATCGCGATTCGTGGGCGTTGTCCGTGAGTGGTGCGCTCGATTATAGGGGCCGCAGCGGCGCGCCAAAATTGGTCCGCCCGCGGCCTGCAAACGCGTTACGACGCGTCCGGTTCGACGGCGCTATCGACGCATGACGCTCCCGCCGCGATCAACGTGCCGATCCGCGCCGGGCTGAACGGCGGCCGTGGCGCGGGCGCGTCCCAGCCGAAATACAGTTGCGCCGCCGCGCCGCAAATCCGTCCCTGACACGCGCCCATGCCGCAGCGCGTGTGCAGTTTCGCGTCGCGCCAGTTTGCGTGCTCGGCCACCGCGCCGACGCTCACGTCCTCGCAGCGGCACAAGAGCGTGGCCGCAGACGGCACGGCGCGCGCGCCATCGCCGAGTTCGAACGCCCGCTCGACTCGCGCCGCAAACCGATGCCAGCGCTCGCGCGCGCGCCGCGCTTCGGAACTGCGTGCGTCGTCGATATTCAGCGCCGCATACGCCGCCAGCGCGCCTTCAGCGGCCGCGCGCTCCATCCCGCCGATGCCCGTGCACTCGCCCGCCGCGAAAACGCCGTTCACGGACGTGCGCTGCGAGCCGTCCACGCGGATCGAGCCCGCCTCACCCGCCTCGTCCGCCTCAATCACGCAGCCGAGCGCCTGCGCCAGCGACACGTTCGGCACCAGCCCGAAACCGCAGGCGACGCGATCGGCGGCAAGCCGGGTCGTGCGGGCCGTCGCGCCACGACGAATTGTCACTGATTCGACGCGCCCCGCGCCTTCTGCCGCAACGACCATGCTGTCCGTCCAATACCGCGACACGCCGATCCCGCCCAGCAGCGTCACGGCCTGCGCCAGCTTTGCGGGCGTCGCGGCCAGCGACACACCGAAGCGCGCCACGCGGGCGGCGCTCGACTGCTCGACGACCGCCAGCACGTCCGCGCCACAGGCTTTCGCGGTCGCCGCCGCCGCGAATAACAGCGGCCCGCTGCCCGCGATCACGAGCCGCTCGCCCGCCACCGGCATCCCGCCTTTGATGAGCGCCTGTAAACTGCCTGCTCCGGTCACGCCGGGCAGCGTCCAGCCATCGAATGGCAGCAGCCGCTCGCGCGCGCCGGTCGCCAGGATCAGCGCGTCGTAGCCGATTTCCACGCTGTCGTCGGCGCGTTCGATCGAAAGGCGGCGCGAACCCGCCGCGACGACTTTCGCGCCGCTCATCAGTGTGAGCGCGGCGTGGTCGCGAGTGGCTGCGAGCCAGTCTTGCAGCGGCGCGGCGGGCGCGAACGCCGGGCCTTGCCGCCAGATCTGACCGCCGGGGCGCGGGTTATCGTCGATCAGCGCGACGCGCGCGCCTTCGCTCGCGGCAATCTGCGCGGCGCGCAAGCCCGCCGGACCCGCGCCGATCACGACGATTTCGAAATGTTCGGCGCTCATGCCGTCGTCTCGATGACAAGGCCGTCGCGGCAAAACGTCTGGCATCCGAGAACGTGCGCGCGGCCATCGACACGAACCCGGCATTCCTGACACACGCCCATTCCGCACAGCGCACTGCGCGGCTCGCCGCCGACCGAGCGCCGCGTACCGTCGCGCGCGTGCATCGCCAGCGCCGCCGCGACGGTCGTGAAGGCCGGGACGCGCGCCATATGGCCGTCGATCGTGATGGAAACCTGTTCAGCCATGCGCGTGTTCCAGTGCAAAACGTTGCGGCGAAAACGCCGCCGCGGGCAACGCGTGATCCAGCCCGAGCATCTGCGCGGCGAGCAGCCGGGCCGTGCCGAGCGACGTCGTGACGCCTAACCCTTCATGGCCCGCCGCGACCCAGATTCCGTCGCGCGGATCGCCCGCCGCGCCGATCAGCGGCAAACCGTCCGGCGACGCCGCGCGCAAACCCGTCCACGCGCGAATCGCGTTGAGCGCCGGCAGCGCGGGCAGATAGCGTGCGGCGCGCGCGAGCATCCGCGCGAGCACGTCCATTTCGACGGCCGGATCTTCGGTGCCGAACTGGCGCGACGATCCGATCAAAAGCTGGCCCGTCGGGCGCGGCTGCGCGTTGAACGCGACCGAAGTTCCGGTCGCGTGATGCGCGCTCTTGATATAGCCGAGTTCGAGAAGTTGATGTCGAATAACGTCAGGATAGCGGTCCGTTATCAGCAAATGACCCTTTTTCGCTTCGAGCGGCAAACCGGGCGACAAGGTGCGCGCGGCCAGCCCGTTCGCGATCACCACATGCGCCGCCGACCGCGTCTCGCCGCTCGCGAGCGTCACCCCTCCGCGCTGCACGCTCGCGACTTCGCAGTCCGTGCGCACGCCGATCCGCCGCGCATCCGGCGATTGGCGCAGCAGCCATTCGCTAGCGGTCGGCGCGTAGACGACGCTGTCGTCGGGAATCAGCAGACCGCCCGCGAGCGCCGGATCGAGCGCGGGTTCGGCCATGCGCAGCGCCGCCGCGTCGAGCATGTCGGCGCGCACGCCTTGCACCGCGAACGCGTCGCGCATGTCGCGCGCGGCGTCGAGTTCTTCGTCGTCGGCGGCGACCCACAGCGTCCCGCAACGCGTGAAGGCATCGCAGGCGCGCAACTGCGGCGCCAGTTCGAGCCAAAGTTCGCGCGAAAGCCGGCTGAGCGCGAATTCCGCCGGCGAATCGTTCATCACGACGACATGGCCCATGCCCGCCGCCGTCGTCCCGCCGCCGATCCCCCGCGCGTCGATCACCTCCACCGACAAGCCGTGCGCGGCCAGTTCCGCCGCGCACGCCGCGCCGACGATGCCCGCGCCGACCACGATCGCATCCGCGCTCATGGCGTTCGGATGCCCCACGCAAACGGATCGGTTTCGTCGAAACACAGCCGCCCTTCGCCCATGATGTGCGCGCGCCCGGTGATGGTCGGGATCAATTCGATCCGCTCGCCCGCCTTCACCTCGGCATAGCTCGCCTCGAACACGCTGCCGATAATGCTTTCCTGCCGCCAGACCGCGCCTTCCGCCAGCTTGCCGTCCGCCGCGAGGCACGCCACTTTCGCGCTCGTCCCCGTGCCGCACGGCGAGCGGTCGTAGGCGCTGCCCGGACACAGCACGAAATTGCGGCTATCGGCGTCGTCGCGCGGCGAATCCGCGAACAATTCGATGTGGTCGATCATCGCGCCGTGCGCGCCCGTCACGCCCTGCGCCGCGAGCGCATCGCGGATGGCCGCCGTGAACGCGGTCAGCTCTGCGAGGTTGGCCGGCACGAGTTCGCGCCCGTGCTCGGCGACCAGGAAAAACCAGTTGCCGCCCCACGCGACGTCGCCCTGAAACGGACCGTGGCCGGGCACATCGACGTGGACCGCGCGCCGATGCCGGTACGCCGGCACGTTGCGCACGCTGACGCTGCCGTTCGCGTTGAGCGTCGCCTCGACCACGCCGACCGGCGTCTCGATCCGATGCTGCCCCGGCGCGAGCCGCCCCATATGCGCGAGCGACACGATCAACCCGATCGTGCCGTGGCCGCACATGCCGAGATAGCCGACATTGTTGAAGAAGATCACGGCGGCGGCGCTGGCCGGATCGTCGGGTTCGCAGAGCAGCGCGCCGACGACGACATCCGAGCCGCGCGGTTCCGTGACGACGCCCGCGCGCCAGTCGTCGAAGTGGGTGCGCAGGCGTTCGAACCGTTCCACGAGCGTTCCGCCGCCGAGATCCGGCCCGCCCGACACGACAAGGCGGGTAGGTTCACCGCCCGTGTGGGAATCAATGATGTCGAGGGTTTTCATGTCGATATCGTAGAAATGCGCGCGGCGGGCGTCTTGGCGACACTATGCGCTTTTGATGACGATTTCAGCATAGGTTTCGGGCTTACGTTCTCTCCCGGACGCCGGTCTAAATAAAGCAGGATAGCGCAGGCCCGGTTGTGCCGGAATCCCGCATTCGCGCGTGTATCCAGACGCTCCCGCCAATACTGGAAGCAAGTCTCAAAAAGCCCAGAAAGCCTTTCTCGCGGCCAGATAAACGTAAACCCGCTATGCCGAAATCGGCATTTCGCACGCGCGAAACGCGCAAGACGCGCTTATTTTCGGTGCTTACACTTCGATCCAGTCAATCACTTCAGGAGCACGTTCATGGCACATATCTGGCAAGGCGTCCTGCCCGCCGTCACCACCAAGTTCAACGCGGATTTCAGCATAGACCGCGCTTGGACCAAAAAGAACGTCGAGGCGCAGATCGACGCAGGCGTGGACGGCGTGATCGTGTGCGGATCGCTCGGCGAAGCCTCCACGCTGTCGCTCGACGAAAAGCTGGAAGTGCTCGATATCGCCGTCGATGCAAGCCGGGGCCGCGTGCCGGTGCTGCTGACCATCGCGGAAAACAGCACGCTCGACGGTTGCCGTCAGGCCGAGCGCGGCGCGAAGCACGGCGCCGCCGGTTACATGGTGCTGCCCGGCCTGCGCTATTTGTCGGATCGGCGTGAAACGCTGAACCACTTTCGGATGGTCGCGAGCGCGAGCGCGTTACCGCTGATGGTCTACAACAATCCGCTCGCGTACGGCGTGGACGTCAGCCCGCAAATGTTCGCGGAACTCGCCGAGGAAAAGAAGTTCGTCGCGATCAAGGAATCGAGCGGCGACGTGCGCCGCGTGACCGACCTTATCAATGAAGTGGGCGACCGCTACGCGATCTTCTGCGGCGTCGACAACCTCGCGATGGAAGCGATCCTGATGGGCGCGCATGGCTGGGTGGCGGGTCTCGTCTGCGCATTCCCGAAGGAAACCGTCGCGATTTACAAGCTGCTGCAAGCCGGGCGCATCGAAGAAGCGCGCGCGATTTACCGCTGGTTCGCGCCGCTGCTCGCACTCGACGTCTCGCACAAGCTCGTGCAAAACATCAAGCTCGCCGAAACGATGGTCGGTCTCGGCACCGAGCCGGTCCGCCCGCCGCGTCTGCCGCTTGTCGGCGAAGAGCGCCAGCAGGTCGAAGCGCTGATTCGCCGCTCGCTCGAAACGCGTCCCACGCTGCCGCAAGTTTAATCACAACAAAACCCGAGTTCGAGTCACGAGTCCTGCCGATAACCGCCGGAGCCACCGGCGGCGCGGCCCACATGGGGAGGTGAAGGTGAAGCGCCAGAGTTTGCAGATCGCAATTGCTTTGAGCACGGCCGTGGTTGGCGCGAGCGCCAGCGCCGCGGATACCGTGAAAATCGGTTTCGCCGCGCCGCTGACCGGCCCGCAGTCCAACTACGGCGCGGACATGCAGAAAGGCGCGCAGCTCGCCATCGACGATTTCAACGCGACGCAGCCGGTGATCGGCGGCAAGCCGGTGCAGTTCGAACTCACGTCGGAAGACGATCAGGCCGATCCGCGCACCGGCACGACGGTCGCGCAACGGTTGATCGACGATGGCGTGCATGGCGTGGTCGGCCATTTCAATTCGGGGACGAGCATTCCGGCGTCGGATTTGTACGAGCGCGCCAATCTGCCGCAAGTTTCGATGGCGACCTCGCCGCAGTACACGGCGCGCGGCTACAAGACCACATATCGGCTGCTGACGAGCGACGCGCAAGCGGGCGCGATTATCGGCACCTATGCCGTGAAGAATTTGAAACTGCAGCGGATCGCGATCATCGACGACCGCACGGCCTACGGTCAGGGCGTCGCCGACGAATTCGCCGACGCGGTGAAAGCCGCGGGCGGCACGGTGCTCAAGCGCGATTTCACGAACGACAAGGCGCTCGATTTCGCCGCGATCCTGACCTCGCTGAAAGCGCTGAAACCGGACGCCGTGTTCTACGGCGGCGGCGACGCGCAATCCTCGCCGATGATCAAGAAGCTGCGTCAACTGGGCATGAACGCGACGTTCATCACGGGCGAAATGTCGAAATCGCCGACGTTTCTGAAAGTGGGCGGCGCGGCGGCGGAAGGCGCGATCGTCTATATGGGCGGGCTGCCGAATACGAAAATGCCAGGTTACGCCGGGTTCGAATCGCGTTACAAGAAGCGCTTCAATCAGGATGTCGTCACGTACTCGCCATATGCTTATGACGGCACGATGGCGCTGCTCAGCGCGATGAAGCAGGCGAATTCGACCGATCCGAAAGCTTACATTTCGTATCTGCAGAAGACGGATATCAGGGGCGTGACCGCCGCGCGGATCCAGTACGACCCAAAGGGCGATCTGAAGGATGCGCCGGTGACCATCTATAAAGTGACGCAAGGCAACTTCGCGCCCGTCGATACGATCGCGGGCAAATAAGGCGCGTTTTTCTTGACCGTAGATACAAAAAAGCCGTCTCGCGACGGCTTTTTTACTGCTTTCAGGCGGCGATCCCTTCCGCCGCATCCATCGCACCACCGGCTTCGCCGTACAGGTGCAGCAGCCGATAGCCGCTCTTATAGACAGGCTGCAGGCGGAAATCGTTGACCGGCTCGATTTCGAGCGCGAGCCGCAAGCGCGACACATGACTATCGATCGTGCGCGTGGTTTCGCGGAATTCGCGGCCCCAGACCATCGCGAAGATGTGATCGCGAGACAGCACGCGGCCGACATTCGAGAAGAACAGCACAGCGAGCCGGAATTGCGTGCCGCTCAGTTGCACCGCGCGTCCGCGCACGCTCACGGTTTGCTGACGCGAATTGAAACGATACGGGCCGACCTCGAAACCGCCCGCCGCCGTCGCCGGATAAGCGCGGCGCAGCAACGCTTCGATACGCGCGCCGACTTCGCCCGGACGCACCGGATACGGAACGTAATCGTCGGCGCCAGCGGTAAGCGCGCGCACGATGTTGTGCTCCACGTTCTCGGGCGACACGAACATCACGGGGACGCGCTCGCCCACGCTCGAACGCACGGACTTCAGCAGATCGAGGCCGGAAAGGCCCGTTGTCTGCCAATCGAGGATCAGCATGTCGACCGTCGAGCGCGACAGCGCCTTGGACATGACGAGGCCGTCGCCGAAAAGCAAGGGAGTATGACCGAGGCGCTTGACGATATCGCCAAGAAGCAAGCGGTGAGCGGAATCAGTTTGTAGAACGGCGACGCGCATGATGTCGATCCAGTTGGCGGGAGACGAGGCGGACCGCCGTGTCACCGGAAGCGCCGCCGTGCGATCTCGCAAATTGTTACGAGAACGGGATAAGCGCGCGATTTTGGACAAGCGCCGGGCGTTGTCCCATCAGAGAACTCTGAATGTTCTCGCCGAAAATAAGGGTCGCGAGGGACAGCGCTGTCGCGTAACGGCGTCATTCCGTCTCGAAATGGCGCGCCGGGTCGATGAGGTTCTTCTTTCATCCTGTAAAATCGCGCGTTTTGGCAGAAAGTTCCCTCTGCGCGGCGTTTTTATCGAGACTCGCGTGGACGCTCGCCGCACCGCGACTTCCCCGTCGCGCACGCGGCCGCGGAGTTCGAGCTTCATCCAGGCGCTTATCCGGCGCATCGCGATTCCGCAGTCGGGCCCATGCCTAGTTCTACGCACCGCGCGTGGCTTTTTTCCTCTACCGACTCTTTTCACCGATGCAAGCAACCCCAATCGGCGGCGCCACGCCAGCCGTCGCCCGCCGTCTGACCGGCAGCGATTACAAGACCCTGTCGCTCGCCGCGCTCGGCGGCGCACTCGAGTTCTACGACTTCATCATCTTCGTGTTCTTCGCGCCCGTGATCGGCCAGTTGTTCTTTCCGCCGAGCGTTCCCGACTGGCTGCGCCAGTTGCAGACCTTCGGCATCTTCGCGGCGGGATATCTCGCGCGGCCGCTCGGCGGAATCGTCATGGCGCACTTCGGCGACCTGCTCGGCCGCAAACGCATGTTCACGCTGAGCGTGCTGCTGATGTCCGTGCCGACGCTACTGATGGGACTTTTGCCCACCTATGCGTCGATCGGCCTGTTCGCGCCCGTCCTGCTGCTCCTGTTCCGCGTGATGCAGGGCGCGGCGGTGGGCGGCGAAGTGCCGGGCGCCTGGGTCTTCGTCTCGGAACACGTCCCGAGCCGGCATGTCGGCTATGCGTGCGGCACGCTGACAGCGGGTCTCACCGCCGGCATCCTGCTCGGCTCGCTGGTCGCAGCGACGATCAACAAGAATTTCGCGGCGGCCGAAGTCACGGAATTCGCGTGGCGCATTCCGTTCCTGCTCGGCGGCGTGTTCGGCCTCTTTTCGGTGTATCTGCGGCGCTGGCTGCATGAAACGCCCGTGTTCGCCGAGTTGCAGAAACGCAAGTCGCTCGCCGCCGAGATTCCGCTGAAAGCCGTGCTGCGCGATCACCGGCGCGCTGTCGTCATTTCGATGCTGCTTACATGGATGCTGTCCGCCGCGATCGTCGTCGTGATTCTCATGACGCCGACGCTGCTGCAAAAGCAATTCAATTTCGCGCCCGCCACCGCGCTGATCGCCAACTGTCTCGCGACGCTCTGCCTCACCATCGGCTGCGTGACGGCCGGCGCGGTTGCGGGCCGGATCGGCGCGGGCAAGACGATTTTCATCGGTTGCGTCGCGCTCGGCGTTTCCTATTACGCGCTGTTCCAGCAACTGGCCGTCGATCCGTCCGTGCTGCTGCCGCTCTACGCCTTCACCGGCTTCACGGTCGGGGTGATCGGCGCGATTCCGTTCGTGATGGTCAAGGCGTTCCCGGCGGTCGTGCGCTTTTCGGGCATCTCGTTTTCGTACAACGTCGCATACGCGCTGTTCGGCGGCCTCACGCCGATCGTCGTCTCACTGATGATGAAATCGAACCCGATGGCGCCCGCGCTCTACGTCGGCGCGCTGTGCGTGATCGGCGCGGTGACGACGCTGTTCATCAAGGACGCGCCCGCGCCGCGCTGAAGCCTCCAAGCCAAAAAAGAAAGCCGGTCCGGACATATCCGGATCGGCTTTTTTGTGCGCCGCCGCGCGTGCGAGCCACGAAAGCGACAAACGCTACAGCAAACGCCACAAACGTCGCAAAAGTCGCAACGCCGTACGCCCGCGCCGGGAACGCCGGTTGCGAGCTGATTTAGCGCACGCCGGTGCAACGCGCGGCCCGCAGGCCGCTTCAGGAGAAACGCCATGTCGACGCCTGTCGACCCGCTCGATCCCGATCCCGATCCCGACGAACTCCGGGACCCGGACGCGCCGCCCAATCCCGACGATCCCGATCTTCCCGACGGCCCCGATTCCGCGACGCCGCTCGTTCCCGCCGATCCGAAAAACGGCGCACCGCGTCTGTAGCGCGCAACGGCCACGCAACAAGCAAGAATGCCCGCCCGGCGATCTCGCCGGGCGGGCATTCTTCGTTCTGAAACGGCAACCGGCGCGGCAGCGCCGGCCGTTACAAACTGGCCGTCTGCACTTCGCCTGTTTCGAGCGCGCGTTCGATCAACGCCTTTTGCTGCGCGAGCCGGACGGCATCGGCGACAAAACTTTCCGGCGCTTCCACTTCCGCCTTGATCGCGCCGATGATGCCTTCCGCGTCGATGATGACGAGCGACTCCGCCGAATCCGCCCGGCTGATGATGACGCGCTGCGGTCCGCCGCCTTCCGCGATACTGGCGCAAAACTTCATCGGCTGGCCGCCGATGGTCTGCTCGAATGTCTGGATCATCGTTGGGTCCGCCTTTCGTGTGAGTGAGTCGAGGCATGCGTGCCGCAAATGCCGCGCCTGCCTCATTTCATTGAGTCTCACTCGCGCGGGAGGTTCAACTTTTGTAAGTTTCGCGTCCGCGCGGCGGCGTCCCGCCCACGTTAAAAGCGATACGTCACGCCAAGCTGCACGACCGGATACCACTTGTAACGCTCGACGCTCTCGGTGATCTTGCGTTCCTGCTCGTCGATATTCGCCTGCGACGTAAAGCTCGAATAGATCGCCGGAACGTTGTACGAGACGCGCGGCTTGCCATACGCGACGCCCAGATCGAACGTGAAGCCGAAACCCTTCGATTGCGGCTTGTGACCGTAACCGATGCCGAGATACGGCATCACGGTCGGCAGCGTCGCCTTCGCGGACGGCGCCGCGCCGACGGCCGGCACGTAGTCGTCGCCGATCTTGTAATTGCCCTGCGCGTTCGGCGTCGAATGCGCGGTCAATTCGTCGTCGTTGATGAGCGCGCCGCCGGTCACGCGAAACGCGCTGCCGGAAAACGGGAACAAATCGAGATAAAGCCCGCCTTGCTTCAGGCTCAAATGGCCGTCGTAGCGGTTTTCGTCGACGTGTACGGCATGCGAGAAGCCCAACCCCTCCACTTCCGCGTGGACGCCGGCCCACGACGTCAACCCCATCGCGCCGCCGATCCCCAGACCCAGCGTGCCGCCGTGAACATACACTTCCTGCCCGTGAGCGGCCCCGGCCGACATCGCGAACGTTGCGGCCGCGGCCGCGCTCCAGACTTTCTTCACCGCACTTTCTCCGTTGTTGCCGGCTTTCCCGGTGACGCAACTTTACGGATTAACCCTTCACTTCAAATGCGCGAACAGGACCGCGAACACGGTCTAATTCGGTCCGCGCAAGAATTTGGAACACCTTGCCGGTCAAGGCTCCGCGGTCGATTATTCCGGTTAAACGTTTGCGCGCAGTGTCCACTGAATAGAGCTGGTTTATCCCGGTTATTCCACCGATTGCCGCGCATCCGGCCCTCCATAATCGCGGCATCGAAACGGACCGCGCATGAACGTGCGGCGCCGTTCGTCATGCGGCGCGACGCCGTGCCTTATTAGCCGTGCAGCGCGCGGCGCGAATTTCGACTGGAGCAGTTATGGGTGTGTATTCTGGATCGCGGCGCATGGCCGTGGCCGCCTCGGCGGGTCTTCTCTGCGCGTTCGCCCTTGCGGCGTGCGGCGGCGGATCGGCGAGCGACAGCCCGGTGAACAATCAGCTCAAGCTGTCGTCGTCGGTGCAAAGCGCGCACGTCGCGAAGTACGCGGCTGCGTTTGGCGTGCTGGCGGGACCGGGCGTCGCGACGGTCTTCACCTCGATCGGCGATTCCTTCGTCGCGGCCGCGCTCACCGGCACCGCCGCGAGCACGGTGGCGTGCGCGGCGGGCGGCACGGCGAACGTGCTGGCGCAGAACGCGACCACGGCCGGCCTGCGGGCGGGCGAAAGCGGCACGGTGACATTCGCGGCGTGCAAGGGCCAGGTGAACGTGCCGGCCATTTCGGGCGACGCGTCGGTGGATGGCGTCGTTAGCGTGCAGATTCAGGCAGTGACCGGCACGATCGGCGACGATACGGCCGACTGGTCCTACACGGCGACCGAAACACTCACCAATCTCAAGGCGACGACCACCGGCGGCACGACCACGATGAACGGCGCGCTGACCTACACGGTCGCGCACAGTGTCGCGACCGGTCTCACGATCACCACTGCCAGCGCGCCGACGGTTGCGATCGACCGCACGCAATCCAGTTCGAACGGCTCGATCACCGGCACGATTTCGATCGCCGGGCTGTCGTTCGTGCGTACCGCGAGCGCGAATCCGGCGTCCGAGACGCTCGCGGCCGTCGCCAATGTCACGATCCGCGCGAGCGACGTGGTCATGGCGTTCGACGTGACGACGCCCACGCCCGTCACGCTCGCCAACGGCGATATCAGCGCGGGCACCGTGGAACTGACCACGGTCGATGCGACGGAAACCGTCACCGCCATCAACGCAACCACCTTCGCGCTGACCGCGAAATCGGGCAGCGCGACCGGTTCCTACACGGTGGATGCGAGCGAATTCGACTCGATCGTCGGCGGCTGAACGCCTTTGCGCGGTTGACCTAAACAATAGTCTGATTAATCCGTCGACCGAACGCAGCGCGCGTTCGATCGGCGGCTTTTTTGCTAAAAACGCCCGCAAGACCGCAAAAATTACGCGCGCAGCAATAGCGCTCCGTAAAGAATCCTGCCCCGCACCCTAAATGTCATCGCCTGTCTGCCGTTAAGGTCTTAGACGACTTCGCACGTGCCATGAACCCAATTGCGGCGTGGCACGGCGGCGAATTTAGGGACTCTCGCGGAGAAAACATGTTTGTCGCTATCGGTTGGATATTGGTCATCGGCTCGGTGATCGGAAGTTTCATGGGCGTGGGCGGGCACCTGGCCGCGCTCGTGCAGCCTTTTGAATTGCTGTGTATTTTCGGCGCGGCCGTCGGCGCATTCGTGGTTTCGAATCCGCCCGCTACGCTCAAGAAAACGCTGGCGGCCTTGCCGACCGCTTTCAAGGGCACCGCGTACACGAAAGCCGTGTACGTGGAACTGATCGCGCTGCTGTACGAGCTGCTTCAGAAAGCGCGCAAGGAAGGCATGATGGCGCTCGAAGCGGATGTCGACGCGCCGGAAAACAGCCCGCTGTTTCAGAAATACGAACACGTGCTGAAGGATCACCACCTGCTGGATTTCATCGTCGATTATCTGCGCATGATGTCGAGCGGCAACGTGAACGCGATGGAAGTCCAGGACCTGATGGACGAGGAACTGGAAACGCACCACGCGGAAAGCACGGTTGCGGCCAACGCGATCCAGAAAATGGCCGATGGCCTGCCGGCGTTCGGTATCGTCGCCGCGGTGATGGGCGTGGTTCACACGATGGGCTCGGTCGGCGCGCCGCCCGCCGTGCTCGGCGAGATGATCGCCGGTGCGCTGGTTGGTACGTTCCTCGGCATTTTGCTGGCTTATGGCTTCTTCGGGCCGCTCGCCGATTTGCTCAACGCCAAGGGCCAGGCCGAATCCAAGCCGTTCCAGTGCGTGAAATCCGTCCTGCTCGCGTCGATGAACGGCTACGCGCCGACCATCGCCGTGGAGTTCGGCCGCAAGGTGCTGTTCACCGCGGACCGCCCGAGCTTCAAGGAACTCGACGACGCCGTGCGCGCCACGAAGTCGCCGAAATCCGCTTAACACGAGGCTGCGAACATGGCTGAAAGACCTTCACGCGACCCGCTGCAATCGGTACTCGCACCGACCGTCATCGTGCGCCGCAAGAAGAAGGGCGGCGGCCATGGCGGCCATCACGGCGGCGCATGGAAGATCGCCTACGCCGACTTCGTCACGGCGATGATGGCCTTCTTCCTGCTGATGTGGCTGCTCGGATCGACGTCGAAATTCGACAAGCAGGGTATCGAGGATTACTTCAACACCCCGCTCGCCTCGGTCTTCGGCGGCACGGAAGGCAGCGGCGCGGCGCGCTCCAGCGTCATCAACGGCGGCGGGCGCGACATGTCCACCCAGCAGCCTATGGAAACCAACGCGCGTCCGCAAGTCACGCCGGTCGCGGCCCGCGCGGCGGTGGCGGCGGAAGATTTGCAGCGGCTCCAGCAGCTCAAGCAGAAGCTCACCGCGCTGATCGAAAATACGCCGGCGCTGCGCGCGTTCAAGGACCAGATCCGTATCGCGATCACGAGCGAAGGACTGCGCATCGAGATCGTCGATTCGCTGAAGCGGCCGATGTTCGCCTCCGGCAGCTCGCGCCTCGAAAGCTATGTCACGACCATCCTGACGCAGATCGGCGCGTCGCTGAACGACGTCGATAACCGGGTGTCGATTGCCGGACACACCGACGCCGTGCCCTACTCGGGCGGCCAGGCCGGCTACTCGAACTGGGAATTGTCGAGCGAGCGCGCGAACGCCGCGCGCCGCGCGCTGGTCGCGGGCGGCATGAACGAAACCAAGGTGCTGCAGGTGCGCGGTCTGTCCGACGTGCTGCCGCTCAACAAGGACGTCGCCGACGAACCGACCAACCGCCGGATCAGTATTCTCGTGCTCAACAAGGCCGCGGAAATGGCGTTCTTCAAGGACGGCGGCCGGACGACAGCCGACGACGCATTGCCCGCCAGCGCCGTCTCGGCGGTGACTGCGGCTGCGGCCGGATCGACGCTGCCGCACGTGGTCAAGTAGTCGCCCAGCCTTTACTTGTGCAAACGCCGCCTCGATTCGAGGCGGCGTTTTTTATTGGCGCGCGCGAACGCTTTAAAAAATGCGATTTTCGACAATAATGCTGCACCACCCGATTTTCGCCGACTCAAGGAAACCGCCCGTTGTCCTTCAAGCTGCCGACCACCGCCACCGCGCCGTTCTGTCCGTCCGAAGTCAAAGGCACCGTCGACGTGCCCGCCGGCGCGCCGTTCTGGAAAAAGATTGCGCAATTCGCCGGCCCCGGCCTGCTCGTGTCGATCGGCTACATGGACCCCGGCAACTGGGCGACCGATATCGAGGCCGGGTCGCGCTACGGCTACAACCTGCTGTTCGTGGTCGTGCTGTCGAGCCTCGCGGCGATGGCGCTGCAGTCATTGAGCATGCGGCTCGGTATCGTCACGGGCCGCGATCTCGCGCAACTGTCGAGCGAGCGTTACTCGAAACCCGTCGCCCGCGCGCAGTGGATCCTGGCCGAAATATCGATCATCGCGTGCGATTTGGCCGAGGTGCTCGGCGGCGCGCTCGCGTTCCACCTTCTGTTCGGCTGCTCGCTGATGTGGGGCGTGATTTTCACCGCGTTCGACACGCTGATCGTGCTCGGGCTGAAGGGCAAGAACTTCCGCGACCTCGAAGCCATCATGCTCGGCCTGATCGCGACCATCGGGCTGGGTTACGTGATCGAGCTCGCGCTCGTCAAGCCGCACTGGCCGGCCGTGTTGCAGGGGCTCGTGCCTTCGTGGCAAGCGGTCAGCGGACGCGAGCCGCTCTACCTCGCCATCGGCATCCTCGGCGCGACCGTGATGCCGCACAACCTGTACTTGCATTCGTCGATCGTGCAGACGCGTGTCGTCAAGCGCACGCCGTCGAGCTTGTTATCGGCCATTCGCCTGTCGCGCATCGACACCATCGCCGCGCTGTTTCTCGCGCTGCTCATCAACGCGGCGATCCTGATTCTGGCGGCGTCCGCGTTTCACGCCACCGGCCACACGCAAGTGACCGAGATCGAAGATGCGTACAAGCTGCTCGCGCCGATCGTCGGCAGCGGGCTCGCCGCCGTCCTGTTCGCCGTGACGCTGCTCGCTTCCGGCCAAAGCTCGACGTTTACCGGCACGATCGCGGGCCAGGTCATCATGGAAGGCTTTTTGAAGCTGAAGATTCCGTGCTGGCAGCGCCGCTTCGTCACGCGCGCGCTCGCGCTGATTCCGGCGGTGATCGGCGTCGCCATGCTCGGTAACGGCGCGGTCGGCAAGTTGCTGGTAGCGAGTCAGGTGGTGTTGAGCCTGCAACTGCCGTTCGCGCTGTATCCGCTGATCCGGATGACGAGCGACCGCTCGCTCATGGGCGAATTCGCCAACCGGTCATGGACGAAGGCGATTGTGTGGACGCTGTTCGCGGTGATAACGGCAGCGAATGCGTGGCTGGTCGTGCAGACGGTGACGTAGGCGGCGACGTAGGCGACGGGCATGGCGGGCGGTTGAATATCGTTGAACCCGCCGCGCGGCATCGCCAAAAAAGCAAAAAGCCCGCCGAACCTCTGGCGAGCCCAAAAAATAAAACCCGGTAGCGGCACTAGGAACGCTTCCCGTCCGTAAAACGGCCGGTCCTCGAAGCCTTCCCACCGCTACCGTTCAAGCAGCCCGTGCGACCGGACCGTCTATTCGCGGTTGTGACATCACCGCGTGTTCGAGCGCCGTTTCCTCCAGCACTTCATTATCGATCACCACCTCCAGAACGGCTTCTCGGGACGCCTCACGGGCGGCCGCCGCTTTCTTGGTCTTCCCCGCGCGTGACGGCGGCTGGCAGGCCCCGCACACCACGTTGTTCTGCAAATCATGTTTGTGCGCCACGAACTTGCCGGTGCAGCGGCAGCACCGCGTCATCTGCAACATGTCGGCGTCGAAAAAGCGCACTAAGGTCCAGGCCCGCGTCAAATCGAGTACCGCCTCGACACCGCTATGCGTGCAGTGTTCGAGATACAGCCGATACCCTTTAGTCAAAGCATCGAGGTGCGAACAGCCCGCCTCTTTCTTCAGAAACACATACGTGTTGTAAAACAGCGATGCGTGGATGTTCGCCAGCCACGTCATGTACCAGTCGGCCGAAAACGGCAGCATGCCCTTGGGCGGCGACATGCCCTTCACCTCGCGATACAACCGGATCATCCGGTCGCGCGACAGCGTCAATTCGCTTTCGAGCACCTGCATCCGCGCGCCCAGTTCGATCAGGGCGATGGCGCGAAACACTTCTTGTGCGTCTTCGGTGAGGCTTTTCTTCAACATGGCTCGCTCCGTCTCTCTCTTAAGCGAACTGTTCGGCGGGTTGGCCGGCCAGCAGAATTGCGGCGTGCGTCGACGCGATATTCGCGTGTTTCGCGGGCTGCGTGAGAGCGGACAGCATCGAGTGATCGTTGAAGCGGAAAAAGCACAGCAGTTGATCGGAACCGGCGAGCTTCACGACCTGAGCCAGCGTCAAGCCGGAAAGCAAGTCGGCGAGTTCCGCCGACAAACCGAGCCGAAACATGCCGACGGCGCGGTCTTCGCGCAGCATGCGCTGAGCGAGCATGATGTACGACAAATTGATTTCGCGGATCGAATCCAGCGTTTCACGACCGTTCATGTTCCAGCTTCCGATAAAACCCCGAACTTGGCCGGCATTTTTTGCCGATATATTTTTTTGCGCCTCGCCGGGCGCTGATTTGCCCGGTTACATAAATCTTGATACAGGCCGTTACAACTTGTAACAACACTGTGAAACGGATTGTAAGTACCGCCAAACGGGAAAGCAAGGGCATCTCAATAATATTTTCCCGGAAAACAACACTGCCTTTTCGGTAAAAGTTTCGGCGCTTTGTAACAGGCAAAATTAACCGCTTTATTGTTATGACAAATACAAGAAAACGCGGGTTTTCCAGTATTCGGATAATGATTTAGCGACTTGATTGGAGATAAAACGAGCGCGCCCAGCCGGGGGTTGACCGCGCCCGTTTAAATGACAGAATCGGCCCGGAAAGGCCGATGCAGATGAATTAGTCAGGCAACTATCGCCTGACATTTAAATACGGTGATTACGCAAAAGGAATGCTTGCGAACGATTAACACGCAGTCGGTTGAGCGCGTTCCACGGTGAGTCCGAACCACGGCCGCAATCGCGTGCCGACGACATTCCCGAAGAATGCCGCGACGAGCCAAACCCATCCGTGCAGGCTGCCCGAAACGATTCCGCTGAAATACGCGCCGATATTGCAGCCATAAGCGAGCCGCGCGCCATAACCGAGCAGCAACCCGCCGACAACCGCCGCGACCAGCGAGCGCAACGGCACTTTCCAGACAGGCGCGTATCGGCCCGCCAGCGCGGCCGCGAGCATCGCGCCGAGCACGATGCCGATATCCATGACGGAAGTCACATCGCGCGAAACCGGCGCTGCGAGCGCGGCGGCGTTCGCCTGGCTCATCCAATACGGCCAGTGCGCGACGTCGATCCCCAAGCTCGCCGCCCCCTTCGCGCCCCACAGCGCAAACGCGGACGTGATGCCCCAGGGACGGCCGGACAGCGCGAGCGTCGCGAAATTCAGCACGGCGAGGGCGATCGCGCCCGCCACGAGCGGCCACGGCCCGTGCAGCCACGGCGACGCATGCGGCGGCTGCGTATGCGCGGGCACGAGCCGCCCGTGCCGGCGCTTTTCCACGACAACCGTCACCGCCGCGATCGCCGCGAACAATGCCCAGTTGAGCGCCAGCGCCGGCCCCGCGCCGAGCGTCTTGACGAGCGAAACGGGCTTGAGCGACGGCAGCGCGCTCCAGAACGGCATGTGCGCGGTCGCGATCACCGATCCCGCGATGAAGGCGATCAGCGTCACGATCATCCGCGTGCTGCCGCCGCCGACCGTATACAGCGTGCCGGACGCGCAACCGCCGCCGAGCTGCATCCCGATGCCGAAGATAAACGCGCCGAACAGAACCGAGGTGCCCGCCGGCGATACGAGTCCCGTCACCGGCATGCCGAACAGCGTGCCCGCCGAGAGCGCCGGGAAAAACAGCGCCACGCCGACGGCGAGCATGACCATCTGCGCGCGCAGGCCCGCGCCACGGCCATCGGCGATAAAAACCCGCCACGCCGACGTAAAGCCGAACGCCGCGTGATAAAGCGCGACGCCGAGCAGTGCGCCGACCACATAAAGCGCCGCTTGTCGGGCGTTGACGGTTTGCGCCAGATAAAGCGCGCCGAGCACGATCAGGCCGGCGGAGATGCCGAGCGGCTTCGGATCGATGTCGAAACGCCGTGGTAGAGGGGATGCGAAATCAGACATGGAAGGCTCCGTCGATGAAAATCCGGCCGCGTGAGATGAACGCGGTCCTGAACGCGATATTTTCGCGCGTTTGCGCGGGCGTTGCTGCATGGCTCACCGACGCGCGGCGCGCTCCGCCAGTTCCGCCGCGATACGCTCAACCACCGGCGCCCACGCGCCCGGCGCGCTCTGCCGGAACAGGCGCACGGAGTCGTACCACGGCTGGCTTTCCGCAATGCCCCAACACCAGTGCGACGCGTAATCGATCATCGCGAGCACCGGCCGCCCGAGTGCACCGCCCAGATGCAGCGGCGCGCTGTCGATCGTGACCAGCGCGTCGAGCGTGGTCAGCAGCGCGGCCGAATCGTGGAAGTCTTCCGTGAAATGCGCCGTGACATCGAAGACGGACGCGCCCGCCGCCCGCATCGCGGCGACATCGGCGTCGCGGCCCGGCGCGACCGGGTAGTAATCGACGTTGGGAAGTTGCCAGAGCGGCGCGAGCGCATCGAGCGGAATGGTCCGCTGGCCGTCGCGCCGGTGCGTCGGACTGCCCGCCCAAGCCAATCCCACGCGATACCGACCCGGCTGCACGCCCAACGCCTCGCGCCAGTGTTCGACACGCGCGGGTTCTGCATGCAGATACGCCCGCCCGTCGATCTCGCCGGGCAGCACGCCGAGCCAGTGCGCCATGCTCATGAGCGGGACGGTGAAGTCCGTACCCGCGAAATCGTGCCGCTCCAGCGCGACGCAGCCGGGCACATAGCGGCGCAGCAGCGAATGCAGCACCGCGCGGCACGCGAGCACGCACTCGCCGCCGCGCGCCTCGACCGCGCTGGCGAAACGCCGGTACAGACGCACGAACTGGAGATCGTCGCCGTGTCCGAGTTCGCTGTACACCACGAGACGCCGCCCCGCGAGATTCTGGCCCCGCCAGCGCGGCGCGTGCGCCTCGATCACCCGCACGACGTTCTGCGCCTCCCGATTCGCGCGTTCGAGACGCCGCTCGTAACGCGCCCAGCCTTCGCGCCACGCGCCGCGCCGGAGTTCCAGTTCGGCCAGCTCGACGCCAATCGCATCGCTGTCAGGCGCGGCAGCCGTCGCGACGCGATAGAGCGCTTCGGCTTCGTCGTAACGGCCTTGCTCGGCGAGATACACCGCGATTGCGCCGGTGACGAGGCCGTCGCCGGGCGCGTGGGCGGCGGCTTCCTGCATCGTGCGGCATGCGGCGACGGGGTCGAACCGTTGCCACTGGCTATGGCTCAGTTGCCAGGAAAGCTCAGGGTTGCCGGGAAAGTGTGTCAGGGCGGCGGCGCAGAACGCGCCGAGCGCGGTCCAGTCGCGCGCCGCGCGGAGTGCGAGCGCGGCGTTCAGCGCGGCGGCGGGACCGGATGTGTAGACATCCTCAGATTCGACGAACGGGGCAGCGGACATGATAGAGACGAATCGACGGGGAAACCTTCGAGTCTATCCGCCGCTTTTGCCCCGACTGCGTCCGTCAGTTGTAAAGATTTGCCTCGGGCAAGATATTCGACAGCGCGTAACGTCCGATGGCGCGCAACTTATAGTCGAGCGGATCGTGCAGCGTATGCACGCGCGCGTTGCGCCAGAAGCGGTCGAGCGCGAGTCCGGCGTGCGTCGCCCGCGCGCCGCATGCGTCGAAGAGCGCCTCGCTCACGTCGAGCGCGGCGCGGTGCGCGAGCACCTTGGCCTCCGCGGTCGCCAGCGCCACGCGCGCGCGTTCTTCCTCGCTGAGCGCCGCGCCGCGATCCCACGCCGCGTCGAGCGCTTCGGCGGCGCGCGTCGCAAGCGCCTCGGCGCTCACGGTCTTCAGGCGCATTTCGGCAAAGCGGTGCAACTGGTAGGGATCGTCGGTGGCGTCGGTTACGTTCGAATGAATCCACGGCCGCCCGTTTTGCACGACATAATCGCGCGCCTCGGCGAGCGCGCCCTCGGCAATGCCGACAAACAAATTCGTCAGCACGAGTTGCGATACGAGCGTGCGCAAGGTGGCGCGCGGCGTCGGCGGATTCTCCGAGCGATGCAGCACGTCCTCCGCCCGCACCTCCACGTTTTCGAACGACACGCTGCCGCTATCCGTCTGGCGCTGGCCGATCGGATCCCAGTCGTCGTGCACGGTGATGCCGGCGCGCGTGGTCGGCACGATGGCGAATATCGGCTTGCCGGTCGCGGGATCCTGAGCGGTCAGGGTCATCATCTGCGAACCGACCGTGCCGGAGCAAAAGCCCTTCACGCCGTCGATCCGGTAGCCGCCGCCCGGCACCGCTTGCGCGACAAGCCGCGTATCGAGCGGATTCACCGCGTTGCCCCACCACCAGCGGTTCTCGACCGTGCCGCGCAGATACCGCTCGCGCTGCGCCTCGTTGCCCCAGACGGCGACGCTCACGATCTGCAGGTAGGTAAAGCCGAGCAGATGCGCAAGCGCGCTATCGACCCGGGCGATCGCGCGGATCGTCGCGTACGCATCCACCCAGCGCGCGCCCTGCCCGCCGTAAGCGCGCGGAACGGCGAGCGTGAGCAAGCCTGCATCGGCGATCAACTGTTTCTCGCGCGCCGCATGACCGCCCGCGCGGTCGCGCTGCCGCGCCGTTTCCCGGAGCGCGGCGAGCAATTCGTCGAGCTGCGGGGTGTCGATAGCGTGGTGATCGGTCATGCGGTCTCCGTTATCCGTGGCGGCGCGAGGCGCGAGGCAAGCCTTAAAGCGCGCGACGCCAGAAGGCCAACATGATAGAAGTCCGCCCCCGCCCGCGCTACGAAGCGTTTCGTCGATACAAATCGCCGCCGCCGATAACGGCCGATGCCACTGCGCTTACCGGCGCGGCACGCCGTCGCGCCATTCGCTCCAGTGCGTGACGATATCCTGCACAAGCGGATTCCCGGCGAGATAAAGATTCGCGATTGCAGGCACGAAACCGCCTTGCGTCGCGTAATTGACGAGATTATCCGCTGCCGTCTGTCCATCGTAAGGCCGGTCGAAATCCGATCCCGAGCGCAACGCCGCCACCCGGTTCAAGTCCACCCGATGCGTGCTCGCCGCCCGCTTGAGCGCCTCGTACGTGGCGTTGTCCTCCTGCTGCGTCGTGCAATAAACGCCCTTGCCATCGGTGAGCTGGCGCGTCCAGTAGCGCGCGCGTTCGCCGATTTCCTTGCCCGACCACCACGTATCGCCCGCGAGCGTGTCGCACTGAATCACTTTCGGCGGCAGATTCGCCGGCGCGTAGCCGTATTTGACCCGCGCCTTTTGCGCGTCCGAGCTGTCGCTCAGCACGACATTGCGTGAAAGCGCATAAGCCGCGTTCGCAAGATCGGGATTCAACTGGAACACTTCGGTGCGGTAGTCGAGCGGCGGCTTTTGGTCCGGCGCTTTCGTGTTGATGCCGAGGAAGCCGCTCGGCCAGCTATCCGGCTTCTCGCGCGCGTCGATTTCCCACTGAATGCCGAAATCGACGAGATATTTCGCCCACGCAGCCGAGCCGAGCGTGCCCTGCGCCGGATCGATGCCGGCGATGCCCGCGATCATGAAATACGTGCGGCGCAAGTCGAATTTATCGGAGAACGTAAGCGCCATCAGCGATGCCGCCGCGTTCGCGTGACCCATACCCGTCGTCATCACGCAGACGTCCTGACGGTTGCAATGCACATCGGGATAATCCGGCGACAAGCCCGGCACGGCGACGGTCTGCCACGGCCCGAGATTGTCGAGCCAGACCTGTCCTTCGGGACCGAACATCGAGATGATCATCACCTTCACGTGCCGGCCGCCGTGTCCGCCTTCGCCGCCGCCCCAACCGCCGCTGTGGAAGCTGCGCGCGTCGTCGTCGTCCTGCGCAAACGTTGGCGCGCACGCGCCGAAAAGCGTCGTTGTCGCGACTGCGCTTATAGCCAGGACGCGCAGCAAGCGCCGACGCGTAGTGCGGGATACCGAACGACCGATCGACGTGACGAGTTTTTTCATCTTGGCGGCACCGTTTAGGTTGACTGCGGTTTCATTTTCGATAAGCGCGCCCGCTGCACGCTGCGGCGCGCTTGGCTTGCCGTCCGATTATAGATTTGAAAAAAAGGCTGTAAGCAACGGAAATAGGTGCGCGAAGCCGACCGCGCGCGGCATGCGTTTTGCGGCGTTGCACTGCGGCACGGATTGCGCATTCCGCAACGCGCTCGCCGCGCTATAGTGGCGGACCGTAAGTTCGCGAGCCCATTCGATGACCGATACCACAGCGTCCGCCGCCGCCACGATGATCGAAGCGTTTCATCGGAGCCGCATTGAAGACGCGCAGCAGGTCGAACTGTGGCTGGAGGAATCCGGCGATTGCGCGGTCGCGTTGCAGGCGATATGGTCGGAGGGCGAACATCATCGCGGTCACGCGCGCATTGCGATGGACCGGCTCGTCGCGCTGGCGGACCGGTATCGCGTGATGCTTACTCTGGTGCCGCGTCCGCTCGATCCGAAAGGTCCGGCCGAGGATCGCCACGCGCCCGACGCGGACGCGCTCGAAGCGTTCTACGAACGGCTCGGATTCGAACGCAGCGGCGGCGAGTTCGAGGGATCGCCGGTGCTGGTGCGCCCGCCGCGCTGATCGGGCGACGCCTGTGCCGTATCGTCGGCCGGCGGCTGCGTTCCGTTCAAGATCACGAAGTTACGCTGCGGATTCGCAATCTCGATCCCCCGGGCCGTGAATTCGTTGAGCACGCGGCGGTTGAATTCGCGCTGCACGGACCACCGCGCGCTGTCGCGGCACTGGATCTGGCCCGCGAGCGTCACGCTCGATCCATCGACCGCATCCACGCCCCAAAAACTGAAATCGGACAGGATGCCGTCCTTGAACGCATCGTCCTGACGCAGCGCTCCGCCGATTTCTTTCAGCGTCGCGGTCGCGAGTTCGACGTCCTGGCCGAGCGCGATCGACACGCGCACCGCCGCATTGCCGATCCCGCGATTCGTGTTGTTCACCGTCGAAACCGAACTGAACGGCACGGTGTAAAGCGAGCCATCGCCGCCGCGCAGACGCACCGTGCGGATAGACAGATACTCCACCGTCCCCGACAC
This sequence comes from Caballeronia sp. SL1002, assembly GCF_057814995.1. NCBI lineage: Bacteria > Pseudomonadati > Pseudomonadota > Betaproteobacteria > Burkholderiales > Burkholderiaceae > Caballeronia > Caballeronia sp. SL1002. The sequence goes on along the minus strand of NZ_JBYMUW010000005.1, from coordinate 209,993 downwards.
GCCCGCGAGCGTGACCCAGTCGCCGACCTGCATCGCGTTTTCCATCAACAGGAAGATGCCGGTGATCAGATCCTGCACGAGTTTTTGCGAGCCAAACCCGAGCGCCACGCCGAAGATGCTCGCGCTTGCGAGCAGCGGCGCGGTGTTCACGCCGATCTCGCTGAGTCCGGTCAGCACGACCACCAGCGCGATCACGATAAAGAGCGCGGTGCGCATCATCGGCAAGAGCGTGCGCAGGCGCGCGGCACGCAGACGGTCGCCGCTCGTGTGCCACGCTTCGAGCCGCCGCTCGACCATCACGTTCGCGCCTTCCCAGACGAGCACCGCGAACACGGCCGCGACCGCAATCGTCACGAGCGCCGACGCAAGCCGATGACCGACACCGCCCGCCGTGAAGAACTGGAGAATGTGAATGCCCCACACTTGCAACAGCGCAATCACCGTCACCAGTCCGATCAGCGTCTGCACGGCGCGCCGCAAAAACGGATAGTAGCGATACGCGTGGCGATGCACGATCGAACGGTTCGCGTCGTCGTCTTCGTCAGCGGCGTGGAAGACGCGGCCTAGTGCACCGAACGCGACGATCGCCAGGACGCGCGCGGCCACCAGCACGATCACCGAAACGAAACCGAGGTGAAACAGCGTGCGATAGCCGTTCTGCACATCGAGCGCCCAGATGAACCACAGCGCGAACACGACGAACACCGCGATCCCGGCCCACGCGTCGGCGAACCAGTTGCCGAGCAGCGCCATCGACCGATGCGACGCGGCGCGTTCGCGAATGCGCGCGCCCACGCTCGTGCGGCACTGGAGAATCACCACGGCGACCAGCACGTGAGCGATCAGCGCGACGGCCTTGAGAATGGCCGCGTGCGCATCCTCCGACAACCCGAGCGGCTCCGCGCCGTTCGCGAGCGCGACGCCCGCGCCCGCGATCACCACAATGCGCACCACCCAGTCATGGGTGAACGCCGCCGATGCATCGCGCATCTGGATCAACCGCAAACCCGGCGCGGCGGGCGCGACAAAAAACCCGCTTACGATAACGATGCTGCGACACACCAGATAAACGTCGATCAGCGCCGCTGCGGCTTGCGCTTCGACCGTGCCGTCGTCGATGAAAATCGACATGAGGAGCGTCGCCGCCGCGAGAAACACCGCGAGCGGCGCGATGGCGAGCAACGTGTAGAGCAGCGCGCTCGGCAGACGTTGCAGCAGCGTCCAGTGGCGCGCCGCGTGACGCTGGCCGCGCGCGGTATCGGTCTTTTTCTCCGCGATCTGCAGCGCGGCTTCGTCGCCGCTGCGCTCGGCCACAGCCTCTGCGCGAACCGCCGCGTTTTCCTCGCGCGCCAGATCCGGCTCGGCCACGTCGGCATCGACCACGCCGCGCGCCGCGATCCGCGCGCGCGGACGCCGCAGAAAATGCGTACAACCGGCTTCGAGCAGGAGCGCCGGAATCAGCGAAAGCAGGACCGTCCAGACGACATGCAACACCACCGCGCGCGCCGACGCGCTCGCCGTGCGCTGCTGCCACCACGCGACGACCGAGTTGTAATCGAGCAGTGCAGCCATCGAGCGATGCAGCCCCGCGCCGATCATGACGACCCAGTGACCGGCCTGATGCGACAACTGCGACGCGAGACCGTTACTTGTCAGCGACTTGGCGAGCACGCCGGACGCGCCGCTGGCCGGTTCGGCGGCGGACGCGGCGGCGGCCGCCGAAGCTGTCTGCGGCGGCGTGGCGAGCGCGCCGGCGGCGGCGACCGCGCGCAGCGTGTCTTCGATTTGCGCGCGGCGTTTGGGATCGTTGAGCGCCGCGAGCGCGTCGTGCGCCTGCTGCGGTGTGAGCGAAACCGGTGCGGGATTCGGCGTGCTCGCGGCAGCGTATGCGTGAGACGACAGAAGCGCCGCGAGGGCGAAGAAAACGAAGGCGATTATAGATTTGCGCATAAGCCGGAATGAGAACACGGATTCAGGGACTCGATGGGCGACGAGGCGAGGGCGCGATGGAAGCCGTGGCCCGGCCCCCGGAACAGTTCGTGCTATCGGTGATGCGGCTGACCACAAGAACAACTCGATAAGACCACGATGAAAACGACTTACCACGCGGAACGCACTTTTACGAAAGATCGGAGCCGATTGACGGCAACGGCTCTCTGGGTAGCACTTCTTGCGCCCGCCCTTGCGCCCGTCCGGGGCATTGCTGCGCAGAATTTGAGCGCGCGGACGGCTCGTGAGGCTTCGGGGGCGTTTGTTCCGTCCGTTGGTGATGGTGCACCTATGCCCGAGAGTCCGGCGATGCAAATGCCCGAGAGCGCGCGCACGGAAGTGCCGTATACGCCCGCTACGCCTCGTCCGCATTATGAACGGCCACCGGCGCATTTGCCTTAAGCGTTGGGGTTGGGTTTTGCTGGCGCCCTTTGGTTTGTTTGAGTGCGGTTTGTGGGAACTCGTTCGGGGTTTGGTTTGCTGGCGCCCTCTGCTTTGGTTACTTGGGCGCTTTCTGTGAACTTGCATTCGTGTAGGTTTATTAGCACGCCGCTATGCGCGGCAGCAGTCACTTTCTTTGCTGCTGCAAAGAAAGTAACCAAAGAAAGCAGCTTGTCCGTCTAAGTGTCCACCACGAACCGTTTCTGGGAGTGGTGCGCAAGCTGACTCGGCCATCGCACCACACCACAGAGTGGAGCCGCTCATCCATCCCCGCAGGCACGAAGTGCCTGCCGGAACGGCATAACAGAACAAACCAAACCAAACCGACCGCCGGTTGTGGGATATGCCCGTCGTCCGAGCGCAGCGAGGATGGAACCGAAAGGCGCTGTGCCAATACCAATAACTGCGAGTTAGCCGAATCAGCCTGCGTGCCTATCCGCAAGGTTATTCGAGGTGGACACTTAGCCGGATAAGCTGCTTTCTTTGGTTACTTTCTTTGCAGCAGCAAAGAAAGTGACTGCTGCCGCGCATAGCGGCGTGCTAATAAACCGACACGAAAGCAAGTTTCCAAGAAGCGCATCAAAATCAAACGGCGTAAACAACCAACCCCAACCCCAACCCCAACCCCAAGCGCCAGCGCCAGCGCCAGCGAAAAATTTAACCGCGCCCCACATCGGGCTCAAAAAACACCCATCTAACCTGCGGAAACGCCTGCTGCAAACTCTCCTCGATCACGTTGATCGCATCGATCAACGCCCGTCCGCTTGCGTAATCGATCATCTCCGCCTGCACCGCGACCACCACGTGCTTGCCCCACTGCAACGTGATAAGGCTAATGATCCGCCGAATCTCCGGCCGGGCGCGCAAGTGTGCATCGATCGAGCGCCGCACTTCCGGACTCGCCGATTCCCCGACGATCATCGACTTAACCTCGCGCGCCACCAGATAAGCAATCACCATCAGCAACACGCCCACACCAATCGACCCGGCCGCGTCATAGACAGGATTGCCGGTAATCATGGTCAGCAGCACCGCGCAAAACGCAATGGCAAGGCCCGCGAGCGCCGCGATATCTTCGCCCGCGACCACGAGCAATTCCGATTCGCGCGTCTCGCGAAACCATCGCCACAACGTCTTGTTCGGCGTGCCACGGCGAATCTCGCGCATCGCGCCCGCAAGCGAAAATGCTTCGAGCACGACCGATACACCAAGGATCACGAGCGCCACGATGGGATTGCTGAGCGGCTCGTGATGCAGCACGCGATGCACGCCTTCGTACACCGAAAACGCGCCGCCGACAAAAAACAGCAACAACGCGACGATCAACGCATAAAAGTAAATCTCGCGTCCCGAACCGAGCGGATGCAGCGCATTCGCCGGCGCACGCGAGCGCTTGAGTCCGAACAGCAAAAGCAACTGGTTGCCGCAATCGGCGGTGGAATGGATCGCCTCGGCGAACATCGACCCGGAGCCCGTGTACGCGGCCGCGCCGAACTTGCAGACCGCGATGCCGAAGTTGGCGGCGAGCGCGTAGAAAATCGCCTTCGGTGATTCTTCGTTCATGTATTTACGTATAGACCTGCGGTTAGCCAGCGACCCGCGCACGAAGCGCGCGCAGGGTCAGTTCACTTCGACGCGGCACTCGCCATCGACCATCTCGCCGATCACCGCAGCATCCAGGAAACCGTCCGCGCGGAAGATCGCGAGCACGTCGTCCACCGCTTCCGGCGCGCAGGATACGAGCAGGCCGCCCGATGTCTGCGGGTCGGTGAGCAGGGTCCGTGCCACATCGTCGAGCGCCGCGGCAAGCACGATCTCGCGCCCGTACGCGCTCCAGTTGCGTCCCGACGCGCCGGTCGCGACGCCCGCCCGCGCGAACGCTTCGACGCCCGGCAGCCACGGCAACGACGCATAGCGGATGCGCGCAGTCAGGCCCGCGCCGCGGCTCAGTTCGAGCGTGTGGCCGAGCAGGCCGAAGCCGGTCACGTCCGTCAACGCATGCACGCCGTCGAGCGCGGCGAGATCCGCGCCGGGCCGGTTCAGCTTGGTCGTCGCGGCGATCATCGCGGCGTAACCGGCGGCATCGAGTCGATCTTTCTTGAGCGCCGCCGACAACACGCCGACGCCGAGCGGCTTGCCGAGCACGAGCACGTCGCCCGCGCGCGCCGCCGCATTCCGCTTTACGCGATCCGGATGCACGACGCCGATCGCCGCGAGCCCGTAGATCGGTTCGACGGAATCGATCGAGTGACCGCCCGCGAGCGGAATGCCCGCGTCGGCGCACACCGATTCGCCGCCTTTCAGGATCTGCGCGATCACCTCGTGCGGCAACACGTTGATCGGCATGCCGACGAGCGCAAGCGCGAGGATCGGCTTGCCGCCCATCGCGTAGACATCGGACAGCGCATTGGTCGCCGCGATACGGCCGAAATCGAACGGGTCGTCGACGATAGGCATGAAGAAATCGGTCGTCGCGACAATCGCCTGCTGATCGTTCAGTCGATAAACCGCCGCGTCGTCGGCGGTTTCGCTGCCGACCAGCAAGTCGGGAAAGAGCGGCATCGGCGTGGCGCGCTTGAGCAGATCGGCCAGCACACCCGGCGCGATCTTGCAGCCGCAGCCGCCTCCGTGCGAGAGGCTCGTCAGGCGCGGCGAGGCGGGAAGTTTCAACGTGGTATCGGTCATATCGGTGGCATCGTGCGAGGTTGCGATGACCGATATTATGGTGGTTGTCGGGATTGCATGGGTAAAGGCGCTCACCGCGCGGATAGTTTGAAATCGATACATGCTAAAAACGCCCTCGTTCGATTCCTCTGCCTCGCACGAAGAACACGCCGATATCGCGATCATCGGCGCGGGTTTCGCGGGCATTTGCATGGCGATCCGGCTGAAGCTCGCGGGCCTCGAAGATTTTTTCATCGCGGAAGCCGCCGCGTCGCTCGGTGGAACCTGGCGCGACAACGACTATCCCGGCTGCGCGTGCGATGTGCAGTCGCCGGTCTATTCGTTCTCGTTTGCGCCGAATCCTGGCTGGACGCGCATGTTCGCGCCGCAGCGCGAAATTCGCGCATATCTCGAATCGTGCGCGCAACGCTTCGGCATCGTGCCGCACGTGCGCTTTAACGAAGCGCTACAGCGCGCCACCTTCGACGAACCCACCGCGCGCTGGCGGCTCGACTTCGCGAACGGCCGACGCGTATCGGCGCGCGTGCTGGTGTCGGGCATGGGTGGATTGTCGCGTGCATCGACGCCCGCGCTCGACGGTCTCGATACCTTTCAGGGCCAGTGCTTTCACTCGCAACACTGGAATCACGCGTATGCGTTCGAAGGCACGCGCGTGGCGGTGATCGGAACGGGTGCGAGCGCGATTCAGTTCGTGCCGCAAATCGCGCCGCGCGTCGCGCATCTCGCGCTCTTTCAGCGCACGCCGCCGTGGATCATGCCGAGACCCGACCGGACAATTGGGCCGCGCGCGCGTGGACTTTTCGGCCGGCATCCGTTCGCGCAACGCATCCAGCGCACGATGATTTTCTGGATGCTCGAAACGCGCGCCATCGGTTTCGTCCTGCATCCGCCACTGATGAAAATCGTGCAGCAAATCGCGCTGAGGCATCTGAAAAGACAAGTCCGCGATCCAGCGCTGCGACGCGTCCTCACGCCCGATTACACGCTCGGCTGCAAGCGCATTCTGCTGTCGAACGACTACTATCCTGCGATTTCGCGGCAAAATGTGGAGATCGTCACGGCGCATATTGAACGCGTGGAAAGCAACGCCATCGTCACCGCCGACGGCGCGCGGCATGCAGTGGATTGCATCGTGTTCGGCACGGGCTTCCAGACCGCCGAGGCTTTTCCGCGCGGACTGATATTCGGGCGCGATGGCGTCGATATCGCGGATGCGTGGCGTGACGGCGCCCACGCGTATCTCGGTACGGTGACGGCGGGCTATCCGAACTTCTTCATGCTGTATGGCCCGAATACGGGTCTCGGGCACAACTCGATGGTATTCATGATCGAAGCGCAGGCCGACTACGTGCTGCGCGCGCTTACGCATATGCGTGAGCGCGGGATCGGCTCGATCGACGTGAAGCCGGAGATCGAAGCGCGCTATGACGCGGCGATTCAGCGCAAACTCGCGCACACGATCTGGGCGACGGGCGGATGTACCAGCTGGTACATCGACCCGCGCACGGGGCGCAACGCTACGTTATGGCCGGGCTTCGCGTGGCAATTCAAGCGTGCCGCGCGCGAGTTCCGCGAAAGCGATTACGTCACGCGTCTTGTCGCCGGAACAGCGTGGGATAGTCGATAACCAGGCCGTCTTCATCGACGGGCAGTTCCGCCGTGAAGTGCCGGAACAAGCCTTCGTATAGATAGCGCTTGTCCGGCTCGATGCAGGTGTACGCCTGATCGCCGGGTTCGACCGTCATGGCGGGCACCTTGATATACGCCACGCGAATCGCGCGGCGCTCGCCTTTTTTCAGCTTCAGGCGGCGTATCGGCAGCGTATTGGTGAACGGCGTAGCCGATATGTCGATGTCGATACAACCGCGCAACGCGTCGAGCGGCGCGCCGCTGCCGTCGGTCCAGTTGCCGCGCGTGTCGCTTCTTATCTCCAGCGTGCCGCCGCCCGCGCGCTTCATCACCGCGCGCGTGACGCGCCACGCCGGGTCGATTTCCACTCGATAGATCAGCCCGTAGCGGCCCTCGAAACGATCGCCCGCGAGCACGCTTTCGACGACATAGCCGGACGGACTGGAGTCGAATTCCAGATGTTCAAGGCCGCTGCCGTCTTCCGATATCCAGCGGACGGATCTCATCGCAAAGCCTCCGGATTTTCATGTTACCGAATGCATCAGAATAACGGTTCGCGCACGACGCGCGGTATACTTCGACGCCTCGCCGTCTTCGCTGCCGCCATGAAAATACTTTTCCCCCTCGTCGCCATGCTCGCCTCGACCTGCGTGTATCAGGCCGTTCACGCACAGGAAACCGCGGACGTATCGAAGGATTATGAATATCTCAGGCGCATGCATGTGCCGAGCGCGGTCATTCAGTGCGTCGCGGCCTTCGACCAATGGGTTCGTCTGACGCCCAAATACGACACCTTCATCGTGCCCGACCGGCGCGTTCTGAGCGCCAAGATCGAGAGCGATTCGACCATTTTCAGCGCGGGAAATCCGGTGCCAGTCGATCAGGTGATCGTGATGCGCGCCTTCGCCAAGACGCGTGGAAAGCCGCTATGGACCCGCGTCGACAGTCAATGCGGCGTGCGTGACGGACGCGTGGTCGGCGTATCGCTCACGCCGAACGTCAAGCCGAAAATCGTGCGCTGAGCAGCCGGCGTTCAGCGTCCGATCAGCTTCCGATCACCACATACACCATGCCCATCGGCGATTTCGAGCCGTTCGGCACCGGCGCGCGAAGCGGGAAACCATAGGTGCCGCGCACGTTGATATAGCGCGCCAACTGAAAGCGCAAACCCGCGCCGGTGCTGACGAGTGCGCCGTTGCTCGGCTCGGTCGGCTGGTCGATACGGTTCCACACGCGCCCCGCGTCGATGAACACGAACGGCTGCAACGCCGCGCCGCTATCGCCGATCACCCATGCCGGCGCGCGCAACTCCGTCTGCAAATTCCAGCCACGATCGCCCTGCACGACATACGGTTCGTAGCCGCGCACGCTGCCCTCGCCGCCGAGACCCAGTTCCTCGCTCGGCAAGAGCGTATTCGGCGTCCACTGGACCGTGCCGCGCGCCGAGAGCGAAACGCCCGCGCCGACCTGCAGGTCGCGTTGCCCCGACAGCTGCATATACATGTAGCGCGGCGTCGCGCCGTTGCGCGCGCTCGCGAACGCCGCTTCGTTGTTGTCGCCGTCGAGACGGCCCGGACTCAGCACGAGCGATGCGTTTGCGTGCGATGAGCCGAGCGCATCGGTCGCGTTCGCGTCGTAGTTCACGAGGAACTGATGAATGTGCGTGTTCGAGTTGAAGACCTGAAAGCCGCCGAATTCAAGGTCGTTGTTCGAACGCTTGAAGTCGTAGCCGAACTGAATTTGCTGCTGCCAGCTGCCGAGCGGCGCGATGCGCCAGTCGTAGCGGAAACTCATCTGCGCCGAGATGCCGGTCTGCCCGTAACTGTCCGGCAAACGCGGCGTGCTCTGCGCGTACACGCCGAACAATTCGACGCGGTCGTGCCACGGCAGCGGCGCGCTGTAATTGAGCGAATGCGCGAGAAAACGCGGACGGTCGGGGCGTCCTTCGATATCCGGATTGCCGCTGAATGCGTCGTTGCTGGCCGTGATCTGGTAGGCAATCTGCTGATCTAGGCCGAACAGGTTGCCGTAATCGATACCCGCGAAAAAGCGGTCGCGGCCGAGCTGCGTGACGCCTGCGTTATCGTAGCCGGCGCTCACACGCAGCGGCAGACGGTCGGCCGTTTGCAGCACGACGTCGGTCGTGTTCTCCGCTTCGCCCGGCGCGTAGATCACATCGACCGTGCGGTACGGATTGGCGTTGAGCAACGCAATGCCCGACGACACATCGCCTTCGTGGATCAACGCGCCCGGCGTGAGCGGCATCTCGCCGGTCAACAGCGCGTCCGAGAAATAGCGGTTGCCCTGCGCCCGAACCTGACCGAGCCGATAGCTCGCCACCGCGATCCTGACGACGCCCTCCGAAACATCCTGCTCCGGCGCGAATACATCCACGAGCGGCTGCCCGGCATCGCGATAACGCTGCACGACCGCGCGCCGGATCTGCGCAAGGCGGCCGAACGTCAACGGCTTGCCGATATCGGCGGCGAAGGTATCGAGGAAGGCGGCGTCGAGGAGCGGCAGGCCGGTCGCGGTAATGTCGGCGGTTGCGGCGCGCGTGGTTTGCGTGCCTTCCGGCGTGCCGCTCGCGCTGAACGCAAGCCCGTGCAGCGTTTCGACGGCGACTTGCGCCGAGTTGTCGGCGGGTGCGGGCGGCACCGGCGGCGCGGCGGGCCGCAGCGGCGCGGGCGGCGGCGCGGGCGTGACATCGCGATACGACTGCGCGGCGGCGTGCGTCGCGAGCAGGGACACAAACGCGGACGCAGCCATGAGAATGCCGAAGCGCACGCGTCCCGTGAAACGCGTGCGCCGGTCGAACAGGACGACGTATTGCCGAGGTCGCGCGCTCAATGCTCAAGTTGCCATTGCAGGACCGGATGCGTGCCGCCCGTGGGGATCGCCCATGTTCCGGTGGTCGGGGTGAAATCCCAGGTCGGGCCGAAGCTCGCGGCGGTGCTCATCTGCGCCGTCGTCAGGCCGTTCGCCGCCGGGATCGCGGTGCCTACGCCCACGCCCGTCGTCTGGCCGCTCGTCTCCTTGTCCCAGAACACGTTGCCCGCGATCGTGCCGCTGTTCGAGTTCGCGAGACCGGACTTGAGGCCCGGGCCGATGTCGGTGGTGATCGCCGCCGTTGAGAACGATTCCTGGATCGTGCCGGTGTTCTGATCGACCAGGCCGCCGCTATCGACCGCGCCGACGAAGCCCGTCGCATACGACTGCACGATGCGTCCTGCGTTCACGCCGACCAGTCCGCCCGCAGTGGAATGCTCGCCGCCCTGCACCGAGTTCGTGGCGTAGGACTGGATGATCGTGCCGTTGTTGTACGCCGCGAGGCCGCCCAGTTCGCCCTGCGCGCCGACGTTCGCGTTGCTCCACGAACGCGCGATCGTGCCGTCGTTTTGCGCGACGAGCCCGCCCGCGCCGACCGACGGCGTGGCTTGCGAATTCAGGTATCCGCCATCGGTATAGCTGTTCGTGATCAGCCCGCGATTCAGACCCGCGATAAGCCCGAGCGGCGAGAACATCGACGACGCCACCGAATTCGTCATGCCCAGATTGCGCACGACGCCGCTTTCGCCGATCACCGAAAAGAGCCCCGCCCAGACGCTCGCCGGACCGCCTTCGTAGATAAAGAGACTGTCGATGACGTGGCCCATGCCGTCGAACTCGCCGGTGAACGGCGTGTTCGCGGCCTGGCCGATCGGCACGAAACGCGTCGAGGCCTGCCCGCCGTCGATGTCGCGGCCGAGCGCATAGCTGCCTGTCAGATCGTTTGAAATCGCCGCGACGTCCGTCATGGAATTGACGAGTTGATACGCGGTCGCCTGCGTCTTGAGCCCGCTGAATGCAGCGGCGCTCCACGACGCGTTGGTCTTGATCGTGCCCGGCGCATAGCTGCCGTTCATGTCGTAGAGCGCGGCGATCACCCCGCGGCTCGCCGACCAGTCGAGCGTCCCCTGATTGACGACGCTGCCGCCGTTGTTCACCGCTTCGGCGTCGGCGCGCAAGGTCAGTCCCGCCGCGCCCGTGTTCGCGATCGTGGCTGCGGGCGCGACCGAGACCGAGTGGCTTGCGTTGAATACGAGCGCCGCGTTGCCGGTCCAGTTCAGGCTGGAAAGCACCTCGACGTCGCCGCTTGTATCGGTGCCGGCGAGACCGTGGCCGTTGGCGTTCACGGTGATCGACGTGCCGTTCGCGAGCGTGCGCTGAAGCACCTCCGCCGCGAGCGGGCCGATCGTGTAATGCGGCGTGGTGAGGTTCCACTGCGCCGCGTCGATCTGAACGTTGTCGAAGTGAAACGTCGCGGCGTTCATGTCGAGCGTGCCGCCGCTCGCGTCCGCGTTCACCGCCTGAATGTCGCCGTGCGCGTGTACCGTGCCCGTTTCCGCGACGAGCCATACGTGGCCGTCGCGCGTCGCCGTGCCGGTCGCGCGCAACGCGCTGTTGCGGCCGCCGAGCGCGAACACGTTGCCGTCGGCGGCGGCGAGGTCGATCTGCGCCGCGCTCACGGTGCCGCGATTGAACACCATGCCCGCGCTGCCCGTCTGCACGAACACCTGCGGCCCGCTCGTCGCATCGCGCAGCAGCACCTGGCTGCCGACCGCCATTTCGGCCGTGCCCTGCGGCGCGGCAATCGTGCCGTCATTCTCGACGAGATTGCGCGAGATCAGAAACACGTCGCCGCCGCTCGAACTGATGCTGCCGAGATTGACCACGACGCCGTCGCCGGTGCCGCTGAGGGTCATCGCGCCGCCGTTCATGAAGGCGTCGTTGCTGAGATCGAGCGACGAAGCGACGAAGCGCCCGCCGGTCGTCACAATGCCGCTCGCGCCGATCACCACGCCCTGCGGGTTGATCAGGTACACGCTGCCGGTGGCGTTGAGCGCGCCGTTGATGTCCGACCGTTCCAGCCCGGTCACGCGGTTCAGCGTCGCGCCCGTACCGTTGTTGATATTGACGGCGCGCCCGGCGTCGATGGAGAAACTGTCCCAGTTGATGACGCCGCGCGGCGTGGTCTGCACGATATTCAGCGCAGCGCCATTCGCGCCGATCGTGCCCTGCCCCGCGACGAACTGCCCGCCCTGAGGTACGGGACCGGCCGCGAGCACGCCCGACGCCCATAAACCGCTCGCGGAAAGAATCGCCGCCGCGCCGAGCGAAAGCCGCCACGGATGACGCAGCGGCCGAAATTGAAACGTGCGCAAGGCAGGCGAAAATCCCGATCGATTCTTCTTGTCAGCTTTATCACGAGAAACGCAAAAAGCAGTCGGACCGGCGGAAGCCGACCGCGGCCGTTGTGTCATGCGCTGCATTTTCACCTCCAAAGAGCGGGTCCTGATCTGATCGGGCACGAATCCGTCGAGTCATCCGCAAGCGCGGCCTGAAAGGGGGTCCGATTCAGCATAAGTTATTTGGAATTTTCTTCAAGCCCATATTGAAAGGCGCATTACGGCGCGTGCCAGCGCGCTTGGGACGCGTCCTATCAATTCTTCTTTTGCCTAAATGTGCAGTGGAATGGCGCGATTTGGCCGCGTTTTGGCGGCGACGTACTCGCTTTCCGCTTGCTTTCTTTAATAACCAAAAGTTGGGTTGCCGGCTACGGGTGTTTATCCGGCGAGCAAGAAACTGTGTCGGAATCCGTAACGGCGATTAACCGCAATCGGCACCTCGGGTTCGTAGTTGTCTTAGCCGAATTTAGGACATCTCTTATTTATCGACCAATGATTTTGTGGATTTACACTCAAATAGGCGAATTCGTTAGGATATTTCACCTTACGACACCGTTCCACCGAAGTCACAAATTCTCACAATTACGCTTTTCATCGGCGGAATTACTCCTCTGAGTGCGTCGGCGCGCATGCGCGTTTCCCGTTTTGACGTCCGCCGTCGCATTGGAAAATCGGTAGAAGTCGCCGTTTAAGCTGACTCATCCCCAGCCTAAACGTAAAGACTACTGATGACCTCCAAGAAAAGCGCGTCAACCAAGCAAAATCTTCTCGAAACTGCGTTCACATCGCTCCAGCTACCGCGTAGAAAGTTCCTGTCCGTGGCCGCAGCCACTGCCGGCACGCTTGCGCTCGCCGCTTGTGGCGGCGGCGGCAGTGACCCGGTGCCTGACACCACCGGTCCCGTGGAAGCAAAAGCGAACGGCCGACCCTCGGACGACGGCGCGACCATTCCGCCGCTCGCCTCCATCACCGATACGTCGGGTGCGGTCTGGACGGTTGTCGATGGCGTGATCTACAAGAATCAGGCGAAAGCTGCGAACACCCATAGCGTTACCTTGCTCGTATGGCTCGGCGGGAACATTTATCACCGCGGCACGAATAGCCAGTTTTATCGCTGGGACACGAGCGCCTGGACCAAATGCGCCGACCCGCGCCTCACGATCAAACCGAAGCCCAGCCAGAAGCTCTTCTACGGCATGAACGGCCACATGGCCTACAACAGCGGCATCTACAAGACGACGCCGGTTGCCACCCAACTCGCCTTGCTCAAAGACCTCGGCGCGACCACTTACCGCTGCGACGTGGCGAGCGGCGGCATGTCGCAAGTGCTCGCCGATGCCCTGCGCAACGAGTTCAAGGACAGCGGCGTCGTCATCATGCCGGTGCTCAATCCGCGCTCCGCTCACTGGGATCCGAACGGTTCGGAATCCGATGCTTACACGCTCGGCTACAAACTCGGCGTGGACTGCGCGACGGTGTTGAAGGGTCTCGTCACGCATATCGAATGCGGCAACGAACTGGATTCCGTCGGCATCAAGATTGCGGGCAACGGCAGCCTGATGTCGGACTGGAGCCCGGCGCTCTGGCCGTCGTATCGCGGCGTGCAGCGCGGCATGATCGACGGTGTGAAGGCGATCGATTCGAGCATTCAGTGCGGCATCAACATCGGCATTCCGCTCGCCTACGCCGCGTTGCAGATGCTTTGGAACGGCGTCACGCCGGATGGCACGGCGACCGGCAAGTCGGGCGCGGCGTCGCTGCGCTGGGACTTCACGTCGTGCCATTGGTACAAGAGTTACTACAACATTCAGGCAGCGGGTCCGAAGGCGAATATCGACGTGTTGCAGATCCTGAAGGACTCGTTCGGCAAGCCGATCTGGATCACGGAATTCGGCTGGTCGGGCGCGGCGGACACGCCGGATTCGGCGGCGACGTATTTGACCAAGGCGCTCACGCAATACACGTCGATCAAGGACAAGTACAACATCGAATCGATTCAGATGTACTGCATCATCGATAAAGCCTACGGCCTGATTCAGGCGGACGGCGTGACGAAGCTCCCCGCGTATGCGGCGTACAAAAAGTTCGTCGCCGAAAATCCGGTCTGAGCGAGTCGCCAACGCATGAAACCGCAACGGGCCGCGAGACGCGCGGCCCGCACATGAATCGCCGCGCGGCGCGCGGCGCATCGGAACAAAGGACGGAAAAAATGGGTGCAATCAGCATTGGACATTGGGTGATCGTTCTGCTCATCGTGGCGCTTATGTTCGGCACGAAGAAACTGCGCAGCCTCGGCGGCGATCTCGGCGGCGCGATCAAAGGCTTCAAGGAAGGTGTGAACGAAGACGCACCGGCCGTCAGGACGCGTGAACTCTCGACGGACTAAATCGCGTCCCTCAACCTCTCGACGGTTCGCCAGCGAACCGCGTCCACGCAAACCAGCTTCCAAAACCGCATCGCCGGCGACACTCACGCGCCCGTCGATGCCTCACGAATAGCCGTCAGCGACCCATTTTCAGGTCCGAACCGGCGCGCGCCTTATCCCGCTTTAAATCCAAAAACTTGAGTCGGGAAATACCCGGCTCATGCCGTTTTAAGACGGTCATTCGATATATCGACGCATTTTCAGTAATCGTATGACGATTCTGCTCAAAATCCGATTGGAACTCCTTTTCGTCGGAAAAAACTGCCTGTTTGTGTATCAAAAAATAGTCACATGTAAGCGCTCACACACAAATCTATGGGTTTTTTGACGCGCGAAAACGTTTCATAAAAGTAACAACGACTCGCGAACAACGCAAACATCGGAAAAAACAACTTCGTCATACCATAAGCTAAAAGCAAGTTTTTCTTAGTTTTAGAAAGTTGCATTGAGTTACAAAATCGGTAGAAATTTGACGTTTATACTGCGATCTCCCAGACATAAACGTAATTACTACCCATGAACCCCTCTAAAGATCTCGCTGATCAGAAACAATTACCCGGACGTGAAAATGTTACGGGCGAATCGACGCTTTTCCCGCGTAGAAAGTTCCTTTCCTCTATGGTCGCGGGAGCAGGATCGCTTGCACTGGCCGCTTGCGGCGGGGGTGGAGACTCGGTATCGAGCGCCCTGGAAAGTTCCGCCAAGGTGACGGCCAAAGCCGCCACGGTGACGGCATCGACGGATGGCACGTCTATTCCGCCAGCGGCATCTATTACCGATAACTCCGGCGGCGTCTGGACGGTCGTCAACGGCGTGATTTACCTGAACGGCGCGCTTGCGGGCAACACGCACAGCGTGACGCTGCTCACGTTCCTGAGCGGCAGCATTTACCACATGGGCACTAACAGCCAGTTCTATACGTGGAGCAACAGTGCGTGGGTCAAGTGCGCCGATCCGCGCAAGGCTTGGGCGGCCGCGCAGGCAGCGAAGCCCAAACTGTTTTACGGCATGAACGGGCACATGGCGTACCCCACCGGCATCTACGCGACCACGACCGTCGCGCAGCAACTCGCGATGCTGCAGGATTTGGGCGCAACCAACTATCGCGCCGACGTCGCAAGCGCCGGCATGGCCCAGGTGCTCGCCACCGCGCTCACCACGGGCCCGTTCAAAGGCAGCGGCGTCTCGATCCTGCCGGTACTCAACCCGCGCTCGGCCCACTGGGACCCGACCAGCTCGGAAGCGACCGCGTACACGCTCGGCTATAACCTCGGCTCAAGCGTTGCGGCTGTGTTGAAGGGCCTTGTGACGCACATCGAATGCGGTAACGAACTGGATTCCGTCGGCCTCAAGATTGCGGGTAACGGCAGCCTGATGTCGGACTGGAGCCCGGCGCTCTGGCCGTCGTATCGCGGCGTGCAGCGCGGCATGATCGACGGCGTGAAAGCGGTCGATCCGACCATCCAGTGCGGTGTCAATATCGGCATTCCGCTCGCCTACACCGCGTTGCAGATGCTGTGGAACGGCGTCACGCCGGACGGCTCCGCGACCGGCGTGTCCGGCGCGGCATCGCTGAACTGGGATTTCACGTCGTGCCATTGGTACAAGAGCTACTACAACATTCAGGCAGCGGGTCCGAAGGCGAATATCGACGTGCTGCAGATCCTGAAGGACTCGTTCGGCAAGCCGATCTGGCTGACGGAGTTCGGCTGGTCGGGTTCGGCGGACACGACCGATACCGCGTCGGCTTATCTCACGAAGGCGCTCACGCAATACACGTCGATCCGCAGCCAGTACAACATCGAGGCGATCATGATGTACTGCATTATCGACAAGGCGTATGGCCTGATTCAAGCCGACGGCGTCACGCAGAACCCCGCTTACGCGGCGTACAAGAGCTTCGTGGCCGCTAATCCGGTCTGAGCGAAACAGTAGTTGCGTCAAACTGGGACGGCGCCGGATTCCGGCGTCGGGTACGGGCCGCGGCACACGCGGCCCGCACTGCTCACTTCGCGCTGACACGCAACGCACGCATTCACTTAGGAGAAAAAATGGGATCGTTAAGTATTGGACACTGGCTGATCGTGCTCGTGATCGTCGCGCTGGTTTTCGGCACTAAGAAGCTGCGCAACATCGGTGGCGATGTCGGCGGCGCGATCAAGAGTTTCAAGGACAGCGTGAAGGAAGGCTCGCCCGCGCAAGTCCCGAGCGAGATTTCGCAGCGGTAAGCGATCGACGAAGGAAGAACGACGAAGACGCGGAAAGACCCGCGTAATCAAAAGCAGCAGCAGCACCGCCAGACCAAATATTTCAGCACTCACGTTCTCTTACAAAAGCAAACGGCTTGTTATTTAAGGAATCGCTACAGTGGTTTCACGGATTTCACAGGGAGAAACCGATGAAAAAGCTGGCGATCCTCGCAACCCTCGGCGCTCTGCTTGGCAGTTTGCTGGGAGGCTGCATCGTGCTTCCGCCGGACGGAGGTGGCTACCACCACCACGATTACTACCGGTATTGACCGGCGAATCGACCTGCACGACCCATAACAACCTGCTGGAGAAAACGACCATGATCAAGATCAACAAGATCAACAAGAGCCTTCTGCTCGCGACGCTCGCCGCCTCGCTCGGCCTCGGCCTGATGAATGCAGCCTCGGCTGCGCCCGACCAACATTTCGTGCACGCGGGCTATGTACACACCGAGTCGCGCGGATGGCATGGCGACCGCTATTACGACGGTCACCGTTATTGGGACCGTCACGAGTGGGAACGCCGCCACCCGCCGCACCATGACGAGCCGCTTCATCACGGCTAAGCAGGCCGCATAAGCGCAAAAAGCCGGGGAAATCCCGGCTTTTTTGTTTCGGACCTGTTCACCATTGCTTCGGATCGCCGCCGAGCGCGCTGCACGCATCGTAGGAAATTGCCTGCAGCTTGGCCTCGCCGATCTGTCCGGACAGCGCATAACCAACGTGCGCCGTCGTCCAGTAAAACGTTCGACGCGGCCCGTCGCGCAACATGTGAACGTTGCCCTGTTCCCGCTTGACCGTCGTCATATAAAGCGTCAGCCGCTCGCCCGCCGCGTTCTGATACATGAACTGCGCCGCCGGTCCATCCTCGCCCGGCAGCAGCCGCCCGCCGATCAGCTCGAACCCGTACTCGGTGAACGAAGGAATCGTCAGCGCGCGGTTCAACCGCTTCGAAAGCCAGTTCACCAGATGATCCTGCTGCGACGCCGCGACTTCCACCGCGTGACGCTGTTCCGGCGCGTACACCGCGTAGGCGATGTCGGCGCGCTGGGCGAAGCGCGGACGATCGTCGTCGAGAACGGGCAGCAGCATATGCAACAGGAATCCGCACGCGATACCGACCGCCAGCCAGCTCGCCGCGATCAGGTAACGCAGACGCGAGCGGGGCCGCATCACGACGATCGGCGGCGACGACTGCGAATCGTCGAATAACGCGCGCAGCGCTTCGTCCTGCGCGCGGTAAGCCGCAAGCGTCGCGGCGCTCGCCGGATCGCGCGCGATGCGCTCCGCAAGCGCCGCGCGTTCTATATCGGATAGTTCATCATCGACGTAGGCCGACAGCGATTGCAAGTGCGCGGCTTCGTCGGGACGCTCGGGCGTGCTCATGTTCGCCTCACCACTTTCAGCGAAGACGTCCGGCGCTCGGGTTCGTCGGAGAGCAGCACGCGCATGTGTTCGCGCGCGCGCGAAAGGCGCGACATGACCGTTCCGGCCGGCACGTTCAGCACCACGGAAGCCTCCTGATAACTCATTTCCTCGACGCAAACGAGCAGCATCACTTCACGTTGCTCGATCGGCAAACAATATAACGCGCGCTGGACGTCGCGCAGCACGAGTCCGTCCACTTCGCCGACGGGCGCGGCCATCTGACGCCACGGCGCGGTTTCGTCGTCCACGGCGATATCCCGGCGGCTGCGCAACTGATCGATATAGAGATTACGCATGATCGTGAATAGCCATGCGCGCAAATTGCTGCCGACACGAAAGCCGCTCGACCGGCCGAGCGCGCGTTCGGTCGCATCCTGGACGAGGTCGTCCGCCCAGGCACGGTCGCCCGTCAGCGCCCGCGCGTAACGGCGCAGCTGCGGAAGATGGACGACTAGATCGGTCTGGAAACTCAAGGGCGCGCGTCCGGAAATGTGTCAGGCGGTTCGGTTAATAGCCGCCGCCCGCCGGTTTCGCGCTCATCGACGGCGACGTGCCGCCGCCGCTCATGTCGCTGCAGCCCGCCGCGAGCAATCCTGCACCGAACGCCGCGACCAGCGCGAGCAATGTCAGTGAACGTTTCATGTCATCTCTCCGGTTGGATCGTGCGGCGTCAGGGCTTGGCGATATGCCAGACGTTCTTGAAGTTGTCGCCGTTGGTGTCGCCGGGCTTTTGATCCTTCACGAACCGGTAAAGGCGATGCCCTTCGTAGGTCCACTGTTTGCCGCCGTCTGCGTCCGCCATGCCCCACTCGCCGGTGGCTTTGTCCGCGCCGGTCGCGGCCGCCGCGGGCCATGCCTGCGCGCAGCCGCCCGTGCAGGCGCTCGGGCCCGAGGCGGGATCTTTATCGAAGGTGTAGAGCGTCATGCCGGAATCGTCGACGAACATGCCGTTCGCCGCCTTCGGCTGCGCGGCGAAAACCGGCGCCGAAGCGAGGATCGATGCAAAAAGGACGGCTGCGGCCGTCCCGGCGAGGCGTGGTTTCATATCGTCTACCCCTATTTTTCGCGTGTGAGTACGGGATAAACGGGCGAACCATCCTAACTATTCCACGCCGTGTTAAAAAAATCGCGCGGCTGCTTGAGCCGTCGTTTATGCACCCGCCGCATCGCGCCAGCGCCGCGTGTCGCGCAACGGCGGCGCGCCGAACAGGCGGCTGTACTCGCGGCTGAACTGCGACGCGCTCTCATAACCGACCCGATGCGCCGCCGTCGCCGCGTCCACCACGTCGATCAGCATCAGCCGCCGCGCTTCCTGCAGCCGCAACTGCTTCTGATATTGCAGCGGACTCATCGCGGTGACGGCCTTGAAATGGTGATGCAGCGACGACACGCTCATATGCACGTCGCGCGCGATCGACTCCACGCGCAGCGGCTGGGCGAAATTCTCGCGCAGCAGCAAAATCGCCTTGGCGATGCGCTGCGTCTGGCTGTCCTGGAGCGCGATCTGGCGCAGCCGCGCGCCCTGCCCGTTCATCAGCAGCCGATACAAAATCTCGCGCTTGACCAGCGGCGCCAGGATCGGAATGTCCTCGGGCGTATCGAGCAGACGCAAAAGGCGCAGCACGGCGTCGAGCATCGGCGTGCCGAGCCGGTTCACGTAAAGACCGCGCGACGCCTCGTCCTGCGCGGCGGGCGGCAGATGTTCGTCGCGGATCAGTTCGGTGATCGCGTCCACGTCGAGATCGAGCCGCAAACCGAGATACGGTTGCGTCGGACTCGCGACCGAAACCTGACCGCACACCGGCAAATCGACGGATGTGACGAGGTAATGCATCGGGTCGTAAACATAAGTGTCGTCGCCGACCATGATGCGCTTCGAGCCTTGCGCGATCAGCCCGAGCGCGGGCGTTTGCAGGCCGTGCTTCGGACCGCCCGGCTGCATCACGCGATGCAGCGCGAAACCGGGCACCGCCGTTTCCACCGTGCCTTCCACGCCGAGCGTGAAGCGGTCGAGCAGCGCCACCAGGTCGAGCCGGGCCTGGTCGAGCGATTCGGTGAGCGCGGCGGGCGCGTCGTGTGCTGCATCGCGGATCGGGTCCGCCGTTTCGTTCAGAGCCATGATCTTCGTGGTGAAAATGGATTGACGCCAAGGATTGACGCTAGCTTACTCGCGCAGCGCCGATTTCGCCCACGGCGGCCCGCCGCGTTTGCAGGAACAGGCAAGGATTCGACAGGATCAGGCTAGAGCGCAACGCGCGGGCGGGTCGATACTAAGTCCTCGTCGCCACGGCACGAACACTCGTGCGGATTCGCGGGTGCCATACCGCACCGCGCGACGGCGACCGTCAGAAACAAGGAGCACTCATGCGCTACAGAAAATTCGGCAATACCGGTTTATTCGTTTCCGAACTGTGCCTCGGCACGATGACCTTCGGCGGCGGCGGCATGTGGGAAAACATCGGCACGCTGCAGCAGGCGGACGGCGACGCGCTGATCGGCCGCGCGCTCGACGCGGGCATTAATTTCATCGATACCGCCGACGTCTACGCGGACGGCCAGTCCGAGATCATCACCGGTCAGGCGCTGAAGAACCTGAAAGTGCCGCGCGAAAACGTCGTGGTCGCGACAAAAATTCATGGCGAAACGGGCACCAAAAACGTGAATTCGCGCGGCGGATCTCGGTTTCACATCATCGACGGCGTGAAGGCGAGTCTGAAACGCCTGCAACTCGATCACGTCGATCTGTACCAGATCCACGGTTTCGATCCGGCCACGCCGATGGAAGAAACGCTGCGCGCACTCGATACGCTCGTGCAGCACGGGCATGTGCGCTATGTCGGCGTGTCGAACTGGGCGGCGTGGCAGATCATGAAGGCGCTCGGCATTTCGGAGCGGCTCGGCCTCGCGCGCTTCGAATCGCTGCAGGCGTATTACACGATCGCCGGACGCGACCTGGAACGCGAAATCGTGCCGATGCTGCAAAGCGAGAACGTTGGGCTGATGGTGTGGAGTCCGCTCGCGGGCGGCCTTCTGACCGGCAAGCACACGCGCGAAGGCGCGACCGAGGAAGGCTCGCGACGCAGCAAATTCGACTTCCCGCCGGTGGATAGCGAACGCGTCTACGATTGCGTCGACGCGATGCGGCGGATGGCGGAATCGAAAGGCGTCTCGGTCGCGCAAATCGCGCTCGCGTGGCTGCTGCATCAGCCGGTGGTGACGAGCGTGATCGTCGGCGCAAAGCGGATCGAGCAACTCGACGAAAACCTGAAAGCCACCGACGTGCGCCTGAATAGCGACGAACTGGCCGCGCTCGACGAAATCAGCCATCTGCCGCGCGAATATCCGGGCTGGATGATCGAGCGTCAGGGCGAAAGCCGACGCAAGCAACTGAAGGAATCGACGGGCGGCGCGGACGCTTAAGCGCTGGGTTTATCCGGGATTCACGGCGCGCACATGTTGCGTGAACCCGGTGGCCGCTCTCCGGTCGTTTTCACGGCGCGCCGGACGGTTTCGACGCGCGATGCCTTGCCAGAAAGCGGTCGAGTTGCGCGGCGAACGTCTTGCCGTCGCGGGGGCTGTAGGGCGGCGGTCCGCCCGTATCGACGCCCGTGCTGCGCAACTGGTCCATCATCGCGCGCATCGTCAGGCGTTCCTCGATATTCTCGGCACTGAACCACGATCCGCGCGGATCGAGCACGAGCGCGCCTTTGTCCAGCGCGCCGGACGCGAGCGGGATATCGGCGGTGATGACGAGATCGCCCGGCTCCGCCAATTCGACGATCCGCTGATCCGCCACGTCGAATCCCGCCGGAACCTGCACCGCTTTAATAAATTTCGACGGCGGCGTGCGCAACCACTGGTTTGCCACCAGAGTCACGCAAATCTGCACGCGCGGCGCGGCCCGGAACAGGATGTCCTTGACCACGGCGGGACAGGCATCGGCATCGACGTAAATCTGCATGATGGCGGGCGCTTTTGAACGGCGGGAATTGACCGCTGACCATGATACAGAAGCGCCCCGCCGCGCCTAGATAATCGGCTTGCCGCCCGTGACCGCGATGGTCGCGCCGGAAATGTAGCTCGCCTCGTCAGATGCCAGCATGACGTAGGCGGCGGCGAGTTCCACCGGCTGGCCGGGCCGCTTCATCGGCACTTGCGAGCCGAAATTCTTCACTTTTTCGGCGGGCATGGTGGACGGAATGAGCGGCGTCCAGATCGGCCCGGGCGCGACGCAGTTTGCGCGAATTCCTTTTTCGGCCAGCAGTTGCGCGAGGCCGCCGGTGAAATTCTGGATTGCGCCCTTGGTCGTCGCATACGCGATCAACCCCGGATTCGGGCTGTCGGCGTTCACCGAACTCGTATTCACGATCGCGCTCCCCGGCTTCATATGCGGCAGCGCGGCCTTCGTGATGCGGAACATCGCGCCGATATTGGTCGAGAAGGTCTTGTCCCACTCTTCGTCGCTGATGGACTCGAGGCCGTCGTAAGTCATCTGATACGCCGCGTTGTTCACGAGCACGTCGATCCGTCCGAACGCGGCGACCGTTTTCGCGACAAGATCGCGGCAATGCGCGGCATCGGTGATATCGCCGGGCAGCAGCAGCGCCTTTCGCCCCGCCTCCTCAACCCAGCGCGCCGTTTCCTTCGCGTCCTCGTGTTCATCCAGATACGCGATCGCGACATCCGCGCCCTCGCGCGCGTAGGCAATCGCGACCGCCCGGCCGATCCCGCTGTCCGCGCCCGTAATGAGCGCCGCCTTCCCCGCGAGGCGCCCCGAACCTTTGTAGCTCTGCTCGCCGTGGTCGGGTTGCGGATCCATCGGCGGCGTGTGGCCCGGCTGCTGATTTTGCGGCTGATCGGGAAACGGCGGCGCGGGATAGTCGTACTGAGTCATGGCGATTTTCCTCAATTTCGTTCGTTAAATGTCATCGAGGGCCTTGCAGCAAAGCGCGGACCCGTCGACGCCGGAGCGCATGCTCCTCTATCTCGAAAACGAATAAGGGCTATCCGCGCTATCGCGTTGCGCGATAGCGACCAATCGCCGCAGACTGTGTCCACAAAACATTCACACGCATTCAGGAGACAACCATGCGTACTCAAGTCGGCATTGTCGGCGCGGGCCCTGCGGGCTTGCTGCTTTCCCACCTTCTCCATCTGCGCGGCATCGAATCGGTCGTACTCGAATCGCGCAGCCGCAACGACATCGAATCGACCATCCGCGCCGGCGTGCTCGAACAGGGCACGATGGATCTGCTAAACGAAGCCGGAGTGGGCGCGCGGATGCAGGCCGAAGGCGCGTTGCACCACGGTTTCGAACTCGCGTTCGAAGGCCAGCGCCGCCGGATCGCGCTTACCGAACTCACCGGCCATTCGATCACGGTCTATGCGCAGCACGAAGTCATCAAAGACCTGGTGGCCGCGCGCGTGGCCGCCGATGCCGCGCTGAAATTCAACGTGACGAACGTCTCGCTGCACGATTTCGACGCAAACGGCGACGCTCGTCCGCGCATCAAATATCGTCATGAAGACCAGGATCACGAACTGGAGTGCGATTTCATCGTCGGCTGCGACGGCTCCCAAGGCGTGGCGCGCGGCTCGATTCCGGAATCGCTCCGGCAGGATTACCAGCGCATCTACCCGTTCGGCTGGTTCGGCATTCTCGTGGAAGCGCCGCCTTCGTCCGAGGAACTGATCTACGCCCGCCACGATCGCGGTTTCGCGCTCATCAGCACGCGCTCGCCGAACGTTCAGCGCATGTACTTTCAGTGCGATCCGAAAGATACGGTGGACGGCTGGTCCGACGACCGTATCTGGAACGAACTGCACGCACGCGTCGATACGGCGGACGGCTGGAAGCTCACCGAAGGCAAGATCTTCCAGAAGAATATTGTCGGCATGCGCAGCTTCGTGTCCACGCCGATGCAGTGCGGCAAGCTCTTTCTCGCGGGCGACGCGGCGCACATCGTGCCGCCGACCGGCGCCAAAGGCATGAACCTGGCGGTGTCGGATGTGCGTGTACTGACGGCTGCGCTCCAGGCGTTCTACAAGGAAGGTACGAGCGACAAGCTCGACGCCTACACGGAAACCGCGCTCAAGCGCGTCTGGCGCGCGGAACATTTCTCGTGGTGGATGACGCGCATGCTGCACCGTCTCGACGACACCTCGCCGTTCGAGCAACGTTTGCAAGTCTCCGAACTGGAGCACGTGACGACGTCCCGCGCCGCCGCCACCGCGCTCGCGGAAAACTACGTGGGCAGCGTCGCAGTCTGATCGTTTTCGGTCGTCGTGGCGGCTGTTGAGAACTCAGCCGCCACGCCGCTCGCCGCGCATTTACAGCAGCGCTACCACGCGCACGTCGCCTTCCACCGAAGGCACGACCTGTCGTCCGACGCGCCGGAAGGTGATCGACACCGACCGTTCGCCCACCTTCAAATCGCCAATTTCCAGCCAGTCGATACCGTCCGGCAACTGCGGCCGGTCGATCCGCACTTCCTCGCGCACAGCGTCGATCGTGATGCCGAGACACGCTTCGAGAATCATGAAAGGCGCGCCCGCCGCCCACGCTTGCGGCAAACACGCGACCGGATATGCGATCGGCCGCTCGCCGCGTTGCCGCGTGAAGCCGCAGAAAAGCTCCGGCAATCGCATGTCGAATGTCACCGCCGCCTCGAACAGCGCCTGCAACAAGCGCACCGCGCCGCCGCGATCGCCGTAGCGCGCGAGGCCGCGCGCGCACATCGCCGTGTCGTGCGGCCACACCGAGCCGTTGTGATACGACATCGGGTTGAAGCGCGGCTGATCCGCCGCGAGCGTCCGCACGCCCCAGCCGGTGTGAAAGATAGTGGATTCGAGTTGCCGCGCGACCGCCTCGCCGCGCTCGCGGCTGACGAGTTCGAACGCCAGCAAGTGCCCCGCATTCGACGACAAAACGCGGCACAAATCGCCATGACCGTCGAGCGCGATGCCATAGAACGCCGACTCCGGCATCCAGAACATCTCTTCGACACGTTCGCGGATATTTTCGGCCCGTGCTTCGAACGAAAGCGCGTCCTGCTCGGCGCCACGCTCGCGCGCGAATTTCGCCATCGTCGAGAACGCCGTGGACGCGTAAGCCTGCACCTCGACGAGGGCGATCGGCCCGTCCGGGAAGCGTCCGTCGGCATGAAAAACGGAGTCCTGACTGTCCTTCCAGCCCTGGTTGGCGAGCCCGCCCTCGGACGCGCGCTGGTAGTCGAGCAGACCGAACGGGTTGGTGTCGCAATGTCGCGCGATCCATTGCGCGGCGAGTTGCAGCGGTCCCCACAATTCGTCGATCAGCGCTTTGTCGCCGGTGCGTTCCGCGTAGGCGCCCGCCAGCACGACGAAGAGCGGCGTGCTGTCCACGCCGCCGTAGTACATCGCGAACGGCACTTCGCCGGTCGCGGCCATTTCGCTCTTGCGCGTCTCGTGCATGATCTTGCCGACCTGCGCATCGCGGAACGCGGAATCTTCGCGTGCCTGATGCGCGGCGAGAAAGCGCAGCACGCCGGCCGCGAGCGAAGGCTGCAGCCACAGCATCTGAAGCGACGTGATGATGGCGTCACGCCCGAACGCCGTCGAAAACCACGGAATACCCGCGTAGGGATACGGCCCGGTCTCGAGATCGGTCGTGAGAAGGCCGAGATCGGCGAGTGAACGGTCGATCCATTCGCTAAAGAGCGGATTGCTCGAATGCACGCGTGCCGTCGCCCGCCGTCGCTCGCGCATCCGCCGGTGCGCTTCCACCAGCGCCTCGCGAATAGCAGGCCGGCCGGATTCCGGTGCGCACTCCGCGCCTTCCGCCGCGTTCTTCTTGCTTTGCTCGCTGGCGTCGCTCAGTGCGTGTGTGGTGGCTGTCACCGACAAATAGATCGACATCGCCGTTTCTGGCTGGATCCGGAGCGCGTAGTCGGCGCGACTCGTGGTCAGCGCGTCGGGTGCAGGCGAAAAAAGAATGCGAACCGTGCGCTCGACTTCGTCGAGACCGGTATAGCGCAGCAGCACCTCGCCATTCTCGATGACGGGTGGCAGCAATTTGCCGCGACGCTGACGCTTGCTGCCGCGTACCTCGAACATATCGAGAAAATCGGCGCCGAACGAAATGGACACCGGCACCGTTGCAGGTTCCGTGCCGTAATTCGTCAACACGACGCTTTCGTGAAGCACATGGCCTGAAAGCACGCGTTTTCGCTCGACATGGATCACACCTTCCGGCGTGGTCGCGCCGCCGATGGGCGGCAGCGGCCGGTTGGTCAGATGTGCGGTGAACACGGAGTTGTCGCTCGACACGCTGCCCGACAAAAGCGACGGGGCGCGGCCGCCGAAGGTCAGCAGCAGTTCGGACAGCACCCGCGTATCGTTCACGAACAAGCCGTCGTCGTGTCCGCGAATGTCGCCGTTCGCGTCGTTGACGACGAAAGTGTTGCCCGCTTTCAGCACCAGTTGCCGCTCGCTCGCGATGTTCGCGTGCTCAGTCGGGATGAAGGCGTCGTCATGTACCGCGCTGGCTTGCTGCTGTTGCTTTGTTTCCATTGCACCTTCCCGCTTGATTGATTCAGATTGGTTCGACGTGCTGGAACGCCGCGGCACCGAAACTCGCGTCCGATTGTACGGGCGGACGAGCGCGAATGCGGTGTCGCTCCCCGCCGCTCAAGCCGGTTCCGGCCACTCCGCCGACGTCCGGCCGCGCGTCGGGCTATCATCGACGGTTTTTCGACCGACTCAACGCAAACCGGTTCTCCGACCCGCATGTCATTTCCGCACATTGATCTACTCTATTCCGCATCCGGTCTTGCGGTTGGCTTTCTCGTCGGCCTGACGGGCGTGGGCGGGGGCTCGCTGATGACCCCGCTCCTCGTGCTCCTGTTCGGCATCCATCCTGCGACGGCAGTCGGCACGGACCTGCTGTACGCGGCCGCGACCAAGGCCACCGGCACGCTCGTACACGGCATGAAAGGGTCCGTCGACTGGCGCATCACCGGCCGCCTCGCCGCCGGCAGCGTGCCCGCCGCCGCGCTCACGCTGTTCCTGCTCCACCGCTACGGCCTGAATACACCCGGCGCCTCGCGGCTGATCCAGGTGATACTCGGCTCGGCGCTCCTCATCACCGCTGTTTCGCTCGTGTTCCGTCCGCAATTGGCCCGCCTGGCTTACCGAAAGGGCCGCGAGCGCACCGAAAGCGAACTCCGCACCACTGCATGGACGGTTCTGACCGGCGTCGTGCTCGGCGTGCTGGTGTCGATAACCTCGGTCGGCGCGGGCGCCATTGGCGTGACCGTTTTATTACTGCTGTATCCACGGCTGCCGACGGTGCGCATCGTCGGCTCGGATGTCGCGCACGCGGTGCCGCTCACGCTCATAGCAGGGACCGGCCACTGGCTGCTCGGCTCGGTGGATTGGAGCCTACTCGCCTCGTTGCTGGTCGGGTCGCTGCCCGGTATCGCGATAGGCAGCATGCTGTCCACCAAAGCGCCCGAGGCGCTGCTGCGCAACGTGCTGGCCGCAACGCTCCTGCTGGTCGGCGCCAAGCTCGTGTTCAGTTGATCCGGATCGATACCAAACAGTTCCAGTCGATAGTAGTCGCGCACCGCGGCGCTCGCCAGTCAGCCAAAAGTCATAGGCGTTTTGCACGCACGTGCGGACTATGACTTTTGGCTGAGTTTCTTCCGCGCCAACTTTGGCGCAACATCCGTCGAGTTCGTTGTCGGATGCGAAACGGTCCGAGGTTTCCCCGGTTTGCGCTCCCGCGCCCGATGACGATAATGTGATGCGCGCCTCCGCCACGTAGGCGGGCGCGTCCATCATTTCCGGTATCAGGAGCGAGCTAATGAGCCAGCACGACGACCCGCGTGACGATCACCCCACCGCGAGCGACGCACCGCTCGATCCCGTGCGCCGCCGCCTGTTGGCTGCGGGCGTGGGTCTTGCAGGGCTTTCGCTCGGCGGTTGCAATCTGCTGGAGTCGCATCCCACGACCCCGAAGACCGCCGCCGATCTCGCGCTGGACCGCACGTTGCAGGCAAAGGTCCGGCAGATCGTCGTGATCTATGCGGAGAACCGCAGCTTCAGCAATCTGTACGGCAATTTTCCCGGTGTGCAATATCCGCTCGAGGCCGTGCCCGCTACCCGTTATGCCCAACTCGACCGCGACGGCGTGACACCGCTGCCCACGCTGCCGAAAATCTGGGGTGGTCTCGTGCCGCAAGCACAGGACGTGGACGGCAAGCGCTACATGATCTCGGAAAAGGATATCGACGGCCTGCGCAACGGACCATTCCGGCTTGCCGATCCGCAGGGCGCGCCGCTGCCGAACGGTGTGATTACACGCGATCTGTGGCATCGCTTTTATCAGAACCAGATGCAGATCAACGCGGGGCGTAACAATCAGTTCGCCGCGTGGGCGGATTCGGGCGGCCTCGTCATGGGTCATTACCGCAATTCGGCCGATTCGCTCCGGCTCTGGAATCTCGCGCGTCAGTACACGCTGTGCGACAACTTTTTCATGGCCGCATTCGGCGGGTCATGGCTGAACCACATCTTTCTCATTTCGGCGCAGGCGCCGTTCTATCCGGATGTGCACAACGGGCCGGCCAAGAAACTCGTCTCGGTGGTCGAAGGCGACGATCCAACCGGCACGCAACTGAGGCTTGCGCCGGATTCGCCGAAATCCGCGCTCGACGGCCCGCCGGTATTCGTGCGCGACGGTGCGCTCACCGCCGACGGATACGCGGTGAACACGATGGCACCGCCTTTTCAGCCTAGCAATATCGGTCCGGCGGAAGGCGGCGATCCCATGCTCGCCGATCCCGCGAACCCGCGCGTGTTGCCGCCGCAAACCTACGCGACCATTGGCGACCGGCTCTCGGCACGCAACGTGGATTGGGCGTGGTACGCCGGCGCGTGGCAGTACGCGCTGGAGCATCGCGATACCGGCTCGGTGCCCGATTTCCAGCATCATCATCAGCCGTTCAATTACTTCACGAACTACGCGCCCGGCACGGCCGCGCGCACTCAGCATCTGCGCGACGCGGGTCTGGGTGACGACGCGTCGAGCAACCGGCTCATCGCCGATATCGACGCGGGACGTCTGCCCGCCGTCACGTTCTATAAGCCGCAAGGCAATCTGAACATGCACGCCGGATACGCCGATGTCGAGTCGGGCGACCGGCATATCGCGAAGGTGATCGAGCGGATTCAGCGCGGGCCGCAATGGGAGAACACGGTGGTGATCGTCACGCATGACGAGAACGGCGGCTGGTGGGATCACGTCGCGCCGCCGAAGGGTGATCGGTGGGGGCCGGGATCGCGCATTCCTGCGCTGGTGATCGCGCCGTTTGCGAAGAAAGGCTACGTCGATCACACTGTGTACGACACGAACTCCATCCTGCGCTTCATCAGCCGCGTGCATGGACTGGAACCGCTCGACGGCGTTGTGCTGCGCGACCGCGCATTCGCGGCGAATGGCGAGGCGCCGCTGGGCGATCTCACCGGCGCGCTCGATCTGGCGTGAGGCACGTAAGGCGCGGGATGCCCGTGATGCACATGACGCACATGACGCGCACGAGGAACGCGCGCCTCACCTCCCGCGCGCTCCACGCTCAAACCGCCGAGTGCGCTCAACCCGCGAATCGCGGCTCCGGCAAGCCCTTCACGCCAAGCCCGGTCACGGCGAACAAGCCGCCCTTGTCGCGTTCCTTTTGCGGAATGCCCCACATCGGCCGACCCATCGTCGTGACATACAGAATATCCAGGTCCGGGCCGCCGAACATCACGCTCGTCAGGTTGCGCACGGGAAACGGGACGACGCGATCGAGGCGGCCGTCAGGCGCGTATCGAAGAATCCGGCCGCCGAACACGAGCGCCGACCAGACAAAGCCCTCGGCATCCACGGTCGCCCCGTCGAAGGTGCCCGCCATGTCGCGCGCCGAGGCGAACACGCGCCGGTTCGCCACCGCGCCGGTTTCGATGTCGTAGTCGTAGGCGTACATCTGGCGGTCGTAGGTATCGGTGAAATAGAACGTGCGGTTGTCCGGACTCCAGCACGGTCCATTCGAGCAACTGATGCCGCCGTCGAGCCGCGTCACGCGGCCATCCGTGTCGAGACTGTAAAGGCCGCCGCTGCGCGTCGAGCGCTGGCCGCGGTCGGCATCGTAGCGATCGAAATCGTAGGCCATCGTCCCCGCGACAAATCGGCCGCGCCGGTCCACTTTGCCGTCGTTGAAGCGCGTTTCGGTGTCGTCGGCTTCGGGATCGGCGATGAACTTCAGGGTTTGCGAGTCGAAGTCGTAAAAATGCAGGCCGTTCGCGAGCGCGACCACCGCGCCGCCCGACTCCCGCAGCGCCATCGAGCCGATATGGCGCGGCACGAAATACCGCCGCACGTCGCTGCCGTCCGCGCGGCAACTGCTGATTTCCGCCGCCGTGCTGTCGATCCAGTAGAGCCGCTGTTCCTTCACATCCCAGAGCGGGCCTTCGCCGAGATGGTTATCGGCGTCCACCAGCAAGCGCGTTTCGATCATCGTTGTCTCCGGTTATTGTTGGGTCGTCGCGACGAGGCTTCAGTCGTCATCCTTTTTCGCGGCCAGCGCGCGGCGATGCGCGAGCAGCGCCATCAGCCGCCGGTCGCGCCAGCGGCTGCGTTCCTCGATCCGCTCGCGCGGCAGCACGGCGCGCCGCTCGGCGTCGAGCCGCGCAGTCGTCGCGGGCGACCATTCGAACGGCTCGCTCTCGGCCATGATCGTGCGGTACATCGCGCCGTAACGCTCCGCGTAATCGGCGACGCCGCCCGGTGCGTTCAGGTCGATGGTTTCAAACGGTCCCATGAACGACCAGCGCAACCCGAGGCCGTCGCGCATCACCGTGTCGAGGTCGGCGCTCGTCGCGTAACCTTGTTCGTAGAGGCTCATCGCTTCATGCAGCACCGCGCCCTGAAGCCGGTTCAGCAGAAAGCCGCCGATTTCCTTCGCCACCGTCACGGGTTTTTGTCCCGCCGTTTCGTAAAGCGATCGCGCCCGCGCGATGGTTTCCGCCGATGTCCACGGCGCGCCGCATAGTTCGACCAGCGGCACGAGCGACGGCGGATTCACCGGATGCGCGACCAGACATCGCGACCGATGCATCAAATGTCCGGTAAACGTGGACGCGGGCAAGCCCGACGTCGAACTGGCGAGCAGCGTATCCGGGCGCGTCAGCCGGTCGAGATCGGCGAACAGTGTGCGTTTTGCCTCGACGATCTCCGCGATGTTTTCCTGCACCAGTTCGACATCCGCGACGGCGTCCGCGAGCGCGGGGAAGACCGCAATACGCGCGACTAGCGCATCGGCGGGTTCGTCGATCAATCCAAACGAGTCGAGATCGCGCACGCTCTCGGCAATCGCGGGCAATGCGCCGTCGAGCATCGCGGGATCGGCGTCGTGAAGGCGCACCTGAAAGCCCGCGCGCGCGAACACGATCGACCACGCCCGCCCGATCCGGCCACTCCCGATCACTGCGACGCGCCGCTCCGGATTCAAATTCATCTCACCTCTCCTCAAGATTTCTTGTCGCGCAACGTGATGACCGCCGCCAGCACGACGCAGCCGTTGATGATGTCGCGCACCGCGGGCGGCACGGTCGTGCCCGCGAGCAGCGTGCCGAGCGCGGTCAGCAGCAGCGCGCCGCCGAACACGCCGAGATAGTGGCCGCGTCCGCCCGTGATCAGCGCGCCGCCGACCACGACCACCGCGATCGACGGCAGCAGGTACGGATCGCCCATGCCGAGGAACGCCTGGCTGCTGAACCCGGCGAGCAGCAAGCCGACCACGGCGGAACACAGGCCCGACAGGCAATACACGGCGACCAGCGTCGCGCCGACCCGCACGCCCGCGAGCTTCGCCGCGACCGGCGAATTGCCGACCGCGTAGACGCGGCGGCCGAACGGCGTGCGATGCAGCAGTAACAGCGCGAACACGAGCAGCAAGGGCACGCACCACGCGGCGAGCGAGAGCGGGCCGAGCCGGCCATTGGTGAAATTGCTGATCGCGGATGGCGCCCAGCCTTGCGGCGAGCCGTTGCAATAGATCAGCGTCAGCCCTTGCAGCAGGCCGTTCGCGGCGAGTGTCACGACAATCGGCGGCAAGCCAAGCACCACCACGCCGAGACCGTTGAAGATGCCGACCAGCAATCCCGCGCCGAGCACGAGCGGCACCGCCCACACCGCTGCGCCGTTCACGCCGTGCGTGAGACCGGTGAGCAGCACGCCCGAGAGCGTGATGAGCCACGGCACCGACAAATCCAGCCCGCCGGTCAGGATGACCGCGCCTTGCCCGAGGCCGAGAATCGCAAGAAAGAGCGTGAGCGTCAGCAGGCTCGTGTAGAAGTTCGCGCTCGCGAGCACGCCGGGACCGTAGACGACGCCGGTGATCGCCACGACCGCGAAAAACAGCAGGTATGCCGGAACGACGTACTTCACCCATTCGCGGTTTCGCTCGATCCAGTCGGCGAGCACGCGGCCCTTGAGTTCCGTATTCGCAACCGGGCGGAAATCCTCCACTTCGAACTTGACGCGGCGCGCGCCAGGGTCGTTCCTTGCGCGCGTGTTCGTCCGCCACGCCTTGAACCATTGCCCCGCATAGCGCGCGCATTGGTGCGCTGCCGACTGCTTGCCGATCGACGAGCCGAGCACCGCGAGTATCAGGATCGTCGCTTCGGCAATGGTCGTGAAGAACGCGGACACGTTGAGCACGAGCAGGATGTTGACCGTGATCATCAGCGTCATCGCGGCGAATACCGTGCCGACGCAACCGCCGCGTCCGCCGCCGAGCCATGTGCCGCCGAGCACGACGGCCGTGAACATCGAAAGCAGCAGCGGCCGGCCAACGAGCGGATCGGCGGAACCGGTCTGCGCCGATACATACAAGCCCGCCGCCGCGTAAAACATGCCCGCGAGCACGTAGCTGCCGATCCGGTAGCGCGTCACCGGCATGCCGTTCGCGTAGGCGCCGTCCGCGTCGCTGCCGAGCGCGTAGAGACCGACGCCGAAGCGCGTGCGCTTCACGAACGTCCAGACCAGCAGCGCCAGCACGAGCACGGCGGCGGACATCGGCAATTTGTCGGGGATCAGATCGGACGTGACGAAACCGCCGAACTGCTCGCCGATACTGCCGCCCGGCTTGTTCTGGATCAACAGCGTAATGCCCTGCACCATGAACATCGTGGCAAGCGTGACGACGATGGATTGCAAGCGGAACCACGCGATCACCGCGCCGTTCACGAAGCCGATCCCGCCGCCGATCGCGATGATCAGCGCGACGCCCGCCCATTGTTCGGCGGGCGAGCCTTGCACGAAGCGCACAGCGAGCACGTTGGCAAGCGAGAGCACGGCGGACGCCGACAGGTCGAACCCGCCGCCGAGCACGACGATGGTTTGCCCGACCGCCGCGAGCGCGAGCGTCGCGCTGCTCGAAATGACGGAGCCGACGTCGTAGAGCCCGACTGGCGTCGCCGAGAGCGACACCCACGCCACGAGCATGGCCGCGAGCGCGCCGATAGCGATGATGAGACCGCGATAGTGATCGACGCGCGCGCCGATTCCGGTTCGCGCGCCGGGCCGCACGATCTCGCTGTCGGGCGACGCAATGGCGTTGTTCATGGTGAACCTCGTGTCTTTGAAAAAAGCCAAACGGCAGGCAAAAGCGCTCAGGCGGCGAGCATCTTGCGCATCACGTTTTCCTCGGTGAGCGCGTCGCCTTCCAGCTCGGCGGCATTACGCCCGCGATACACCACGGACACGCGATCGCACACGTTCACGAGCTCGGGGACGTCGGTGGAATAGAACAGCACCGCGCCGCCCGCCGCCGCGAACGCGCGCATCAGCACGAAAATCTGGTGCTTGGTGCCCACGTCGATGCCGCGTGTCGGATCGAACATCAGCCACACGCGGCTTTGCGTGAGCAGCCACTTGGCCATCGCGATCTTCTGCTGATTGCCGCCCGAAAACGACAGGCACGGTTTGTACACGGCGCGCGGATTGACCTCCATCTGCGCGAGGACGCGGCCAATCGCGGCGCGCTCGCGCTTCTTCTGAATCAACCCGAAGCGCGAGAAGCGCCCGATCACCGGCAGCGACACGTTCTCGCCGCCGGGCAACCGCAGGAACAGTCCTTCGGTTTTGCGATCCTCCGGCAGAAAGCTTGTCGATACGCCCGCCTTGAGCGAATCGGCCGTGCAGGTCAGCGTGACCGGCTTGCCGTCCACCCGCAATTCGCCCTCGTCGATAAATTGCGCGCCGAACAGCGCCTCGAAAATCTCGCGCTGCCCCATGCCCTGCAACGCCGCGATGCCGTGTACCTCGCCTGCCTTCAGCGTGAGATTGAAATCGTCCACCACGCCGTCCACCTTGATGCCGCGCGCTTCCATCGCGGGCACCGGGAGCGCCGAGGGCGTCGCCACTTTCGGCGGATATTTCGCGTCCATCGAGCGGCCGATCACGAGGCGGATCACGTCGTCGTCGGAGATATCCTTCGTGTCGAACGCGCCCACGTCGTGACCGTTTCGATACACCGTCAGGCTGTCGCAGAACTCGCGCACTTCCTGCATCCGGTGCGAGATAAACACGAACGTGACGCCGCGCGCCTTCATCTCTTCGATCCGCCGCGCGAGCCACGCGACGTCGCGGCCGGACAGCGCGGATGTCGGCTCGTCGAGCAGCAGCACTTCCGGCGCGCGCACGATCGCCTTCGCGATCTCGATCTTCTGGCGCACCGGCAGCGCCAGATCGCGGATATACGCGCCCGGCCGCACTTCGCCGAGTTCCAGCCGGTCGAGCCACTCCGCCGCGAGCCGCTGCGACTCGCGCTGGCGGATGCGCCCGAACCAGCCGACCGGCTCCGTCGACATCAGCAGGTTCTGCGCGACGGTCAGGTCGCGCACGAGCGTCATCTCCTGGAACGCGGTCTGCACGCCCGCCCGATGCGCGTCCTTCGGACTGCGCATCGTGACGTTGCGGCCGAGTATGGCGATGCTCCCGGCGTCCGGATGGATCAGGCCCGACAGCAGCTTGACGGTTGTGGATTTGCCCGCGCCGTTCTCGCCGAGCAGCGCGTGAACGGCGCCGCGCTTCACCCGGAACGACGCGTTGTCGAGCGCGACCGTCGCGCCGAACCGCTTGGTGACCTTCGACACATCGACGGCCCATTCACTCGTCATAGCTTCTCTCCTGTGGACGGTTTCGCGTCAGTCGGGCTTGCCGGTCAGCGCGGCGTTGAAGCCGACTTCGGCGGACTCTTCCGAATAGATGTCGGCGAACCAGCCCGGCGGCACCTTGTCCGGCATGAACGCCGTGCAGCCCGCCTTCAGTTCATCGATCGAACCCGTCTTGCAAAGTTTCGACTGCGCCGTCAGCACGAGCGGCAGCTTGAGCGTCACGCGCGCCGGGAAATCCTTGCCTTCGAGTTTCTGCACGGCGAGCTTGAGCGCCATCGCGCCGGAATACGGCGGCGCGCCGTAGGAGATCGAGCGATAACCGATCGACCGATACGCGCCCTCACCCTTCACGGCTCCCGGCGGCAACATCTGCACGCGGTGGCCGTTCGACGATTCACCCGCGCACGGCTTGATCTTGTCGTCGGCGATGCCCGCGTCAAGCTGCATCGACGCCGCCGTGAAGCAGCCGACCTGCATCCACAGTCCGTCGATCTTGTCCCAGCTATTCGTCGCGAGGATCTTCGAGAGTTCCGTCTTGGCGGTCGCCTGGCTCCACATGCCGGTGCCTTCGGCCACGACCTTGATGCCGGGGAACTTCGCGAACACTTCCTTCGCCGCCTCGGTGCGCGCGCGATCCACCGACGTGCCCGGCACGCCGTTGATCATCACGATATTGCCCTTCCCGTTGATGGTCTTGGCGAGCCATTCGGCGGTCACGGTGCCGGCCTGTTTCTGGTCGATGGTCACGTTATGCGCGCACGGTTCCGTCACTTCGCCGTCGTAAGCCGCGACCACCACGCCCTTCGAGCACGCGTTCTTGATCGCGCGATTGAGCGCGGTCGGCGAGATCGGATAGATGACGATGGCCTTCGCGCCCGCCTGCACCATCGAGTTGATCTGCTGGATCTGCTTTTGCGCGTCGGTGCCCGCGACCTGCACTTCGAGATCCACCTTGTCTTTCAGCGCGGGCGTCGCCGCCATCGCCTTGACCATGTTGGCGGCCTCGGTTTGCCAGTCGTTGCCGACATAGCTCATCGATAGAAAAACCTTGTACTTGTCGGCGGCATTGGCTTGCCCCGAGACCGCGAGCGCGGCAAATACGGTGACTGCGGCGGCGCCGAGTGCAACCCGGCCCGCGCTTCGAATGGTGCGCGTGAGTGCTTTCATGTCTTCCTCCAGACCTGCGTTTTTAGTGAAGCGTTATGTTCTAGCTTTCAACGTGCTGCAGACGTGCACTGGCGGGAAGCTGAATTCCCGCCGATCCGGGCACGACGTTCGGGTCGTGTCCGGGTATCACGAAATCCGCGATCTGGCGGATGCGCTTGAGCGAAGCAAGTTCGGCCTGCGTCTCATGGACGATCCCGACCGGCACGAGATCGACGATGTTCTCCATGCAGTTCGCGCAATCGCCAGCGATCAGCACGACGCCTTCTGCCGTACTCACCGCAACCGATTGATGTCCCGGCGTGTGGCCCGGTGTCGGCACGACGCGCACGCCGGGCACGATATCGGCCACGCCATTCACGAACGACCAGCGGAAATACGCGAGCGGATCGCGGCCGATCAGGAACTCCTGGTAGTACGTCGCCTGCGTCGGCAGCGGCCGTCCCGCGTATTCCCACTCGGCGGCCTGGATCACGAAACGCGCGTTGCGAAAGAGCGTGTTGCCGCCCGAATGGTCGTAGTGAAGATGCGTGTTGATGACGATATCGACCTCGTCCGCGCTCCAGCCCACGTATTCCTTCAGCGCGCGTTCGAGCCGTTCTTCCGGCGCCTGCTCGCACGGACACACGAAACTGCTGACCCAGCCCGGATCGTGAATGCCGGTATCGACGACGATTTTTTTATCCGCGCCGACGATGGCCGTGGACCACACCGGCACCTTCATTTGCTGGCCGAAATAGCGGCCGTAGACTTGCGACGAACGATCGACGGTGAGCCAGCCGGTCGGCATCGCGACAACTTTCAGCTTGGGAATAGCAGTAGAAATCGCCACGGTGGCCTCCGCGCCTAGAAGTTCGTTTCGGCCGCGCCCTTCAGGCCGAGCATGGCGCGCGCTTCGGCGGGCGTCGCGATATCGAGCGAAAGCCCTTCTATCACTTGACGAATCTTGATCACCTGCGCCGCGCTCGATTCCGCAAGCTTGCCCGGTTCGATCCACAGCGAATCCTCAAGCCCGACGCGCACATTCGATCCTTGCGCGACACCGAGCGTCGCGAGCGGAATCTGATGGCGTCCCGCGCCGAGAATCGACCAGACGTAGTCGCTGCCGAACAGGCGGTCGGCGGTGCGGCGCATATGCATCAGATCTTCCGGATGCGGTCCGATCCCGCCGAGCAATCCGAACACGCTTTGCACGAAGAACGGCGGCTTCGCCAGCCCGCGATCGACAAAATGCGCGAGGTTGTACAAATGCGAAATGTCGTAGCACTCGTATTCGAAACGCGTGCCGTTCGCGCCGCACGAGGTCAGGATGTATTCGATGTCCGCGAACGTGTTCTTGAAAATCAGTGCGCGGCTGTTTTCCAGATGCTGCCGCTCCCAGTCGTGCTTGAGATCCTTGAAGCGGTCGAGCATCGGATAGAGGCCGAAGTTCATCGATCCCATGTTCAGCGACGCCACTTCCGGCTTGAAATGATGCGCGGGCTTGAGGCGCTCTTCCACCGTCATGTGCGGGCTGCCGCCGCTCGTGATGTTGATCACCGCGTCGGTCTCCGCCTTGATGCGCGGCAGGAATTGCTGGAACACGGCGGGGTCTTGCGTCGGGCGGCCGTCGTTCGGATCGCGTGCGTGCAGATGCAGGATCGCCGCGCCTTCTTTCGCGGCGGCGAGCGCGGCGTCGCCGATTTCCTGCGGCGTCACCGGTAGATACGGCGACATCGAAGGCGTGTGGATCGCGCCGGTCGGCGCGCAGGTGATGATGACCTTGCGTTTCGTTGCCATGCTGTTCGTCTCCGCTTGTTTGTTATGCGGTAAGCCGCGTTTTAAAGTACTTCGACGTTGCCGCAAACCGAGATCGCCTGCCCCGAGATGCCGCTGCCGCCCGGCGAGCACAAGAAAAGCGCGGTCGCCGCGACTTCCTCGGGCGTCGTCATCCGGCGCAGCGAAATTTTCGCGAGATAGTCTTTTTCCATGTCCTCGTAGGACTTGCCGAGCTGCGCCGCGCGCGCCGAAATCACCTTCTCGATACGCGGCCCTTTCACGATCCCCGGCTGGATCGCGTTGACGCGGATGTTGTCCGGGCCAAGTTCGATCGCGAGACTCTTGGTCAGGCCGACCACCGCCCATTTCGTGGCCGAATACGGCGTGCGGTACGCGTAGCCGAGCCGCCCGGCCACCGAGGAAAGCGCGATGATCGCGCCGCCATCGCGCGCCTCGCGCAGCATCGGCACGGCTTGCCGCGCGAAGTAGAACTGCGCGTTGAGATTCACGTCGATGGTCGCTTGCCATTCGTCTTCGGCAATCGCGTCGATCCCGCCGGTCGGCCCCGCGATACCCGCGTTGTTCACGAGCACGTCGAGACCGCCGAGATGCGTGCGAACGTCGTCGAAAACGCGCCCGACCGCCGCCCGATCCGATACGTCCGCGAGCGTCGCGGTGATCGCGTTGCATTCGCGCGATTCTTCCTCGCGCAACAACGCCGTGATGGCGTCCTGGCTCGCGTCGCATACATGGACACGCGAGCCCGCGTCGACGAACGCGCGGGCGATCACGAGCCCGATGCCCGATGCGCCGCCCGTCACGAGCACGCGCAGTCCCGCGTGCGGTTTCAACATCTGTAGAACCGTCATGCCTTGTCTCCCGCTGGTGTTGTCGTTGATACGCCTTCAGGCGCACGGCTCAGGCGCGCGCCGCTTCTCTGCTTTGCAGCCGATCCTGCAAGTCCGCCGCCGCGTCGCCGATATCCTGTTCGATACCCGCCTTCGCACCTTCGCCGTCGCCGCGCCAAAGCGCATCGACGATCATCCGGTGCGCCGCCATCGACCGCCGCATGTGCGGAATATCCGGCGCGACGAGGTTGAGAAACGGGCCGATGCGCATCCAGAGGTTCTGGATGGTCGCGAGCGTGAGATCGCTCGCGCCGTGCGTGTAGATGGCGATGTGGAATTCGAAATTGCTGCGCAGATACGCGGGCGCGTCGCCGGCCTCGACGTGCGCGTCCATCGTGTCGAACACGCGCTGGAGCGCGTCGAGGTGCGGCCGGGTCATCCGCGATGCCGCCCGGCGCGCCACGCAACCTTCGAGTGCGATGCGCACGTCGCGCAGTTCGTCGAGCAATTCGAGGGTCATCGGCGGGACGATCAGCGCGCGGCCCGGCCCGTCGATCAACGCGCCTTCCGCCTGCAAGCGCGTGAGCGCGCCGCGCACCGGCATCGTCGACGAACCCACCGCCTCCGCAACGCCGCGCAGGCTCAATAACTGCCCGGGCGCGAAACGGCCGGTCATGATCGCCTCGCGCAACTGCGCGTAGACGCGCCCGGCCATCGTCTCGCGCGCCACCACTTCGAGCGGTGGCAAATCATTTCCCGCAGAACGCGTCGCCACGTCGTGTCTCCTGCTGAACTTTGGTATCTGTGACCTGTGATCACACTTGCAATGAAGTGTGGTTCCGGCGCGTCGTCGAGTCAATCAAAAATGCGTAAGGGGAAACGCGGAGGCGGGTTCGGTCATAATCGGGAAAAGCGGCGCAAAATAAGGCATTGCGCGTCCCTTTGGCCGATTCGATTTTGCTAAAATCCGGCCACTCATCTGGAGAAACAAACATGAAGCCGCTCTTTTCTGTCGCCATCGCGGCAGTCCTTGCCGCCGGAAGCATCAGCGCGTTCGCGCAGCCGGCGCCCGCGGCGGAACCCACACCGGCGGCGCACACGATGTCGCCGGAGGAAGCCGCCGGGCTTCCTGACCTGAAGGCCATCAACCGTCCCGCCGCCGAAGTCAGCTCGAAAGTCGAAATCTCGCCGCCCCGGCTGCCGAGCTACTATGAAAAAAGCACGAACGGGACGGAAATTACCGAATACCGCGATAAAGGCAAGCCCGTCGAAATCAACGTTCGTTCGAATTTCGGCACGAGCTATCAAATGAGCGCGCCGGCCGATACATCGCCTTCTGTTCGTGACAATGGCCGCGCGAGCACGCGTTTGCCGTCGGTGAATCTGCGGTACTAAGTTGCACTACTGACTCGTTGTAGTCCGCACGCTGTTCCGCTTCGACGCCGCGCCTTTCACATGGAAGCGCGGCGCGCCAGACTGGCCGCCTTGCGCTCGACCGCGCGCGCCAGCTTTTCAACCTGACCGACGCTTCCTGCATGGCCGTATTTACCGCTGTCACCGCTCCCCAGCTTGCCGACTGGCTGCAAAACTACGATCTCGGCGAGGTCGTCGATTTTCGCGGCATTCAGTCAGGCATTGAAAACAGCAATTTCTTTCTGACGACGACGCGTGGCGAATATGTCCTCACGCTGTTCGAAAACCTGAGCGCCGAGCAACTGCCGTTTTATCTCGATCTGATGCGTCATCTGGCGTCGCATCGCGTGCCGGTTCCGGACCCGATGCCGCGCCGCGACGGCGCGTTGTTCGCCATGCTGAACGGCAAGCCCGCGACCATCGTGACGAAGCTCGACGGCGCGCCGGAACTGTCGCCGGGACCGCAGCACTGTATCGAGGTCGGGCAAATGCTCGCGCGGATGCATCTCGCGGGACGCGATTTTCCGCAGCATCAACCGAACCTTCGAAGCCTGTCGTGGTGGCGCGAAACCACGCCCGCGGTGTTGCCGTTCATCACCGGCGACCAACGCGATCTGCTGCAAACCGAACTTGCGCATCAGGCCGCGTTCTTCGCGTCGGACGACTTCGCCGCGTTGCCCGAAGGCCCGTGCCATTGCGACCTGTTCCGCGACAACGTGCTGTTCGCGCATCCGAGCGCGGGCGAAACGCAACTCGGCGGCTTCTTCGACTTTTATTTCGCGGGCGTCGACAAGTGGCTATTCGACGTTGCCGTGTGCGTGAACGACTGGTGTATCGACCTGGCGACGGGCGTGCTGGACCCGCTGCGTGTCGATGCGATGCTACGTGCCTACCAGACCGTGCGCCCGTTCACGCCCGCCGAAAACCATCACTGGAACGATATGCTGCGCGCGGGCGCGTTGCGTTTCTGGGTATCGCGTCTATACGATTTTTATCGTCCGCGCGAAGCCGAAATGCTCAAGCCGCACGATCCCGGCCATTTCGAACGCATCTTGCGCGAGCGCGTCGACGCCGCCTCTACTTCCGCTCAACGGTAAGCCATTCATGCAACTGATCGAAGTCCCCGCTAAAACCGGCTATGTGTGGTTCCGCCAGGGCATCTGGCTGTTCCGCCGGAATCCGCTCGCGTTTCTCACGGTGTTCTTCGCGTATCTGTTCGCAATGACGCTCATCTCGCGTCTTCCGCTCATCGGCCCGTTTTTGCCGCTGCTCCTGATCCCGGGCATCGCGGTCGGTTTCATGGCGGCGTGCCGCAACACGATCGGCGGAAAGCCGGTCTGGCCGACCGTTCTCGTCGATGGATTTCGCTCCTACGGCAGCGTCGTCGCGCGGCGTCTGCTGGTGCTTGGCGCGCTCTATATCGTTGCGATGGGCGCGATTTTCGCGTTGTCGGCATTGGTCGATGGCGGATTGCTGCTCAGCATGATGCTCGGCAGCGGTCCGTCGGGCGATCCGGAAACCGTGGCGGCCAGTTTCAGCCCGCTCGCGGTGCTCGTCGCGATGGGCTGTTACGTGCCGGTCGCAATGCTTTTCTGGTTCGCGCCTATTCTGGTCGCGTGGCACGACGTCGCGCCGCCCAAGGCGCTCTTCTTCAGCTTCGTGAGTTGCTGGCGCAATCGCAACGCGTTTATCGTGTACGGCGTGCTGTGGATCGCCATCGCGCTCGCCGTCTCGTTCGGACTGACCGCGCTGATGCAGGCGTTCGGCGCGAGCCAGGAAATGGCGCTGGCCGTGTTGATGCCCGCGTCGATCCTCGTCACGACCGCCCTTTACTGCTCGTTTTACGCGACGTATCGCGGATGTTTCGGCGTGCAGGACGCCGACAGCGCGGACGCGCCAAACACAAACAACTCCCCGCGCATCTGACGGCTCGGAGGATTGCCAGCTTGAAAATGGGCGCTTCGGCGCCCATTTTTTGTTAGTGCGCAAAGGACATGCGTACACTGTCGAATCGACCGACCAGGTGCAACGCCATGACGACCACGCCCGACATCCCGCTCGAACTCGATCAGCAGCTTTGCTTCGCGCTCTATTCCACCTCGCTCGCGATGACCAAGGCGTACAAGCCGCTGCTCGAAAAATTGAGCCTGACCTATCCGCAATATCTCGCAATGCTCGTGCTCTGGGAGTCGGACGGGCTGACGGTGAAGACGATTGCCGAGCGGCTCAACCTCGATTCCGCGACCATGACGCCCTTGCTCAAGCGGCTCGAATCGCAGGGATACGTCACGCGTACGCGGGGCGTCAACGACGAGCGGCAGGTCAATATACGGCTTACCCCGTCCGGACAGGCGCTCAAGGCGCAGGCAACAGGCATCCCACACGAGATTTATTGCGCGACCGGCTCGGATGCGCAGCGGCTTATCCGCTTGCGCGACGAACTGAAGCAGTTGCGATCGACGATCGAGGAATACAACGAAGGCTGACAAACACCGATAGTGGCCGATCATCGGAGCTATTAAAATTATTTAATTTGCACACTAACTATTAGCACGTTATATTTCATCCCGTGGTTGGCGCGAACGATGCCGATCAGCAGCCACCGAACCTTTAGCCGCTTACACGCGGCGTCAAACCAGGAGAAAACCATGAGCATTCTCTACACGGCAACGGCAACGAGCACGGGCGGCCGCGACGGCCGGGCAGTTTCGTCGGATGAGCAACTCGATGTGAAATTGAGCGCGCCGAAGGCGCTCGGCGGCACGGGCGCGGAAGGCACGAACCCGGAACAGTTGTTCGCGGCGGGCTATTCGGCGTGTTTCCTGAGCGCGATGAAGTTTGTCGCCGGCCAGCAAAAGACGGCGCTGCCCGCCGATACCACGGTCAGCGCCGATGTCGGCGTGGGGCCGAATGACAACGGTGGTTTCGCACTGGATATCGAATTGCGCGTGTCGCTGCCGGGCATTCCCGCCGATCAGGCGCAGAAGCTTGTCGATACAGCGCACCAGGTCTGCCCGTATTCGAACGCGACCCGCAACAACGTGCCGGTCCGCGTGAAAATCGTCTGAAATGCTGGCGGCGTACTCAGCGTTGTGCTGAAAGCGCCGCCAGAAATGCAAATGCCGGCTCAGTTAGCCGGCATTTTTGCATTGATGCGCGCCCACTCGGAGCGCTGCGCTTTGAATCGCGCGAATCTTACTGGGCAAGCCACGAAGGATGGCGGCCCGAAGCACGGCGATCCAGCTTTTTCATACGGTATTCGAGGTCGTAAATGTCCGTGGCTTCGGCCAGATACGCGTCATCGCGATCTTTGGAGCGTTGTTCGGACGATTTCGTGAGGAACAAAAAGAGTTGGCTGAGCAGATACATGTGGCACCTCGGGGATCAGGGTTATTACCTAGTGAAGCCATTATAGGGTAATCCCTGATCCAACGCCACACCTTTCGCACTAGAGCATTGATCCTAAACGCAAAATTGCAACACTTTAAACAATCACGCCACGCTGGCCGCCCGTGTGGCGTGCCTGGCTTGGGGCGCGCGGCGTTGGTGCTTGAAGAACTCCCACATCATCGCCGTGGCGTCGGGACCTTTGGCCGCATGAAATGCGACCGTATCGTCGCCGCCGCTCCACGCGTGGCCTAGCCCGCGCACGATGCAGGTTTTCACCACGCGGCGGCCGCCCTTCACGAAGTCGCGGACGGTCGCATCGGCGAGCTTTTCTTCGCGGCCTTCGCCGCTGCGCCACGCGCCGGTCGCGTCGATAAAGCCGTTCAGGCGCAGGAATTCGGTCGTCAACTGCTCGGCGTTCGTCTGCGAGACGACCGAATCGAGTTCGCCGTGCACGATCACCGCCGGCATGCCGGGATAATTCGGCACGTCGACGGCCGCGTTGATCAGCGCGACCGGGTCCTGGCGGCTGCCTCGCCGCATCAGGTCCATCGCGCCGATAGCCGAGCGCGAATCGCCGTAGACCACACCGGAATGCAGGCCGACCGCCGCGAAAACTTCGGGATATTTCATCGCGAGCATGGACGCGAGGCCCGCGCCCGCCGACATCCCGGCGACATAGACGCGTTCGGGATCGAGCCGATGCTCGGCCACGACCGCCTCGACGAGCGACACCACCGACGCCGCCTCGCCGCCGCCCGCACTTCCCGAGTCGTCGTACCAGTGCCAGCAGCGGTGCGCGTGATCGTGTTTCGACTGCTCGGGATACAGCACTGCAAAGCCAAAGCGATCGGCGAGCAGATTGATGCGCGTGCCCTGCGCGAACTCGTCGGCATTTTGCTTGCAGCCGTGCAGCATCACGACGAGCGGCATGCGGGCGAGCGCCGCGCCCGGCGGCAAATAGAGCGCGTAAGCGAGATGATTGACAAAACGTCCGGGCGACGGCGGCGCGCTGTGAAACGAGCGCGTCCACTTTCCGCCCGCCCAGGCCGATGCACGCGGCCGCACGCGGGATTCGCGCGCCGCCGGGCGCGCACTCGCGC
Organism: Caballeronia sp. SL1002; assembly: GCF_057814995.1. NCBI lineage: Bacteria > Pseudomonadati > Pseudomonadota > Betaproteobacteria > Burkholderiales > Burkholderiaceae > Caballeronia > Caballeronia sp. SL1002. The sequence continues at coordinate 165,048 of NZ_JBYMUW010000005.1, read as the reverse complement.
GGCCGAGCGCGCCGATCTTCGGCGCAACGGCGGCCGGAGCGGCTTTTTTCGCGACCGTGGCGCGCGGTTTCGCGGCTTTCGCGGCTTTCGCCGCTTTAGCAGGCTTACGCGCCGTGAGCGCGCGAGGGATCTCGGCTTGCGTCGCAACGAGGCGTCGCAAGCCGCGCAGCCAGATCTTCGTAAGGCTCTTCGACATCGTATGAACTCCACAAACAGGGCTTGAGAAACGGCGCAATTCAGACCGCCGTGCTCGGGTTGGTGCAGCGCACAATAACATTAAACGCCGAGCCTTGCGCAAGGGCTGCACGTCCTGCTTTAGGAGCTTATAAGAACGTTCTGAACCCTTTTACGCGGAGATGGGCGCAGTTGCGCGGCGCGTAGCCTACGTTTAAAGGGGTTGAAGGACACAGTTCAACAACTGCCGCAGCGGTATAATGGTTACATGGCGCGCAACGTTTTAGGATTAATCTGACCATTAAAACCGCGGCTGCTTTGCCGCATTGCAGCAACCGGTGTTCCTGCGTGTAATTTCTTGCGTTTTAAACACTTCATTCACGGTTTATGCCCGATTTACCTTCATCGCTCTGGATTTCGATCACCGCGCTCGGCAGCGTCGGCGTGATGATCCCGCTCGCGCTCGCCGCAGCCGCGTGGCTCGCGCTCGGCTATCCGTGGCGCTATTCGGCTGGCTGGCTGACGCTGCTCGGCGTCGCGAGCGGGCTCGTCTTCGTGACGAAGATTGCGTTTCTGGGATGGGGAATCGGCGTGCGCCCGTGGGATTTCACTGGTATCAGCGGCCACGCGATGGTCGCAACAGCGGTCCTCCCTGTCGCGCTGTTCGTCGCGTTGCTGCCTGCGCGCGCGGGTTGGCGGGCTGCAGGCGTGGTGCTCGGGCTTGCGGCCGGCGCGGCAGTCGGTCTGTCGCGCGTCGTGCTGAGCGCGCATTCGGTGTCGGAAGTGGTGTTCGGCTGCACGCTCGGCGCACTGGTCGCGCTCGTGTTCGTCGCGTGTTCGTGGCGCGCGGAGGGCGACCGGCTTTCGCCCGCGCCGGTCGCGGCAAGTCTCCTGCTGGTCGCCGTCACGCTGCACGGCATGCCAGTGCCCACGCAGCGCTGGATCACCGGAATCGCGCTGCATCTGTCCGGCCACCAGCGCCCGTACATCCGCGCGCGCTGGAAGGCGGATCGCAATTCGCTGCCCCGGCCGTCGCCCGCTCAACGCACTCAAGCCGACTTGCCGAAGCCGCCGCTGGGCTGAAACTCGCGTCAATCCGCTGCTCGGATGCAACCCGCGTCAATCCCACATAGCGCGCATACCGCCGACCGTTATAACCGCAAATATATTACGATGCGGTTTCCTTCCACTCAGTCCACTGTCTCCGCTATGGTCAAGAAATCGCTGATCGCCGCTGTCGCCCTCGTAACCCTTGTCGCGCAAGGCGCGGCGCACGCCGATGAGATCGTCGTCTCGGCGGCCGCCAGTCTCACGAACGCGTTCAAGGCCGTGGGCGATGCATTCCAGAAGGCGCATCCCGACACGAAAGTGTTGATGAACTTCGGCGCATCGGACGTGCTGATGCAGCAGATCGTCAAAGGCGCGCCCGCCGACGTGTTCGCCTCCGCCGATCAGAAAGCGATGGACAAGGCCAACGACGAAAAAGTGATCGCAGCCGATACGCGCCGCGACTTCGCCGCGAATTCGCTCGTCCTGATCGTGCCGACCGACAGCAAATTCGCGCCGTCGACCGTGCGCGACCTGAGCGCGGCGAGCGTGAAACGCATTGCTTACGGCGATCCGGCATCGGTGCCGGTCGGCCGCTACACGCAGGGCGCGCTCACGCAAGCGGGCGTCTGGGACGCCGTGAGCGCGAAGGGCGTGCTTGCCGCGAACGTGCGCCAAAGTCTCGATTACGTCGCGCGCGGCGAAGTGGACGCCGGTTTCGTGTTCGGCACGGACGCCGCCGTCATGCCGGATCGGGTGAAGGTTGCGCTGACCGTGCCGACGCAAACGCCGATCTCTTATCCGATCGCCCGCGTCGCCCAAAGCAAGCACGCGGCGGAAGCCGACCAGTTCATCGCGTTCGTGCTCTCGCCCGCCGGACAAGCCGTGCTCGCGCAATACGGCTTCAAGGCGCCGCAAAAGTGATCGTCGATCAGGCCTGGACGCCGCTTCTCCTCTCGCTGAAAGTGGCGGGCTGGGCGACGGCGCTCGACATCGTGTTCGGCGTCGCGGTGGCGTTCGGCCTGTCGCGCTGGCGTTCGCCGGCGCGCGATCTCGTCGATTCGCTGCTTACGCTGCCGCTCGTCATGCCGCCGACCGTGCTCGGCTATTACCTGCTCGTGCTGCTCGGGCGGCGTGGGGTGATCGGGGAATGGCTCGACAAGTTCGATATTCAGCTCGTGTTTACGTGGCAAGGCGCGGTGGTTGCATCGACCATCGTGGCGTTTCCGCTCGTCCTGAAATCGGCGCGTACGGCGTTCGAAGCCGTCGATCCGCAATTCGAACGCGCCGCGCGCACGCTCGGCGTGACGGAAGCGGCCGTGTTTTTTCGCGTGAGCCTGCCGCTCGCCGCGCGTGGCATTCTGGCGGGCGCGCTGCTCGCGTTCGCCCGCGCGCTCGGCGAATTCGGCGCAACGCTGATGATCGCGGGCAACCTGCCGGGACGCACGCAGACGCTGTCGGTCGCCGTCTATTCGGCCGTGCAGGCCGGCGACGATCACACCGCGAACGTGCTGGTGATCGTGACGTCGGTGACGTGCGTCGTGGTGCTGCTCGCAGCCGGCAGGCTCCTGCCGCAACGTCCGCTCTCGGCGGCGCGCTGACATGACCACGCTTTCCGTTCGTCTCAAAAAGCATTTCGTCACGCCGCAGCGCGATTTTCTGCTCGATATCGCGTTCGACGCCACGCATCAGCGGATCGTGCTGTTCGGTCCGTCGGGCGCGGGGAAAAGCCTGACCTTGCAGGCCATCGCGGGTCTGTTGCAGCCCGACGAAGGCACGATCTTGCTCAATGGCGAGCCGCTTCTCGACACCGCGCGCGAGATCGATTTGCCGCCGCAGGAACGCCGGATCGGCTATTTGTTTCAGGATTACGCGCTGTTTCCGCATTTGAACGTGCGGCAGAACATCGCGTTCGGGCTGAAGCGCGGCTGGTTCAACGCGCCGGCGCGGTTCGCGCACGCGGACGTCGATTACTGGCTCAACGCTTTCGATCTCATGCCGGTCGCGCGCCAGCATCCGGCGCAATTGTCGGGCGGACAGAAGCAGCGCGTGGCGCTCGCGCGCGCGCTGGTGCCGCATCCGCGTCTTTTGCTCCTCGACGAACCGTTTTCCGCGCTCGATATGAACCTGCGGCAGCGCATGCGGCAGGAGTTGTCGGAGTTACAGAGCCGTTTCGACTTGCCGATCGTGCTGATTACCCACGATCCCGACGACGTCGCCACGTTCGGCGATCAGGTGATCGAATTGACCGAAGGCCAGGTGAAACACACCCGCGCTGAACGCACTGAACGGACCGCGCCCGAACTCAGTCCGTCACGCCGAGAATCACGCTCGACGCCTTGAACGCGGCGAACGCCGTGCCGCCTTCCACGAGCCCGAGCGCGTCCACGGCCGGGTTCGTGACGACGGCGGTGAGCGTGGTGGCGTCGTCGAGCGAGAGCGAAACTTCCGCATTCACCGCGCCGCGCTCGATCCGCGCCACGACGCCGCGCAACTGATTGCGCGCGGATATTTTCGGCGGCGGGTCAGCCAGCAGCAGCACCGACGAAGCCTTCACCAGCGCGAAAGCCTGCGCGCCTTCCGCGAGGCCGAGCGCTGCCGTGCTTTCGTGCGTGATCACGGCGACAATCGGCTGGCCGCCGGTCAGCGCCAGTTCGATCTCGTCGTTCACCGACCCGCGCGTCACCTTTCTGACTATCCCGAAAAGCTGGTTGCGCGCGCTCGTGCGCATGCCCATCCGCGCGATCAGTTTCCAGTCGTCGCCGAAATTTTCGATCGCTGCCCCCGCGCGTTCCAGAAACCGCCGATGCTCGCGCTCGATCGCGCGAAACGTTTCGATCAGGCGCAACGCCGTCGGCGTGAGCGTCGTTCCGCCGCCGCCGCGCCCGCCCGTCGCCCGCACGACGAGCGGCTCGCCGGCGAGATTGTTCATCGTGTCGATGGCGTCCCACGCCGCCTTGTAGCTCATGTTCACGGCCTTGGCCGCGCCGGTGATCGAGCCGGTTTCGCGGATCGCCGCCAGAAGCGCGATACGCGCCGCCCCGCCGAGCGTTTCGTCGCCGCTTTGCAGCCAGACGGAGCCGCCCACTTCGAGACCGTGACGGGCCGGAATGTCGTTCATGTTCGTGCGCCTTCTTAAAGCCGGAGAGGTTTCAATGATAGCGAGGCGTACACGTGCGGCTTATCCGTTCGGATCCTCATACGAATCTCCGTCGTTTTCGCCGGCAACGTAACCCAACATCGTTCAATTCATACGATTTACGCGCCTCGTGGCGCTGTCATCAAAGCGCCACGAAGCGCGTGCAACCATGGAAGCGACCTGCCGCACATTCGTTTCTCAAGGATTCCACCTCATGCCCGATATCACCTTCGATAGCCCCGCCGGCAGCCGCAAGCTCGGCCCGCGTCTCGCACTCGGCCTGTTCCTGGTCGTGCTCGGCGTGGGGATCGTGTATTGCGTCACGCACCTGCTCGACGATCTGCAGCCCATCCGTTCCGGCTCCATGCTGCCCTACTTCCTGCTCGGCGTGGCATTGTTGATCGCGCTCGGCTTCGAGTTCGTGAACGGTTTCCACGACACCGCGAACGCCGTCGCGACCGTGATCTACACGCATTCGCTAACGCCAAATCTCGCCGTGGTCTGGTCCGGCGCGTGGAATTTCATCGGCGTGCTGGTGTCGAGCGGCGCGGTCGCCTTCGGCATTCTCCAGTTGCTGCCGGTCGAGCTGATTCTCGGCGTCGGCACATCGCAAGGTTTCGCGATGGTCTTCGCGCTGCTGATCGCGGCAATCATCTGGAATCTCGGCACCTGGGCGCTCGGGATTCCTTCATCGAGTTCGCACACGCTGATCGGTTCGGTGATCGGCGTCGGGTTGATGAATCAGGCGCTGCACGGCGCGACCGGCACGTCAGGCGTGGACTGGGCGCAGGCGATGGCGGTCGGCAAATCGCTGCTGTTCTCGCCGCTGATCGGATTTATCGCGGCGGGGTTTCTGCTGTACATCCTGAAGCTCGTCGTGCGGATTCCGGCGCTCTACAAGGAGCCGGAGAAAAACACGCCGCCGCCGTTCTGGATTCGCTGCCTCCTGATCCTGACGTGTACCGGCGTGTCGTTCGCGCACGGCTCGAACGACGGCCAGAAGGGCATGGGACTCATCATGCTGATCCTGATCGGCACCGTGCCGACCGCCTACGCGCTCAACAAGGCCGTTACGACCGAGGAAACGCAGACCTTCCTGTCGGTCGGCCATCACGCGTCGGAAACGCTCCAGCGGTACGCGGGCGGCGCGGCGCCGGTCGCCGATCCGCGCGGCACCGTCGAGCGCTATGTCCAGACGAAAACACTCGCGCCGAACACGCTCATCGCGCTCAAGCAGGTGACGGATCTGATCGAGGAACAAGTCGGGCCGAGCGGCTCGATGGCGGCGGTGCCGCAGAATATCGTCGATAACGTGCGCAACAACATGTACATCGCCTCCGAGGCGCTGCGCCTGATGGACAAGCAAAAAGACCCAGCCTTCGCCGCCGCCGATGCCGCCGTCCTGAAAAACTACAAGGGCTCGCTCGACCACGCGACCAAGTTCATCCCGACCTGGGTGAAAGTGGCGGTCGCCGTCGCGCTCGGTCTCGGCACGATGGTCGGCTGGAAGCGGATCGTCGTGACGGTCGGCGAGCGGATCGGCAAGACGCACCTGACTTACGGACAAGGCGCGTCGGCGGAACTCGTCGCCATGCTGACGATCGGCGCGGCCGACGTCTACGGTCTGCCCGTCAGCACGACGCACGTGCTTTCGTCGGGCGTCGCCGGGACCATGGCCGCGAACGGCTCGGGCCTGCAATGGCGGACGGTGCGCAGCCTCGCGCTCGCCTGGGTGCTCACGCTGCCGGTCTCGATCGCGCTCGCGGGCGGCCTCTTCTGGCTGTTCCAGTCCTTCTTTTAAACGGCTTGCGGCCACACATTACAAAAAAGTGGCCGATCAAATGCAAGTTTTCCCTTGACGCTTCGAACTCCTGAGCCGGACGCACCACGTTCGCCCGGCCCAAGACCCTTGCCTGTCATGCCATGCACCAAGGTGGCACGGGCTTTGCTGTATGTGGGTACGCATCGGACACGATGCCGCGACCGCCGGACACCGGTCACGAGCGGCGGCGTGTTCCGTGCACGCGTGTGCCGTACTGGGAGGCACGCGAGAAACACATCCAGCGGTCTTAATAAAGGAGAAGTCGAATGACCATCGGAACCATCTTGCTGATCATCCTGATCTTGTTGCTGGTCGGGGCTATTCCGTCGTGGCCGCACAGCCGTAGCTGGGGTTATGGGCCGAGCGGCATTCTTGGGGTCGTGCTGGTCGTGGTGATCGTCCTGTTGCTGATGGGACGGCTTTAAGCGCGAAAGTGGCTTGTCATGTCAGGATGTCGGGGGCGGCACATGCCGCCTTCGATCCGACACCGCACGGCCGGCCGGATTTCCGGCCGGCCGTGTCCATTTAGGAGAACCGATTCGATGGACCTTCACCTGAAAGACAAGATCGCGCTCGTGTCAGGCTCGTCCAAGGGCATTGGCCGGGCAATCGCCATCGGCCTCGCGCGCGAAGGGGCGCGCGTGGTCGTGAACGGCCGCACGCAGGCATCCGTCGATGCCGCGCTCACCCTCGTGCGCGAGCAGGTGCCGGGCGCGAATGTCGAAGGCTTCGCGGGCGATCTGGCCGATCCCACGCAGATCGACGCGCTGCTCAAGCGTTTTCCGGCCGTGGACGTGCTCGTGAACAACCTCGGCATCTTCGACCCAACGCCGTTCGAAGACATCACCGACGACGACTGGCAGCGCTTTTTCGATACCAACGTCATGTCGGGCGTGCGCCTTTCGCGCGCGTATCTACCGGGGATGAAGGCGAAGAACTGGGGCCGCGTCGTGTTTATCAGCAGCGAAAGCGGCGTGCAGATTCCAGTCGAAATGATTCATTACGGCGTGACCAAGACGGCGCAACTCGGCTTGTCGCGCGGGCTCGCGGAAAGTTGCAAGGGAACGGGCGTGACCGTCAACGCCGTCTTGCCCGGACCGACGCATTCGGACGGACTCGACGAAATGGCCAAGAAGGGCGCGGGCGGCAAGTCGTTCGCGGAATTCGAGAAGGGCTTTTTCGAGACCGAACGCCCGAGTTCGCTGATCCGGCGTTTCGCGACGACCGAGGAAGTCGCGAATATGGTGGTCTATGTGTGCTCCGAAGCGGCATCGGCGACAACGGGCGCATCGTTGCGCGTGGACGGCGGCGTGGTGCGTTCTGCTTTCTGAGGCGCGTTCTGCTTCCCGATGAAAAAGGGCGCCTTTTCAGGCGCCCTTTTTCTTGCGGATTCCTGCGGAAAAATCGCGTTCAATCCCCCGGATAACTCACGCGCATCACGCGCCCGTCCGGCCCGACCTTGCGTGGCAAATCGATCATGGGAAGCGGTTGTTTCGGCGTTTTTCCCTTCGCCGATGCTGACGGCGCAGCGCCCGGCGACGATTCGAGCGCGGCGCGATCGGCGATCTTCTTGACCGTGGTCGCGCTCTTGCGTTTCTTTTTCGCCTGAACCGGTGTCTGCGTGGCGGCGTGCGCTTTCGGGCGAGCCTTCGTACCTTGCGATTCGGGCGGATTCCAGACCTCGCTGTATCGCTCGGCGGAGAGTCCCGGCACGGCGAAAACCGGCGCGGCCATAAAGAACAGCAGGACGGTGAGGAATACGGATCTCACGGATATCGCTCCAGATGTTTAATGTTCGGCGGCGCGCGAAAGTATAGCGTCGAGCGAGCGCTCCGAGGTGTCGAGCTCCAGCAGCGCGGCGTCCAGCCGGCTGAGCGCACGCGCCACGCCATTGCTGCCGCGCCATTCCGGCTCGCCGCGCGTGGCGTCGAATGCCGCCGATACCGCACGTGTCGCGCGGACGAGGCGGACGAGCGCGGCGGCTTCGGCGGAATCAGGATGGGCATTCATGTCGAACGAGCCTCGGTCAGGCAATTTAGCTGTATGAATATACAGTAACGCGGCGTCGGAGAAAAGTGGCGAAAAGACCACGCGCGACAAAACCGGTGCGGCCGTACTCCTTAAGCTGCCCTTAATTCTAGATAGGCACAGTCTCCTCGCAAGCCGCGCCAGCATTGGCCGCGCGCTCGTCCGTTAAGTCGGCAACCATCGGGAGGATGCATCATGGCGGTCGAAGCACTGTCTCAAAACCTCGCCCCGGCGATGAAAAGCGAATACGCGCTGTCGCTACGTGAATGCCGGCTGTCGGCGCCGTTCGAGCAGCCGTGGGGCCGTCCGTACCGGCTGGTCGAATGGGTGATGAAGGACGATCCCTGCGTGCGGCGGCGCGTCGTGCCGGTCGATTGCACGACTTCGCAAATCGCCGCCGTGCTGCGCGCGCACGTGCCGGGCCGGCGCTGCGGTCCCGGCGACGCGGATCTCTAAACACACGCCACGCTGGCGGCGCGGACCCGCGCTCAGCGGCTCGCGAGCCGCGCCGCCGCCATCACTTCGCGCTTCGTCTCCAGAATGTGCTCCTCGATCAACTCCACCACTTCGTCCACCGCGCGACGCCGGCAGGCATCGACGATCCGGTAGTGATCGCGCTGCACGTCGTCCTTTTGCGTGTCGAGCGACATGCGCAAGTGCGGGTAACGGTTGGTCGTCGATAAACAGTATTCCTCGATCAGCCGCTGCAACCGCTCGTTATTCGACGGCGCGCACATCGCCAGATGGAACTGCCGGTTGAATTCGGCCCAGTCGCCAGCATCGGCGGCGTCGTCGTAGGATTCCAGGATTTTGGTCAACGCGTCGATATCGGCGGCCACCATGTTCGGCACCGCCAGCTTGGCCGCGTAGGTTTCCAGCGCGGCGCGGATATCCAGCAGCTCGCAAATTTCCGCCGTCGACATCTCGACCACCACCGCGCCGCGATTCAACTGGTAATCGACCAGCCCCTCCGCTTCAAGTTGGCGCAGCGCTTCGCGCACCGGAATCCGGCTCGCGTTGAAGCGCTCCGCCAGGCTTTCCTGGCGCAATTGCGTACCCGGCGGCAACGCGCCGCGCAGGATGTCGTCGCGCAACTGATCGCGGATGGCTTGTGGCATCGAACGCTGATCTGACTTGGACTGCAGAGATGTCATGAGAAGTCGCGGTTAATGGCCGGCCGAACGCCCGCCAACAAAAAAGTTGTCGTCAAAGTTTGCGCCGTCATTCTTGGATCCAATCAACTACATTTTGAATAACTTTAAACCAAAATAGAATCCATTTAGAGGCTGCTTGTCGTTGTTCGCGTCACCTGAGAATGAGCGGATCTTAGCTTATTCACCGCACTCCCCCGAGCGTACCGCGCTCTCGGCCGCACTCGATCATCATTTAGCCGCTGTCAAGGACATTCCGGTGATCGCGGGCGGCAAGCGGATCGCGTCGTCGGAAACGGAAGGCCGCCGCCACGGCCTCGCTCAGCGACGTCTTGTTCGTGGAATTCCTGGAAGCGGCCGGCTTGCCGCCGGGCGTGATCAATTTCGTGCCCGGCGATGCGGGAACGATTTCCGTCACCGTGCTCGCCTCGCCCGGTTTCACGGCCCGCATTTCACCCGGATCGACGGCGGTTTTCGACACGCTCTGGCGCGCGTGCGCCGAGCGCAGCTATCCGCGTTTGGTCGGCGAGACGGGCGGGAGAGACTTCGTGCTCGCGCACGAGTCCGCCGATCCGCAAGCGCTCGCCGTCGCGCTCTTGCGCGGCGTGTTCGAATATCAGGGGCAAAAGTGCGGATTAGGATCGAGCGAAGATTTGCGGCTTTGTCGTTGGTGAACTGCTCGTCCACGATCATGCCGCTCGTCGCCTTCACCGCGACGACCAATGACGCGCCTACAACGACAAGGCGACCTGAACTACGGCGGCGTGACCGTCTACAAGGTGGTGAGCGGGAAGTAGACGCCCCTGCAAACCGTAGGCGTCAAATAAAGACGAGCTTTGAAAACCGGGGGGTCCGGGTACCCGGGTCAGGATGCGGATCGCGCCACGACCTCTCCGTCGCATCGCGATCCGCGCCGCTTGAGGAGCCCGCCAGCCATGGCGGGCACCTTTTTCCGAACGACGCGCGTGGATGCGTTTGCTCAGTAGGACTTCTTCATTCCGGCGCCGGTGCCGTTGGAATTCATATTGTTTCCCGGGACGTTTTTCTGCATCGTGGCGCCGGGCGTCGAATTGTTCATCGTGCCGTTGTTCATCTGATTGCCGCTCGGGTTGCCCATGCCGGTGCTGCCATCGGCCGCGCCGCCCATGCCGCGGCTGCCCATGCCGACGCCGTTACCCGCCGCGCCGCCATTGCCGCCGTTGCCGCCGCCCATGCCAGCCGCGCCGCCGCCGGCGCCACCCCCCGCGCCACCACCGGCACCGCCGCCCGCTTGCGCGTAGACGCCGCCCGACAAGCCCAAAACCAACGCCGAAACAAGAAGCTTCTTAGTAGCCGATTTCATCGCAGTCTCCCAGATTTGCATATCGGCGCGCGGCAACGAATGTTGGAGCGCCCGTATCGACGAGATCGCAATCGGTGTGCCGCGTGGAGCGGCGGGAAACTGCGAAAACCGGCGTTCGGAAACGCTTACCAGCGCGGACCGGGGCCGCATGGGTAGTACGCACGGCGATAGTCGTCGTAGCAGTAGTTCGGCGGCGGCGGCGCGGGTTGCGCGTACACCGGTTGCGCATACACGGGCTGTGCGTAGACCGGTTGAGCGTAGACGGGCGCGGGCGCGGCATAAACCGGCGCGGCGTTCGCCACCGATCCGACGATCGCGCCCAGGACCGCACCGCCGATCAACGCGCCGACAATCGCGCCGCCGTCACCGCCGCCACCCCCGTAACCATGTGCCGAAGCTTCGCCGGTTACCGTCAAACTGCCGATCATCAACAAGACAAGTGCTGCGCGTTTCATGGCTTTCTCCAGATCCCGTGCTCGGGACATGGATCGAATCTTAAGTGGATCGCGAAGAAATATCTGCACCAGTTGGTAACCGGAAATTTCTGTTGAAACAATTGCGGATTCGAGGCGATCGGCGCGCGTCAGCGGAAGAAAGCGGGCATCTTTTGCGCGAATGCGCAGAGTAGGGAAAACGTTTGCGCAACGTATGCGCTGCGGCAGCGCGTCGCAGAAAAATTACAAGCCCATGATTTGCAAGGATTTTTTAACGTCTATATAATGCGGACTTCCCAAGCAAGCCGCCAGACCGATGAATCGACTTCTCTTCACACTCGTTCTCTCCCTTACGTTGACGCAAGGCGTCCACGCGCAGGAGCGCACGCAGCAAGAAGAAAGCGACGCCGATCAAGCCGCTGCCACCGAGCAGGTTTCGCATCTCATCAGCCAGAAATTCGGCGTCGCGCGCGTCAAGGCGGAGCAAATTTCGACAGCGGTGATGTCCGCGGCGTCCAAATATTCGCTGCCGCCCGCGTTGCTGCTCGCCATCATTTCGATCGAATCGCGGTTCAAGGAAAAGGCACGCGGCGCGAATGGCGCAACCGGACTGATGCAGGTTGTCCCGACCGCGCATAAGCGGCTCGTCAAGAATATCGACCTGACGGAACCGACCGCGAATATCGAAGCGGGATCGGCGATCCTTCACGGATATCTGCAGTCCGCGCAAGGCGATGTGGGCGCAGCGCTCAAGAGCTACGGCGGATCGAAGGCGTATGCGGAGAAGGTCAGCCTGCGCGCCAAAAGCTTCGAGCCGACGCTATCCAGCGACGACGAATCCCCCACGCAATAACCGCATCTTCCCTCTCGCTTTCGAAAGCGCCATTCGTCCGAATGGCGCTTTTTTGCATTTACGCCGGTAATACTTGAATTAATCCATATATGGACTAATATGCGTTCATAGTTTCGAACGAGACCCAAAGTCATTATATGCCGCAAGCCGCCCGTTCCAATTCCGATCCGCTGCGACCGCCCGCGCCCCGGCCCGCGCACGATTTATCCGGCTTGAGCGGAGCCGGACTTCGCGCGTTTATCAAGATCGCACTTGCCTGGTCGCTGAGTATCGAGGAACAGATCGTCCTGCTCGGTTCGCCGGGCCGTTCGACCTTCTTTAAGTGGAAAGGCGAGCCGCAATCGGCGCGGCTCGGGCGCGACACGCTGGAGCGGCTGTCGCTGATTCTCGGCATTTACAAGGCGCTGCAAATCCTGCTGCCTGACCCACAATCCGCCGATACCTGGATCAAGCGCCCGAACAGTGCGCCGCCGTTCGGCGGGCGTCCGGCGCTCGAACGCATGCTGGCGGGCAACGTGAGCGACCTGATCGCGGTGCGGCAATATCTGGATGCGATGCGAGGCGGCTGGGCGTGACGCAACCGTTCTTGCAAGACAACTGGCGCGCGCGCTGGCCGCACGGCGCGCTGGATTGGTCGCCTGCGTACCGGGTGATCCCGACGCGTTTTCCGGCGGTCAACCTGTTCGATCGCGTGGCGTCGCCGGAAGATTTCGAGGCGTTGTACGCGCTCGAAGCCATGACCAACGACCGCCTGCGCACCGAAACCGGCGAACTCGACCTCGTCCCGCGCGACGAACGCTGCTTCGGCCCGGGTTGCGGCCCGATCATGGCGGCATTCACGCACTTGAACGCGAGCGGCAGCCGTTTTTCCGATGGCGGCTATGGCGTGTTTTATTGCGCGCGCGAGCGCCGGACGGCGATCGCGGAAACGCGCTATCACTCCGGACTTTTCCTCGCCGCAACGAACGAAGCGCCGACCCGCCAGCAAATGCGTCTGTACACGGTGATGGCGCGAGGCGACGTCGTGGATTTGCGCGGCGCGCGAATTGCGGAAGCGCGACTCGATCCACGCATCCTCGCGCCGGACGATTACGGCCCGGGCAAGTCGCTGGGCCGGGCGGCGCGGGAAGCGGGTGCACCGGGAATCGCGTATCCATCGGTGCGGGATACGGGCGGCGAGTGCCTGGCGGCATTCCGGACGACGTTGCTGCGCAATTGCCGGCACGCGGCCTATCTGGAATACAACTGGAATGGAGAAACGGTGGATTACGTGATGGAAACGAGCCGGGTCGGATAACTGGCGACAGGCACGGCGCACGCGACGAGCGCTATGCAACGTAGAAAGCAAGTTCCCAGAAAGTGCGGAACGCCGGCAAAAAGCTATCGAATCGCCACCGCCGCTCCCGTCCGCGTGCGTGCAATCTTCTTAGCAGCGGGCCGAGCCGCTTTACGAGCAGACCCAGACCCACGCGGCTTAGCGGACTCTTGAGCAAGATCGGCGAGCGCCTTATCGCTGCCTTTGAAAGCCCGAGCCTTACGACTCGACTTGGCAAGCAGGTTGGTTAACCGCGCATCCGAGGAAGAGGAGGAAGAACCCGCCCGCGCCGCCTCCCTCACCCGCCGCCGCGCATCCTTCTCCAGAAAAATCGCCAGCGCGACTTCATCGACCTTGAGACCGGCCCGCCGCGCAGCGGGCAAAGAATCGGCCAGCGCGCCTGCTTCGAACGCCTCGATGACCGCCGGATGCACATAACATTTCCGGCAAACCGCCGGCGTATTGCGCAGCAACTGCGACACGTCCTTGATCGTCCCGACCACGTGCTTGCGCGCCTCGCTGACCGTTTCCCACGAAAGCCGCCGCAACGCCGCCAGCGCGAAGACACTCCCCGCCCACGTCCGATAATCCTTCGCGGTGAAATCCGCACCGGTCACGTCGCGCAGATAGTCGTTGATATCGGACGACGCCACCGTATGCCGCGCGCCGTCGCTATCGAGATACTGGAAAAGGTCCTGTCCCGGCAGATCCATGCAGCGCTTCACGATCTTCGCCACCCGCGCGTCGCTTACCGACACATCGTGCTCGATCCCACTCTTGCCGCGAAACTGGAAGCGCAGCGTGCCCGCCTTCATCTTCAGATGTTTTTTGCGCAGCGTCGTGAGTCCATAAGAGCGATTCTCGCGCGCGTATTCCTCGCTGCCGACGCGAATCAGCGTCGTGTCGAGGAGCCGCACCACGGTCGCGAGCACCTTGTCGCGCGGCATGCCGTCGAGGGCGAGATCGCGCGCTACGCGTGCGCGCAGTTTCGGCAGCACGGCGCCGAATGCGATCAGCCGCTCGTATTTGGTGGCATCCCGCGTCTCGCGCCAGCGCGGGTGATAGCGATACTGCTTGCGTCCGCGCGCGTCACGTCCGGTCGCCTGCAGATGGCCGCGCGGGTCCGGGCAGATCCACACATCGGCATAAGCGGGCGGAATCGCCAGCGCGTTGATACGCCGAATCTCCGCTTCATCGGCGATTCGCGTGCCTTGCGTATTGAAATAAGCAAAAGCGCCGTCGGTCCATTGCCGCGTATAACCCGCACGCGAATCGTCGACGTAGCGCAGGCCCGGCGGAAGATCCTCCGGGCAAGAAACGTCGCTGGATCGTGAAAGGGTCACTGTGCACCTCGCCGCAGAGTTCGTTCGATGCAACCGAACGAGCAAAGCGTGTGCCGACGTGCCGGACGCTTTTGGAAAAGCCTTACGGCAAAGCGAGCGCGCGTGCGCCTTCCGCGCTCGCCCACGCCTCTTTGACGGACCAGCGGCGATCGGTCGCGGGCTCGACGATGGTGAGCCGGCCTTCGCTCATGAACGCGCCGGTATCGATGAAAATCTGCGAGCCGATCTGCTTCACGGTCTTCGCGGGCGTGTGGCCGCAGTAAGTGCGCGACAGTCCGAGCTGGCGCGTCGGCGCGGCGCTGCCGAGCGCGAGGCCGCGTCCCCACAGCAGTTGATGACGCACGTCTTCGGGAAAAGCGGCCACTTCGAGATCGGCGTCGCTGCCGAAAAATTCGGCGTGCAGCACGTTGAAGCGCGCCGGGCCATCGCCGACAATCCGCACCAGCGGCAAGGTCTCCAGCCGCGCGGCGAGCACGGCGAGTTCTTCGTCGCTCAGGCTTTGCGCCCAGCCGCCGCCGATGGAATACCACGCGTCGCGCCGCATGCGGCCGCGCGCGACGTCGCAAAGCGACTCTTCGTGATTGCCGAGCACGGCGTGAAACCAAGGCTTGTCGATCAAGTCGATCGCCGCGAGCGATGCGCTGCCCCGATCGATCAGATCGCCGACCGAGAACAGCCGGTCGCGCTCGCCATCGAAGCCGATTTCGTTCAGAAGAAAGCGCAACGCATCGACGCAGCCATGCAAATCGCCGACCACGAAGTCGCGACCTGCCGTGTTTGCGGGGTGCCAGAGCACCGCGGGATGGGTAGGAGCATTCATGGGAACAATCTTAATCCTCGATCGAAAAGCCGTGTGCGCGCTGTAGCGCTTTCGTCAGCAAAACGCGGTGGAACGGGTTCAGCAAGGCATCGTTGTGCCGGAATCCACTTTCTGTCTAGCTGGCTGAAAGGCGTCTGCGCAATAATCGGCACGTCCGGCCACATTTCCCTAAGCGATACGAGACGATGAACCTGATTCCGCAAGCTCTGCGTTACCGCCCGCGCGCGGTCATTGGCCTCGTGATAGGCATCCTTGCAGCAAGTCTCGCGCCATGGCATCTCCAGCCCGTCACTCGCGTTTTGCTGGGCTGGGACATCGCTGTCTGGCTTTATCTGGTGCTGATCTGGATCAAGATGGCGCGCGCCGGGCAGGAAAGCGTGCAGCAACTCGCCGAGCGCGAGGACGAGAGCGCCGGCACGGTGCTCGCTGCCGTGAGCGTGGCGGCGGTGGCGAGCTTCGTCGCTATCGTGCTGGAGTTGGCGACCGCGAAGACGCTCGGGCATCGCGGGGCGTTCGAGAGCGTCGCGCTGACCGCCGCGACCATGTTCGGCGGCTGGTTCCTGATCCCGACGATGTTCACGCTTCATTACGCCCGCCATTACTACCAGTCGCCGGATAACGAAACCTCACTGAAATTTCCCGACCACCACCTTTTGCCCGATTACTGGGATTTCCTGTATTTCTCGTTCACGATCGCCGTGGCGTCGCAGACGTCGGATGTCGTATTGCGCTCGACCGAAGTGCGCCGCACGGCGCTCGCGCAATCCGTGCTGTCGTTCTTTTTCAATTCGGCGGTGATCGGGCTCAGCGTGAATATCGCGGCGGGCTTGCTCGGATCGTAATTTCTTTTGGACCGGCAAATATTATCGAACCGGTTCGTTTTAAAAGCATGAATTACCGCATCGCAATCCTAATAATTCCGACGCCCAGTGTCATGTAAAAAAGCGCGCCAGGACGCTGCTACTTTTACACTCCAGCCCCGTCCTTCTCCCCGCCTCGCCCCGCACGATCCCAAGGTGCGCTTTCGCACTCATCGCTTTCCCGAGGGTTCATCGAAAAGTCACGCGGATGGCACAGGCTTTGCTCTGTCCCTCCGACTGTTCAGAAGATAACCCGAGGAAGCCCCGGAACATGCGTCACGCCAGCGTTGAAACGTTAGCGTCGCGCTCTGCTCCGAGCCGCTTCCCTCCAGCACCATCGAGTCACCCTCGCACCGGGAGCCCATTTTGTCCTTGAACGTTCTGCTAGTCGCATCCGAAGCCGTGCCGCTCGCCAAGACCGGCGGTCTCGGCGACATGGTAAGCGCTTACGCCGCCGCGCTCCGCGAAGCCGGCGTCGATGCCGCCATCCTGATGCCCGCCTATCCCGGCGCGGTCGCGCGGGCCGTCGGGCTGCAGAAAGTGGCGACGCTCGAAGGGCTTCCCGGCGGCGACGGCACCCTGCTGCGCGGCCGCATGCCGGACACCGGCGTGCCCGTGCTGCTCTTGCGCATGGACGCGCTCTACGCACGCGAGGGGCTGTATCAGGACGAACAGGGCCGCGACTATACGGACAACGCCATCCGCTTCGCGGCGTTATCGGCGGCGGCGGTGCGGGTCGCGGAAGGCTTGCGCGGCGTGAAGAAGCCGGATGTCGTTCATGCGCACGACTGGCACACGGGCTTGACGCCGCTCCTGATGAAGCGCGCCAACGTGCACGCGAAGAGTGTTTACACGATCCACAATCTGGCGTTTCAGGGCAACTACTCGCTCGCGCTTGGTGCAACGCTCGGCGTGCCGCCCGAATGGCTCGTGCCGGCGCTCACCGAGCCGAAGAGCATCGAGTTCTACGGCGCGCTGAGTCTGATGAAAGCGGGCATCGTCCACGCGGACAAGGTCACGACCGTCAGCGAAACTTACGCGCGCGAAATCCTCACGCCGCGCTTCGGCCATCTGATGGAAGGCGTGCTGCAAAGCTGCGCCGACAAGCTCTCGGGCATCATCAACGGGATCGACATGGCGGCGTGGAATCCGGCGACGGACCCGCTGATCGCGCGTCATTACGCCTTCGACGATCTGCGCGGCAAGCATGCCAACAAGCGCGCGCTGCAACAGCAGTTCGGCCTGCCCGCCGATCCGTTCGTGCCGGTGATGGCGATCGGCAGCCGCATGACGACGCAAAAGATGGCCGACGTGGTGATCGACGCGATCCCGCACTTGCTCGAACGTCATCCGCGCTTGCAGATTGCGGTGATCGGTCAGGGCGAGGCGCATCTCGAAGTCGCGTTCCGGCGTCTCGCGCAAACGTGGCCGGATCGCGTGGGCGTATATATCGGCTATGACGAGCGCCGCGCGCATGTGCTGCACGCGGGCGCGGACATCCTGCTGCATGGCAGCCGCTTCGAGCCGTGCGGCCTGACGCAGATTTACGCGATGCGCTACGGTACGTTGCCGGTGGCATCGCGCGTGGGCGGACTGGCCGATACGATCGTCGATGCACTCGACCTGGCCGATTATGCCGAGAGCGCACACGTCATTCAGCGCGAGGCGACCTACGATCTGCCCATCGCGCATGAAGAAGGCGCGAGCGCCGCGCGGCTGGCGACGGGCTTTCTCTTCGATGGCGAGACGGCGCACGATCTCTGCGCGGCCGCAACCCGTGCAATCGATGCCTTCATGCGCCCGCAGCAATGGCGCACACTTCAGCGCAACGCAATGTCGCGCGACTATGGGTGGAAGCAGGCTGTCTCCAAGTACGCCACACTCTATTCGGACTTGAGCGGTGCACGTCCTGCACGCTCGGCGCTGCGAGTGCGCCGGACGCCCGACGCCGCACGGCCGATGGTGGCCGCCGCTCGCGAACCGCTCGTTGCGCGGAGCGCGTGAGGTCGGTCGAAGGTTGCGCTTCTCGAATGACGAAGGACTGCGGCACGTTACGTGCTCACAGTCCTTCGCGACTTTTAAGCGCCACACCGAACGGCGTATCGGCCAAAGCCGGTGCGAGCCGATGCGCGATCCTCGCTATGATGCTTGATGACTGTTCGAGGTTCGTCCGCCGCCGTGAAGCGGTGTAGATCGGCTCCTTGGCCCACGTGAGCGTGATCGCGTTTTACCCGCATCCCCGCCACCGCAGGACGACTCTGGAAACGACGACCGATGGAAAACCATCAAGCCCATCATGGATCTGCGTCTCACGCATCTGCGTCTCGCGCCTTTGCGCCACGAATTTATTTTCTCGACCCCCTTCTCGTCGGAACAATGTCCGGCTGGAACGCTCAGTTCGAGCACGCGGCCTCGCTCGGCTTCGATCACGTTCTGATCGGCGCGCCGTTCGTGCCGGGCGTGAACGGCCAGCGGCAAGCAGTCGCGGATCATCATCAACTGCATCCTGTTTTCGAATTTACCGGCGAGGCAAGCGACGGTCTGCGCGCGCTTGCAACCCAAGCGAAGCAGCACGGCCTGACGGTGCTGCTCGATGTCGTGATCGATCGCGTGAGTGCCGATGGCGGTCTCTTTCAGCAGAACAAACACTGGTTTCATCCGTTCGAAGGCGCGGAAGCGCGGCTCGATCCGCGTCATGCACCGCGCGAAGAGAACGTCGCGTATGCGAATTTCGGCGATGGCGAAGCCGCCCAGCATCTCACCGAGTGGTGGGCGCGCGAACTGACGCTGCTCGCCGATGCAGGCGTGGGCGGTTTCCGCTTCGACGCACCGCATAAGGTGCCCGCGCATGTCTGGCGGCGCTTGGGCGCGGCTGTGCGCGAACGTCATCCCGAGACACGCTGGCTCGCGTGGACAGTCGGCGTGAGCCGCCACGACGTCGCGGCGCTCGCGGGCGTGGGTTTCGACGCGGTGTTTTCGTCTGCTCGCTGGTGGGACTTCAAGGGCGGCTGGCTTGTCGATGAACATGCGGCGCTCGTGCGGATCGCGCCGCCCATCGCGTTTCCCGAGGAACCCTACGGCGCGCGTCTGCTGTCGGACCTGCACGATACGAGCGATTCGTCGCTGGTCGAGCGGGCGTATCGGCGGGCGCTTTATACGGCGGCCGGTGTCGGCACGGGCCTGCTCGTGCCGATGGGTTTCGAGTTCGGTGTCACGCAGCCGCTTTCGCATGAGTACGGCAGCGCCACCGAGTACCAGCGCGCAAAGGATCAGGCGCGCTTCAATCTCTCGGCCGAAGTCGCGCACGCGAATGCGCTCCAGCGCGACTCGGCGGCGCTTGGCAGCACGGGCGAACTGCGCGCGCTGACCGGCGCGGGCACGCCGTTCGCCGCGTTGATCCGCGCCGCCGGGCCGGATCTGCGGCACTCGGCAAGCGCGGCGCTGATCGTGATCAATCCCGACCTGACGACGCCGGTTCGTATCGATCCGACGCATCTCGTGGAAGGCGTACCGGGCAACTTCACGCGTTTCCTGCCTATCGACGATCCCGCCGAAGCCGCGTTGCCGCTCCCTGCGTTCACGCTCGCGCCGGGCGACGTGCGATTGTTCCGCGCGTCCTCCCAGCCGCCGGTGCTGCTCGCCCAGCCGCAGGTGAAGCGCGGCGCAAAGGCGGCCGACAAGAAGTCGGTGACCGAGGCGCTGACTGCGCCGCGCGTGGCGATCGAAAGTGTGATGCCTTCCGTCGATCACGGCCGCTTTCCGGCAAAGCGCATCGTCGGGGAATCGGTGACGGTGACGGCGGCGATCTTTGCCGAAGGTCACGACAAGATCGCGGCCGCCGTGCAATGGCGCGCCGCCGACGAAACCGAATGGCACGAAGCGCCGATGCGCGCCGTGATCCCGCTCGGCAACGATCTCTGGACGGCGCAGCTTCCGCTCGATCGGCTTGGACGCCATGAATTCACCGTGATCGCGTGGCGCGACGACTTTGCATCGCTCGTCGATCACATGCAGAAGAAGTTGAAGGCCGGGCAGACCGTCGAACTCGAACTGGAAGAAGCGCGGCATCTGTTCGCGCTGATCCTCGCCGAAGTGAAGACGGTCGAAGGCGCGGCGACCGATCCGCTGGAAGGCATCGTGAAGGAATTCGCGAAGGCGAGCGCCGAGCGCAGGCTCGAACTCGTGCTTGCCGAAGAAACCGCGAGCGCGATCGCGGTTGCGCGTCACCGGCCATTCCTGTCGCGCGATCCGGTCACCTATCGCATCGACGCCGAACGCGCCGCCGCGCGCTTCGCAAGCTGGTACGAAATCTTCCCGCGTTCGATGAGCGACGACGAGAGCCGCCACGGCACGTTTGTCGATGTGATCGGCAAGATGCCGCGCATTCGCGACATGGGTTTCGACGTGCTCTATTTCCCGCCGATCAACCCGATCGGCGTGGCGAATCGCAAAGGCAAGAACAATACGCTGACCGCGCAGCCCGGCGATGTGGGCAGCCCGTATGCCATCGGCGGCAAGGAAGGCGGTCATACGGCGGTGCATCCAGACCTCGGCAATCTCGACGATTTCAAGCTGATGCTCGAAGCGGCGCACGCGCATGGACTTGAGATCGCGCTGGATTTCGCGGTGCAGTGTTCGCCGGATCATCCGTGGCTGAAGGAGCATCCCACATGGTTCGCGTGGCGTCCGGACGGCACGCTGCGCTATGCGGAAAATCCGCCGAAGAAGTATCAGGACATCGTGAATCCCGACTTCTACGCCGCCGATGCAAAGCCCGAACTGTGGCTCGCGCTGCGCGACGTGTTCCTCTTCTGGGTCGCGGCGGGCGTGCGGATTTTCCGCGTCGATAATCCGCATACCAAGCCGATGCCGTTCTGGGAATGGGTGATCGGCGATGTGCGCGCGCGGCATCCCGACGTCATGTTCCTGGCCGAAGCGTTCACGCGCCCGCGCGTGATGAACCGGCTGGCAAAGCTCGGCTTCTCGCAGTCGTACACGTACTTCACGTGGCGCGAGTCGAAGCGCGACTTTATCGACTATCTGCACGATCTGACGCAAACCGACGCGAAGGATTATTTCCGGCCCAACTTTTTCGTGAATACGCCGGACATCAATCCGCGCTTTTTGCAGCGCTCCGGGCGCGCCGGGTTCGTGATTCGCGCGGCGCTGGCGGCGACGTTGTCGGGGCTTTGGGGCGTGTATAGCGGCTTCGAGCTGTGCGAAGCGGCCGCGCTGCCGAATAGCGAGGAGTATCTCGATTCCGAGAAGTATCAGTTGCGCGCGTGGGACTGGAACCGGCCGGGGAATATCGTTGGCGAGGTGACGGCGCTCAATCGGATCCGGCGCGCGAATCCGGCCTTGCAGACGCATTTGGGCGTCAATTTCCTGACCGCGCACAACGAGCATATTTTGTTCTTCGAGAAGGCCAACGCGGCGCGTGACAACGTCGTGCTGGTCGCGATCAATCTCGATCCGTTCAACGAGCAAGGTGCGGATATCGAGTTGCCGTGGGGCACGCTCGAAGCTTGGGGCGTGCATGAGTGGGACGCGCTGGCGGTCGAGGATCAGATGACCGGTGAACGGTTTGAGTGGCGCGGACGTAGGCAGCATGTGCGGTTGGATCCGAACACGCGGCCGTTCGTGGTTTGGCGCATCGCGCCGGTTTGGGGTTTGCCGAAGGATTAAGGGTTGGGTTGGGTGGTCGATCTGGCGCTTCGGGGAACTTGCTTTCGTGTGCGTTTATTAGCGATGCCCCTGTCCGGGGCGGGACTTACTTTCTTTGCTGCTGCAAAGAAAGTAAGCAAAGAAAGCAGCGTGACCGTCTAAATGTCGTTCACTAGTGGTTTCTGGGAGTGGTGCGATAGAACAGCCGTGACATCGCACCACGAAACAGAGTGGAGCCGCTCATTCATCCTGGCCGGCATAAATGCCTGCCAGCACGAACCATCGGAAAACCGCCGGGTCTCTAAATATGCCGGTCGTCCGAGCGCAGCAAGGATGGAACTGACAGGTGCTGTGCCAATCCGAATGAATGCAGGTTGTTCTGTTCAGCTTGCGTGCCTATCCGGGTGGTTATGAGTGGTGGACACTTAGGCGGATAAGCTGCTTTCTTTGGTTACTTTCTTTGCAGCAGCAAAGAAAGTGACTGCTGCCGCGCATAGCGGCGTGCTAATAGACCGACATGAAAGCAAGTTCACAGAAAGCGCGTCAAGATCAAACGGTGTACCGAGCCAGACCGACCCAGACCGACCCAGAACCAAAGCGCCAGCAAGAAAAAAACCAGCGACTAATTTGGAGCGAAATTGTGAAGCGCAACAAGAACTCGACATTGAGCAACGACCCGCTCTGGTACAAAGACGCAATCATCTACCAGATTCACATCAAGTCGTTCTTCGACGCCAACAACGACGGAATCGGGGACTTCCCCGGGCTCCTTGCCAAGCTCGACTACATCGCGGAACTCGGCGTCGATACGATCTGGCTGCTGCCCTTCTATCCCTCGCCACGCCGCGACGACGGCTACGATATCGCCGATTACCGCAACGTCCACCCGGACTACGGCACGCTTGCCGACGTGAAGCGCTTCATCCAGGAAGCGCACGCGCGCGGTATCCGCGTCATCACGGAACTGGTCATCAACCACACGTCCGATCAACATCCCTGGTTCCAGCGCGCGCGGCTCGCCAAGCCCGGCTCGAATCATCGCAACTATTACGTATGGTCCGATACGGACAAGAAGTACGAGGAAACGCGCATCATCTTCATCGACTCGGAGCCGTCGAACTGGACGCACGATCCCGTCGCGGGGCAGTACTACTGGCACCGCTTCTTCAACCATCAACCCGACCTGAATTTCGATAACCCCGCCGTCCTCAAAGAGGTGCTGCAGGTCATGCGCTTCTGGCTCGACATGGGGATCGACGGGCTGCGGCTCGACGCCGTGCCGTATCTCGTCGAACGTGAAGGCACGAACAACGAGAACCTGCCCGAAACGCACGCGATCCTGAAGAAGATCCGCGCGACCATCGACGCCGAATATCCGAACCGCATGCTGCTCGCGGAAGCGAACCAGTGGCCGGAAGACGTGAAGGAATATTTCGGCGACGAAGACGAATGCCACATGGCGTTCCACTTCCCGCTGATGCCGCGTATCTACATGTCGATTGCGAGCGAAGACCGCTTCCCGATCACCGACATCATGCGTCAAACGCCGGACCTCGCCGAGACAAATCAATGGGCGATTTTCCTGCGCAATCACGACGAACTCACGCTCGAAATGGTCACGGATTCCGAGCGCGATTACCTGTGGAATACCTACGCGAGCGATCGCCGCGCGCGGTTGAATCTCGGCATTCGCCGCCGTCTTGCGCCGCTGATGGAACGCGACCGGCGCCGGATCGAATTGATCAACTCGCTGCTGCTTTCGATGCCCGGCACGCCCGTGATCTATTACGGCGACGAACTCGGCATGGGCGACAACATCCACCTCGGCGACCGCGACGGCGTGCGCACGCCGATGCAATGGTCGTCGGATCGTAACGGCGGATTCTCGCGCGCCGATCCCGAACAGCTCGTGCTGCCGCCGGTGATGGGTTCGCTCTACGGCTACGACGCGGTCAACGTGGAATCGCAGAGCCGCGATCCGCATTCGCTGCTCAACTGGACGCGCAAGATGCTCGCGGTGCGCCGCTCGAAGCACGCGTTCGGCCGCGGCAACATTCGCTTCCTGCGCCCGAATAACCGCAAGATTCTCGCGTACCTGCGCGAATTGCCCGGCGAGCCGCCCATTCTGTGCGTCGCCAATTTGTCGCGTGCGCCGCAAGCAGTGGAACTCGATTTGTCGGAATTCGCGGGTTCAGTGCCGCTCGAAATGACCGCCGATTCGCCGTTCCCGCCGATCGGCCAGTTGACGTATCTGCTCACGTTCCCGCCCTACGGCTTCCTCTGGTTCCAGCTTTGCCCGGGCAATTTGCGTCCGGCGTGGAGTCAGGCGCCGTCGGAACAGTTGCCGGAATTCGTGACGATGGTGATCCGCGCCGGCCAAACCGGGCCGACGCCCGAGAACGTGCGTCTGCTCGAATCCGAAGTGCTGCCGTCGTATCTGAGCAAGCGCCGCTGGTTCGCATCGAAGGATCAAAAGCTCAACGGCGTGCGGCTGGCCGCGCTCACGACCATCGAAGGCGCGGGTTTCGCGTTCACCGAAATCGAGGCCGATGTCGGCGATCACACGGAACGCTACGTTCTGCCGCTCGCGATTGCATGGGGCAGCGAGACGAGTTCGCCGCTTTACATGCAACTCGCGCTGGCCCGCGTGCGCCGCAACCGCAACATTGGTCACTTGACGGACGCGTTCTCCGTGCCGTCCTTCACCTATGGCGTGCTGAGAAAACTGCACGAGCGGGCCGTCGTTCCGACGGTGCAGAAGAGCGAAATCCGCTTCATCCCGACCGAGCGTTTCGACGCGCTCGGCTTCAGTCCCGCATCGCCGCCCGAGATTCGCTGGCTCGCGGCGGAGCAGAGCAACAGCTCGCTCGTGATCGGCGATAAGGTCGTGCTGAAACTCGTGCGCCGCGTGGTGGGCGGGATTCATCCGGAAGCGGAAATGAGCCGCTATCTGACGAAGCTCGGCTACAAGAACACGGGTCCGCTGATCGGCGAAGTGGTGCGCGTCGATCCTGAAAACGTGCCGCATACGCTCTGTATCCTGCAAGGCTTCGTCGATAACCAGGGCGACGCGTGGAACTACGCGCTCGACTATCTGCGCCGCACGATCGACGAGATGGCGGTCGCGGTCGAATCCGACGATCATTCGGCGGATCGCGAGCACGAATTGCCGGGCTTCGAAGGCTATCGCGCGATTGCGGGCATCATCGGCCGGCGGCTTGGTGAGTTGCACGTCGCGCTCGCCTCGCCCACCGACGACGAAGCCTTCAGCCCGCAGCGCGCAACGAAGAAGGACGTGCAAGGCTGGATTTCCGGCACGCGCGCGTTGCTCGTCACGGCGCTCGATATCGTCGCAGAACGGATTCGCGATCTGCAGGAACACGAACGCGGTCTCGCGCAAAGCCTGCTCGACCGGCGCGATCTGCTGATCGCGGCAGTCGAAAAGCTCGTGCCGGACGACGCCGACGCGCTCTGCATCCGCATCCACGGCGACTTCCACCTGGGCCAGGTTCTGATGGCGCAAGGCGACGCGTATCTGATCGACTTCGAAGGCGAACCGGCGCGTCCGCTCGACGAACGCCGCAAGAAGACGAGTCCGCTGCGCGATGTGGCGGGACTGCTCCGCTCGTTCTCTTATGCGAGCGCGGCAGCGCAGCCGACCTCGGAAAACGCGCCGCAACAGACGGCGGATCGCAAGCGTGCGTTGTTCGAACGCCTGCGCGTGCATGCCGAAGAGAGCTTCCTGCGTCAGTATCGCGACGCAATCACGCACTCGCCCGAACCGATCGCGTCCGACGCCGTCCATGCGGCTTTGCTCGACCTTTTCCTGATCGAAAAGGCCGCCTACGAAATCCGCTACGAAGCAGCGAACCGGCCGACCTGGATCGGCCTCCCGCTGCGTGGCCTCGCATCGCTTGCGAGCCGCCTGCTCGGCGACACGGGCGCACCGCCCGTACCCGGCACGCGGCCGTCGATCGAAGCAAACAAGGACACCTCAGATGGAACCGACCATGAATAAGCGCACGGACGAACGCGATCCGGCTGAAGGATTGCATCCGCTCGATATCGACGCGCTCGTCGAAGCTCGCCATCCCGATCCTTTCTCGCAGCTCGGCCTGCACGAGACCGCGTCGGGCGCGGTGGTGCGCGTGTTGCTGCCGGGCGCGGCGGCGGTAAGCGTGCTCGCGAGCGACAGCAGCGCGCCGCTCGGCACGCTCACGAAGATCCACGACGCCGGACTGTTCGCGGGATTTATCGACGGTGCGCAGCCGTATCGGCTGGCGATCGACTGGCATGGCACGCCGCAGGAAACGCACGACACCTACGCGTTCGGCCCCGTTCTCGCCGACGATGTGCTCAACCGTCTCGCCGGCGGCGATCCGTATGCGGTGCTCGACTGTCTCGGCTCGCGGCCGGTCACGCATGGCGGCGTCGCGGGCGTGCGGTTTGCCGTGTGGGCGCCGAACGCGCGGCGCGTGTCCGTGGTCGGCGACTTCAACTCGTGGGATGGCCGGCGTCATCCGATGCGGCTGCGGCACAACGCAGGCGTGTGGGAACTGTTCGTGCCGGGTCTCGGCGCGGGCACGCGCTACAAGTACGAGGTCGTCGCGCGGAACGGCCAGACGCTGCCGCTGAAAGCCGACCCGTGCGCGATGCAGAGCGAGCTTCCGCCCGCGACGGCATCGGTGGTCGCGGATGCCGACGCCGTTGAAACCTACGCGTGGACCGACGCCGCGTGGATGAGCGGACGCGGCGCGAAGCAAACACCGCAATCGCCGATCTCGATCTACGAGGTGCACGCGGAATCGTGGCTGCGTGTGCAGGATGAAGGCAATCGCGGCATGAACTGGCACGAACTCGCCGAGCGGCTGATTCCGTATGCAAAGGGCATGGGGTTCACGCACCTCGAATTCATGCCGATCGCGGAGCATCCGTTCGGTGGATCGTGGGGCTATCAGCCGCTTGGGCAGTTCGCACCGTCGGCGCGGTTCGGTACGCCCGAGCAGTTCGCGGAGTTCGTCAATCGCGCGCACGAGGCGGAGTTGGGCGTGATTCTCGACTGGGTTCCGGCGCACTTTCCAAACGACGCGCACGGCTTGATCGAGTTCGATGGCACGCCGCTTTACGAGCACGCCGATCCGCGCGAGGGCTATCACCAGGACTGGAACACGATGATCTACAACCTCGGCCGCAACGAGGTGAGCGCGTTCCTGATCGCATCGGGGCTGGCGTGGCTCAAGCGCTATCACGTCGATGGCCTGCGCGTGGATGCCGTGGCGTCAATGCTGTATCGCGACTATTCGCGCAAGGCGGGCGAGTGGGTGCCGAACATGTACGGCGGCCGCGAGAACCTCGAATCCATCGCGTTTCTCAAGCGGTTGAATCATGAAGTACGGCAGATTCCGGGCGCAATGACGATCGCCGAGGAATCGACTGCGTGGCCGGGCGTGACCGCGCCCGTCGAGGATGGCGGACTCGGTTTCGATTTCAAGTGGAACATGGGCTGGATGCACGACACGTTGCACTACATGGAGGAGGACCCGGTTTATCGGCAATACCACCATCACAACATGACGTTCGGCATGGTCTACGCGTATTCCGAGCGTTTCGTGCTGCCGCTTTCACACGATGAAGTCGTGCACGGCAAGGGATCGCTGATTGGCAAGATGCCGGGCGACCGCTGGCAGAAGTTTGCGAATTTGCGAGCGTATCTCGGGTTCATGTGGACGCATCCTGGGAAGAAGCTGCTGTTCATGGGCGGCGAATTCGGCCAGTTCGCGGAGTTCAATCACGACGAAACGCCGCATTGGCATTTGCTCGACGATCCTTTCCATGGCGGCTTGCAGAAGCTCGTGCGCGATTTGAACCGCGTGTATGGCGAGGAGCCGGCGCTGCACAAGCTGGATAGCGATCCGGGCGGGTTCGACTGGCTGATCGGCGATGACAGCGGCAATAGCGTTTATGCGTTCCGCCGCACGGACGGCGAGGGTCGCGAGCTGGTAGTGATCTGTAATTTGACGCCGGTGCCGCGCGAGGGGTATCGGATTGGGTTGCCTCGCGGCGGACGGTGGAGTGAAATTCTGAACTCCGATGCGTCGATTTATGGCGGGGCTAATCTTGGGAATGGTGGCGTGATTCACGCGCAGGACATTTCCAGTCATGGACGGGAGTTTTCGGCGGCGCTTGTGTTGCCGCCTTTGGCCACGATTGTTTTGCGGGCTGACTGAGGGAGGGGTTTGGGTGGTTCGCTTGTGACCTCTGGAAACTTGCTCGGGTTTTGGTTCGCTGGCGCTCGTTCCTTTTGTTTGCTTGCGCTTCCTGGAAACTTGTTTTCGTGTGCGTTTATTAGCGATGCCCCTGTCCGGGGCGGGACTTACTTTCTTTGCTGCTGCAAAGAAAGTAAGCAAAGAAAGCAGCGTGACCGCCTAAGTGTCCCCCGCTGGCGTTATGTGGGAGTGGTGCGCAAGCTGATTCGGCCATCGCACCACAAAACAGAGTGGAGCCGCTCATCCATCCCGGCAGGCACGAAGTGCCTGCCGGTAAGGCATAACTGAAAAACCGAACCAACCCGACCGCTGGTTTTCGATGTTCCCGTCGTCCGCGCGCAGCGAGGACGGAACTGACAGGCGCTGTGCCAATGAGGTTGAATGCGCGCTAACCTAATCAGCTTGCGCGCCTATCCGCGAGGTTATTCGTGGTGGACACTTAGGCGGACTAGCTGCTTTCTTTGGTTACTTTCTTTGCAGCAGCAAAGAAAGTGACTGCTGCCGCGCATAGCGGCGAGCTAATAGACCTACGCGAAAGCAAGTTCCCAAGAAGCGCCCAAGCAACCAAAGCAAGCAAAGCGTCCAAAGCAAAGGCGCCAGCAAACCAAACCCCAAGCGCCAGCAAACCAAACCCGGGGCGCCAGCAACCCCACATGGGCATAACTCTATGGCAAATGCACTTCCCGACAAGTTGCTCCCGGGCGTGCCGTACCCGCTCGGCGCCAACTGGGACGGTCTCGGCGTCAACTTCGCGGTCTTTTCCGCCAACGCCCACCGCATCGAGGTGTGCCTCTTCGACAGTACCGGCCGAAAAGAACTGATCCGCTACGAACTCCCCGAATGCACCGACGAAATCTGGCACGGCTATCTGCCAGGCGCGCATCCCGGCACCGTGTACGGCCTGCGCGCGCACGGCCCCTATCAGGCGAACCACGGCCATCGCTTTAACCCGCACAAACTCCTGCTCGACCCCTACGCGAAAAAACTCGTCGGCCCATGGCGATGGTCGGACGCGCTCTTCGGTTATCGCGCGCATTCGAACCGCAGCGATCTTTCGATGGATCGGCGGGATTCGGCGGCTGCAATGCCAAAGTGCATCGTGGTGGACGACGCCTTCGACTGGTCGCGCGATACGCGTCCCAACACGCCGTGGGGCAAGACGGTGATCTACGAAACGCACGTGCGCGGCACCTCGATGCTGCGCCCCGAGATTCGTCAGCACGAACGCGGTACGTTCGCCGCGCTCTCGTCGCCGTGGTTCATCGAGCATCTGCAGAAGCTCGGCGTCACCGCCGTGGAATTTCTCCCGGTCCACGCGTTTCTCAACGACCGCTTCCTGGTCGAAAAAGGGCTGCGCAATTACTGGGGCTACAACACAGCCGCGTTTTTCGCGCCGGATCCCTCGTATCTTTCCACGCATCGCCTGAACGAAATGCGGATCGCCGTGCGGCAACTGCACGCGGCGGGTATCGAAGTGATTCTCGATGTGGTCTACAACCACACCTGCGAAGGGAGCGAACTCGGCCCGACGATCTCGTGGCGCGGCCTCGACAACGCCAGCTACTACCGCCTGATGCCCGGCGACGAGCGCCATTACATCAACGACACCGGCTGCGGCAACACGCTCAATCTTTCGCATCCGCGCGTGCTCCAGATGGTCATGGACTCGCTTCGCTACTGGGCGACCGCGTTCAATATCGACGGTTTCCGCTTCGATCTCGGCGTGACGCTCGGCCGCGAGGGCCACGGTTTCGATCCCGGCTCGGGCTTCTTCGACGCCATTCTGCAAGACCCGGTTCTCTCGCAGCGCAAGCTGATTTCCGAGCCGTGGGATATCGGCCCCGATGGCTATCAAGTGGGCAATCATCCGCCGGGTTTCGCCGAGTGGAACGACAAGTTCCGCGACGGCGTGCGCCGCTTCTGGCGCGGCGATGCGGGCATGCGCCCCGACCTCGCGGCGCGCCTGACCGGATCGGCGGAATTGTTCAACCGGCGCTTCCGGAAACCGTGGGCATCGATCAATTTCGTCGCCTCGCACGACGGCTTCACGCTCGCGGACGTGACGGCCTACGAGCACAAGCACAACGAGATCAATCAGGAAGGCAACAACGACGGCCACAACGAAAACTGCAGCAATAACTGGGGCGTGGAAGGCCCGACCGACGACCCCGCGATCCTCACCACGCGCCGCCGCGTCGCGCGCGCGCTGATCGCGACGAACCTGCTCGCGCTCGGCACGCCGATGCTGCTCGCGGGCGACGAGTTCGGCCGCACGCAAAACGGCAACAACAACGCGTATTGCCAGGACAACGAGATTTCGTGGATCGACTGGGAACGGGCTAAAACGCCCGACGGGCAGGAGATGAACGCGTTCGTCGCGCGCGTCGTTGCATTGCGACAAAACTACCCGGTGTTGCGCGAAACGCGCTTCCTGTACGGCGATCGCGAAGTGCTGCCGGGTCTTTACGACGTCGGCTGGTTCGACGAACGCGGCACGGCGCTCGCGACGCAAGCCTGGCAGGATCCGGCCGGACGCGCGCTGACACTGCGTCGCGCGGGACCGGGCGTAAGCGATGAAACGGACGTGCTGCTCATCATGATGAACGGTTCGTCGGAAGCACTGACGTTCGCGCCGCCGCCGCCGCACTTGGAATGGAACGTGCTTCTGGATAGCGCGGCGCCGGATATGCCGCCGTGTCCGCTGGTCGGCGGGGAATGGGCGGTCGAGGCGCACAGCGTGGTCGTGATGCGCGCGCAGCCGACGAGCGACGCCGACTGGCAGGCCGTCTGGATGGCCGGCGCGCATCAGGGGCCGAGGTTGCTGACGGCGCTGCCGCCCGACCCCGGAACACTCACGCCGAGCACGCCGCACGAGCCCGATACGCCCGGCTGATCCGTCATCACACGTAGTACCGAACAGCACCGAACGGTAGAAAACATGTCCGAATGTCCGATTGATCCGCATCAGCATCACCACGCTTATTGCCTGCCGTTCGGCGCGCATCTGACGGGCGCAGCCGGGCGCAGTCCGCGCACGCGCTACCGTTTCTGGGCGCCATCGCGCGATGCGGTCCAGCTCGAACTCTACGAGCCGGACGGCACGCCGAAGCTGATCCGCATGGAGCACACCGGCGACGGCTGGTATGAAGCAGAAGCCGAAGGCGGCGCGGGCACGCGGTATCGATACCGGCTGGACGAAAACCTCGCGGTGCCCGATCCCGCGTCGCGCTTCCAGCCGGACGACGTCCACGGTCCGAGCGAAGTGATCGATCCGCGCGCGTATCCGTGGAAGCACACGAACTGGCACGGCCGGCCGTGGGAAGAAACGGTGCTTTACGAGGTCCACGTTGGCGCGCTCGGCGGTTACGCGGGCGTCACGGCGCGGCTCGCGGAATGGGCCGAACTGGGCGTGACGGCCATCGAACTGATGCCGCTCAACGATTTCTCCGGCACTCGCAACTGGGGCTACGACGGCGTGCTGCCTTACGCGCCGGATTCGTCGTATGGACGCCCCGAGGCGCTCAAAGAACTGATCGACACCGCGCACGGCCTCGGCCTGATGGTGTTTCTCGATGTCGTCTATAACCACTTCGGCCCGGACGGCAACTATCTGCACGCGTATGCCGAGACGTTTTTCCGCGAAGGCGTCCACACGCCGTGGGGTCCGGCGATCGACTTCGAGCGCCCGCAAGTGCGCGATTTCTTCTTCGATAACGCGCTCTACTGGCTGCGCGAATATCGCTTCGACGGCCTGCGGCTCGACGCCGTGCACGCCATCGGCGACGACGAATGGCTGCGCGAACTCGCCGACCGCGTCCGCAGTTCGGTCGAACATGGCCGTCATGTGCATCTCGTGCTGGAGAACGAGCACAACACGTCGAACCTGCTCGCCACGCATTTCAACGCGCAATGGAGCGACGACGCCCACAACACGCTGCACGTCCTTTTGACCGGCGAGAGCGAGAGCTACTACGGCGCGTATATCGACAAACCGATCGAAAAGCTCGCGCGCGTGCTTTCCGAAGGCTTCGTGTACCAAGGCGAGCCGTCGCCGATCCACGATGGCAAACCGCGCGGCGAGCCGAGCGGCGACCTGCCGCCCACGGCGTTCGTGATGTTCCTGCAGAACCACGATCAAGTCGGCAATCGCGCAATGGGCGACCGTCTGCGCTCGCTCACGTCCGCCGACGCGCTGTACGCCGCAACCGCGCTTCTGCTGCTGTCGCCGCAAATTCCGATGCTGTTCATGGACGAGCAATACGGCTCGACGCAGCCGTTCCTGTTCTTCACCGATTACCACGACGAACTCGCCGATGCCGTGCGCGAAGGGCGTCGGCGGGAATTCGCCAAATTCTCCGCGTTCACGGATGAAAAACGCCGCGCGCAGATTCCCGATCCGAACGACGCGGCGACCTTCAAGGCATCGTCGCCGGGAACGGCCGAGGGCGCGCCCGACCGGCTCGACTGGCTGCACTTCTACCGCTCGGCGTTGACCGTGCGCGCCAAGCTCATCACGCCGCGCCTGAAGCACGCGCGGGCCGCTGGCGCGACCGTGCTCGGCGAAAAGGCGTTGATCGCGCGCTGGAAACTCGGCGACGGCGAAACGCTCACGTTCGCGCTCAATTTCGCGGACACGCCGGTCGCGCTGTCAGAAACGCCGCCGGGCAAGGTTATTTTCGAGACGCCGGCACGCGCGCAGGATCGCGCGCGGCAAGGTGAGATTGGCGCTCAGTCGTTTGTCGCGTGGCTCACCGGCCAGGTCAACGATTACGCCATCGCACACGACGGACGCCGCTTCGAGGCGACCGAAGGCGCAGCATCCGGCAATGCATCGGCCGCATCCACAGGAAGACCTTCGTGAGCCCAACGTCCAGAACCCCGACCGATAGTCCGCAAAGCGCCGTGGAGGCGCTCGCGGTGCGCGCCGGTTTCGAAGTCGAATGGCGCGACGCGCACAAGAACATGCAGCGCGTGCCGGAACCAACCTTGCGCGTGCTGCTTGAACGGCTCGGCTTGCCGTGCGGCAACGCCACGCAGTTGAAGCAGAGCATGACCGCGCTCGAAGCCGAGTTGTCCGGCCGCCGGCTGCCGCCGCTCATTACCGCAGAGGTGGATCGCGCCATTGCGCTGCCGGTTTCGGTGGCTAAATCGGGCACGCGTTACCGGATCGAACTGCAGGGCGGCGCGGTGATCGACGGCCGATTCACCGCGCCGAAAGGCGAACTGGCGCTGCTCTCGCCGATCTCGGAACCGGGCTATCACACGCTCGTCATCAACGAGCAGCGCAGCACGCTCGCCGTCGCGCCGTCGCGCTGCTACACGCTCGCCGACGCCTGGCGCGCGCTTGGCACGCAAGGCGACGTCCCGCCGATGTGGGGCGTCGCGGCGCAGGTTTACGGCCTGCGGCGCGACGGCGACGGCGGGATCGGCGATTTCTCGGCGCTCGCGACGCTTGGTGTCGAGAGTGCGAAGCGCGGCGCGCATGCGGTCGCGATCAGCCCGATGCACGCCATGTTCAGCGCGGAGCCGAACAAGTTCAGTCCGTATTCGCCGTCGTCGCGCCTATTCCTGAACGTCGCGCATATCGATCCCGCCGCCGTGTTCGGCGTGGCCGCCGCGCGCGCCGCGATTCAAGCGACCGGTGTCGCGGACGAATTCGCTGCGCTCGAAACCTCGCAACTGATCGACTGGCCGCGGGCGATGAAAGCG
This sequence comes from Caballeronia sp. SL1002, assembly GCF_057814995.1. Lineage (NCBI taxonomy): Bacteria > Pseudomonadati > Pseudomonadota > Betaproteobacteria > Burkholderiales > Burkholderiaceae > Caballeronia > Caballeronia sp. SL1002. The sequence goes on along the minus strand of NZ_JBYMUW010000005.1, from coordinate 131,081 downwards.
AAACTCGCCGTGCTGCGCGCGCTGTTCGACGCCTTCGATCCCGACGGCGATTCGCCGCTCGCCCGCGATTTCGCCGCGTTCGTGAAGTCGGGCGGCCGCGCGCTCACCGATCACGCGCGCTTCGAAGCGTTGCAGGCGGAGCAACTGGCGTCGGGCGGCCAAGGCCACTGGCGCAACTGGCCCGACGATCTGAGCGATCCGCGCAGCGAAGCGGTCGAAGCGTTCGCGGCGGAACATGCGCGTGAAGTCCAGTTTCATCTGTTCATGCAATGGCTCGCAGCAAAGGGTTTGTCGCATGCTCAACACGCGGCGCGCGACGCGGGCATGGCGGTCGGATTGATCGCCGATCTCGCGGTCGGCTGCGATAGCGCGGGAAGCCACGCGTGGTCGTATCGCGATGAAATGCTGACCGGCGTGTCGGTCGGCGCGCCGCCCGATCTGTTCAATCAGGCCGGGCAATCGTGGGGACTCACCACCTTTTCGCCGCGCGCGATGCGCACGCAGGGCTTCAGCGCGTTCATCGACATGCTGCGCGCCGCGTTCGCCCGCGCGGGCGGCATCCGGATCGACCATATTCTCGGCTTGCGGCGGCTCTGGCTCGTGCCCGACGGCGAAAGCGCAAAGAACGGCGCGTATCTGCGCTATCCGCTCGACGACCTCCTGCGGCTGATCGCGCTCGAATCGTGGCGGCATCGCGCGGTGGTGATCGGCGAGGATCTCGGCACCGTGCCGCCCGGTTTCCGCGAACGGCTCGACGAAAGCGGGCTGCTCGGCATCCGCGTGCTGTGGTTCGAAGGCGCCGAGGAAGGCCCCGGTTTCAAGCCGCCCGCCGACTGGGACCGCAACGTCGCGGCGACCACGACGACGCACGACCTGCCGACCGTGACCGGCTGGTGGCGCGGCGAGGATATCGTGTGGCGCGCGAAGATCGGCCAGACGGCGGCGCGCGCGGATGGCCGCGATCCGGTCGCGCTGGCGCTCGACGAACGCGCTGGCGACCGCGACCTGCTGTGGAAAGCGTTCCAGGACGCCGGCGTCGCCGCGCCGGGCGTGTCCGCGCCGCCGGTCGAAAGCGCGCCGGTGGACGAAGCGCTCGCGTTCGTCGCCGCGACGCCCGCGCCGCTCGTCACGTATCCGCTCGAAGACCTGCTCGCGCTCGCCGAGCAGCCGAACCTGCCCGGCTCCATCGACGAACATCCGAACTGGCGCCGCCGCCTGAGCGCACCGGTCGCCGAACTGTTCGCCAGCGACGACGCGTTCGTCGACCGTCTGCTCGCCGTGGACAGCGCGCGCCGCCGCGCCGCGCAGGCTCCGCTCGATCCGAAAAATCCGCCTCAAGCACCCAAAGACACTCCATGACCGTACCGCGCTCCACGCTCCGGCTCCAGTTGCACCACGACTTCACCTTCGACGACGCAGCCGCGCAGGTCGAATATTTCGCCGCGCTCGGCGTGAGCCACGTGTACGCATCGCCGATCACCACCGCGACGCGCGGCTCCACGCACGGTTACGACACCGTCGATTACACGCGCGTGAACCCGGAACTCGGCGGCGAGGAAGGATTGCGGCGGCTGGTCGAAAAGTTGCGCGCGCATGAGATGGGGTTGATCGTCGATGTCGTGCCCAATCATATGGGCGTCGGCGGCGCGGAGAACGGCTGGTGGCTCGATATTCTGGAGTGGGGCCGCCACGCCGCGCACGCGCGCTATTTCGACGTGGACTGGCATTCGCCCGACCCCGCGCTGCGCGGCAAAGTGCTCGCCCCGTTTCTCGGCGCGGCCTACGGCGAGGAATTGCAGGGCGGCAAGATCAAGCTGGCGTTCGATGCCGCCGAAGGCCGTTTCGTCGCGGAGTACTACACGCACCGCTTTCCCATCTGCCCGGTCGATTACCCGTCCATCCTTCAGGACGCGCCGAGCCTCGCGCAACGTTTCGCGGGCCTGACGACCCAGCCCGCCGATCACCCGCGCGCCGACGACGCCCGCGACGCCTTGCGCGCCGCCGCCGAGACGCAGCCGGGCAAAAACGCGATCGAGGCCGCGCTTGCCGCGCATTCGAGCGAGACCGCGCCGGGCCGCGATCGGCTGCATCGCCTGCTCGAACGGCAGCATTTCCGTCTCGCGTGGTGGCGCACCGCGTCCGACGAAGTCAACTGGCGGCGCTTTTTCGACGTCAGCACGCTCGGCGGCGTGCGTGTCGAGCGGCCCGAGGTGTTCGAGGCGTCGCACGCGCTCATCTTTCGGCTCTTCACCGAGGCGCTGATCGACGGCGTGCGGATCGATCACGTCGATGGACTCGCGGAACCGCGCGAATACTGCCAGCGCCTGCGTCAGCGGCTGGAGGAACTCGCGCCGCAGCGCCCGGCATTCCTGAACACGGGACGCACGTATTTCGTCGTCGAGAAGATTCTCGCGCGCGGCGAGCCGCTGCGGCAGAACTGGCATGTCGACGGCACGACGGGCTACGACTTCATGAACGACGTCGGCGCGCTGCTGCACGACCCGAAAGGCGCCGCGCCGCTCGCCGAAGCTTGGGCGGAACTGTCGGGCCGCACCGCCGAATTTGCCGACGAGGCGCTCACCGCGCGACGCAAGATTCTGGCCGAGAACCTCTCGGCGGAATGGGACCGTGTGGCGCGCGCGCTGCATCGCATTGCCCGCGATTCCCCGATGACGCGCGATTTCACGTTTTCGTCGCTGCGTCGCGTCGTCGGCGAACTCGTCGTGCAGTTTCCGGTGTACCGGATCTATCCGGTCAACGCCGTGCGTAGCGACGAAGACGAACGCTACTTCGCGCAGGCACTTGCCGCCGCGCGCGCGACCCTTTCGCCCGCCGATCACGTCGTGCTCGATCAAGTCGCGCAATGGCTCGGCGGCAAAGATGCCGAGGAAGCGCCCGCGCCGCGACCGCGCGAGCGCTCGGCCGATCGCGGACGCGACCGCAATCACGCTGCCGCGCAGTCCGCGAGCGCGCAGGCCGCCAACGCCGCCGCCGGCATCACCGGTTCGCAGCGCCGCGCCGCACAGACGCTGTTCTCGCAACTCACCTCGCCGGTCGCGGCGAAGGCGGTGGAGGACACCGCGTGTTATCGATATGGGCGGCTCCTGTCGCGCAACGAAGTGGGCGCGGATCCGGGCGAATTTTCGTTGTCCGTCGATGAGTTTCATCGCGGGAATCTGGAGCGTTCGACCGCGTTCCCGCACGCGATGCTCGCGACCGCCACGCACGATCACAAGCGCGGCGAGGACGTGCGCGCGCGGATCGCGGCGTTGAGCGAGATTCCCGACGAATGGGCAGCGACACTGCGCAGTTGGTCCACGCTGAACACGCCGCAACGTCGCGCGCCCGGCGGCGCCGATAGTCAAGACTGGGCGCCTGGCACGGGTCCGGAAGCGATGCTTTATCAGACGCTGGTCGGTTGCTGGCCGCCAACGCTTTCCCCCGACGACGAAGCGGGCGTCAAGGAACTGGCGGAACGCGTCGCGCAATGGCAACTGAAGGCGTTGCGCGAGGCCAAATTGCGCACGAGCTGGTTCGCGCCCGACGAAGCGTATGAGAACGGTTGCCGCGAGTTCCTGTTCGACATCCTCGCGCCGCAGCGACGCGACGGATTCCTGACGGAACTGGCTGGGTTTGTGGGCCGGATTGCGCGGACCGGCGCGATCAATAGTTTTCAGCAGACCGTGTTGCGGCTGACATCGCCGGGCGTGCCGGACTTGTATCAGGGCACGGAGCTATGGGATTTCAGCCTCGTCGATCCCGACAATCGTCGTCCTGTCGATTACGCCGCGCGTCGCGCGTGGCTTGCCGATGGGAACGCGCAGGGATCGCCTGCCGAGCAGTTGCCGAACTGGCGCGACGGCCGCGTGAAGCTGGGTTTGGTGCATCGGGCGCTAGCGTTGCGCGCGCACGCCGAGGCGCTGTTCACGCAGGGTGAGTACTTGCCACTGAAGGTGGAAGGCGAGCATGCGGATCGCGTGATTGCGTTTGCGCGGCATGCGGGGAGCGCGTATGCGGTGACGATCGCAACGCGGCTGGCCGATTCGTTGCTGGCCGATGGCGATTTGCCGCTCGTCGATCCTTCGCGGTGGAGTGACACGGCCGTGATCTTGCCGGAGGCGTTGGCATCGCGTGCGCTGTTTGACTGGTTTAGTACGAACGCGCCGAAGTCCGAGGGCACGCGGTTGTACTTGCGCGACGCGCTACGGGCGATGCCGGTTGCGGTTTTGGTTGAGGAAGGGGTGCCGGGGGGACGGGCTTAGGGTTGCTGGCGCTTTGGATTTTGTCTGCGTGCGCTACTTGTGAACTTGCTTTCGCGTAGGTTTATTAGCACGCCGCTATGCGCGGCGGCAGTCACTTTCTTTGCTGCTGTGTACAGATCGGAGACATAGTTGACACATGTACGAGGACATCGTTGACACCTGATGTTCAGGGTTTTGCTGCTTTCAGGTCAAGTTTCGCAACGCGTTGATGGGCAAGCCAGAACTCAATTAAGCCGTCTTCGTCGTGCTTTGGACGTGCGGCCACGTACAGCCCTTTGAGCGCAGTCGACAGACGCAGCGCCTCGCCTCTGAAACGCACCAGGCCATTTGAATTGACCCGCAGCACCTCGTCGGCAGGCCCGTATTGCGGTTCTGGCAGATGCTCCGGCATCGTCCGCGGGCTGGGCTGGTAGCGGCTCACCGGCGTCGCCAGGTCCAGCGCCTCATGCGGGCGTTGCGTGTTGTACACCTGTCGCCAGCGTTCCAACTCCTGCTGCACGTGGGCGTGGGTCGTGAACACGTGCCGCGCCAGCACTTCAGCTTTCAGCGAGCGATGAAATCGCTCATCCTTGCCATTCGTCTGAGGATGATACGGTCGGCTGTAGCTCACGTGAATACCCAGTCTGATCAGCCACACCGCAAGCTCGGTCAACTGGCCCGGCGCGCTCGGAGAACCCCACGGCGCACCGTTATCGGTATTGATGCGTGACGGTAGCCCGTAGCAGCGAAACGCCCGCTCGAGCTCGGTCTGCACGACTTCCGTGGTTGTCCGGCCGCAGGCGGCGAGCACGATGTTAAAGCGCGAGTGATCGTCGAGCACGGTCAGCGGCGCGCAGCGGCCACCCTCCAGGGTCGGGAAATCGCCCTTGAAATCCATCTGCCACAGCGCATTCGGATGCTCGTGCTCGAAGCGCTGCCAGGGCCGCTGCGGTCTGTCCTCAGGCGCGTGGAGCAGGTCGTGACGGCGCAGGATCTCGGTGATCGTGGAGGGTGCGGGCACATTGATGTGGCCGAGATCTTGCAGACGACGCTCGATCTTGCGTCCGCCCCAGCCGTGCTCGCGGCGCAGGTCGAGCACGACGGCGACGATCTCATCGGGTGAGCGCGCGGGACTGTCGTGCGGACGACGCGAGCGATCGACGAGACCTTCAAGGCCTTGCGTCGAGTGGCGGGCAAGCCATTTGTAGCCGGTCTGGCGGCTGACGTTGAAGCGTCGGCACAACTCGCTGAACGGCACGCTCCGTTGGGTGGCGAGTTGAACGAATTCCTGTCGGAGACTCATGGTGTCTTTTACGTTCCAGGGCATGGGAGGATTTCGGGCGTTCGATTACCCGAAAGTGTCAACCATGTCTCCGTACACCTGTCAGCTATGTCTCCGGTCTGTACACAGCAGCAAAGAAAGTAACCAAAGAAAGCAGCGTGACCTACTAAGTGTCCACCACGAACCGCAACCGGGAGTGGTGCGCAAGCTGATTCGGCCATCGCATCACACAACAGAGTGGAGCCGCTCATTCATCCCCTCAGGCACAAAGTGCCTGCCGGAACGGCATAACCAAAAATCCAAGGCCAAGGCCAAAATCTAAGGTCAATCGAAGGCCGCAGCTTAACCCGCCGTTTTTCTGAATATGCCCATCGTCCGAGCACAGCGAGGATGGACCTGACAGGCGCTGTGCCAATACCTTGAACTGCGAGTTGACCGAGTCAGCCTGCGCGCCTATCCGCGCAGTTATTCGTAATGGACACTTAGGCGGATAAGCTGCTTTCTTTGGTTACTTTCTTTGCAGCAGCAAAGAAAGTGACTGCTGCCGCGCATAGCGGCGTGCTAATAGACCTACACGAAAGCAAGTTCCCCGAAAGCGCCCAAGAAACCAAAACAAACGGCGCCAGCAAAACCTATCCTCCTCGTCCATCATCCAGCGCCTGCGGCGCGCCATCCCGTCCGCCTTCGCGCACTTTCCCCTGCGAAACGCTGCTCCCCGGCGGCACACTGTGCGTGAGCCAAACATTCCCGCCAATCACCGAGCCGCGCCCGATCGTGACTCGTCCCAAAATCGTCGCGCCAGCGTAAATCACGACATCGTCCTCGACCACCGGATGCCGCGCATTGCCCTTAACGAGCTTGCCGTCGTTATCCGACGGAAACGACTTCGCCCCAAGCGTCACCGCCTGATAAACGCGCACGCGCTCGCCGATCACCGCCGTCTCGCCGATCACCACGCCCGTTCCATGGTCGATGAAGAAACTCGGCCCGATCGTCGCGCCCGGGTGAATGTCGATACCCGTCGCGGAGTGCGCAATCTCGTTGATAAAGCGCGCGAGCAGCGGCACGCCCAGCATATGCAGCCCGTGCGCTAAACGGTGGTGCGTCATCGCCCAGACGCCGGGGTAGCAAAGCAGAATTTCGGTGATGTGCTGCGCGGCCGGATCGCCGGTGAATGCGGCCTGGATGTCGCTCACCAGGAGCGCGCGGATCGCGGGCAACTGGTGCGCGAACTTCCGCGCGATCTCGAAGGCATGGGCGCGCAACTCGGCGTCGCCCGTTTCGTTGAACTCGGGCAGGAACCGCAACGCGCGCCGGATCTGCTCGTGAAGCAGCCGCAACGTGCTTTCCAGGGTCTGGCCGACATAATAATCGACGCTTTCGTCGGTCAGGTCGGCTGCGCCGTAGTGCGTGGGGAAAAGCGCGGAACGCAGACCGTTCACGATCTTGACGATCGCGTCGCGCGACGGCAGCTCGCGAATGCCAAGCGGATGGCGTGTGCGGTGCAGTTCCTCGCGCGACGCGCGCAGATCGCCGACGATCTGCGCGAGGCCCCACTCGGGAGCGGGCGCTGGCTGCAGCATGAGCGATGAAGAAGGCAAGTTCGACATGGGCGGGATCGACGGTTTAAGACAGCCGCCAGAAACGGCGGGAGCGGTGAATTGTCCCCAAGATTACCTGCTTTTCGGAATGTCGTCGCGGCGCCGGATCGCCCGCCCGGACGCCGCTGTGTGCGCCATCACACGTTCATGTTGCTCGCGTCGATCCAGCGCACCGCCCAGTCGCGTGCATGGGCGATGGCTTCGTCGAAATCGCGGAATCGCAGTTCGGACGGGAAAAAACGATTCGCGACGAGTTCGCCGTCGCTCGACCGCAAAATGACCACATAAGGTTGAAAGCAGCCATCCCCTGCCCGTGCGGGCGTGCAATTCAGTAAATAGCCGCGATGTGAAAATGCAGCATCGTGATGCATGAGTCACCCTGTATGAAAGTGCCCTGCTGATATCGGTCCCGGAATCCGTTCTGAAGCGCTTCGCCGATGCTCGCGTGCGAGGGGCCGAACGGGCGCGAGGGCGCGCCCATCAAGGGCTGCGCGCGGTTCGCGGAGTAACGCGTTGCGGCTGGCGAGTTTCAAATAATACTCTCTAGAATTTGTGCGATGGGCTGAAAAATCTGCTTGAATGATTAGAAGATTTTCAAATATTCAATCTGCGGAAACAGAAAAAAATTAAGCGCCACCCGGAACAACTCTTGCGTCGTGTTAATGCAGACACGCTAAATGGAGCCGCCATGAACAATGCAGAAAGTAATGAATCGCAGGATAAACAGGGCCAGCGCGCCGCTGAAAGTCCGATGAAAAAACCGGCCACGGAGACCGCGCACGCGCATCCGCACGATGTCGCCAACGCAGCGGCTGCCGGGGATTCCGGGCAGCCGCGCGCGCCCGCCGAATCCATTTCGCGCGACGAACGCGCGGGCGATTCGCCGATCCAGGCGGCGAACGAGCGGCGCGAGGGCATCGACGTGCTGAACGATGGCACGCTCGACAACACCGTGGACGCCGACGGCAAGAATCGCGACGCCACGCGCGACATGGAAATGCGCCAGAACGAACCCGATTCGGTCATCCAGAGCAACGCAACGCTCGATAACTACGTGTTCGAACAGGGCGACGGCCTGGGCGGATTCGACAGCCGTCCGGGACGAAGCGGCCTGTTGCTCGCGCTCGAACGCGGCTTCAGCCTCGTGGACAAGGGAATGGTTGCGCCCGCGGTCGTGGAGATCGAGGAGAAACTACGCTTCGATGGCCGCGATGCCCACGGCCACGTGCTGCGCGGTCGCAAACACTACGCGCTCAACCACATGCGGCCGTCGCGGCTGATCGAGTTGAACCGGGACAAATAACGCGGTCCTGCTCAAATCAGAAGGGCCACGCATCTCGATGCGTGGCCCATTTTTACGTCTTCTTTTTGGCGTCGTCGTCGGTTTCGATGCGCGTTACGCCGCCGGTCGCGGGTGGATCGCTCGCGGGAAACGTGTCTTCGACGGCTTTATCGACGTCTTCCTCGTCGCGCTCCGAATGCGGGTTCTGCTCTTTCGGTTGGTTCATTTTGCCTCTCCCAGAATGGTTTCGATCCGCTTTCACAGGCAGCAATCATTATTCCCAATGTGCGGGCACGCGCCGTGCGAGGGCGAGAATCGCGATACCTTCTGACCAAAGTACAAATTAAAACGACGCACTCGCCACGGAGCCGGCCATGAACACTCTCAACGCGTATTCCCGCCAACCCGGCACCGCGATCGACGCGATCGACGCGAAACGCGGCTTCAGCCTGCTGGTCCGCGCCGACCGTTTCACGACCGCGCTTGCGAGCCTCGGCGTCGCCTACGCGCTGTCCTGGGTCGAGCTCGCGCTCGCGTCGGCGGTCGGGTTGCCGGGCGACGCGGATGCGCATCCGCTGGCGGCTTCGATCGTGGCGCGCGCGCTGGTGGGCGTACTGTATCTGTGTGTCGCCGGGAAATTGCAGTGGGCGCGCTGGCTGACCGTCGCGCTCGGCTTCGCCTCGGTCGCGTTCGTCGCGCCGACGCTCTCCACGCAATGGCACGTCTTTCCCGCAGCGGCCGTCGTTTCCGGCGCGGCGCTCGCTTGCAAAGTGTCGGCGGCGATCTTCCTGCTGAATGCGGGCAAGCGCGCGCCCGCATAATCGCTCGTTCGCACGTTCCGCTGGCGAACGGGTCAAAACGGTCCGCATCCCATTTACCGAGCGAGCGAACGATGAAAATTGCTGTCATTGGTGCAACGGGCACAGTGGGCCGTGCCGTATTCCACGAATTCCAGTCGCGGCACGAAACCATCGCAATCGGCAGGACGCGGGGCGCGCATCAGGTCGATCTCACCGATCCGACAAGCATCGCCGCGCTATTTGGCGCGATTGGCCGCGTCGATGCAATCGTCGCGACGGCGGGCCACGTCCATTTCGGCGCGCTGACGGAGATGACGCCCGAACAGTTCCGCCTCGGCCTCGACGACAAACTCATGGGCCAGGTCAATCTCGTGCTCACCGCGCGCGATTTCCTGAACGACGGCGGCTCGTTCACGCTGACGAGCGGCATCGTCGGCGCTGAACCGATTCTCAATGGCGCCAGCGCCGCTGCGGTCAACGCGGCGATTGAAGGTTTCGTGCGCGGCGCGGCGATCGAACTGCCGCGCGGTCTGCGCATCAACGCCGTCAGCCCGACGATGCTCGAAGAATCGCGCGAAAGCTTCGGCCCGTATTTTCGCGGCTTCGAAGCCGCGCCCGGCACACGCGTCGCGCTGGCGTACAGCCGCAGCGTCGAAGGCGCGGAAACCGGCCGCGTCTATACCGTCCACCGCTGACGTCTCAGCCGCCCGCCACGCCTTGCGTGTTGACATACAGCGCATACAGGCCGTGGCTCGCGGCCATGAATAGCCGGTTCCGATGACGCCCGCCGAAGCACACATTGGCGCAGCGTTCCGGCAACGCGATATGGCCAATCGCCTCGCCTTGCGGCGTAAAAACGCGCACGCCGTCGAGTTCCTCGCGGCCCATGCCCCAGCCGCACCACAAGTTGCCGTGAATATCCACGCGAAAGCCGTCCGGCGTGCCGTCTTGACCGGCGTCGATCACCTCGCGCTCGTTGGATAGCGTGCGGCCATCGGGGGAGACGTCGAAGGCGAAAATCTTGCGCGGCACCGAGCGCGATTCGACCACGTACAGGACGGATTCATCGGGAGAAAACGCCAGTCCGTTCGGCCCGACGTAGTGGTCGAACATCAGCGTGATTTCGCCGCTCTGCCCGTCCACGCGATACACCCCCGGTTTCAGTTCCGGCGACGCCTGCTCGCCTTCGTAAAAACCGTCGATCCCGAACGTCGGATCGCTGAACCAGATCGCGCCGTCGCGCGCCACCACCACGTCGTTCGGCGAATTCAGGCGGCGGCCGTTGTAGGAATCGGCCAGCACGGTGATCGAGCCGTCGTATTCGGTGCGCGTTACGCGCCGCGTCAAGTGCTCGCAGGTGACGAGCCGCCCTTCGCGGTCGCGCGTGTTGCCGTTCGCGTTATTCGACGGCGCGCGGAATTCGCCGACCTGCCCCGAAGCCTCGTCCCAGCGCAGGATCCGATTGTTCGGAATGTCGCTCCAGAGCAGATAGCGGCCGTCGCCAAACCACACCGGCCCTTCCGACCAGCGCGCGCCCTGATACAGGCATTCGACCGAAGCCGAGGCGATCCGCAACGCCTTGAAGCGCGGATCCAGCACGCGGACGGCGGGATCGGGATAACGGCGCTCCTGTCCAGTCATGAATTGTGTCTCCTGAGATAACGAAAAAAGCGGGCGTCGATGCGCCCGCAAATTGAATTAAAGCCGTCGTGGGTCAGTTCGGCCCGAGTTCGCCGTCGCGCAGACGCCAGAGATTGAGCGGATTGTCGTCTTTCAGCGATTCGGGCAACAGCGCGGCGGGCAAGTCCTGATAGCAGACCGGCCGCAGGAAACGTTCGATCGCGGTCGCGCCCACCGACGTCGCGCGGCTATCGGAGGTCGCCGGGAACGGGCCGCCGTGGACCATCGCGTAGGACACTTCGACGCCGGTCGGAAAACCGTTCGCGAGAATCCGCCCGGCGCGCCGCTCCAGGATTGGCATGAGAAGGCGCGCGAGCGGGACATCGTCGCTTTCCATTTGCAACGTGACGGTGAGCTGCCCTTCGATATGACGCGCGACTTGCAACAAATCATCTTCGTCGTCGCACACGATGATCAGCGAGGTCGGTCCGAAAATTTCGTCTTCGAGTTGCGGCGTCGCGAGAAACTGCTCGGCGCTCGCGCGATACAGCGCGGGCAGCGCGGCGCTGGCGGCCTCGCTTTTTTCACCGCGCGCGAGTTGCTCGACGCCCGAGGCATCGCGCGCCGCGATGCCTTCGCAATAAGCCGCCGCGATGCCCGCCGTCAGCATGGTCTGCGCGCCCTTTTTGGCGAGCGCGACGGCGGCAGCCTCGATGAATTCCTCGACGTGCGGGCCGTCGAGCGCAATCACGAGGCCCGGATTCGTGCAGAACTGACCGACGCCGAGCGCAACCGAGTCGACAAATCCGCTCGCGAGCGCGTCGCCGCGTGCCGCCAGCGCGCCCGGCAGCACGAAAAACGGGTTGATACTGCTCATTTCCGCGAAGACGGGAATCGGCTCGCGACGCTTCGCGGCAATATCGACGAGCGCCAGGCCGCCGCGTCGCGATCCCGTGAAGCCGACCGATTTGATCGCCGGATGCGCGACCAGCGCCTCGCCGATCGCATTCCCGCCGCCGACCACCAGCGAAAACACGCCTTCGGGCAAGCCCGAATCGGCGACCGCTTTCTGGATCGCGCGGCCGACGAGTTCGGACGTGCCGAGGTGCGCCGGATGCGATTTCACGACCACCGGACAACCCGCCGCGAGCGCCGACGCCGTGTCGCCGCCCGCAACCGAGAACGCCAGCGGGAAATTGCTCGCGCCGAACACGGCGACCGGTCCAACCGGAATTTTCTGCAAACGCAAATCCGGACGCGGTAAAGGCTTGCGCTCCGGCTGCGCGGAATCGAGCGTCGCGGTGAGCCAGCGGCCTTCGCGCACGAGCGACGCGAACATTTTCAACTGCCCGATCGTGCGGGCGCGCTCGCCTTCCAGCCGCGCTTTCGGCAGCGCCGATTCGACGTGCGCCCGTTCGATCAGCGTGTCGCCGAGCGCCATGATGTTATCGGCGATGGCTTCCAGAAACTGCGCGCGCGTTTCCAGCGGCGCGGCGCGGTAGGCGTCGAAAGCGTCTTCCGCGAGATCGCAGGCACGCGCCACTTCCGCCGCGCCGCCGCCGCCGAACGCGGGTTCGAGATCGGCGTTGCGCACCGGGTCGAACGCGTGCAGCGTCGCGTCCTGGCCGCGCACGGCACTCGCACCGATCAACATTTCTCCGGTGATCTTCATAAGAGCTCCTTTGAGACGCCGCCCGCGCTATCGAGCGCAGGCGAACCGTGTGGAATGGATCGAATTGCCAACAGTATTCGCATGACGTTTTCGCATACAACGCCGACCAGCATGCAATTTCAACCATTAACGCAGACCGGCGCGCGCACGCGGCGTTCCCGAGTCGACACCCGCGCGCGGCAAGGCGGGCGTGACCGTGCCATGCGCGGTCGCATCGACGCGGCCCAAACTAGCACCGCGTCCAATAATTTGTCAAACAACTTGGCTTAACCCGGCCGCGCCCGCGTCGCCGCGAAGCGCTCAAGAATATTCCGATCAACTCGCGCGCCGGAAGGTGATGTGCGAGATCGGCCGCACCAGCAGCGCGGCGGCCAGCGCGGCCACGGCGGTCAGCAACACACCGATGTGGATGGATTGCACCAGCGCATCGCGCGCGGCGGCAACCAGCGCGGCGGCGTCGAGGTTAGTCGGCTGGAGATCGGCGACGAGCGTGCGGCGCAAGCTTTCGTCGATAAGAATGCGCGGGTCGGCGAAACGCGGCAGCCAGACGGTTGCCGCCGGCTCGCCGATCACGCTCAGCGTACGCGTGACGACGTTTCGGTAATGGTGCGACACGATCGTCGCGACGATGCTCGTGCCGAGCATGCCGCCGACCATCCGCGTCGATTGCAGCAACGCAGTCGTAATGCCGAAACGTTCGCGCCCGGCGATTTCCTGCCCGAACACGTTTAGATTGTTCAGGATGAATCCGAGACCGATCCCGACCGCCGCCATCGGCACTTCAATCCAGATATGCGGCGTCGAGATATTGGCGAAACCCAGCGCGATGGCGGCGAACAGCAACAGCGTGAAGCCGATGGTGAGAATCAGCGTCGGACGCGGCAAATGAATCACGATGCGCGTGTTGATGAGACTGCCGATGGCGATAAACGCGGCAATCGGCGTGGCGAGCAGCCCGGCCTGCTGCGGCGACAAGCCGAACCCGCCTTGCAGCAACAGCGGCGCGAAGAAAATCAGCGAAAACATCACGAATCCGGACAACAGCGACAGCGTGAAAAGCGTGACGAGCTGCGGGTTCCGGAAGAGGTCGAGCGGAATGATCGGATGAGTCGCGCGCTTTTCGCAGATCAAAAGCGCCGCCGCGCCGACCGCCACGCCCGCCGCCAACGCCAGGTTGCCCGGCGTCAGGCCGTCTTTCGGCACCGCCTCGATAAACGCCTGCAAGCCGCCGAGCACCAGCGCGACAAGCGCGGCGCCGAGCCAGTCGATCTGGACTTCGCCATCGCGCGGACGATGAAAGTTCGGCAGATGCGCCCAGATGAAATAGAACGCGGCCATGCCGACCGGCAGATTCACGAGAAAAGTCGAGCGCCAGCCCCAGTGCTCGCTCATCCAGCCGCCGAGCGACGGACCCGCTGCCGTGCCGATGCCGTAAGCCGCCGCCATCACCACTTGCCAGCGCACGCGGGCGCGCGGGTCCGGGAAGAGATCGGGGATGGACGCGAACGCCGTGCCGACCATCATCCCGCCGCCGACGCCCTGCAAGCCGCGCGCGAACACGAGAAACAGCATGTTGTTCGCGACGCCGCACAGCACCGACGCCAGCGTGAACGTCGCGACCGCCGCGATGACAAAGCGTTTGCGGCCGAAATAATCGCCGAGCCGGCCGAATACCGGCACGGTCACCACCGAGGCCAGCAGATACGCGCTCGCGATCCACGCGTAGTACTCGAAACCGTGAAGTTCGGCGACGATCGACGGAAGCGCCGTGCTCACGACCGTTTGATCGAGCGCGACGAGCATGTTGACGAGCCCGATGCCGAGCATCGCGAAGAGGGCGTGGCGAAACGGCAGGGCAGACGTGGCTTGGGTCACGGAGAAAGGCGAAAGTTAGGCGGACGGTGGGCAAGCTGCCGGGACAGGACAGTTCAAATTGTAAGGCAACTTCATCAGTAGATGCTTAATGAAGTCTTACAAGCACGGCTGTCTCAAATTTATCCGAGGTCAATGCAAATGCGCTCGGACTCGGCCATCATTCATCTGAGTTTCTCAGGCATTTCCCACATTGGGGAGGACAGCATGTTCAAACGCATTATCGTGGCAATCGACGGGAGCCGGACCTCGCGGCTCGCATTCGAGGCGGCGCTCGATCTCGCCGGGACGCATGGCGCGGCGCTTCAGGCCTATTACGTCGTGGAAAACGCGGCGGTCTATTTCGACGTGCCCGGCTACGATCCATCCATCTTGCGCCAGCAGTTGATCGACCAGGGCAGCGAACTCGGACGCGATGCCTCCGAGGCGATGACAGCGCGCGGTGTCGCCGGGTCGATCGCGGTGGGCGAAGCATCGTCGCTCGACGATGTTTCGGCGCTGGTGCTCGACGCTGCTAAAACGTTCAACGCCGATCTGCTGGTGATGGGCACGCATGGCCGCAAAGGTTTCCAGCGGCTGATACTCGGGAGCGTCGCCGAGCGCTGTCTGCGTTCGGCAACGTTGCCGGTCTTGTTGATTCCGGCGGCGGCCGGGAACGCCTAGCGGGGCGACGCGGCGCTATGTCGCCCAGTGGCGCGCAGGTTAGATGGGAGAATCTTTGTCATCGATCAACCTACCGAGCGCGCCATGCCGAACTCCTCCGGACATACCGAAGCCCCTTCCGCCGCCCGCTTATCGTTCGCCGCCGTGGCGCCCCGCCGCGCGGCTACGTGTTCGACCTGCGCGATGCGGCATTTGTGCATGCCCGAAGGCCTTTCGGCCGACGACACCATCCGCCTCGAAGCCGTTATCTCCACGTCGAGACCGCTGAAACGCGGCGAGGCGCTGTTCCGCACGGGCGACACGTTCGACACCCTCTACGCCATCCGCTCCGGCTCGATCAAAACCGTCGTCATGCATGAAACGGGGCGCGAGCAGGTCACGGGCCTCTTCCTCGGCGGCGACGCGCTCGGACTCGACGGGATCGGGGAAAATCGTCACGCCTGCGATGCGATTGCGCTGGAAGACAGTTCCGTCTGCCTGATTCCGTACGCGCATTTTGAGCGCGCGTGCCGCGAAACCGGCTCGATCCAGCGCCGTCTGCACCAGATGATGAGCCGCGAGATCGTCCGCGAAACCAGCCAGATGATGACCCTCGGCACGCTGCGCGCCGACGAACGCGTCGCGCGCTTTCTGCTCGATTTGTCGGCGCGCTTTACGCGGCGCGGCTACGCGGCGGCGGAATTCACGCTGCGCATGACGCGCGACGACATGGGTAGCTATCTCGGCGTGACGCTCGAAACCGTCAGCCGCACACTTTCGCGCTTCCAGAAACGCGGGTTGATCGACGCGCGCGGGAAACTGATCCGTATCCGCGATTTCGACGGCTTGCGCGCGGTCTGACCACGCGGCCGAAGGGCGGGATAAATTCGCGGTTGGCATGACCGCTGCTAGCGATTACTCTTTTGCACTGGCCTCTGCCCGGAGACTCGGCACATGAATCGCGAACCCGCCCTGCGTCATCCGCTGCTCACGCGGCTCGACGAAGCGCGCCGCCTGACCGACGCGCTTTTCGATATCGTCAAACCTGAATTCCTCTATGAACGCCCGATCGCCGAACGGCATCGGATTGTGTTCTATATCGGTCATCTGGAAGCATTTGACCGCAATCTCCTCGATAAACGCCTTTTCGATCTGCCGGACATGAATCCGGAATACGACCGGCTGTTTGCGTTCGGGATCGATCCGGTGGACGGCGGTTTGCCGACCGATCAACCCGAAGAATGGCCGACACTCGAAAAAATCCGCGCGTACACGCAACAGATTCGCGCCGATATCGACGCGCGATTCGATCCGATAGAAATTACAAAATTCGCAGATTCGACGCCGGGCGCATATCCGCCGGCGACGCTGCTGGAAGTGGCGATCGAACATCGGCTGATGCACGCGGAAACGCTCGCCTACATGCTGCATCGCCTGTCGCTGAATCACAAAACCGGTCCGCGCGCCGATGAACGCCGCGCCGAACATCCGTTAAAAGCGACGCGCGAAATGCTGCGCGTCCCGGCTGGGACGGTCACGCTCGGAATGGATCGCGATGCGGGTGTGTTCGGCTGGGACAACGAGTTCGGGACGCAGGAGATAGACGTGCCGGCGTTTTCGATCGACCGGTATATGGTGACGAACGCCGATTATCTCGATTTCATCCGCGCGGACGGTTATACGAATCGCGCGTACTGGACCGACGTGGATTGGACGTGGAAGGAAAGCGAGGGCATCGCGCATCCGGCGTTCTGGTCGCGCGCGGGCGATGGCTGGAATCTGCGCACGATGTTCGACGAAATCCCACTGCCGCCCGACTGGCCAGCCTACGTGAGCCACGCTGAGGCGCGCGCGTACGCGCGCTGGGCCGGCAAGTCGCTGCCGACCGAAGCGCAATGGCAGCGCGCCGCCGAAGGCGCGCCGCTGGCGGCGGAAGGCAACTTCGATTTCCGCCGCTGGGATCCGTCGCCCGTGCAGGCGCATCCGGAAAACCGCAGCGCGTTCGGTGTCGAAGGTCAGTATGGCAACGGCTGGGAATGGACCTCGACCCATTTCGGGCCGCATCCGGGCTTCGAGCCGTTCCCGTTCTATCTAGGCTATTCGGCCAATTTCTTCGACAACCAGCATTTCGTGCTCAAAGGCGGATCGCCGCGAACGGCCGCGTGCATGCTGCGCCCGGCGTTCCGCAACTGGTTTCAGGCGCATTACCCGCACGTGTACGCCGGATTCCGCTGCGTATCCAACGGGTCGCCGGACTGACGATCACACCGCCAGCTTGAACACTTCCACGCTGTGAACCAGCCCCGTCGCGCGGTTTTGCACCGCGTCGGCGGCGGCTGCGGCTTCCTCGACCAGCGCCGCGTTGCTCTGCGTTACCTGATCCATTTGCGCAATCGCGTCGTTCATCTGGCGGATGCCTTCCGCCTGCTCGACGCTCGCCGCCGCGATGGTTTCGACCGTCCGCGTCACGCGCTCGACACCTTCCAGCACGCCTTCCATCGTCGCGCTCGCCCGGCCGATCAACTCGCTGCCCGCGCCGATACTCGCCACCGATTCCGCGATCAGCCCCTTGATCTGGCGCGCGGCATCGGCGGAACGGTTCGCGAGATTGCGCACCTCGTTCGCCACGACCGCGAAGCCGCGCCCGTCGTCGCCTGCGCGCGCCGCCTCGACCGCCGCGTTGAGCGCGAGGATATTGGTCTGCGCGGCAATCGCCTCGATCGTGCCGATGATTTCCCCGATTTTCTTCGACGACCCGCTGATCTGGTCCATCGCGCGCACCGCTTCCGAGATGACCCGGCCGAGAAATTATTCACCGCATGCCCGGAAGATTCAGCGTGCCCTGATCGATAAACCGCGCGCCGCCAAGCGCGCCGCCGAGCTTGCCGCGCAGCACGTAGGGAATGTTGTCGAGCGACGCGGTATCGGCGAGATGCAGCGCCTGGCGCGCCGCCGCGAACGCAGACACCGTGACCGGCACCGTCACCACGGCTTCGCCGAAGCGCGGAATATGACCCTGTTGATCGCTGACGCCGGACGCGAACGGCTTGCCGTTCAGTTCGAGATCGAGCGCGACGCCGTCGAAATCGACCGTCGATTCGTTCGGGTTCTGCACGCGCAGCTTCAGCCCGAAACGCACTTCGAGGCCTTGTCCTTCCATCGGTTCGAGACCGACCACGTTCACGCGGATCGGATCGTGGTTGAAGATGCTCGCGCAGCCGCTCGCGCCGAGCAGCGCCACGAGCGCAACGATGCCGATCAACGCCCGGAGGACAAGACGTGCCTGAAGAATTTGCATGGTTCCGACGCTCCGCTTTGGGGCAAACAATGAACGGGCATTGTACGGGCGGCCCGCTCAGGCGTCGTCGAATCCGAAAAGCCGGCGCGGCGTGTCGTAAAGGACGCGGCGCCGATCGTCGGCTGATGGCACGAGCGATTCGAACAATTTCAGCAACGGCCCGTAGTCGATCCGTTCCGGCGCGCGCAGATACGGCCAGTCCGAACCCCACACGCATTGATCCGGTCCGAACGCGTCGAGCAGCGCGCGGACATACGGCGCGGCGTCGGCGTGCGGATGCGGCTCGCGCGAGAACTTCGCGTAGCCGGAAAGCTTGACCGCCGTGCGCCCGTTCGACGCCATCGCCAGCAACGCCTGAAAGCCCGGCTGGCCGAGTCCCGCGCGGGCAGTGACGTCAGGCCGCCCGCAATGATCGACGATCACCCGCGCCCCGCTTGCCTCCAGCACGCCGCGCACGACGGCGAGTTGATCGCCTTCTACCTGGATTTGCACGAACAGGTCGAGCGAGCGCAGCGTCTCCAAAAACGCCGCCGACGCCAGCACGTAATCCGCGCCGCACATCGGCACGTTCAGCGCGACGCCCGCGACGCCGCGCGCCTTTAGCGCGGTGAGGTCGTCAACGCTCGCATCGGTCGGCACCATCGCGACGCCCCGGAAGCGGCGGCGGCCGTCGCCCTGCTCCAGCGCGTCGAGCAGGCACGCGTTGTCGTTGCCGTAGCCCGACACCGGCCCGACGATCAGCGCGTTCGTCACGCCATAAGCGTCCATGACGTGGCGAAGCTGCGCGACGGTCGCGATTTCCTGGCCCGCGGGGCGGTACGCGGTATCGGCGGCATAGGGGAAGCGGGCGGGATCGAAGAGATGAAGGTGACAGTCGATCTTCGGTTCGTCGTAGATGTTCATTGCGGTCCTCATTGCGGTCTTTCTAGGCGGCAGACGGACGGGCCAGGCGGCGCGCGGTAAATTATAGGGGCGCAAATCGAACGCACGCCGCGCCGGCGCGGCACGAACCCTGCGACCCAACGTGTCATGCGGCGCTTTTCGCCTTCATCCAGACCAAGGAAATTCAATGCGGTTCGACTACAAGGCGCATCACATCGAATGCCGTGCTCGTCACGACGAAGACGGCCAGTTCTACGCCCAGGCGCGGATCACGCGTGGATCGGAGACGCCGGAGGATGCGATCGACACCCACGAATCCGGCGATCTCGACGGCTTCGACAACGCATCCGACGCGCTCGCATGCGCGCGGTCGTGGGCGATCGAATGGTGCGACGCGTGGAGCGCGGAAAAGGCGCGCTAGACGGCCGTTTCGCGCTCGGGCGTCGAGGAAATCCGATGAATGGCGAGATCGGCGCCATTGAACTCGTCTTCCTGATCGAGCCGCAAACCCACGGTGAGCCGGATCGCGCCGTACACCGCCGTGCCGCCCGCGAGTGCGAGCAGGATCGCGCTCACCGTGCCGACCAACTGCGCGCCGAGCGACACGCCGCCGATCCCGCCCAGCGCCTTCTGCCCGAAAATGCCCGCCGCGATGCCGCCCCACGCGCCGCACAGGCCGTGCAGCGGCCAGACGCCGAGCACATCGTCGATACGCCAGCGGTTCTGCACCAGCGTGAACATCTGCACGAACAGGAAGCCTGCCAACGCGCCCGCGATCAGCGCGCCGAGCGGATGCATCACGTCCGACCCCGCGCATACCGCGACGAGTCCGGCGAGCGGACCGTTGTACGTGAAGCCCGGATCGTTGCGCCCGGCGAGCCACGCGGCGAGCGTGCCGCCGACCATCGCCATCAGCGAATTCACGGCGACCAGTCCGCTGATTTTGTCGAGTGTCTGCGCGCTCATCACGTTGAAGCCGAACCAGCCGGCCGCGAGCACCCACGCGCCCAGCGCAAGGAACGGAATGTTGGACGGCGGATGCGCGGCGATCCGGCCGTCGCGGTAATAGCGGCCATGACGCGCGCCGAGCAGCAGCACGGCGGGCAGCGCGATCCATCCGCCGAATGCGTGTACGACGACCGATCCCGCGAAATCGTGGAACGGCGCGCCGAAAGTCGCGGCGAGCCAGCCCTGGATGCCGAAGCGCTCATGCCACGCCGCGCCTTCCACCAACGGATAGATAAACCCGACGATCACAAACGTCGCGAACAATTGCGGATTGAATTTCGAGCGTTCCGCGATCCCGCCCGACACGATCGCCGGAATGGCCGCCGCGAAGGTCAGCAGAAAGAAGAAGCGGACGAGCGCATAGCCGTTGTGCGCGGCGAGAATGTCGGCGTCGTGGAAGAACTGCACGCCATACGCCAGGTGATAGCCAATAAAGAAATACGCGAGCGTCGATACCGAAAAATCGACAAGAATTTTGACCAGCGCGTTGACCTGATTCTTTTTCCGCACGGTGCCAAGTTCGAGGAAGGCGAAGCCCGCGTGCATCGCGAGGACCATGACGGCGCCCAGCAGCAGGAAAAGTGTGTTGATTCCGGATTGAAGTTCCTGCATGACGAGCCGCGAAAAAAAGGAATCGCCGATATTGCAAGAAGCGGACCAAAACGGGGAGTCGCTGCGTGTTTTCGGTGCGGCGCCTTACCCGCGTGGCGTTGAGATGGTGCGAACCGCGATTCGCGACGGTGCGGACGGCTTTCGCCGCGCACCACGTCATGGCGGGCGCGCACTCTAATAAGGCGCGAATGCACCGATTTAGAATGTCGTTTGCATCCGGAAAGACATTTGAAAGGAGACGCGGATCGACGCCCGAGGGTGGCGACGAGTGCGTCGAGTCCGTAGTATTCGAAGTTTGGCGCGAGGCACGCCGCTGCACCGGCGTACTTTCCGACACCGCCACGACCGTTTTACCGCCATTTTCTAAAGCCCACGCCCCAAGCCAGCCGGAGCCATTCATGTCGCAATTCATCCAACAACACGGGTTGCAAGTCGCGCCCATCCTGAACGACTTCATCGAAAACGAAGCGCTGCCGGGCACCGGCGTCGATCGCGCGGCGTTCTGGCAAGGTTTCGACGCGCTCGTCCACGACCTCGCGCCGAAGAACCGCGCGCTGCTCGCCGAGCGCGATCGTCTCCAGACCGAACTCGACACATGGCATCGTGCGAATCCGGGTCCGGTGCGCGATCTGGCCGCGTATCGCGCGTTCCTGGAAGGTATTGGCTACATCGTGCCGGCGTCGGCTGGCGTGAGCGCGACGACCGCGAACGTCGATACCGAAATCGCGCAGCAGGCCGGCCCGCAGCTCGTCGTGCCGCTCTCGAACCTTCGCTATGCACTCAACGCCGCCAACGCGCGCTGGGGCAGCCTCTACGACGCGCTGTACGGCACCGACGCCTTGCCCGAGACGGACGGCGCCGAGAAGCAGGCGTCGTTCAATCCGGTGCGCGGACAACGCGTGATCGAACGTGCGCGCGCGTTCCTCGATCAAGCCGCGCCGCTCGCGTCCGGCTCGCACGCGGGATCGACGCGTTACGCGGTGGAAGGCGGCCAGTTGGTTGTGACTTTGCCGAGCGGGAACGCCGCGCTCGCCGATCCGACGCAATTCGCGGGTTTCCAGGGCGACGCCGCCGCGCCGACCGCCGTGCTCATCAAGCATCACGGGCTGCACTTCGAAATTCAGATCGACGCGTCGCATCCGATCGGCAAGACCGACAGCGCGCACGTCAAGGACATCCTGATGGAAGCGGCCGTGAGCACGATTATCGACTGCGAGGATTCCGTCGCCGCCGTCGATGCCGCCGACAAAGTGCAGCTCTACCGCAACTGGACCGGCCTGATGAAGGGCGATCTGGCCGAGGACGTCACGAAGAACGGCAAGACCTTCACGCGCCGCATGAACGCGGATCGCGAATACACGGCGCCGGATGGATCGGCGGTGAAGCTGCATGGCCGCTCGCTGCTGTTCATCCGCAATGTCGGGCATCTGATGACGAATCCGGCCGTGCTCGACCGCGACGGCCGCGAGATTCCCGAAGGCATCCTGGACGCCGTGATGACGACGCTCGGCGCGATCCACGACCTGCAGCGCAAGCTCAATTCGCGCACCGGCTCGATTTACATCGTTAAGCCGAAGATGCACGGCCCCGCCGAAGTCGCGTTCGCCAACGAGTTGTTCGGGCGCGTGGAAACGCTGCTCGGCCTGCCCGCGAACACGCTGAAGATGGGCATCATGGACGAAGAACGGCGCACCAGCGTGAACCTGCAGGCGTGTATCGGCGCGGCGACGGCGCGTGTCGCGTTCATCAACACGGGCTTCCTCGACCGCACCGGCGACGAAATGCATTCGGCGATGGAAGCCGGTCCGATGATGCGCAAGGGCGACATGAAGTCGTCGAAGTGGATCGCGGCTTACGAGCGCAGCAACGTGCTCGTCGGGCTCGACTCGGGCTTGCGCGGACGCGCGCAGATCGGCAAGGGCATGTGGGCGATGCCGGACTTGATGGCGGCGATGCTGGAGCAGAAGATCGCGCATCCGAAGGCAGGCGCGAACACGGCGTGGGTGCCGTCGCCGACGGCCGCCACGCTGCACGCGCTGCATTACCATCAGGTGGACGTGCTCGCCGTGCAGAAGGAACTCGAAAAGACCGCCTATGCCAGCGTGCGCGACGAACTGCTCGACGGCCTGCTGAGTATTCCCGTGGTCGAAAAGGCCGAGTGGAGCGCCGACGAAATCCGTAGCGAACTGGAGAACAACGTGCAGGGCATTCTCGGCTATGTGGTGCGGTGGATCGATCAGGGCGTCGGCTGTTCGAAGGTGCCGGACATTCACGACGTCGGCCTGATGGAAGACCGCGCGACGCTGCGCATTTCGAGCCAGCATATCGCGAACTGGCTGCGCCACGGCGTCGTCACGCCTGAGCTTGTGAAGGAGACGTTCGAGCGCATGGCGAAGGTCGTGGACGCGCAAAACGACAACGATCCGCACTATCAGCCGATGGCGCCGAACTTCGCCGGCTCGCTCGCGTATCAGGCCGCGACCGCGCTCGTGTTCGAAGGCCGCGAGCAGCCGAGCGGCTACACGGAACCGCTGCTGCACAAGTATCGTCTGGCGGTGAAAGCAGCGTAATACCGCTCGCTTTCTACGACAAAGCCGTCCGGCGTCATGCCGGACGGCTTTTTTTACGTCTGCTCGCTTAGACAAACAGCGAAATAATCCCGCCGATCGTCACCGCCGCAGCGACCCACTTTCCCGCGCTATAGAACTGGTTCTGCTCGGTCGCTTGCTGGTCCGGACGTTCGAGACCGAGCGTGCCGTAAGCAAACGATTTCAGTGCCGATGAGTTCGTGTTGCTGTCACTCGCCGCCTGCGTTTGCGAAGAATCCGCGTCGTCGGTTGTCTCATCGGTCACCGCAGTCTCAGCGGACGCGGGTCGTTTCTGCACCGTGGCAGGTTGGTAGGCGGCGTTGGTTGCGCTGCCGATCTCCATGGGACGCCTCCTTCTGATCCGAAATCACAGACGGTCTAACGGCGCGGCCGCTCGACGTCTTGAGCCGCCAATCCTCACCGATTCTTTCATCGCGCAACACGACGATCGAGGTCCGCGTAACGCACGGTAAGGACCGGCGAAAAGCGCGACCTTCTTGAGCCTTCGCGATGAGGCGTCCGAAGCGATCATTTCGCATCGACAGACCGCGCGTCGTCGAGCCGAAACATCTCAACTTTGCGACCTGAACTCATCATGAACATCCGCCCCTCGACCAACGTACAGACCAACACCACGCCACGCATCAACACCGTCGCGCGCAAGCCCGGCCAGCCGGCGACGCCTGCCGCGACGCCCGCCACGACACCCATCGCACCGGCGGCGCCCGGCGCGGCGCCGTCGGGTTCGCCGCTCGGCGGCACTATCGACACCACCGCGTAAGCCGCTCATGGCGTCCTTCCAACCTGCCTCGATGCGGCGCGCGAAGGCGGCTGGCGCGCGCGTCGCGGCGTTCGCGCTCGTCGGCCTGGCGGTGCTTCCGCTCGACGGTTGCGCGCTCGCCGCGCTGCCGTGCCGGCTCGCCTCCGACACGATCGGCATTCTTCCCGTGGTCGGCCACGCCGCGTCGGTGCCATTCGACGCGTGCGCGAAGATTATCGACTGAGCGCTGCGTCTGCTTTTTCACGCAACGTCTACCCGGCGCGCCATGGCGCGCCTTTCACCTCATCCCGTTCGCCGATGAAACCCATCTTCGTTGCGTGCGCGCTCGCCGCGAGCGCGTGCCTCGCGACCTTCCCCGTTGCCGCGCACGACCGCGTGGCCGCCGCCAAACCCTACGAATTTCGCGGCTTGCCGCTCGGCATCGCGCTCGACGATTTCCGTCGACGCGAACCCGCGCGCGCGACGCCGCCCGAAAGCGTGGCGATTTGCGATACCGATGCCGAATCCGCCGCGCTCGGCATGACGCTGAAATCCGCGCAAAGCATGACCATCGCGTGCCGCTGGGCGTATCGCGATGTGTTCGGCTGGCGTGCGTCGCAAGCGGTGGTCGATGGCGCGCCCGCGCGCGATCATGTGCTGAGTTTTGTCGCGCTGCCGGGCGATACTTCGCCGCGCCTCTACCGCATGTCGTTCGTGATGGATGCGCGGGTCGCGGCGGATCTCGCCGAGGCCCTGAAGTCCCGCTATGGCGCGGGCCGCACGCATCGCGCGGCGAGCGGCTCGACGCGGGTGTGGGACAACGGCGTCAGCTCGATCACACTCGACACCGACGACACTTCGGCTACCGGCAGCGTGACGTATCGGCTGAAATCGGCCGAGGCT
Source organism: Caballeronia sp. SL1002 (assembly GCF_057814995.1). Classification (NCBI taxonomy): domain Bacteria; kingdom Pseudomonadati; phylum Pseudomonadota; class Betaproteobacteria; order Burkholderiales; family Burkholderiaceae; genus Caballeronia; species Caballeronia sp. SL1002. The sequence goes on along the minus strand of NZ_JBYMUW010000005.1, from coordinate 106,018 downwards.
TATCTTAAACGCGAGACCGCCACGACCCAAGCGAGCGCGAAATAAGATCGACCCGGGGAAACAATTAGAAATACGTAGCAAGCGCGCGTAAAGACCTGCAAAAGCGCGAGTTTCATCGAGCGATCGGCTTCGAGTGTTGCGCCCTATCCTGAATCATCGACCCTTTGGATACGTGTACCGACATGACCCGCCGCACTGCATCGCCTCTCACCCTTTCCGCGCTTGCGACAGCGTTTTTGATGAGCGCTTGTTCATCGCCGACGGACCGCTCAATCGTCGAAATGCCGACCGTCGCGCCGGTCGTCTCGCAGCCGGTCAACGTCAATACGCAGGGCTCGATCTTTCAGTCGGGCAACGCACTTTCGCTCTACGAAACGCCGCGTGCGCAGCGCGTGGGCGACGTCCTGACCATTCGGCTCGCGGAGTCGTATCAGGGGAGCAATACGGCCGACGCCGCCGCGAGCCGATCGAGCGAAATCAGCGCGGAAGCCGCCGACAAATCCACCGGCACGGCGGCACGGCTCGCGCGTCTCTTCAACCTCGGCACGGCGAGCACGACCTTCAAGGGCGACGGGTCGATCAAGAACGTGAGCGGCATGACGGGAACGCTGGCTGTATCGGTAATAGGTACATTGCCGACGGGCAATCTCGTGATTGCGGGCGACAAGATTATCGCGATGAACGGGAATCAGGACCACTTGCGGCTTTCGGGTATCGTGAATCCGAAGGATATCGAAGCGGGGAATTATGTGCCTTCGAGCAAGGTGGCGAATGCACGGATCGAACAGGCCGGGGTGGGGATGCTCGCCGATTCCACGACGATGGGGTGGTTGCAGCGGCTGTTTATGAGCGTACTGACTTTTTAGGTTTGGGGTTGCACGCGGGGAGGGTTGATTTGGTTGGCTTGGCGCTTCGTGGGAATTTGCGCGAGGTCTGGTTTTGCTGGCGCCTGTGCTTTGTTTGTTTGCGCCCAAGAGACCAAAGCTAAGGCGCGCCAGCAAAACCAAAACCTACGTTCGTTTCACGGCCCGCTCTGCCGCCCCAGTCTCCCCTTGCGGGACAAAAATATATCCCTGCCCCCAGACAGTCTGCACATACCGCGGCTCCGAAGGATCGGTCTCGAGCAACCGCCGCAAACGCCAGATCGATACATCCAGGCTCCGGTCGCGATACGTACCCGATTGCCCGCGCAGCTTCTCGTTCAATTGCGAACGCGTCAGCACCGTCATCTCGTGCTTGACGAAAATCTTGAGCGTAGCGAATTCACCAGACCGCAGTGGCACACGCTCGCCATGACGCCGCAACTCGCGCGCGGCGAAATCCACTTCGAATGGACCGAAACGGTAAGGCGGCCGATTTTCCGGCGCGCCCGGCACGGCGGCATCCCGCCGACGCAGCACCGTGCGGATTCGCGCCACCAGCTCGCGCGGATCGAACGGCTTCGCCAGATAATCGTCCGCGCCAAGCTCAAGCCCGATCACGCGGTCGATCACATCCGAACGCGCGGTCAGGAAGATCACGGGAATGTCGTCGCCCGTGCCGCGCAATTCGCGCAGCGCGCTGATGCCGTCCTGCTCGGGCATCATCACGTCGAGCACGATGATGGAAGGCCGTTCGGCATCCAGCCGCCGCTTCAGGCTCGCGCCGTCATGCAGCACGGACACCGCGAAACCGTGGCTCTGGAGATATTCGCGAACAAGGTCGCGCACTACGGGGTCGTCGTCGACGATAAGAACATGATGAGTCATGCGATTTATTTTAAGACGCGGCGGCGTGTTTTCGCGACACCCAAGCCTTTCCGAATCTTTCACGGACGCGCACCGCGAACACGCATTCGAACCGGTAGTTTTTGCACCAAACGTTTAATCGTGACGCCAACGGCCCCGTAAAATAAGGCTTCCCGGATATTTCCGGTTCGCACCGCCAAAGGTTTGCGGCAAACACCTGGTAAGAAACAGTAACCGGCAAGGCCCGATTTCACGAAGTCAATTTCGAGATGCACGACTAAAATTTCGAGATGACTACTTCAGTGCTGATCGTCGATGACGATCCGGTGGTGCGCGATCTGCTCTGCCGCTTTCTCCGCAACCGTGGCTTCGATGTGTCCGTGCTTCACGACGGCAGCGGCCTGCGCCGCCGTCTCGAACTCGAACGGCCGTCGATCGTCGTGCTCGACATCATGATGCCCGACACCGACGGCCTTCGCGCGCTCGCGCAACTGCGCGCGGCGGGCGACGACATCCCGGTGATCTTCGTGACGGCGTGCGGCAGCATCACGGATAAAGTCACCGGCCTCGAATCGGGCGCGGACGATTACCTCGCGAAGCCGTTCGATCCGCGCGAACTCGTCGCTCGCATCGACACCGTGCTGCGCCGCCGCGCACCCGTCGCTAACGGCCGTCCGGAAGCGCGCGCGCGTCAGCGCTTCGGCCGCTTCGAACTCGACTTCATGACGCGCGCGCTCATCAGCGGCGACGAACGCGTGCCGCTGCGCGACAGCGAATTCGCGCTGCTCAAGGTGTTCGTCAAGCACCCATACAAGGTGTTATCGCGCGTGCTGATCCACGATCTCGTGCATCGCGACGACCTCGCGTTCCGCGACCGCAGTCTCGACGTGCCGATCTGGCGTCTGCGCCGCATCATCGAGGAAGATCCGTCGAATCCGCGTCACGTTCAAACCGTGCGCGGTCAGGGCTATGTCTTCGTGCCGGACACCGACGCGGCGATCATCGACCCCGATTCGTCCGCTCAGCCATGACCGTTCGAAAAGGCTGGCGCAATCCGTTCAACACGCTGTTCGGCCGCACAGCGCTGATTTCGCTCGTCGTGCTGTTCGCCGTGCAGGCCGGCTGGTTCGCGGTCTTGACGATCCAGCGGCCGCACCACGACGCCGAGGGCTACGCGCGCGGTCTCCTGCTCGTGCTCGAAGCCGCCAACAGCGACGCGACGCATGGCGCGCGCCTCGCGCCCGCCATGCGCGTGCATCTCGTGCCCATCTGGAACATGCCCGCGAGTATCGAGTTGCGCAGTCCATCGCGCACGCCGCTCGCGCATCTCGCGAAGCAGTTGAAGAACGAATTGCCGCCCGGCACGCAGCTCGCCGTCGATCAGGACGCGAACCGCGCGCCGCGTATCTGGGTGCGCTATCCGACGAGCAATAACTGGATCGTGACGCCGGTCGATCTGCCGCCGCCGCCGCCCGTGGTGGTGGAATCGGCGGCGATGCTGGTCGGCGCGTTGCTGCTGTCGCTCGTCGCCGCGTGGCAGTTGCAGCGTCCGCTTTCGCGCGTGGCGCAGAAGGCGCGCGAATTCGGCGATGGCGAGCGGCCCGTGCCGGTCGCCGAAAGCGGGCCGAGCGAGTTGCGCGACCTGATCCGCGCGTTCAATCAGATGATGCGGCGGATCAGCGACGCAGACGACGAAAAAGCCGTGATGCTCGCGGGCATCGCGCACGACCTGAAAGCGCCGCTCACGCGCCTCAAATTGCGTGCAAGCGTGCTGGTGGAAGAGGACGCCGAGCGCAACAATTTCATCCGCGATATCGACTCGCTCACGCATATCGTGCAGCAGTTCCTGGAATTCGCGGCGAGCGCGCCGTCGCAAGGTGCATCGACCGGCGTGGACGCGTTTCTCGCGGCGCAGTTTTCCCTGCCCGACGACAGCGACATGCCGCTCTTCTCGCTCGCCCTCGACGCGGGCGACGGCTTCCAGTTGCCGCGCACGTTGATCGACCGGCTCGCGACGAACCTCGTCGATAACGCGCTCGAACATGGCGAAGCGCCCGTGGAGATTCGCACGTCAAAGCACGGCGGCGAGTGGCTGCTCGATGTGCGCGATCACGGTCCGGGCATCGCGCCCGAGCGTATCGAAGAAGCCATGAAGCCGTTCGTGCGCCTCGATCCGGCGCGTAGCGGCGACGGCCATTGCGGTCTCGGCCTGGCAATCGTCGCGCGCCTCGCGCGCGATTCAGGCGGCCGCTGTGAAGTCACGAACGCGGCCGGCGGCGGCCTCAACGTGCGTATCGCGATTCCCGTTCATAAGGAACGGCAAGCTCATTCGGCATCGAACGCGACGGCAAGCGTCGCGCTTCCGGCGTGACCGACCATACCAATAACAACGATCTTCACGATGCTTGCTCATTCTTCCTTCAGCGCGCCCCTTTCGCGCCGCGCCTTCCTGCACGGCAGCGCGCGCGCCGTCCTCTTTTCCGGCTTTGGCACGAACTTGCTGAGCGCGTGCGGGGGCTCGACCGATAACAACGACGTCGCCGCCACCGCGCGCCTTGCATCGGTCGAAAATTTCCGCGATGTCGCCGGTGTCGGCGACGGCTATCCGACCGCGGACGGCAAACGTCTGCGTCGCGGCGTCTTCTATCGCTCGGGCGCGCTCACCGCCGACGACCACGATGCCGCGACGCTCGACCAGCTCGGCATCCGCGCCGTGTACGACCTGCGCACGGTCAGCGAGGCGGCCTTTGCGCAGGATCGCGTGCCGAAGAATGCGTCGAAGCAGATTCTCGATATCGCGCCCATCGACGTCACCGTGCCTGTACCGTCGAGCAGCGACGCCGCGAGCACGTGGATGGCGAACGAGGAGCGCCGCATGATCGTCGATCCGGTCGCGCGCGCCCGTTTCGGCGTTCTGCTCACGAAGCTCGCCACGACGCCCGGTCCGCAGATCTTTCACGGTGCGACCGGCCGCGACCGCACGGGCTGGGCGGCGGCGCTCCTGCTCGCCATCGCGGGCGTTCCGGTGGACGTCATCATGCAGGACTATCTGCTCACGAACCTTTACGCGAGTGCGTCGATTCAGGCACGGATCGACGCGATTGCACGCCGTAGCGGACCAACAGCCGCCGCGAACGCCGCGCCGCTGTATCGGGCGGAAGCCAGCACGCTGCAAGCCGCATTCGATCAGATACAGCAGAGCTTCGGCACGCTCGACAATTACCTGAGCGAAGGTCTGAGCGTCGATCCAACGGCCGTCGCGATCCTGCGCGCCAAACTCGTAGCATGAAAAAAAGGCTTGCCCAGGTGGAACCAGGCAAGCCCAAGAGGGATAAACATCTAACTGCCCGCGCACCTTAGCATCGTGCGCGCGGGGTAAGGGTCAGTCGTAAGTGAGCGTAAGGCGCTTCGTCAATCGACCTGCGCCACGACCATCTTGTCGATCAGCGCGCTCACCTTCTGGCTCGCGCTCGAAAAGCGATCCACGTTCAGGCCGTGCGTCTCGTAACGCGCCGTGACGAGCACGCGCCCGCGCTGCAAGAGCGTCAGATTGATCGCGGAAATGTAGGCGGTCCATTCGTCGCTGAACGACCGGTGATCCCAGTCGGTCGTCGCGGCGTAGCTCAACAGCGCCTCGCAACCCGGCGGCGACGTGCCCGGGTTGTACACCATCGAATTCACGCCGCGCTTATGCAAGGCAATCTGCAGCGCGGGCACGAAGTCGCCGGTCGCGACCGTCTGATTCAACTCGATACATACGGTGCGCAGCGCGACCGGCTCGCCGGTGACGTAGGTCGGCGACGAATAGTTGGCGGCCACCGTATAGCCCGCCTGCACGAGCGACCCGGCGGCGTCGGCCGCCGAGATCAGCGTCCACGCGCAGCCCGAGAGGGTCGCCGAGCATAAGGCGGCCAGTGCGGCGGCGGCGAGGGTGCGCGTCATCATCGCTCGTTGGGCGGCGGGTTAGCGAACGATGCGCAGACGCAGCGCGCTCGGGCCGTCGACGCTCGCGCTGACGCTCACGCGGCCATGCGCCTCGTCGCCGCGCACGACAAAGTGCTGGCGGTTCGCCGTGTTCACGTCGTGCACGACATCGGGGAAGCACGACGCGATATCCGCGCCGAGTTCCTGCAGCGGATCGGCGACCACGCCGTCCGCTTCCCAATGCGCTTTCCAGTGGCAATCGTAGCTGTGCTGGCTCGCGCGGCATTCGCCCTGACCCGGCGCGCCGGGCGGCAGCATCGCCGGTTGTGCGCGCAGCGTCGTGAAGTTCGGCGTCGCGATGATGTGCTTGAGCGCGCCGCAGACGTCGGGCAGATCGGCGGCGAATACATAGGTCGGCGCGAGCGACGCGCACAGCGCGAACGTGGCGAACGTGCGCGTCCAGCGCGTGGAGAAGGAGAGTCGAATGGCGGCTTGCATGGTGCTTGAAATCCGGAGAGTGGCGAAGGATGGCCGAGATGTGAATCGCGCATTCGTCGAGCACGGTTGCCGCGTGCCGGTTCGATTGCGTGACGTCATCGTCGGTCATGCGCCGCTTCGCTAAAACCGCAAATACAGCGCGAACTCGGTAACTCCTTTCCAATTGTTATCGGTCGTTAGAGGACGCTCAGTAATTCATGCAGATCCGGTTTCAATTGGTCGCGCTTGCTTACCGTTTGTCACCAGAGAAAGGTCAATAAAGGTCAACCGCGGTCAGCGCGACCCCGTTGTTATGAGCAGCACTGATGCAAACCGGGTGCACTTTCAAAGGAGTTAAAACCATGAAGAAAATCGTCGCCGCTCTCGCTTCCGCCATGCTCGTTTCGACCGCGTTCGCGCAGGTCGCCGCGCCCGCGTCGGCCACCACGGAAACCGGCCATGCTCAGTTGAAGGCAAACCAGGAAAAGAACGAAGCACAGGTCAAGGCCAACAAGAAGAAGGCCAGCGCCCAGCAGGACGCGAACAAGGCGCAGGCTTCGGCCAACGCCGACAAGGCCGACGCGCAAGCGGACGCCAACAAGGAAGCCGCGAAGGTGTCGAAAGCCACCACCGCCGATGAAGCGTCGGATGCACGCGCCGACGCCGCCAAGGCGCAGACGAAGGCCAACAAGAAGAAGCACGACGCTCAGGCGAAGGCCGACAAGAAGAAGCACGACGCAAGTCAGGATGCCTCCGTCGCGCAGGCCAAGGCCGACAAGGAAAAGGTCGAGGCTCAGGGCGATGCCAACAAGACGGCCGCCGATGCGAAGATCGACGCTGCCAAGAAGTAATACGCAGATAAAGCGCAGCACGACCGCATCGCGCACCGGTAACGGTGCGTTGCACCAGGGCGAGTCTTCGGACTCGCCCTTTTTTATGCCCGAGCGTCTCCTCTAAGGCGTGTCCGGCGCGCCGGTTTATGATCGCTGAAACGATAAGGAGACACCGATGCGCACGCTCGCCGATCAGCTCACGCAGTACGCCGCGTATCACCGCGACCGGCGCAATATCGCGACGCATTTTGTCGGCATTCCGCTTATCGTGCTTGCGCTCGCCGCGCTGCTGAGCCGCCCGGTGTGGCCGCTCGGCGCGAACGGCGCGGCGTGGTCGCCCGCGTGGGTATTGTTCGCCGCCGCGACGCTCTATTATCTGACGCTCGATGTGCCGCTCGGCCTCGGCATGGCGCTGTTTTCCGCGCTCTGCATCGCGTTCGGACAATGGGCCGCGGCGCAGCCGACACCGCTATGGCTCGCGCTCGGCGTGGGGCTATTCGTGATCGGCTGGGTGTTTCAGTTCATCGGCCACATTCGCTATGAACATCGCAAACCGGCGTTCGTCGATGACCTCACGGGACTCGTGATCGGCCCGCTCTTCGTGCTCGCCGAACTGGCGTTCGGCTTCGGATTGCGGCAAGCGTTGCGCGATACGATCGAAGCGCGGCTCGTGAACGATGCCTTTGGCGAATCCTCCGCGCATCGTCGCGCCTAGCCGCGGGCGCCTAGCCGGGGGCGCCTAGCCGGCCGCGCTTAGCCAGCCGCGCTTAGCCGGGGGCGCCTAGCCAGCCGCGCTTAGCCAGCCGCGCTTAGCCAGCCGCGCCTAGCCAGCCGCGCTTAGCCGTTGCCGGCTTCCACCTGAGCGGTCGGCGGCATCCTCCGCCGCGAACGCTCCGCGCGCAACGCGCCGACGCTATGAATACCCGTGAGCACGACCGCGATCCAGATCGGCACGTAAGTCCCCAGTTGCTGGATCGAGAACGGTTCCTTCAGCAGGAACACCGCGACCGCGACGAGCAGCACCGGTTCGACATAGCCGAGGATGCCGAACAGCGCCATCGGCAGATAACGGCTCGAACGCAGATACGACGCCAGCGCAATCGTGCTCAGCGCGCCCAGACCGGGCAACAGCAGCGCGGCGAGCATCGGTCGCGCGGCCACCACCGCGAACGAACCGCGCGCAACCAGGAGCGCGACGGCAAACGGCACGATCAGCATCATTTCGACCGCGAACGAGACGAGCGGATCGAGATTCAGGCGGCGTCGCATCATGAAATACGGCGGATAACCGAGCGCGACGACGAGCGTCGGCCATGAAAACGCGCGCGTCGCCAATAGTTCGTGCGCCACGCCGGCGGCGGCAAACGCGACGCCTGCCCACTGATAACCGTCGAGCGGCTCGCGATAATAAAACCGGCCGACCAGCACCATGATGAGCGGCAAGAGAAAATAGCCGAGCGAGACGTCGAGCGCGTGGCCGTGCAAGGGCGCCCAGAGGAAAATCCACAGTTGCACGGCCAGTTGCGCCGCGACCAGCGAGAGTGCGGCAAGCAAGCGCGGTTCGCGCGCGAGCCGCTGCAGCAGCGCGATCAGACGCGGCCAGCGTCCGCGCACCGCGACCAGCAACAGCGCGCCCGGCAGCGTCCACACGATCCGCCAGCCGAAGATTTCGAGTCCGTCGAGCGGCGCGAGCCATCGCGTATAACCGGACAAAAGTGCGAACAGCGTGGACGCGCCGACCGACAATGCGAGTCCGCGCCCAATATCGTGTTGATTCATCGAAGAAGCGCTGCCGCGCCTTAAGTCACCGCGTGATCCGAACCGCCGGAAAGACCGCCATTTTAACCACTTCGCCCATGGCGACGAGGCGTGCGACACACGCCTGCCGCAATCGCCTTGCAGCATGTTGTAAGCCGCCCGCGCGCGGTTCTTGCTTCACCGCTGGTTCTTTTTGGGGCGTATCCGCCAATTCGTATTCAGGAACGCCGCACTTTCGACGCGCCGCCGCCTTCGCAAAAGGCAGCGACCCGCGTCATTTCACCAGCCGCGTCGCATCCGCACCGGACGACAAGACGCGGCGAAAACGGAGACGTCATGGTCCAGCCCGCGTTGTCGCCCCGCCCCTCCAACCCGTTTGCCGAAGCTGTCGTTGCAGGACTCACACACGCGCCACAAAAGGAATTGCCGTCGATGTACCTCTACGACGAGGTCGGATCGGCGCTCTTCGAAGTCATCACCGCGCTGCCGGAATACGGCGTCACGCGTGCCGAGGAACGCGTGCTTGCCGCGCACGCCGCCGATATCGTCGCCGCGTTGCCGCAGGACGTGACCGTCGCGGAACTCGGCAGTGGCAGCGGCCGCAAGACGCGCCGCATTCTGGAGTTGCTTTGTAAAAAGCGCCCTACCGATTATTGCCCGATTGAAATTTCGCGCACCGCGCTGCAGTTGTGCCGTCGCGAACTCGGCGACATCGAGCGCATTTCGATCCTCGGCTACGAACGCGATTATCTGGCGGGACTGGCCGAAGTCAGCGCGCGTCGGCGCGGTTCGGAAGCGCTGCTCGTGCTGTTTCTCGGCAGCACGATCGGCAATTTTTCGCGCCTCGCGGCCACCAAGTTTCTTCAGTCGATACGCGGCATGCTCAAGCCCGGCGACGCGCTGCTGCTCGGCACCGATCTGATGAAACCGCTGCCGACTTTAGTCGCCGCGTACGACGACCCGATCGGCGTGACAGCCGCGTTCAACCTGAATCTGCTCGCGCGGATCAATCGCGAACTGGACGCCGATTTTCCGCTCGACGCCTTCGAGCACGTCGCGCGTTTCAATCCGGACGCGCGCAGTATCGAGATGCATTTGCGCGCGAAGCGTCCCGTCACGGCAACCGTGCGCGCCGCGAACCTGCAGGTCAGCTTGCTGGAAGGCGAAACGATCTGGACCGAAAGCAGCCACAAATTCGCCGCCGACGAAGTCGCGCCGTTCGCCGCGGACGCGGGCTTCGACTGCGCGCATCAGTGGGTGGACGACGAATGGGGATTTGCGGAAAGCCTGCTGGTCGCGCGCTGAGCGCGTTTTCTGAAGGAGCGGCGAGCGCTCAGTGCTGTTCGAAGCGCTCGAAACGCTTTTCGATATAGCGTTCCTCGCTTGTCAGATCCGTCACGCGCGCGTGCGGCGGGCCGCGCCGCAGCCATTCGAGCATCAGATCGACCTGGTTGGCCGGCCCCTGAATGATCGCCTCGACGGAACCGTCCTCCAGATTCGCGACCCAGCCGCGCACGCCGAGTGCATGCGCGCGGCGCACGGTCGCGTGGCGAAAGCCGACGCCCTGCACGACGCCTTTCACCCGCACGTAATACGTTTCGATTCTTGAATCCAGATCGGGACTCGGCATGGGGCGGTTCTCCTGATTGTTACGCTCAAGGCCCGAATTCTAGACAAGCTCGCGCATTTGCGTTGGAGACACCGGATTTCAGCCCAGACGAAACGGTTGCGCCACGTCCGCCGATTCGTTACGCGGACGCGTCGCGCGCGGCTGACGCGGCAGCGTCACGTCGAACACGGTGCCGAGTTCGGGCGTCGAGCGGACCTTCACGTCGCCGCCGTGCATCTGCGCGATTTCACGCGTGATGTAGAGCCCGAGGCCGAGTCCGCCCGATTCGTGCTGCGGACGCCCGGAGCGGTACGGCGCGAAGATCGACGGCAGCACTTCGGGCGGAATTTCGCCCGCGTTCTGCACGCTGACGACGACGTTATCGCCGCGCCCGTCGAGCCGCACCTGAATCGCCGAGTCGCCGCGTCCGTGCTGCAGCGCGTTGCCAATCAGATTCGAGAACACTTGCGAAAGCAGATCGCCGTCGCCCTGAAGCACGGTATCGCCTTCACGGAAAATGAAGATGCGCCCCTTGCCGACACGCGCCTCGTATTCCTCGACGATATTGCGCGCGAGCGAAATCAGTTCCACCGAACGCGGCTGGAGCGTCACGCGCCCGCCGCGCAGCCGCGCGAGATTGAGCAGTTGATCGACCATCCGCACCATCCGCATGCCGCTGTTCTTGATGCGCGCGCCGATGCTCGCCACGTTCTCGTCCTTCACGAAACGCGACAAATACTCCGACGAAGCGATCACCGCCGACAACGGCGTGCGCAGATCGTGGCCGAGCACGGCCATCAGCATTTCGTTGGCGTCGAGGAGTTGCTGGACGGTCGCGAGTTGCGTGGCGAGTTGCTGCTTCTGCCGGTCGATCTGGATGAACACGTCCACTTTCGAATTCAGGATGCGCGCGTCGAACGGCTTGTACAGGAAATCCACCGCGCCCGCTTCGTAGCCGCGAAACGTGCGCCCGGTGTCCTGCGCGGTCGCCGTGAGGAAGATGATCGGCACGTGCGCCGTTCGCGGGCTGCCGCGCATGAGTTCGGCCAGCTCGAAGCCATCCATGCCGGGCATGTTCACATCGAGAATGGCGAGCGCCACTTCGTGTGTCAGCAGCAATTCGAGCGCCGCCGGGCCGGATTCCGCCTTCAGCACCGTGATATCCGGGCGCGCCAGCGAGGCTTCGAGCGCGGTAATGTTGTTCCGGATGTCATCGACGATCAGAACGTGAACGGATTGCGTCATCGTGTTGGCTCCTGTCCTACGCGTCCAAAGCCGGCGACGAGGCGCGCCGCCATGTCGTCGAGCGTCAAAATTTCGTGCGCGGCGCCGTTCGAAATGGCGCCGAGCGGCATGGCCGTCGCGCTGGCCGTCTTCGGGTCCTGCACCCAGCAATGGCCGCCCGCGTCGCGAATCGCGCTCGCACCGCGCGCGCCGTCGTCGTTCGCGCCCGACAGCAAAATGCCGAGCAGCGCGCCGCCATACGCGTGCGCCGCGGATTCGAACAACACGTCCACCGAGGGCCGCGAAAAGCGCACGGGTGGATCGACGGAGAGCGCAATCGTGCGGTCGTCTTCCACCAGCATGTGATAACCGGGCGGCGCGAGGTAGATCGTACCGGGCTGGATCGCGTCCTTGTCGTCAGGTTCGACGACCGGCAGCGCGCACCGCGACGCGAACAGTTCCGGCAGCAGGCTCGGCACGTCCGGACGCAGATGCACGACCACCAGCACGGCGGGCCGGAACTGCGCGGGCAGATCCGGCAACAAGCGGTTCAGCGCTTCCACGCCGCCCGCCGACGCACCGATCACCACGGCCTCGACGGCGCGCGGGTCGAATGGAGCATCCGGAACGGTGGCAGTCATCGCTACACCTTCTGGTAAAGGCGCTCGCGCGCGTTGAAATCGGTGAACTGATTGGCGTGGGTCGAAAAACGCAGACTTTCCTTGCTGCCGAGGCCGAGAAAACCGCGCCGCACGAGCGAATCGCTGAACAAGCCGAGCGCGCGGTCCTGCAGCGCGCGATCGAAATAGATCAGCACGTTGCGGCACGACACCAGATGCGCTTCCAGAAACACGCTGTCGGTGGCGAGGCTGTGATCCGCGAACACGACGCGCGACTTGAGCGTCTGCGAGAACTTCGCCGCGCCGTAAGCCGCGTGATAGTAGTCCGACAACGACCGCTTGCCGCCCGCCGCCAGATAGTTCTGGCTGAAACTCGCGAGCCGGTCGAGCGGATAAATGCCGTTTTCCGCCTGACGCAGCGCGTCGGCGTTGATATCGGTCGCGTACAGCACGGTGCGATCGGCGATCTTTTCCTCGGCAAACAAGATGGCGAGCGACCACAATTCCTCGCCGCTGCTGCAGCCCGCCACCCACACCTTGATCGAAGGATACGTCTGAAGGATCGGCACGACCTGTTCGCGGATCGCGCGGAAATACTGCGGATCGCGGAACATTTCGCTCACCTGCACCGTCAGGTACTGGAACAGGCGCGAGAACAGCGTCGGATCGCGCAGAATCCTCTCCTGCAACTGCGAAAGCGTCGGAAAGCCGAGATCGTGCAGCGCCTGCGACAAGCGCCGGCGCAGCGAACTGACGGAGTAATCCCGGAAGTCGTGCTGATAGCGAAGGTAGATCGCTTCGAGCAGCAGTTTCAGTTCGATATCGAACGTCGCGTCGTCGGCGGGCCGGGCGTCTGTCATGGGCTTCCTTTTCAGCGCTGACGCAGCCAGACGCGGCAGAGCGACACCAGCTTGTCCACGTCGATCGGCTTGGAAATGTAATCGTCCGCGCCCGCTTCCAGGCACTTCTGACGGTCGCTCGGCATCGCTTTCGCGGTCAGCGCGATGATCGGCAGGCGCGCGTGTTCCGGCAACTTGCGGATTTCGGCTGTCGCGGTCAGGCCGTCCATCTCCGGCATCATGATGTCCATCAGAACCAGGTCGATTTCCGGATGCCGCGCGAGCGCTTCGAGCGCCTCGCGCCCGTTCCGCGCAATTTCGAGCTTCGCGCCGAGCGGTTCGATCACGTGCGACAGCGCGAAGATGTTGCGCACGTCGTCCTCGGCAAGCAGGATCGTGCGGCCTTCGAACACGTCGTCGCGCTGGCGCGCCGCGCGCAGCATGCGCTGCTGTTCCGGCGGTAGCGCGCTTTCCACGCTGTGCAAAAAGAGCGTCACTTCGTCGAGCAAACGCTCCGGCGACTTCGCGCCCTTGATAATGATCGACTTCGAATAGCGGCGCAGACGCTGTTCTTCGTCCGCCGACAACATGCGCCCTGTGTACACGATCACCGGCGGCGACGCCAGATCGCCGCCCGTCGACACGCGCTCCAGCAACTCGTAACCCGAACCGTCCGGCAGCGCCAGATCCATCACGACACAATCGAATGCGGCGCGCGCCATTTCGTCGAGCGCATTCGCAATCGTGCCCGCCCCGACGATTTCCACCGTTTCGCTCGCGAGAAGCGCATGGATGCTTTCGCGCAGAACCGGGTCGTCCTCGACCACCAGCACGCGTCGCATGCCTTGCGCCGAACGCGCTTCGAGCTTGCGGATCGCCGCTGCGAGCGTCTCGCGGGCGCTCGGCTTGAGCGTGTAGCCAATCGCGCCGAGATGCAGCGCGACGTCCTGATGATCGGTTGCAGAGACGATATGGATGGGAATGTGACGCGTGAGCGGATCGTGCTTCAACCATTCGAGCACGGTCAGGCCCGACTGGTCGGGCAAGCCGATGTCGAGCAGAACGCCGTTCGGCTGCAGTTCGCGCGCCAGTTCGACGCCTTGCGAAGCCGTCGTCGCGTGGATGAAGTCGAAATCGAGTTCATGCGAGAGGTCATGGAGAATATGCGCAAAGCGTATATCGTCTTCTATCGCGAGAATCACGCGATCCGGCCGCTTGCGATCCGCACGGTCATCGGCGATAGGCGGCGGCGCAGGCGTGTTCGACGGCGCGGGCTTCTTGATCTCCACGACGGCGGGCGCGGGAATCTCCGCGACCGGCGCGGCTTCCCCGGATTGCCCGATCACGTCGAGTTTCGACGTCACCGTGCCTTCGCGCGCCGTCAACGGCAGGGTGACGGAAAACACGCTGCCCTTGCCCATTTCGCTCGATACGCCGACCGAGCCGCCCAGCAAGCGCGAAAATTCGCGCGAAATCGATAAACCGAGACCGCTGCCGCCGTATTTGCGGCTAGTCGTTCCGTCGGCTTGCTGGAAAGCCTGGAAGATCAAATCCTGTTTGTCGCGGGGAATGCCGATGCCGGTGTCGCGCACATCGAAACGGATGGCGTTCTCGCCCGCTTTTTCCACCGCAACCGTCACTTCGCCGCGCTCGGTGAACTTGAACGCATTCGAGAGCAGGTTGCGCAACACTTGCAGCAGGCGCTGGTTATCGGTGACGAAATACGCCGGGACGCCCTCACCGCGCTCCGTGACGAACGCCACGTCCTTGCTTTCGGCGACCGGCGCGAACGACTGCCGCAGCGATTGCAACAGGCTGTCGACCGAAACCGGCGCGAACTGCACGTCCATTTGTCCGGCTTCCACTTTCGACAAATCGAGGATGTCGTTGATGAGCGACAGCAAGTCGCTGTTCGACGAATGGATGGTCGCGGCGTAGCGCACCTGTTCTTCGCTGAGATTGCCGTGCTTGTTGTCCTGCAACAGCTTGGCGAGGATCAGCGAACTGTTGAGCGGCGTGCGCAGTTCGTGCGACATGTTCGCGAGGAACTCGGACTTGTACTGGCTCGCGCGTTCGAGCGTCAGCGCGTTCGCGGCAAGCTCCTGCTGCGCGCGCAGCAACTCGGCCTTCTGCCGCTCCAGATGCTGCGTGTGCTCTTCCAGATGAACGTTGGTCTGCTCGAGCTCCGCTTGCTGCGTTTCGAGCCGCGCCTGCGAATCCATCAGCGCGCGTCCGCGTTCTTCCAGTTCCTCGTTCGACACGCGCAGTTCTTCCTGCTGAACCTGCAATTCCTCGCTCTGACGCTGCGTTTCTTCGAGCAACTCGACGAGCCGCGTGCGATAACGCGCCGAGCGCAACGTCATGCCCATAATTTCGGCTGCGTTTTCGAGCAGTTCGCGGGCATCGTCGAGACGGCCTTCCGCGCCGATAAATCCCAGTTCGATCGCGCCCGCCAACTCGCCGTCGGCGAAGAGCGGCGCGACCAGCGTGCCCGAGGTTTCGGCGGAACCCAGCGCCGATCCCGCTTTCAGATAGTGACCGGGCGCCTCCCGGACGACCAGCACGCGCTTTTCCTCGAGCATCTGGCCGACCAGTCCCTCGCCGCGCCGGATTTCGGCGGGCACGGTTTTATCGTCGGGGATCGCCCAGCCGGCGAGCCGCTTGAGCACGTCGCCGTCGAGCGCGTAGATCACGCCCACTTTGGCATCGACATAGGGCACGAGCGAGCGCAGCATGCCGGTCGCGAGCGACACCGGCGACTGCTCGCCGCGCAATTGCAGGCCGAGCTGGGCGATGCCCGACTCGCGCCAGGCGATCCGTTGTGCGTTCAGCCGCGTTTTGATATACAGGTTCGCCACGCCGGCCAGCACGAGGAACACGAAAATGCCCATCGCGCGGTTGATCTGGAGCACGGCGGTCATCACGGCGGCGTCGTTGGTGCCGAGCAGATAACCGGCGACGGTCAGCACGGACGCCGCGAACGCGGTTGCGACCGGCACGAACGGACGGTCGGCCCAGAGACAGAGCACAACGGGCAGGACGTAAAAGACCCAGATCGCGATGCGCAGCGGCGTCAGGGAGTCGATGGCGAAAACGGCAATCAGCGTGATCGCGATAGCCGAATAGAGCCACGCGGAAAGTTTTCGGCTGTCTGTAGGCATTTACTAAAGATTTTTGTTGAAATAACAACCCACCGCACGGGCAGCACGCCGGGACCATAGCACGAGCCGCAAGCCCTTGTCACACCTAGGGTTGCGGCCGATTCACCCCATTGCCGGCATTGGGCACCTATTACCTTCGCCCGCGCGGAAGTGTACCGAAAAGGAAAAAATGACTGATCGTTCAAGCGGTCTCGTTCTTGTCACCGGGGCGTCCGGATTCGTCGGATCGGCGGTGGCGCGAATCGCGGCCGCGCGCGGCTACGACGTGCGCGTGCTGATGCGCGCGACGAGTTCGCGCCAGAATATCGAGGCGCTCGACGCCGAAGTGGTGATCGGCGACATGCGCGACGAAGCGTCGATGCGCGCCGCGCTCAAAGGTGTGCGATTTCTGTTCCACGTCGCCGCCGATTACCGCATCTGGGCGCCGGACCCGGGCGAAATCGAGCGCGCGAATCTCGAAGGCACCGAGGCGACGATGCGCGCGGCGCTCGCATGCGGCGTCGAACGGATCGTGTACACGAGCAGCGTGGCGACGCTCAAGGTGACGAGCGCGGGCACGATTTCCGACGAAACCAAGCCCGCCGAGCCGCATCAGACCATCGGCGCGTACAAGCGCAGCAAGGTTCTGGCCGAGCGCGCGGTCGAGCGGATGGTGGCGAACGACGGCTTGCCGGCGGTGATCGTGAATCCGTCCACGCCGATCGGGCCGCGCGACGTGAAGCCGACGCCGACCGGCCGGATCATCCTGGAGGCGGCGACCGGCAAGATTCCCGCGTTCGTCGATACGGGCCTGAATCTCGTGCATGTGGACGACGTCGCGGCTGGCCACTTTCTCGCGCTGGAACGCGGCGTGACCGGCGAGCGCTACATCCTCGGCGGCGAGAATCTGCCGTTGCAGCAAATGCTCACCGATATCGCGAACCTCAGCGGCCGCAAGCCGCCGACCATCAAATTGCCGCGCGGTCCGCTGTATCCGCTCGCGATGGGCGCGGAATTCGTCGCGAAATTCACGGGCCGCGAGCCGTTCGTGACGGTGGACGGCCTCAGGATGTCGAAGAACAAGATGTACTTCACCTCGGCGAAGGCGGAGCGCGATCTGGGTTATCGGGCGCGGCCTTACCGGGAAGGCTTAAGCGACGCGCTCGACTGGTTTCGTGCCAACGGCTATCTCGGGCGCTAACCGACTGCGGTTTTATGTGGTTTATCCGTCGCCTACACGCATTTTGTTACAACGTGTGCCGGCGACGGCCAGGTCGACCGGTTAAAATCGCGGCCTTATTTGGAAGGTAAAGCAGGCATACGCATGAACTTACAAGACCAGCTCGGCGCGCTGGAGTCCAACCTGGACGCGCTTCTCCGGGCCACGCCCGAATCCGATTCTGACCAAGTGTCCGAGTCCGTTTCCGAAGGCGTTTCCGGGTCCGTTTCTGAAGCGTCGCAATCCACGCATTCCCCCGACGACAAACCCTTGCTGCACGTCTCGCGCCCGGCGCAGGACGCGATCGAAATGGCGATCGGCGGCAATAAGGTGTTGTTGAGCCCGGAAGGCGTGTCGGAATTGATCGAGGAACTGGCGAACGTGCGCGCCTCGATGACCGTCGATCAGCCGGGCGGCATCGCGCCGGGCTGGCGCTTCGCCGCGACCAAAAATCCGGTCATGGCGACGCAAAAATACGCGAACGGCGACCGCCTGCTGGTCTTGCGCCACACGGGACACGGCTGGGTGCCGTTCACGTTCACGCCGGACATGGTGATCGAGATGTACGCGATGCTGACCAAAAAGTAGCCAGCACCGCCCGCGCGTTCAGGATTCTTCGCGCGCCGGCGCCTGCACGCGCGCCTTCCATTGGCCGCCCTGGCCGCGCCAGTAACGCACCGCCGAGCCGACCGTCGCGCTGACATAGAACAACGCGACGAGCGGCAGCGCCGGCGCCCAGAGAATCGACCGGCCGTAGTAGCGCAGCATCGGCGCGTAGGCGCAGCACATCAGCGCCCACGCCAGCCACGCGGGCCACGCGCGCGCGCCGAAACCGAGCGCCAGAAGCGGCGGCGCTAGATAGATCACCGCCATGCCCAGCAGCGTTCCCGCCAGCAAAAACGCCGAATAGCGCAATTGCGTGAACGCCGTCCGCGCGATCATGTTCCAGATTTCCTGCCAGTTGTCGTAAGGACGCAGCGACGCCGAACGGTCGGCGAGATCGAGCCGGATCGGCCGTGCGTCCTTGAAACCGCGCCGGAATTTGATGCGTTCCGCGAGACTGCAATCGTCGATCAATTCCGCGCGGATCGACTCGATGCCGCCCGCCTCGACCAGCGCCGAGCGCCGCACCATCATGCAGCCGCCCGCCGCGCCCGCCGTCCGCTTCGTCGCGTCGTTGACCCAGGCGAACGGATAGAGCTTGGCGAAAAAGAACACGAAAGCCGGAACCAGCGCTTTTTCCCACGTCGAATCGCAGCGCAGACGCACCATCAGCGACACCAGATCGCGATCTTCGAGAATCGCGCGGGCGACGAGTTGCGTCGCGGCATCGGCGGGATGATGGATATCGGCGTCGGTGAGCAGCAGAAAGTCGGCGGGCAACCCAAGCCCGTCGATCGCGCCGACGCCTTGCGATTGCGCCCAGACCTTCCCCGACCAACCCGGCGGCAACGGCGCGGCGGTGAGCACGGTCAGGCGATCTTCGAGGCCGAATTCGCGCGCGGCCGATTGCGCGGCGTCGGCGGTGCCGTCGGTGCTGTGGTCGTCGACGACGATGACGTGGAAGGCGCCCGGATACTCCTGCATGAGCAGCGAGCCGACCGCGCGACCGATTGCATCGGCTTCGTTGCGCGCGGGCACGACGGCGACAAGCGCGGGCCACGCGCCGCGCCGCGCGATTTCGGCGCGGCCGACCGCGTGCAGCGTGGTGTCGGTGAGGACAGGAGCGGGCTGCGCGCGCCAGAAACCACCGCGCGCGAAGACGAGGACGAGCCAGATGACAAGGGACAACCAGGCGATCAGTAGCATATGTTTCGTTAGTTTCCAACCTTCGGCAAAGCAGGTCCGGCGCGGGAAAAGCGGCTCGCGGGCGGCAGATTCGGAAAATACGCGCGGCGGGTGTCGCAGCGATGTCAGGCCGGCGAAAGCCCGCGCGACGAGGCGAGCGCCGGGTAGTTTACTGGTATCCGCGATTTCGCAGTAAATCGGCGCTGCGACCCGGCCACATCAAGGCCCGCGCGGGTTACACGGTGCGAGCATCCAAAAAGCGAACGCGTTAGAATACGCGGTCATCTTCGACGCGACGGTAATCGTTCTTTTTTACCGGTTAATCGCGATGCACGCACGTCAGCCGGTTTTGTGCGTGTATCGGATCGCTCGCGTCGACCCCATTTCGAAACCCGCGCCAGTCGGAGTTCGCCCGAATATGCGTATCATCCTTGCTCAACCCCGCGGCTTTTGTGCGGGTGTCGTCCGTGCTATCGAAATTGTCGATCGCGCGCTCGAACGGCATGGCGCGCCGGTTTATGTGCGCCATGAGATCGTTCACAACCGGCACGTCGTCGATAATCTGCGCAGCAAAGGCGCGCGATTTGTCGAGGAACTCGACGAAGTGCCGCACGGCGCGGTCGCTATTTTTAGCGCGCACGGCGTGGCGCGCACGGTGGAGGCGGATGCCGAAACGCGTGGTCTCGATGTGCTCGACGCCACCTGCCCGCTCGTCACGAAGGTTCACGTGCAGGGCCGCCAGTATGTCGCGCAGGGCCGCACGCTTATCCTGATCGGCCATGCGGGGCATCCGGAAGTGGAAGGCACGGTCGGGCAGATTCCGGCGAAAGTCGTGCTGGTTCAGAGCGAAGCGGAAGTCGCGACGCTCACGCTGCCCGTCGATACGCCGGTCGCTTACGTGACGCAAACCACGCTTTCCGTGGACGACACGCGCGGCATTATCGACGCGTTGCAGCGCCGTTTTACCGATATCGTCGGCCCCGATACACGCGACATCTGCTACGCGACGCAGAATCGCCAGGCAGCAGTCCGCGAATTGAGCACGCAGGTGGACGTGCTGCTCGTCGTGGGCGCGACAAACAGTTCCAATTCGAACCGGCTGCGCGAGATCGGCGCCGAGAGCGGCGTGCCGAGTTACCTCGTCGCGGACGGTTCGGAAGTGAAAGCCGACTGGTTCGCGCACGCGCAAACGGTCGGCATCACCGCGGGCGCTTCGGCGCCCGAGGAAATGGTCAAACATGTCATCGATGCTTTGCGCGCGTTCGGCACCGTCGAAGTTTCGACGATGGACGGCCGCGAAGAAAAGGTCGAATTCAAACTCCCCGCGAAGCTGACACAGCCGCTCGTCGCGGATGTTGCTATCGCTACCCGCGAAGATTAAGGAGAGCACTCAATTGTCTATTCCGCTGCTGCAAAAAGTCCGTGTTGGCGCCTATATCGCCCGTCAGCATTTCACGCGCAACAAGCGTTATCCGCTCGCGCTGATGCTGGAACCGCTGTTTCGCTGCAATCTCGCCTGTAACGGCTGCGGCAAGATCGACTATCCAGACCCGATTCTGAATCAGCGTCTGTCGCTGGAGGAATGCCTCGGCGCGGTCGATGAATGTAACGCGCCCGTGGTGTCGATCGCCGGCGGCGAGCCGCTGCTGCACAAGGAAATGCCGCAGGTCGTGAAGGGCATCATCGCGCGCAAGAAATTCGTGTACCTCTGCACGAACGCGCTGCTGATGGAAAAGAAAATGGACGACTACGAGCCGAGCCCGTATTTCGTCTGGTCGGTGCACCTCGACGGCGACCAGCAGGCGCACGATCATTCCGTGTCGCAGGACGGCGTCTACGACAAAGCCGTAAAGGCGATCAAGGAAGCGAAGCGCCGTGGCTTCCGCGTCAACATCAACTGCACGCTGTTCAACGACGCCGATCCGGCGCGCGTCGCCGCGTTCTTCGACACGCTCGGGCCGATGGGTGTCGACGGTATTACGGTGTCGCCGGGCTACGCTTACGAGCGCGCGCCCGATCAGCAGCACTTCCTGAACCGCGACAAAACCAAGTCGCTGTTCCGCGAAATCTTCAAGCGCGGCAACAACGGCAAGAACTGGTCGTTCAGCCAATCGGCGATGTTCCTCGACTTCCTCGCCGGTAACCAGACCTACGAATGCACGCCGTGGGGCAACCCGGCGCGCACGGTGTTCGGCTGGCAGCGTCCGTGTTATCTGCTCGGCGAAGGGTATGCGAAGACCTTCAAGGAACTGATGGACACGACCGACTGGGACAAGTACGGCACGGGCAAGTACGAGAAATGCGCGGACTGCATGGTGCATAGCGGTTTCGAGGCGACGGCGGTGATGGACACGGTCGCGCATCCGCTGAAGGCGCTGGGCGTGTCGCTGCGCGGACCGCGCACGGAAGGCGCTTACGCGAAGGATCTGCCGATCGACAAGCAGCGTCCGGCGGAATACGTCTTCTCGAAGCACGTCGAAATCAAGCTGGAAGAAATCGGCCGCGCGAAGAACAGCAAGAGCGGCAAGCAAGCCGCAGCGGCGCACTAAGCCCTCTGGCGAGAGCGCCGACCGGAACGGGCAGGTGGGATCGCCGAAACGCGATCCAGCCTGCCCGTTTTGTTTTCGGTGCCATTTTGTGACGCAATGCGGCGGCGGTCCCGCGAACTTGTAGGATCGCGGATTTTTCAGAAGGAAACGCAGCACGCCATGACCGAATTCAACGTATTGATCAATCTCGGCAAAGCCGATCTCGACGACTACTCGCTGCTCGAACGCACGCTCCGCAAGCTCGGCTTCAGCGAGACGAAAGCCGCGCAGGTCGCGACCGATTACCGGCTGTTGCCGGCCAGCTACCGCTATTCGAGCGAAATCGAGGACATGACCGCCGTACGCGAGAAGGCGCTGCGATCGGCGAAAAGCGTTTCGGCGAAGGCGATGGTGCTGGTATCGGAAGTCTGAGACTAGCTTTACCAGACGGTTTTGACGTGCGCGTAATCGCGGATTTTCTGATCTTTCGTGACCAGCGCCGCGCCCAGCGCGCGCGCGGTGGCGACGATCATCCGGTCGGCCGGATCGCTGTGAAAGTCGCCGGGAAGCGCGACCGAATCCAGCGCGATGACGTTATCGACCGGCACGAACTGAACCGCCTCGATATCGCCAACGGTATCCAGCCAGCGCGTCATGTCCATTGAAAGACGCAGCTTGTCGCGTCGGACGAGCATCGCAATTTCCCACGCGGTAATCGACGATACGGCGATCGTGCCGCCGTCGAGTTCGCGGTCGATCGCGGCCTGCGCGTCCCGACTCAGCGAGTCGTCGCCGTTGACCCACCACACGAGCACGTGCGTATCCAGAACGATCACTGACCGGCCTCCCAGTCGCTTTCGCCGATCGGATCGAGCGGATCGTCGTAGCGCAGCACCGTCCCGCGCAAACTGACGAGCGGGTGCGGCCGCGATTCCGGCTGATACGGCCGCACTTCGAGCGTCGGCTTGCCATGATCCGTCACGATCAAACTTTCGCCCGACGACTCCACGATCCGGAAGTACTCAAGCGCCTTCGCCTTGAACTCGGACTTCGAAATTTGCCTGCCTGGCATTTTATGCCCCTAGTCATATGTCTATGGTCATATTAGCAGGGAACGGCAGCGATGCGCAAAAAAAACGCGACGGGGTTACCGTCGCGTTTTTCACGGAAAGACCGAGCGCCTCAACAACACTTCCCCGCGCCCGATCCGTATCGCGCTTCCTGCCGTTCGCGGAAAAATTCCGCGTAAGTCATCACATCGCGATCCGGGTGCGTCGCCTGCATATGCGACACGTAGGTGTCGTAGTCCGGCAGCCCGACCATCAGGCGCATCGCCTGGCCGAGATACCGCCCGGCTTGTCGAAGATCGGTGAACATGGCGTTCTCCTGTGAGCGCAGCCTTTGAATCAGTGACCGGAACGGATCGCCGCGTTCGGGCTCGAACCCGTCGGCATCGCTTCGAACGGCGTTTCGGCGACCGTCGGACGGCTTTCGCGGCGCGCGCGGATCACCGCCAGCACGCCGTAAAACACAATGCTCACCACGACGAAGATAAAGAGCCCGGCCAGCGCGGCGTCGATGTAATCGTTGAAGATGATGCGCTGCATTTGCTCCAGCGACTTCGCCGGCGCGACCACTTTACCCGCCTCGACCGCTTCGTTCAGTTTCGACGCATGCGCGAGGAAGCCGACCTTCGGGTTGGCGTCGAAAATCTTTTGCCAGCCGGCGGTCATCGTGCAGATCAGAAGCCACGCGGTCGGCAGGAGCGTGACCCACGCGTAGCGTTCGCGCTTCATCTTGAAAAGGACGACGGTGCCGAGCGTGAGCGCGATTCCCGCGAGCATCTGATTCGAGATGCCGAACAGCGGCCAAAGCGTATTGATGCCGCCGAGCGGATCGACCACGCCTTGATACAGGAAGTAGCCCCACGCGGCGACGCACAGCGCGGTCGCGATCAGATTCGCGGGCAGCGAGTCCGTGCGGCGCAATCCCGGGCTGAACGTGCCGAGCAAGTCCTGCAACATGAAGCGGCCCGCGCGCGTGCCGGCATCGACGGCGGTCAGGATGAACAGCGCCTCGAACAGAATGGCGAAGTGATACCAGAACGCCATCATCGCCGGGCCGCCGATCACCTGGTGCAGGATCTGCGCCATGCCGACCGCAAGCGTCGGCGCGCCGCCCGCACGCGCGACGATCGTCGTCTCGCCGACCGCCTTCGCGGTCGACGTCAGCATGTCCGGCGTGAGCACGAAGCCCCAGCTCGACACAGTGTGCGCGACCGCGTCGGGCGTGGCGCCGAGCACGGCGGCCGGGCTGTTCATCGCGAAATAAACGCCCGGTTCGATCACGGAAGCCGCCACCAGCGCCATGATCGCGACGAACGATTCCATCAGCATCGCGCCGTAGCCGATAAAGCGCATGTTGACTTCGTTATCGAGCAGCTTGGGCGTCGTGCCCGACGAGATCAGCGCGTGGAAGCCCGACACCGCGCCGCAGGCGATGGTGATGAACAGGAACGGGAACAGGCTGCCCGCCCAGGCCGGGCCGGTGCCATCGACGAACTTCGTGAACGCCGGCATTTTCAGCTCGGGCGCGACGACCAGAATGCCGATTGCGAGGCCGAGAATCGTGCCGATCTTGAGGAATGTGGACAGATAATCGCGCGGCGCGAGCAGCAGCCACACCGGCAGCACGGACGCGATGAAACCGTAGCCGATCAGGATCCACGTCAGTTGCGTGCCGGTGAACGTGAAGAACGGCGCGAGCGTCGCCGATTCAGCAACGTGCTGGCCGTACACGATCGCGAACATGAGGCCGAAGAAGCCGATCACCGACACCTCGCCGATCCGCCCCGGGCGGATATAGCGCGTGTAAATACCCATGAAGATCGCGACGGGAATGGTCGCCGCGACCGTGAACGTGCCCCACGGCGAGCCGGTCAGCGCCTTCACGACAATCAACGCGAGCACCGCGAGAATGATGACCATGATGAGAAACGCGCCGAACAGCGCGATCACGCCCGGCACGAGGCCGAGTTCCATCTTGACGAGGTCGCCGAGCGAACGTCCGTCGCGGCGGGTCGAGATGAACAGCACGACGAAATCCTGCACCGCGCCCGCGAACACGACGCCCGCGAGAATCCACAGCATGCCGGGCGTGTAGCCCATCTGCGCGGCGAGTACCGGGCCGACCAGCGGCCCCGCGCCCGCGATCGCCGCGAAATGATGGCCGAACAGCACGTATTTGTTGGTGGGAACGTAGTCGAGGCCGTCGTTGTGACGCACGGCGGGCGTCATCCGCAGACCGTCGAGTTGCAGCACCTTGCTCGCGATAAACCGCGAGTAAAAGCGATAAGCGATCAGATACACGCAGACCGCCGCGATGACGATCCAGAGCGCGCTGATCCGCTCTCCGTGCGCGAGTGCAATGGTCCCGAACGAGAACGCGCCCAATAGCGCGACCGCGATCCAGGCCAGATAGCCGGATGCCCGATTCATGGCGTCTCCTGTTTATAGTTTGATGTGGTCTCGGAAGTGTCTGATGGACATCCGGACCGCCTCACGCCGGGCGGCGCGATGGGCGTGTAGTATTCGCCTTCGCCGCAGCCTCGACAAGCGGACAACTACGTAAGCTATCTACGTAAGACTACGTAGATTTCGTCGCCATGAAACTCAAAGTAAAGATCTTCCTGCTGGCGATCGTGCCATTCGCGCTCGCGATCGGCGGGATCGAATATGGCGTGCGGCAGCAGGCCGAAACGCTCGCCGACGCACAGCACGCGACCATGCAGGCCGCGTACATGTCGAGCAAGGAAATCGAGTTGCGGCATTACGTCGACATTGCGCGCAGCGCGATCGCGCCGTATTACGACGCATCCGCGACGCCCGGCGCGCCACGCGACGAAGCCGCGCTGCAGCGACAGGCACTCGACGCGCTTTCGCGCCTCGATTTCGGCGCCGACGGCTATTTCTTCGTCTATACGATGCACGGCAAGTCGCTGATGCATCCGCGCCAGCCCGATCTCGTCGGCCGCGATCTCTGGACGCTGCGCGATCCCGCCGGCGCACTGACCATCCAGCAACTCATCGCGCAGGCGTCGCGCGGCGGCGGGTATGTGCGCTATGTGTGGCAACGGCCGTCCACGTCGAAACTCGCGTCGAAACTCGGTTACGTGATGCCGCTCGAACGCTGGGGCTGGATGATCGGCACGGGCATTTATCTCGAAGACGTCGAAACCACGCTCGCGCATATCGACCAGCACGCGTCCGCCAATATCGACCGCACCGTGATGTGGATCGGCGCGATTGCGCTGGCGGCGCTCGCGGTGATCGCGGCGTGCGCGGCGGTGCTCAATATCAGCGAGCATCGCAGCGCCGACGCCAAGCTGAAACGGCTCGCGCGGCAAGTCGTGGATTCGCAGGAACAGGAACGCGCGCGGCTCTCGCGTGAACTGCACGACGGCATCAGCCAGATGCTGGTGTCGGTGAAACTGCTGCTCGAATCCGCGTTGACGCGTTTCGAGCGCGCCGAGTTGCGCGTAGACGCCGCCGAAACCGCGCTCAAGACCGGACTCACGCGCCTGAGCGGCACCTTGCGCGAAGTGCGGCGCATTTCTCACGCGCTGCGCCCCGCGATGCTCGACGACCTCGGCCTCGCCGCCGCGCTCGAACAACTGGCGCGCGAACTCGACGAACAAAGCGGGATCGGCGTGCGTTTCGAGGCGGCCGGCATGCTCGCGGATCAGACGCAGGACGCCGCCGCGCGCGGCAAAAAGCCCGCGCCGCTGCCCGATCCGGTCAATACCGTGCTGTTTCGCATCGCCCAGGAAGCGCTCACGAATATCGTGCAGCACTCGAAAGCGACCCGCGCCGCGCTCACGCTCGACCTGGCGGCGAACGCAGTAAAACTGATCATCGCCGATAACGGCGAGGGTTTCGACGTGGACGCGGCGCTCGCGGATCTGCGTGGCGGGGTCGGCTTGCGTAACATGCGCGAGAGGCTCGACGCGCTCGGCGGCACGCTGCATATTGCGTCGCAGGTGGGCCGCACGGTGATCGCCGCCGCCGTGCCGCTGCCGCTTTCCGCTCCGTCCATGCAAGGAATAACCGATGTCTGAGCCCGCACGCCTGATTCTGATCGACGATCATCCGCTCGTGCGCGACGGCCTCAAGGCACGTCTCGAAACCGCGCCGCATCTGAGGGTGATCGGCGAGGCGGGCAATGCGAGCGAAGCGCTCGCGCTCGCCGCCGACGAAGCGAACCCGCCCGATCTCGCGCTGATGGACGTGGGCATGGCAGGTTTGAGCGGCATCGAACTCGCCGCGCGCTTTCACGAGCGCTTTCCGGCGATCCGCGTCTTGATGCTCTCGATGCACGACAACGTGGAATACGTGACGCAGGCCGTGCGGGCGGGCGCGAGCGGCTATGTGCTGAAGGATTCGCCGTCCCAGGAAATCCTGCAGGCGATCGACGCCGTGCTCGCCGGCAAGACGTTTTTCAGCGCGGGACTCGCCTCGCGGATGATCCAGGCGCAGGCAATGCAGACGCCGCTGGAACGCCTGACGCCGCGCGAGCGCGATATTCTCGACGCCCTCGCCGAGGGCGTGTCGAGCAAGCAGATCGCGCAGCAGCACGGGTTATCGGTGCGAACGGTGGAGACGCACCGCCTGAACCTGAAACGCAAGCTGGACATAGAAGGTCAGGCGGAATTGATCAAGTTCGCGGTGGAAAACCGGCGCAAGTGAGCATCAGCCTGCAGTGCGCGCGTTGTGATCGGTCAGAAATTTGATGAGGCCATCCACGCCGCCTTTCGCCAATTGACCGGCGAACTGCTGCTGATACACCTGGATCAGCCACGCGCCCATCATGTCGATATCGTAGATTTTCCAGCCCTGCGGCGTCTTTTCCAGCCGGTAGCGCACCGGATTGTCGCCGCCCGTCGACACCACATGCGATTCGACCACCGCGTCTTTCGCGCCGGCGTCGAGCTTCGGGGCATCGAAGGAAAACTTCACGTCCTGATCGCGCAGTTGCGCGAGCGACGACGTGTACGTGCGCACCAGCAGCGTCTGGAACTGGTCATAAAGCTGCTTTTGCTGATCCGGCGTCGCGCTCGTCCAGGCTTTGCCGACCGCGATGCGCGTCGTGCGCTGGAAATCCGTCGCGGGGACGAACCGCGCCTCGACGAGTTGAGTGATCTTCGCCATGTCGCCGCCGCGCGCCTGGGGATCGGCCTTCATCGCGTTGACCGTGCCTTCGACGGCCGCCTTGACGACAACGTCTGGATTGCTCTGGGCGTGGGCCGCCCCCGAAAAAAGTGTCGCGGCGAGAAAAAAGGCGAAACAAACAGACAAATAGCGTTTCATACGACCGTTGTTGGAATGAGAGATAAATCGCGCCCGCAGGCGCGCACTGAAAGCAAGTATACCGACACGCATCAGCCGCCACAGTTCACCGCGCGGCCCGCGCCCGTGCGGCTCGCCGCCGGTATCGCCTGTATACTTGCGCGTCCCGGCTCGCCCTCACCCGCAATCTCGACGCGCAACTTCGCCGCATATCCGAATCAAGGCACCCGCCCACATGCTGACGTCTCAAATCGCCCGCCTCGTCACGTTGTCCATCCGCCGTCCGTTGTGGGTGATCGTCGTGTCCGTGCTGCTTGCCGTGCTGAGCGGCGTCTACGTGGTTCAGCATTTCAAGATCAGCACCGATATCAGCCAGTTGATCGAGACCGAGCCGGAATGGGCGGCGCGCAGCCACGCGTTGAGCGCCGCGTTCCCGCAGCGCGGCGCGACGCTTTTGGTCGTCGTGGAGGCAGCCGCGCCCGAATTAGCCGATGCCGCCGCGAACGAACTCGCCGCCGCGCTCAAGCAGCATGCGGAGCGATTCACGTCGGTCACGCAGCCATCCGGCGGCGATTTCTTCGAGCACAACGGCCTGCTCTACTTGAGCGCCGAAAAGTTGGCGAGCACCACGCAACAGCTCGTGAAGGCGCGTCCGCTGATCAATTCACTCGCCCACGATCCCACGCTCACCGGCCTCGCCGGCACGCTCAACACGACGCTCAACCTGCCGCTGCAACTCGGTCAGGTCGATCTTGGCCAGATGTCGAAACTGCTCGGCCAGAGCGCGACGGTGATCGACCGCGTGCTCGCCGGCCAGCCCGCCGTGCTGTCGTGGCGCGCGCTCGCGGACGGAACCCAGTATTCGGCGGCCGAGCCGGCCCGCGCGTTCGTCACCGTGCTGCCGGTGCTCGATTTCAATGCGCTCGAAGCGGGCGCGGGGGCATCGGATGCGGTTCGCGCGACCGCCGAATCGCTTGGTCTCGCGAAAAAATACGGCGCGTCGATCCGCCTGACGGGCGCACAGCCGCTCGCCGATCAGGAATTCGCCTCGGTCAAGGACGGCGCGGTTTTGAACGGCGTGCTCACGTTCCTCGTCGTGCTGATGATTCTCTGGCTCGCGCTGCGCTCGGGGAAAATGATCGTCGCGGTGTTCATCACGCTGTTCGTCGGACTCGCGATCACGGCGGCGCTCGGCCTCTTGATGGTCCACGCGCTCAACATGATTTCGGTCGCGTTCATGGTGCTGTTCGTCGGGCTGGGCGTCGATTTCGGCATTCAGTTCGGCGTGCGGTATCGCGAGGAACGGTTCCGCGACGACCGCCTCGATGTCGCGCTGACCAGCACGGCGCGTCATGTCGGCGTGCCGCTCACGCTCGCCGCCGCCGCGACCGCCGCCAGCTTCTTTTCGTTCCTGCCGACGGCGTATCGCGGGGTCTCGGAATTAGGGCAAATCGCGGGCGTCGGCATGTTCGTCGCGTATCTGACGAACATGACCTTGCTGCCCGCGCTGCTCAAAGTGCTCGCGCCGCCAGGCGAGGCTGGCTCGCCGGGCTTTCCGAAGCTCGCGCCCGTGGACGATTTTCTCGACCGTCATCGCAAGCCGGTGTTGATCGGGACGCTCGTGGTAGTGATCGGCGCGTTGCCGCTGCTGCTGCATCTGCGCTTCGACTTCAATCCGCTGAACCTGAAAGACCCGCACACCGAGTCGATGGCAACGCTCATCGCGCTGAAGGACGCGCCGGAAGCGTCGGTCAACGACGTCGCCGTGCTCGCGCCGTCGCTTGCGGACGCCGACCGGATCGCCGCGAAACTGGCCGCGCTGCTGGAAGTCGAGCGCGCGACGACGCTTTCGTCGCTGATTCCCGCCGATCAACCGCAAAAGCTTCAGTCGATCGCCACCGCCGCCGCGCAATTGCTGCCCGCGCTGAACCAGACGCCCGCCGCGCCTGCGAACGACGCGGTGCGCGTGGCGGCGTTAAAGCGCCTCGGCAACCAGCTGGCGCTCGCCGCCGACGAACATCCCGGTCCGGGCGAAGCCGAGGCGAAGCATCTGTCGACGGCCGTAACGAAGCTCGCGCAAGCCGACGCCGCTACCCGCGACCGCGCCGAGCACGCGATCGCCGAGCCGCTGCGCCTCGCGCTGGCGCAAATGCGCAAGCTGCTGCAACCGTCGGAAATTACGCGCGAAACGCTGCCGAAATCGATGGTGGACAGTTTCGTGACGCCGGATGGCCGCGCGCTCGTCGAGGCATCGCCGAAAGCGCCGCCCGGCGTCGCGCAAAACGACGACAAAATGCTCGGCCGCTTTGCCGACGCCGTGCAAAAGGCCGAACCGAACGCGATCGGCGGGCCGATTTCAGTGCTGCACTCGGCCAACACGATCATCAAGGCGTTCGAGCAGGCCGCCGCGTGGTCGCTCGCGGCCATCGCCGTGCTGCTCTGGATCACGCTGCGCCGTCTGAGCGACGTTTTACGAACTTTGATACCTTTGCTCGTTTCCGCGATCGTCACGCTCGAATTGTGCGTGGCCTTCGACATGCCGCTCAACTTCGCGAACATCATCGCGCTGCCGTTGATGCTCGGGATCGGCGTGGCGTTCAAGATCTATTTCGTGATGGCGTGGCGCTCCGGCCAGACCGGCCTGTTGCAATCGAGCCTCACGCACGCCGTGATGTTCAGCGCGGCCACCACGGCGACCGCCTTTGGCAGTCTGTGGTTCTCGCATCATCCGGGAACGTCCAGCATGGGGCGGCTGCTCGCGCTCGCGCTATTTTGCACGTTGATCGGCGCAGTGGTTTTTCAGCCGGTTCTAATGGGGAAGCCGCGCGAACGCGCCAAAGCGGCACGCGCGGCGCGGACGGCGGATCAGGGCTGAAGTTGGGTTGACCGCAAATCGAACGGGCTTATCGCTCGCGAACAAAAATAGCGCAATGACTAAGGGAATCGAATAATGAAAACGGCTTTGGCAGGGAAAACCGTCAAGGCGCTCGGGGTGAGCATCGTGATGGCCGGCGTGCTCTCGACCGCCGGCTGCGCGACGGGCCCCGACCGCCGCCCCGGCGACCCGCTCGAACCGATGAACCGCGTCGTGTTCTCGTTCAACGACGGCCTCGACAAATACATCGCGCGTCCGGTCGCCAATGCGTACACGAAGGTCACGCCGAGTCCGATCCGCACGGCCGTGAGCAATTTCTTCTCGAATCTCGGCGATATCAGCAACTTCGCGAACAACCTGTTGCAGTTAAAGATTACGGATGCCACCGAAGACCTGATGCGTTTCGCGTTCAACTCGACCTTCGGGCTGGGCGGGTTGATCGATATTGCTTCGCAGGCCGGGCTGCCGAAACACCATCAAGATTTCGGGCTGACGCTCGGTCATTACGGCGTACCGTCCGGTCCGTATCTCGTGTTGCCGGTGCTGGGTCCGAGTTCGGTGCGTGACGCGACGAACTGGCTCGTCGCGTATCGCCTCGATCCGACCAGCTACATGGACCCGACCATCCGCAACATTCTGTTCGGCGTGCAGTTCGTGAGCGCGCGCGCGGATTTGATCGGCGCGACCGATCTCCTGTCGCAAGCCGCGCTCGACAAATACGCGTTCGTCCGCGATGCGTACACGCAGCGCCGCCAGTATCTGCTGACGGGCGGCGGCTCCTCCACGTTGCCCGACTACGGCGACGACACCGGGGCCGCGACGCCCGCCGCAGGCGCGAGCGCCACGGCGGTGCCGGCGGCTAAGAGCGGTGGACAGGGATTGCCGGCTTACGAAGATCCCGACGCGCCGGCCTCGGGCGCGGCGGCATCGCCGAGTTCGAGCAAGGGCGCGGGATTGCCCGATTACGCCGATCCGGGCGCGGGATCGGCCGTTCCCGCTTCGGGTTCGGCCGTTCCCGCTTCGGCGCCTGCCGCGCAATAACGCGACGCGGTAACCCATTGCGGCAAGCCCCAAGCGCCAAAAACAAAAGGCTGTTCCCGCATCGCGGGAACAGCCTTTTTTCACGCCTTTCGCCCCGCCGAACTTCAGCAAGCCCGAAACGTTCAATGCATCACTTCGCCCACGTTATCGTCGGCGGTGGGCGCTTCGACCGCCGTGCGCACGCCGTCCTGCCGATACGCCTCAAACAGTTCGTCCGCGTAGCGAATGCGCGTGCGGCCATGCGGCGCGGGTTCGCCCTTCTCGTCGAGATTGACGAAGACCATTTTCTCGACCGTCAGAATGCTTTTGCGCGTGATCTTGTTGCGGACTTCCGCGCGCAGCGTGAGCGACGTGCGGCCGAAATGCGTCGCCGTCATGCCGAGTTCGATCACGTCGCCCTGCCGCGCCGAACTGACGAAATTGATCTCCGACATGAACTTGGTGACCACGCGCTGATTGCCGAGCTGGAGAATCGCGTAGATGGCCGCTTCCTCGTCGATCCATCGCAGCAGACTGCCGCCGAACAACGTGCCGTTCGGGTTCAGATCTTCGGGCTTGACCCACTTACGAGTATGAAAATTCATTTCGATACCTCTCTCTGCGGTAGACGCCCCGCCCTCGCGGCGTACGTCCTGTATAGGGTTTTCCCTTATTATACAGACATGAGGGTTAACCCGCAGAAAGCAAGGTTTACGGAAAACCGAATACGCCCGCGGATCTGAACGCTTTCATGGCGTTTGTCAGCGTCGCGCGGGCAGCGCGGGCATCGGCGGCGACTTGCAGCAGTGCGCCGAGTTGCGACGGCTCGCGCAACAACTCGCGCAACACTGGCAGCACGACGGTGTGGCCGTCGTCGCGCAAGCCCGCCATCGCGGCGCGAGGCAACGAGCGCCACGCCGGATCGACGATTGCGCGGCACACGGCGAACGGCACGCCCTGCTCGGTGGCGACCGCGCCCGCGATGTGCGACTCCATATCCACCGCAAGCGCGCCAGTCGCGCGAAACAACGCGTCCTTGGCCTTTTCGTCCGTCACCGGCGCGGCCACGCCCGCGATTATTCCGCGCCTGAACGCAGGGTTCGTCGGATTATTCTCAAGCGCGGCGGCGAATCGCCCGGTCCACGCGCGATCCGTCTCGATGCGTCCAACCGGACCCGCGACGGCATCCGCGAGGATCAGCGTGCCGGGTTGCAAATCCGGCCCGAGTCCACCCGCCGTGCCGAAACTCACGATCGCCGAACAGCCGCGCGCCACGGCTTCGCTCAATCCGCGCTGAAGCAAATCGGCGCGCGCCGCGAACACGACGTCCACGCCGGGACCGCGCACGAGCTTGGCCTCGAAGGCCATGCCGGTGACAGCAATAACCGCCCTCACGACGCATCCACGCAATTCAGCGCGACGAGACGACCGCTCACATGGCCGCCGTCACGCGCGACACGCCTTCGCGCGTCAAATTTCGATACCGCGCGAGCGCCCACAACGGAAAAAATTTGCGATAGCCGTGATAACGCAGATAAAACACGCGCGGAAAACCCGTCGCCGTGAAGCGCGTTTCGTCCCAGAGGCCGTGTTCGCGCTGGGTCGTCTGCAAATACGCGATCCCGCGCGCGACCGCCGGATGATCGACCGCGCCCGCGGCCATCAGACCGAGCAGCGCCCACGACGTTTGCGACGCCGTGCTCGGCGCCTGCTCGTAGCTACGGTAATCGAGCTTGTAGCTTTCGCCGCCCTCGCCCCAGCCGCCATCGGCATTCTGAATGTCGATCAGCCATTGCGCCGCGCGTTGCATGCGCTTGTCGGTCGGCGCCAGGCCGGCGGCGTTCAGCGCGCAAAGCGCCGTCCAGGTGCCGTAGATATAGTTCAGGCCCCAGCGGCCGTACCAGCTTCCGTCGCGTTCCTGATCGCGCAGGATGTAGTCGAACGCGCGGCGCGCCGGCTCGCTGTTGGCGGGCGTTTCGCCGAGTTGCGCGAGCATCGAAAGGCAGCGGCCGGACACGTCCACGGTCGGCGGATCGAGCAGCGCGCCGTGATCGGAGAACGGAATGTTGTTCAGGTAGTACTGCGTGTTTTCCGGTTCGAACGCGCCCCACCCGCCATTGCTGCTCTGCATGCCGACGACCCATTCGCGGCCGCGCGAGATCGCCTCGCCGTAGATCGCGGTGCCGTTTTCGCGATCGGCGCGCTCCATCGCCATCGCGACGACGGCCGTGTCGTCCACGTCCGGGTAATGCGGATTGGCGAACTGGAACGCCCAGCCGCCGGGCCGCACGTTCGGCCGGCGCGAGATCCAGTCGCCGCGCACGTCGAGAATCTGCAGCGGACGCAGCCATTCGAGCCCGCGCGACACCGCCGCGCGCGCCTTCGGCATGCCGGTTTCGAGCAGCGCGTGCGCCGCGAGCGACGTATCCCAGATGGGCGAGAGACACGGCTGGCAGTACGCTTCGCCGTCGGGCGCTTCGTCTATCACCAGCAGCTTTTCCAGCGATTTGCGCGCAATTGCGCGGTGCGGGTGATCGGACGGATAGCCGAGCACGTCGTACATCATCACGGCGTTCGCCATCGCGGGATAAATCGCGCCGAGACCGTCCTCGCCGTTCAGGCGTTCATCGACGAACTGCACCGCCGCGTCGATCGCCCGCTTTCGCGTCGCGCCCGGAAACAGGCCATCGCAGGCGCGCAGCACGGCATCGACGCCGCGAAAGAGCAGGAACCAGCCCTTGTGCTGATGCGGCGCGCGCCGCGCAAGCCCGGTATTGACCGGCGGCTCGCAAAACACCTCGTCGATCCGCACGCCGCGCGGATTTTTCGCCAGCGGCTTGCGGGCGTTGAGCACCAGCAGCGGCACGATGACCGTGCGCGCCCAGTACGACACCTTCGAGAGATGGAACGGAAACCATTGCGGCAACAGCATGATTTCGGGCGGCATCATCGGTACAGCGCGCCACGACACCACGCCGAACAGCGCGAGCAGAATGCGCGTGAACACGTTGACCGTTTCCGCGCCGCCAGCCGCCAGAATCGCGCGGCGGGCCCGCAACATATGCTCGGCGTCGGGTGAATCGCCGATCATTTTCAGCGCGAAATACGCCTTCACGCTTGCGCTGACGTCCATTGCGCCGTCGGTGAAAAGCGGCCAGCCGCCTTCGGGCTGCTGGATCCGGCGCAGATAACGGCCGATTTTCGCTTCGAGTTCGAGGTCCGGCGTCTCGGCCAGATGGTGAACCAGCAAGATGTATTCGGCGGGAATGGTCGCGTCGGCTTCGAGTTCGTACAGCCAGTAGCCGTCGGGATGCTGGGCGTCGAGAATCGCGTCGGTCGCGCGCGCGATCGAATGGTCGAGCCTCGCGGGCGGAACCGCCGCCGCGCCGAGACCCGTGTGGGAAGTGTCGTTCATCTGCGTTTTCTTCATGGGTTCATCAGCGAATCCGCGGCCTTGTGGCCCGAGCGGATCGCGCTTTCGATGGTGGCGGGCAGGCCGGTCGCCGTCCAGTCGCCCGCCAGCATCAGGTTCGGCCAGCGCGTGCGCGTGCCCGGCCGAAGGTTTTCCTGGCTCGGCACGGCGGCGAACGTCGCGTGCTTTTCAGCGACGATCTGCCACGCGGGCATCGGCGTGACCGGCAGTTTGGCGGCCTTCGCCGCCTCCTGCCAGAGCGTGGCGGCGAGTTCCTCGCGCGGCGTGCCTAGCAGCCGTTGCGCGTCGTTTACCGTGATGGAAAGCCGCCCGTCGAAGGCGGACAGCCATTCACCGGTGCCGCGCAGCAAACCGGTCAGCGGCTCGAAGCCGTGCGGGGGATCGACGGCGAAATGCGCGC
Organism: Caballeronia sp. SL1002; assembly: GCF_057814995.1. NCBI lineage: Bacteria > Pseudomonadati > Pseudomonadota > Betaproteobacteria > Burkholderiales > Burkholderiaceae > Caballeronia > Caballeronia sp. SL1002. The sequence continues at coordinate 70,260 of NZ_JBYMUW010000005.1, read as the reverse complement.
TGAGAATCGCGCGAAACTGGTCCGGTGCGCTCAAGCCCGGCACGAGCTGGCGGGCGGCATCGGGCGACACCGCCAGCGCGACGCCGTCGCCGGGAGCCACCGCGACCGCGCCGCCGTCGAAGTTCAGCGCGTCCACGCGGACTTTTGAATCCGTGCCCGCGAAGCCGATCCCGCGCAACGCCGCGCCGAGCCGGATTTCCGCGCCGCCATACTGCAAAAGGCGCAGCGCCGGTTCGACGAACGCGTGGCTCAAGCCGTTGCGCGCGACCAGCGGACGGCACGCCTGGCCGCCCGCCGCGAGCGTTTCGCGCAGCACGTTGCCGGCGAGGAGCGCGGCGCCGTCGGCGGGATCGGCGTTGAGAAGCGCCCGGACGAACGGCCGCACGAGGTCGTCCCAGAGACGGCCGCGCGCGCGCATCGATTCAGCGACGGTGCGCCCCGGCTTCGCCATGAACAGCGGCGCGAGCGCCAGATAATCGGTCCATTGCGTGCCGGGCACGCGCGCGCCGGAATCGAAGATCCAGCCCGGCATGCGGCTGTTCGAGAACTTCAGGGTCCAGCGCGCGCCCGCGCCGAGGTCGAGAAACGGATATTCCGGCAGCGTCGGGCCGACCAGTTCGTCCAGCGCGCCGATCACCCGCGCATATTTGAGCGTCGCGTGATAGCCGGAGAGGACGAGGTGATTACCGTTGTCGATGGTCGCGTTCAGCTTCCCGTCGAAATACGACCGGCAACGCCCGCCCGCGTGCGGCGCGGCGTCGTACAACACGACCCGCGCGCCGCGGCGCTGCAATTGCACGGCGGCGGCGAGGCCCGCCAGGCCAGCGCCGATCACGTGAACGAGACGGGCCATCAGAACAGGTGACGCGCGACGATCCACAACAAGCGCGACCGCGGCGTGCGCACTTTGGTGCGCGGCAGGTCGAAGCCGCGCTTCAGATTGGCGTCGAGAATGGTGCGGTACGCGCCCGACATGATGCGCGGCGCGCGCACGACGCCGCGCGGCGACGCGGCCATGATCGCGTCGGCTTGCGCGTAGTGGGCTTTCGCGCGCTCGGCAAGCGTCGCGCAGACGAGCGGCAGGCGCGCATCCGCGACGATTTCCGCCGGATCGGTCGTGGAAATGCCTTCGCGCGACAGCAGTTCGCGCGGCAGGTAGACACGGTGGATGCCGGCGTCTTCGTCGATATCGCGCAGGATGTTGGTGAGTTGCAGCGCGCGGCCGAGATGGTGCGCGAGGCGGCGGCCCGGATCTTCCTGCATCCCGAATATCCTCACCGATAACCGTCCGACCGCGCTCGCGACGCGATCGCAATACAGATCGAGCGTGGCTTCGTCGGGCGCGACGATATCTTCCGCCGCGTCCATGGCCATGCCGTCGATGACGGCGTGGAAGTCGTCGCGGGCAAGCTGGAACGTGGTGATGTGGTTCGTTAGCGTGACGAGCGATTTGCGCGGCGTGCCCGCGTAGCAGGCGTCGATGGCTTCGCGCCATTCGTCGAGCGCGAGCGCGCGTTCGCGGCGCTGCAGCGTGCCTTCGTCGGCGATATCGTCGACCGCGCGGCAAAACGCGTAGATCTGGTACATCGCGTCGCGCTGCGCAGCCGGCAGGATGCGCATGGCGAGATAAAACGAACTGCCCGACGTCACTTGCGCGGCGTCGGGTGTGGTTTCATCAGCGATCAGATTGGAAACGGCCAAGACGAACTCCGCTGTGGCGCCCCCAAGGGCAAAATTTAAGAGATCAGGCGATGACTTTGCGCCGCTGCGTGGAACCCAGCGGTGCGGCGGGAACGGCCAAGAGCCGCCGCGCGCGATGCCTGGAGCGGCGAAAAGTATAACAAGTTTGTCGCAATTAGCGGACGAGGGGTTGGGTTGCTGGCGCTCTGGTTTGGGTTGCTGGCGCTCTGGTTTGGGTTGCTGGCGCTTTGGTTTTGTTTGCCTGCGTGTGTCTGGAAACTTGCTCTCGTGTGCGTTTATTAGCTCTGCCCCTGTCCGGGGCGGGACTCACTTTCTTTGCTGCTGCAAAGAAAGTAAGCAAAGAAAGCAGCTTTTCCAGCTAAGCGTCCACCACACATAACCAGTCGGATAGGCGCGCAAGCTGATTCGGTCAGCGCGCAGTTATCCGTATTGGCACAGCACCTGTCAGTTCCATCCTCGCTGCGCGCGGACGACGGACACATCGAACACCAAAAACCGAAAACCGAAAACCAGAAGCCGAAAACCAAAACCGAAAACCAGAAACCAGAAACCAGAAACCAGAAACCAGAAACCGAAAACCGAAAACCGAAAACCGAAAACCAGAAACCGGCGGTTGGTTCGGTTTTTCGGTTATGCCGTTCCGGCAGGCGTTTATGCCTGCCGGGATGGATGAGCGGCTCCACTCTGTAGTGTGGTGCGATGGCCGAATCAGCTTGCGCGCCACTCCGGGTTACGGTTCGTGGTGGACACTTAGACGGTCACGCTGCTTTCTTTGCTTACTTTCTTTGCAGCAGTGTACAGACCGGAGACATAGCTGACAGGTGTACGGAGACATGGTTGACACTTTCGGGTAATCGAACGCCCGAAATCCTCCCATGCCGTGGAACGTAAAAGACACCATGAGTCTCCGACAGGAATTCGTTCAACTCGCCACCCAACGGCGCGTGCCGTTCAGCGAGTTGTGCCGACGTTTCAACGTCAGCCGCCAGACCGGCTACAAGTGGCTTGCCCGCCACTCGACGCAAGGCCTTGAAGGTCTCGTCGATCGCTCGCGTCGTCCGCACAACAGTCCCGCGCGCTCACCCGATGAGATCGTCGCCGTCGTGCTCGACCTGCGCCGCGAGTACGGCTGGGGCGGACGCAAGATCGAGCGTCGTCTGCAAGATCTCGGCCACGCCAATGTGCCCGCACCCTCCACGATCACCGAGATCCTGCGCCGTCACGACCTGCTCCACGCGCCTGAGGACAGACCGCAGCGGCCCTGGCAGCGCTTCGAGCACGAGCATCCGAATGCGCTGTGGCAGATGGATTTCAAGGGCGATTTCCCGACCCTGGAGGGTGGCCGCTGTGCGCCGCTGACCGTGCTCGACGACCACTCGCGCTTTAACATCGTGCTCGCCGCCTGCGGCCGGACTACCACGGAAGTCGTGCAGACCGAGCTCAAGCGGGCGTTTCGCTGCTATGGGCTACCGTCACGCATCAATACCGATAACGGTGCGCCTTGGGGCTCCCCGAGTGCGCCGGGCCAGTTGACCGAGCTTGCGGTGTGGCTGATCAGACTGGGTATTCACGTGAGCTACAGCCGACCGTATCATCCTCAGACGAATGGCAAGGATGAGCGATTTCATCGGTCGCTGAAAGCTGAAGTGCTGGCGCGGCACGTGTTCACGACCCACGCCCACGTGCAGCAGGAGTTGGAACGCTGGCGACAGGTGTACAACACGCAACGCCCGCATGAGGCGCTGGACCTGGCGACGCCGGTGAGCCGCTACCAGCCCAGCCCGCGGACGATGCCCGAGCATCTGCCAGAACCGCAATACGGGCCTGCCGACGAGGTGCTGCGGGTCAATTCAAATGGCCTGGTGCGTTTTAGAGGCGAGGCGCTGCGTCTGTCGACTGCGCTCAAAGGGCTGTACGTGGCCGCACGTCCAAAGCACGACGAAGACGGCGTAATTGAGTTCTGGTTTGCCCATCAACGCATTGCAAAACTTGACCTGAAAGCAGCAAAACCCTGAACATCAGGTGTCAACGATGTCCTCGTACATGTGTCAACTATGTCTCCGGTCTGTACACAGCAGCAAAGAAAGTGAGTCCCGCCCCGGACAGGGGCAGAGCTAATAAACGCACACGAAAGCAAGTTCCCAAGAAGCGCTGAACGACAAAAGCGAAGAGCGCCAGCAAACCCAAAACCGCCGCCCCGGACAGGGGCATCGCTAATAAACGCAAACGAAAGCAAGTTCCCAAGAAGCGCTAAACGACAAAAGCGAAGAGCGCCAGCAAACCCAAAACCGCCGCCCCGGACAGGGGCATCACTAATAAACGTACACGAATACAAGTTCCCAGGAAGCGCAGGCAAACAAAAACAAGAGCGCCAGCCCTAAACAAACCCCACCGATCGATTCCTCCCCTGCCGCTTGGCGCCATAAAGCGCGGCGTCGGCTTCATTCACGAGCGCCTCCGCCGACGACGTCACACCGCGCCGCGCCGCCGCGCCGCCGACACTCGCCGTCACGTTAACGGTCGTGCCATTCACGTCGATCGGCGCCTCGCAGATCGCGTTGCGCACCTTTTCGGCGACGACCATCGCGTCGTCGAGCGGCGTACACGGCAGCAGCAGCGCGAATTCCTCGCCGCCGAAACGCCCGAACACGTCCTGCGCGCGCACCGCGCGGGCGACGCGCTCCGCCATGACGCGCAGCACGGTATCGCCGACCAGATGGCCGAATTCGTCGTTGATGCGCTTGAAATGGTCCAGATCGAACAGCAGCAGCGACAACTCGCCGCCGTAGCGCTGCCAGCGCTGGAATTCGTCGCCGAGGCGCAGATCGAAATAACGCCGGTTCGCGATGCCCGTCAGGCCGTCGCGATCGGCGTATTCCTGCAGTTTCGCGACGGCTTCGTCGCGGGCGCGCTGCATCATCGCGGTGTGCGTCACGTCGGACACCGTCACACAAACCGCGATCACCTCGCGCTCGCGCGTGAGCGGCATGAACGTGCAGTCCTGCTGCATGTAGTCGACGCCGCCGGTGATCGGGCGGTCGTGATCGAATTTGAACAGATACGGCCGCTGTTCCCACGAACTGAACGCGAAACTGCCGAGCTGGAACACGCTCTCGACCTTGCGCGTCAGCCAGACGCGCGGCAGTTCGGGAAAGCTCATGAAAATGGATTTGCCGGCCACCTGTTCGGTTGTCTTGCCGCTGTGGTCCTGCATGAACCGGTTCCACATCACGACGTTCAAATCCCGATCCAGCACGAAAATGCCGAACCCGACCCGTTCGACCACCATTTCGCTTAAGACGTGGCGCAGTTCGTTCATAGGCTGGAGAGCAGTGCGTCGAGCGCTTCGCTCATGTGGCGGATCGAGTCCTCGGCCATCAGCATGACGAGGTGCGCGCGGAAACTCTGGTCTTCCAGCGCGAAATTCACTTCGAGCAGCAGCGCGGTTTTCCACGCGAGCGCGGCGGGCTGGAACACGGCGTCGAGCGCCATGTTCGTGCCGAGCATGCCGGGCGGCGAAAAGATCGGCGCGCGGCCGAGGCGGTCGAAAATGCACGACACGCACGCGCCCATCAGCACGTTCGCGACGTCGAAGACGAGTTCGTCCTGCGTCGTCGCCTCGTAGGCCGACTTCGTATAGGGATCGTCGACCAGCGCGCAAAGCTGCTCCACGCTGCCGCTTCGGCACAGCACGATCGCCTCGCCCTTGATGTCGGAGCGAAAGCCCTGCCGGACGGCAGTGACGGTATCGGTGATGCCCGTCATTGCGCGCAGCGTCGCGGCCGCCTCGCTCACGCCGACTACCTGCACGCGCGGCACCGACAACTCGATAAACCGCCCGAGCAGTTTGCCGAGACGCGTCGCCGCCTGCCCCATCGCCATGTTGGCGACTTCCTGCAGCGCGTCGCGCTGGTCTTCGTTCAAGGCTGGCTCAGACATGGAGGCCATACTCCTTCAGGACGGGCAGCAACGCCTCGGGCGTCACGGGCTTGGCAATGAACGCGATCGCGCCCAGTGCGCGGACACGCTCCTGCGCCATCGGCTGAACGTCCGCCGACACGACGATCACGAACGTGTTCAGGTCTTCATGCTGCAAGGCGTCGAGCACCTGATAACCCGTCATGTCGGGCATCGTCAGGTCCAGAAACATCACCGACGCCCGTCCCGCGCGATAGTGATCGAGCGCTTCCCGGCCATTGGTGGCATAGGAAATTTCGACGTCCCAGTCGTCCGGCAGCGCGCGGGTCATGACCTTGCGCGCTAGCAGTGAGTCATCGGCAATAACAATCGGCAAAGGCATGGTCGGCGGCGAGATTAACGGTTTGTTTCCCGGCTCGGGCAGTCGGATTTTCTGCTCTCGAACGGGATAACGGCGCAGCGCACGCATTCTTGAGTTAATCCGTTGTCGAGTTTTTTCGAAACGGCTGAATCAATTCGAACGGAAATGCGCGCGGGCGGCATCCGCGATAAATACGCGGTTTAAACGGCGCGACGCCGTCAGCGGCGCTGTCGGCTGTGAGGAATGCGAGCGGAACACGATGCGATACGTGAAATCGCCGTATGGTCAACCGTCAACGTTGGGATCATGGAACCAGCCCCGTACAGGATTCGCGCGGCCAGGCCGAATCGTTTTTCTTGGTCGTCCCTCGCGCGCCGCGTGACGCTGGATTCTCGCGAACCGCGCCTGACATTCCCCGGAAACGGTGCGCCAAGGTCTTTCGCTGCTGTTTGCGCTCTGCCGGCGTATAACAGTCAGACGATTCGATTGTCCGGCACAAAGGATGTCAAAGCAACTCGTCAAAACCCGGGAATCATGCAAAATCTTACCGAACCTCGCGGAGAGGAGTGAATTTTACTCTCACGATGAAATTCCGGTATTCATTTCTTCTTTTGTGTACGTTTGCGCTACCGGATCTCTCGCTGTTTAAAGGCATTTCGAAACGCACGAGCATTCGCCATTCCGGAGCGCTCGTTATTCGGCATGATTTATGCGGGACCGCAATGTTTATCGTGTCGCTGTAAGCGCTAATGCGGGCAGCCGGAGTAAAGCAATATCGGCCAAACGTTTGCGTGTTGAAAAGGCTTCGTCACGTTTAAGATGTCACGCCTTGGGACCGATGGAATCACCAGCTTGCTGAACCGGTTCCACGATTAACTCGATTAATCCGCGCTTCATGCAACGTACCGAATCGACACAGCGAATCTCGAATCATGACGCCGCAACGTGACGACCCGGACGCATTGCCGGCCGCCGAACACCGGCAGGACGAACCGCCGTTTCCGGCTGTCCCCGAGCGCAATTTCGCCGCCCAGCGCCTGACGCTGTATGGCTTGCTCGTCGCCGCCATTGTGTTGCCGTTCGTGTACGTGGTGATCGCGTCGTTTTCGGATTACCGCGAGCGCCAGGCCGACGCTAGCGAACTCGCGACCCGCAACGCGCGCGTCGCGGAAGAACACGCGCGCAAGGTGTTCGACATGAACGAGATGCTGAACGAGCGCATCGTCGATCTGGTCGAGGGCCGCGACGACAACGCAATCCGCCGCGACGAGTCCAACGTTCACGACAAGCTCAAGGCAATGAGCGAGGGCTACGCGCAAGTGGCGTCGGTGTCGATTTTCGGGATCGACGGGACGCTCCTGGCGACCGGCCGCGCGACGCCGCCGCCGCCGGTTTCGGTCGCCAATCGCGACGACTTCATCGGCGTGCGCAAAGGTCAGGTCATCGAGAATGTCTCGCGGGTGATGACCGGCCGCGTGTCCGGCGAAACGGTCTTCAACACCGCCATCGCGCGCCGCGCGCCGGATGGAAAGTTCGCCGGCATGGTGTCGATCGCGCTGCGCCCGGCGTATTTCAACGCGTTCTACCGCGAGCTTGTCGGCGATAACACCACGGTTTCGATCGGTCTTACGCGCGCAGACGGCGAGGTGCTCGCGTGGTATCCGGTGCGGCCGTCCGATCGCATGTCGCTCGCCGCGAGTTCGCCGCTGCGCGAGGCGTACAGCGGAGGCGGCCGCGCGGGCGTCGTCGAAATGCGCTCGGGACTCGACAACGAGCTGAAGATCGTCGCGTATCGCCGGGTGGGCAATTATCCGGTGTACGTGTCGAGCGGCTACCCGATTTCGACCATCTGGAGCGCGTGGTATCAACATCTGACGGTGCGGCTGGTGTCGCTGTTCGTGCCGTGCATCGTGCTCTGGGGCGTGTTGTGGCTGTCGTTGCGCCGCCTCGCCGCCGAGGAGGACGCGTGGGAGCGCTGGCAAGCCGAGGCGTCGATGCGGCGCTCGATCGAATCGGCTTACCGGCAGTCGCGCAAGATGGAAGCGCTCGGCAATCTGGTCGGCAGCGTCGCGCACGACTTCAACAACCTGCTGATGATCGTGTCGACCAACGTGCAGATCGCGCGCCGCCGTGGCGCGCCCGCGCTCGATCGCGAACTGTCCGCGATCGAACGCGCGCTCAAGGGCGGGCAGTCGCTCACGCGCCAGTTGCTCGGCGTCGCGCGGAAGCAACCGCTGCGCACCGAAACCATCGTGATCGGCAAGTGGGTGCCAGCGGGGCGCGAGTTGCTGCGCGCGTCGCTCGGCGCGAAGGTCGCGCTGCATCTGGAGGTCGCGCCGGACGTCTGGCCGGTCCGCGTCGATCCCGCCGAACTGGAGCTGGCGCTCATCAACGTGGCCGTGAACGCGCGCGACGCCATGCCGAACGGCGGCACGTTCACCGTCCACGCGGACAATATCCAGTTTCGTCACGAAGACGGCTTCCCGCTCACCGGCGATTTCGTGCAGCTCATGCTGGCGGATACCGGCTCGGGCATGAGTTCCGAGGTGCTCGGCCGCGCCTTCGAGCCCCTCTTCACGACCAAACCGAAAGGCATGGGCACGGGCCTCGGCCTGCCGCAGGTCTTCGCGTTTTGCGAGCGCGCGGGCGGTATCGCGACGATCGACAGCGCGATCGGTGCCGGCACCTCGGTGCGTCTGTATTTGCCGCGTGCGAGCGCCGTCGCCGCGCCCGCCGCGAGCGAACCCGCCGAAACCGTCGCGCCCGGCGAATCGCGCGGATTGCATGTGCTGCTCGTGGAAGACAACGAGGAAGTCGCCGCCGGCACCGAAGCGCTCCTGACCATGATGGGCCACACGGTCACGTACGTTTTCAACGCCGACGCCGCCATCGCTCTGCTCGACGACGCGCGCGCGAAGGCGCCGGCCGACGCAGCGCCGCCCTTCGATGTCGTGCTGTCGGATATCCACATGCCGGGACGCATGAACGGTATCGATCTCGCCGAAGCGCTGCAGGACGGCACGCCCCGCATTCCGGTGATCCTCGTGACAGGCTATGCCGAGGAACTGGATCGCGCGCGGCAGGTGGATGCACGCGTCCTGTCGAAACCATTCGATATCGCCCTGCTCGACTCGCTGCTCAAGGCGATCCGCGAAGGCGGCGCGGCGGCGGAGCGCGCCACGCGTTCCGTCGATCCCGAGCATGCACATCACCGTGCGGCCCGCTAGGGGCGCGCCGCGGCGCTTTTTCTACCGGTTTTGTAAAAATCACGCTTGCCCGCGACCCACCGACGCAGAGGTTACAAGCCCATGTGCAGGCCTCGCCGCCACCCGGCACGCGAGTTGCGGAGACTCGAACCATGCGCGGTAACGCCCGAGTTCGCCGCGCGCCTAAAACCGACCATCCGCCAGGAGGCTCACATGCGACACACCGTCATCGGAGTATTCGATACTTTCGCTCAGGCCGAAGACGCGCGCAGCGCGCTCGTCGCCGCCGGTTTCATGCGTGAAGACGTCGAACTGCAAGCGAATCCGCAACGCGACGACATGGCGGAGCCGTCCGTCACGGCAGGCGCGCAACCGCATGCCGATCAGGGCGTGCTCGCCAATATCGAACGCTTCTTCTCGATGCTGTTCGGCGGGCGTGAGCATCCGCCGGAAGTCGCCCATTATTCCGAAGCTGTGCGGCGCGGCGCCGTGCTGGTCGCGGTGGAAGCGATCGACGAATCGCAGGCCGATATCGCGCGGACGACGCTGTCGGATCAGGGCGCGATCGATATCGACGAACGGGCCGCTAGCTGGGGCACGCTCGGCAACACAGGCGACCGCGATCATTCCGTGCTCGACGAACTCGGCCTCGGCCGTGGCAGCGGCGTGCCGGGACGCGAGCCGGTGAATGATCCGCTGAGGGATCCGCTGAGGGATCCGCTGAATGATCCCGCCGCGATGCGCGCCGATCTGAACCGTACCCGCGCGTATCCGCGTAGTGAAATGGACAGCCCCGTGGGCAGCCCGATCAGCGAGGCCGCGCTCAACCCGGCGATGGACCCGCTGGCCGGCCGCGACGAACTTGCGCCGCTCGAACCGCACGATCCGATCGATCTGATCAATAACCCGAGCACGCCGTTTGCGCGCGAGGGCGTGCGCGATCCGCTAACCGGCGTGCGCGTGGACGATCCGATGATCGACCCGCTGAACGACACCCCGCAGCGCGATCCGCTGACGGGCGCCACGACGCGCGCCCCGCTTAGTGCCGCGACCACGCGGGATCCGTTGACCGGAACGAGCGCGGCATCGGCGGCCAGCTGGCGTCCGGTGAACACGCTCGATGAAACCGAGGCATCGGCGAACGATCCGCTCGGCATGGCGTCCGATGCACCGCTCGGCGGAACGCCTGCCCGCGTCCCGGACGAGTACATGGAGTACGAAGACGACTTCCGCAGCGATTACGACTCGAAGTACGCCGCCACGGGTTCGCGCTACGAAGATTACGAAGGCGCATACCGATACGGCGCGACAGCCGGCCGCGACACGCGTTTTCACGGCCGCAACTGGGACGACGAGATGGAAACCGAACTGCGCCAGGACTGGCACAGCCGCGATCCGGCCGCGGGCGACACGTGGGACCGCTTCAAGGCCGCGATCCGGCATGGCTGGGATCGCGTGACGGGTCATCATCACGTGTAAGGCGCTGATTCGGCGTTAAAAAGCCGCCAGTTCGCTCGTCGCGGGCTGGCGGCTTTTGCTTTGTATCGACGCTTAAGCGCTGACGAGTTTGACCCACGCCACGTATTTATCGACGAACGCCTGCAGATATTTACGCGTGTCGTCGCTCACGATCTTGCCGTCCGCGTCGATCCGCGCCGGATCGTGCTTGATGAACATTTCCGGCTGGCCGAGCAGCGGCACATCCAGATACGCCAGCACGCCGCGCAGATGCGACTGCGCGATGGCCGTGCCGATTGCGCCCACCGACGTCCCGATCACCGCGCCCGGCTTGCCGCCCCACGCGCTTTGGCCCCACGGCCGCGAACCCCAGTCGAGCGCATTCTTCAGCACGCCGGGAATCGACCGGTTGTATTCGGGCGTGACGAACAGCAGCGCGTTTGCATCGGCGATCTTTTGCTTAAACGCCAGCGCGACTTCCGGGTAATCGCTGTCGTAGTCCTGGCTATACAGCGGCAGATTGCCGATTTCGAGAAACTCGAACGAAAAATCGCTCGGCGCAAGCGAGATCACCGCGTGCGCGAGTTGCTTGTTGAACGAATCGCGACGCAGGCTTCCAACGACTACCGCAATCTTGTAAGTCATGGCTTGTTCCGTAAGTGAATGAATCGACGTTTCCGGATACCGCTCACTACGAACGCCATGATAAGCGCCGGAAGCTCAGTCCGTCGGCGCTGCTTCAAAAGAGGCAAGACCGAACGACGCCGTGCTTTACAAGGAATTCTCGACACTTATCCACAAAGTTATTCAGCGAAACTGTGGATAAGTCGACCCGACGTGATGTTATTCATCGACTCTCGCGTTTTTGTGCACCCACGCGACGTTTAGTTTGAGAGCCATAAACACGCGGGGATGCCCGAAGGCGTCGCAGAAAAGTTCACGCGCTATGCACTGTTACTTACACATAGCGCAACAATTCCGCGTGTTACTCGGCCTAGCCCCCGATCGAATCACCGATTGCCCCGATTCCGGCAACAATGTATTCGCTCAATGACTATCAATCTTCGATAGGTTTTCTCCTAAACTCGGAAATGTCCGATGCCCGCATCGCCCGAATATCTCCGAGAAGAAGGAAAACCAAATGAAACGCGCTCTGATTAGTAGCTTGTTGTTGTCGGCGGTTATCGTGGCCGCGCCCGTTCTTTCCACCGACGCGCTCGCGGAGCCCGCGCAGCAAACGCAACCGGCCGCCAAGTCCCGTGCGGAAGTCAAAGCCGAACTTGCGGCCGCGCGTCGCAACGGTGACACGCAAGCGGTAAACAGCCTGTCGTATCCGCAACTTCTGCCGTATCAAGCGAAACACGCGCAGAAGCGCGCGGGCTAAAGCTAGGAAACCGGATCTGCATGCATCGACGGCTAGAAAGCGCGCGTCCGGGGCAGCTCCTCCTCCACCTCGTCAGAGTGTGGTTTGGCCCGGCGCCACGCGCCGGGTTTTTTTACGCCTGCGCTAGAGCAACGCGGCGAGACATAGCGTGACGGTGACGAGCGAGACGATCGTCGAGAACAAGATCGCGCTCGACGTGACCGCCGCTTCCCGCGCGTAAAACTCCGCGAGCATGAACGGCCCCGTGCCGGTCGGCAGCGCGCTCAGGATCACCGCGGTTTTCGCCCACAGCGGCGGCAGCGCGAACACATGGAAAGCCAGCCACCACGTCAGCAGCGGTTGCGCGATCAGCTTCAGTCCGACCAGCGCGGCGGCTGTCCGGTTATCGCTCGCCTTTGCCTTTTCGGCGAGGAACAAGCCGAGCGCCACCAGCGCGCACGGACTCGCCGCGCCGCCCAGCAACTTCAGAAACGTCTCCGCGCCGCCCGATAACGGCCAGCCCGCGCCGCTCCACAGCGCGCCCGCGAGCGGCGCGATCAGCAGCGGATTCGTCGCCAGCGACTTCCCGACCTTGGCGGCAGTCGCGCCGATCCGCCGTTCCGTCTGCAAGCCCGACTCGATCAACACGATCGCCACGGCGAACAGCACGCACACCGTCATGATGGTCGCGATCACGGCGGGCGCGAGGCTCGCGTGCCCGAACGCGAGCAGGCAGAGCGGCAGGCCGACGAATCCGGAGTTCGGATAAGCGGCGTTCAGGCCGTCGATGCTGGCATCGGCGAGATGTCGGCCTTGCCGCATCCGTATCACGACCGTGATCCCGAACACCGCGAAGCAGCCGATCCCGAACACGGCGATGAACGCGGGTTGATCGAGCATGCTCCACGGCGTGCGGGCCATGATGTCGAACAGAAGCGCGGGCAACGCGAGATAGACGACAAAACGATTTAATTCCGACGACGCATTGGCCCCAAGCTTGCCAGTCTTCCGGCAAGCGAAGCCCGCGAAGATGAGACCGAAGACCGGCAGGATGATGGAGAGAAGCGGCGTGAATATCGACGAGAACAGCGCGGACATGAGCAAGTAGTGAGGACAGGCGGAAGGCGCAAGGATAGCGTCTGCGGACACCGCGCGCAGGGCCGCCCGCCTTGAGGTGAGACGTTTCGGGACCTGCGCGACGGTGAGTTGCGGGTCGTCGATAAAGCTCACGGTTCGCGGGTCTCAAGTATTTCTAACTAATTTTTCGCGCGCTCTCGAACCTCTCAAAACAGTTCGCGATTCGGCTGCAAGCCATTGGCGGATAAGGGTTTATTTGAATCGCCGATGCAACCGCCGTGCGTAGCGCAGGAATGGTTGTGCATGCGCAGATTCGCGCTTTATCGGGTTCGCGCCAGAGTGGATAAGCGATAGGTGAGGGAATCCGGGATCATCTGAAGTGCAGCGGGCCGTGGCTTTGGCGAACTTCGCGGCAGATTCAGCCACACTGACTAAAGCCTTATAAAACAATGCGTTGCCGAGTTCATCGCGAATTCACGTTAGGTGAAGAAATCGCGTGCGCGCGTTGATCGAACGGCTAAAGGTGAGCCTTTGCGGGATCATTCCACGACGCGGGGAATGCGGTTTGCTTTAAACAACGCTCTCGATCCAAGGACATGACCCATGAAACTCAAACGATCCTGCGCCGTAGGCGTCGCGGCCCTTCTCGCCCTTGGTGGCCTCGCAGTGCTGTCGGCATGCGCATCCAGCGCGGGTTCGAAAAGCGGCAATGCCCGAGTGCCGCAACCGGCCAAACCGGTCGATCTGGATCGCTACGTCGGCCGATGGTACGAGTTCGCGCGTTACGAAAATCGCTTCGAGCGGGATTGCGAAGCAGTCACCGCCGATTACGCCAAGCGCCCGGACGGGCTGGTATCGGTGGTGAACGCATGCCACGAAGGCGGTCTCGACGGACCGTTCAAGTCAGTGGAAGGCAAGGCGAAAATCGTCCCGGGATCGAACGCGACCAAGCTGAAGGTATCGTTTTTCGGTCCGTTCTATGTGGGCGACTACTGGGTACTCGACCGCGCCGACGACTACACATGGTCGATCGTCGGCGAGCCGAGCGGCCGTTATCTGTGGATCCTCACGCGCGAAGCCAGACCTTCCGCCGCTGAACGGACAGCGTTGATCGAAAGGGTTCGCGCGCTCGGCTACGACGTCGCGATGCTGCGCGAAACGAGGCATTAACCCGCGGCATTAACCCGCGGCGGTGATCCACGCCGCCGCACCGCGCCGCCGCACCGCGCCGCCGTTCATTCGATCAAAAACCGCTCCTTGTTCCTGCCCGCCATCCACGCCGGCGCCCGGCCGCGGCCGCTCCAGGTTTCGCCGGTTTTCGGATTGCGATACTTCGCGGGGAGCGGCGCCTTCTTGGCGGGCCTGCTGCGCGCCAGTTTGAAACCGAGTTCCTCGGCGGTCAGCCCGTAATCCGCGATCTTCGTCTTGATATCCTCGATTGCGTCCGCGACTTCCTTCTCTCGCGCGGCGGCCACTTCCTTATGGAGCTTCTCCAACTGCGCCGTCAATTGCTTGTAAGTTGCCATGAATTCGCTCCCTTTTTTGTTACGTCTTAGGAAAGACCGGCAAAAGTATGAAAAGTGCCGGATCTGACGTGTCGGCGCAAGTTCATTGGCAAGACGCGGCTCTCGCGTTTGGTTTTAATCGTCGATTGCGTCGTACAGGTGATGCTCGAAAATCTGTGCCATCGGGAACGGTGCGGGCGATTCGTCGCGGCGCTGGATCAACATCAAACCGATCATGTCTTCCACCGGATCGGCAAACCAGCTTGTGCCGAGCGCACCCGGCCAGCCAAACGATCCCTTAGAGCGATACCCGAGCACGCGTTGTCGCGCGGGATCGTCGACGATGGCGAGACCCAGCCCGAAACCCTGTCCCGCCCACACCGGATAGCCGAAAGCCGGAATCCGGCGCTGTTCCGGCGTCAGAAAGTTCGAGCGCATCAGATCGACTGATTTGTGAGACAGCAGGCGCGGCCCGTCTTCGTCGATCAGGCGTCCGCGCCCGAGCAACATGCGCGCGAAACGCAGGTAATCGTCGGCGGTGGACACGAGACCGCCGCCGCCGCTCTGGAAACGCGCGGGCTGAAGCCAGCGGCTCGACGTGCGGTGATCCTCGACCACCTGAGCGCCGTCCGCGCGGATCGCGTACGACGTGGAAAGCCGATCCGCGCGATCCGGCGGCACCACGAAACCGGTGTCGGGCATACCGAGCGGCTGAAAGATGCGCGTCTCGAAGAAATCGCCGAGCGTCTGGCCGGAAATCCGTTCGATCAAAATGCCGAGCACGTCGGTCGCGACGCCGTAATGCCAGCGCGTGCCCGGCTGGAACATCAGCGGAAGCCGCGCCACCCGGTCGAGCCAGTCGCGTGGATCGACCAGCGCGTCGAAACCGTTGAAGACGTCCGCGTAGCCTGCCGCGAGCGGTCCCACTGCAGTGAAGTGGTACGCGAAACCGGCGCGGTGCGTGAGGAGATCGAGCAGCGTGATCGGCGCGCGAGCGGCCTCGGTGCGATCGAGCGCGCCGTCCGCGTTCAGCAGCACGGCAGGATTCGCGAGCTCGGGCAACCAGTGGGCGACGGGCGTATCGAGCGTGATGTGCCCTTCTTCCACCAGCATCAACGCGGCGACGCTCGTGACCGGCTTCGTCATGGACGCGAGGCGGAACAGCGTGTCGCGGGCCATCGGCAATGCGGCCTCGCGGTCGCGCATGCCAAGCGCGTCCGCGTGCGAGATCTGGCCGCGGCGCCATGCGAGCGTCACGACGCCCGCGACGTCGCCCGCATTGACGAAATGCTGCATTGCCGCACGCAAGCGGGCGAGCCGGTCGGCGCTGAAGCCCGATCCGCTCGATACGGCACGCCCGCTCATCCCGCTTCCCGCTTTCGACATTGGAGTGCTCTCCGTCCGGATGAATATACGCAAGCCGGCGCAAACCGGATTCCGCGAGTCAGATGGAGACAATGTACCGCTTATCGGCGGGAAAGCCTGGAAGAAACGGCGGATTTAAAACGCGACGCGTTCAGGCGGCAGCCTGGAGTTCGGCCGCTTCGAGTTCGGCGAATTGAGCGTTGATCCGGCGCAGGCGATTTTGCTGTGCGGGAATGACGGCGTGCGATGAAACCGAATCGATACGGTTTCGCCAGTAGGCCAGCGGGATCCAATTAGCTGCGCTCACATGGCGGATTATTTGCTCAAGATGCCCGATATCCATTTCGATCTGACGATGATTCATTCTTTGGCCCGAATTCGTTATTTTTTGCGTTATCTTTGTTACTCGACATGCCTAATTTTCAGCAATCTCTTTTGACAAGAAGCTTTCGCACGCCCGGAGCGAAGTCAAAACGAGACCGAGGAGTGTTAGCAATCACCGTGCCTCGGTGCGCATGACCTGCAAAACGCCGTCCAGTAGGCGTTTTGAAGAATTGCCAGTGCCGAAAGTACTGTATGTTTCGAGGTTTTGGGCCAGTAAAACTGGTGACACGGCCACCGAATAGCCAGTCTTTTTATAGGCCAGCCGGAGCGAACCTGAGCGTCGAGATTACGCAATTCGAACATGACACTCATGCAATTTGCGAATCCGCAATCAATTGAGGCGCTTGGGAAAACGGCGCGTGAACGCATTGGGGTGACGATGGAGAGGAGATTATTTCCGCTCACCATCCACGATCTCGCACTAATCGTTTTTGCCGATAACCGCGCACCGGATTCGGGCGTAGTTTTATTCACTGAATTGAACGCAAACTGAGCCGCTTATCGAGTTTTTCGACGACGACTCGGATATCGCGTTCATCGTTCTGTTCGCGCGGACTCGGATGCCGCCGATGAAACCGCGCACACGCTGGCTTGATCAATTCACCCCGCAACTCGCGCGGGCGTTTCGCCTGCGGCTGGCACTGAATGCAAAACTCGCGAGTCACACGCAGGCAGAAGGCGCGGCAGTCACCATCGAGCATGACGGCCGCGTTTTGCGCAGCAACATCGCGGTAAAGAAGTTGCTCGCGCAGATTGCGCATATCGGCGCGCGATTCGGGAAATATCAGAAGACCGCGACCAACCGCCAAGCCGATCCGATCCGATCCGCTCACGCATCTGCCGCCGCGCGAGCCAGCGCCTCAGTGAGGCTTACTGAGGCTTCGCCTTGCACGCGATCAATATGCCGTACTGGCCGTTCGCGTCGGTTTGATCGAGGACATCGTAGGAACCGGCGCAAGTCGCGCGCGCGTTTTGCTGGCAGAGACTCCAGCCACCCGCCGCCGGACACTGGATCAGCGTGGTCGGCCGGCCGTCACTGGAAAAGAGCGGCGGCGCGCTGCTGCATGCCGCGAGCGACGTGGTGAAGAGCACTGCCAAACCGAGTTTCGCCCGCTTCATCCCAACCCCTTTTTCACGCTGTTTTTATGATTTCGCGAGTATGCCACGCGCGGCTTTCGCGTCGATATCAGCAGTTCATTGCACGCTACTTCTTCAAACTCCAGATATCGGCGTCGATCATTTCAAGACGCGCATCGATCTTCGCCTGCACGTCGGCGAGCGCCTGATTGTAGAAATGCACGCCGATCGACGCGGTCAGTTCGTCGAGCCATTCCTTCGCCTCGAACTGGCCGAGGCGGGTCTCGAAACGTTCGTCGGCCGAGCGCTGTAGTTGGGCGATCGCGAGCGCTTCGGTTTCCTTCGACAACACCGCATCCTGTTTTTTCATCGCGTTTCCGTTTAAAAACTCAAATCTCAATGCCGAGCGCGGCGATTTTCTTGTAAAGCGTCGCCCGCCCCAAGCCGATCCGCTGCGCCGCTTCCGTCACCCGCCCGCCGCACGCAAGCAACGCGTCCGAGAGAAAGCGCCGCTCGAAACCGGCCATGGCGTCGGCGTGCGACTGCGACGCGGCGGCGGACTGTGCTTCGTCGCCGGAAGCGGGCTGCAAGCGCGACGGGCCGATAAACGGCGCGAGCGTGCGTGCGTCGATATGTTCGCTGTCCGACAACATGACCGCGCGCTCCAGCGTGTTGCGCAATTCGCGCACATTGCCGGGCCACGGATACGCGCACAGCAAACGCCACGCGTCGTCCTGTAGAACGAAATGGCCCGCGTGGCCGGGCTGCGCCTGCGACGAGAGTTCTTCGAGGATCGCGTAGGCGAGCGCCTCGATATCGCCGAGCCGCTCGCGCAGCGGCGGCGCGTGGATCGTCAGCACGTTCAGCCGGTAAAAAAGATCCGCGCGGAAGCGGCCCGACGCGACGAGCGCGGGCAGATCGGCGGACGTCGCGGCGATAATCCGCACGTCCGCGCGCACGATCCGGTTCGAGCCGAGCGGCTCGAACTCCTTGTCCTGCAAGACGCGCAGCAGTTTGCCCTGAAGCGGCAACGGCATATCGCCGATCTCGTCGAGGAACAGCGTGCCGCCGCCGGCGAGTTCGAATTTGCCCACGCGGCCCTTCCGATCCGCGCCCGTGTACGCGCCCGCCGCCGCGCCGAAAAACTCGACTTCGAGCAACGTGTCCGGGATCGCCGCGACGTTCACCGTCACGAGCGGACGCGCGGCACGCGTGGATGCACCGTGGATCGCGTGCGCCAGCAGTTCCTTGCCGGTGCCGGTCTCGCCGAGCAGCAACACAGGTGACTCGACCTGCGCCGCGCGCCGCGCCTGGCGTTTCACTTCGAGACTCGCCGCGCTCGTGCCGACAAAACTCGCGAACGTATATTTCGCCCGCCGCGCCTGCGCGAGCGATTGCCGCGTCGCGATCAATTCCTGCTGAACGCGCGAATAGTGCGAAAAAAGCGGCGTGAGCGCCTTCATTTCGTCGAAGAGCGCGAAACCGATCGCGCCGACCGTCACGCCGTGATCGTCTTTCAGCGGCAGGCGCGTGACGACGAGCGGTTCGCGATCGGTCTCCAGCACGTCGAGCAGGATCGGCTTGCCCGTCGTCACGACCTCGCGCATCAGGCTGTTCGGAATGACCGATTCGCAGTCGCGCCCGATCGCTTGCTCCGGGTCCGAAAAGCCGAAACGCGCGGCGTAGCGCTTGTTGATCCACACGACGCGCGCATCCGCATCGACGATAAACGTGCCTTCGCTGAAATTCTCGAACGTCTTGAAGAGCGACTCCATCGCGCGGCGAAGGACGTCGTCGTAGTTCACTGGGACCGTGGTCCAGTCGTTATGCATCGTCCCCATCCTTTTTATAAATCTCGTTATAGAGACAGCATATCTCAGCATCGAGACAGCCCGCAAGACCTTATGCAGAGTGACATCCGAGGAACCCGCGCGCGCATTTTCGAGAGAGATTACGTCTCGTTTAATAGACGTTTTCGGTACAATTCGCGACACAGGCCGCGCGTAAGCTCGTCGTGTCGGCGATCAAGCGTTGTCCGAACGGCGTTGGCACGGAACCTGCATTTCGCCTTTCCGCGCGCAAGACCACACGACGCACACCGGGGCTTTACAAGAAGCCCGCTTGCCGGCGCCTACAAGAAACGCTTCTACAAGAATATTACGGAGACTCAATGTCCT
Organism: Caballeronia sp. SL1002; assembly: GCF_057814995.1. Lineage (NCBI taxonomy): Bacteria > Pseudomonadati > Pseudomonadota > Betaproteobacteria > Burkholderiales > Burkholderiaceae > Caballeronia > Caballeronia sp. SL1002. The sequence goes on along the minus strand of NZ_JBYMUW010000005.1, from coordinate 50,668 downwards.
TTATCGTCGTGCTCGCTGCACTGGTGTTCCTGATGCTGGCCGCCTATCGCGGTTACAGCGTCATCCTCGTCGCGCCGCTCGCCGCGCTGGGCGCGGTTCTGCTGACCGAACCGTCGGCGGTCGCGCCGGTGTTTTCCGGCATCTTCATGGAGAAGATGGTCGGCTTCGTGAAACTGTATTTCCCCGTCTTCCTGCTCGGCGCGGTATTCGGCAAGGTGATCGAACTGTCGGGCTTCTCCGAATCGATCGTCGCCGCGGCCATCCGCTATATCGGCAAGTCGCGCGTGAATGCGGTGATCGTGGCGGTGTGCGCGGTGCTCACGTACGGCGGCGTCTCGCTGTTCGTGGTGGTGTTCGCGGTCTATCCGTTCGCGGCCGAGCTTTATCGCCAGAGCAATATTCCGAAGCGCCTGATGCCCGGCGCGATCGCGCTCGGCGCGTTCTCGTTCACGATGGATTCGCTCCCCGGCACGCCGCAAATCCAGAACATCATCCCGACGACCTTTTTCAAGACGACCGGCTGGGCCGCGCCGTGGCTCGGCACGATCGGCTCGGTGTTTATCGTCGTGGTGGGGCTGACGTTTCTCGAATGGCGACGCCGCTCGGTCATGGCGACCGGCGAGGGCTACGGCACGTCGCTCGTGAACGAGCCGGAGCGCGTCGAGGCGAAGCAACTGCCGAATCCGCTGCTGGCGGTCGCGCCGCTGATCCTGGTCGGCGTGGCGAATTTCGTGCTGACCAAGTGGATTCCGGTCTGGTACGGCGCGAGCTACACGGTCGCCGCCGATGTGTTGCCCGGCAACGCGGCGCCCGTCACGACGGCGATCAAATCGGTCGTCGCGATCTGGGCTGTGGAAGGTGCGTTGCTGCTCGGCATCTTGCTGGTCGTGGTGACGGCGTTCGGCCGGGTGCGCGAGCGTTTTGCCATCGGCACGAAGGCGGCGGTCGGCGGCGCGCTGCTGGCGTCGTTGAACACAGCGTCGGAATACGGCTTTGGCGGCGTGGTCGCAGCGCTGCCGGGGTTTATCGTCGTGAAGGATGCGCTCAAGAGCATTCCGAATCCGCTCGTGAATGCAGCGATTTCGGTGAGTTCGCTCGCGGGGATTACGGGGTCGGCGTCGGGCGGGATGAGTATCGCGCTTGGGGCGATGTCGGATTTGTTCATCAAGGGTGCCGAGGCCGCGCATATTCCGCTTGAGGTGTTGCATCGGGTTGTCGCCATGGCGAGTGGCGGGATGGACACGTTGCCGCACAACGGCGCGGTGATTACGCTTTTGGCCGTGACGGGGCTCACTCATCGGGAGTCGTACCGGGATATTTTCGCTGTCACGATTATCAAGACGATGGCCGTGTTTTTTGTTATTGCGGTGTACTACTTGACTGGCGTTGTTTGAGGTGTGGGGCTGGCGCGGTCGGTTAAAACCTTCGGTTGGCCCGCGCTTTCACTGATTTTGATTTGCTAGCGCTCGTGGGTTTGTTTGCTTGTGCTTCCTGGGAACTTGCACCGGTTTGGTTTGCTGGCGCCCTTTGCTTTGGTTTGCATGCGCTTTTTGTGAACTTGCGTTCGTGTCGGTTTATTAGCACGCCGCTATGCGCGGCAGCAGTCACTTTCTTTGCTGCTGCAAAGAAAGTAACCAAAGAAAGCAGCTAGTCCGTCTAAGTGTCCACCACGAACCGTAACCGGGAGTGGCGCGCAAGCTGATTCGGCCATCGCACCACACTACAGAGCGGAGCCGCTCATTCATCCCGGCAGGCACGAAGTGCCTGCCGGAACGGCATAACAGAACAACCGAACCGACCGCTCACCAACGGTTTTTGATGTGCCCGTCGTCCTCGCGGAGCGAGGATGGAACTGACAGGTGCTGTGCCAATCCGAACGAACGCGAGTTAGCCTAATCAGCCTGCGTGCCTATCCGCTAGGTTATTCGAGGTGGACACTTCTGCGGATAAGCTGCTTTCTTTGGTTACTTTCTTTGCAGCAGCAAAGAAAGTGACTGCTGCCGCGCATAGCGGCGTGCTAATAGACCGACACGAAAGCAAGTTCAAAAGAAGCGCAGGCAAGCAAACAAACCCACGAGCGCCAGCGAAAAACCAAACCCAAGGAAACCCCAAAAAATGACCACACCGACCCAAAAACCGCTGTCCGGCAAGACAGCCCTAGTCACGGGCTCAACGAGCGGCATCGGCTTGGGCATCGCCACAGCACTGGCCGAAGCAGGCGCAAACCTCGTGCTGAACGGTTTCGGCGACGTGTCCGGCGCGATCGCCCACATCGAGGCGACCGGCGCGAAAGCCGTCCACCACGGCGCGGACATGACAAAGCCCGCCGAAATCGAGGCGATGATCGCCTTCGCCGCCGACTCGTTCGGCACCGTCGATATTCTCGTGAACAACGCGGGCATCCAGCACGTCGCGACCGTCGATACGTTCCCAGTCGAAAGCTGGGACGCAATCATCGCGATCAACCTCAGCTCGGCGTTCCACACCATGCGCGTCGCCCTGCCCGCCATGCGCGAACACGGCTGGGGCCGCGTCATCAATGTGGCCTCGGTCCACGGGCTGGTCGGATCGGCCGGGAAGTCGGCCTATGTCGCGGCCAAACACGGCATCGTCGGGCTGACGAAAGTGGCGGCGCTCGAAAACGCGCGCACCGGCGTGACGGTAAACGCCATTTGCCCCGGCTTCGTGCTGACGCCGCTGGTGCAAAAGCAGATCGACGATCTCGCGCAGCGCGAATCGCTCACGCCCGACGCGGCGCGCGCGAAATTGCTCGGCGATAAACAGCCGTCGGCGGAATTCGTGACGCCGCAACAAATCGGCGATCTGGCCGTGTTCCTCTGCTCCGACGCCGCGAAGGAAATGCGCGGCTCGGCGCTGACCATCGACGGCGGCTGGACCGCTCAATAACGCGCCCGAAGTGGCGACCGCGAGCAGCGAGCAAGCCAAGGGCATCCCGCCCCGACGCGTCCCAGCCTAACGCATCCCGCCCCGACGCGTCCCAGCCTAACGCGCCCGCCCCGACGCGTCCCAGCCTAACGCGGCCCGGCCTGAAAACCCGCGTCAGTTGGTACTATCGAGGTTCCCCCACAAGGAGTCTCCAATGACCTCTGAAGCCAATCGCGCGGAAGAAGCGCGAGCGATGGAACGTATCGTCAACGCGACGCGGCAGGTGCAGTCCGCCTTCACCGCATTGCAAGGCCAGTTTCCCCCGGCGGGCGATGGCCGCCCGTCGCAAATCGCACTGCAAACATTCGACGCCGCGCTGCAGGAACTCGAAGAAGCGCAAGGCGCCTTCGACACCATGCTCAACGACCTCTTCGACGGCAACCGCTGAATCCGGCGCTCAAGCGTTGCGCAACTCGCCCACGGCGGCAGCGGTCGCGGGCGCCGCCGCGTCGGGCGTAGCGCCTTCGGGCGGATTCAGGCCGGCCCAAGACACGCCGTCGTGCGTCTGCCGGCGCGCAGCGGCGACGCTCGCATCGACGAGTTCCTTGAACGACGTCGCCGCCGAGGTCTTGCGCACCAGCGCTTCGCCCGGCAACGCGGTTTCCGGCACGACCAGCCCGACGATCAGGTCCGCCGCCGTCGCCCGCTGATGCAGCCGGCGCAGCAGGTTGCGCAGATACGGCGGCGATTCGGCGGCATCGAACGACACCACGCAAATAATCGACACGCCCGACAGGTCCACTTCCCCGAAGCGGTTGCGCGAAAAGCGTTCGTAGCCCGTCAGATCCGCGCCGAGCCCGTGCTTCCGGAAAAGCTGCACGGCGATATTCGCGGCGAGATCGTCCAGTTCGCCACGCCCGGCAATACACAGCACCGATGCCGTATGCCCTTCCGCTGCTGCATCGAAACGACCGGGCGGCGACTCGTGGCTAATGCCCTTCTCGTCGTCCGACATTTCGAGCGCGGCGGGCGGCTCGTCCTCCTTCATCTTCGCCGTCACCACGTCCTCGACGTCCTCCAGTCCTTCGATGATATCCAGCGCAGATTCGTTGATCCGCCGCAATTGATCGACCGTGACCACGCCGCGCAGCACGTCGTTGTGCGCGAGGCGCAACCCGGCGAGCGCCACTTCGTCGTAATAGGCGGAAAGCGAGCGCTCCTTCAATAACGATTCGGCCTGGACCAGCGCCTCGTCGGGATCGTTCGCCAAGAGGCGCTGATAAAAATTTTCGGCGGGCGTGAGCGCGGGCCGGTCGCCGAACAGCACGTCGAGGAACTCCAGCCGGTCCACGTGCCGCCCGAGAATCACGAGACACAGCGTGAGCGGCGTCGACAGCACGAGCCCGATCGGCCCCCAGATCCAGCTCCAGAACACCGCCGCGACGATCACCGCGAACGGCGAAAGCCCCGTGCTGTGTCCGTACAACAGCGGTTCGACGACCTGCCCGGCGACGATATCGGTGACGCCGTACAAGACCAGCGTCCAGATCAGCATGCTCCAGCCGGGACCGACCGCCGCCGCAAAAATCAGCGCGACCAGCGCGGCGATCCACGTTCCGACGTAGGGCACGAAGCGCAGCAGCGCGGTCAGGACGCCGAATAGCAGCGCGCCGGGCACGCCGATGATCGCGAGTCCGATCGCGACGACGATGCCCACGCCCAGATTGATGCCGAGTTGCGCGAGGAAATAGCGCGACAGACGGCGCGCGGCTTCATCCATTGCGGTCGTGGCGCGGTGCAGATCGCGCGAACCGAAGAGGCGAATCAGCCGATCGCGCAAATCCTCGCGCTGCAACAGGATAAAAATCGCCACCACGAGCACGATGCCGGTGGTTTCGAGCGGACTGATGACCGGCGCGAGGAAGCGCTGCGCCAGTTCGAGCGGCGACGGCGACGGCTCGTGGACTTCGACGGGCATCGGCGCGTCGATGGGCGACGTCGCGGGATTTTCGTTCTTGCGCGCTTCCTGCTCGCGCGCGGGCGAAAGCCGTTTGAGCGCGGTCGAAGCGCGGCCGAGAAACTCATCCGCGCGGCCGACGGTTTGTTGCTGAACGCGTTCGATCTTCCGCTCGACGGCCACCTGATATTGCGGCAAATCGCCGGCCAGTTGCGCGACCTGAGCGCCGATCAGCGCGCCGACCGCCGTGAGCACGGACAGCGCGACCAGCACCGCGACGATCACCGAGGGCACCTGCCCGAACTTGAGCCGCCGCAACAGGTCGACGAACGGCGCGACGAGGAAGCTGAGCAGCACGGCTAGGATGATCGGAATGAGGACGGCGCGGCCGAAATACAGCGCGCAGATGACCACGACGCCGGTAATGAGCGAGGTGAGTGCGCGCACGCCGGGGGCGTCGGGCGGCAAAACTTTGGCGGGCGGCCGGCGGGGACTCGAGGGCGTGCTCATGAAATTTTTCTCTTGTTCTGTCTTGGGCGGCTTGGGCGGCGCGTGAGCCAAGCGTTGCGGACCGTCGACTGCGGCACGCGGGCGTCTGCTTGGTCAGTATTTGAGCAAGGCGCGTGCCATTTGCCCGGCGACGGCACGACGCGCGGGATCGAGGGTGAGAATATTCAGGAGATAAAGGGTGAGGCAATGCGGGAGCGGAGGTTAAAAGTAGGCGACGAATCCGCACTGCGATTCGTTTCACAAGGACGACGCACCCAGAAGAGTAGAACGGACGCGTGTTCCCGTCGTCCGAGCGGAGCGAGGACGGAACTGGCAGGCGCTGTGCCAATGAGAGTGACTGCGCGCCACCCGAGTCAGCTTGCGCGCCTATCCGCGAGGTTATTCGAGGTGGACACTTAGGCGGATAAGCTGCTTTCTTTGCTTACTTTCTTTGCAGCAGCAAAGAAAGTGAGTCCCGCCCCGGACAGGGGCATCGCTAATAAACGCACACGAAAGCAAGTTTCCAAGAAGCACACGCAGACAAAAACACCTTCACCCCCCCGCACGCGCGGCAATAATCGCGCGAATCCTCGTAGCCATGGACTCGAGCGTGAACGGCTTGGTAATCATCTCCATGCCGGAATCGAGAAACCCGTTACTGCGCGTGGCGGCTTCGGCGTAACCCGTCATAAAGAGCACCTTCAACCCCGGCCGCGTAGAGCGCGCGGCATCGGCAAGCTGCCGCCCGTTCAACCCCGGCAACCCGACATCGGTCACGAGCAAATCGATATGCGCGGGCGAATTGAGCACCGCCAACCCAGAAGGTCCATCGACCGCGGCCATCACCTCATAATCGAGATCGCGCAAAATCTCACAGACAAGCTCCCGCACCGCAGGATCGTCCTCCACGACGAGAATCGCGCGCCGCTCGGCGGCCCGATGCGCATCGGTAAGCTCGGCGGCGGTTTCCTCCGTCCGCACCCCGCCCTGATAGCGCGGCAAATACAGCCGAACCGTCGTGCCGACATCGATCACACTGTCGATCGTCGCGATGCCGCCGGACTGCCGCGCGAACCCGTAAGCCATCGACAACCCCAGCCCCGTGCCCTGCCCGAGCGGCTTGGTCGTGTAGAACGGATCGAAGGCGCGCGCCATCACGTCGGCGGGCATCCCCGCGCCGGTGTCCGACACCGACACCACTACGTAAGCGCCCGGCGCGACATCCGGATGCCGCGCCGCGAATGCCGCGCCGAGTTCCACGTTGCCGGTTTCGAGGATCAGGCGGCCGCCGTCGGGCATCGCGTCGCGCGCGTTGATGGCGAAATTCAGGAGCGCGTTCTCGAGCTGATTGGCATCGCAACGGGTGAGCCAGAGTTGCGGGTTACGGATCACCTTGACGTCGATCGCCTCGCCCATCGTGCGGCGCAAGAGGTCGTCGATGGAACTCAGAAGCTCGTCGGCGTTGACGGGCTTGGGGTCGAGCGGCTGGCGGCGCGAAAACGCCAGCAGCCGGTGGGTGAGCGACGCCGCCCGATTTGCCGCACCCATCGCCATGCCGATAAACCGGTCGAGTTCGTCGATCCGGCCAAGCTGCACGAAGCGGCGAACCAGTTCGAGCGGCCCGGTAATGCCTTGCAGCAGATTGTTGAAATCGTGCGCGATCCCGCCGGTCAGTTGCCCGAGCGCTTCCATCTTCTGCGCCTGCCGAAGCGCTTCCTCGGTTTGCCGAAGCGCGTGCTCCGTGTCCTTCTCGCTCGTGATATCGCGACCGTTGCCATACATCGCGTCGCCTTCGGGCGAAACGACCCACGACACCCATCGATACGTCCCGTCGCGATGAACGATCCGGTTTTCAAAGCGCGCATGACCGGAATCGACCGCTGCGTCGAGCGCGGCGCGCGTGAGCGTTTGATCGTCCGGATGCACGATTTCCGCGATCGACCGGCCAACGAGTTCTTCCTCGCGAAAGCCCAGAATGGATGTCCACGCGGGATTCACGGCGCGCAACATGCCGTCCTCGCTCGCGACGATAAAAAGATCGCGCGAATTGCGCCACAGGCTGTCGCGTTCGCGCGTGCGCGCCTCGACCTCGGCCGCGAGCGAATCGTTCAGGCGCAGCAACTGCGATTCGCTGACGCGCAAACGCGCCTCGACGCGCTTGTATTCGGTGATGTCGTAAGAGACGCCGAGATACCGCACGCCCGCCTCGCCGCTCTCGACCGCCTCGCCGCGCCGGCCCATCCAGCGCTCTTCGCCGGTGTCCGGGCGACGGATCCGATATTCGAGATAGTCGAGCGCATCGGCGGGAATTTCCTTGCCCGTGTTCAGCACGATGAGGCGATCGTCGGGATGCACGAACGCGCTCAGTTCCGCGATATCGAACTCTGCTTGCGGCGCGAGTCCCCACTGAGCGCAAAACTCCGCCGAGACCGCCACGCGTCCGCGCTCGGGAAAAATTTCGAACGTACCGATCCGCCCCGCCTGCTGCGCGATCCGCAGCCCTTCCTCGCTTTTGCGCAGCGCGAGATCGCTCGTATAGCGCTCGATGGCGAGTGCCGTGACGCTCGCGACAAACGCGATCTCTTCGAGATTCGCGTCGGACGGGCTTTTCACGATCGGATAATAGTTGGCGAACGTGCCGAGCACGCGGCCGTCCGCTGCGCGGATCGGCCAGGACCAGCAGGCGCGCAGGCCGTGGTCGAGCGCAAGATCGCGATACGACACCCAAAGCGGATCGTGTTCGATATCGCTCACGATCACCGGCTCGCCGCTGTAGGCCGCCGCACCGCAGGAACCGGTCACGGGTCCGAATTCGAGGCCGTCGATCGCGCGGTTATAGCTTTCCGGCAGGCTCGGCGCGGCGCCGTGGGCGAACCGCTTGCCGCTTGCATCGACGAGCAGCACGGACGCGAACATCGGCTCGGCCGACAGCGCTTCGACCCGGCGAATGACGTGTTCGAGCACTTCCACGAGCGGCATGCCCGCCACGACACGGCCGAGCACGGCTCTCTCGAATTCGAGCTGGCCCAATGTGGAGAAGAGTAGAGGACGCGGCATGTCGGCAGAGGTGCGGCACGGCCCGAAGCGGCAATGCGGCCATCTTAGCATTCGGTATGTCGTACCTGACTATCGACATAATTGACACAATTAGCTGGCCGCCGCCGCTTACGCGTGCGAGATTTAGCTTCTCTAAGCGACTCGCGTCCGGGACGGTCATGGCAGTGGAATCCCCTTGCATCAACATCTGCAAATTCGACGACAAAACGGGCCTGTGCATCGGTTGCCTGCGCACGAAGGACGAGTGCCGGCAGTGGAAAAAGCTGAAGGACAAGCAGCGCAGGCGGATTATCGACGAGCGGCCGAAACGCAAGGCAAAGCTCAAAAAGCACGGAAAACGTTGAGAGAACGGATGGTCCAAGAAAAATAGCGCCGGTTCTGCTATGTTCTGGGCCATGCAAAATGTCATCGAAATATCCCGGCTATCGAAGCGCTACGGGTCTGGCTTCCAGGCGCTGAACAACATCAACCTGACGATCCGCCGAGGCGAGATTTTCGCGCTGCTCGGGCCGAACGGCGCGGGCAAGACGACGCTGATCAGCACGATCTGCGGCATCGTGAATCCGAGCGAAGGCACGGTCACGGTGAACGGTCACGATATCCAGACCGACTATCGCGCGGCCCGCGCGATGATCGGCCTCGTGCCGCAGGAACTGACGACCGACGCGTTCGAGTCCGTCTGGGCGACCGTTTCGTTCAGCCGCGGCCTGTTCGGCAAGCCGCCGAATCCGGCGCATATCGAGCAGGTGTTGCGGTCGCTTTCGCTGTGGGACAAGAAGGACAACAAGCTCGTGACGCTGTCCGGCGGGATGAAGCGCCGTGTGCTGATCGCGAAGGCGTTGTCGCACGAACCCGAAATTCTCTTTCTCGACGAGCCGACCGCCGGCGTGGACGTCGAATTGCGCCGCGATATGTGGAATCTCGTGCGCGGCCTGAAGGATCGCGGCGTGACCGTCATTCTGACGACCCATTACATCGACGAAGCCGAGGAAATGGCGGACCGGATTGGCGTGATTAATCGCGGCGAGATTATCCTGGTAGAAGATAAAGCGGAATTGATGCGCAAGCTCGGCCAGAAAAAACTGACGCTGCAACTGGAAGGCGAAATCGCGCAGGTGCCGGCCGGACTCGCGGCTTATGGGCTGGCGTTATCGGCGGATGGCTGCGAGCTGACTTATACCTACGACGCGCACGACGAGCCCGGGCGGATTATCGCGTTACTCAAGGATCTGGCCGATAGCGGCGTGATCTTCAAGGATCTTCAGACGACGCAAAGCTCGCTCGAAGATATTTTCGTGAGTCTGGTGGGTAGGAAAAAATGAATAGCCGCGCAATCCAGTCAATCTACAAATTCGAAATGGCGCGCACCTGGCGCACCATCATGGGCAGCATTATCTCGCCGGTTATTTCGACCTCGCTTTATTTCGTCGTGTTCGGCGCGGCAATCGGTTCGCGCATTCCGGAAGTGAACGGCGTGAGTTATGGCGCGTTCATTGTGCCGGGGCTCGTCATGCTGTCGCTGTTGACGCAGAGCGTGTCGAACGCTTCATTCGGCATTTACTTTCCAAAGTTCACCGGGACGATTTACGAATTACTGTCGGCGCCCGTGTCTTACCTGGAAATCGTGATCGGCTATGTCGGTGCGGCTGCGAGCAAGTCGATTATTCTCGGCCTCATCATTCTGATTACCGCGCGGCTTTTCGTGCCGTTGCGCGTCGATCATCCGCTCGTGATGGTGCTGTTTCTGTTGCTCACCTCGGTCACGTTCAGTCTGCTCGGTTTCATTATCGGCATCTGGGCGGACGGCTTCGAAAAGCTGCAAATCATTCCGCTGCTGATTATCACGCCGCTCACGTTTCTCGGCGGCAGCTTCTATTCCATCGAGATATTGCCGCCCTTCTGGAAAGCCGTCGCGCTATTCAATCCGGTCGTTTATCTGATCAGCGGATTTCGCTGGAGTTTCTATGGTGTATCGGATGTCAGCGTTGGAATCAGTGTCGCGATGACCTTCGTTTTTCTCGCGATATTCGCAGGCATCGTCGCGTGGATTTTCAAAACCGGCTACAAGCTCAAGGCTTGATCTTATCGACGCCTTCGTAAGCCGTCGCGCCCGCCGCGTGGCGGCCCGCGATGTAGCCGAACGTCATCGCCGGGCCGAGGTTGATACCGCCCGACGGGTAGAAGCCGCCCATCACGCTCGCCATGTCGGTGCCCACCGCGTAGAGGCCGGCGATGGGCTTGTCGTCGCGGTCGAGCGCCTGCGCGGAACCGTTCGTCGTGAGTCCGGCGAAGGTCCCGAAGCTGCCGGGCAGCACTTTGACGGCGTAGAACGGGCCGTGTTCGATGGGCGCGACGCACGGGTTCGGGCCGCCGTGCGATACGTCGCCGCCTCGGCGGTTATAGGACGTCGAGCCGCGGCCGAACTGCGGATCCTCGCCGCGCCGGGCGTGTTCGTTGAAAATCCGGACGGTGTTCGACAATGCGTCCGATGCGATGCCGCACCGTTTCGCCAACGCCTCGACCGTCGCGCCGCGCTGCAGGTAGCCGCGTCGGATGAATGAGCCGACCGGAACCGGAAACGGGCGCGCGTAGCCGAGCCCGTAGCGGCGCAAGAACCGGTGATCGCAAATCAGCCACGACGCCACTTCCTCGCCTTCCGGCACGGCCGCGACCATCGCCGCCGTGTAATCGTAATAACCACCGGCTTCGTTCACGAAGCGCTTGCCGTCGGCGAGCACGCCGATCACGCCCGGCTTCGCGCGGTCGATGATGTGCGGAAAATGTCCGACGCTGCCGTCCCGATGCGTCACCTTCGACACCGGCGCCCACGCTGCGGGCGACGCAACGTTCGTGACGAGGCAGCCGCCCGCCGATTCGCCGAGACCGATGCCGTCGCCGGAACAGCTTTCGGGCGGCAGCGCGAGATGCTCGCGTCCGGTCGGCGTGCGCGGGAACAACGCGCGGCGCCGGGCGATATCGTTGGGAAAACCGCCTGCCGCGAGCACGACGCCTCTCGCCGCGTGAATCGCGATCTCGCCTTGCGTCGTCGCGACGACCGCGCCGCGCACGGCGTCGCCGTCGCCGTCGAGAATCAGCCGCTTCGCGGGCGCGGAGTCGATCAGCGTCACGCCAAGGTTTTCCGCCGATTTCGCGAGCCGCGCAATCAGCGCGACGCCGTTGACGAGTTGCATCGCGCGGCCGTATCGGGCGAGGTCGAACAAGTGCCGTGCGAAGCGCCGCGTCACGTGAGCAAAAGATTTGAGCGAGCGCGTCATGCTGAGAAACGCCGCGAGATCCGCGCCCGCCATGATCGGCATGCCCATGAACGACGTCTCGCGCATGGTTTTGCGCAGGCGCTCGATGAGCGGCCCGAGTTCGCGCCCGTCATATGGCGCGGCGATCACCTGATGACCCTGCGTCGCCGCGCCTTCGACGCTGCCGTGAACATCCGGAATCGCATTTCCATCGACGAATTGCAGCGCCGTGTGTTCCTCGAAGAACGAAATCATGTGCGGGCAGTTGTCGAGAAACGCGTCGACGCGCGCCGGATCGTAGCGTTCGCCGAGTTCATTTTTCAGGTAAGTGCGCGGCTGCTGCGGGTCTTCATCGATCCCGGCGCGCTTCGCGAGCGGATTGCCCGGCACCCACATCCAGCCGCCCGACCACGCGCTGGCGCCGCCGAAAACGGCGTCCTTCTCCACGACGATTACCTTGAGGCCATGCCAGGCCGCCGTCACGGCGGCGGCCAAGCCGGACGCGCCCGAACCGATGACGAGCAGATCGCAATTCAATTCCGTTGGCGTATTCATGGTTACCGTCGATGCTTTCTACGTGGTCGCTGAGCAAATTTGAACAGCGCTCAAAGTTGGAATACTATTCCACATGTGAAGATCACGTGTCAATCCGCGCTGCTTTTGGACACTATGCGTCCCCGCGCTTGCATGTACCGGAGCGTCAAGGAGAAAGCGGGACAGGTTTTTTGGTACGTGGCGAAGGCCCGTTTCCCGCTGTGTGGAAAACGGCCATCGCGCCAGGAAGCGGATGAGACGAGGCGATTAGGACTAGAAACGCAGCTTGAGTTGCAGCGCCATCGTGAATGGCAGATCGCTCGACGGGATCGGCGGAATGAGGATGATATTCGCGCCGACGCGGCCGTACTCGGCCATGATGATCGGCGCGATGACGGGACCGACCGTGTGGTTGTGGCCGATTCCCCAGCCGCCGTAGTCGTAGCCGGAGATCAGCCCGCCCATCGCCGCGAGCCGCACGACACCCCAATGTGCAAATTCGGGCGCCCAGACGCCGCCGCCGTAAAACGACGGTTTCGACAGCGAGTTACGGAAATATCCGCCGGTCAGCGCCCATTCGGAATTGATCCAGCATTCCACGCCGATACCTGGATTGAATTGCTCGAAATCTTTTTTCGGGTGGAAGTGGTGCGAACCGATCATCGCATCGACCCAGACGCCATTGCTGCACCAGTCGGCCGCGCGCGCGTTTGTGCTTATCGATAATGCGGCGAATGCCGCGGTAAACAAACAGAGTGCGCGAGATACATGGCTCCGGGCCGGCGTTGATAGCATGGACTTTCCGTCGCCGCCGGGCGCGGCAACGCCTTTTCAATATAGGATTCGACCGGAACTCTACATTAATAGGATGGCGATCGTGTGGAAGTCGCGCTCGGAGCAACGGCCCTGAGCTATTTCGAGAAAAATCACCGGATCTGCACGATGAGTTTGAGTTTGTCGAAGAAACTTCGTTTATCGACGATCTTGACGGCGATGGCCGTTTCTATGGCGGCTGCGCTTTCAGCATGCACGCCGTTTCAAGTCGTCACGCACACGGTATCGGCCGACGAATCCAGTGTGGCGCCCGGCCGATATCGACTCGATCCGCATCACTGGAACGTGAGCTTCGATGTCGATCATTTTCACTATTCACGCTTTGTCGTGCGTTTCGAAAAGGCGAGCGCGCAGCTCGACTGGCGGCCTGGCGGACTGGTGAAAAGCAGCGTTGCGGTGGAAATCGACGCGTCGAGCGTGAACACCAACGTGCCATTGCTCGACCGGTTGGTGAAGGGCGCGGATATGTTCGATGTCGCGCGATATCCGGTGATCCGCTTTACCAGCACGCGCGTGGAGCGCACCGGCGAGAACAAGGGCAGACTGACCGGCGATCTGACGATTCGCGGCGCGACTCACCCCGTCACGCTCGATATGACCTTCAACGGTCACTCAAAAGACCCGCTGACCAAACAGGAAACGCTCGGTTTTTCCGCCGACGGTCATTTCAGCCGCGCGTTGTTCGGCTTGTCAACGTGGTATCCGGCCGTCGGCGACGACGTGCATGTCGCGATTCAGGCCGAATTTTCGCCAGATACGAATGAAGGCGCGGCGGCGGCGCCTTAGACTGTTGTCCAGTCGAGGACGACCTTTCCACTGTTACCCGACAGCATGGTGGCAAAGGCCTGTTCGAAGTCGTCGACGGGAAACGTGTGCGTGAGAATGGGCGAAAGATCGAGGCCGCTTTGCAGCATCGCGACCATCTTGTACCAGGTTTCGAACATCTCCCGGCCGTAGATTCCCTTGATTTCCAGACCCTTGAAAATCACCTGGTTCCAGTCGATCGCAGTCTGCGCGGGTGGAATGCCGAGCAATGCCACTTTGCCTCCGTGGTTCATCGCTTCGAGCAGGCTGGTGAAGGCGCTCGGCACGCCGGACATTTCCAGGCCGACGTCGAATCCTTCTGTCATGCCGAGTTCCGCCATGACGTCGCGCAGCGATTCGCTGGCGACATTCACGGCGCGCGTCGCGCCCATCTTGAGCGCAAGTTCCAGGCGATAAGCGTTCACATCGGTAATCACGACGTTGCGAGCGCCGACATGCCGCGCAATCGCGACCGCCATCACGCCGATCGGCCCCGCGCCCGTAATCAGCACGTCTTCACCGACGAGATTGAACGACAACGCAGTATGCGTGGCGTTGCCGAAAGGATCGAAGATCGCAGCGAGATCATCGGAAATGTCTGCGGGAATCTTGAACGCGTTGAAAGCGGGGATCACGAGGTATTCCGCGAATGCGCCTTCCCGATTCACGCCGACGCCAATGGTATTGCGGCAAAGGTGACGCCGTCCCGCGCGACAATTTCGACAGAACCCGCAGGTAATGTGGCCTTCGCCGGACACGCGGTCGCCAATCTCGAAGCCGCGCACTTCCTGCCCCATCTCGACAATCTCGCCGACATATTCATGGCCGACATGCATTGGCACTGGAATCGTTTTCTGCGCCCAGTCGTCCCATTTCCAGATGTGGATATCCGTTCCACAAATCGCCGTTTTCCGGATACGGATCAGGACGTCGTTGTGGCCGACTTCCGGACGCTTGACCTGCGTCATCGTAAGGCCCGGCGCGCGTTCGAGTTTTGCGAGTGCTTTCATTTTTGGTCTTCCTGACGATGCTGTCTGAGTTCGGCGTTTGGATTTGGCCTTTGCCCGCTCGGGGCGCCGAACTTTATGCGCATCAAGTTTTGGGCAGTGCAGGTGTCGCGTTGCGCTGTAACCTGCCGTCGGTAATCAGCCGCCTTGCGAGATCACGCCGAGCGCGCGACCGACACGCGCGAACGCATCGATAGCACGGTCCACCTGCTCGGGCGTGTGCGCCGCGCTCATCTGCGTGCGGATGCGCGCGCGGCCTTTCGGCACGACCGGATAGGAGAACCCAATCACGTAGACGCCTTCTTGCAGAAGTGCGTCGGCCATCTTCGATGCGAGTTGCGCGTCGCCCAACATCACCGGGATGATCGGATGCTCACCCGGCACGAGCGTAAAGCCGAGTGCGGTCATCGCCGATCGAAACCGGGCGCCGTTTTCACTGACCCGCTTTCGCAGCGCCGCGCCTTCGTCGCTCGCAAGTAGTTCGATCACGCCGAGCGACGCCGCCGCGATGCTCGGCGCCAACGTATTCGAGAACAGATACGGACGACTGCGTTGCCGCAACAATTCGACAATTTCCTTGTGCGCTGCGACGTAACCGCCGGAAGCGCCGCCGAGCGCCTTTCCCAGTGTTCCGGTGAAGATATCGACCCGATCCGCCACGCCGCAATGCTCTGGCGTTCCGCGTCCGTTTGCGCCGACAAAACCAACCGCGTGGGAATCGTCGACCATGACCAGCGCACCATAGCGATCCGCAAGATCGCAGATGCCCGTGAGGTTGGCGATGATTCCGTCCATCGAAAATACGCCGTCGGTGGCGATCATCTTGAAGCGCGCCCCTGCGGCGTCCGCCTCCTGCAAACGCGCTTCGAGGTCCGCGAGGTCGTTGTTCCGATAGCGAAAGCGCTTTGCCTTGCAAAGCCGCACGCCGTCGATGATGCTGGCGTGATTGAGTTCATCGCTGATGATTGCGTCTTCATCGCCAAGCAACGTCTCAAAAAGGCCGCCGTTGGCGTCGAAGCAACTCGAATACAGAATGGCATCGTCGGTCTGAAGAAAATCGGCGAGCGCCTTTTCAAGTGTCTTGTGTACGCTCTGCGTGCCGCAGATAAATCGCACCGAGGCCATTCCGAAACCGTCGCGTTCAAGGCCGCGCTTCGCCGCATCGATCAGCCGTGCGTCGTCAGCCAGCCCAAGATAGTTGTTCGCGCAAAAGTTAAGGACTTCGGCGCCGCCCGCCAGCGTAATTGCCGACGATTGCGGACTTGCGATCACACGTTCCGCCTTGTAGAACCCCGCCGCACGAATTTCGTCGATCGTCGTCTGGACATGGCTCAAGTATTTTTGCTTCATCGGCGTCTCGGGTTGGTCATGGCGATGCCGGCACGCATCGGTCCTGTTATAGTCGATCGATCAGAATGGACAAGTTCGATATTTCGAACGCATTTCCAATATGCCGAACAATGTAAAGGATTGAAGCGCCGATGGCAAGCACGAGCACGAGGGAGAATACGAGCGCACAGACTGTTTCGACAGTCGCAGCGCCGCCGCGCGTCGGCGAACAGATTCAGCGACTTCGCAATGAGCGAAAGCTGACGCTCGACGATTTATCGCGAGCAGCGGGCGTTTCGAAGTCGATGTTGTCGGAAATCGAGCGCGACAAGGCGAATCCGACCATCGCTGTTGCATGGCGCTTGACGAATGCGCTCGGCATTAGCCTGGACCAGCTTTTTGCGCAGCAAAAGGAAGTCGACACTATTCGCATCGTCGGTCCTCACGACATTCCGACACTAAATGGCGCCGATGGCGCGTATCAACTGCGCGTTTGGGGACCCATAGATCTGGCGGGGAAATTCGAGTGGTACGAACTCACGCTGACGCCGGGACGGTCGCTCGTTTCTAACGCCCACGAGCCGGGCACGCGCGAGCATTTGACTGTGCTTCAAGGCTCAATCGAGATCGACGCATCGGGAACCAGCAAGCGCGTAAAGATCGCGGAAACCGCGCGTTATTCAGCCGATGAACCCCACGCTATTCGGAATGTCGGGCGTGGCGAGGCTAAAGCCTTACTCGTGGTCGTTCACGTTTGATTTCAAACGCCGTCGCGCGAGTGGCGCGAGTGGCGCGGGCTGCGGGGGCTGCGGGGGCTGCGGGGGCTGCGGGGGCTGCGGGGCTGCGGGATGCGGGGTTGCGGGGCTGCGGGGCTGAAACTTGATGCGCATAAAGTTTCCCTCGACCCGCCGGACGGTTCTTCGTCGATACACCCAAAAAAGCGGGACGCACGCGTCCCGCTTCGAACCTTACGCAACTGCTTCGTGCGCTTTCGTTCCGATGCTGCCTTGAAAATCACGGTTTCTTCAGGGAATCCTTTACGTCTTCACGCGCATCCCCAACGCCCTTTCGGACTTTCCCAGCTGCCTGCTGTAAATCGCCCTTGATTTCCTGCTTCTTGTCACCGGTCACCTTTCCGACCACTTCGTTGACCTTGCCCTTCGCCTGCTCGACCAGACCATCCGTTTGATCCTTATTCATCTTTCGTTCTCCTTGTAGTTGATTAGCTTACGCGCTGGGGCCGTTACGAACGCCGAGCGCGCCCTCCGTACGGGATAACAATGCGCGCTTCCCGCTCGCCGGCCTAGGCGTGCGCGTCTGATTAACCCGTAGGCGGAATCGCACAGACACAGAGTTTCGGCGGCGCGACGCTAAATGAACGTTGCGACAAGTACTGTATGTTTGTACAGTATACGGCGACGGCTTGAGGGGACGACGATGGACAAATTAGACGAGCAACTCAGCAAGAAAGAATTTGCCCGCGCGGTGCGGGACCTGGAACGCATCACGCGCGCGGTATCGGCACGGTATATCGTGCAGGGCGTGCCGCTCACGTGGCGCCTTCTGCACGCAATCGAGGCGGAGGCGGTCGCTGATCTCGGTTTCGCCGGGCGGCACGAGCCGACTTTACGCGAGCTTTTCGCGCGACCGGGCGAATTCCAATACCCGGAAACGGATGATGTCGTCGATTTCAGTGCGACGAACGCGTTGCCGGCCGTATTTGCATTTGCCGTCGATGCTTACGAGCGGGCAGCGCAACAGGGGCGACCGGCCCTCGCCGTCGCCGTCGCGCATTGATCGTTTGCGGCATAGCAGCGCGCGCTTGCCGCGCGGCGGCATGCCGCAAACCGCCATGGCGCGCGCCGACTAAGTCGTGAAATCGGCGGCCATGTCGGCGTCGGTTCGCGCTTCGAGGCGACCGTTTCGGCAGGCAACCCGAAACGCGTCGAAATCGCGTTCCACCTGGTCCGCATAGGCGCTGCCATAGCGCATCAACGTTTCGGCCATGCGCGAGCCGCTGCCGATATATCCGGAAATTTCAGGCGCGCGACCGCTCGCTTTTGCGTGTGCCCGTGCGAGAACCCAGCCGCACAAAGCCGCGTACTCGCGAAAAGCTCCCGCGTTGAAGAGTTCGAGTTCGGCGGAGATTTTCATGTCGCGAAGTTGGCGGATGTACATCGGACGCCCGAGCGGGCCGGTCGCCCATCCCAGAAACGGATCGGTCGCCGCCTGCATCAAGCGCTGGCCGGTCACGACGCGCCGTCCGTCGTGAAGCTCGGAAGCGTTCGCGCCGGCGTCGTCGAAAAACATCGACACCACCGACGCCGCCGATTCCTTCAGTTGCAGGAAAAGCGGTTTCCCGATCGGGTCGGTCATCAGGAAAACGAGGCAACGCGTACCGACGCTTCCCACGCCGACCACCTTGAAGGCCACGTCTTTCAGCGCGAATTGGGAGAGCAATTCGGCGCGGTCGGCGGTGATCGTCGTCATGTATTCACGCAAGACTGGCGCGAGAAGCTCTTCGCGCGTACCGGTGAGTTTCATCCAGTCTTCGTCCGGGCCGAAGAGCGTACTGTCGCCGTGAATGTGAAACACGCCGGGCGGCGCGTCCCGAATGCGCCATTCGCCCGGCTCGTTTTCCTCCGCCAGTTTCGGCAACACGCTTTCGTGCGTGCGCCGCGACGCGCGGGCGATTCCGCGCTTGACGCGTCGCCGCGCATCGTCCGTGCTTACCGTCTCGTACAGGCGGTCGAACGTAATCCGCTCGTACCAGAGTTCGAGCGCGCCCATCTCCGCATATTCGTCAATGCGCGTCTGATAGCTCTGCGCCACGAGGAACGCGAATTCGTCGGCGGCCGCGTTGCCGTGTCCGAGCGTGCGACCGGCGACGGTAAAACTCGCGACCAACCGCTTCAGATCCCACTCCCACGGTCCTAGCGCAGTTTCGTCGAAATCGTTGAGATCGAAAATCAGCGCGCGTTCGGGCGTCGCGAATCCGCCGAAATTGGACAAGTGGCAGTCGCCGCAAATTTGGAGATGGATACCGCTATCGGGCGTGCCGGCCAGATCGTGCGCCTGCACGATCGCGCTGCCACGGAAGAATGTGAATGGGGAAACGAGCATGCGCCCGTATCGCAAGGGGACGAGCGCGCCGACGCGCCCGGCGCTGCTTCTCTGCAACAAATCGACGGCATCGCGATCGACGTTTCCGACCGTCTCGTGACTTCCCCGAGGTACCGCGCTGCGAGCCGCCCGTCCGCGTGCCCGACGTTCCTGGATCAACGGCAACGATGCCATATTGCTGCTCCTTTCTTTTACTTGTGTGTAGGACGGCAAGGCGTTAATGGTGACAGTAGGCGAGGTCGCTATCGCGAGGCAAGAAAAAAGGAGACGGCGCGTTTTATGGGTTGACCGGATGCATCTATCAGGTCACGATATCTCTCGATATCTAAGCAACTAACGGATAAATCGTCATGACCCAATCGCCGCCGGCGCATCACTCGGATATGTTCGATCAACATCGCGCGGACTGGCACGCCGACCCGCAAATCGCGTTCGATGCCTGGCTTGCGCAGCAAGCGTTTCGCGCCTCGTCGGCCGATGTTTATCGCGCGCAATGGGGAGCATTTCTCGATTGGCTGAAGGCGAAGGGGAAGCATTTGCGGTCGGTCGAGCGGCCTGTTATCGAAGAGTTCGTGACCCAACTCGACATTCGTCGAACGCAGCGCGCGCGTTATCTGAGGCTGATCGAGCGGGTGCTGGACCATGTCCGCGAGATCGAAATTGCATCGACGAACCCCGCTCGCTTCATCGCGCAGGACGGCGAAGCGGCGTGGCGAAGTGCCCGCGAAAACGAACCGACGGGCTTCCTCGCACACGGCGAACGCGCGCGATTAGTGGCATTTCTTTTCACTCCGCTCGATGCCGTGACGCAAGGGCAACGCTGGCGCGAACGCCGCGATCGAGCGCTCGTCGCGGCGTTTTTGGGCGGCGGGGTCAAAACCAGCGAGGCGGCGTCGCTTACTGTTAGTTGCTACGTTTGGAACCAGCCGTGGTTGACCGTGGAACCCGATAATCCCGCACTCACCCGACAAACCCGGCTCGCGCCTTTCGCCACCGCCTTGCTCGATGACTGGATCAGCGAGCGCAAAACGGCCGAACTTGCCGGCGAATTACTGTTTCCCGCCGCCCCATCCGGCCGCCCGATGCACAAGGCGACGATGCTTCGCGCGATCGACGCGGTCATCGACGCATCCGGGATCAGTTCGTCACGCGTCGCACGCGCCAGTCCGCAGACACTTCGAAACACCTTTGCCGCAGAGTTGTTCGACGGAGGCACGGCGCCGGAACGGGTCGGTCAGTGGCTCGGTTTCCAAAAACCGATTTCGTCGCATCGGCTTCATCGGGCGTGGCAGCAGTGGATGGGTGAGCAAATTCGGGAGCGTGATCTCATCCAGGCGCGAGATAGCGGGAACTCCGACACGTTCTAGCCCATCCGTCAGCTCCCGAAAAACCTCACCTTTAGATGTCGATGACGCGAGCGCTGTGCTTAGGCACGCTCTCGCACTCGAAATCGCGCGACCGCCGCAAGCCGCGACGACGAGGCGCCCGAGCTATGATCGCAATCCGGACAAGCCAACTCGAACGCGCCATTGTGATGCGACAACTCCGGCTCGCCGTCTTCGCATGCCGGACACCGATGCGGCACGGCAATATGCGCATCGACTTCCGTGCCGAGCGCTGCGAGTTCCTCGTCGGACAGCCGGCCGTCGAACACAAGCAAGGAAATCAGGTGGCCGAGATTCTCGCTAATTGCGCCACGGGTACGCAGCGCATCACATTCGCGAACGAGCGCGTCCAGTTCATCGGACTGGTTTCTGACCTGCACCTCCAGTCGATCACCCCGCACCTTCGCGGCACTAAGTTGTTGAATAAACTCGAATTCTTTCTGACTCGAGTCCCGAACGCCCGCCTGATACGTCGCCGCCATTCCGCGCAATGAATCAAGTTCGACCAGCATCGGTTTCACGCGGCGTTCTGCCTCGCTAACCGCATCCTTGATTTGCTGCGCGTAATGTTCCGTGTTCTGACGAAATTCGGACTGCAGCGCGTCAATCCGATCGCGCAACGCCGCGCTTGCGGCCTGCTCCGCGTCGAGCCGTTTTACGAGTGCCGCGTTTTCGTCCTCCAAACGGCGGATTAGCGTCTGCAGGCCGCCGTTTGCGTTCGATTCCTGCCCGCGCAACGTCGCAAGTTCCGCCTCGAGCGAAGCGACCCGCGCGGTGGCTAGATCTGCGCGGTTTTCGCTACGCTTATAAGCTTCCTCGATCGTCGATTCACGAATGCGGGCATCGCGCAATTCGATCGCCGATGCGTCGACGGCATGCTGAATTTCCTCACGCTCGGCGCCTAGCAGAGTGTGCGCGTGCTGTTGCGCCTCGGCGAACAACTGACCGAGCAGTTCTCCGGCGCGCTCCTGCAGGCTTTCCGGAATCGCACCACCCTCGATTCGCACACGCGATACGGCACGAATTCGGGACCAGAACGCGTCGATGTCCTTCGGAATATCGCTGGCGCTTCCGGTGAGCGTTAGGTCACGCACCGTGGCGATAGACGGCCGAATTCCATAATCGAAAAACAAACGCTTGCAGGCATGCTGCGAAAGTTCCTGCCGACGCGCGCCTCCGGCCCGGAGCTTTTCCAGTTCATCGCGCAGTAATTGGCGAGATTCGTCGTTCATAGGAAGGGGCAGATCGAAAAAATTGGAGCGATCATAATGTTTTACGTTGTGAATGCAACGTTCCTAGTCTTTGTCAGCTCAAGTGCTTTTTGTTGGCTACTTTTGTGCTGGAAGATTACCACCATGCACCCAAAAAAATGGTTGTTCGTGAAACATTCTTAGCTCTCTCTCCTAATCTATTGAATTTGCTCGGATTTATCAAATTTTTTACTCACTCGGCGTGTTCCACGGTTGGAAGTAGCTTTCCTAGTGAGAGCACAAAGGAATGGTTGGTTGAGAGTATTAGAAGTAAACACCCTTGAACCTTAGTTAAAGACGTTAACGCCGCCGCAAAGCCTTACTGGCTGGGCGTTTCCGCGCGATGAGGTGAGCCTTTACGGGCTAGTCGGTGAGCCGCTCCGGGATTCACGGGTGATGGGGTTCAGGGACGAACGTGAGAACACGCGGGACTGATCGTGAGCGGCTTCGGGAGCCGGCCAGATTCGGACGGTGAGGTTTTGCGGGACCCGCAGAGCCGCATTCCCAATGGTTGTGCGCTGCACGGGTCAAAATGTCAGATTGTTGCGGTGAGGCGATACGGGACCTATAAAACAGACCAGATTTATACTCCGGCAAGGTCATATTTACCGATAAGTGAGCCTTTGCGGGGAAGAAACGAACCGATAGGTGAGCGTTTTCGGGGCGCCGAAGGCTGCGAGCGCCCCGTCCGGGATGCGCGACCGCTTCTAAGGTGAGTATATGCGGGAGCCAATTCGACGATCTGATGGAAACCGCCCGTGCTTTTCGCGCTGGCGAAGCATTTCGAGGACCAAAAACCGACAAAAACGGACAAGGTGAGCTTTTGCAGGATGAAGATATCGTTTAGTTGTGCACGGATCGGGGGCGGTCCGGGACGTTTAAGGTGAGGTTTTGCGGGAGCACGTGCTGCAACCTGTTCTTGAAAACTGAGGCTCGAGACAGGCCATGATTCCATGCGGAAGAATTTATGGTTAAGAATCAATGGTCTATGTGGAAGTTGCTATGCTGCCGCTTTCTATAGGTGAGGATTTTCAGGGGCGCCAGAAAACCGTTGGAGATAAGTGGACGCCACGCGTATCAAGTCGATCAGGTGAGGATTTTCGGGATCGCTGTTGCGTGGGGATGGGTGACTTGAAATGGATAAGTGCCGGAGTATTCAGGGATTTTTGTCTCGGAATTCGTAAGGTGAGGGTTTTCGGGAGTCGACTGAACGTGGCATTTCTTAGCGCGATTCGCATAAGGTGAGTGTTTTCGGGGCCCGTTCAGCCGCGCATCGCTTGATTTGGCTATCTCTAGCGCCATCGAGCGGAAGTCGTCGAGCGCGGTAGGTGAGCGTTTTCGGGAGGTCATCTGCCAGATTCTTTCGCTAGAAGCAGAAATCGATCTGCTAGCCACCATTCAATGCAAATATGCGCGTCGCGACAACGCGACATCCGCCGCCACGTGTAAATTTTTTTTAGGTGAGGTCTTTCGGGAGCGTCCGTGCGGCGAAGTAAACCGCTCGCGGGGCGCCGCAAACCGTTTACCCGCATGGCGTCGGTTTATCTGCGAAGTGCGAGCAAGGTGAGCGGTGAGGGTTTACGGGACCGCACCGCAGTGAGTTCAGGCATCGAAGTCCGCTTCACCGTCGGATGGTGAAGCGTGTGCTATAGACGCGCATCACCGCAGTGGGTATCCTTTTTGCAAAATCCTCCCGACCCGACGCATGGCAACCAAGCGCGCAAAGAAAACAGATGTAGTCAGCCCGAGCTCGGCCGAGTTGCGCAAAGCCGTCGAGGCGATCGCGATTCAGCCGAAGAGCGGCAAAATCACGTTGTTGACGCGAAAGCTCTTCAACGTGCTGCTGGCGGTTGCGCAGCAGGCGGACGAGTCCGGCGACACCTATCGCGCGCTGTTGTCCGATATCGTGGCGAACTCGGCCTTCGATTCGAACGATACGGCGCTCGTCAAAGAGCATTTGCGGCGCATGGTGTCGGTGCAGGTTGAATGGAGCACCGGCACGTCTAGTCAGAAGCCGGGCCGCAAGTGGGGCATTTCGACGCTGATCGCGGATGCCGAAATTCTCGAAGATCCAGCCACGCGGCGCGTTTGGGTCGAGTTTTCCTTCGCGCCGAAGATCAAGAAAAAGCTCCTTGATCCCGTCCAGTACGCGCGGCTCAGTCTCCAGTTTCAAAGTCAGTTGCGAAGCAGCGCGGGCCTCGCGCTATACGAAATTTGCGTGCGTTATCTCACGAACCCGAGCCATCTGACGATGCGCGAGACCTGGGAATGGTGGCGGCCGATTCTCTCAGGAACGCCGGATACCGAGGCTGGCGACGAGGCCAAGCGCGAATACAAGTACTTCAAGCGAGATTATCTGCGTCCTGCAATCGCGGAAGTGAACGCGGTCACGAACATTTTCGTGGAATTGATCGAGCATCGCGAAGGGCGACGTGTCGCCGAGATCCAGTTCCGTGTGACCGAGCGCAAGCAGCCGATGCTCGCGCTCGATGAACATCCGAACGTTTTCGACAGTACGCTCGTCGATCGCATGGTGAAGATCGGAATTCCGTTGAAAGACGCGCAGACGCTTTATGCCGATAGCGAAGAAAACCGTATCCGCGCTGCACTGCAGATGACCGAGCAGCGGATGCGCAGCACATCGCTACCGCCGGTCCGCAGCGCGGCGGCGTTGTTCAAGGACGCATTGAAGAAGGGATACGCGCCGCCCGTCGAAGCGCTCCCGGCCGCGGCGACGCCCCCTCGCACCAACGGCGCACCGGCCGATGACCTGAAGGCGCGTTTGCTCGGCGAGTATTCGGCGTTTCGCCGCAAGGAAGCGCGCGCGCTCTACGACGAGCAAGGTGAGTCGGAACGGGAACTCGCGCGCCGGACTTTCGAGGAAGACGTGCTGCCGGACCTCGGTCAACACCTGCGCGACGACTGGCGAAAGCGCGGCCTCGATTCAAAGCTGGCCGAAACATCGTTCTTTGACTGGCTTGCCCGGAAGACCTGGGGCGAGCCGACCGACGGCGATTTACTCTCGTTCACGCTTAATCAATCGCGCGCCGCTTGACGCGGCGCGTCAACGTCAACGTCAACGTCAACGTGCTCAGTGTTTCGCGGCGGTTTCGAGCATGGTTTCGATCTGGTGAAGCAATTCGTCGCGTTTGTCTTTGGACAAGCCGCGCAGCCGCAGTTCAAGGCGATCTTCACCGTAAGTCTTCAAATCCCCCACCGATATTCCATCGAGTTTGATTTCCAGTCGCTGCGCGTAACGCTGGCGTCCCGCCGGTTTCGGGGTTTCGCTGGCGCTCGCGCGGCCCTTCACGATATCGGCGACCTGGCGCGTGCTCAAATCGTCGGAGACGATTTTGTTGATTAGCCGCAGCGTCGCGTCGGCGCCCCGCGCGGTGTGGTATCGCGTGATCTGATACGCCATGTTCGATCCGAACCGGTCAGGCCGCGCGACCATTTCCTGCATGACGCCTTCGGGAAGTTTGGCGATCGAAAGCGCAACAGCAATCGTTGATTCGTCGAGCCCCAGGTGATCGGCCAATTCGCGCTGGCTTTGGAAATGGCTGTCGTCGAGAAAGCGCTTCCAGACTACGGCGTTATCGAAAACCGTTTGGGAGTCGCGTTGAACGTTGAGGTCATATCCAAGCTTGTAGCTCTCGATCCCGATGGGAAGATCGATGACCACGGCTTTGACCGTATCCTTGTTGGCCTCTTTCAGCGCGCGAACTCGCCGCCCACCATCACTGACGAAGAATGTCCCGGGGTTCTCGTAGTCCGGAATGACGTGAATAGCTTGCTGCTGACCCTGCTTGGCAAGATTCACGGCCAGCTCGGCAATCGAAGCTTTGAGATAAAAATGCCGCGGGTTAAACGGACTGGCCTTAATCGCCTTTAAGGGCAGTTCGATGAACTGCCCTGGCGTGTACTGATTTTCACGGCGCCACGTTTTGTAGTTGTCGGATTCTGCGCCCATCGCGGTGTCGGGCGCTTGATCGGCGCCGAAGGTGCTTGACCTGCCTGCCGCCGCGGGTTTGTTCGAAGGATCGTTGCTGACGATACCGTCGATTGCGTTCAGACGATCCAGCGCCGTCCGCTTCTCGCTGCTCGTCGTGTCGGGGCGGGCTTTGAAGCCCTTGGCGAAGGGAGACGGTTTCATTCAAGGTCCTTTATGCGCATAAAGTCAGGGAAGCATGGCGAGAACTTCGTCTGCACATGCGCGAATTTCTAGCGCGGCCAGTCGTGCGCCGCGATCGTTCATCTGCAAAACCGTCTGACCGAGTGCCATTGCCTGCTTATAGCACTCACGAGTTGGGATTTGCGTTTTGAGCAGCGGAAATCCAAGCTCCTCAAGCGCAACCTTGAGCTCCCGCGTGAGCATCCGTTTTTCTTCCGTCTTGTTAAGAAGGAAGACGGCACGGAGATCTTCATTCATTACTTGGGCTTGCTGGATCAATTTGACCAGTCCCACGCTCGACCAGTAATCGGCAGGCGATGACGACGTGGGAATGACCGCAACTGTCGCGGCGAGCAATACGACCCCCGACACTTTCTCGGTAATCGACGGTGGGCAGTCGACGACGATCACGTCATAGTCGTTCACGAACTTTTTGATCTCGCGATGAATTTGGCCGCCCGCTTCAGAGAGATTGACGACGGGAAACGGAATACCGCTTTCGCCGTCAGTCCCAGCGCTTGCCCAATGCACCAGCGTGTTTTGCCCGTCCGCATCGACGACGAGGACGCGCTTTCCTTTTTCGTGGAACGCAGCGCCGAGATGCATCGCTATCGTGCTTTTGCCGACCCCGCCCTTCTGTTGGGTAATCGCAATGATTTCCGCTGCCACTTGTCGCTCCGCTAGTTTTTAAGCCTTTTTAATTTTACATTGCGATTCAAGTTTTTCGATGTCTAATTCATAAAAAGTCGTAGCGATTAGCCATTCGGCCGAGTTTATGCGCATAAAGTTGGGTCGCTGCTCTCCTACGCGCCAGCACGGTGCCAATTCTTTGTAGAACGCCAGGCGGACGCGATGCCCGCAGACTTTATGCGCATAAAGTCAGGCGACCATCCTGCCAACAGCACACCCCGTCGTCTAAGTGAAGCTAAAAGTCCACAAGCCGGCCGTAAGCCTGTCGTCATAGAATCCGCAAACCGCCGCCGGCACACATGCGCCGGTTCGTAAAAACCAGCGCAACAGCTCAAGGGATACAGGCAAGTGCATTCAACGACCGCCCTCACCGCGTGGGCCTCTCACGACACACAACTAATCCTCGCCTGCGCATTCGGTTTGGCCGCGATCATTCTGCTCATCAGCGCGCTGAAAATCGCGCCGTTCCTGTCGATATTGATCGGCTCCTTCGTCGCGGGCTTTACTGCCCATCTACCGCTCGAAACGGTGGCGAGCTCGTTCAGTAAGGGCGCGGGCGCGCTACTCGGCGACGTCGGCATCATCATTGCGCTGGGCGCGATGCTCGGCGCGCTCATGGCCGAATCGGGCGCGGCCGACCGGCTCGTGACCACGATTCTCAAGCACTCCACTCCACGAACGCTGCCGTGGATGATGGCGCTCGTCGCGATCATCGTCGGGATGCCGCTCTTTTTTGAAGTGGGCTTGGTGATGATGGTGCCGATCATCTTCGTGATGGCTCGGCGCTCGAAACAGCCGATCTTGCGCATCGCGATTCCTGCGCTCGCCGGTATGACGACGCTTCATGCACTTCTCCCGCCGCACCCCGGCCCGTTGATCGCCGTGAGCGCGCTACATGCCGATCTTGGCATCACGCTCGGACTCGGGTTGATCGTCGCTATTCCGGCCGTGGTCCTCGCCGGACCGCTGTACGGTATGTGGCTTTCGCGCAGGATGCATGTCGAAGAGCCGGAGGAGATGGGCAAACTCTTCGCCGGGGATCGTCAAGACGGCGACGCACCGGGCTTCGCTATTTCGATCGTGACGATCCTGCTACCCGTCGCTCTGATGCTTGGCCGCACGGTAGCAAAGCTTGCGCTCGTTCCCGAAACCCTCGCTTTCGATACGCTCAATTTTCTTGGCGAGCCTCTGATCGCGCTCGGCTTAACAGTACTGTTCGCAATCGTTGCGCTAGGCTGGTCGCGCGGCATGCCTCGCGATCGCGTCGGTGCAATTCTGCGTAAGAGTTTGCCGCCCATCGCGGGACTCTTACTGACTATCGGCGCGGGCGGCGGGCTGAAACAGACACTCGTTGTCGCCGGGATCAGTTCGACCATCGGCAAGATTGCTGTCGGCGCTCACCTT
Source organism: Caballeronia sp. SL1002 (assembly GCF_057814995.1). Classification (NCBI taxonomy): domain Bacteria; kingdom Pseudomonadati; phylum Pseudomonadota; class Betaproteobacteria; order Burkholderiales; family Burkholderiaceae; genus Caballeronia; species Caballeronia sp. SL1002. The sequence goes on along the minus strand of NZ_JBYMUW010000005.1, from coordinate 22,494 downwards.
CCGCTGATTCTTTTAGCGTGGCTAATTGCGGTGGCGCTGCGCCAGGCGACCGGTTCGGCAACCGTCGCGACGACCACGACGGCAGGTATCGTCGCGCCGGTCGTCGCTGGTTTGAGCGCGACGCATAACTCGCTTATCGCGCTTGCAATCGGCGCGGGCTCCGTATTTTTCTGTCACGTCAATGACGCCGGGTTCTGGATGGTCCGCGAATATTTCGGCTTGCAACTAAAGCAGACGGTGTTCGTCTGGTCGGTGCTCCAGACCATCGTCTCCGTCGTCGGACTCGCGCTGACACTCGTGCTCTGGGGCGTTCTGACGTGATTTGCGAGTAGTTTGGTGGGTTAGCAAGCCAGCGCAGTACGCTGAGCGTCAATCGATCATTAGGAGACATTCATGCTTGTCCTTCGCCCCACCTGTGAGCGCTGCTCCAAACCGCTTCCGCCGAATGCGCGCGACGCAATGATTTGCACGTTCGAGTGCACTTTCTGCGAAATGTGCGCGCTTTCTTTTCTTCGAAATGTTTGTCCGAATTGCGGCGGCAATTTTCAGCATCGACCCATCCGGCCAAAGGCGAAGCTCGAGACGCGCCCGGCGTCCACCGAGCGCGTCACTGCGGAAGTCGATGCCTCGGCGCACCGCGCGTTGTTCGATCGATACGGCGCGCTGCCACCAGAAGAGCGCTGAGCACAACGCAACAGACATGAGCCGCCCTCATACCCTGCGTCAGGAATCATCGCTATCAGGCTAAATTTAGCCCACACACAATCCTTTCACTGATTTCCACCCCTGAAAGGAACTAGCGATGCCGGCACCTCATCTCCAGCAGCAACTTTATGTAGGCGAAGGTTTCGAAGGCCCGGGCGTCAATCTCGCCCACATCAACGTGCTCGTCGGACCGCGCAACGGACCCGCCGGCCAGGCCTTCGCGACCGCGCTCGCGACCCCGTCCGCCGGTCACGCGCCGTTTGTCGTGATCGCGAGGCCGGGCGTGCCGACCAAGCCGCTCACGCTCTACGTGAACAAGGCGCAGATCGACGGCGATTTCCATGGCAACGCGACGTGGGGCGCGTCGCAGGCGGGCATCGCACGGGCGGTCGCCGAGGCGCTCGAAACGGGCGTGCTGCCACCCGAGGCTGAGAACGAGTGGGTCGTCGTATCGGCGAACTGGGTGAATCCCAAGACCGACGATCTCGACGCTGTCTTCCGCAATAACTACCTCGCGGCGCAATCGGCGTTGAAGGCGGCGATGCTCGGCCTCCCGCGCAAGGAAGACGTTTTCGCCGCGGCGCGCGACGTCTCGAATCCCTTCTACACGCCGCGCGCCGCGTAACCCTTCAACACCTCAAAACCTGATCAAACACGTCCCCAAGCGCGCTTGGCGGACGGTGGAGACTCGCATGCAATACGTTCGTTTGGGCCAGTCCGGCCTCAAGGTGTCGCGTCTGTGCCTCGGCACGATGAACATGGGTTCGCCGCAATGGAAGCCCTGGATTTTCGATGAAGCGCAAAGCGAGCCGATCGTGCGCCACGCGCTGGAAGCCGGCGTCAATTTCATCGATCTCGCGGATTTCTATTCGACCGGCGCAGGCGAGGAAGTGGTCGACCGGATCCTGAAGCGGCTCGCGCGCCGCGAGGAGATCGTCGTGACGACGAAGGTCGGTTACGACATGGGCGCGTATCAGAATGCGGGCGGCCACTCGCGCAAGCACGTGATGGACAGCATCGACGCGTCGCTGCGCCGGCTCGACATGGATTACGTCGATATCTACATGCTGCATTATTTCGACGTGAACACGCCGGTGGAAGAAACGCTCGCCGCGCTCGACGATATCGTGCGGGCAGGGAAGGCGCGCTACATCGGCGTATCGACGATGTACACGTGGCAGCTCGCAAAAATCGTTCAGGCATGCGAACGGAACGGCTGGCACAAACCGATCAACATGCAGTTGCAACTGAACCTCGCGTATCGCGAGGAAGCGCGCGAAATGATGCCGTATTGCGCGGATCAGGGTATCGGCGTGTCGGTGTTCAGCCCGCTCGCGCGCGGTCTCCTGACCTGCGATTCAACGTCCACGCGGAACCAGACGGATTTCTTCACGTCGCAAATGTACGGCGACGCCGTGTCGCGCGAGATTGCGACGTCCGTGGCGCGCGTGGGCGCGCGTCGCGGCGTGAGCGCGGCACAGATCGCGCAAGCGTGGGTGCTGCATCAGGCGGGCGTCGCGAGCATGCTGGTCGGCGCGGATTCGGCCGCCCAATTCGACAGCGCACTGGCCGCGCTGGACACGACGCTCACCGGCGAGGATATCCACGAGCTTGAACGCAACTACACGCCGTGCGATCTGATCAACGACTACACGGCGGGGCGGCGGATCGAACGTGAGCCGCGGGCACCGCTCACGGTGTTCGAGCGCGCGCAGGAGAGCATCGCATGAAGCTTCTTCGCGACGAACACTACATCGACGGCGCGTGGGTTTCCAGCCGCGAAACTTACGCCGTGCTGAATCCGGCGAACCAGGAACTGATCGCCGATGTTGCGAAGGCGGGCGCCGCCGAGACGCAACGCGCGATCGGTGCCGCGAACGCCGCCTTTCCCGCGTGGCGCGCGCTGACGGCGAAGGAACGCGGCGCGCGCGTGCGTCGATGGGGCGAACTGATGCTCGTGCATCGCGACGCGCTGGCCGAATTGCTGACGCGCGAGCAGGGCAAGCCGCTCGCGGAATCGAAAGGCGAAGTGGCCTACGCGGCGAGCTTTCTCGAATGGTTCGCGGAGGAGGCGAAGCGCAGTTACGGCGACGTGATTCCGGCGACCAAGGCGGGATCGAAGATCTTCGTCTCGCGCGAACCGGTCGGCGTCGTCGCGGCCATCACGCCGTGGAATTTCCCGCTCGCGATGATCACCCGCAAGGCCGGCCCCGCGCTCGCTTCCGGCTGCACGATGGTGCTCAAGCCGTCCGAGGAGACGCCGTTGTCCGCACTCGCGCTGGCCGTGCTCGCGGAGGAAGCGGGCGTGCCGCCGGGCGTGTTCAACGTGGTTTCGGGCGATGCATTGGCGATCGGCGCGGTCCTGACCGCGTCGCCGATCGTGCGCAAGCTTTCCTTTACCGGTTCGACGCGCGTCGGCAAGTTGCTCGCGGCGCAATCGGCGGAGACGCTCAAGAAACTTTCGCTCGAACTCGGCGGGAATGCGCCGTTTATCGTGTTCGACGACGCCGATCTCGACGCGGCCGTGACAGGCGCGCTTGCGTCGAAGTTCAGGAACACGGGGCAGACTTGTGTCTGCGTGAACCGCTTTTACGTGCAGGACGGCGTGTACGACACGTTCGTCCGGCGCCTCGCGCAGGCGGTGCAAAAACTGCGGGCCGGCGACGGTTTGCTCGGCGACACCGATCAAGGTCCGCTCATCAATCGCTCGGCGATGCACAAGGTCGAACTGCATGTCGCCGATGCCGTCAGCCGCGGCGCGACCGTGCTCACCGGCGGCCGCGCGCACGCGCTCGGTGGCACGTACTTCGAGCCGACCGTGCTGGCCGACGCCACGCGCGACATGTTGATCGCCGACGAAGAAACGTTCGGGCCGGTCGCCGCGTGTTTTCGCTTTAGCGCCGAAGCCGAAGCCATTTCGCTCGCCAACGATTCGCCATTCGGCCTCGCCGCGTACGTCTACACCCGCGATCTCGGGCGCGCGTGGCGCATGGCGGATGCGCTCGAAATCGGCATGGTCGGCATCAACGAAGGCATCATTTCGACCGAGGTCGCGCCGTTCGGCGGCGTCAAGCAGTCGGGGCTCGGACGCGAGGGATCGAAGTACGGGATGGACGAATACATGGAACTGAAATACGTGATGATGAGCGGCCTCGGCTGCTGAACATTTCGGATCGCGAACCAAAACACGAAGGAGACATCGCATGAATCACACCGATCTGGAACTTCCCGAGCGGCCCATCTATTCCAGCACCGCGCCGTCGCGCCAGATTCCGCTCGACGATATTCCGCTCAACCGCTTTCACATCAAGATCGCCGGCCTGACGTTCGGCGCGCATTTCACCGAGGGTTATGCGCTCGGCACGGTCGGGTATGCGCTGACGTCGCTCAACCGCCAGATGCCGCTCGATCCGTTCTGGATGGGCGCGATCGGCAGTTCTGCGCTGATCGGCATCTTTTTGGGCAGTCTCGTGTTCGGCTGGCTGTCGGACCGGCTCGGGCGCCAGCGGATCTTTCTGACGAGCTTCATCATCATTACCGTGGCTGCGTTTCTGCAATTCTTCGCGACGTCGCCGCTCGAATTGTTCATGCTGCGCGTATTGATCGGCTTCGGAATGGGTGGCGATTTCACGGTCGGTCACGCGATCCTCGCGGAGTTTTCGCCGCGCAAGCATCGGGGCGCGCTGCTCGGCTCGTTCAGTGTCGTGTGGACGATCGGCTATGTCTTCGCGAACGTGCTGGGCCTGCATTTCGGCGATAGCGTGCCGGACGCGTGGCGCTGGCTGCTGGCTTCGGCGAGCGTGCCCGCGCTGATCGTGCCGGTAATGCGGATCGGCACGCCCGAGTCGCCGCGCTGGCTGCTGAACAAGGGCCGCGCGGACGAGGCGCGCGCGATCGTGCTGAAGCATTTCGGACCGCACGTATCGCTCGATCCGGAGCCGACGACGCTCGCCGCGAATGGCCGGCGGGGTTATGCGCGATTGTTCGAGAAGGATCTGATCCGCCGCACGATCTTCAATTGCGCGTTCTTCGTGTGCCTCGTGATTCCGTATTTCGCGGTCTATACGTTCCTGCCGGGCATTCTCAAACTGATCGGACTGAGCGATGGTTTTGGCGCGGATTTGCTGCTGAACGGGCTCTTGGTGCTGGGCGCGGTGCTCGGCATCTGGCTCACGATCAAACTGCCGCGACGCCACTTCCTGATCGGCTCGTTCGCCGTGACGTGCGCGATGCTCGCGGCATTAAGCGTCTTGCCGCCGACCGCCAGCATCGCGATGATCGTCGCGTTCGCCATCTTCACGCTCACGATGTCCGCGTTCAGCAATCTGGTCGGCGTGTTTCCGCCGGAATGCTTTCCGACCGAAGTGCGCGCGTGCGGCGTGGGACTCGCCATTGCGTGCAGCCGGCTCGGCTCGGCCATCGGCACGTTCCTGCTGCCGGTCGGAATCTCCCGATTCGGCTTCCAGGTCACGATGCTCGTGCTGGCCGGTGTGCTGCTGATCGGAATGATCGTGTCGATCCTGCTGGCACCCGAGACGAAGAACCTGACGCTGCGGCAGGCGAGCGGCGTGAACTGATCGCGCAGAAACCCGCTCCCGAACATACTCACCTTTGAATCGCGTCCGCTTCGGCGGACGCTTTTTTATTGCGTGTTTGTGGCGAGGACTGCCAGGCCGGACGAGCGCGCCTCGCGAATCAGCCAGTTCGCGAACGCCTGTGTGCTGGTCTGCGTTCGCGGCATGTCGAGCCAGTAGCCATACGGCCCGCGCACTTCCACCTCGGAGAGCCGCACGAGCGTCCCTTCGGCGAGTTCATCGACGATCATGTTGTGGTCGATCACGGCAAGTCCCACGCCTCGCTTCGCCGCTTGAATGGCCTGTTCGAGGCTCGAGAACTCGATGCCGTTTTCGGCGTAGCGCGCGGGCAATCCGGCTTCCCGAAGCCAGTTCGGCCAGAGGTCGAGACGCGCGTCGTCGTGAAGAACATGCAGCGCGGGCAGGCGGTCGAGCAGGGCGTCGAGCGGAACATCGCGCCATGTCGCCGATGCGGCCAGGACGTGCCGTTCCGTCATCAGCAATTCGGAAGGGCCTTGCGTTGCGCGTGCGCGCCCGAAACGAACGCTGCACTGCGATGCCTCGGCCGGCTGCGTGCGGATGGAGAGATCGACGCCGGGCAATTGCACGGCCAGCGCGCCGAGCCGCGAGGAGAACCATTGGGTGGCGAAGGTCGGCGGCATCGAGACGATCAGCCGTTGCCGCGCGTGATGACCGCAGGCGAGGCGCGTGCCGTGCTCGATGACGTCGAACGCCTCCGACACCGCTGGCATCAGCCGCGATCCGGCCGGTGTGAGCTGGATGCCGCGATGATCGCGATCGAACAGTTTCACGCCCAGCGTTCCCTCGAGCAGGCGAATCTGCCGGCTCACCGCGCCTTGCGTGACGCAAAGCGCGGCGGCGGCCCGGTTAAAGCTCAGATGACGCGCCGTTTCTTCGAAAAAACGTAATGCGATCAACGATGGAAGACGGCGCATCTCTCATTCCTTGCTTCTGCATATCGGGCGCGTTCGAAGCGGTTCAAGCGGCTTCGGCGCTCAATTTTCGGCTTTGTCTGAGGATTGAGATTATCTGGAATGCGATAAATAAACTGTGCTTTTCTGATACGCGCGCGGCCTTGGCGCCTATGACTTTCGGTCTAATGGAGCGGCACCGGGGAATGACCTATCCTTGAGCGACTGACTACCGATGCGCCTCGCCTTTCGGAGCGACCATGACCGTTCGCAATCTCGATGCCCTGTTTCGTCCCAAGTCGATCGCCGTGATCGGCGCGTCGTTGCGTCCGGGCAGCGTGGGCGAGATCGTCTGGTCGCAACTAGCCGAGCAGGCGTTCAGCGGGCCGCTCTGGCCGGTCAATGCAAAGTATCGCGATCTAAACGGGCAGGGCGTCTTCGCGGAGGTCGACAATTTGCCCGAAGCGCCAACGGTCGCCGTGATCTGTACGCCGCCGCCGACCTGGCCGGGCATCGTCGAGCAACTCGGGCGACGCGGGACGCGCGCGGTGGTGATCGTGGGCGAGGCGGGGGACCGCAGTGGCGCGCGGGAAAGCTCGGATGAAAACGAGGACTGGACCGCGCGCACGCTGGCGGTGGCGCGGCCTTTTCTGTTGCGGGTCGTCGGGCCGGCAAGCCTCGGCGTCATGACGCCATCGCTCGGCGCAGTGCTGGGCGCGCCGTTCGGCTCGATCAATGCGGGCGGCGTGGCGTGGGTGTCGGGATCGAACGCGTTGACCAACGGTGTGCTCGGCTGGGCGCGGGCGCGCGGCCTCGGCTTTTCGCGCGTGGTGGCGCTGGGCGAGGAAGCCGACGTCGATGCTAGCGACATCCTCGATTTCCTCGCGAGCGATATATCCACGCGGGCCATTCTGCTTGCGATCGAATCCCTACGCTCGGCGCGCAAATTCATGTCGGCGGCGCGCGCGGCGGCGCGCAATAAGCCGGTGCTGGTGCTGCGCACGGGGAATAACGACCGCTTCGACGGGCTTTACGGCGCTGCGTTCCGGCGCGCGGGCCTCGTGCGCGTCGATTCCCTCGACGACCTGCTCGACGAAATCGAGACGCTCGGTGTCGGCCGTGTCGCCGCGAGCGACGTGGCGACGGTGGTTACGAGCGACCGGGGCGTGGCCGCGCTGGCGGCGGACGCGTTCGTCGCTGCGGGCGACGCGCTCGCGCATTGGCCGTCGGCGGCGCGCGAAGCCGTGTCGAATGCGCTGCCGCGCGCGCGGATCGGCAATCCGCTGCAACTCGGCGACGACGCATCGGCGGCAGAATTCGGCACCGCGCTCGAAGCGCTCGCGCCGCATCGCGAGACCGGCACGGTGTTCGTGGTTCACGCGCCCACGCACGCCGCGCCCGTGGCCGAGGTCGCGCGCATGTTGATCGCGCATCGGCAGCATGCGTATCGCGGCATGCTGGCGTGTTTCTTCGGCTGCGCGGATCGCGCGACACGCGACGAACTGCACGCGAACGGCATTCCGGTTCACACGACGCCGCAGCGGCTCGCGCGCGGCTTCGCGCGGCTTGTCGATTATCGGCATGGCCGCGAATTACTGATGCAGACGCCGGACGGTCTGCCCGCGCAGGTTCCGGCGGAAATCGACGCGGCGCAGGGCGAGATTCGTGCCGCGCTGGCGGCGGGTATCGCGGAACTGGACGGCGAGCGCGCGGCGCGCGTGCTGGCTCGCTTCGACCTTGCCGTGCGCCCTGGCCCGGCTGGACCGCGCAGTCTTGAAGCGATCGAAGTCGATGTCCGTTTGCTGAATCACGCGGTCTTCGGCCCGGTTTTCGAGTTCACGGCGGCGGGCGTCCTCGGCTTGCCGGGCGCGCTGCACGAGTTCGCGCTGCCGCCGCTCAACCCGGTGCTCGCTCGCGACATCGTGATGCGTTCGCCGCGCGCGCGGGAATTACCGGCGGAGCGTTTGTTGTCGGCGCTGACCGCGTTGTCGCAAGTGGTGTGCGACATCGAGCAGATCGTTGCGTTGAAGTTGACGGTTCGGGTGACGCGCGATGCCGTCGTAGTCTACGAGCCGCACCTGACACTCGGCGCGCTCCGCCGGCCGCTTGCAATCGTGCCGTATCCGCGCAATCTCGAGGAGCGTATCGACTGGCACGGCGTAAGCCTGACCGTGCGGCCGATCCGGCCCGAGGACGAACTGGCCCACAGCGCCTTTGTCGCCGCGATGACGCCGGAAGATCTGCGGCTGCGGTTTTTCGGCTCGGTGCGCAGCTTCGACCACTCGCAGCTCGCGCGCATGACGCAAATCGACTACGACCGCGAAATGGCGCTGATCGCCACGGGCGCGAGCGAGAACGGCGTGCAGGAAACGCTCGGCGTCGTGCGCGCCGTCGCCGATCCTGACAACGAAACCGCCGAATTCGCCGTCGCGGTGCGTTCCGATCAGAAGGGACGCCGGCTCGGCGCGCTGTTGCTGGGCCGGATCATTGCGTACAGCCAGGCGCGTGGCACGCGCTGGCTGTTAGGCGAAGCGCTGCGCGAAAACACGCCGATGATCTCGCTCGCGCGCCGCAGCGGCTTCACCGTGACGAAGACCGAAGATCCGGGCGTCGTCGGTTTTAGATTGCGGCTGTGCGAGGCAAGCCCGGAAACGACCGCCGCCGCTTAGCACTGACGAAAAAAAACCGCTCCGCGTATGAGGCGGGGCGGTTTTCCAAACCACGGGAGAGACAGCCGGACTCAAGCCGCCGCTTTCGCCTGCGCCTCGTCGATCTGCGTGCGCGACAGCGACAATTCTTCGAGCCACGCGTCGGCGTAAGTGCTGCCGGTTTCGCGTTCCAGACGGGCGATGGTCGCCGCGCAACGGATCGCGTCCTTCGGCGTCGCGATAAACGTCTTCACCGACAAACCCGCGCTGAACGCGTCGAACAACGGCACGCGGATATCGTCGGGCAACGCGCGCGACGTCCACTGATACGGCTTACCGTTGTGCGTCAGTTGCGGCGGCAGAACGCGTTCTTTCTTGGCGGCGGGAATCAGGCCGAACGTGCGGGCGGCGTCGCCGATCTGCTCGGCCGAGAAAAGCTCGTCCGGGCTGATATCGAACTGCTGAATGAAAGACTCGATGGTTTGCATCGCGGACGCGCGGTCATCGCGTTTTTTCTGCGCGCGGGCAACGATATCGCGCAGTTCGTCGGCTTCCTCGGGCGTGATCGTAAAGCTGGCCTGCTTTTGCTGAAGCTCGGAGAAGCGCTGGAATTCGGGATCGGACAGAAGTTTCGCCATGATGTACGTCGATGAGAGCACGGAATAGCCGCTTGCGGCGGCGTCCCGCTTTTTGAGAGGGCCGCCATTCTAACGCGTCGCCGCGGATATCCCGAAAATGCGCGGCCTTTACACCGGACCGGTGGTTATTTCAGGCCGAAGCCGAGTCGCGGAACATCGACAGTTCGTCCGCCGCGAGCCGCAACATGGTCGTGACAGCGTCGAGTGTCGGCGCGACATAACCGTCGATCCGCCGCAGATAAGGACACGTCAGTGCGGCAATCGCCTGACCCGACGGCCCGAGCAGCGGAAATGTCAGATCCATCACGCCGAAAGTCTGCTGGCTTTCCTTGCACAGATAACCGTCGCGCCGAACATCGGGATACGCGCGATCCAGCGCATCCGGGTCAAGCGCAATCTCGCCTTTCACCTTCGTGTGCTCGGCGAGCATGTACTCGCGCTGTTCGGGCGGCTGAAATGCGAGCATCACGCGGCCGGACGCCGTATCGATCAAGCCGACCCGCGAGCCGAGCCGCACCGAAATGCCCCACGTGCCTGGCCCGTCGACTTGCGCGATGACGAGCAGGTTGCCGCGATCGTAGACGGCGAGATGGCAAGACTGCTCGGCTTCGTCGGCGAAACGTTGCATTACGGGCAGCGCCTCGGCGATCAACCGGTTCATCGGCGGATGACGATGCGCCAGCGCAAAAAGCTTCAGACTGAGCGAATACCGGTCGCCCGCGGGCGACCGCACCACATATTGCCGGGCGACGAGACGCTCCAGCATGCGATACATCTCGCTTGCATTGCGCCCCAGCCGCTTCGTGATTTCGGCGCGCGTCAGGCCGTCTTTCTGCTCGGCGAGCAGTTCGAGAATATCGAGACCCTTATCCAGCGCGGGTGCGCGATAACGGTCGGCGTCGGAGTTGTCGTCTGGATCCATACTGAACCGGTTCGTGTCATGGGCGCCGAGCGACGCTAGGGAAAGTACGGACCAATGGTGCAGCGCACTTCGCTTGACTTCAAATTGTCCGTATATGAATAATACGTTCATAGATAAATGTGCGCATCAAGGCAAACCCCATACGAGACCATCAGGATCTGTTGTGGAGCATCCACCTTCTTTACCGGCGCAAGCCACCGACGCCCGCCTGATTCTTCTCAGCCCGCAGGACAACTGTCTGATCGCGGGCGCGCGGCTCGAAGCGGGCGAGACGGTCGAGATCGAGGGCGCGCGCGTAACGCTCGCAAAAACCATCGATCTGGCTCACAAAATCGCGCGTTTCGACCTGAAAACAGACGACAAAGTGCTGCGCTACGGGGCGATCATCGGCCATGTGACCGCCGACGTGAAAGCCGGTGAGCATTTGCATACGCACAATCTCGAAAGCGACTACATCCCGACCTACACGCACGACGCGGGTCACGCCTACGTGCCCCACTGAGCGACCGCCATGACTACGCATCAACCGCAACTCCAGGGCTACTTGCGCGCCGACGGCCGCAAGGGCATTCGCAATGTCGTCGCGGTGGCGTATCTCGTCGAGTGCGCGCATCACGTCGCGCGCGAGATCGTCGGCCAGTTTCGCCCGCCGTTCGACGCCTTCGACGACCCCGCGTACGTGCCCGAACCGCCGGTTCATCTGATCGGTTTTCCCGGCTGCTATCCGAACGGTTACGCGGAAAAGATGATGGAGCGCCTGACCACGCACCCGAACGTCGGCGCGGTTCTGTTCGTGTCGCTGGGCTGCGAGAGCATGAACAAGCACTATCTCGTCGATGCCGTGCGCGCAAGCGGCCGGCCGGTGGAAGTGCTGACCATTCAGGAAAAGGGCGGCACGCGCAGCACGATCCAGTACGGTCTCGACTGGATCCGCGAGGCGCGCGCGACACTCGCGGCGCAAGAAAAAGTGCCGATGGCGCTCGACGAATTGATCGTCGGAACGATTTGCGGCGGCTCGGACGGCACGAGCGGAATCACGGCGAATCCCGCCGTAGGGCGTGCGTTCGACGCGCTGATCGACGCGGGCGCGGCGTGCATCTTCGAGGAAACCGGCGAACTCGTCGGCTGCGAATATCACATGGAAAAGCGCGCGGCGCGGCCTGAGTTGGGCCGCGAGATCGTCGCGTGCGTCGCGAAAGCGGCGCGCTATTACTCGATTCTCGGCCACGGCAGCTTTGCGGTGGGCAATGCCGATGGGGGCCTGACCACGCAAGAAGAAAAATCCCTCGGCGCTTATGCGAAAAGCGGCGCGTCGCCCATTGTCGGCATCGTCAAACCGGGTGACGTTCCGCCGACGGGCGGTCTGTATCTGCTCGACGTCGTGCCAGACGGCGAACCGCGTTTCGGGTTCCCGAACATCAGCGACAACGCGGAAATCGCCGAATTGATCGCGTGCGGTTCCCACGTCATCCTGTTCACGACCGGACGCGGATCGGTCGTCGGCTCGGCCATTTCGCCGGTCATCAAGGTGTGCGCGAACCCGGCCACGTTCCGCAATCTCGCCGGCGACATGGACGTGGACGCGGGCCGCATTCTCGAAGGCCGCGGTTCGCTCGACGAAGTCGGCCGTGAAGTATTCGACGCGACGATTGGCGTCGCGGCGGGCGCGCCGTCGAAATCCGAGGCGCTCGGCCATCAGGAATTCATTCTGACGTACAAAACGTTCGAGCCGGTCGGACCGGCTTGTCTGCCAGCCAACGCCACGCCCCGTCACGCCGTGACGATCGCGCAGATCTGAGACCACTATCGATGACCCAAGAATCAGGCGCTGTCACGCGCCGACGCCGGATCGGCAAGACTTCGCTTGAAGTGACCGCGCTTTCGCTCGGCAGCGCGCCGCTCGGCGGGCTTTATCACGAGTTGCCGGACGCCGAGGCCATCGCCACCATCGACGCCGCGTGGCAAGCGGGCATCCGTTTCTTCGACACCGCGCCGCATTACGGCCACACGAAAGCCGAGCACCGGCTGGGCGACGCGCTGCGGCGCTATCCGCGCGACGAATTCGTACTTTCGACCAAGGTCGGACGTCGCTTCGTGCCGCGCACCACGCCGTACGACGGCAGCGAAGGCTGGGAACATCCGCTGCCGTTCGAGGCCATTTACGACTACACCTACGACGGCATCCTGCGTTCTTTCGAGGACAGCCAGCACCGTCTCGGCATGGTCGATATCGATATCGTGCTGATTCACGATATTGGCCGCTACACGCATGGCGAACGGAACGCGCATTACTGGCGTCAGTTGACCGACGAAGGCGGATTCCGCGCGCTCGACGAATTGCGCAGGACGCGCGGTGTGAAAGCGGTCGGACTCGGCGTGAACGAAGGCGCGGCGATTCTGGAAGCCATGGCGGAATTCGATATCGATTGCGCGCTGCTTGCAGGCCGCTACACGCTGCTCGAACAGCGCGTACTCGATGATCTATTTCCCGCGTGCGAGGCGCGCGGCGTCAGTATTTTGCTCGGCGGCGCGTTCAATTCGGGCATTCTCGCGCGCGGCCTCGAATCGAAAGGCGATGGCGATTTGAAATTCAATTATGGCGCTGCTCCGGCCGAGATCGTTGAACGCGCGGCGCGGCTGGAACGCGTGTGTCGCGCGCATGGCGTGGCGCTGTCGAGCGCCGCCCTCCAGTTTCCTTATGCGCATAAAGTTCTGGCGACCGTGTTGATGGGCGCGCGAAGCGCGGCCGAGGTGCGCGAGAACGTCGCGTCGTTTTCGCAGCCGTTGCCCGCCGCGTTGTGGGACGACTTGCGTGCGGAAGGGCTGTTGCACGCTGCCGCGCCGGTGCCGCAATGAAGGTAGACGCGCACCAGCATTATTGGGATCCAGCGCGCGGCGATTACGGATGGCTCACGCCGGAACTGGCCGCGTTGTATCGCGTGTTCGCGCCTGCCGATCTGAAACCGCTGCGCGAAGCGGCCGATATCGACCGGACAGTCGTGGTTCAGGCCGCGCCGACAGTCGCCGAGACGCGCTATCTGCTCGATTTGGCGCGGTACGAAGCGTCGATTGCAGGCGTGGTGGGCTGGATTCCGCTCGACGCGCCCGACGCGCCGGATCTGATCGAAACGTTCGTGCATGAGCCGAAGTTCAAGGGCGTGCGTCCGATGCTGCAAGACCTGCCCGACGACGACTGGATCGAGACGGCGCACATCGAACCGGCGATCAAGGCGCTGATTCGTCACGACCTTGCCTTCGATGCGCTGATTTTCGCGCGCCACGTTCCGTCGTTCGTGCGTTTTGCCGAGCGGTATCCGGAGTTGCGGATCGTCGTCGATCACGGCGCGAAGCCGCCGATCCGCGATGACGCGGGAACGCCCGATCTCACGTGGGCCGCCGCTATCGAAGCGCTCGCCGCTTTACCGCAAAAGCCGTTTTGCAAATTGTCCGGTCTCGCCACGGAAGCGTCGCTCGGCTGGACGACCGACACGCTGCGGCCTTACGTCGATCACCTGCTCGGCAGCTTCGGCGCGACGCGCATGATGTGGGGCAGCGACTGGCCGGTTCTGAATCTCAACGGCGACTACGCGCAATGGCACGCGACCGCCGAAACGCTCACGCGCGAACTCGACGAAGCGGCCCGCACGTCGTTGTTCGGCGGTGCCGCGCAAGCGTTTTATCGCCTTTGAACGCGCGAAACATTCAATCGAAGCAAACGAAACCCCGAACATAATCGACGGAGCCGTAGATGACACAAAGACTCGCAGGCAAGACCGTGCTGATCACCGCCGCCGCGCAGGGCATCGGCCTCGCGACGGCGGAACGCTTCGCCGCCGAGGGCGCGCGCGTGATCGCGACGGACATTCGCACGGAATCGCTCGAAGGCAAGCCGTTCGACGCGCGCCGGCTCGACGTGCTCGACGGCGCGGCGGTCAACGCGCTGGCGAAGGAAATCGGCGCGATCGATGCGCTGTTCAACTGCGCCGGGTTCGTCCACGCGGGATCGATTCTGGAGGCGAGCGAGGAAGATTGGGATTTTGCGTTCGACCTGAACGCGAAGGCGATGTACCGTACGATTCGCGCCTTCCTCCCGGCCATGCTCGATAACGGCGGCGGCTCGATCATCAATATGTCGTCGGCGGCATCGAGCGTGAAAGGCGTGGCGAATCGCTGCGTCTACGGCGCTTCGAAAGCGGCGGTCATCGGCTTGACGAAAGCGGTCGCGGCCGATTTCGTCACGCGCGGCATCCGGTGCAACGCGATTTGTCCGGGTACGGTCGATTCGCCGTCGCTGCAGGAGCGCATCGCGGAACAGGCGAAGGCGCAGGGCGCGAGCGTCGAGCAGATTCACGCCGCGTTCGTCGCGCGTCAGCCGATGGGGCGTGTCGGCAAGCCTGAGGAAATTGCGTCGCTGGCGCTGTATCTCGCCTCCGATGAGTCGTCGTTCACGACCGGCCAGATCCATTTGATCGACGGCGGCTGGTCGAACTGAACTGAACCTTTATTTGTACAACGAGGATCGAAACAGATGAAATTGCTTCGCTACGGGCCGAAAGGTCAGGAAAAGCCGGGTCTGCTGGACTCGGAAGGAAAAATTCGCGACCTGTCGGGCGTGGTTGACGATATCGCCGGCGAAACGCTGAGCGACGCGGGACTCGAAAAACTCCGCGGGATCGATCTCTCGACGCTGCCGGAAGTTTCATCCGATACGCGCATCGGCCCGTGTGTCGGCCGTGTCGGCAAGTTCGTCTGTATCGGCCTGAACTACGCGGACCACGCGGCGGAATCGAATCTCCCGGTGCCGACCGAGCCGGTCATTTTCGGCAAATGGACGAGCGCGATTTGCGGCCCGAACGACGACGTCGAAATTCCGCGCGAATCGAAGAAAACCGACTGGGAAGTCGAACTCGGCGTGGTGATCGGCAAGCATGCGAAATACGTGGACGAAGCAAACGCGCTCGATTACGTCGCGGGCTATTGCGTCATCAACGACGTATCGGAGCGCGAGTGGCAGATCGAGCACGGCACGCAATGGGACAAGGGCAAAGGCTTCGACACGTTCGGACCGCTCGGTCCGTGGCTCGTCACCAAGGACGAAATCGCCGATCCGCAGCAACTCGATCTCTGGCTCGAAGTGGACGGCCACCGTTATCAAAACGGCAATACGCGCACGATGGTGTTCAACGTTGCGCAATTGGTGGCGTATTTGTCGAAAGTCATGAGCCTGCAACCGGGCGACGTGATTTCGACCGGCACGCCGCCGGGCGTCGGCATGGGCGTGAAGCCGAATCCGGTCTATCTGAAACCCGGCCAGACCATCCGCCTCGGCATTCAGGGTCTGGGCGAGCAGCAGCAGACGACCTACGCGGCCAAGTAAGCCGACGCGTTCAGAACGCCTGCATCGAAAAAAACCTCGCCGCGGCGAGGTTTTTTACTGAAGCGCGCAAAGGTCGACCAAAGGTCAGGCGTGATACACCGGCTCCGCGACGCCTTCCGAAATGCGGTTGACCGTTCCCTGCGCCACCGCGACCAGCCGTTCCGCGCCGCCGTCGGTCACGAACACGTCGCACTGACAGGTCGCCTGCGCCATGCCCGCGTGGATCACGCGCGCCCGCGCCATCAACGTGCCGGATACCGCCGGACGCAAATAGTTGATCTTGTACTCGCCGGTCACGACCTTCGGGCCGAGTCGCAGCGCACCGGCGAAGGTCAGCGCGTTATCGACGAGATAACTCACTACGCCGCCGTGAACGAAACCGTGCTGCTGCCTCAGTTCGTCGCGAATGGTCAGACACAGCGTGAGACTCGCTGCATCGACCTGCATCAGTTTCGTTCCGAGCAAGGCGCTGAACGGCTGCGCGTTCAGCGCGCCGCGAGCAATATCGACGATTTCGGCCATTCGGACACTCCTTGGTGGGTTCGGTGCCTGAGAGGACTGTAGGTAGCGATCCGCTACTCCGCAAGGACGATTCTCGAAAAAGCGCGCGAAATCTTTCAGGCGTATTGCAGACAGGCCGCCGAACTCATCCGATTTGCCCGACGGACGCGCCCAAAAACTTCGTGAAAATCGTGTTCAAGCCGCCGGACTGCCTGCCGTTAACCCTAGGGTTGCCGCGGGAAAGGGCTAATTTTTTTAGAAGTCGGGTGTCGGATGTTCGGAAAAATAAAAGTTGCATCAGGGTTGCTGGCGGTGCTGGCAGTGTTTTGCCTTTTCCAGGTCGTGACGGAAGGGCTCGGGTTCTGGTCGCTCTCGCGCACGCACGAGGACGTCGGCAATCTGGCGAATATCGCGCTCAGACAGGTGAACGCGGTCAACGAGACCACGCAGCATCTGATGGACGCACGTATCAATTTGTCGCGCGCAGGCACGCGCATGGTTCGCGGCGGCACGGAACCGGTCGAAATCGTCCAGCACGCGCGTGAACAACTCGCGCTCGCGGAAAAGTCGTTCGGCGCTTTTGCCAGCGCGCCGAAAACCGGCGACGACAACCAGGCGCGCATGGTCGCGTTGCAGGAAAAATATCAGGCGCTGCATCAGGCGCTCGGCGAACTGGTTCAGTACCTCGACAGCAACAACATCCAGGCGTTTCTCGACCAGCCGACGCAAGGTTTCCAGGATCGCTATCTCGCCGAGCAGCAGAATTTCGTGAAATTTGGTGACGAAGCGGGCCGCGCGTATCTTGAATCGATCGACTCGCGATTCGTCCTGTTCCGCAGCGTTGGCGCGGCGATTTTCCTGGCGCTCGTCGCGGGCATCGTGATGGTGCATCTATCGCTGCGGCGCGCCGTGATCGCGCCGCTGGAAGAAGCCGGCCATCATTTCGAGCGTATCGCTGAGGGCAAACTCGACCAGCGTATCGCCGACCACGGCACGAACGAGATCGGCCGCCTGTTCGCCGGTCTCGCCGCGATGCAGGCGAGCGTCGCGCGGACCGTGAAAACGGTGCGTGAAACGTCCGATTCGATCAACCTCGGCGCGGACGAAATCGCCACTGGCAACGCCGATCTGTCGGCGCGCACCGAAAACCAGGCGGCATCGCTGGAAGAAACCGCGTCGAGCATGGAAGAGCTGACGGCCACGGTGCGTCAGAACGCCGAGCACGCACACGAGGCGAACTCGCTCGCGGGCGACGCGCTGAACGCCACGTCACGCGGATCGGGCGTGGTGAACGAAGTGGTCGAGAAGATGCGCAGCATCGCGAAAAGCTCGGACAAGATTGCGGAAATCATCTCGGTGATCGACGGGATCGCGTTCCAGACCAATATTCTCGCGCTGAACGCGGCGGTCGAAGCGGCGCGCGCGGGCGAGCAGGGTCGCGGCTTTGCGGTCGTCGCGGGCGAAGTGCGCGGCCTGGCGCAGCGTAGCGCGCAGTCGGCGAAGGAAATCAAGGAATTGATCAGCGAGTCGGTGTCGCAGGTCAGCGACGGCTCCGCGCTCGTCGAGCGGGCGGGTCAGGCGATGCGCGAAGTATCGACGTCCATTTCGCGCGTCACGCAGATGATGGCCGAAATCAGCGCGTCGTCGCTCGAACAGAGCACGGGGATCGAGCAGGTGAATCAGGCCGTCACGCAAATGGACGAGATGACGCAGCAGAACGCGGCGCTGGTCGAGGAAGCGGCGGCGGCGGCGACTTCGCTGCATGAGCAGACGCGCCAGTTGAAGGCGGCGGTGTCGGTGTTCCATATTTCCGATGCCGTGCTCGTGGCCGACCGGCACGCAAATGCGCCCGGCAACGCGTTCGAGCCGACGGGATTTTCCGCGGTGTAAGCAGCCTGTGTAGCTTGTGGAAATCATAAAAAAGCCTCGCGATGAATCGATCGCGAGGCTTTTTTTCGCCCACTCGGGCAACGTTCAGTCCGGCAGCGCGGCGTAAGCCGTGGCGAGATGGTAGGGCGTGGTGGACGGCATATCGGCGCGGACCACGCGGCCGTCCTCGGACTGAATCTCGATCCAGCCGCTCGAATGCAGGAACCGCGACCTGAAGCGCTCGATTTGCGCGGGCAGGCGCTCGCGCGCCGAATCGCTGTCATGCGTGGCGAGGGCGCGCAAATATTCGGTCTGCGCCCAGATTCGCTGGATCGGATCCTTCATCGCGCCGCGCTCGTCGATGGCCGCGCAGACGCCGCCCGTTTCGGCATCCACGCCGTGACGTTCGGCGAAATCGAACGCGCGATGCAGCGCGGCACGCAGACCGCTCGCCTCGAATGCGGGATGGCGGCTGCCTTCCACAAGAAAGAACCATTCGAACTGATGCCCCGGCTCCAGCCGGTTGTCGTCCGCGCCGATCGGCAACTCAGCGATACAGCCGCTCGGTGTATCGACGAAGGTCGCGGCGACCGCGCGCGCGAGCACGTCGAGCCGCTCGTCGAATATGGAGTCGCCGGTGGCTTCGCGCGCGGCCAGCCACGCTTCGGTCAAGTGCATCAGCGGATTCTGGATCGGCGTTTCGACAACTTTGCTCCAGTCTTCGGAGAGCGCCGAGTTAAGCAGGCCGTCGTTCGCGGCGAAGCGCGTCTCGACCAGCTTCGCCGTTTCGTCCAGCACGGCGAGCGCCTCCTTCGAGCCGCTCTGACGCGCATATTCCGCGCACGCGAAGATCACGAACGCGTGCGTGTAGAGATCCTTTTTGCGCTCGAACGGCGCGCCTTCGGCATCGACGCTGTAGAACCAGCCGTCATGCACCGTATCCCGAAAATAGTGAAGCAAGGATGCGAACAGCGTGGCCGCGTGCTCCAGATCGCCTTCGCGCGAAAAGACATATAACTGTCGCGCGCAAGCCATCGCCCTGTAACGCGTCGGGGCGAGCGGCGCGTGATCGGCGGGCGCGACGGCTTCGTAGGGCAGGCGGAGTTCGGTATTGAAGCCCGGGCCGCGCCAGACCGGCAGCAGCACGTTTGCGTAATGCCCACGCAATTCGGCGGACGGAGAAATCGGATGGTCGGGCATACGGCGCTCGTGTAGTTGGAAGTTGGAGGGCGGACGAAGACACGGTTTGAAAGTGCGAAGACAAAAACGCAAAGTCAACCGGGCAAAATCATTCGACGCACCGGATACATAAGGATAAATCAAAATTTTGTGCAAACGCGAGCGCGTCCGGTCTAATCGGACATGGCTCGGCGTTCTACGCCATTTGACAAATAATTCGCTCGAAAGACGGCAAAAAATGACGTCCTCGCGGACGCTGCGCGATTGCTCACGGACTCGCGACGACCTGCATCAACCGATTGGTATTCCTGATTAATAGAGAGAATCGGTGTGCATCGGCTTGGCGACGTTGTCGCGTGGGAACGAGAATGTGAACGTCAACCGTCACGACGACTCAAACGACAACGCTTGGCGCGACCGTGGTACGGTCGTCTGCTGCGTGCCGCCGGGTCGCGCCGCAGCGATCACCGCCGGCGCTGGCTAACACCAATGCGGTTCGGCGTAGGATCAGTTGCAAACCGCCCTAACCCGCCGGGACTCGATCCCGGCCCACGACAAGGAGAACGCGTCCATGCTGGGCAATATAGAACTCGTCTCGCGGCTCGTGCTGGCCGCCGCGCTCGGCAGCGTGATCGGCTTCGAACGCGAGCGGCTTTCCTGGGCGGCCGGCCTGCGCACGCACATGCTCGTGTGCGTCGGCTCGACGCTCATCATGATCGTCTCGGCGTTCGGTTTCGCGGATGTCATCGGCAACGAACACACCGTGCTCGATCCCTCGCGGATCGCGGCGCAAGTCGTTTCGGGCATCGGCTTTCTCGGCGCAGGGTCGATCCTGCTGCGCGGCGAGATCGTGCGCGGGCTGACGACGGCGGCGAGCCTCTGGTCGGTCGCGGCGATCGGGCTCGCGGTCGGCGGCGGACTTTATACGGCGTCGATTGCCGCGACCATCATCATTCTCATCATCCTCGCGGGCATCAAGCCGCTGGAACGCCGTTTCATTTCGGTGAAACAGCGTCGCCAGCTCACGCTGCTCGTGGATCGCGGCGCGCTCAACTTTCATGCGCTGCACGAATTGCTCGGGCCGGGCAGCGCGCGGGTCAAGCAGTTCATCGTGCAGCAAAGCGACGATTCAACCGATCTCGACGAAGTTCAGATCACGCTTTCGCGGGTGTCGTCGGTGGAATATCAGGCGATTTGCGACAACTTGCGCCGCCTTCCGAGCGTGCGCGAATTCAAGGAAGAAGGCGCGTCGTAGAACCGTGTGGGTAAGCACACCGCCGACCGCCGCCTGAAGACCGATTCGCAGGGACAAAGCGCCGATCGACGCGCTTAGCCGTGCGACAATGCGGTCTCAAAAAATTCGCTGATCCGCGTGACCCGCTGTGGGCCGCCTTTGCCCGGCCGCCACTCTTCGACTTATGCCAGATTCCGCTGTAAAAAACGCCCAGACTTCCGTCCCCGCCGCTTCGTCCGGCCGCGCATCGCCGCGCCGTCAGGCGGTATCGAAACAATCCAGTGCTGGCACCCCCGATGCGCTCGACACCGACACCAAACTCGCCCGCGCCGCGCGTTCGGCGCAACGGCTCGCGCAGTTGAGCGCGGCGTCGCGCGGCGCGGCCACGCTCGATCTGTTCGCCGAAGACGCCGAGCGCGCGACGCTTCAAGCCATGAACACCGACGTCCGGCAAGGCACGCTCGCGGGCTTCGAATTACCCGAGGTGTTCATGGCGGCAGTGCCGCCGAGCGCGTCCGGTTCGGCCGAAGGCGCGGCTTCGCGGCGAGCTGCACGGAATGCAACGAACGGCGCGACGCCGGGCGGCGTGCAGCAGGCGATCGAAACGCTTGAACCCGAGCCCGAGCCTGCGGTGGATTTGCTGATCGGCGTTGCGCCGGAAGGCGACGTTTCGCCCGATAACGATAGCGCGCCGTCCAGGCCCGGAACGCTTGCCGCGTCCGCTACGCGCGCGGCGACAAGCGCGCACGCCGCGCCGGACGAACCGCAACCGACGCCCGCGTCGCTCGCGGCGTCGTTGATTGATGTCGATCGGCAGAACCAGCGAGCCGCGTCCGCTACCTCAACCGGACAGAACGCAACGCCCGAACTCGACCGCGCCCGCGCGACGGCTTTCGCGGACACCATCGACGCGCTCTACGCCGTGATCGCCGATCAGCGCGGCACGTCCACCGCCCATTCGCGCCGGATGAAGACGATGCTGACGATCATCGTGTGCGTGATGCTCGCGACGGTCGCAACGGGTATCGCGCAGACGGTCGTGTTGCTGCGCATGAGCCGGGAAAGCGCGTCGCAGCAGCAGCGCATCGAGCAACTGATGCTGAATCAGCAGGCGACGCTTGCGTCCTTCTTCGACACCGATTCGGCCAACGTCAGCGTGCCGAACGCGACGAACACGAAGCGCGAAGAAGCTGCCGATGCGTCGCCGATTCAGCCGGTCAGCGCGACCGCGCGCAGCGACGCCGCGCCGAAAAAGCACGCGGCGAAGCACGGGCACAGCAAACACAACGCGTCACATTGACGCGCGTCTACGCCGCGCGGCGCTTGCGCGACGCGAGCAGCGCGTCGCGTGGTGCCGCGTGCTGCGCCGCCCAATCGACACCCAGCAGATCGGCGAAACGCTGCGCGTCGAACGGCGAGCGCACTTTCTTGTCGTTGTCGAAATAACAGAAAACGTCGCGCGCGTGCGTGCTTTTCGGCGCGCGCGCCGCCACACGATCCGCATCGCGTGGCTCGCCGCCTTCCGCCCAGCGCCGGACCTGCGCCGCCCAGTGATCGAGCGCTTCGTCCGTGTACTCGCCTTCGTACATCGTCTTCTGCCCGTGCAGACGCAAATAGATAAAATCCGCGGTCACGTCCTGCATGTGCGGCCAGCGGCCATCCGTGTCCGCCATCACGAGCGCGACGTTATAGCGGCGCAATAACTCGACGAACGCCGGATCGACGAAACTTTCGTGCCGAATCTCGATGGCGTGACGGATCGCGCCCGGCTTCTCCACTTCGAGTAGCGTGCGGCCTTCCATCATGGGTTCGTGCTGTTTCGCGAGCTTCAGCGCGGCGTCGGTGTCGTGGGGAAGCAGCGCCAGAAACGGCTCCAGGCTCGCTGCGTCGAAGCGAAAACTCGGCGGGAACTGCC